>NZ_RQZF01000010.1 GCF_003858455.1 Schaalia canis | reverse complement strand
TGCAGCATCATCATCATCAGCCTCAACAGTAGGAGCCAAACCACGAGGCAGCTTGGTCACAGTCACCACATAAGACGTACCAGCAGGCAGAGCCTGGAGGTTCGTGAACTCGTAGAGGCCCTGTTCGTTTGTCGTAACGGTTAGCTCAGCGAGGTCTTGACCATCAAAAGTCTTGACCGGCTTCTTATCGCTGCGTGAGATGGTGAGGATGACATCCTTGATGCCAGGCTCATTATCATCTTGCAGGCCGTTCTTGTTGGTATCAAACCACACGAAGTTACCAACAGACACAGCAGGCTTGATGAAACCAAAATCAAGGGAGTTGTCCGAGGCACCGTCAGTGGTCAGATCCTTTGAGCGGGCCTTTCCGGCCTTCGCTTCAGAATCCTTCTCCGTATCGCTGCCCTGCTTATCTTCCGTAGGCTGGTAGCCCTCCGGTGTCGTCACTGTCACGATGTAAGAGGTACCAGCAGGAAGAGCCTGCAGGTTGGTGAACTCGTAGTGACCCTGATTGTTCGTCGTGGTGGTCAACTGAGCGAGGTCTTGACCATCGGAGGTCTTCACCGGAGCGTCGTCACTGCGAGAAATCGTCAGAGTCACATTTTCAATACCGGACTCATCAGCATCTTGCAGACCATTCTTATTGGCATCAAACCACACGAAGTCACCAACAGACACAGCAGGCTTGATGAAACCAAAATCAAGGGAGTTGTCTGAAGCGCCGTTAACGCTCAGTTCCTTGGCAGTTGCCTTACCTGCCTTTGCATCGGAGTCCTTCTCCGTATCGTTACCCCGTCGATCTTCGGTTGCTTGGTAGCCCTCAGGAGCAGTGACGGTCACGACGTAACGAGCGTCGCCGGTCAAGGGCTCCAATCCGCCAAAGGAGTACTCACCCTGAGGGTTCGTGGTCGTGGTCAGCTCGTCTGCTTGGAAGGGAGTGCCATCAGCGTGGTTGACGGTGCCGTTATCACTACGTGAAATCGTCAGGGTCACATTTTCGATACCGGACTCACCAGCATCTTGCAGGCCGTTCTTATTGGCATCAAACCACACGAGGTTACCGACGGACACCGAGGGCTTGATGAAGCCGAAGTCCAAGGTCATATCACGAGCAAGGTCGGTGTCGAGCGCTTCTTCGGAAACAACGGAATCCGTGTTGGAGTTCAGGTCAGCGGACACACCGTCAGCCAGTGCAACAGTCGGCACATAACCGGCAGGCGGGGTCACCATAGTGACCTTGTACTTCTTGCCTCCGCTCAGGACGGGCAGCTTGTCGAAGACGTAGTAGCCATTGTCCTTGGTGGTGTAGGTGTCGACAACCTGTCCCTCAACATTGGTAACGGGCGTATCGTCAGCGTAGGTCAGCTTAAGCACGGCTCCTGCCAGACCATTTTCTGATGGGTCCTGCTTGCCGTCCTTATTGGCATCAAACCAAACGTAGTCACCAACGGACACCGATGGTGGAAGCTTAGCGGTGTTCTCAAGCTGAACGTTGGTCACCTTCGCAGATTCAATGACGAAGGAGATTTCGTTCGTTGCGCTCTGGTCACCGATGGTAAAGAGGGGCTCGCCCCACTCCACGCCTGCTGGAAGTGCAGGTGTTGTTCCTGCTGCATCTTCAACAAGGCGGATGGTGGTTCCAACCGGGAATGGCTTATTTCCACCGTTGGGGTAGGCATTCAGAGCGTCGAACGTGAGAGGCATATCCACGGGATTTGCCGGGGCGTTCCAGTCCGGGTAGTGGCTTGGATTCTTTCCGTCAGGCAAGGTCCAGTGCACCTTCAACAGCGCCTTGCGATTCGGATCCTTGAGGACCTCTTCACGCTTCGGGCCGCCCAGTGTCTTGCCGACACGGAAGGATCCGTATCCTTCCCGCATAGTTGCAGTCGCTCCCGCAGAAGACTTGTAGCTGGCGTTGCGGGTCTGAGTGAAGAAGGGCGCGTTTTCGCCGTCGGAAATCTCGACGTTGTTCTTGTAGACGACGCTTTCAACAACCTTGCCGTCGTGCTTGGCGATGTAGAGGAACTTGTAGTTCACATCGTCATGCCATTCGCCCGAGAGCTTGTGAATCTTATAGGTTGCAGTCTTGCGGTCAGGGGAGACATCTGCGGTCAGCTTGAAGGTCCCAGGTTCAAAACCTTCATGGAATCGTCCGGGAACTGCGGGGGTTGAATCTCCGCCTACCCCATTCGGGCGACCGATAAGAGTGGTCCACTGCAGTTCGGGGTTTTCCTTCGTCTGAATGATGTAGAACTCGGTCATGTCAGTGAAGGTTTGTGGGCCAGAAAGGGTGTCTTTGATGACCAGAGGATTGGGGATTTCGCCGCCATTCTTCGCCGCAGCATCTTTTAGGGCCTTACCAGAAAAGACGATGTACCAGCGTAGGAAGCGGGCGTCAGAGGGGATGCCGTCATGGCTCTTATGCAAGGGCTCAGGATTCCATTGACGTGGCTTCTTCGTTGCAGGAGTATTCTCTGGCATCGGTACATTAATGGCGTTTCCGTTGGCGTCAAAGCTCACCGTTTCGCCGGTTGCAACATTCACTGCAGCGGCGAAATGGCCCTCGCCTGCAAGGTGAGACTTGGTGCTGAGATCGACCTGGTCACCAAAAACACAGGTGATGAGTTTCCGTTCTGGGTAGCAGGTACCAATAGTTTCGCCCTCCACCAATAGAGGGAAGTTATTGGTCTCTCGAATACCCAGCTCATTGGGCACGCGAAGTACGAAAGAGTCATTCGGCTTCGGGCGAGGGGCTGTGTCATCGAGATGCCACTTCCACTTCACCAGGACTGAGTCATTGATGTAGACACGGCCAGGGATACCTGTTGTGTCGTCGTTGCCGCCCCACTTCTTCATCGTAATGTCAGAGATGACAACATCCGCACGGTTATTGATCCCTGCAGGTGGGGCGTCGGCGCGTGCAGCGAAAAGAGGCGAGGCATAGATAATGCCGCTCACGACGAGCGCGAAGGCCATGAGGATCGCCAGAGGCATCCTCAACGACCGCATTCCTATAGATTTCATTTAAGCTCCTGAAGAGAGTCTACTACCAGAACTGAATTGAATAATGAAGCTGAATTACATTAATTCAAGCTCCATTCTTCTTCCATCGAAGCAACCCTATTCCGAGCATGAGAATATCCGCAATAGATAATGGAAATTCACTGAGAAAGCCCTTACTTTCCCACCTTAATTACCATTTAGTTTTAAAAAATAAATCTTCGTCGACACTCAGTTTTCCTTCAGATTCCGCCACATGCACTGTGGGCCCCCGCCTCCAAAAGAGGCGGGGGCCCACAGTGTGTGAACAATCACCAGCACATATTGTGGACTACCACAAAGCCGGCGATCAGCTTACTTTTCAGGCGCGTGCAGCAGCGATGCGCTCACGGAACTTGGCAAGCTGCTCAAGGATAGGCGCAGGCACCTTGTCACCGAAGGTCTTGAAGTATTCCTCGGTGTCATCCATCTCTGCAGCCCAGGCTTCAGGATCGATGTGGAAGAGCTTCGCCCAGGAATCCTCGGTGACATCCAGACCGTCAAGGTTGAAGTCCTCGAACTTGGGGTAGCGACCGGTCACGCCGTCGATGGCCTCAACCTCACCGGCAACGCGGCGAACGATCCAGTCCAGAACACGGCTGTTGTCGCCGTAGCCGGGCCACAGCCAGTTGCCGTCCTCGTCCTTACGGAACCAGTTGACCTGGTAAGCCTTGGGGAACTTATCGCCCAGCTCGGCCTGCATGTCCAGCCAGTGGCCCCAGTAGTCGGCCATGTTGTAGCCACAGAAGGGCAGCATGGCGAAGGGGTCGTGACGCAGGGCGCCAGCCTTGACATCGGTAGCAGCAGCAGTGACCTCGGAAGCCACAGATGCGCCGATGAAGACACCGTGTGCGGGCTCGTACTGCTCAGCAACCAGAGGAACGTTGGAGGCGCGGCGGCCGCCGAAGAGGATGGCGTCAACGGCCACACCCTCGGGAGCTTCCCAGTCCTCGCAGATGATCGGGCACTGGGCTGCGGGAACGGTGAAGCGGCTGTTGGGGTGAGCTGCCTTCTCGCCGGACTCAGGAGTCCAGTCGTTGCCGTGCCAGTCAATGAGGTGAGCGGGAACGTCGCCGTCAATGCCTTCCCACCACACGTCACCATCGTCGGTCAGGGCGACGTTGGTGAAGATGGAGTTGGCCTTCATGGTCTCCATTGCCATGGGGTTGGTGGAGTATGAGGTGCCGGGAGCAACGCCGAAGAAGCCAGCTTCGGGGTTGATGGCGTACAGGCGGCCGTCGGGGCCAGGACGCATCCAGGCGATGTCGTCGCCAACGGTCTCAACCTTGTAGCCGGGGATGGTGGGCTCAAGCATGGCCAGGTTGGTCTTGCCACAAGCCGAGGGGAAGGCTGCGGTGATGTGGAACTGGCGGCCGTCGGACTCGCGGGTCAGACGCAGGATGAGCATGTGCTCAGCCATCCAGCCGTCACGCTTGGCCATGGTCGAGGCGATGCGCAGAGCGAAGCACTTCTTGCCGAGCAGGGCGTTGCCGCCGTAGCCCGAGCCGTAGGACCAGATTTCATTGGTCTCGGGGAAGTGGGTGATGTACTTTTCCTCATTGCAGGGCCAGGTGGTGTCTTCCTGACCCTCTTCGAGGGGGGCGCCGACGGAGTGGACGGCGGGAACCCACGGCTTGCCTTCGGCAATGAGATCCATGGCTTCCTTGCCCATACGGGTCATGATGCGCATGTTGCACACAACGTAGGGGGAGTCGGAGATCTCGATGCCAAGCTGCGAGATGGGGCCACCCAGGGGACCCATGGAGAAGGGGATGACGTACATGGTACGGCCCTTCATGCAGCCGGTGAACTTCTCCTTGAGGGTGGCCTTCATTTCCACGGGATCTGCCCAGTGGTTGGTGGGGCCTGCATCCTCTTCCTTCTCGGAGCAGATGAAGGTACGGGACTCAACGCGAGCAACGTCAGAGGGAAGAGAGCGAGCGAGGAAGGAGTTGGGGCGCTTCTCTTCGTTCAGGCGGGTGAACACACCGGTCTCAACCATGAGGGAGGTGAGGCGATCCCACTCTTCCTGGGAGCCGTCGGAGAACTCAATGGCGTCGGGGGTGGTCAGGGCTGCAATCTCAGCAACCCATGCCAGCACGTCTTCGGGGGTGTTCGCGGGCGCTGCTGCGCGCACGTCCTGTTCAGTCACGGACATTTTGCCTCCTGGGGCTATCGGTAATTCCGGGACGCGGATCCGTCCCTGATCTACATGTTCAATCATCCCTGACGCATGGCAATTTTGCAGGGGCGATAGGTCCCGTGAACACCGTGTGCAGTGTCACAATCACAAAAAAGGTGGGAATCTAACCCCACGGGTTATCGCACTTCGCAGCGATGTGCCCTAATCTGGTTTTGTTGATATTCCCTGACCAATTCAGGAGGAACCGTGGGACTTCGCAAGCCCGAGGGTCCGTCATTCTTTGACCTCTTCACCACCCAGGCAACAAAACTCGTCACCGGCGCCGAGATTCTCGCTGCCCTACTCGGAGCATCACCCGAAGAGCGCGTTGCCCTTCGCGATCAGCTTCATGACGTTGAGCACGAAGGCGACGAAATCAACCACCTCGTCGTGCGTAAGCTCAACCAGTCCTTCGTCACCCCCTTTGACCGTGAAGACCTTGGTTTCCTGGCTGCCCGCCTCGATGACTGTATGGACCTCATGGACGAGGCCGGCGACCTGATCGTCCTCTACGGCATTCACGATCTTCCCGAGGACATCAGCTCTCTTCTGGCCGCACAGGTGGACGTCCTTACCCGCTGCGCCGTGCAGACCGCAGAATCCATGCCCAAGCTGAAGTCCCCCCTGGACCTGCGTGACTACTGGATCGAAATTAACCGTCTGGAGAACGAGGGCGACCGCGCCTACCGCCTGACCCTCACAACCCTCTTTGATTCGGGCCTTGACCCCGTGACCATCATTAAGGTCAAGGACGTGATTGAAGTCCTCGAACGCTGCTCTGACCGCTTCGAGGACCTTGCCAACGGCATCGAAACCATCGCAGTGAAGGAGTCCTGACACCGTGGACCTCAACCTGGTCCTGGTAGTCGCGGTCATCGTTATTGCGCTGGCCTTCGACTACACCAACGGCTTCCACGATGCTGCCAATGCCATCGCAACATCGGTGTCCACCCGCGCCCTCACTCCCCGCGTCGCACTCATCATGGCTGCGATTATGAACGTGATCGGCGCTCTGCTGGGCACTGACGTTGCTAAAACCATCGGCAAAGGCATCATCGACATTCAACATTATTCAGCCTCACCCGACATTGGTATGCAGCGTGAAGGTCTGATTATTGTGCTCGCAGCGCTCATTGGCGCTGTTGTTTGGAATCTCATCACCTGGTGGTTTGGCCTTCCCTCATCTTCCTCTCATGCCCTCATTGGCGGTTTGGTGGGTGCTGGCCTTGCCTCCGCCACGCAGGTTGAATGGTGGGGAATCTTTACTCACGTCATCATCCCGATGTTCGGCTCACCCCTAATCGGCTTCTTCTTGGGCTACTTCCTCATGAAGCTTGTCCTCAGGATGCTAGCTAACCTGCCCTACCACCGCACCATGCGTCACTTCCGTGTTCTTCAGACGATCTCTGCTGCCGCTATGGCCCTTGGCCACGGTCTGCAGGATGCGCAAAAGACCATGGGCGTGATTGTCATGGCTCTGCTGGCTGGCGGATACGGGGAACACCACAACATTCTTGACCCCGTCACCGGTGAAATGACGATCCCCCTGTGGGTCAAGCTCGCTGCAGCTATTGCCATCTCGGCAGGCACTTACGCTGGCGGCTGGCGCATTATGCGCACCCTGGGCCGTAAGATCATCGATCTCGACCCTGCGCGTGGTTTCGTGGCTGAAGGCGTTGCCGCTACCGTCCTGTATGTTTCGGCTTTCGCCCTGCATGCTCCCATCTCCACCACTCACACGATTACTTCTGCGATCTTGGGTGTGGGCGCAACACGTCGTTTCTCGGCAGTGCGCTGGGGTATTGCCGGCAATATCGTTGTGGCGTGGTTCCTGACCCTACCTGCCGCAGCCATCGTTGCCGCCGTGTGTTTCTGGACGACACACGCAATTCTTGGCGTCTAAAGGGTGCAGTTTCACCGGGGTTGGCCTCGTGGACAATCGTTCACGAGGCCAACCCCGGAGCCATATCCGTTCAATCCATTCGCTATTCACCCAGGCGGGCAATAGTCTTGAAACGTTGTCACTACACGAAGGGCGAATCACCATGAACGTCACTCCACACCGGAAGGGCGTCCTGCCTGCGGCTATTCGTTGGGCTTTTGCAGCAACCTCCGTCGCCCTCCTCCTTTCCTCATGCAGTCAGTCTTTGATCCTGCACCTCAAAGAAGGGCAATGCGTGAACCTCCCCGCCGAGGCAAGCGCGGCCACCATCGACGTCCTGCCCTGCACGTCAGCTCATGACGCGGAGATCGTCGGTATCGAAGAAATCACCGAAAACGCCCTCCCGCCGGAAAGCACCCTCGAAGAGCTCGCTTTCACCCAATGCCACGCGCACTTCACCCGCTACATCGGTGTTGACGCCAATGACTCTCAGCTTGATGCGATGTGGCTACTACCCACTCCGGCCTCCTGGAAAGCGGGAGATCGCTCCATCGTGTGCCTTGCCGTCGTCTCAGATGACAGCCCACTCACAGCAAGCGTCAAAGACACTCACTACTAAATCAGCGCGACACCCCGTGGCGCTCCACAGCAAGAACAACCCGCTCTCCCCCGCCAGCACCGGTGAGGGGCATCTGAGCAACATGAGCGATGACAGCCTCAGCAGTGCCCAACCACGGTGATTCCTGCGGGAACGATAACTGAACCTGCGCATTTGAACGGGCCTGGAGGACAGAAAAGATTGACGGCAAAGTTGGCCGATGCACGCACATGACCGTCGGCTCCGACAAATCCTCCAGAACACCTCGCGCTGTTCCAATCAGCCCCTCTGGGTGCTCCTGGGCAGCGGCCTCCGTTAACTCTGCGCGCATATCCATAGGAACACCCGCTAAGCCAGCGTAGGGAAGAAGGGTTTGAACACAGCGCGTCCACTCAGAGGACACCAAACGTGACACCCCAAAGGCAGAGAGCATGTCAATGGCGGCAAGGCTTTGACGCACCCCCGAGCGCGTGAGCACGCGTTCGCCTTCCCCACCGTTCCAGGAGGAACGCGATACGGCCTTCGCATGGCGCAACACAACAAGCGGCATCGTCACAAGGGTGCCAGCATGAGCGTGCGCCAGCACTTCAGTGAGGAGACGTCGATCCCCGCGGCGGGTGAGAAGACGGTCAGCTTTTGATGGGCTCACCCACCGGGCCTGGTCGATCTCACGGCGAGGCGCCCGCTCTACCGGAGGGCGCACCCGCGCAGCAGGAGTGTGCCCCGCCACGTGCCCAACCCAGTAGCGCACTTCCTTAATCTGTCCGCTTCCCAGGCGATAGCGTTGCACCGTCAAAGGCAATCCAAGGCGAATGATCTCGCCCGTTTCTTCTTCGACTTCACGCACTGCGGCAGAGACGATGGGTTCTCCCAGCTCACTCTTTCCCTTTGGCCACGACCAATCGTTGTAGCGCGGACGATGAACAATCAGGATCTCAATGTCCTCATCCTTGATGATCTGTCCCAGTTGAGCCTGGCAGGAAGGGTCCCGGAAACGCCACACAACAGCACCAGCCGAGCGCACCAAGTGCGAGGGGATCGGACGCGGACGAAAACGAGACACGCCTATAAGAGTAGCCGTGTTCACACTTTGCCGCGCCCTCCTTCGCGGGCATGGACCACACACTATCCCCGCCAAGCCCGCATACCCTCACCCTTTTGCGCAAAAAGGTGAGATAAGCGGCTTTCTTTAAACCCTTAGAGGGCCTTGAGGTGCCTCACGATGTTGAACGCCCAACAACGCGCGCGGAAGCCTCGTCCATCAAAACGGACTGCATATCCTCCAAACGCGACCCGTCTTTCGCGCGGATGCGACGCTTCCACGTGCCATTCTTCCGTAGATTCCACGAGGCCGTCTGCGGAGCCACCCCCCGGCGAATCAAGGAAGCCAAACGGGCCGTGTGATCCGGCTGAGCAATACGCACCAACGCCTCAACACGGCGATCAAGATTACGGTGCATGAGGTCAGCAGAACCGATCCACACTTCCTCTTCGCCTTCGGGACCAAAAGCGTAGATCCGGGAATGTTCCAAATAGCGGCCCAGCACCGAACGCACTTTAATGTTCTCCGACAATCCGGGCACTCCCGCACGAATCGCACAAATCCCTCGCACCAGCACATCCACGCGCACTCCCGCCTGGGACGCGCGATACAGGGCGTCAATCACGGCCTCATCCACAACAGCGTTGACCTTAATGCCAATCCACGCTTCTTGACCGTTCTGAGCCCGCACAATCTGCCCATTGATGCGCTCAATAAGCCCATCGCGGATCGACATGGGCGCCACCAACAAACGATGGAAGGTTGAGCGCGGCGCATAGCCAGACAACTGGTTAAACAGGCGCGTCATATCCTGGGCAACATCGCGATCATCGGTCAGTAAACCCAGATCCTCATAGCCGCGAGCGGTCTTCGGATGGTAGTTGCCCGTTCCGATATGGCAGTAACGGTGTAAACCATCGCCCTCCTGGCGAACCACCAAGGACAGCTTGCAGTGCGTCTTGAGGCCCACCATGCCGTACACAACGTGGACGCCCGCACGCTCAAGTTTGCGCGCCCAGGAAATATTCGCCTCCTCATCAAAACGGGCCTTAATCTCCACAATCGCCACAACCTGCTTACCGGCACGCGCAGCCTCGATCAGGGCCGAGACAATCGGAGAATCCCCCGAGGTCCGATACAGGGTCTGTTTAATAGCGAGCACCTGCGGATCACGGGCAGCCTGAGTGATGAAAGACTGTACGGAAGTAGCGAAAGAGTCGTAGGGGTGATGAAGAAGCACATCCCCATTGCGAATAGCAGCAAAAATATCGGCAGGCCTGGAGGACTCTACAGTGGCAAGACCCGCCGATGTGACGGGCACGTATCGGGGATATTTGAGGTGGCTGACCTCAAGCTCATGCAGGGTATTACACAGGGTCAGATCCAGTGGGGCGGGCAGCATAAAGACATCGGCGGAAGTAATCTCAAGCTTTTCCATGAGGAAATCCAGGATGAACTTCGAGATCGTATCGGCAACCTCTAGGCGGACAACCGCTCCGAAACGACGCCGCGCGAGTTCTTCTTCCATGGCGGTCAGCAGGTTCTCAGCGTCGTCCTCTTCCACCTCAACATCGGAGTTACGCGTGACGCGGAAAGCATGGGCCTCAACGATTTCCACCCCTGGGAAAAGATGCTCAAGGTGAGCTTTGACAAGGTCCTCAACGGTGATGAATGTTGCCCCTTCGGGCCTGCGAATGAAATGTTCAGCACTGCCTTCACGACCGGCCGTATCGACATTAATGACGCGAGGGAGTGAGCGGGGTACTTTCACTCGCGCAAAGTGCAATTTGCCGGTCAGGGGGTTACGCACGAGGACAGCGAGGTTAATCGACAGACCTGAAATGTAGGGGAAGGGGTGAGAGGGGTCCACCGCTAGTGGGGTCAGAACCGGGAAGAGTTGCCGACGGAAGAAGGTTGTCATTCGTTCTTGCTGATCGGAGGAAAGCTCCTCCCAGGAGCGCAGGTGGATACCTTCTTGTGCCAGTCCTGGAATGATGACCTGATGGAAGTGCTCGGCTTGACGCGCGGTAAGCTCCCGCGTGCGTGTCCGAATAGCGTCAAGGACCTGGGTGGGTTCGAGTCCTGATGCCGACATCTTGGCAATACCCGCTGCAAGACGGCGCTTGAGCCCAGCTACACGCACCATGAAGAACTCATCAAGGTTCGACGAGAAGATTGCGCTAAACCAGGCACGTTCAAGCAGAGGGAGTTCGTCATCTTCGCTCTGTTCCAGTACGCGCTGGTTGAAAGCCATCCAGGAAATCTCGCGGTCAGCGAAGCGTCCCTTTGGCAGGGGGTGCTCAGCACCCATCGGCTGACTCATGTCCATCCTCAAGGACAGGTCAGGCAGGGCTAGCTCGTCTTCCTCCCAGTCGAGGTCATACTCCGCGTCCTCATGTTCGCAGCCAACCAACGCTTCGGCGTCAGCCGAGACGAAGAAATCCTGTGCACGCGGGCTGGCCACGTTTCCGGTATTCAGTTCAGCGAGGGTGTCGGCCTCGCCGTGAGTAGGGGTGCCTTCCTCGCCGGAAATGGGGGTGTCAGTGTCGAGGGCGGCATCCTCGAAAACCTTGGGCTGTTCACTTGCGTATTCGCTGGTTGGCTCATCGGCGTGCTGGTCGCCGTGGTTAAGGGGGCCTACCCCCTTGTCACCGTCCAGAGTGGGCGTGCTTGCATGCTCAGCAGCGGACTCAGGAAAAACCTCAGCGTCAGACATCGCCATCCCCTTCGAAGATCCTTGCCCCACGCACCCATCCTTGCGATGCGTCTGGGAACTGTACTCACACTATGGTTGAGTTCTCCCAGATTAGCGTAGAAAAAGATCCCGTGGAGGCGCGCTAGTCTAGTGTGCCTGCAGCGGCTCGCAGAGCGGCGTCTTCAAGCTCGTCGGCTGTACGTACCAAGGCTTGTGCGCGGGTTGTCACAGGATGAGCAAGAGGATCAGCGGGATCTTCAATCCAGTGTGCGTTCTCACCTGCAGCAAGGACCCGCATCAGCGCCGCAGCTTGACGGCAGATTCCGTCAAGATCATCGTCGGTTAGCTGGCCGTGCAGGAGGGCCCGACAGTGAGCATCGACGGCCTCAACACTTAGCCCTTCTGGCCATTGCGTGTGGCGATTCGGCCCTGCCTGGCGAAGTAACGCGTCTACTCCCTGGGTGAAACGCTCATTGACGAGGTCGCGGTCACGGCGTACCCACTCGCTTAATAAGAAAATGCGCCACAAGGCACCCGGAAGGGTGAAGGAGGGGCTTCGCGACCATATGTGAGCGATTCCATCAATGCCTTCTTTGTCGATGGAGGCACGCAGGCGTTCCACGGTTGCCGCATCGAATTCTTCATCGCCAACACCCAGTAGTGCCCAGGCCGAAGTATGCGCAATTTCCGAGGCCAACGCCGGGTCAGTATCGCCCACAATGGCGTCAGCAGCCTGCGGGTCGAGCATTGCTGGGCGACGCGGGTGAGAATATCCTTCAGCCATTGGAGTGTCCTTCGTTTTGTAGAATGGCCAATGATGCCTACACTCTTGTAGGTAACGTGTTTGGATCACTCAGTGATCGCGAACCGTGACAGTGGGCCTATAGCTCAATGGTAGAGCAGCGGACTTTTAATCCGTGGGTTCGGGGTTCGAGTCCCCGTGGGCCTACTACGCAAAGACAGGGAAAAATCCCTGTCTTTTGCTTTTTCTCCAGCCATTACGGTACCCGGCAGGGTACCCAATGACTGAAGCAGAACCTCTTTTCCTCTATGAGCACAGCTTAGCCCGGGGTGGTGGAGGGCGCAGTGAAGCCCAATACGCCACCCTTTTCACAGCTCATTCATAACTTCCTCAAATCACGGTGATAAGCGCAGGTAGGAGATTGGGCATAGTTGATCGGATCCGCCGGTCCCCAATCAGATGTAGGAGCACCCATGTCCCTCACCTCTTTCCTACCGCAGGCCCTCACCCTCACGCCTAGCGTCGAGCCGGGGATTGCTACACGTTTGAGCGCACCGCACGCAGGGGCTCACCTTCTCTTCAATCTTGTGGAAGGGCTTGTCCTGGCGAGCCTCGCCGCTGGCGTTATCGCGGTGTTGTGGTGGGCAGCCAAACGTTACCTTCCTGCGCCGCCCTCGAAAGACCTTCTGACGCGCCTTGATGAGAACCTCGTCAACGGGAAAGTCAGTCCCGAAGACTACGCGCGTATTCGCGCCCAACTTGTTGGCACCCACACCGTTCAGCCTTCCCCTGTCACGCAGAACGAGAGTGACGAACAGGCACACCGTCTCGACTAAACGGCCTCTCTTCGAGCCTTTCTCACCCCCGAACGCGGGGATAAACGCGGAAAGAGGAAGTGCCCAGGCATCATTTACGCCTGGGCACTTCCTCTTTCCAAGAACGCGCACATACTGCCTACGTGCCTGACGGCACTGCAAAGCCACTATCTTCGTGGCGTGCGTGAGGTAATGGCGACCGCCACCGAAATCAACACCAGCCCCAGCACTTCGCCTAGCCCGGGGATCTGGCGCAGCATGAGCGCGCCCACAAGGGCAGATGTCGCCGGCAGTAGCGCCGTGAACAAGGCAAAGGTCGATGCGCTCACTCGTGACATTGCCAATGCCTCCAGCGAGTAGGGCAGAACCGTTGATAGCACACCCACACCCAGCAGAGCGACAAAAACTGTCCAGTCGCCCGCCACCACCGCCACTGAGGAGACGAAGAACGGTGCAGTCACAAGTGCGCCAATGGTCGAGCCAACTGCCAGATTCGTAATGCCGGAACGCTGCGAGGCAATATGCTGGCCAAGCACGATATACAGTGCCCACATCAAAGCTGCGGACATAATCCACGCAACCCCGATGAGAACCTTCGGATCGCTCAGATCAATTCCTACACCACCGATAGCCACCACACCGCCAAAAGCAAAGAGCGCAGCGATACGCGGCGCCCAGCCACGGCCTCGTAAAACGGCTACAGACACGGGCCCAATAAACTCCAAAGACACAGCCGTTCCCAACGGCAGGTACTCAATGGCCTGGTAGAAGGTCATATTCATTGCCGTCATGGCAAGGCCAAAAATGCCCGACCGAATAAGATCCGCCCGCGTTAAACCAACGCGCCATGGGCGTCGCCACACCAGAAGGACCGCTGCGGCAATGAGGATGCGCCACCACGCGACCTCCGAAGGGCTCATGATCGTAAACAAGCCCACAGCGATGGCCGCGCCGATGTACTGGATCAGCGCCGAGCCAACGATGAAAAACTGCGGCGGTACTCGATCAATGAGGCGAGTCTGCGGAGCGGGATCGGCCTCACTCGGCTGCATCGAAGGACAAGGAGACAGAGTTCATGCAGTAACGCAGACCCGTGGGCTGATCGGGAGCGTCTTCAAAGACATGGCCCAGGTGAGAGTCACAGGCAGCACACAGCACTTCAGTGCGAACCATCCCATGAGAGCGATCCTCGCGGGTAATAACAGCCGCATCCTGAGGATCGTAGAAGCTTGGCCACCCGCAGTGGGAGTCAAACTTCGTTTCAGAACGGAAGAGTTCAGCACCGCAGGCGCGGCAACGGTAAATGCCCTCACGCTTTTCGTCGAGCAATTCACCCGTAAAAGGACGTTCCGTGCCGGCTTCACGCAGGACGTGGTACTCCATGGGCGTCAAGATGCGGCGCCATTCGATCTCGGTGCGGCGAGCCGATTCCTGCGCATTGTCGGCGCTGTTGTCAGCATTGTTCGTCATCGTCATCATCCTTCCTTTCTGGCCCTCAGTCACAGTATCAACACGCGAATATACACCCCTTACAGGGCGGAGTTCGCGTCAGTCATCTGAATGTTCATCACGGTTGGAAGAGCCTTGCGCGGCGTAAGCACTCGCCTCGTGCGCAGATGAGTCCTCACGGTGAGATTCGTCTTCGCGTTTGCGGCGCGCACGGACGGTGGCCTCGCGTTCATCAATGACGTCTTGGCCGGGTCCGGCAAAGATCTGGGAGCGTTCCTCGGCCTCTGGCGATCCTGAGTAGAGGCGTTCGCCTCTCCCCTGCGATGCTGGCATGCTTATCGCACTCTCTGTCACCTGACCTGCCTTTGAGCGAGGGGTGAGCTCAGAGGGTGAATCGCCTCCATGTCGGCGTGCGGTGACAAGAATCTCATTCAGCTGGGAAGGTGGTAGCACCTGCGTTTCATCCTCCGACGAGGCCACCGCCGCAGGCTGTTGACGTCCGTCTGCTAAGTCCCGCTGGCGCTGCGCCATGGCGCGCCGACGAGCCTTTTTCGCCTTCTGGCGGGCTGCCGTCAAACGGGCGGCGTGGATCGCGCTATCAGCGTTCTCGCGCACTTCCTGAGGGGCCAAGGGTGTTGAAGCAGGAGCGGCCGTCGTATCTGCAGCAATGCCAGAGAGTTCGGCCGCCAGACGCGCAACGACCTCATGAGAGGGGTCGTGTTCGACGCGAACGGCCTCGTAGTGCTGGTAGCGCGTCGTTGGGCGCACCCACGGCTCTTCCTCCACAATCCACTGGATCATGCTTTCGCGCACATGGCAGCGCAAGTCCCACAGACGACCAGAGTTCTCCGCCGAAAGGAGAATACGCACAACAACCGAGTCTTTATCTGAATCCGTCATCTGCACCGCCCAACTGCGCCCATCCCACAGGTCAGTGGAGGTGATGATTTCTTCCACTTTCGCACGGATAAGCGCCATTGGAGCCGCCCAGTCCAGACGCAACTCAACGGTGCCCAACTGCTTGGCGGCACGCCTCGTCCAGTTTTCGAAGGTTGTTGTGGTGAAGAACGATGAGGGGATGACAAGGCGACGCTCATCCCAAATTCGCACCACAACGTAGGACAAGGTGATTTCTTCAATCGCACCCGACTCGTTTTTGGGGCCCGCCACCACCACGTCACCAACACGGATAGCATCGGTGAAGGCCAACTGAACGCCAGCAAAGACGTTACCCAGCGTTGACTGGGCTGCAAGACCGGCAACAACAGAAATGATGCCCGCAGAGGCCAGAACGGTTGCAATGCCCTGGCGTGCTCCTGGGAAGGTGAAGGCAACGAAGCATAGGCCCACAATGAGGACTATGAGTTGACCGAGGCGGCGAAGAACTTGCGCCTGAGTTTCGAAACGGCGCGAGCCTCCCCCGTCTGCTTCTTGGCGAATGCGTGCCGCATCCTCAAGGATCCACAACGAGGCGCGCACCACCCACGTTGTCGCCACAATGCCCAGAATCACAAGCACATGGGTGGCAATTTCGATGATGACACCATTGGGGTAGGTTGCAAGGTCCTCCCCCCACACGGCGAACACCTGCCCAAGATAAGCACCCCAGATAATGAACATCCAGTAGCCCGGCCCGCTGGTTCGTTTGACCAGAGCGGTAAGAATGCGAGATTTGCGCACCAACATTCTCAAGATGGCAGAAATGACCACCGCTAGGACCAGGCCGATGCCCGCACCCGCGAGGGGTAAAACGATGTGCTGCGCGATCTCGACGAGGCCTGAAACCGTTTCAGCATCAACGGCAGGGTCAGACGTGACTGCGGTGTCGGGTGCGGGAGTGCGTGGGGCAAGTAAAGACGTCATCACTGTGTGGTGCATGGGTTTAGCCTACGGGGATCGTCAATTATGCGCAGAAAATGCCGTGATTTCGCCGTTTTTCCACGCTGTGATGGGCCTCACCGTGAATGGATTTGCCAAGAGGGGTACCTAACTGGATATTATTTACTTCGTCCTCAGGGCGGCTAGCCCAGAGGGTCGCAAGGCCCCCATCGTCTAGAGGCCTAGGACACCGCCCTTTCACGGCGGCGACACGGGTTCGAATCCCGTTGGGGGTACTCCTCGTGTTGAACGTGGAAATAAGTGAATAGGTCTTGTACTTATCGCAAGGCCCCGTAGCGCAGTCGGTTAGCGCGCCGCCCTGTCACGGCGGAGGTCGCGGGTTCGAGTCCCGTCGGGGTCGCCGACCAGATCGGTTGATCAGGTCCTGGCTCTGTAGCTCAGTTGGTAGAGCGTTCGACTGAAAATCGAAAGGTCACCGGATCGACGCCGGTCGGAGCCACAACTGAGGCCCGGAATCCATAGGATTCCGGGTTTTTTGTATGCCTACGAACATCCCCTAACAGCCTCCCCCTTCGCTGACTCCCCAGTTCCAGCACTTGACGCGCTTTTGGGGCACGCTCCCACTAAGGTGAGTACGTTATGCAGGCAGTGGCCTGCTGCTTCACCACGCCTTCACGAAGAGGACACTTGCTATGTCTATTGACCTGATGTTCTACCTCTATTCCCTTTTGAAGTTCACCACCGGCTTCCTCATTATTGCCACCTACCTTAAGCTCACGAACAAGCTCCAAAGCGGCCCCGTCACTCCCATTGATTACATCGGCAACTTTGTGCTCGGCGGCATTATCAGTGGCGTGATTTATAACAGCGAGATCCCCTTCCACCGCTTCGTCCTGGTTCTCCTCATTGCGATTGCGATGATTTCGCTGCTGAACTTCATCACCATGCGTTTTCTCGCCGTACGTCAAGCTGTGACGTCTGATCCGCTACCCATCATTGTCAACGGCGTATTCCAAGTTGGCGACGACGATCGCAAGAACACCTTTGACATCATCACCTTCATTTCTCAACTGCGCGCTCGTGGTATCTACTCTCTTGAGGACATCTCTTTTGCCCAGATCGAACCCGATGGCTCCTTGACCGTCATCAAGAAGGGTGAAGGCGTCATCAACACCTTGCTCGTACGAAACGGCCAGGTGCTTGAAAGCCATCTTGAGGCCATTGAACGCGATAAAGAATGGCTTGCCGCCGAGCTTACCGAAGAAGGCCTCTCCATTGAGGACGCCTACTTGGTGGAGCTCTCCCGCGAAAAGCATCTCTTTGTCGTGAAGAAAGACGGCACCTGCATCGCCAAAGAGATTGCTTAGCGGCCTCACCAGCACTCCTCCTGCCGCAGAAGAGCACTCTTGGCGCCTCAGAGGACCTCTATGCCGCTCCTCCCCCACCCACTAGCTTAAGCCGCTGCGACGGGGGTCTGTTCGGCAGAGAGTGCAGAAAACAAAAAGGGAGGTGGGCGAGGGATTACCCTCGCCCACCTCCCTTGATGAGATCAACCTATTTCAGGCCAAGCTCAAGGACCGGGGTGTTCACTTCCGACGACGCACCATCCAGGTGATTAGACCACCAAGAATCAGCGCGACGGCCGCAGTTCCGACGACAGTCATTGCGGTGGATCCTGTCGAAGCTAACTTCCCTGGAGCCCGCTTCCCCGAGGCATCAGCCTTCGGCGAGTCAGCACCGCCCTTGCCACCGGCCTTCGGGTTGGTCTTTCCCTGGTCAGCTTGAGGCTGCTCAGGCTTAGGCTGATCAGGCTTAGGCTGCTCAGGTGTCACGACAGGTTTCTTCGAATAGACGTTGACGAACTTAAGTGCGACAACATCATCCTGAGCAGAGATGACACCCTTTTGGGGATCCGCAACTACAAGGTCGTAGCCGGGAATCTCTGCAACGCTAGCATTTTCAGTGAAGGTACATTCGGTGCCTACAGGCATGGGGTCACCAGCCTGAACAGGAACACCATCACCCTTCACCTGGACCTTGCCTGTCGCACCACCTGTGCAGACGTAATCGAACTCGAAGGTATTCGACACAGCTTCAGGAGCTCCGGTCACACTCTTGGCAATAGTGAAAATACCGCGATCAAGGCTGTAGGTGTTGACGACACCGACGTTCACGGGTTCGCCAGCCTCGGGGATGTCGATCGTGATCGGCCCCTTGCCATAGTCCTGACCGTTGACGACGAAGGCGACCTCGTGAGAGGTGTTCTCAATGGGGGCAGCCTGCTCCGAGATCACACAGGAACCGGGACGGGTATCGATGGAGACGTTGGCACCGTCAGCAAGCTCAACAGTCTTCTTACCCTGTGAGGCTCCGTAGAGATCGGTGCATTCGTAGTCAAAGGTAAAAGTCTTACCCTTGGCCTTCTCAGCTCCATCGCCAGCAATCGACTTGGAGATCACGAAGGAACCCGACAGCGGAGCGTAACGGTTTGTTACCGTCACGGCCGCCACTGCGTCCTTGGCGATGACCTGGCGAGCGGGCTCAATCGCGACAGTGTTGGCGTAGCCCTTCTGGTGTGCGCTTGCGACACTTTCCTCAACGACACACTCGGTACCCGTTGGGATATCCGAGATGGTTTCCGATGCGCCGTTAGCGAGGCTCACCGTGCCGGTTGTGACCGGGTTGGCGGGATCACCACAGGTGTAGGTGATGTCGAAAGCACGTCCGGCGAAGGGAGCACCGTCTTCTGCCTCGACCTTCTTCGTGATGCTCAAGGAGCCCTTATCACGGGTGTAGGTGTTGGTAACGGTGACATTCGATGCGGCACCCTTAGCGATCGTCACCTGCTGGTGATCGATGTTGGCTGCACCGGTGTACCCCTCGAAAGTGGGCGCGGTTTCGGTCACAGTACAAACGGTTCCTGAAGGGATACCGTCAACGGTGACACTGTTGCCACCTGCAACGTTCACCGTCTTGTTGCGGAAACCGTCAGCGTCACAGGAGTAGCCGATCTCGAATTCGTGCCCAGCAAAGGGTGCGTTATCGGGAGCAACCAGGTTCTTCGCGATCACGAGGGAACCCGTGTCACGCGTGTAGGTGTTGGTGACGGTGACGCTGGCGTTCGCATTGCGAGTGATCTGCACGGGCGAACCCTGGATATTAACAGTCTCGGTGAAACCATCAACCTTGGTAGCAGCTTCGGAGACGGTGCAGGTGCGGCCAGCAGGAATGTTCTCCACGCGGTGTTCGCCGTCGGCAGCGAGGTTCACGGTGCCGCTCATATTCGCGCCATCACCACAGTTGTAGGAGATGGGGAATGTCGTTCCCTGAGCGATAGCACCGTTGGGGTCTACCAGCTTCTTCGTGATGACCAGCGTACCGGGCTTTTCATCATAGGAATTCGTCACGGTGACAGTCGATGCCGCATTGCGGGTGATTTCCACGGGAGAGCCCTGAATATCGACGCGCGGGGTGAATCCTTCAATGGCGGTAGGCGTTTCCGTCACGGTGCAGGTAAGACCCGCAGGCACATTTTCGACACGGTGCTCTGCGTTTGCAGCAAGATTTACCGTGCCGGTAATGGCTGGCCCACACTCGTATGAGATCGGGAAGGTCGTACCGGCAGTGATAGCTCCCTTGGGGTCATTCAGGACCTTCCTGATCACCAAGGTGCCGGGCTTCTCATCGTAGATATTCGTGACGACAACGGAGCTCTCTTCACCAGGTCTAATGGTTGTGTCCGCGGGGAGTTCAACCCTCTTGGTGTAGCCATCCTTGTCGGGTGCATCTTCGGTCACAGTGCAGACGCTACCCGCGGGGATGTTAGAGATTGTCTTCTTCTCATCATGGCCCAGAGACAGTGTCTCGTTAATCGCAGGATTCGAGTCACAGCTCACGTTGATGGTGAACTTCTCGTTCGCGAAGGGGGTGCCGATAGCAACATCGAGGTTCTTGGTGACGGTCAGAGAACCGGGCTTAGGCGTGTAGGTGTTGGTCACGGCCACCTTGGCCACCGACTCGTCGGTCCCGTCATTGTGCTTAATGGTGACGAAGGTCGGAGTGATGACCGTTTCTCGATCCATCTTGGTAATGTCGGCGTCTACTTCGGCGATCTTGCAGCGTTCACCCTCAAGAAGACCATCAACAGTTGCGGACTCTCCGTTCTTGAGGTTGACAACCTTAGGCTGAGCAAGGCTCGGACAGGAGACACTGATCTCGAAAGAGCGATCCGCTTCAGGGGTGCCGTCAAGACCGTTGACCTGCTTGGAGATCTTAATGGAACCATGACGTGGCGTGTAGGTGTTGGTCACCTCGATAGTGTTCGCGCCACCAACGGTGACATCAAGGCTTGCGCCGTTGGGTCCAGAGAAGGCGAGGTCGAAGCCAGCAATTGCGGCATCGGCAATGTCTTCGGTGATACTGCACTTCGAACCTGCGGGAACGAGGCTGGACTGGGCAGTGCCATTCGCCCCGACCTCAGCGAGAGTACCCGCGATCTCCTTGTCACCCTTAGCGCAGACGTAAGAGAGTTTGAACTTCTTGGCTCCGGGATCAGCGCCCACGACTTTCTTCGTCACGGAGAAGGTCACACCTGGAACGTAGACGTTATGGAACTCCGCAACGGCCTGTTGACCATCTTGAATCTCCACCTTCGCAAGCGCTGGAGGATTCTCAAGGGAAAGGCCTTCAATGACAGCCTTGGTGACATCTTCGGCAATGGTGCACTTCGTTCCGACGGGGAGTTCGAGTGGCTGGCCATTTGCACCGTTTACGGGGTAAACAGTGCCGTTACCCTGGATGCCGCGAGCAGCGCCAGTAGTGCCATCGCTACATGCGTATTCGAAGGTGTAAGCGTGGGTTGCCCCCTTGCCGCCATCGCCCGCAGTCGTCTTGCGGATTGCCAGGCGACCCTTTTGCTTTTCAACGGTGTTCTTGACGCGAATCTTGGCAACTTGACGATCAGCAAGAACCATCGTGTGAGACTTGGTAGCAGAGGGCGCGCTATCAACACCGTCAATGGAGAATACTGGGTTCTTCCACTGTGCGCCTGGCGTGAGTGCGCGATCTTTTTCAGTAATGGTGATAGTGGTGCCTGCGGGCAGAGCTGCCAGAGCGGCAGGAGTAACACCAGCGGCAACGCTGAGGGTCCCCTTTCCCCCCTTCTTATCGGGGTTGAAAGTCACTCCGGGCCATTCTTGAGTGAGGCCTGCTTCAAAGGTTGCTTGTTGATTTGAGACACGGTCACGGTAAGCCTGATCGAAATCAGCAGCAACACCATCACCAGGAAGGGTGAAGGCGATGTCGAATTCGTAGGGGGATACGGGGTCGACGATGTGGCCGAGACCCGTGCCAGAGACTTCCTTGCCGAGAGTCATGGTTGCCCAGCCCTGCTTCATGGTCACTGTGACCTGAGCAGCCGCGTTGAGTGCACGTTCTGCGCGAGTGCCGACACCCGTGTCACGGTCAGTCACAGCATTGGAGTACATGTAGCCGTAAATGACCCCCTTAGGCGAAGTGTTCGCGTGAACTGAGGGCACGACGGTGTAGACGACACCGGTCTTGAAAGGGCCGGTCAGGGTGATATTCACAGCAGTTTTTCCCGGGAAATCTTGCGGATCTGCGGTGACGGTAAAGCCTTCGGCGATTGAGCCCTTCAGAATGGAGGCAAGAGGGGAAGCTACCCATGCTGGGAGGAAAGCACCTGTGGGTTCATCCTTACGAGTGCCCTCAATCATACGGTTCAGAGTGATGTTGTTGCCAAGTTCCTGACCGGGACCAAGAGTATCTTCAAGGACGATGGTTTGAATCGTCTGTCCGTCACCAGCGAGAGGAGCGAGGCCTCGCTTGAGGCGATCCTCATTAAGCTTCTCAACAGAGAAGGAAATGGTGTATCCCAAGTTGCGCTGGTTAGCTGCTGTGGGCACGAGGCTCTTAGAAAGCTTCACTGCCGTGTAGGGAGTCATGCCGGGACGAACCAAAGCCTCACCACGAGGGAGACCCACGCGAGTGATACTGCCGTTAAGGTTCATATTGACGAAGGAGTCATTATTCTCGCGAATGGCGCTCACGAGGATCTTGGCGCTGCCCTTGACCTCGATTCCGCCCTTGGCGCGCAGCTCGTCAAGCTTATTATTGAACGTACAAACAAAGGTGGGCTGTGTGAGCTTACAGTCACCAACAATTTCACCGGTAGGCAAAACAAGATCGAAGGTGTCGATCTTCGAAGCGGAGGTAGGCGCCCCCAGGAAGTTATCGCCGAAACCGATCGTGAAAGACTGCCCCGAACGCGGGTCAGCAGTGCTTGCGTCCCAATCAAAGGACAGTCGCGCAACATTACCAACCTTTAATACCGGGTCAGTGGGGTCTACCTTCAGATCGCGATCTGACGCTTGGATCTTCGGGTTCACGATGGTAATTCCGGTGTTATCGGCAGCATGGCTGGCTGTGAAGCCTGCTGCGCCGACGAGCATTCCCAAACCAAGCGCAACTGCTGACACGGCAGCAATCGGCTTGCTCAGAAGTCTCAATGACATATTTTTCCTTCCAAGAGACCGCACATTCCCGCCAAGGCATTCGGCGGGCAGTGTTGCGGCGATCGACGCGAAGGACCTCAGATGAGACGCCTTCGGTGGATACAGATGTATCAAGCGTATGTGCCGTACGGGCAGAAAGATAGGGTGAAAACTAGCGCCCAGACCCGGAAAAAACGCGCGACAGTCAGAAGAGTCACAGGAAATATCTCAACATTAAGATATTTAAAATCTTAGACTTTATAAGGGTGGCTAACACCGAAGAAACTATCCGCGGAAAATCAGCACTTTATCAGGGATCGATCAGTTTATTCAGGAGAAAAATAACCGGCAGCATACTTTCTCGAACCAGGAAAACGTGCCTCATTAGCCCAGAGTGAAATAGATCACTTATCCTCTTAAATGACGGACTGCATCAAAAAAATGCGCTTCTAACGCCCCTTACCCCGCGTACGCCGCCGCACAGTAATCCCGGGAATAAATCCACCACTGGGAGTAGCAGAAGGCTCAGGCACCGCAGGAGGCACCACCTCAACCTCACTCACTGGCAAGCTGTGAACAGACTCGGCCGCTTCCCCACCAGAGGATAGAAGAGAAAAAGCCTCGTCAGGCAGTGACGCATACCGAGGAGCCTGCCCAATTGGCGGCACCGTCAAACGCGGCCCCGCTACAGGCGTTGCCTTCGGCTCACGCGTCTGTGCAAGCTCCTGCTCGACCTTCTCGTAATCCACACCCTCCACCAACGGAGCCCCAGAATGCGAACGTCGAACGTCAAAGAAAGCCTTCAACTGAACGGAAGCCTCTTGAGCCAAAACGCCCGGAATAACCTCTACCGTGTGGTTTAAGCGCGAATCACGCAACACATCACGGAGGGAACCAGCCGCACCCGCCTTCGGATCCCAGGCGCCAAAGACCACACGATCAACCCGAGCCTGAATAGCCGCACCAGCACACATCGTGCATGGCTCAAGAGTGACAACTAGCGTACAGCCCACCAGATTCCATCGCTTCAGGCGGCGGCCCGCATCACGCAAAGCAACAATTTCAGCATGGCCAGCAGGATCATGGTCAGACTCGCGACAATTCCATCCCTCACCGATGATTCGCCCCATGGAATCAAGCACCACTGCACCGACAGGCACATCATCGCCTGCTCGGGCATGATTCGCTAAGAAAAGTGCGCGACTCATGGCTTCACGCAAGTTGTCCATTTTCACCACTCCGTAAGCGTACCTCGAACGCTCCCAGAAGCTAGGATTCGCCCCCATAACACGCACTTCGTGTTTTCCGCGCGTAACCAATGCCCAAAGACCTCCTGGCGCGCTAATCTAGCCACATGCGTCTCCATATTGCAGATCACCCGCTCATTAACCATAAGCTCACCGTTCTCCGTGACCGCGACACCCCCTCGGCCACCTTCCGACAGCTCGTTGACGAGCTCGTCACCCTCCTGGCGTACGAGGCAACCCGTCACGTCACCACCACCGAGGTTGCCATTAACACTCCGGTCGCCCCCACAGTCGGCAAGAAGATCGCTGAGCCTCGCCCCATCGTCGTGCCCGTCCTACGCGCAGGCCTGGGCATGCTCGAAGGCATGACCCGCCTCCTCCCAACCGCAGAGGTCGGATTCTTGGGCATGAAGCGCGACGAGGAAACCCTCCTCATCGAAACCTACGCAAACCGTTTGCCCGAAGATCTCTCAGGCCGCCAGTGCTTCGTCATTGACCCCATGCTGGCCACCGGTCACACCCTGATCGCCGCCATCAACTACCTCCTGGATTTGGGCGCCTCCGACGTCACCGCCATCTGCCTGATCGCTTCACCCGAAGGCTTGGCCGAAGTTGAAAAGGCCATCGGAGACCGCGTTGACGTCTCCATCGTCGTTGCCGCCGTTGACGAAAAGCTCAACGAAAAGGCCTACATCGTGCCCGGCCTTGGCGACGCAGGCGACCGCCTCTACGGCAGCGTGGACTAATCACTCAGGTCTAAGCGCCACATAAACGCATACAGCATTGCCCCCGCTACCTTAGGTAGCGGGGGCAATACACATCAGGCCCGATAAAAAGCCCGGCCACTAGCCTTAAGCACGCGCGGGCACCGCACAGGCAATCTCACCCGACAAGCGCACCACAAGGCCTAGCGCTAAAAGCACCACAGAGATACCCGCAAGCCACGGTTGCATCGGAGCAAAATAGGTCATTGCCCCGCTATAGCCCAAAGCAAGCAGTGCCAACTTGTTACACACCGGGCAGCCAATCGCAAACCATGCTCCAAAAGTTCCGATCATTCCCACAACAGAAGAACCTTCGGCGCCCTCGCCCTTAGTACCAATGGGAGGGGGCGTGGAAGACGAGGACGCATCAGTGAGCCCCTCCTGGCCCGAAAGACGCGCCGATCCCCCCGACTCTGCTCCAGGCACAGGCTCTTTGACATAGGTGGCCATCAACATACCTGACAGCACCGCTGTCACAATCAGCACTGGATAGCTCCACGCCGTTGGCGGAATATCGCGGTGGAAAATCGGGTTAGGGATCAACACAGTGACGATTCCCAAAGCCACAGCGATTAGCGCGCTAAAGACGACTGCAAGCAGCCACCGGCGGCGGCTCCACAGCCGCAGGGCCTGGCGAGCATGACGCATATGCTGCTTCAGACGTTGACCAATAGTGACAAACATGAGGACATCCTGACACATCCCACTGCCATTCACCCATCATGTCCGCATGCCTCTGGCCACTATTGGCCCACGCTCTCCGCCACATCACAAAAGCGCGACGTCAACAAAGTAACGCCGCACATGACGCACGCCGACAATGCGGCAGCACGTGAACGGCGCCCAAAGGAAACCCGACTTGACCAACACCTAGAACAGCAAAAAGCGGCTGCCGTAGGCATTACGCCCACAGCAGCCGCCAAGAACTTCACATCATGGCCAGATCAACGGCCAGGAAATGAGTATCAGAAGGAGGGAATCACCGAACCGTCGTTCCAGTTGTCCTTGATGAACTGGCGAACCTCGTCGGTGTGGAGGAGCTCTTCGAGCTTCTTCACAGCCTCAGCCTTCTCACCGGAGATATCGGACTTCCACACAAGCAGGTTCGACGCAGGGTTGTTCTCGGAGGATTCAACAGCGAGGCCGTCCTTTTCAGGGGAAAGGCCACCATCTTGAGCGAAGTTACCGTTGATCACAGCAGCGTCCACATCGGCAAGAGCGCGAACAAGCTGTGCGCCTTCAACCTCTGTGAAAGTGAAGTTCTTCAGAGGCTTAACGGTGTGGATATTGATATCGCCCGAGGCAGGCAGTTCCACAAGACCCTGGCTTGCCAGAAGCTTGAGTGCGCGAGCCTGGTTGGTGACATCAGCAATAATGCCGATCTTGCCGCCGTCAGGCAGCTCAGACAGGTTCTTCAGGGTTGCAGAGTAAACCGCGAGAGGCTCCAAGTGAACGCCGGCACCGGGGGTGAACTCGTAGCCGTACTCAGCAGCCTGATCCTCCAGGTAGGGGATGGTCTGGTAGAAGTTCGCATCCAAGTCGCCATCATTCAGGGCAACATTAGGCTGGATGTAGTCGTTGTACTCAACGATCTCCAGATCGATGCCAGCAGCAGGAGCCAGCGTCTCATCAATGAACTGCAAGATCTTGGCGTGAGGCACAGGAGAAGCGCCAACGTTAATGGTGACGACCTCGCCCGAAGCGGCGGGAGCCGAAGCATCGGATGCAGCGGTCTCAGCGGACCCGGAGCAGGCGGACAGGGCAAGTGCGGCAACAGCGGAAGTAGCGGCAAGTGCACGGTAGGAACGCATTGTTTTCTCAATTCTCAGTCGTGGGGAGAGTCTCTGCCTCCCCATGGGAGCGAGGTGGCCCGAAGGTGGGCTCTGTTGGTACTAGCCTCGCCTATTGGTCAGTGCTGCGCAGAACGATCTCAGGGGATGAAAGTATGTAAACGGATCGTCTCACGAACTCCGACTGGTGGTGTGCTCAGCGGTGGTCCACCAGCCGGCTCACCATGTCACCAATCACCTGGATCACTTGGACGATCAGAATAATCGTCACCACGGACACAATCAGCACATCGTACTGGTTACGGGTGTAGCCGTAGTTAATGGCCAACTGGCCAAGGCCGCCGCCACCAATCACACCCGCCATTGCTGAGTATCCGACCATCGTGATAGCCAAGACAGTGATTGACTGGACGAGGGCGGGCAAAGCCTCGCGGACCTGTACTCCCCAACGAATTTGACGGTGAGAGGCACCCATCATCTGCGCTGCTTCAATCTTTCCGGCATCGACGCCCAAAATATTGGACTCCACCAGGCGCGCAAAGAAAGGAATCGCCAGGATCACCAGTGGCACCACGGTAGCCTGCCAGCCCAGACGCGTGCCCACAATGAGCTTCGTCAACGGGAAAAGCGCGACGATACCAATAATGAAAGGCAGGGAGCGAACAATGTTTACCGTGCCGCCCACCACCTGATTCACCACGCGATTAGGGGTAAGCCCAGCCTTCGAGGTCTGCACGAGGAGCAGGCCCAGAGGCAAACCAAAAATCACAGTGAAGAAGGTAGAAAACCCCGTCATCAAGAGGGTGTCAATAATCGCGGGCACAAACTGTTTGGTCAGTGCAGGATTGTCGCCCCACGTGGGATCGTTCGGGCCCGCAGGTAACAGCGTGGCGGCCACTGCGGTGGCCTCGTTCAACGAGGCGAACGCCCCGTGAAGTTGGCTGGAAAAGGCGGACATGGTGGAGACAGCGGCACTCATGCGGTCCTCACTTCCGCGTAAATCTTCTGCTCGCGCAACTGGGTCACAATCTTCTCAGCGTGATAACTGGGCACCGACAAAGCCAAGCGCCCCACCTGCGTGGAACCAATCGACTCGAAACGGCCTGCGGTCACATCCGCACCCATCGAAGCCGTCAAGTTCAGCACTGTTGCACCGGTGGGAATACCCGGGCTGGAGGTAAAAATGACATCCAAAAGAGTGCGATCCTGAGGAATCACGGTGTCATCAACTGAAGGAGCGGGAACGAGCTCTCGCGCCAAGGGAGAGGCAACATCATTGAGGACAGCGTCAACCGTGCCCGATTGGAGGACTTGGCCCGCACCAAGCAGGGTCACAGAATCGCAGATTTCACGCACAACACCCATCTCGTGGGTGATGATGACAACGGTCACGCCAGCCAGGTCACGCACCTGACGGAGCAGTTCAAGGATCTGGCGAGTGGACTCGGAATCAAGCGCAGACGTCGGCTCATCACAGAGCAACACCTGAGGATGATCGGCTAAAGCGCGTGCGATACCCACGCGCTGGCGCTGGCCACCGGACAGTTGCGAAGGGTAAGAGTTACCGCGGCCAGCCAAACCGACAAGCGCAAGCAATTCTTCAACCCGAGCATCAATGTCGGCTTTCTTCATACCAGCCAGACGCAGCGGGTAGCCAATATTAGCTGCGGCGGTACGTCCGTCTAGCAGGTGAGCGGCCTGAAAGACCATGCCGATAGCGCGGCGTGCCTCGCGTAGTTCGCGCCCACGCAGGGTGGCAAGGTCAGTGCCGTCAACAACGATGGACCCAGCGGTGGGCTTTTCCAAGGCCGTCAGGCATCGGATAAGCGTGGACTTGCCTGCACCCGATTGGCCAACGATGCCGTGGATGGAGCCGCGTTCGACGTGCAGATTCACGTCGTCGAGGGCAACGACGTCGCTGCCGCCCTTGACGGGGTACACCTTACGGACCCCAATCAAGTCGATCATGGTGACAAACCTTCCCTACGCTGCCGGTGTGTTCGCTGTGAAAGCGTGCATTGAGCAGCCTCCAGCATAGGCTGGCCCGAAAGGCGCCCCAAATTGTTCGTTACATTGCTCCACATGCTGAAATCCCAGCAATTTTCCAGCCTAAGGCGCAGGCTCCCCAGGCAAACACCCAAACTCCAGCAAATATAAGGGCTCCACCCCACACATACCCTCGACGCACAATCATCCACGCATCAACAACAGCCGTCGAAAAGGTGGTGAACGCCCCTAAAATTCCTGAACCCGTACACAACCACGCAAAGGCAATAACACCCCGCTCTGCCCCCTGAGCCAAACACATCTGGTAGCTGCCAGCGACGAAGCCCGCCGCCCCGCTGCCCAGCACATTAATCACGGCAATTCCCATAAGCGGCGCAAGCACAGTGAACCCCCGCGTAAGAGTTGCCCACACGCACTCTTCTTTCCGCCTACGGCAATCAGCCGCGAGCGCAATTCTTTTCTGGACGGCAGTAAAACGTAAGGTCAGCCATGCATTAAAGCGCCAACGGAAGGTGGCGCCCACAATGCCCATAATCGCACCCGCCATGATGCCCAGGGGAAGCGGCACGGATGCCTCGTCAATCCACGACGGCGGCAAGGGGTATCCCGCACTCGCATGCGTCGCGCTCAAGGCGAGGGCTGAATAGGTGGTGAAGGAGCCGCAAAAGCCCGTGGCCCATATTACCCACGCTCGCTCGCTGATACCGCTATCTTTTGCGAGGAGCATTCCTCCCGTGGTGGACGTGGAAGAAGTCGCGGCCCGATGGCGCCGCGCTGTGAGTCCACACAGAAAAAGGGTGCCCAGCAGGTTCACTGCCACAGTGGAGGCAAAGACTGGAGCGTGCAGTGCGCTTGTAAAGAACGCATCCGCACTGAGCCGAGCCGCACTGCCAAGCAATGCGCCAATGGCGAGGGCCACCCACATGTTGTTGAGGCTCCTGAATGCACGAGTGTGAAGATTCATGGGCGCTCCTCCTTCCGTCTGTGCTTTCTTTCCGTCTGGCATTCTCTCCAGCAGTGTTTTCTTTCCGGCAGCACCCTCTCTGCTTGTGCCTTCTCCTGTTGACGGCGACTGTGCCCGTCTGGGCGGGCAACACTTTACGCCCGAGCCATAGTCTGAGCCCACGCCACAGCCCCGAGTCTGAGCCCGAGCCCGAGTGCAGCAGTGCAGCACTGCAGCAGGGCACAACAGAGCAGTGAAAGTGCGGGTTTATGCTACTGCGCTTATGCCTCCCCCAGAAGCGGGCTGGGCACTATTACTCTGACAGTATGTTGTTTGCATTCTCTGTTGCCCCCATGACCACTCCCCACGAAGATGGGTCTGTCACCGAAGCCGTAGCCCGCGCTGTTGATATTGTCCGCAAGTCAGGACTTCCCAATGAGACTTCCTCAATGTTCACCACCATTGAAGGCGAATGGGACGAGGTCATGCCCGTCATTAAGGCAGCCTGTGCCGCTGTAGCCGAAGTGTCGCCTCGTGTGTCGCTCGTGCTCAAGGCTGACCTGCGTCCAGGCTTCACCGGAGAGATGACAGCGAAGGTGGAACGCCTCAACTCTGCCCTTGAGCAGATGGACCAGTGAGCACCGCATCCTCCGCACAGCCGCCATTGCCGACAACTGCACCTCTTCCCTTTGAGGCTGCTCACGCAGGAGCTGGCCGTTTTGCCCCTTCCCCTACGGGTGATCTACATGTCGGGAATCTCCGCACTGCGCTGCTTGCGTGGCTGTGGGCACGCCAGAGTGGGCGGCGCTTCCTGCTGCGCGTGGAAGACATTGACCGCGTGCGGGCAGGTTCGACGGAACGCCAGCTTGAGGACCTTGCTGAGATTGGACTTGAGTGGGACGGCGAAGTTCTGATCCAAACCACCCGCACCGATGCCCACGAAGCCGCCCTTAATCAGCTTCGCGAAGGCGGGCACCTCTTTGAGTGTTTCTGTTCACGTAAAGATATTCGCGAGGCGGCCTCAGCCCCGCATGTGCCCCCAGGCCACTATCCGGGCACCTGCTTGCACCTGAGCAAGGCTGAGCGCACAGCTCGGCGCGAAGCATTCGCCAGCGCGGGGAGGATTCCAGCCCTGCGGCTGCGAGCGCCCGCCTCGTCCTGGACTGTCACCGACGAATTGCACGGACGCTACACCGGCCCGGTTGACCACTTCGTGGTGCGCCGCAATGATGGCGTCCCTGCCTATAATCTGGCGGTTGTCGTTGATGATGCCTTTCAGGGTGTTGATCAGGTGACGCGCGGGGACGATCTGCTGTCGCAGGCTCCCGCGCAGGCTGCTTTAGCTTCGTTGCTAGAAGTCAGCGAACCCACCTACGTACATGTGCCTCTGGCGCTGTCCCCAACGGGGGCACGCCTAGCTAAACGTGACGGAGCGGTGACCCTGCCCGATCTTCACGCTTTGGGGTGGTCAACTGCTGACGTGCTTGAATGGATTGGACGTTCCCTGGGTGTCGAGGGGGCGCGCTGCGCTGCTGACCTGCGGGAAGCTTTACCACTTGACGCCCTGCGCGGGCTGGGCACGCAGCCGTGGGTGGTACATCCGCCGCAGTTGTGAGCCCCGAGCGTGAGGTTGTGTGCGGCTCAGCGCCTTATGTACAGTTCAGTGCCTTGTGTACGGCTTAGCGCCTTATGTACATGGCATACCACGTACATGTAGCGCCAAGACGTACAAATCAGCCCCCCTTTCAGGGGACTCCTGACAGAGTCAGAGGATACTGACTTCCACCTGCCAGCTTCCGGCATCTGTTTGATGTGCGCGCGCACGGCTGGCCACCACAGCGGATTTTCCCGCCCGCATTCGCGCCAGAGTTGCTGCGGCATCCGCACCACAGATGTGAAGCGCCGTCACGCCACAGACGTCAACATCCAGGGCATCCTCAGTGACCGAAGAAAGGCTTGCCTTTCGGGCCAAAAGCAAGGCGTGGAAATCCACCGGATCAGTCAGATCCCACCCTTCTTTTGCTGCGCGCTTTGACAGGGCGCGATCTAACTTGGGTGAGACAGGCACATCAATCCAGTATTCGCCCTCAAGGACGGTCACTTCAGGAGGTTCAAATCCTAAGAGCTTTGCCCATAGATCCATCGGGGCCTCCTTTGAGATTGACGAACGGCCGTTGTTCGCATGATCTTCCTTGCGCCTGCTGGGCGGAGCGTTGGCATGATTCGACGATCGCCGCACGGGCGGGTATCGTCGAGAGATGGCAACAGATACGCTGAACCCCCGCCAGTGGATCACACCGACGGGGGCCGCTGCGCGCTCGAAGGGACTCGAACCCCCAACCTTCTGATCCGTAGTCAGATGCTCTATCCATTGAGCTACGAGCGCAGTGCCGTTTGGCTGAGAAATACTCTAAAGCACGTTCAGCCTCAGACACAAATCCGTTGAGTGGGCGATGGGTCACACTTGCGCCGGTCGGCGCCATTTCGACGCGAATCGAGGCTCACCCGCACACCCTCTCAAACACCCCGGATACGCAGCCCTAAGACTCCCACCCGGGTGAGAGGGGCAAAGGCACCTACACGAGGCTTGCTGCCTTCGTGTGTTCGTCAATAATGGCAAGTTCCTCGTCGCTGAAGTTCCAGGTTCCGATTGCCCCGACCGAGTCACGAATTTGTGCCACAGAGGATGCTCCCACCAGGACGGTCGTGATACGTGGATCCCGCAGGAGCCACGCCAGGGCCATTTGCGCGAGAGACTGGCCTCGTTCGGCGGCAAGAGCAGCCAGCGCCCGCAAGTGGGCGAGGCGATCATCAGTGAGCACATCGGGAGTGAGGAAACGCTGCTGTCGCATACGCGATCCTTCAGGAATACGTTCCTCACCAAGGTACTTGTTGGTCAGAAGCCCTTGGGCCAGTGGCGAGAACACCGCAAGGCCAAGGCCAAGTTCCTCGCACACATCCGTCAGCCCGTTTTCAATGCCGCGGTTGAGCATGTTGTAGATCGGCTGATGGACAACCAGGGGCAGGCGGATCTCTCGGGCGATACGCACAGCCTCGCGGGTTTGTTCAACGTCATAGGAGGAAATTCCCGCATAGAGGGCCTTACCTGATCGCACGGCCTGATCAAGGGCCAGGATGGTTTCTTCTACTGGCGTGGTGGGGTCGAAACGGTGGCTATAGAAGATGTCGACATAGTCGAGGCCCATGCGGGTGAGCGACTGGTCAAGGGAGTTGAGGACATATTTGCGTCCGCCGCCGCCTTGCCCGTAGGGGCCCGGCCACATGTCGTAGCCTGCTTTGGTGGTGATGACGAGTTCGTCACGGTAGGGGCGGAAGTCGTGGGCGAAGTGCACGCCGAAATTTGTTTCTGCTGAGCCGTAGGGCACGCCGTAGTTGTTGGCGAGGTCGAATTGCGTGATCCCTAGATCGAAGGCGGTGCGCAGGATGTCGCGTTGACGGTTCATGGGGGTATCGCCGCCGAAGTGCTGCCACAGGCCCAGGCTGAGGACTGGCAGGTCAAGGCCAGAGCGCCCACAGCGCCGGTAGTGGGCGCCTGCGGCCTCGTAGCGTTCGGGAGCGGCTAGCCACGGGTGGTCGATTTGCTGTGGAGCAACGGGGGTGCCGAGGTTGTGTGCATGATCCATGGTGGTTCCCTATCGTCGGGGCGTCTCGTCTGGGTTTGCCGCGTAAGTCAGCGGTGACTGCGCGCGAAAGTACCTTGTGACAGTATCGCACGGGGAGCGTTCTTCACCCTGTGGAGCGGCCGAAATTGGCTGGAAACAGCGGGGATGACAAACGAGGCGAGGCGCTCCCTGCGTTGTGGCCTCATGTTTGGGGGAGCCCCGGCCCTGTATGGTGCGTACAGGGCCGGGCCGGACTGTGCCCGTCAGCTCCATTGATAACGAACGGTCCGTTGCAGTAATGCGGCTCGCTTTTCATCATATGTAGGAGATGGCCCACATTTTGTTCTTTGGGGAAACGTAACCAAACTGTGACATACCATCTGGCGAACAGCGGCGTTTTACAGGGTGGGCAGGACTATTCCTCGCCACCCCAAAAGAGGAAGATAGAGGGGCATCCATCCCTTCTTTCACTTTGGAGAGACGTATGGCTTTCGCTACCGGCCAAAGCACTCACCCCACCCCCTCCTCCCCCACGGTTCAAGACCCTGTTGACGCCGTTCCTCCCGTTGCCAAGCTCACCGTCCTTGGCATCCAACACGTCCTTGCGTTCTACGCGGGCGCCGTCGTTGTTCCTCTTGTCATTGCCTCTGGCCTTGGTCTTGATGCTGAAACCACGATCCACCTTATTAACGCTGACCTCTTCACTTGCGGTATCGCCTCTATCATCCAATCGGCTGGCCTGGGTTCGAAGATCGGCGTGCGCCTACCACTGCTCCAAGGCGTGACCTTCACCGCTGTCTCTCCACTGATCGCCATTGGCCTTTCTGCGGGTGGAGGTGTTGAAGGTCTTGCCACCATGTATGGTGCGATCATTGTCGCCGGGCTGTTGACCTTCTTTGCGGCCCCCTACTTCGCCAAGCTTCTGCGTTTCTTCCCTCCCGTTGTCACCGGCACTCTGCTGACCATCATGGGAACCACTCTGCTGGCCGTCTCTGCCATGGATATCGTCCGTTGGGGCAGTGACGCTGCGAATGCCGAGGCCGCCGCCGCTGGCACCCTTAAGGGTCTGACTTACGCCTTGGGCACACTGGCTCTTATTGTGCTCATACAACGCATCTTTAAGGGCTTCATGGCAACGATCTCCGTTCTGGTGGGTCTGATTATCGGCACCTTCGTTGCCTGGATGCTCGGTGATGCTTCCTTCGCTGGCGTGGGCGAGGCCGCAGCTTTCGGCCTGACCACGCCATTCTTCTTTGGTTGGCCGGCTTTTTCTGCCACCGCAATTTTGTCGATGGTCATTGTCATGGCGATTACTGCTGTGGAAACAACCGGCGATGTCTTTGCAACAGGAGAGATCGTGGGCCGCCGCATTACACCTCAGCACATCGCCAACGCTCTGCGTGCCGATGGTCTCTCCACTGCTCTTGGCGGCGTGCTTAACTCCTTCCCCTACACCTGCTTCGCCCAGAACGTTGGCCTCGTGCGCCTCTCTGGCGTGAAATCACGGTGGGTCATCACGATGGCGGGCGCCATCATGATTGTCCTGGGCCTCCTACCCAAGGCTGGTGCTATTGTCGCATCAATCCCCGGCCCCGTGCTTGGTGGTGCTTCATTGGCAATGTTTGCTTCTGTTGCTGTTGTCGGTATTCAAACGCTGAGCAAGGTCGATCTTCACGACAATCGCAACGCCGCCATTGTGTCAACCTCTATTGGCTTGGCCCTCTTGGTGACTCTGCGCCCCGAACTGGGTTCAATGGTTCCTTCCTGGGCACAGGTGTTCTTTGGTTCGGGTGTGACTATGGGTGCCACCATTGCCATCATCCTGAATATCGTCTTTTTCCACATTGGCCGCCAAAAGGGCGAGGATGTGGCCGTCTTGGACGGTAAGCCTGTTGATCTTGAGCAGATCAACGCCATGTCCCGCGAGGATTTTGTCACGACCTTCGGTGGCATGTTTGCCGGAGATACCTGGCCGGTGGAAAACGCCTGGCTGCACCGCCCCTTTGCCTCCACTACGGATCTGCGTCAAGCCTTCCACGAGGCAGTCCTTGCTGCATCCCCCAGCCTGCAAGAGAGCCTGATTGGCAATTACGTGGATATTGTTGAGCTCGTGACGCATGGCAGTGAGGATCCGCAAGCCAACCTTGACATTGCTTCCCTTGCTGCCGGTGATATGTCAGCCGAGGAACGTGAAGCTCTGGAGGCTGTGGGCCAGGCTTACCGGCAGAAGTTTGGACGCCCCCTGGTCATGTGTGTCACGAATCTGACCGGCCATGAGCAGCTTGTCTACCAGGCGTGGCGACGCGTTGATTCTTCGTCTGCGCGCGAGGCTCGGGTGGCCCTGGGTGAAGTGCTGGATATTGCTGACGAGCGTTTCAATATGCTGGTGGCTGATGCTAATCCGATTCGCACTGCTTGGATTCGTAAATTCGACCAGTTGGATTAGTTTTTAGCGTTCCTGCGAACCTTCACATCCTGTGCCCGCGAAAGATATTTTCTTTCGCGGGCACAGTTTTATTGCTATACAATTTCGCGCCCCTACTTTTGATAAAGATCTTGTCACACTCCTTCGATTTCCATCATTCCCGAGAGGAAAATGATTAGACTCTCCCCTTAAGGGAAAGTGCTGTTCACCGGCCCACACATTTCAGAGCGGCCACAACTTTCACCTCCCCTTCACTTTTGGACAATCCGGGAGAAATTGATGACTCGCAAGCGCGTGCGTTTGGCCGATGTCGCCGAAGAAGCAGGTGTTTCTGCTTCAACAGCGTCACGCGCACTTGGATTTGATTCCCATTTGATCAGCCCTGAAACACGAGAACGTGTACGCCTTGTTGCGCAGCGCATGGGTTATCGCGCGAATCCCATCGCTCGTTCTCTGCGAATGTCATCGACGGCATCCATCGGAATGGTTGTCCCCTCGATCATGAATCCATTCTTTATGGAACTCGTCGCGCACGTGGAAAGCTGTCTTGCTGATGAGCAAATGGCCCTCCATCTTTCCAACTCGCGCGACTCACACACCGTGGAAGATCAACACATCCGTGCTTTCTCCTCGGGCTCTGTTGACGGCCTCATCATCGTGCCCTGTCATGAGATTTCCAGTGCTCCTGCGATTGAGCACGCTTCTTTATCTCTGCCGATTGTTCAACTCGATCGCCCCTGCCCAAATATTGGCATCCCTAGTATTGGGGTAGATGATCGCGCGAGCATCACGATGATTATGGATCACCTCCATACCCAAGGGGTCAAGACCCTCGCACTGGTCACGAATACCGGCGCCAACCTGTCCTCCATTGCCCGCGTTCACGAGGCTTTACATGCAGCAAGCAAACTCGGCATGGACCTCCAAGAAAACCGCATTTTCGAAGGATGCCAGTCCATTGAAGGGGGCATTGAGGCCGCACGTGCGCTGCGCTCCCAAGGGCCACTACCTGACGCCATCGTGTGCCTCAATGATCTTTTGGCCCTGGGGGTCATTGCTGAGTTACGCAAGCGTGGCATCCGCGTACCCGACGACCTCTTGGTCACTGGCTTTGATGATATTCAGTTTGCCGCCCTCTCAACGCCTAGTCTGACCACCATTCGTCAACCGCTCATGCAGATTGCGCGAACGGCTGTCCAAATCCTTCTCAAGAAGCAAACTAACACCTACACGCGCACGACTTTCAAGGGGGAACTTATCGTCCGTGAGTCGACGACGCGCCTGTACCCGCCCAGCCAGCCAGGCGCCCTTCCTATTACGGCTCTTCCGAATTAGACCGAACGCCCGATACGCCACCAAAACCCCACAGGGGTGGATCGAGGGCACAGCGGCAAAAATGTGTGGAGGGGCCGCACGCCTCAGCGTGCGGCCCCTCTTCACATGTTTCTCAAGTAGCCCCTCGCTCCCGCATGCCATGCGCTTTGGGAGCAAGCGTTCAGTCAGAGATTGAGCTGAATAGATCGGCCAGGAACTGCCTCGATCAGCTCTCGCGTGTAATCCTGAACAGGGTTTGCGAAGAGCTCATCAGAGGTGCCCTGCTCAACAAGCTTGCCATGCTCCATCACAACCACGTCATCAGCGATCTGACGGACAACGGCCAGGTCGTGGGTGATGAACAGGTAGGACAGACCAAGCTGAGCCTGCAGGTCATTGAGCAAGTACAGAATCTGATTCTGCACGAGCACATCCAGCGCGGACACGGCCTCGTCCAGCACAACAACCTCGGGGTTGAGGGCAAGAGCGCGGGCCACAGCAACACGCTGACGCTGACCACCGGAAAGCTCATTGGGGTAACGGCGCATCACCGAACGCGGCAGTGCCACCAGGTCAAGCAGCTCCGATACGCGAGCAACGCGTTCCTTCTTCGTGCCAATACCGTGAACGCGCAGGGGTTCTTCGATGACACGGAAGATGGAGTACATCGGATCAAGCGACCCATAGGGGTTCTGGAACACGACCTGCAAGTGACGGCGCAGCTCGAAAAGTTCACGATCGTTGAGCGTCGAGCAGTCGCGGCCCTTGAAGTACACCTTGCCTGAAGTCGGATCAAGCAGGTTAAGGATCATGTTTGCGACGGTCGACTTACCCGAGCCGGACTCACCCACCACTGCCAGGGTCGTCCCCTTACGCAGGGTGAAGGAGACGTCGTCAACAGCCTTCAGTTTGGCTGCCTCACCCTTTTGACCGCGAATATCGAAGATCTTGGTGAGGTTTTCGACGCGGATGATCTCCTCTGTGGAGGTCGCACCTGCACCCGAGCCCGTGAGTTCTTCCTCGGTCACCTCAATACCGCGCGCGTGGGCGGACTCGATACGAGCTGAAGCCAACGAGGGCGCTGCCGACACCAGACGCTTGGTGTAGGGGTGCTGCGGGCGCTGGAGGATTTCCAGTGCCGGGCCGGACTCCACGATGCGACCACGGTGCATGACGACAAGCTGTTCAGCGCGTTCAGCAGCAAGGCCCAGGTCGTGGGTGATGAACAAGACTGCTGTGCCGAGGTCCTGGGTGAGCTGAGCCAGGTGATCGAGGATGCGACGCTGAACGGTCACGTCAAGGGCCGAGGTCGGCTCGTCAGCGATCAGGAGCTTCGGACGAGCAGCCATACCCATCGCGATCAAGGAACGCTGACGCATACCGCCAGAGAACTCGTGGGGGTACTGCTTCGCGCGGCGACCGGCCTCGGGCAGGCCCGCTTCTTCAAGGAGTTCGTTGACACGCGCGGGCATGTCGATCTTGTCGCCCTGAATGGCGTTTGACTTACCGGGGCGCTGAGCAGCAGCCTCAATAACGTGAGCTTTATTGGCTTCAAGTGCTTCTTGCACCTGACGCCCGATACGCAACACGGGGTTGAGGTTGGTCATGGGGTCCTGAGGAACCAGACCAATGCCGGAGCCGCGAAGCGCAACCCATTCATCGTCACTGAGGTTGGTAATGTCACGGCCATCAAACTCAATGGTGCCGCCAGTGACCTTACCGGTACCGGGCAGGAGTCCGATAACGGCGGCTGCGGTGGTGGACTTACCGGATCCTGACTCACCCACGATGGCAACAGTTTGACCGGGGTAGATGGTCAGGTTGGCTCCACGAACAGCGGGAACGGTACCGGTGGAGGTCGTGAAGGTGACTTCCAGGTCGGTAATGCGCAGCAGGGGGTTCTGGTCGTCTGCGTGTACTTCAGTGTTCATTTCTTCGCTCACTTCTTACGCGCCTTCGGATCAAGAGCCTCACGCACAACGTCGCCCATCATGATGAAGGATAGAACCGTCGTGCCCAGTGCGATTGCAGGGTAGAAGAGAACCTGCGGGTCGGTGCGGAGCGAGGCTTTCGCAGCAGAAATGTCATTACCCCAGGACACGATGTGCGAGGGCAGACCGATACCCAGGAAGGACAAGGATGCTTCGGCAACGATGAAGCCACCGAGGGCAACGGTTGCGTACACGATGATCGGCGCCATCGAGTTGGGGACGATGTGGGACATGAGAATACGCCAGCGGGATGCGCCGGTAGCGCGGGCTGCGGTGACGAATTCTTCGTTCTTGACCGACATGACGGTGCCGCGCGCAATACGCGCAATCGAAGTCCAACCGAAAACGGTGAGCACCAGAATAACGGTCCAGACGGAACGTTCAGCGGTGAGCTGCATGAACACGATGGCTGCGAGCAGGAAGGGGATGGCGAAGAAGATATCGATCAGACGCGAAAGAATAGCGTCAAGCCAGCCGCCCAAGAAACCTGCGAGGGCACCCAGCAGTGACCCAATGAACGTCACAGCGATCGTGGTGACAACACCAACGAGGACGGAAGCGCGTGCGCCGTAGATAATGCGCGAGTAGATGTCACAGCCCTGACGATCAAATCCGAGGATGTGGCCTTCAGTGGGACCTGCGTGCTTGAGAGAGAGGTCGCAGACACGGGGATCCTGGCTGGCGAAGAGCTGCGGGAAGGCAGCAATGAGGACGACCAACACGATGATTGTGGCCGAGACCCAGAACATGGGGCGGCGACGGAGTTGCTTCCAGGCTTCGCCCCACATTGATGAGGGGGCGGATTCATCCTTGACGGCGTCTACTGCGCCCAGACCTGTTTCATCAACATCGGAAACATAGTGTGCCTGACCCGCGCGAGTGCGGGTGATATTTGCTGAAGGGATGAAATCACTCATAGCGGATCCTCGGGTCAAGTACGGCGTACAGAAGGTCAACGATGAGGTTCGCAATGATGTACACGATCACCAGAACGGTGGTGATGGAGACGACGGTTGCGGGCTCACCCTTGGTGATGCCCTGCCACAAAGTGCCGCCAACACCGGGGATGTTGAAGATACCTTCGGTAATGATTGCGCCACCCATGAGCGCGCCAAGGTCGGCACCCAGGAAGGTTGCCACCGGGATCATCGAGTTGCGAAGGATGTGACGGTTGCGCACCTGACGGTTGGTCAGACCCTTAGCGCGTGCGGTGCGGACGAAGTCAGCGCTCTTGGTTTCAGAGACAGACTGACGGGTCAGACGCAGCACGTATGCCAGGGAAAGTGAGCCGAGTACGAAGGCTGGCATGATCAGCGCGTAGACGCTTGTATTGCCGCCAACAGTGACCGGGAAGAGGGCGAGCTTGACACCCAGAACGTACTGAAGGACGAAGCCGGTAACGAAGGAGGGAACGGAGATGATGATGAGGGACATCACCAGGACGGTGGCGTCAAACTTGCCGCCGCGTCGCATACCCGCAATAACACCGAGGACGATACCGCCGATAGCCTCGAAAATGAGGGCCATCACGGCGAGCTTGATAGTGACGGGGAAGGCCTGAGCCATCACGTCGATAACTTCGCGACCAGAGAAGGTCTTACCGAAGTTAAGGGTGAGGACGCCCTTGAGGTACAGCAGGTACTGCATGTACAGGGGCTTATCAAGATTAAATTCGGCGCGAATACGTTCCTGAACTGCCGGGTCAAGGCCACGGTCACCGCCCAGTGCTGCCACGGGGTCACCGGGCATTAAGTACACCAAGGCGAAAATCAGGAAGGTTGCCCCAAAGAAGACCGGGATGGTCTGCAGGAGCCGCCGTCCGATGTATCGGAGCATGGGTGAGTTCCTTACTGGATGACGTCCTACATGCGCCTGAAGAACCCACGGTTCTCATGAGCAGAATGTTGTGGCTGATGGGGCCAAACAATTCGGTAGGACATGATCCTCATGTCGTGTGTGGATGGGTATCCACTCATGGTCTGAATCGCCATAAGAAGGCAGTCCAGAAGCGATTTTATGCAAACGACCAGTAAATTGCGAGTTAATGAGTCCCCAAACACAGGGACTCATCTCAAGTGCGCGGTATGGCGGGCGGGATAACCCCGCCCGCCATACCGTTCAGGTTTCGGCGTCAGCCGGTGTGCAGCCCTTGGCTGCGCTCACTCACTTACGAGTGATGTTGTGGTACTCAGGAACGGACTTCCAGTTGATCTCAACATTGTCAACGGAATCGCTCCATGCTGCCGATGCGCCACCGTACCAGGTGGGGATAACCGGCATGTCCTGGAAGAGGATCTGCTGAGCCTCGTCGAGGATCTTGTTGGCTTCGTCGAGGGAAGCCGAACCTGCAGCCTTGGTCAGAAGCTCATCGAACTTGGGGTTGGAGTAACCGGTGTCGTTGGAGGAACCGGTGGTGCCGTAGAGCGGGCCGAGGAAGTTGAACTTCGAGGGGTAGTCACCCTGCCAGCCGGTACGGAATGCGGTCTCGATACGACGCTCAGTGATCTCGTTGCGGAAGGACTTGAAGTCGGGGAAGGACTTGCCCTCAGCCTCGATACCGAGGTTGTTACGCAGCATGTTGGTAACAGCGTCAACCCAGTCCTTGTGGCCACCATCGCCGTTGTAGGCGATTTCGAACTTGCCGGAGAAGGGGGTCATGGCGTCAGCCTGTGCCCACAGTTCCTTGGCCTTTTCGGGGTTGAAGGTGAGGACCTCGTTGCCGGGGATGGCGTCGTTGTAGCCTGCGACGACGGGGGAGGTGAAGTCCTTGGCGGGCTTACGGGTGTCGTTGAAGAGGGCCTTCACGAGCTCATCGCGGTTGATGGCCATGGAGATGGCCTGACGGCGAAGCTTGCCTTCTTCACCTGCGAAGTGGCCCTTCTGAGGAATGGCGAAGGACTGGAACACTGCTGCGCCCTGAATGACGGAGCGGCCTTCGAATTCGCTCTGGAAGGTGTCGAATGCGGAGGTGGGGATGGCGTCGAGGACGTCAAGGTTGCCACCCTGGAGGTCGTTGTAGGCGGCATCCATGTCGTTGTAGATGACGATGTTCAGGCCGGCGTTCTTTGCAACGCGGTCGCCGTCGTAGTGGGGGTTGGGAACAAGCTTGATCTGAACGTTGTGCTCCCAGCCGTTCTCAGCCAGCATGTAGGGGCCGGAGGCGATGGGGTTTTCACCCTGAGCGTCCATGTCAGCCAGGGCGGCGTCAGCCAGGGGCTGGAAGACGGAGTAGCCCAGACGTGCGGGGAAGTCAGCCTCGGCCTGCTTCAGCTCAACGGTGAAGGTGTAGTCGTCAACGAGCTTGATGCCCTGAGCGAGGTCGTGCTTTTCACCCTTGTCGTCGTAGCCCTTAACGGGCTCGAAGAAGAAGGCGTTGTCCTGGTTTTCAGCGCCAACCAGCACCCAGGCGTCAACGAAGTTCTTTGCCTTGATGTCGGAGCCGTCGGAGAACTTCTTGCCTTCCTTGACCTTGATGGTCCAGGTGATGTTATCGGAAGACTCGATGGACTCGGCGAGTTCGTTGTGGGTTTCGCCCTTTGCGTCGTAGTAGACGAGGCCAGCGCCGGTGGCGTCGAGAACCTTGCCGCCACCGGTTTCGGTGGTCAGACCCGGCAGCAGCGGGTGCTGGGGCTCGGAGCCATTGGTGCGGATGGGATCGCCGGCAACGACGTCGCCTGCGGGTGCGGCAGATGCGCCGGACTGATCAGCAGAGCCTGCGCCGCCCGAGCACGCGGTGAGCGTGAGGGCCAGAACTGCAGGAACTGCCAGCCAAGACTTCTTGAAGCTCATGTGGAACTCCTTCTGAATGCTGGGGACTAAAACGTCTGGGCATATTCGCCAGATACCTGATGAAGTCTATGCAGATCGTAAAAATATGCGTCTTTTTGTTTCACGATGCGTGCATCACGGTCTGGTTACAATGTGTCACGAAAGGGTAACATCGCAGATCAAAAGCCATTTGGATTTCAGAGATGCTTTAATCTCGCGCATAATTATGTAACGCGAACCACAGCCTTCTTTTACATTGTCCACTGACGAGCGCAAACACCCGTGCCCGTTTTCTTCTCTGAGTTAATCCCTCATCAACTCCGCAGCACAGCTTTCAACCTCAGCCCGCGAAGGACAGGTTGCCGGTCCATGAAACTGTGTCGACAGCGCCCCAGCGCAATTAGCCACAAGTAACGCCCTCTGCCAACTCTCCCCCGCCGCCAATGCTGCACACAGGGCACCCGCATGGGCATCGCCTGCACCGTTAGAATCCACGGGCGTCACAGAAGGCGTCGGAATCGCCACAACCTCTCCTTCATGGGCCCACCAGGCCCCCTGCTGACCGGCGCGCACTAATACGGGCGCGCCCAACGCCCGACTCAACGCCTCAGCCATCACCGAAAGGTTGACCTGAGCACCGCCTGCGGCGGGCGCTTTATCCTCGCCCAATAACGCTGCCAACTCCGTCAGCGCAGCTTCATCACCATCGGTCCGCCAGCCTTCTACCAGCAATCGACGGGCCAAAATGTACGCTTCACGCTCGTTAATCGACCACAGCGGCCGAATACCGCCGATAAGCGCGAGCGTGTCAGCGGGAGCCTCGCCAATCATGGGACCGACGTCAAACAGGACAGCACGCGGCATGGTCGCCGCCGTCTGAAGACGGCGCACGAGACGTTCAACCTCGGCGCGCGTGCGCGGGTGATAGAGGGAATAGCCGCACAGATGGAGCACGTCACCCTCATGAAAAGAAAGAGCATCCCATGCCCCCTCGGGCACCTCAGCCTCGGCTCCCACCGTCGACACAAAGCTCCGTTCCGCATCAGGCTCGGTCAATGCCACGCAATAACCGGTGTCAACACCAGGAATGGTCGGGCCATGATGAGTCACCCCCTCAGCGTTGAGGGCAGCGCGCGCAGCATCAGCCATTGGACCTTCACCGAGCGCCCCATGATGAATCACCTTCGCGCCCATTTGGCGCGCAGCGTAAATGACATTAAAGCCACCGCCGACACACATCTGATGAGAGGAAGCAAAAATATCGCCACCCTTTTCCGGCAGATGATCGACCGTCATCGTCAGGTCAACAATGACCTGGCCCGTGTAGTGGACGCGGCCGAGCACACCGTCAACAACGTCAACGCTGCTGCCAACGACTTTATCGTGATCGCCGGTGTCCTCATCATCGGTGATGACGTCGTCACCATCATCGTGTAGTTCAGGAGCTTTCCACCCGTCCTCCCCCGCCCTCAAGGCTGAGGGGAGCCCCTGGGCTTCACGCACCGCCAACAAAGCGTCAACAATGCCTTCAATATCCAGGTCATTGACAGCGGTGACCTCGTCCAATAAGTCTGGCGGGAGAAGCACATACCCATTCGCCGCCCCCAGAAGAGCCCCAGCAATCGCGCCAATCGTATCCGTATCCCCACCAAGATTCGCAGCCGCAAGCAGGCCATCCAACGGGCGATCCGCGTAAAAAGACGCCAACGCCAGAGCACAGGGCACTGCTTCAGCCGTCGCCACCGACGTCCCAATCAAGTCACGCAAGGCACTCATAATGGCCTGCACCTCCTGCATGGAGGAACTACGCGCCGCCATCACCAAACTCAAAGCCCAACGCGCACGCGTCAATACCGAGGCGCCCTCGGCCCACTCGCCGCGAGGATTAATCGACTGGGCGGCTTCAACCTCGTCAACGGCCCAATAAAGGGCGTCAGGTAAGGTCTGGCCGTCAAGAAGCGCGCTCACCGCAAGGGCAACAACTGCCGCCCCCTCAAAACCTTGACGCGTATTGTGCGTGACCAGACACGATTCATAGACCGCATCAAGGAGGGCGTCCGTATCTCCGGTATCCCAGGCAATACCAACGGGAGCCACCCGCATAGCGGCACCGTTGGTTGTGCCCGAGGTGCCCGTCGTGCGCGGGTCAGCGCCAGCGCGCACCTGCTCCAAAGCCGCCTTCGTTGAGGGGCCAAGCAAATCATGGGAGCCCCGCTCGCACATCTGTTGCTCCCACGCCAGCAGGGAATGGGCCAAAGCCTCGGGAGCAATATGTCCGCCGCCCCCGATCAACAGGTCTGCGACAATCAAAGCCTGCTCGGTGTCATCAGTGACAGTCCCGGCGGGCAGGCCCGGCGCGTAGGGTTGAATATCCGCGCCTGCCAGTAGGCCGACAACCGGGCCATAGGTGTGAACAATGAGGTCAGGAGAGAGGGATTGCGTCGGCATTCCCAGAGCATCCCCCAGGGCCAGACCATACAGACAACCAAGCGCACGATCTTTGAGCACTGTCATAGGTCCAAGCCTAGTGGGTGAGTAGGACAGGCGACAGGGACAAAAAGGCTGCTTCCCCCCCCGCTTTAACACCCTGTAAGGGGCCTACTGTAACGAGCTGTAACGCCTCGGTGTTACAGCAGTGAAAGTCCAAAAAGGCGAAATAGTGCGGAAAAGTTGGGGTGCCTTTCCGCTACTGTCACACTACTGTAACGGTGTTACAGTAGAGCGCTTGAGTTGGGCGGCCAGGAAATAACAGTACCGAAGTACCTTTCCGGCCCTCTGTCGCTATTCTGCCGCTTTCACCTGCTCGTGCAAGCGGAATCCGTCCTCGCCAAACCAAACCGGAATCCCCTCTGGCACATCACGCAAGGCATCGGGGAACAACGACGACAGCGTTCCGTGAGCAAGGAACTGCTCCCGACTCGACAGTGAACGAATGGCAATACCAGCAACATGCTGGGGAAACTCGCGGGCAAACTCGGCATAAATCTCAGGATCACGCTGCCCGTCATCACCAACTAAGAACCAGCGCATATGCGGCAAATCCGCCGCCAAACGCCTCAACTCACGGCGTTTATGCTCTCGGCCTGAGCGGAACCACCCGGTATTCGATGGGCCAAAATCAGTCATCAAATACGCGCCCCGCGGAAAGTGGACCCTTCCCATGAACTCACGCACCGTCGGCACAACATTCCACGCACCGGTTGACACATACACCGTCGGCGCGGGCACACCCTCAAGAGGTTCACCGGCATCACGGGCTGCACGCTGCGAAAGATACGTCAGCAACTTCGCCATGCCAGGCACAGCCTCACGGGCAGCCACCCGATCAATCAAGGCGTGCCGAGCAGCCACGAAAGGACGCGGCACCATCGACACAATCACCGTGTCATCAATGTCAGAGACAACCCCGAAACGCTCAGCATCACCAACAACCCGCACCGCCACCGGCACAGCGCGGCCAGCATCAATACGGACACCGTCAATATCCACCCACGCAGCGGGCTCAACAGCGGAGGTGACTTCCCCTGCGGCAGCCTCGTTATCAGAGGCAGCAGACACAGCACAAGGAAGGGCGCTCAAAGAGGGACACTCACGCACCTGCTCCCTGGACAGCGGTTGAATCCACGCCGTGTGCCAGCCAGGTGTCAGACCATGCCCTTCACAGACCAGATCAACATATCCGCCACGATCAGCAGCCGTCACAACGCGCGCCCGCCCGATCGTCACGGCGACTGGCTCACGAGGCACCTGGGCGTCAAAGAATTGACGCCACCCTCGCCGCTCACTCAACCAACGACGCTGATCGTGCGTGCGGGCCATAATGACACGCCCCAACACGCGCGCACTATCGCAGGAACCATAGCCGCCAAAACCAACAATGCCCGAATCGTATCCGAATCGTTGAAGCACCCTGGCCAAGACGGTATTAAAACGCTCACCAACCGCATTAACCGAGGTCAAAATGGGTGAAGGGGTAACATCATCGATCAAGAACTTCGACCGAACCACAGCTCTCCCTCTTCCATCATCGGTACACAAGCGGCCCTACTGTCACGCCCACGCACATTCATCACAGGCCATCAGCAGTAACGCGCTTCCTTAATTGTGCCCTAGATCGACAATCGTCGACACCAGCCCACAAAAGGAATCCCCAAAACTCTCCCGCACTCAGTGATCCTCGCCTGAGTGCTCCCCGTCATTCTCAATCGCAGGCAGGTGGGAGGCCCGCTCGGCACTCACCGTGTGACGGCGCAAACTTGGCAGCCCCACAATCATCAGCACAACCATGATCCAGGCGAATGCCATCACCACCCAGAAACCACCTGCGGCCCCATTGGCGTCAACCCAGCGCCCTGACAGCATCGACCCCAGGGAAACACCAATATTCATAGCGGTACTCATCCACGTCAATCCCTCGGTGAGCTGCCCAGAGGGGACAACCTTGGCAATAATCATGTTGACATTCGTCATCGTCGGAGCGATCGTCAGGCCCGTCACCAACATGGCCAGGCCTAAGACCCACATATTCGTTGCCAGCAGGAAGCTCGACGTTCCCAGCGCCAAAGCCACAACACCCATGCCGAAAAGCTTCCACAAGGGTTGACGCCATGTGCGCGCGCCGTAAATCAATGCGGCGACCAGCGAGCCAAAAGCGAAGATCCCCAGCAAGACGCCCGCCAAAGCTGGCTGCATGTTTTCCTCAGTGAATGCCACAACCGAAACATCGGTGGCACCAAACATCGCCCCCGCACCCACATAGGTCAAAGCAAGGCCAATGACAACCGGGTGGGTAATAACAGTGCCGGCACGCTGCGTGCGGTCAACGTGAACGATGGGCGGCTCAGTATCGACCTGCGAAAAGAACCCCACAGAGCCGATAGTGATAAAAAGAATCGACAGGATCAAACCCGTTGCCGGGTGAAGGGCCGTGCCCACCATCGTCGCAACAATCGGGCCCACCACGAACACAAACTCATCAACTGCCGCTTCCAAAGCGTAGGCGGCAGTTAATTGGCGAGGTTCTTGCACCACCGTTGACCAGCGGGAACGCACGAGGGCGCCCGGCGCACCCCAGGTCGCGCCAGAAAGTGCGGACGCCACAAAGACCACCCACACGGGCGCTACCCACAGGCTCGCCACAGAAAAGACCGCTAAAGATACTGCGCAGATCACCAGGGACGGAAGCATGACCTTGCGCTGACCATAGCGGTCAACCATCCGCGCAAGAATCGGCGCGCACACGGAAGTCCCCACAATGCTGACGGCAACAACAAGGCCCGCCAGCGTGTAGTTCCCGTAGGCGGCTTTGACGGTGAGAATCATTGAGATGCCCACCATCGACATGGGCATACGCAGAATGGCTCCAGCAAGGGAGAAACGCCACGCGCCGGGGAGTGTGAGGACTTCTGCGTAGTTTGCGAGCACGAGGTTCTATCGTACTCGCCTTCAATGCCCGCTTATAGGCGTAAATTGGCGGAATCGGTCACCTTCGGCTGCGCTTTTACTCGCTCACCTTCAACACCCCGTGGGCGCCCTTTTCTGCCACGCTCATCACGTGGTTAACGAAGGTGTAGGTCCCCGGCTCCGTCGGTGTGAACTCAACGAAACCGCCCTCAGCCGCAACGAGTGGTAACACCTGCGACCCTCCGCCGCCCGCGCCTCGTCCTCGAATGAGGTAATCGCCTTCAGCCCACACCGTATCGAATTGGGTGCCGACAACGTGGAAGGCCGTTGTGATATTTGGGCCGGCATTCAGCACCCACATGCGCACAGTCTCCCCCACCTTGGCTTCAAGAGGGTGGGCGGTGTACTGGAAGGGACGCCCATTGAAGGTGGCCAGGTCTGGGGCCAGTGCTGCAAGCTTGGCGGGGTTGGCGGCCCCACCCTCGCCGCCGAGATAAAGTTCGCTGGCAACCAGCGCGTATTCGCGGTCCACGGGATCCAGGTCGGTGGGGTCGATAATGACCGCACCGTGCATGCCGGTAGCAATGTGAAGCGACATGGGGGCGGTGGAGCAGTGGTACATCCAAATACCTGCGCGTTTGGCCTCAAAAACGTATTCGAGGCTTTCACCCGGCTCAATCGTGCGCATTACCTGATCGGGGGCGATGTCGCCGGCATGGAAGTCAATGGAATGGCCCATCGTCCCATCGTTAATGAGAGTGATGTGGAAGGTGTCGCCCACTTTGCCGCGCAAGATCGGCCCAGGAGTAATGCCATTGAAACTCCACACGGCGCGCTCAACACCGGGGGCAAGAAGATCCATGTGTTCGGAGGCGCGCAAGGTAATGTGGTGAGTTTTCTCTGCGGGCGCGGGCGCTAGGGCTGCTGGGTAGGGGGTGATGGTTGTGTTGTATTCCATGAGTTCATGCATGGTGGGCACCCCCGCTGACGAGGCCACCGCCCCGTGCGCATGCCCGTGTGCGTGATTGTCAGCCGATGGCGGAGTTTGTGAAGAGGAGCCAGTAGCCGCTGCCCCCGTGACGATCACATCGAAGGTCATGCCTGCCGCCCGGTGGCCGGGGAGAGAACACCATCCTTGGAGGTCCGCGCCCAGAGGGTCAAGGGTGAGTTCAACGCTTGCCCCTGGGGAAATCTGGCCGGTGGTCGCTCCATTGGCAAAAACAAGATCGTGGCGCTGATCGCCTTCGTTGCGGATGGTGAGGTGGAGGGCATTCCCTGCTGGAACCTCAACACGGGATGGCACGAAAGCCATGCCGCGGATTGACACCTCCACATGGGTTGTTTGCCCTGTGGGGGTGACCGTTTGTGGGCTCGCACCGTGGGCACCACTGCCTGCTGCAGTGGTGGATGGGGATGCGATGGGGCCGGTCAGGATGATAGCCAGCACGACTGCCGCCACGCTCACCACAGCCATGACAAGGGCGCTAGCGCGTGAAAGCTGAGTATCAGGAGTGGTATCAGCGTTCATTGAGAGTTCTCCTCAGTGGGGGATGACGAGGGTCGGTTGGCCGTTAACAGGCGAGCGCGTGTGCGCTGGATGATCAGTGCGCGGCCCAGGTTCAGTAGATCAACTACGACTGAGAGCACCACCACGATCCACAGCGCCGTATTAATCCGCATCTGTACGAGCACATCCAACGCGACGGAAGGATCAACACTGGTCAGGTCAGCGCCCGCGAGCGCCTCGTTCACTGCCTGAAGGGCCAGTAGGACAAGAGCGATATGGCGCACGGCGATACGTAGGGTCGCGTGTGAGTTCACTGCGCGCACGCCTGTCTTTATCGCTGTCGGACCGCCCCCTGTAGCCACTGGGGTGAGGTAGTTGAGGGCCGCCAGCATAAGCTGGACGAGGCCTCCTGCCCCAATGAGTGGCAGCCACGTCAGACTTTGGGCGCGTATTGCGCTAAGGTCGCTGGCCTGCAATGCAACAAAGGCGAATGCGGCGATTCCGGCGATCAGCCACAGGAGGGCAAGGAGTGCCCCCAATGCGGGGTATTCCTTGAGTTGGGGCGGTGAAGTTGCTGGGCGCAGGCTGCGCCATACGCCTACCCCCACACCCACTGCTGCGGCTACCGCAATGACAGCCGCTCCCACACCCACCGCGCGGGCGGCAAGACGCCCGTCAGGGATGAGAGCCCCGAGCATGCACAGTGCTGTCCCAATGCTCCATACGGGTAAGGCTCGCATGGCGAACTCCACCGCCTGAGGGGCCATGCGAGCGCGCAGCATCGTTGGCCACAGAGTCACCAGAGTTCCTGCGATTGTCAGCCCTACCCAGCCGAAAACGGCGGCGCTCATATGGGCAATCGTCAGGGCATCTCGTGCCTCGACAAACCACGCCGGAAGGTCAACGACAAACATGGTTGTTGCCACTAGGGCTGCGAATAGTGCTGCCGCCACGAAGAATGCTGCGGCCGCCATGTAGTAGCGGATGACCACGGCAAAACGGCTGGCCAATAGTGTGCGCGCAGCGAAAGTGAGGGCCAGTCCGTGCCAGGCAATCATCGTCGCATACACGAGGGTTCCCGCCAGGATGAGCACCATTGACCCTGACCACATGCCAGCCACCAGCGCAATGAAGGCGGCGTTGACGGCGAGGAGGCGGATTGTCGTATCGCGCGAGGGGCCGCGATGCTCGGGGGTCAAGCGTAGAAGAGCGCGGGCAAAAAACCATGTCCAATGCAAGATGGCATTGGTCAGTACCCCCAGCGTGATGACGTGAACCATCGTCCACAAGGGTTGGGGCATGTGCTGTCGAAACGCTAAGGTCGCGGCCGCAGCCACCACAGACACCGCAATCCACACTGGGCTGACCACATCGCGGCGGGCTCGTGGGCGAGAAGGTGAACTACCGTGGGCGGCTGTGGAAGAGCTTGCGTTTCCACCACTCAGCCCCTCCTGCGGCGGCCTCGAACGAAGAGGGATACTCATTGGCTCGCCTCCGTCCGCGCATCTGCCTGACTATGGCGCCACTGACGCTGACGGCGGCGCGCCTGACGAATCGTGAGGGTCGCTGTCACCATCACGAACACCAGGAAAGCGACAACACCCAGGGCTACCCCGAAGCGCCACAGCGCCTCAACATCTCGACCGCCTCCTGTGAGACGCAGGAGAAGGGCCACCTGGATTAACGCCCACCCCACCCACATCAACCGATGGTAGGGAACCTCGCGTCGAATGACAGCAGGGATAATGACCGGGGCGTGCGCCACGATCATCGACAGCGTAAATCCAATCGTCAACGCATGAACAGCAAGATCGTAGGCATACCCTGAGGTCGCCCCCATAAAGATCCACATTCCGGCCGCGCACAGAGCCCAAGCGTAGGCACCAAGCATGCAGGTGGCTGCAAAACGAGGGATACCCGTACTGGTTACCATCCGGCGGGCCACATCATGCCAGGCAACGTCCGCCACCAACACCGCCAACGCCACACCCAGAAGCGCCATCCCAATGCTCGGCGCAATAAGGCTACAGACAAGCGTTGCCACCAGCGCCGCTGACTCAAGAAGAACCCTGAACTCTACACCGGCACCCGCGAAAGTAATGCGCGCCAACTCAAGACGTTCAGAAATGATGGTGAGCACCAGGAACATCAGCCACCAGGCCACGATCGCAGGAACGTCGTAGCCCTTCATCCACAGGGCAATCCCAGAAGCTCCAACGAAGGCACTGAGAATCTGAATGAGGGCGCTCATTGAGGGCTGGCGGCGCAGAGCAATATAAAGGTAGATACCCAGGAGGATCAGCATTGATGCCACCCACAGTGCGCCGGGCATCAGACGAGTGGAAACACCCACATTCTTCACAGCAGAGCTCGCCTCTGGTGATACGGCCATGACGATCGCACTCACGCCACCAACGCCCGCGAATAACGGCGCTGCGTAGGGCCAGAATCTGCGGCGATCGGCTTGAAGGGACACTGCGCGTTCCAGTCCGATAGCGGTCCCCAAGAAGCCGTAGATCATAAGCGGGCCGTGAATATTCCCCAGGTCAGCATGAGGGACAGGGGCAAGTGCCCCCGCGCGCACTAGAGCAGCATTCAGTCCGGCCATGACACTGATGAAGGCGAGCACCAAAAAGACCAGCCGTAGGCGGGGTAGGGGCTCGGGCCGCGAGATTTTCACATGTCTAAAGATAGACACTTTTGCCTGATCCCACCATTGTTATGACAGCGTTGAGCGGATCCGAATCCCTGCGCACCCAGATGTGCAGTCAAGGATTTTCGCGCCTACTAAACGGCGTTTTTTGCCTGGACGCACACGTGGGAACCCGTCAGATACCAACGGGCACGACACGCGGGACACTGCACGAACACGGCATTAGCCAGGTATGAACACACAAAAACTGCCCGAACGAATGGGGCCCGCCGCTTGAAAGCGGCGGGCCCCGATCAGGCAGCTCAGTGCTCTGTCACGTCGGCTCAGTCAGCCAAACCACATCAGATCAATTACTCAAAGCATCAGCCACAAGTTTCTTCGCAGCCTCTTGCACCTCAGCCAGATGCTCAGGGCCTTGGAAGGATTCGGCATAGATCTTGTAGACATCCTCCGTGCCAGAGGGACGAGCAGCAAACCATGCGGAGTCAGTCGTAACCTTCAAGCCACCAATAGCGGCATCGTTACCCGGCGCACGCACCAGCTTGGCGGTGATGGGATCGCCAGCCAGTTCCGTCGCGGTGACATCCTCGGGAGACAGGGCTGCAAGCTTCGCCTTTTCTTCACGGTTGGCAGCAGCATCAATGCGGGCGTAAACCGACGCCCCGAAACGCTCAACCTGCTCTTGATGAAGCTGGGAGGGGGTCTTGCCGGTCACTGCGGTGATCTCTGCAGCTAGGAGGGCCAAGATGATGCCATCCTTGTCGCTTGACCACACGGAACCGTCCTTACGCAGGAAGGATGCTCCGGCAGATTCCTCGCCGCCAAAACCCACCGTGCCAGTCAGCAGACCGGGCACAAAATACTTAAAGCCCACGGGCACCTCAACCAGCTCGCGGCCCATAGACGCCACCACCCGGTCAATCAATGCCGAAGACACGAGGGTCTTGCCCACAGCAGCGGTGGCCGGCCAGTTCGGACGATGAGTGAAGAGGTACTCGATCGCCACAGCCAGGTAATGGTTCGGGTTCATCAAGCCATCAGCAGTGACAATGCCGTGACGGTCAGAGTCAGCATCATTACCGGTAGCAATGTCGTAGGGAGTGTTGCCGTCCTCGTCAGGTGTCATTACCTGACGCAGGGAGGCCATCGCGTATGGCGAGGAGCAATCCATGCGGATCTTCCCATCCCAGTCCAGGGTCATGAAGGGCCATGCGGGATCCACGGTCGGATTCACGACCGTCAGATCCAGGTCGTAACGTTCGGCAATTGCCGCCCAGTAGTCAACGGCAGCGCCACCCAGAGGATCAGCGCCGATACGCACTCCGGCCTCGCGAATCGCATCAATGTCAATGACATCGGCAAGCTGATCAACGTAGTTCGACAGGAAGTCGTAGTTCTCCACACAGGGGTGAGAGAGCAGGTCGGCACCAATCGTGCGAGGCACCTCGCGCCAGCCACTCTCAAGGATTTCATTGGCACGAGCAGCAATCCAACTGGTGGCATCCGAATCAGCAGGGCCACCATGAGGCGGGTTGTACTTGAAACCACCGTCACGGGGAGGGTTGTGCGAGGGCGTGACGACAATACCGTCAGCCAAGCCTGGGCCCTCGGTGCGTAGATTATGGGGAGCACCATTCGCGCACAGGATTGCCACCGATACGGCGGGGGTGGGGGTGTAGGCGCGGGCAGCGACCTTCACCTGTACGCCCGCGGCGGTGAGGACTTCAATAGCGGAACGCCATGCCGGTTCAGAGAGGGCATGGGTGTCACGACCAATAAAGAGGGGGCCATCAATACCTTGGGAGGCGCGGTATTCAATGATGGCTTTCGTGGTGGCCACAATGTGGGCCTCGTTGAATGCCGAGTCCAGGGATGAGCCGCGGTGACCGGAAGTGCCAAAGACGACGCGCTGGTCGGGATTGGTCGGGTCAGGCTCACGTTCGTAATAGGCATTGACGACGGCGTTGACGTCAATGAGGTCTTCGGGCAGGGCGCGGGTTCCAGCTCTTTCATGCATAGGTTAAGTGTGGCACGCCCACCCCGTGCTCTGCATCTCACTGAACGCTCAGAGTGACCGGCAGCGTTCCTCCGCTTACTTTCCTCCTATAGCTGCAGCCCCTGCAATCCTGTGCCACATGGGCGAGGAAAGCAGGGGCTGCAGTGAGCGTAAGCGTCAGGACGTGGCGCTTCAGGCGCGTCGACGCAGGACGAGGCTGACACCCGCCGCAGCAGTCAGAGCAGCCGCAGCGAGGGCAATGCTCACACCGGTGGCACCGGTTGCTGCGAGTTTGCCATTGCTGCCCTTCTTCCCTGGCTTGCCTGAGGCCTTCGCCCCTGCGTCAGCCTTCTTGCCTGCGTCAGTACCGGGCGTGACAGAAGGATTCTTATCCTTCTGGGACTGGTCCGGCTGGGGCTGCGGCTGAGGCTGGGGCTGCGGTTGCGGTTGCGGTTGCGGCTGAGGTTGGGGTTGCGGCTGGGGTTGAGGCTGGGGCTGAGGTTGCGGTTGAGCCTGCTTGTCCTTCACAACATTCAATCCCACAATCTCAGGGTTGTGATCGGAGGAACGGTAGGGGTTGTCGGCCTCGAATGTCAGATGCGCGTTCGTATTCGCACGCGAGTATTCGAGCGCCACCGCCTCTTGCGCATTCAACGCCCACGAGGCCACGCCCGCCACCAGCTTGTCAGCGGCAGCGTTGGCCAGAACGTGATCCAAGGAGCCCACACGACCACCGTAGACGTAGGAGGCTGAGGTCTCACCCGACTTATGCACCCATCCGGCCTCGGTCAGGACGCGGATGGGATCTTCCTTGGAGTAGGAGTTGAAATCGCCCACCAGCAGGGTCGGCTTGCTGGCAAATTGTTCAGCGAAGGCAGCAAGGGCCTTGGCCTGTTCGACACGCAGGGGGTTGTTGTTTCCCTGGCCGTCACCGGCGTCCTTATTGTTCATGCCGGGAACATTGGACACACTGCCCTTGGACTTGAAGTGGTTGACGATCACCACGAAGTTCGTGCCCTCTTGTGCGTCGGTGACGACAGGAGCAAACTCCTGGGCTAGAGGTTGGCGGGCAAGATTGGTGAAGATATCGTGATCGAGAATCTTCGACTCGCCCACCGGGCTGACAGCAGCCTTCTTGTAAATGAACGCCACGCGGATGAAGTCTTCATGAGCGGGGACAGTAGCGGGGCTCAGAACCGGCGCCCACACCTCGGCACCTGCGGCCTCGTTGAGAGCGGCAACCAGGGCTTTCAGAGCGCCGTCGCGGTCGGCACCAAGCTTGGCACCGTTTTCGATTTCTTCAAGGGCGACAACATCAGCCTTGAGAGCGCTAATGGCCTGAACAATCTTGGTCTGCTGGTTTTTAAAAGCAGCCTTCGAGTACGCGCCACGAACCGTGCATTCCTTCGCGGTCAGGCCGTTGCCTTCGCGGTCCTCGTGCGCCTTGCATCCCTTCTCATCTTCGCCCAAATGAATGAAATAGTTGAGCACATTGAAGGTCGCCACCTTCACAGCACCCTCAACGGCGGGTACCGCGGGACGCTCACCACTGATGGTGACGGGCGAACGGTCGGGATGGCCGGCCACCATCTGAGTTGGCTGGAAAGCGAAACCGTTATCACGCGAATCCAACAGAACGGGCTTTGTGAACTGAACGTGGTAGCCGACGCGGGCGGGAACCTCGTTTGACAGGTAGGCGTAGGCGGCCTCTTGGGCCTTCTTGCTCTGCAGGTAGGTCGTCGTACCGTCATCGAGGACGATCGTCTTTGCGGCGTTTTCGGCCTCGTACTGGCGGGCCTCATCGCCGGGGGCAACGACGTCGGTGGCCTGCTTGAGCGGCTCCGTGCCGGGGGTGAGGGTCAGCGTGCCCTCTTGATGAACCTTGTAGTTATCGGTGATGGTCCATGTGCCCTGGGGTGCGACGAGCATGCCCTCAAGAGCTTCCTTCTGGGCTTCCGTGGGCACTCCCGTCAGCGGAGTGGGCGTGACGGGGTCGCAGGCAGACTCGACGGTGACCTTCGGGGAAGTAAGCTGAGTGAGGCTCTGGTGGGTAGGAAGAACCTTCTGCGGCTTCCCATTCTTCTTGGGGAGCCTGACGTACTCGGCAACCTTACCTTTCACCGTCACGCACTGGCCGACCTGGGGGATTTCCATCTTCTTCTTGCCAACGTAAACGAAGATGGCGTCCGAGGCCGCGCGGGCAGGGTCCCATGCGCCTCCGGTTCCCGGGGTCTGGATGTAGAAGCCCTCAATGGTGGGGGTCAGGCCGCCTTCGCCAGCGGGGAATGCGGCTGTCACAACACCGGTCGTGGTGACGCTCGTATTGATCAGCGCTGAATCGTCAGCTTCACCTGGCGTCTGGATAGCTGGAATCGGCGTGATTGCGGCAGCATTCACAGGAAGCGGGGCAACGTCGGTTTCGTCCTCGGAAGAGGAGTCGCCGGATGCAGGGGCCGAGTTAGCGTTTTCCCCTGCCGTAGCTGTTTCTGTTTGCGGGGCTTCAGTAGAGCCTTCCCCGCTTGCAGGGGCAGTATCGGACTCTTTAGTGCCCTCTTGCCCGTCGTTTCCTGATTGTGCGGGAGCGGAAGAAGCGGGTACTGATGCAGTATCAGCATCATCAGGGGCGTCAGTGGCCCACGCTGGCACAGAAGACAGGCTGAGCGCAAGGACTGCGCCACAGGCTGCATAACCGCATACTGTTCGACTCAATGGGGAAAAGGGACTGCCGGGGCGTCGCATGTGACCTCCGTTGGACATGATTGACCGTGTTTGCAGAGAAAAAGACCGTGCCCGAAGGCGTCGGCCACTGGTCACACCACTTGAACATTTTGACCACATGGATCAAAAGCAGTGCTCACAGGGTACAAAATACCCTGCGAACAGTGTGGATACACACTAATATTCGGCGCTTCGCCGGATTTATGCCACATCACGGCGCACACATCCCCTCACAGGTTGTGACCTTCAACCAGATTTTGCCCTGTGGAAAACGATCGCACGCAGGTAAGGTACACTTAATCCCGCTGGAGGGCTGACCGAGCGGCCGAAGGTGGTGGTCTTGAAAACCACTGTGTCAGCAATGGCACCGGGGGTTCGAATCCCTCGCCCTCCGCCAAGCGACTATTTTACGGCTGAATGCATGAGGCAATCCCACGGATTTCCTCTTCATGCGCCCAGCCCGCTAAAGTGGTCGTCACTGGAGCTGTCGCATAGTGGCCTAGTGCGCCTCCCTGCTAAGGAGGTTGGGGTGTTCGCCCCTCGCGGGTTCAAATCCCGCCAGCTCCGCCAGCAGCCCCGCGCTTCCTTCTGGAATCGCGGGGCTTTTACATGCCTTCCCTCGGCTTTGCACACCGCATTGCAGTTTGCTCACCGCATACCCCCCAGAAATGGCAACAGGACGCCCGTGAGCGGTTAGGGGTGTTTGAGTATCCAGGTGCCGACGTGTTCACCGATGAGGCACTTGCTCACTAATCCTGCGTCTTGTTGTTAATTCTGCGTCGCGTGCGGGGCAGTTTGAACAACAAGACGCATGTTTGCGAGGGTGCTGTCACAGGCGAGAGGGCGTAGACAGGCTCAGTCGAGCGCTTGCCGCAGTATGAGGCGGGTGTGATAGAGGCCAGAAGTAGGCAGTCTCCGTCTTGAATGAAGCATGCGGAGTGGCACCGAGCCTTCAAAGCGGCTACATGTGCTGCTGGGTACGCGCTCCTCCAGGAGCAAACTGCCGCAGTAACTGAACGGTTCCGTACCGTCATCAAAGAGCAAGCTCCGGCCATGCGAGATGCTGTCACTCAAGGGTACGAATAGTCAGATATATGACTGTCTGTATGCGGCGGAGATAGTAATCAGAATAAAGACTGGCAGCAAAAGTCGTCGCCACATATTCATAAGCACATGATACCAATGTGCTTATGAATAATAAATATATCGACTCAGGTTTACTTCAGACTGTCGGGCAGCTTATCAAGTGTAACCACATAACCAGTCCGAATAACAGGGATCGTTACCTCTGACTTAGGGTGCCCAAACGAAACCGGATAGTCCTCTGGGTTTATAAGAGCCTCCATGATTCGCGTGTTACCATTAAAGTCTGGAATCTGACCCGCTGCATCACTCAACGATACGGCAGTTACCGCCTGGATAAGTGCAATATTATGAGGATTGCCATCCTTCGGAGTGACTTTAACCCAAAATGTTGGATATTTTTCACTTACAGGTGGCTTGTATCCATTCTCAAGAATGCCGATCACTGCCACATCCTCGTCAGAGATGCGTACGGTTCGCGTTTCTGGCTGAGTCGGCTCTTCGTTTGGATCTTGTAGCAAAGCATGGAAATGTGCTCGCTCAAACCCTAGGCTCTCGGAGTTTGGGTACGGCCTGATATGCCCCTTGAGCGCGTGAAAAGTCTTATAGTTAATCTCCTGTACCCTATCTTGCTTGCCATTATGAAACGCCTCAAGATTTGCTAATACAGGGAATAGATATTGAGCGCTTAGTGCCGAATTGAGATCTTTGTCACTGCATGTAAGTATGTCGCTACCAAATATTGGATTAGCGCTGTTGTCGAGGCGGTCGTCTAGTCCAACGTAATTATTTTGCAAAACTTGTCTAGAGTCCTCTTCTGTATGCTTAAGATATAGCGCCGCAATAAACTGTGCCCGTTTCTCAAGGTCTTCGTCGGTGTCACTTTCACCAATTACTTGAGTTACTTCTATATCCTGTTTATACCAATTATCGATCACCTCTTTATAGTCCGGTCGGTTTTCTGGCTTCTTGTACTCTGCTTGTGGCTGTTCAGTTTCTGTCGTCGCGTCGCTTTCTGGTGTTTCTACGACCTCGGTGCTTTGCGTCGCGAAGTCGTCAGACGATGCATTCGTCGAGGCACAGCCAGACAAAGTAGAGAGCGCCAGGATGGCGCTTGCAACTACCAGGGGGCGCCACAAGAGCAACGGATTATGTATCGAGTGAGTGTAGCTGGTTGACATTGTGGCTCCCCTTCACCGGACTGCTTGTTGATTCTTGTGACATGTTACATGATTTGTGCCGTCTCAGACAGGAATTTTTCCCCCATAAAACGCCGCAATCTACATGTAAGCGTGGCGCATAAATATTTGCGCAGGTCAATTCATTTTGTCCCACAGCAGACCCCTATGTACCCCACGCACCCTCCTCATTCCTGGCGAAAGTCGGTCGATTGTGCGCGAAGAAAGAGCGCACACCCGATCGCCTGTAGTACTGTCCTTGTCACATACAACATGCAGCGCATACACCGACGTGTGCCTGACAGGACTCACCGCCACAAGGAGACCGACCGTGGACATCGCAGTCATCGGTTCAAACAATATTGACCTCATCACCTACATCACCCGCATGCCCGAAGAAGGCGAAACCATTGAGGCCCCCGACTTCCGCCTCGGCTTTGGTGGAAAAGGATCCAACCAGGCCATTGCCGCCGCCCGCCTGGGCTCCTCAATCCTCATGGTGACCTGCGTAGGAGATGACCTCTTTGCCAACTCCACCATGCAGAACTATCGCGATAACGGCATTGACACCCGCTACGTCAAGCAGGTGCCCGGCGCCTCTGGCGTTGCCCCGATCTTCGTTGACCCCCAAGCTCGTAACTCCGTCATTATCGTCAAGGGCGCAAACAACGCCCTCACCCCCGACGATCTTGAAGCCGCAGCAGAGGATATTGCCCGCTGCGAACTGATTGTTCTGCAATTAGAGATTCACCTCGACACTGTTCGCGCAGCTATTGCCCTGGGCAATCGACTGAACGTGCCCGTACTGCTGAATCCCGCCCCCGCAACGAAGGAACTCGAAGTGGAGTGGGTGGCCCGCTGTGAATACTTCATGCCCAATGAAACCGAGCTTGCTCTGCTCACCGACATGCCGGTAAGCAACCTTGATGAGATTCGCGAGGCCGCCCGCACCCTGCTGGCTTCAGGATGCGGCAACGTCATCGTCACCATGGGTGAGCGCGGCGTTCTCTGGCTGGGCTCACATGGCGAGGAACTACACGTACCGCAGTTGAGCGTCAACGCCGTCGATACCGTGGGGGCGGGGGATGCCTTCATCGGATGCTTTGCCCATTGCATCACTGACGGGCGAAGCATTGAGGACTCTTTACGGACAGCCAACGCCTACGCGGCTCATTCGGTGACAGGCCACGGCACGCAGACCTCGTATGCGACGGCTGCTGAGTTTAAAGAGTGGCTCGCTGAACACTGATTCTGAGGCGCCCCTCTTCTTGGGAAGAAACTCCGTTCTTTCGGCCGTCATTAGGTGAATTTTTTGGTGCGATTGGGGCATCCAAATCATCTCGGAATGATAACGATTGCACGCTATTTTTCAAGGGAAAAGGGGTGGCATCGGCACAATTGCAGGGAATAGCACCCGCTTTCCTCTATGCAAATTTTGCACGCTTGAATTTTTGTGTACCTTCTCCCACACTTTTGAGGATTGGAGCCGGTATCCTCATGCCAAGCCTCCCGCGCACAGTAGCGCGACGGCACAGAGCCTCTCGCTCTCATACCCGGCCAAAGACGGCCAGGCACCTTCTGTCAACGCCGATAGATCACAGGAAAAGAATATGAAGCTCACAAAGTTCTCCCGCAATGCCCTCGTTGCAGCAGCAGCCCTGGGCCTCACCCTCACCGCCTGCACCACCGGCGGCAGTGACACAGGAACCTCCAGCGCCGACGGCGCAACTCCCGCACCCGCAGCGAGCAGCGGTGACCACTCCATCGTCATCGTCCCCAAGGACTCCACCAACCCCTGGTTCGTGCGCATGGAAACCGGCGTCAAAAAGTTCGCTGAAGACACCGGCATCAACGCCTACCAAAAAGGCCCCGCCGAAACAGACGCCACCCAGCAGGCACAGGTCATCCAAGACCTCATCGCCCAGGGTGTCTCCGCCATCGGCGTCGTCCCCGTTGACCCAGGCGTGCTTGAGCCCGTCCTCAAGGAAGCCATGGATGCGGGCATCATCGTCATCACCCACGAAGGCGCCTCGCAAGAAAACACCATGTACGACATCGAAGCCTTCAACAACTCGGCCTACGGCGCGTTCATCATGGACAACCTCGCCAAAGCCATGGGTGAAGAAGGCGTCTACACCACCATGGTCGGCCACGTCACCAACGCCTCCCACAACGAATGGGCAGACGGCGGCGTCGAACACGCCAAGAAGACCTACCCCAAGATGACCCTCCTGGAAGCCAACCCCCGCGTCGAATCCAACGACGACGGCGAAAGCGCCTACCAGGCCGCAAAGGAACTGCTCAAGACCTACCCCGAACTGAAGGGCATCATGGGCACCTCCTCCTTCGACGCCCCCGGCGTCGCCCGCGCCATCGAAGAACTCGGCCTGACCGGCAAGGTCTTCACCGCAGGCACCGGCATGCCCGCCGCCAACGCTGAAATCCTCAAGAAGGACCTCGTCTCGGCCCTCACCCTGTGGGATCCCGCCGACGCCGGCTACGCCATGGCTTCCCTGGCCAATAAGATCCTCAACGGCGAAGAAGTCAAGGACGGCATCAACCTGGGCGTCCCCGGCTACGAAAACATGAAGTTCGCTGAAGGCTCCACCAAGGTCCTCGAAGGCAACGGCTGGATCACCATCAACAAAGACAACGTTGACAGCTTCGGCTTCTAACCCCCTCTGAGCCACTGGGCCGGGTGAGCTACACTCACCCGGCCCACAACTCACCCCCTCACGATCCGGCCCGCAACGACGCGGGCACCACGGTTACTGTTGGAAAGAGCGGCCCCATGACCGAACAACACACTGCCACACCACTGATTTCGGTGTCGCAAATCAACAAGTCTTTCAAGGGCGTCCACGCCCTCAAAGACATTAACCTCGACATTGCCCCCGGCGAAATCCACTGCCTCGCCGGCGAAAACGGCTCCGGGAAATCCACCCTCATCAAAGTCATCTCCGGCGTGCACGCCCCCGACTCAGGCACCATCACCATCGCCGGGCGCAGCTTTGAAAAAATGACCCCCCTAGAAGCTATCGACGCTGGCGTACAAGTCATCTACCAAGACTTTTCCGTCTTCCCCAACCTCACGGTCATGGAAAACCTCGCCCTGAATAGCGAAGTCGCCGCCGGACGGAAAATCGCCAACTGGAAACGCTTCCGCCAAATCGCCCAAAAAGCCCTCGCCACCATCGGCATCACCATCGACCTTGATGCCCGCGTTGGAGACCTCTCAGTTGCCGACAAGCAGCTCGTCGCCATCTGCCGCGCCCTCGTCAGCGACGCCAAGCTGCTCATCATGGACGAACCCACCACAGCGCTCACCAAACGCGAAGTCGCAGCACTCTTCAGCATCGTCCTCGAACTACAAAAACGAGGCATGGCAATCCTCTTCGTCTCCCACAAACTCGAAGAGGTCTTCGAAATCGCCGACCGCTTCACCATCATCCGAAACGGTCAACACATCATCACCTGCGACAAACACGAACTCGACCGGCGCTCCTTCGCCCGCTACATGACCGGACGCGACTTCGACGAAAGCCGCTTCATCCCCGGCGAACTCAGCCCCGCACCCGTTCTCTCCGCCCGAAACATCAGCCTCGAAGGCGCCTTCAGCGACGTGTCCTTCGACCTGCACGGCGGAGAAATCCTCGGCATCACCGGACTGCTCGGCTCAGGCCGCACCGAACTCGCCATGGCACTCTTTGGCGCCTACGGCATCGACTCAGGCACACTCACCCTCAAAGGCGAAAACGTCACCTTCAACAACGTCGGTGACGCCATGAAAGCAGGCATCGCCTACGTCCCCGAAGACCGCCTCACCGAAGGCCTCTTCCTCGAACGCTCCATCGGCTCCAACATCACCGTCTCCATCATGGACAACTTCGCCGGCGCCCTCGGCATCCTCGACCGAGACGCCATGACCGCCGAACAACACCGCTGGGTAGCAGACATTGGCGTGGCCACCAAAGACCCCACCAACGCTGTCAACACCCTCTCCGGCGGCAACCAACAAAAAGTCGTCCTCGCTAAATGGCTCGCCCAAAAACCCGACGTCCTCATCCTCAACGGCCCAACCGTAGGCGTCGACATCGGCTCCAAACACACAATCCACAGCATCATCCGCGAGCTAGCCGCCCAAGGCATGGCCGTCATCATCATCTCCGACGACATCGCCGAAGTCCTCGACAACTGCAACCGCCTCCTCATCATGAAAGCCGGGCGACTCTCTGGCGAGGCCAACCCCGCGACCACCTCCGAAAAAGAACTATCCGACATGATCGCCTCCGACGCCGACCTTGAAGGAGTGAAGTGACATGAATAAACTCCGCTCACGCCTACTGCGCTCCAACGAGTTCTACGTCGCACTCGTCATCCTCGCCGTCGCCCTGATCATTCAGGCGCGCTCGGGCCAGTTTTTCACCAGCAATAACCTCGTCGACATCGCCAACGCCATGGTCGTACCCGGCCTCTTCGCCATCGGCACCCACCTGGTCCTCGTCTCCGGCGGCATCGACGTGTCCTTCCCAGCCCTGGCTTCGCTCGCGGTGTACGCCACCACGCGATTCCTCGTCGACCAAGGCTTTGAAGGACCCGTCATCATTCCCTTCCTCATGGCCATGGCACTAGGTGCCCTCCTTGGCGCCTTCAACGGCTTATTCACCTCACGCCTGACCGTACCCACACTGATCATCACCCTGGGCACTGCCTCAGTATTCAACGGTGTCATGCAAGGGGCTTTGGCATCCGTTCAGATCCCGAACATTCCCCCCTCTATGAAAGCCTTCGGCGCATCAAACCTCTTTGTCGCAACGAACCCAACCTCGGGGTTGACCTCGCCAATGCCCACCAGCTTCCTCCTACTCGTCGCAGTACTGGCGGTGGCCTTCTTCATCACCCGCTACACCATGTTCGGACGCGGTATCTTCGCCATCGGAGGCGACCGGGCAGCAGCAGAACGCGCCGGATTTAACGTCCAACGCACACTATTCCTCCTCTACATCCTGGTCGGCATAATCGCAGCCCTTGCAGGCATGGTACGCACCAGCGCCATGGGACAAATGCACCCCACCAACCTGCTGGGCATGGAAATGATGGTCATTGCAGCCGTTGTCCTAGGCGGCACCGCCATTACCGGCGGCACCGGCTCACTCACAGGCGCCATGCTCGGCACCGCACTGATCGTCATCGTCCAAAACTCCATGATCCTCATGGGCATCTCGACCTTCTGGCAACGCTTCGCCCTGGGCCTACTGGTCATCATCGGCACCGGCGTTTCCGCCATGCAGATCTCCCGCTCGCGCGGCCGACAACTGAAGTCCGCATAAGGAAAGGGGTACTCACCATGACTGCTGCAACCGCACCCGCTCGCCTGGGAATACGCGACCGCCTTGCACGCGACCCCTACCTCACCCGCATGATTATCGTGCTGGTCGCCCTGCTGGCCTTCTTCGCCATCGTCAAACCCGGCCAATTCTTTGGCCTACGCACCTGGACCGGCATGGCCGTACAATTCCCAGAATTTGGCATCATGGCCCTGGGCGTCATGATCACCATGTTCACCGCAGGCATTGACCTGTCCATGGTCTCGGTAGCCAACCTGACCGGCATCATCACCGCCTACACCCTCAAAGCCGCACTAACTGCTGAAGCCACCGGCACCAACTACGTCATGTCCGTCCTCATCGCCTTCCTGATGGCCATGATCGTCGGCGGCGCCTGCGGCGCATTCAACGGTTTCCTTATCTCCCGCGTGAAGATCCCACCCATCCTGGCAACCCTGGGCACCCTTGAGCTGTTCGGCGGCGTCGCCATCGTCATCTCCGAAGGTAAGGGCGTGCCCGGTTTCAAACCCTTCAGCGACGTCATCACCGGCAAACTACTGGGCGTCATCCCAATCCAACTAGTCGTGTTCCTTGTGTGCGTGGCCGTGATCGGCTCCCTGCTGACCTTCACCGGATTTGGTACAAAGATCCTCATGCTCGGCACCAATGAAACCGCAGCCCGCTTTTCTGGCATGAAGGTGAACTCGCTGTTGATGCGCACCTACATCCTGTCAGGCGTGCTGGCCGGCATTGCAGGCGTCATTATGCTCGCCACCTACAACTCCGCCAAGGCCGGTAACGCCGAGCCTTACACCCTGCTAACCATCTTGATCGTGGTGCTTGGCGGTGTGAACCCCAACGGCGGTAAGGGACGCATTACCGGCGTCATCCTGGCCATCTTGACCCTGCAGATCCTGGCCTCTGGCCTGAACATGTTCCCCAACATTTCCAACTTCTACCGCCCCCTGATCTGGGGTGGCGTGCTGTTGGCCATCATCACCATGGATGAATTCAAAGGCGGGGCAGTACTGTCGCGCCTCCTGACTCGAAAGGCTGAATCATGATGCAGGCAAAGAAGACTGCTGCTGATAAGCATGTTGTAGTGGGAGCCGACTTCGCAGGCTTCCCCCTGAAAGAAGCCGTCAAGGCCCACCTGGAAGAACGCGGCTGGACCGTCACCGATATGACGCCAGTTCTGGAAGACTGTCCGATGTACCACCGAGTAGGTTTCCTGGTGGGCGCACAGATTGCCGAGGGCGAATTTGACCGCGCGCTCGCCTTCTGCGGCACCGGCATGGGTATTCACATTGCGGCCTCGAAGGTGCCCCACGTCCACGCCGCCGTGGCCGAGTCGCTGCCTTCTGCTCGCCGCGCGGCTGCTGCCAATGGCGCAAACCTACTGGCCATGGGCGCATTCTTCACCGCCCCACCCCTGGCGATGGCCATGGCCGACGCCTTCTTGGAATCCTCCCTGGGGTCGGGCTATGAGGATTGGGACGGCTTCTACGAGTACCACCTGATCGGCTTTGAAGACTGCGAAAACTTCGACTACGAGGCCTACAAAGCCAATGGCTTCGAGGTGCCTAACGCCCGGTATTGGGACCTGGGGCCAGCGCCGAAGGGGCTGGCGTTCTAGGTCGAAGTGGCTAGTGCGCGCATCCAATGGAGGGAGCGGACTAGTCGGTAGTCCAGTTACGTGACAGTTGCGACTTTTTGTGACGGCTATAGGGGTCACAAAAAGTCGCAACTGCTACGCCGTGCAACAAGTGCTCCACAACTATTGCTGACGAGGGCGATGCTGTGCAGACTCTCAATCGCAGAGGGTGTGCACAGCGCCAAGACGCTGAGAAAGGGACTGCTCCATCATCGCGATTTCTCGCTGAGCAATTCCCTTCAGCGCAGCTATCTGGCGCCACTGTGAAGCTGCCGCGGCTATTCGGCGAATTCTTGCTTCCGCCTGCTCAACACTGAGGCTACATTCCGCAGCAAAGTCCATCAGCATCTCAGCCTCTTCTGGCATCATTTCTGCACCAAAAGGGGAAACTTCGCGATAGCGAGGTGTACGCCCCTCGTCACGCGCAGCGAGAGGTTCTGCTTTATCAATGAGATTTCTTCCCCACCGCTCCGGAGCACTGTCACCAAAGGCCGGTAGTCATCCGTCGAAGTATTGCGCCCCAGCAACAAGTTGCAACGAGGGGTCAATGTTCATCCCACCTTGGGAGAGGTAGGAGGCCTCGTCAACGAAGGTCGTGGAGACTTTACGTCTGTCGCGCGTGAAGAAGGCCCGACCGACAAGGCGCATTCCATGGGCGTCATCTGCATAGATTTCGACCTCAGTCATCGAGCCCTCCTTTTGTGTATTGCGCCTACGCGGAGCCTTCCGATTTCTGAGTTCAGAGGATCAACACTGTTGACAACAGCATCGAGCTGCCCAAGTGCGCGAAGGACCTGGGCGACGTTGGAAAAGCTCACTGAAAGCTCTCCGTTTTCGATCTTGCGAAGAGTTTGCCTGGAAATATCCGCCCGCTCACACACCTGCTGAGCGGTCAGCCCGAGCACCCCCTCTCGCGTATGCCTCCCCCAAGCTGAATGTCACAGCCACACAGCGGGATCCACCGGGCATAGCAGATGAAGTTAGGTGGATAGCCTTATGACTTCTGCATTGACGGCTTCGCCCTCGTCCCTCACCCTCACATCTCGCGCTCAGGTCGCCACCGATCGTCCTGTCCGCTACGCCAAGCAGCTTGTCGCTCACATGGGTCGCAAACTTCAAGCCGACTGGGATAGCGAGGCCGAACAGGGCTACCTCAACTTCATTCGCGAGGACGAACTTGCCGCCTCCTGTGCGCTAAAGGCCCAGGACGGCACCCTCGTTATGGAGATTTCACTGCCCAACTCCCCCGCCGCTGACGATCTTGCCCACATTGAACAGGTTGTCGGTATTCACCTGGCGCGTTTTGGTTCCAAGGATTCTCTGGCTGTGCAGTGGCAGCGCGAGGACGGGAGTGCGGGCACCTCGCAAGGCCCATTAACCCCCGAAGAGGTTGCCGCCCACCACCGCGCGAAGGAAGAACGCGGCACATGAAGCATCTGAATATTGCCTGCTCTCAGGTGCATCTCCAAAAAGTTATCCACAGGGGAGCCGTTCGTTACGCATTAGCTCTTCAAGGAGAGACAATGGAAGATGTCCTGCACTACGACGGACGCAGAGTAAAAGTCGAGTTGCGAGCCATCCGGGGGTATCCATGACCAGCATGCCGTCAGTCCGTCACTCTTCCCAGCACTTCCTCATCTTCACAACCGATGCGAATTCCAGCCTTGAAGTACGTTACGAAGATGGCACTATATGGTTGACTCAGAAAGCTCTAGCAGAACTCTTCGACGTTGATGTCAGAACCATTAACGAGCACTTGCTTAACATCTACGACTCCGGCGAACTGCAGATGGATCGAACTGTCCGGAATTTCCGGATAGTTCGATCCGAGGGCACCCGCGAGGTCACTCGATCAATCAAGCATTATGACCTTGATGCCATAATCTCTGTTGGTTACCGCGTCAACTCCATCCGTGCGACGCAGTTCAGGCAGTGGGCCACCAAAGTACTGCGAGACTTCACCTTACGAGGTTTTGTGATTGACCGAGAGCACATGGAATCAGGAGAGATTCTGGGCGTTGATTACTTTGAGCAGCTCCTACAACAGATTCGCGAGATTCGTCTATCCGAAAGACGCCTCTACCAAAAGATCACGGACATCTACTCCACCGCCGTTGACTACTCCTCAGATTCGCCAACAACGCGCCGATTCTTCTCGACTATTCAGAATAAACTGCATTTCGCTGTGCATGGACAGACGGCAGCTGAACCCATCAAAGCCCGTGCAGATGCCACCAAACCTCATATGGGACTGACATCTTGGCACAACGCCCCCAAGGAAAGATACTTCCAGCGGATGTTACGGTTGGCAAAAACTACCTCACTCGCGAGGAGTTAGATGAACTAGGACGGATTGTCGAGGCCTATCTGAACCTGGCAGAGTCTCAAGCTAAGCGCCATCTGATAACAACCATGGAGCAGTGGGCTACCCTCCTTGATCAAGTTCTCACGCTTGATAGCCGAGAGATTCTTGACCATGCCGGAAAGCTCACCAAAAAAGCTGCGGATCAACATGCTCTCGCACAATATGCAGCTTTCCGGGAGCAACAAGACCATAACTATGTCAGCGATTACGACCGTTTTGCTGACGAAGCTGTAAAAGCCCTCGAGCAAAGGCACCCATAGTCAACGGATTTTCACGATTTCTCCATAGCCACAGAAGAAGTGCGGATGTCGAAACGAACCGTCACCGCACACCCGAAGCAGAGGCAAAAACAGTAGAAAACCCCTCCTGAGCAGCACCAGACACAAATGGGATCAGCTTGGCGAAGGCGGCCAGATGCGCCGGCACCGCATTCATCTTGTTTCTGACGGGGATGGATAGGAAAGCTCAGCCGAAGGCAGGGAAGGGATGCGGGTGCCTTTTACCTCCTGGGTACCATGCCTGGACTCCACGCCTAGAGTCGCTGCCTGGGCACGGCTCGATGCCTCAGATCGAGACCTCAGATCAAGGCCCGGGACCGGAGCTTAACGAAGCCGCGTCTATCCAGAACCACCCACCCGCATATGTACTTCTTTGGCCCGAAAAGGTACACGTTCGAGCGATATGTACTTTTTGAGGCCGAAAAGGTACATATCAGCGGGATATGTACTCGCGGAGTACATAACAGGATGAAACTACTACTTCGCTAAGCGGCAGAGGACAGAGGGGTAGATCTAGCGCCGCACAAGAACAGCGCTCGTCATTCACGCCAAAGGAGCCTCGAAAAGGATGTCAAGCAAGGCAGCATTGACGAAGATCTTGCCTCGCCCGATCTTTTCCTCTTCCAAGATTCGTGCACGAACGAGATCCGATAACCAACGCGATGCGGCTTGGCGCTGTGCGTAACCAGCCTCCGTAATATTCTCGATTCGGATGTAAGGCTGCGTGAACAGCAGCCGCGCGAGGTCAGCGGCAGGAGCCCTGGGTACGAGAGTGCGAATACGCCCCTCAACCTCCGCTTGCATCGCGGTGATGGTCTCAATCAGTTGCAGGGTCCACGCTGCCGTGACCTCACAGGCGGATACCATGAACAGGATCCACGGCTCCCACTCATCTCTTTCTGTCACGCCGCGCAACAGCTTGTAGTAATCCTGCTTGTGGCGAACAATGTAGCCCGAAAGATACAAAACAGGGTCCCCAAGGAGATCTTTCTCCATCAAGGTGAGCATATTGAGGACACGACCAGTTCGACCATTCCCATCACTAAAGGGATGAATAGCCTCGAACTGATAGTGCTGCAGCGCCATGACGACCAAGGGATCAATCCCATGATCGCGGTGAAGGAAGTCCTCCCATAAACCAAGATGCTTCGTGATCACCTCACGCCCCTCAGGAGGGGTGTAGATGCGCTCCTTCGTTCGCGGATTACCAATGAAGGTTCCACCGTGATCGCGAATCCGGGCCTGGACACCTCGAATCTGCGTGCACACTTCGATCGCTGTTGAGACACCCAAGGGCCTCTCTGCGATCAGGTCAGACCCTACCCTCATTGCCTGGCGGTACCTCAACGCCTCTTTCACAGCAGGAGTAATCGGCTGATCGGAGGCATTGTGAACAGCGCGGAAGAGCTCATCGTTAGTGGTGACGATGTTTTCAATTTCGCTTGAGGCTTGCGCTTCCAACAATGGGATGGTGTTAATAAGGATTGCCGGGTCGGGCAGACGTGAGCACGCCACTTTCAGCGCGGAAAGCTGGCGACTTGCCGCAATAACTGCCTTCAGGACAGCGGGGGTCTCCACTTCCTCGCTAGGAGGAAGTGGCGGAAGATCCTGGCGCGGCAGCTCGGGTGTTGTCCACATGGGACCAGCTTAGTCCGATATGTACTTTTTCGACCCGAAAAGGTACACGTCCGCCGGATATGTACTCGCGGAGTACATATCGAGGACGCCCTGCCCAGCCTCCCCTACGAACAACGCAGCACAAGGCAGTCAGCGCACAAGGCAGCACGCGGCACACTATATCCGGTGCAGGCGACACTCAACACTCAGCACTCAGCCCGGCCCAACCTCCAATACCCCATGAAGGCCACCGATCGACGATCCATGCCCCGCTCAGCCACCAGGTGGCGCCGCAGGGTCTTCACGGCTCCGGCCTCGCCAGCTAGCCAGGTGTATAAAGAAGCGCGTTTGAGTGCAGCCCCGCCCTTCGCATGGCGAGGCACCTCCCATAAAATGTCGTGATCAATGTCGATCTCTTCCACCTCGTGGGCTACACCCGGCGGGGATAGCTCGGCGGCCGCCCGCATCACCTCGGCCACCAGACGCTCACCATGAGGGCGATCGCCCCGCCCAAATACGCGCACCTCAATGCCAGGATGGGTGGGCAGATACGAACAATCCGCATCCGAGGGCAACTCCACCACAGCAACGCCCCTGGCGCTCGCCGGCAGTTCTTCCATCATGCGCGCAATTGCGGGAGCAGCCGTCTCGTCCCCGCCAATAAGGAAAGCCTCCGTGAGGGCTGGAGCGATGAAATCTTGCCCACCGCAGTCCCCCACAAAGTAGCGGTTGCGACCCAGGATCATGGCCTCGTCCCCCACGCGCGCGTTGCGAATCCACCGCGCGGCAGGTCCCAACCCACGCTCCTCCGCTTCCTCGTCGGCGGCCATCACATGTCCGCCCTCATAAGCAGGCTCGCCATGTGCCACGCTCAGCGGAGGGTGGACAACCATATCGACATCAACCTCGCCCTGCTCGTAACGCACGGCTCGTGTGGTGTAGGTGCGGATGACAGGCCGCGTGCTCGGATCCATTGCTCGCCAGGTTCCGTACCAGTCGGGGGTGTCCCACAGGGACGAGGCCCACGCCCACGCCGTCGCGTTGAGATCAGGCATCTGCGCGCCGCCACCATTAGGAGGAGAAGTAGATGCGGTGGTGAAAGTGGAGGCAGTCTCTTGGGGCGAGGCCGAGGGAACGGTGCGAGTCGCGCTTCCCACAGCCTCTCCGCCAGCGGGCAAGATGACCTTAATGCGCTGATCCAGGCCAGGATCGCCGAAGTGCTCCACATCCTCACCCTGGAAGGTGAAACGACGAATCGACGGGGTGAGGTCCTCAATGGCACTCACCGTCATGCGGAAAAGCCGGAAGGGTGGCAGGTCAGCGGGCGGGCAGGCGTCGAGGGCGTAGCTGGTGGACTCAGTCATTGCCGAAACCTTCCTGTGGCACGCCCTTGAGCGCGAACTGCGCTTCACCTCCGGCCGCATGGTGGCGTCCAATCGGCACAATGAGCGGCGTCCCTGACACGGGATCGGCAATGACCTGCGCGCGCAAGCCCAGCACCGAATACACCATCTGCTCGGTAACGACCTCGCGTGGTGCGCCCTCAGCTTCCACCTGGCCATTCCTCATGGCAATAATGTGGTCGGCGTAGCGGGCGGCCAGGTTAATGTCATGCAGGACCATGACCACGGTGGTGCCTCGTTCACGGTTCACATCAGTGAGCAGGTCCAGCACCTCCACCTGGTGGGTGAGGTCCAAGAAGGTGGTGGGCTCGTCAAGAAGCAGCACATCCGTACGCTGGGCCAGAGCCATGGCAATCCACACGCGCTGACGCTGCCCACCCGAGAGTTCGTCAATACTGCGCTGAGCGAGGTCCGCAATCCCTGTTGCCTCTAAAGACTCAGCAACAATCTGAGCATCCTCCCCGCTCCAGGCGCGGAAAAGACGCTGATGGGGGTGTCGGCCTCGTCCAACGAGGTCAGCCACCGTGATCCCTTCAGGCGCTAAGGGGTGCTGGGGGAGCATGCCAAGCTGACGGGCAAGTTCTTTGGTGGGGATGGCAGTAATCGCGTGACCATCAAGGACAGTCGCCCCAGAGATGGTGGGGATAATGCGGGCCATTGTTTTGAGAAGCGTGGATTTTCCGCAGGCGTTGGCGCCAACAATGACGGTGATTTTCCCTGGAGGAATATCCACATTGACGCTGCGCACAACCGGGACATTGCGGTATCCAGAGGTCAGGTCGCGCGTGGAGAGTGCGCGCGATTGAGCACGGTCATGAGGGTGGCCAAGGCGCTGAGCGCCGACATGGCTGGGATGCTGGGCAAGTGCGCTCATGCGCTGGTCCCCTGTCGATTGATGCGGATAAGTTGCGTCAGAAGGTAGGGTGCGCCAATCAAAGACGTGACAACACCAACGGGAAGGCGCACAGGAGCCAGATGCTGTCCAACGAGGTCGGCTCCCAAAACCAGGCAGGCCCCCATGAGGGCTGAGGGGATCAGTGCCGAGCGGTCGACGGGGCCAAGAAGGCGCACAGCGATCGGCCCAGCCAGGAAAGATAGGAAGGCAATGGGGCCGGTGGCCGCGGCCGATGCGGAAGCCAGGCCCACAAGGGCGAGGATAATGCTCACGCTCGCAGCGTTGACGGGAACGCCGAGGGCGGTAGCGGCCTCATTACCGTGAGCGAGCAGGGACAAGTCACGGCTGCGCCACAGGAGGATGCCTCCAAAGATGATGAGAGCCCCGGACATGAAGGGAACATGGCCCCATTGTGCGGCCGAAAGAGAGCCGGAAAGCCAACGGAGGGCGTCGTTCACGTCGTAGATCTTTGCTTCAAGCTGCAGGTAGGAAATGAGTGAGGTGAACATGGCCGACACGCCAATACCAATGAGGATCAGGCGTCCACCTTGGGCGCTGCCACTTCCCATACTGAGCTGGGGGCGCGGCTGGCCACTTGCTGCGGCCCGCATGTAGGCCCAGAGTGCCCCGAGGATACCGGGGGTTGCCAGTAGATATATGAGCAGCGCGGTGGTGATACCTGCAATAAGGGCAAGCACGGTGACGCGCATGCCCGACCAGTCCAGCACGAGGATGGCGAATACAGCCGACGCGCTGGCTCCCGAGGTGATGCCGATAATGTCAGGGCTGGCCAGTTGATTGCGGAGCAGAGTTTGGGAGGCGTGTCCGGCCATCCCCATTGCCATGCCGACCAGCATGCCAAGCAGCGCTTTAGGGAGGCGGATTTCCCCGACCGCAAAGCCTGCGCCAGGCACGTCGTTACCAGCAATAACGCCCATGATTTCAACGGGGGTGAAGATTTTTTCACCGTAGGCGAGGGTCATCCAGAACAGAGCAAAGACCAGGGTGGCCAGGCTGATGGTGACAAGAGAGTGACGGCGGGCGCGTCGGCCTCGTTCTACGCGAATGTCAGCGGCGAGGGCGTGCGCGCCGCCCGTTACCTGAGAAGCGGGCGCGCCTGGAGGGAAGGAGGGGGCGCTCATAAGTCACGCACCTTGGTTGCCCGGACAATGGCAATAAGGATGGGGGCGCCAATGAAGGCGGTGATGATGCCGACGGCAACCTCGTTGGGGCGGCCGATAATGCGCCCTGCAACATCAGCAAAAGTCAGGAGGGCTGCGCCTCCAAAGGCACTCAGGGGCAGGATGAGGCGCATGTCCTGGCCCCACAGGGCGCGCAGCGTGTGGGGCACCATGAGGCCGACAAAACTAATCGGGCCGGCCACGGCTGTTGCTGCAGCGCAGAGCGCCACGCCAGCGGAGACGGCAATAATGCGGGTGCGTGCCACATTGACGCCGAGGGCGGTGGCGGCCTCGTCTCCCAGAGCGAGGGAGTTGAGGGCTCGCGCACAGAGGATTCCTACCAGGAGGGCGACGCCGAGTAGTGGGGCAACAGTGCCGAGGGTGTCCCAACTGCCACGCCCTAAAGACCCTGTGTGCCAGTAGCGGAACTCATCTAGTGCCTGGTCCTGGGGAAGGCGAATAGCGGTGACCAGGGAAGATAGCAGTGCTGTGGTGGCAACGCCAGCGAGGGCGAGCTTAATGGGGGTGGTTCCTCCGGGCCCCAAGGATCCAATGAGGTAGACGAAGCAGGCGGTGGTGAATGCCCCAGCCAGGGCAAGCCAGAGGGTGATACGTAGGTCGGAGGTGTGCCACAGGGTCATGCCGAGGATGACGCCCAGGGCTGCGCCGTGGTTGATGCCGAGGATGCCGGGGTCGGCAATGGGGTTGCGGGTGACAGCTTGCATAAGTGTGCCCGAAACGCCAAGAGCGGCCCCGACGGCCAGGGCGATAGCAGTGCGGGGGAGGCGTTCGGCAACGGCCAACGCGGCAACACTGTGTGCGGCATCGGCGGAAGCATCGGTAGTGCCTGGGAGCGCCACGCCGACGGCGCGGAGCCCGTCAAGGATTTCAGGCAGGGTAACGATGCGGGCACCGAAGGCCACGGAGCATGCCGCAGCGGCCCCGGTCACCGCGAGGGCAACCAGGACCGCTACGAAAAGACGCTGGATTCTCACAGACGTTGAGTGATCGGTGTGGATCACTTGACCTTGTCTGCGGCTGCGGCGATCTTCTGGGTGTATTCCTCAACGACCCAGGGGATGGACAGGGGGCTGATGCCAACGGCTGCGGAGAATGCGGTTTCACCGTTACCCACGAAAACGACCGATCCGTTCTTGAAGGCGGGGATAGTGCCCAGGAGGGGGTCAGCCTGGTACTTGGCCAGGTCAGCGTCGGAGCCGTACATGACGATGACGTCCACGTCAGAGAGGGTGTCGGCGTTTTCGGCTGAGACTTGAATGTGGAAATCCTCAGTGGTTTCGGTAGCGGCCGCGACGGAGGCGGGAACCTTCATGCCAAGGTCAGAGAGGAATGCGGTGCGGGGGTCGCGGGTGCCGTAGAAGCCGACCTTGGAGAGATCTTCGGTGGAGCCGTAGAAGAATGCGGCCGACTTACCGGCGAGCTGGGGGTACTTGGCGGCGGCCTCGGCGATCTTTGCCTCGGTGTCGGCGACGAGTGTGTCGCCCTCGTCCTTCTTGTTGATGGCAGCGGCGTTGATGGTGATGAGGTCACGCCAGGGGGTGCCCCACGCGGTGGTGGGGTAGGCGATGGTCGGGGCGATCTTGGAGAGGGTTTCGTACTCTTCCTTGGTAATGCCCGAGTAGGTAGCGAGAATAATGTCAGGCTTGGTGGCTTCGATGGCTTCGAAGTTAATGCCGTCGGTCTCGTCGAAAAGAACGGGGGCTTCACCACCAATGGCCTTCACAGCATCAGCAGTCCAGGGGTGCATACCTGAATCGTCGGTGACGCCCCAGCTCTGCTTGGCCATGCCGACGGGCATGACACCCAGGGCGAGGGGAACCTCGTGGTTGCCCCAGGCAACGGTGGCGATGCGCTCAACCTTTTCGGGGATTTCAGTGGTGCCGTAGGCGTGGGTGATGACATTGCCCGAGACTGCAGACTCGGTAGCGCCAGAGGCGTTGGTGTCGGTTGCGGCGGCGCCGGATTGGCTGGTGCCACCTGCACAGGCGGTCAGGGCGAGGGCGGCGACGGCCGCGAGGGCGGAGAAGCGGGTGCGAAGGGAGGTCATAAGGCCACTTTCTTCGGGGTGAGTATCTGGCTACCCACCCAAGCAGGTATTTCAGATCTCTCAGTACTCAATGATTGCAATAGGAAAGGCTAGCCTTAGTTAATTCACTTCGCCTCATGTCATCACACTTTGTGGGACATCCCTCGATATATCCGAACTCACCGTCAGAAAAGCGCGTTATTTCAACGATTACCACGATTTCAGCTAAATGCCGTTAACGCAGCTCAACGCCCACGCACGTCACATCACCCTCAGCAGATCGGATAAACGCAGCTCAAAAAACCACAGGCAGATCACATAACTACCGGACAGTTGCCCAGATCAACCTCCAGCTCCACCAGGGCACCCACCAGATCCGAAGCAGCCCCAAGATGCGGCAAAGCCTGTGCTTTCAAGGTTTTATCCCCCATCTGCACCTCAACCAGACTGTGTCCACGCCCTCCGCGCGCATCGACAATGACACCTACAGGGCGCACAGTCGCAGCGTTTTCCTCAGGTGCCAGAGCTTCACCAGCCTGGCCACCAGCACTCGGCACATCAGCACTCAAGCCACCAGCATCCAGCCCACCAGCACTGACAGCCGCCACCAGTGTTTCAAGTTCCGCCTCCGTTGTCAGCGCGGCGGCCTCGCCCTCGCCAATCACACGACGCACCCGCACTGCTCCCGGTGCCACGGCGTGCCAACGCCCCTCCCCCACGGGGATAAACGGCCCAAACCCCAAGAACTGGGCCACGTCACGGTGGCCAGGGGAGGCCCACAACTCTTGTGGCGACGCGAGCGCCGCCACACGACCATCAATCATCACGCCAATCCGATCGGCCACGGCAAAAGCCTCGTCCTGATCGTGGGTGACGTAAATGCAACTTGCCCCCGAATCGCGCAAAATCTGGCGAATCTCGCCAGAGAGGCGCTCCCGCAAGGAACGATCCAAAGCGGACAACGGCTCATCCAAAAGCAATAGCTCCGGCCGGGGAGCCAAAGATCGAGCAAGAGCAACGCGCTGGGCCTGCCCGCCCGACAGGGACGTCACCGAGCGGGAGGCGTACTCGCCCATACCCACCACATCCAACACTTCCCGCACGCGCTGGGCGCGCTCAGCGCGCGGAAGGGCGCGAATACCGTAGGCGACATTGCCCGCCACATCCCGATGCGGGAACAACTGCCCGTCCTGGAACATGAGGCCAAAGCCGCGCCGATAGGTCGGCAGGTCAACAATCGATCGGCCCTGCCACAGCAGATCACCATCAGCGACGGGCTCAAGGCCAGCGACCGCCCGCAATAATGACGACTTACCCGACCCCGACGGCCCCAGCAGAGCAATAATCTGCCCAGCTTGAACCTCCAGGTCCACAGCATCAACGGCAACGGTGCTCCCGTAGCGGACTGTGACACCTTGCAGGCGTAAATCTGGCGCAGTCGTCATGAAAACTCTCCTGCAGTTGACGGGCGGCCTCGCTCAACAAGAACCATCACCGTAGCGGCAATCACCGCCAAAAGAACCGAGGCTGCAACCGCCACCCCCTGCTCGGGGGCACCCGGGCGCGAAATCAAACGATAAATCATCACCGGCAGCGTCGGCGCCTCCGGGCGTGCCAGGAAGGAGGTCGCCCCAAACTCCCCCAGAGAGGTCGCAAAGGCAAAACCGACGGCCACCGCCCCCGCCCTGACCAGATGCGCGCCATCCACGGTGAGCAGCACCCGTAGCGGGTGCGCGCCCAGGGCGGAAGCGGCCTCACGCTGGCGAGGATCAATCGCGCGCAACACCGGCGCCACCAGGCGCACCACCAGGGGGATTGCCACCACCGCCTGCGCGATGGGGATGAGCAGCGGCGAAGAGCGCAGGTCCAGGGGCGGCTGATTCAAGGTGATAAGGAAACCAAAACCCACTGTCACCGCCGACACCCCCAGGGGCAGCATGAACGCCCCATCCAGTAGTGCCAGCGCCCGCTGTGCCCCCACTGAACGAGGTGTGCGCGTCACCACCAGCGCCACCAGCACCCCCAGGACGAGGGCGATCGCCGCCGCCTGCGCCGCGATAACCAGCGAGTTCCACGCCGCCTCAAAAGCACTGACGCGCACTGCCCTGGACAGGTTCGCATTGGCCAGATCCAGCCAATTGTCAACGGTGAACTGGCCCTTACGCTGGAAGGAGCGAACCAGGAGAGCCACCAGGGGTAACAGGATCACGCCGCACACCACCGCGACCGTCACCGCTAAGGCTGGGAGGTCGGCCCTGCCCAGGGGGTGCTCGACGGCGTCAGAGCGCAACTTCAATGCGCGTTCTCCTCGTCGGCGGGCCATACCCGCCACCCACAGGGCGCCCGTAATCACCAGGAGCTGCACGATGGACAAAACGGCAGCCGAACGCAGGTCCAAGAAGGCGGTGGTCAGCAGGTAGATTTCAGACTCGATCGTGGCCAGCTCCACGCCGCCGAGGATCAACACAATGCCAAAGGCGGTCGCGCAGAAAAGAAAGACGACCGATGCCACCGAGGCAATCGCGGGCGTTATGGCGGGCACAGTGACGGTGAGGAAGGCGCGTAGGGGAGTCGCTCCCAGGGCTTGGGCGGCCTCGGCCATGCGCGGATCAAGGCGCGACCAGACCGTGCCGACGCTGCGCACCACCAGCGAATAGTTGAAGAACACCATGGCCGCAATGACGGCCGTGACCGTGCCATCCCATTCCAGGAATCCCAGCCAGCCATGACGGGCCAGCAGGCTACGGAAAGCCACGCCCACCACGACGGTCGGCAGCACGAAAGGCACGGCAACGATGCCGCGCACAATCCCCCGCCCAGGGAAGCGGCAACGATACAAAATATGGGCGCCGGGCACTCCCAGCACAACCGACAGGACCGTGGCAACGGCCGCCATCCCCAGCGTCAGACCAATAATGCGCCAGGTACGAGGCCGGGCAAAGACCTCGTGAAAAGCCGAAAGGTCAAGGGCGCCAGCCTCGTTGGTAAACCCGCGAGCAACGAGCGTCGCAGCAGGCCAGGCGAAAAAGAGGAGGAGAAAAATACTCGGGACGAGGACGGCCGGGGACCACCACAACAGGGTGGTCCAACGGCGCGCGCCTCGTCCCGAGTACATGAGGGTCTCAGGTCAGCCGATGACGGTGGCTTGCCAGGTCTTGAGCCACTCTTCTGCCATCTTCGCGATGGTGTCGGCAGGGACGATAACAGGAGTATCAGACAGGGAGCCGAACTTCACGAGGTCTTCGGGAGCATTGGCTTCCTTAACGGTGGGATGCATGTAGGTCACCTCGGAGATGGCCTCTTGCACCTCGGGGGTGAGCATGAACTCCACGAACTTCTTGGCAGCCTCGACCTTGTCCGAACCGGCCAGGACGCCCGCGTACTCAACCTGGCGGTAGCAGGTTGCTGGCAGGGATGCGGTGGTGGTGTCGGTGCCGTCCTCGGTGATGGAGTAGGCGGGGGAGGAACCGTAGGACACCATCATGGGGTAGGGGCCTGCGCCTTCACCGGCGGAGTAGTCAACGCTGAAGGCGTCCGACCAGCCTTCGGTGACTTTCAGGCCGTTGTTCTTCAGGGACGTCCAGTAGTTGGTCCAGCCGTCCTCACCAAAGTGGTTGATGGTGGCCAGCATGAAGGCCATGCCGGGGGTGGAGGTGGCGGGGTTCATGGCCACCAGCATGTCCTTGTATTCGGGCTTGGCGAGGTCTTCGAAGGTTGCCGGAGGGGTCAGGCCCTTGTCAGCGAACCACTTCTTGTCGATATTGACGCACACGTCGCCCTGGTCGATGGGCACCAGGCCAGGTTCGCCCGCGAAGTTGAGTTCTCCTTGGGGAGAGAGCACGCCTGCGTCCTCGATAATGCCCTGGCCAGCAAGGCGGTGGGAGACCGTGTTGTCCACGCCGTAGACGACATCGCCCAGGGGGGCGTCCTTGGACAGGACGAGTTGGTTGGCGAGGCTGCCGCCGTCCCCAACTGCCTGGATGGTGACGGCCACGCCGGTGTCCTTTTGGAATTGGTCGAGGAGTTCTTGGGGGAACTCGAAGGAGTCGTGGGAGAGGACGACAATGCTCTCTGAGGCCTCAGCAGCGGCAGCGCCGGAAACTGCGGTGTCGGAGCCTGCGGCGTCAGCGGCAGATTGTGGGCTCTGGCCAGCGCAGGCGGTCAGGCCCATCATGGCGGTGGCGGTGAAAAGAGCAAGTGCCGCAATGGGGCGCTTGATGGTCATGAAGGAATCCTCCACATGTTGGTGTTGGAGGGGTGCGGTGGCTTCGTGGCCACCGGAGATGCGACTTCCTACGCCGGTATTAACCGATTCAGGTTCGAGGGTCTGCGTGCGCACTCTCAGCTGCCAGCGTGAACTGGCGGCTCCCCTGTCTTGCGGAAAACCAGTGTAGCCGAGTCCGTCAGGGTGAGATTTCCCCGTGCTGGAAGCGTGACATCTGTCATGCCATGACCCCTCACCTCTCACACTGTTTCACACTCCCCGCCGCACCCACACTTGAGGGTATGACAGATGCACTTGCAGTTCACGGCGTGACGAAGCGTTTTAAAGCGCTCACGGCCGTTGACAATGTTTCCCTGACGATCCCGCGCGGGCAGATCGTGGCTCTTCTGGGCGCTAATGGCGCAGGAAAGACCACCCTGCTTGATATTGCTCTTGGCCTGCAGGCCCCCAATGAAGGCAGCGCCACCCTGTTTGATATGGAACCACGCGAGGCGATTTGCCGCTCGTTGGTTGGCGTCGTCCATCAGACCGGGGCACTTTTGGAGGACTACACCGTCACCCAGATGCTCACCCTCTTTGCTGCCACCCACCCCCAGGCTTTGCCCGTTGCGCAAATCTTGGAGGAAACGAACCTCGTTGAGCACGCGAAGAAGCCGATTGTGAAACTCTCTGGCGGCGAGAAGCAGCGTGTGCGCCTAGCCCTGGCCCTGCTGCCTGATCCACAACTCCTCATTTTGGATGAGCCGACCTCGGGTATGGATGCCATGGCTCGCCGCGCGTTCTGGGATCTCATGCGCGCTCAGGCTTTGCAAGGCCGCACAATTATCTTCGCCACCCACTACCTCGCTGAGGCTCAAGATTTCGCTGAACGCACGATCATTATGGCCGGTGGGCGCGTGGTTGCTGACGCCGCCACCGCTGATATTCAGCGCCTGGCCGCCTACTCGACCCTCAGTATCGCCTTCGACCAGTTGGCATCCTCTGGAGCTACCGACCCAATTGACGAGGTCGAAGCCGCGTTGCGGGCTCTGCCTGGAAGCGCCGACTGGCAGGTGGGCTGGGAGGGGGAGCGCCTCACCATCCAAGGCGCTGATCTTGATGATGCCGCCCGCTACCTGCTGAGCGTGCCCGGCGCACACGGCCTGGAGATTGTGCCCTCCAGCCTGGAGGACGCCTACGCCACCATTACCAACGGCCGGGCTGAAGCCGCCCCCACCTCGACTGCCACGAAAGGACTCTGACGATGACCACCCCACTGCACGCGGCAACGGCCTCGTCAAACGGAAAAACTGAACTAGCACCCTTCGTTGCCCCTGCGCCTGCCTCACCGTGGCGAGGCTTTGGGCGCCTCACCTGGATGAGTCTGTATAAGGTACTGACGAACCCCTACAACCTGGGTTTTAGCCTGGCCCTTCCCATCGTCATCTACCTGATGTTCGGTGTGGGGAAGGACTACTCAGACACCTGGGTGGGGCACGGCAATGTGGCCTCCTCAATCCTGGCATCGATGGCACTCTACGGCGTCATGCTCACCTCATCGTCCCTGGGAGCCAATGTCTCCCTGGAACGCTCTAACGGTGTCTCGCGCCTCTTTGCCCTGACCCCAATCTCAACAGTTGCCCAGATCGTCGCCCGTTTGACGGCGGCTTTCTTCCTGAGCGCCGTCACCATTCTCATCACCTACAGCATCGGCTACGCCACCGGTTCGCGTATGGAACCCCTGGTGTGGCTCATGACGGGCGCACTCATTGTTGTCGCCTCCACTATGGCTAGCGCCATTGGCTTAGCTGCCGGTTTTGCTGTGCGCACCGATGGGGCCTTTTCTGCCTCATCAATGGTGATTCTTATTGGCGCTTTCCTGTCTGGCATGTTCTTACCATTGGATCAGATGGGGAGTTTCTTCCAAACAATCGCGCCTTACGCGCCGCTTTATGGGCCTCTTCAACTGGTCATGTCTCCCATCTACGGTGCCGAGATTAAAGCCTGGTGGATTGTCTCCCTGGTGGCGTGGATGCTGTTCTTCGTGGCCATTGCCGTGTGGGGGCAGCGTCGAGACACGGCACGCTAGGGTGCGAGCCTGCTCCAAGGGGAGTAGGCCGATAGAGTCAAGGTACTTCCGATGCTGCAGATCGCGTCGACCTTAACCACAGCGCCTGCGGACGGAATCTTTTTCCGCCCGCAGGCGCACACCTCGCACATCTCAGCGCCAATACCGTCACTCACCGCAGAACAGGGGGCAGCGTGAACAGCACACACACAGACGAGCGCGTGTTTGGGCTCAACATGAACTCAAGAGCCTTTTCCCTCCTATGGGCGACCCCTTTCCTCCTGTTCACTATTTTTCCCTTTTACGGGGCCTATCAATATGGCCTCCATCGGCCCCTCGGGCTGGCTCTGGCGACAACCACCGTCGCCTTCATCGCCAGCTACCTTACAACCTGGATTACCAACCCTGTTTCCCCTCATCCTGGCCCTGTGCCTCGGGTTTTTTGGCTAACTCACGCCCTTCTTCTTGGCCTGCAGTTTTTAGGGGCACTGCTGGTCTACGCCATAGGAAGCTCTGGGGGCAGTCAAATGCTCGGGTTTCCTGCAGCGGCGTGGGCGCTCCAAGCACCTCGCCGTCTTGTCGCGCCTGGTATGGCCGGACTGTTCGTTATTGCGCTGGGCGAGCATCTGGCCTTTGAAAGCGGCTGGTTCCTCCCTTTCGCTTTTCTTGGAGCAGCCTTTAGCACCGTCCTATCGCGTTTCACCATGGATGCCGGTATGCGCCAAGAAGCCCGTAACACCCAGCTTTTGGCTTTGGCGCGCGAGCGCGAGCGCGACCGTATTAGCGCCGATCTTCACGACATCTTGGGCCACACCCTGACCGGCATGACTATCAAGGCTGACCTGGTCAAACGACTACTGGAAAAGGATCGCCCGCAGGAGGCCCACGCACAGGTGAGTGAGCTTTTAGAACTGTCACGCTCAGCGTTGACGGAAGTGCGTGCGGTGGTAACAGATAATCGCCAGCTCAACCTGGATGAGGAGATTGCCTCAGCTGCCACCCTGCTGGCCGCCAGCGGCGTTGATCTGCAGGTCCATCGGGAGGGCACACCGCCTGTGGGCATGTCCTCAACACTGATTGCCCGCGTCATCCGTGAAGGGACGACGAATATCGTCGTCCACTCCAAGGCCAGCCGCGCCGTGTTGACACTCCGCCATAATGGCGTTGAGCTGCGCAATAACGGCTACAGCGAGGCCTATTCGCGTAAGACTCGGGGGGCGGGATCAGGATTGGATGCGTTGGCCGAGCGCACCCGGGAGTACGGCAGGCTGTCCTGGGGGCGGGAGGCGAATTGGTGGGTGCTGAGTGTGAAGCTTGACGAGGCGGCCACGCCCCTGCCGACTACGTCCACTCCTCAAGGGTTACCAGTAGGGTCGGCCTCGCCCTCATCCTCGCAAGCCGAATCACCTGCGGCATCTCCGGTGACTGATTCCGCTCCCCCGGCGCCTTCTCGCCCGCTGGCTTCACCAGCCGCACCAGCCGCAGCATCAGATCCGCCCTCGCCAGCCAGGCCGTCTTTGCCACCTTCTTCACCCGCGGCACCTGAGCATTCGGAGGTAACCCCATGACTGCCCCCATTCGTGTTGTTGTTGTTGACGATCAGGCGATGGTGCGCGGAGCGTTGGCGTCTTTGCTCAGTTTGGAAGACGACATCGAGGTGTGCGGCCAAGCAGCAAACGGGGCCGAAGCCATCGCTTTACTCGCTGAGCTCACAGGTGGGAGCGCGCAGGCGCCCTCGGCACCCAAACCATCACCGGGCGTTGACATACTCCTGACTGACATTGAAATGCCCGTCATGGACGGCATTGCCACCACCGAGGCCGTGCACGCTCGTTTCCCCCATGTGCGCATCCTCGTACTCACTACCTTCGGCCGACCCGGTTATGTGCAGCGTGCCCTCAATGCGGGAGCCAGCGGATTCCTCGTTAAAGATGCCCCCTCTGAAGAACTTGCCGAGGCGATCCGGCGCGTCCATGCGGGACTGCGTCAGGTTGACCCCTCGCTGGCGGTGGAAGCGTTGACGGCGGGGGCCTCGCCTCTGACCGATCGCGAGGTGGAGATTCTGCGCGAGGTTGCCCGGGGCGGCACGGTGGCCGATATTGCGCAGGAGGTGGGGCTCAGTCAGGGCACGGTGCGCAACCATATTTCGGCGGCCATGGCGAAAACCGGGGCGCGCACCAGGGCCGAGGCCGCCGCGCAAGCCACGGCGAACGGGTGGCTGTAGGTGCGCTTCTGTCACACCGCCATCATTGCAACTTTCTTCATCTTCTGAGTAACGGTTGCGACCTGTCCTGCGACGAATGTGGCCGAAAGCGAGTCGAGAGAGTGATTCGTTTCTCGCCGCGCGCTCCAACTTTTATCTACCATTAGGTTAACCCCGATTGTTCGGCAGACAGTGACAAGATTTGGAGTGCGTGTATGCGGTGGGTTGAGTTTGATGTGTCTGCGGCGCATGCTCTGGCGTATCAATGCACTGTTGCTTCTGATGTTTTGCGTGCTCAAGGGTGGGGGCGTAGGAATAGTGTTGAAGTTGCTTTAGAGGATTTTCATGGGGCCTACGCGTTACTGTTTGCTGATGCT
>NZ_RQZF01000009.1 GCF_003858455.1 Schaalia canis | reverse complement strand
GCATAGTGCATTGTGTACATGGTGTGCCAGGCACATTGTGCACTAAGTCGTACATATCAAGGCCGCACTTGCCTGTGCTTCGCCTTCTGGCACACTTTGCTGAACATGCGTGTGGGGCGGAACCTTCTTACGGGGTTCCGCCCCACACGCATTGCTTGATAACGCCGCCACTTGGGCCTGTTCCCGCCAGGCTTCTGCTTCAAACGTTTCGGCCTGGCAGGAATAGGAATGTGCTCCTAATGGCCCATCTTTTCGCGCGCCACGATGCTCATAATGCGCAGATTCAGCAGAGCAAACTTCACAAGCTGAATGGGAATGCAGCGGCGACGGCGCAGCGTGCTCTTGGTGGGCAAAGGTGCGCGTGCAATGCGCTCAGCCTGCTCAGGATCAAGCTCTTCAATGGTGGGTGCTGTGTCAGACATGAGAATCTCCTTTTCGCCCGTCACTCAGGAATGAAGGTCCAGCCCGGGCGAGCCTTTGCCTTATGGATGAACAGGTGGTGCAGCATGTACTTAATCCAGTGTCCGAACAGGCCGATTTCACCACGAGTATGGCGCGGATGGCGCCCAGTCTCGGGGTACTTCTTCCAGTCGGGAACGACGGGGTACATGACCATGGCAGCAGCAGAACCGCTGAGGAAACTTGAACCTGTCGATGCTACACAAGCGGCGCCCATTCGCGTCATTGGTGCTTCGTGGGCTGCCTTATTCCGCCCCTTAATACGATCGATGATCGTGTCAGCGACTGCGCGCCCAATAGTGCCCGACGGCTGGCCGGTTCGAGGCGGAGCAGGAGCAATCAAAGTGCCAGTGGCACTCTTGCGAGGCTGAGAGATTGCGTGCGGCGGCGCGAAAGCGATACCGGCTGCAAACATATTGGGATAGGTCGGATTTTGGTAGGTGCGCGGCCAATCCTCAGCGCTCCAATCCTCGTAGTTGGTCTTAGAGTAATCGGCATCGACCTTCATGAAACCACTGGGAGCAAAAACCACGTCGGTGATGTCTTCGCCTGCCTTATTGAAGGCCTTGATGGGATGACCAGAGAAGGGCGGCAGCAGCATCGCAAAGTCGAAGGTGAGATCATGCTCCACTCCGTCAAGAGTCTCGTAGGTCAAACCACCTTCGACGACCTTCTTGACGGCCGCACCGCTGATAGCCTTCACGCCACGCTCACGGAAGATTGACTCAGTCCAGAGCTGCGAGGTAGTCATGAAACCATCTTGGTGGAAACGCATACCGCCCACACCGAAGTCACCCAATTCGGTTTCATTCGTGAGGTAGACGAGTTCGCACTTGTCGCGCACCCCTGCTTCACGCAGTTCAAACTCAACGTTGAAGGCGTACTCGAATGCGGCACCTTGACAGGTGCAAGTGCCATTGCCCATGCCCACAATGAGGCGCTGCTGTTGGCCGGAGCGGGCAGCCTCAATGACTTTAGCTAGCTCTTTGGAGGCATGCTCAGCGTGAGCGGCTGTGCATACCGAAACCGAATAGCCGTTGTCAGGGCCCAGACCGGGGGTTGCTTCAAACTTGAGCTTCGGGCCGGTGGCATTGATGAGGTAGTCGAAGGGAATACGCTCGACCTCGCCTGCACGATCGGGGGAGGTGTATTCGATTTCCACCAGGGCACTGGCATTGTCGGCGGTCCCCTCAGGATAGATGGCCACGGCACGAGCTTGATGATAGATCACGCCTTTTTTGGCATAAAGAGGAGCGAGAGGGAAAAGAACCTGCTCCTTTGTCATTTTGCCGGTGCCCACCCAGATATTCGATGGGATCCAATTCCATTGAGAATTGGGGGTGACGACAACAACTTCGTGGGCCTTAGAGAGTTTGCGGCGCAAGTGCATGACAGCAGTATGTCCTGCCACGCCAGCCCCGAGTACAACAACTCGTGCCATGGGAAAACCACCTCTTGTGAGTCATGGATAGCAGCGCATCCTTGCATGCTGCTGAGACACACTATAGGCCAAAAGGACTAGATCGAAGAAGTTTTAATACGACACTTTGCAAATAATGCTGGCAGGGTGTCGTCGGAATCCTCGTCAGACTCTACACAGTGGCGCCGTCGTCAAGGAAAGAAAAGGTGCTGTTTGTGGGCCGCCACGAGCTACAACACTGTAAGGCCATGAGCCCGGAAGCGTTCCCGGACGGCTTCGGTGTCCTCCACAGAAGGTGGGCGGGTATCTTTCAGCTCATACTCCAGACCCAAGGCCTCCCACTTATCCATTCCCATTTGGTGGAAAGGCAAGACTTCCACGCGGCTCACTGAAGGCCAGCGGGTAATGATCTCTGCGACGGCCTCGATATTCTCTTCAGAGTCTGTCCAGCCGGGCACGAGAACAAAACGCACCCAAATTTCCTTACCGAGGGCTGAAAGACGGTCGCCAAAATCGATCGTAGGCTGAAGCTGACGGCCGGTGAGTTTCTCATAGACATCAGGGATCCCCGCCTTGACATCAAGAAGAACCAGATCAACGTCTTTGAGCATCTCATCGCTGCAGGCAGCACCAAGATAGCCTGAAGTATCAATGGCCGTGTGAATCCCCATCTCTTTCGCGCCGTGAAGAACCTTGGCAGCAAAGGCCGGCTGCATGAGGATCTCACCGCCCGACAGGGTGATACCCCCGCCGGTCGCTTTGAAGACCTTGCGGTAGCGCTTAATGCGTTTTAGAAGCTCGGCGGTTTCAATGGGCTGGCCGTCTTTCATAGCCATAGTGTCGGGGTTATGGCAGTAGACGCAACGCAAAGGGCAGCCGGAGACGAAAACCGTCATGCGGGTGCCAGGTCCGTCAACTGCAGTGACCAATTCCCAGGAGTGGATAGAGCCGAGGTCACCGCTGCGCATCTGAGCAAGACGATCGGTACGTTCAACGTCGGTCAGCTCTTCTAGACCCGCAGTACCCGCACCAGCAAGACGCGCAGTAGGGGCCTGGAAATCTTGAACACCCATAACAGTGGGGGCATCCAAAGGGACAAGAGACATAACCGCTCCTAAAGGGATGGGAGGTGAGGTGCAAATGCGGGTGGCAGGCCCGTTATGAGCCCGTCACCCGCACCTACGAAACGTGGTCTGATTCAGCTCAGGCCGAGTGGTGGAAGGTACGCGACAGAACGTCGAGCTGCTGCTCACGAGTGAGCTTCACGAAGTTCACGGCGTAGCCGGAAACGCGAACGGTGAGGTTCGGGTACTTCTCGGGGTGATCGATAGCGTCTTCGAGGGTTGCGTGGTCGAGGACGTTGATGTTGGCGTGGTAGAGGCCTGCGTTGCCGCCGTTGGCCTCGCGTGCTGCCTGCATGTCTGCCAGACGCTCTGCGTAGGTCTTGGTTGCCATTGTGCTCATCTCCTTTTTCGATGGGGCTGGGTAAGGAATATCAGGTGAGTGGGGGAGAGGTGGGGCAAGGCGTGGGGTCTGCCCCGTCTCGCCCTCAGTCTTCTTCGGGAATGAAGCCAGCGTCGAGGATGCCGACCAGGTTGGACACCTGCTCTTCCTTGGTGCGGCCCAGGCCCTGGGGGGTGATGGTATTGGTCAGCGAGATGCCGTCCAATGCGTCGTTGTAGTCGAGCTTAGCGACCGAGAGCATGGATGCAACCATGCCGTGCGTATCCACACCGTTTTCGGGGTTGGCGCCGGGGGCGAAGGGGGTGCCTGCGCGGTGACCGGAGGGGAAATTACCTGTTGCCTTGCCGTAAACGACATTCGAGGTGATGGTCAGCACCGACTGGGTCGGGATGGCATCACGGTAGAGGGGGATGGACTTGATCTTGCTCATCACCGTGTGGACGACGGTGGCGGCAATATCGTCAGCGCGGTCGTCGTCGTTGCCGTAGGTCGGGAAGTCGCCCTCGGTGATGTAGTCGACGATCAGACCGGTTTCATCGCGGACAGGGGTCACCTTGGCGTACTTAATAGCGGCCAGGGAGTCAGCCACGATCGACAGGCCGGCAATACCACAGCCCATGGTGCGGATGATTTCCGAGTCATGCAGGGCCATTTCCATTGCCTCGTAGGCGTAACGGTCGTGGCAGTAGTGGATGATGTTGAGGGCTTCAACGTAGGTGCCCACCACCCAATCCAGCATCTCTTCGTACTTGGTCCACACCTCGTCAAAATCGAGGGGGCCATCGCCGGTAATAGGCTCGTAGCCTTCCACAACCTGCTTGCCCGACATTTCGTCGCGACCACCATTCATGGCGTAGAGCAGGGTCTTAGCGGCGTTCACGCGAGCGCCGAAGAACTGCATCTGCTTGCCAATCTTCATCGGTGACACGCAGCACGCGATAGCGGCGTCATCACCCCAGTGGCAACGGATCTGGTCGTCAGATTCGTACTGGATGGAGGAGGTTTCAATGGAGATTGCCGCGCAGAAATCCTTGTAGCCTGCGGGCAGTTCCTCATCCCAGAAGATGGTGATGTTCGGCTCGGGCGCGGGGCCCAGGTTGCGCAGGGTCTGGAGCAGGCGGAAGGAAGTCTTGGTCACCAGGGTACGGCCGTCGTCACCAAAGCCTGCGTCTGACCAGGTCGCCCAGTAGGGATCGCCGGAGAAGATTTGATCGTAGTCAATGGTGCGCAGGAAGCGAACGATGCGGAGCTTAATGACGAGGGCGTCAATGATCTCCTGGGCGTCGCGCTCAGTGATGGTGCCATTGGCCAGGTCGCGCTCAAAGTAGATGTCGAAGAAGCCTGAGAGACGGCCAATTGACATGGCAGCGCCGTCCTGGGACTTCACCGATGCGAGGTAGGCGAAGTAGGTCCACTGGACAGCTTCCTTCGCGGTCTTTGCGGGGCCGGAGATGTCGAAGCCGTAGTCGGCTGCCATCTTCTTGAGCTTCTTAAGGGCCTTGATCTGCTCGGAGTGTTCCTCGCGGTAACGTGCCCAGTGCTCGGAGAAGGGCTGGTCAGCAACGGCGTCCTTATCGGCTTCCTTTTCAGCGATGAGGATGTCAACGCCGTAGAGGGCCACACGGCGGTAGTCGCCAATAATGCGGCCGCGGCCGTATGCGTCGGGCAGGCCGGTAATGATGTGCGAAGAGCGCGCGGCTCGAATGCGGGGGGTGTAGATGTCGAATACCGCGTCATTGTGGGTCTTGCGGTACTGGGTGAAGATCTTCTTGACCTCGGGGTCGATCTCCTTGCCAGCTTCCTTGATGGCAGTTTCAACCATGCGCCAGCCGCCGTTGGGCATCATGGCGCGCTTGAGGGGAGAGTCGGTCTGCAGGCCCACGCAGACATCATCGTCTTCGGAAATGAAACCGGGGGCAAAGGCGTCGATGTCGGCGGGGGTGTGGGTGTCGACGTCAAGGATACGAACCTTGCGCTCTTCACGCAGGTAGTTTTCCTCGAGGGTCTGCCAGACGCGCAGGGTCTTTTCGGTGGGGCCCTCTAGGAAGGCGGCGTCGCCCTCGTAGGGGGTGTAGTTGAGCTGGATGAAGTCGCGGACGTCGATGGTTTCCGACCAATTTCCGGGCGCGAAACCAGCCCATGCTTCGGTAGTGTCGATCGTTGCGCTCATCTTTGTCGTCATGATCCCTCGTTTCAGGTGTTCCGGGTCCCGTGGGTGGGGCCTCCGGTGGGGAGGTTGAAGCCTCCGTGTGGCGCCGGTTGGGCGGACATCTCTATTGTCCGTGTTTCCCGGCGAGTGGGGTATCAAATGTAAGGGTGTGGACCTATGGCCTACCTCTCAAAGCCTAGAAATTGCTAGACCGGTCACATGCCATTTGGGCCGAAAGTCCCCGCTCAACCGATGTCCCCTGTCATGCAGTGGCTCCACTGCTTTTTCTCCTACGATAGGCCACTATGGAGCTTCTTTCTCTGCCACTTTTCATCCTCATCTGTGCAGCTCTTGACGCCTTCCACGATCCGCGAAAACTGCGTATTGGAGTGGCGCTGCTAACGGTGACTCTGATGACTGGTTCCAGTGTTCTCGCCGCTCTTATGGGGCAGTTGCCGACTATCCCAGGCTTTGAGGACTCCGAACTGGCAACGTGGATACTGCTCCTTCTGTGTGGCGTGACTGTTGTTGGCATCTGTGTACTCGCGGGTCTGCTCATCGCCAACGGTGTGACCATGGTGCGCAAGGAAGGCAGAGCCCTTGCGCATATGCTTTCCCTTTTCCTTGGGGTGGGCATTCTGGCGTATGTGATGGGAGGCTTCCTCGCCGCTGCACTGAGCTTTTTTAATGTGGTGGCTTTCCTCCTCTTCCTCGCTTTTCCCCTCGGCTGGATCGGTTATGGTCTTGTGGCCTACCTGTTCTATTCGGCCATCTACGGCTTTTGTGTTCGCCACTTTGCCGGGCCGGTTTACGCCGTGATTGTGCTGGGTGCAGGTGTGCCCGATGGTGTGGTTCGTCCGCTATTGGCTGGGCGCATTAGCCGCGGCCTGGAGTGGGTGGATCGTGAAGATGCACGAGGCCGCCGCCCTCTGCTCGTCATGTCGGGAGGCCAGGGTCCTGACGAACCCTTGTCTGAGGCCGAGGCAATGGCGAAGTGGGCACAAGACAGGGGTGCAGATCCTCAGCGTCTTTTCGAGGAACGGACCTCCACAACTACGGAAGAGAACTTGCTGCATTCAGCGAAAGTTCTATCTGCCTATGGTCGCCTTGGGCGCTGCGCAGTGGTGACCAGTTCCTATCATGCTTTTCGTGCGGCACTGCTGATGCGTACCGTTGGATTGCGCGGCTATGCCATTGGCGCGCCCACGGCTCGCTACTACATGCCCAGTGCTCTTTTGCGTGAGTATGTGGCGATCCTTCGTGACCACAAGTGGCTCAATATCATCGTGATCGGTCTGATGCTCTTGCCTCCTGTATTGCTGGCAATCAACTCCCCGGGAGTGTGAACAGCCCTGCCTTCTGCACAAGATCGAGGCTGCCACGTTATGGACGTTGCCGCATGAGCAGGACGAGATTGCCTAGACTCCCTGCTATTGACCTCGATATTCTCCCTATTCGGTTGTCGCCATTCGTACGGTAGTGCTACCCGCGCATGCGAACACAACTGATGTGGAGATCCCCGCACCTGATGAACAGGAGAATGTATGTCGGAGCATTTGCCTCTCGTGTCTGTTGGCGTCCTTGGCGCTGGAACAGTGGGATCGCAAGTCATTCGACTCATTGGCGAACACGCCACAGACCTGAGTGCCCGCTCGGGCGCTCGCATTGAGGTCACCTCCGTCCTCGTGCGCTCCCTTGATGCCCAGCGCGATGTTGAGATTGATCCGGCACTCCTGACCACCGACCCTGACACTGCCATCAACGGCAAAGACCTCGTCATTGAACTTATTGGTGGCATCGAGCCTGCCCGAACCTTCGTCATGCAAGCCCTCACCCAAGGCATCACGGTTGTGACAGGCAATAAGGCCCTCCTTGCTGCTCACGGCCCGGAGCTGTACGAAGCTGCCGCCGCCAATGGTGCTGATCTTTACTACGAGGCCGCCGTCGCCGGCGCGGTTCCCGTCGTTTATGGCCTGCGTGAATCCCTTGTGGGCGACAAGATGATGCGCGTCCAGGGCATCGTTAACGGCACAACGAACTTCATCCTGGATTCCATGGCCTCCAAGGGCATGTCATACGCCGACGCCCTCGCCCAGGCTCAGGCTCTGGGCTTTGCCGAGGCTGACCCCACGGCCGACGTTGAAGGCCTGGACGCTGCCGCAAAGTGCGCAATATTGGCCTCTTTGGCTTTCCACACCCGCGTGAGCATTAACGATGTCAGCGTCGAGGGGATTACCTCCCTGTCGGCTGAGGATATGGCCGAAGCCGCTGAGTCGGGACACACCATTAAGCTGCTTGCCATCGCCGAGCGTCGCATTGATGGTGAGGGCACCGAAGGTGTGTCCGTGCGTGTCCACCCGGCGCTTGTTCCCAACACTCACCCGCTGGCCAGTGTTGATGGGGCCTTCAACGCCATTGTTATTGAAGGTGAATCTGCGGGCCGTCTGATGTTCTACGGCCAGGGTGCAGGCGGCGCTCCCACCGCATCGGCAGTTCTTTCCGATGTTGTTGCTGCCGCTCACCACCGTGCTTACGGCGGGCATGCCCCTCGTGAATCGGTCTACGCTGACCTGCCCATCTGCGATCATGGTAGCGTTCGCACTCGCTACCGCGTGCGTCTGCATGTCGCTGACAACGTGGGCGTCCTTGCTGAAGTTGCCGGTATCTTCGCTGCTCAGGGGGTCTCTTTGGATTCAGTGAATCAGCGCCCAAGTTCAGGTGAGGGAGAAGCCGTCCTTACTGTTACCACCCACGATGCCTCCGAAGCCGATATGACAGCCGTCATTGAGGCCCTCATACAGGCATCCGTTGTCCGTGAAATCGCATCAACCATCCGCATGGAAGGGGAATGATTATGGCTCACCAATGGCTTGGCCTCCTCAACGAATACGCTGACCGCCTTCCCCTTGTTGAAGGTGACCCCGTTGTCACCCTGCGCGAGGGCGGCACCCCGCTGGTGTACGCTCGCGCGATTTCAGAGCGTGTTGGTGCCGAGGTGTGGATTAAGGTCGAGGGCGCAAACCCCACGGGCTCTTTCAAGGACCGCGGTATGACCATGGCCGTGTCGAAGATCGCTGCCACTGACACAGAAATGATTGCCTGCGCCTCCACCGGCAATACCTCCGCATCTGCTGCCGCTTATGCGGTTGCCGCTGGCCTGCGTTCGGTGGTTGTCCTTCCTGCTGGCAAGATTGCCGCTGGCAAGATCGCTCAGGCTGTTATGCACGGTGCTCAGCTCATCCAGGTGGATGGTAACTTTGACGATTCCTTGCGTATCGTGCGGGCGCTGACCGAGGCCTACCCCGTGGCTTTGGTGAACTCGGTGAACCCCTACCGCTTGCAGGGCCAAAAGACCGCGGCCTTTGAGATTGTTGACGCCCTGGGGGATGCTCCCGACATTCATGTCCTGCCTGTGGGGAACGCTGGCAATATCTCTGCCTACTGGATGGGCTTCAACGAGTATGCGGGACGCGCAGTGGCCTCTACGATGGAGAACTCCTACCAGCGTCTTGAGCCCGTTGCCACGAAGGTTCCCATGATGTGGGGTGTGCAGGCCGCGGGCGCTGCGCCTTTTGTTGCCGGTGCTCCTATTGCGAATCCTGAGACCTTGGCTACCGCTATCCGTATTGGCGCCCCTGCCTCGTGGGATTACGCCGTTGCTGCCCGGGATGATTCGAAGGGGCAGATCACGTCGGTCACGGATGAGCAGATCCTTGAAGCGCAGCAGATTCTTGCCGCTGAGGTCGGAATCTTTGTTGAGCCCGCATCGGCGGCATCCGTTGCTGGCCTGCTTCAAGCAGCGCAGGCACATCAGGTACCCGAAGAGGCGCGCATTGTGTGCACGGTGACGGGCAATGGCCTCAAGGACACTAAGACCGCTCTGGCTGGCCTGGGTGCCGGTGATGATGTCGAGGCCGAGGTTGTGCGCGCCGACGTTGACGCTGTCGCTGCTGTTCTGGGTCTTTGACGAGCAGTAGGCTATGCAGGTGGGGCACTCACGCTCTGGCGTGAGATGTGCTCCACCTGCATCTCTTTCCCGTCCGTGTGCCTCTCACGCCTCCACGAAAGTAAAGGATGGCCATTATGCGTCTGCGCGAAGACTTCGTTGCCGTGAAGGTCCCTGCGACCTCGGCCAATCTTGGCCCAGGCTTTGACAGTCTTGGTCTGGCTTTGAGCCTTTATGACGATATTGCTGTTCATGCCGTCACCGGAGCAACCTCGGTGGTCATTGAGGGGGAAGGTGCAGGCAGCGTTGACACGGGCGAGAACAACCTTGTTGTGAGGGCTTTGCGCATTGGACTGGACCATGTGGGAGCCCCGCAGGTGGGGATTCGTATGCACTGTACGAATCGGATTCCTCATGGCAGAGGCCTCGGTTCCTCCGCTGCAGCGATTGTGGCCGGGTTGACGTTGGCGCGTGCTCTCGTGGGGGATCCCGAGGTGCTCACTGCCGGGGATCTTTTGCAGTTAAGTGCGGATATGGAAGGGCATCCAGATAATGTTGCCCCCGCGATTCTGGGCGGAGCAACGGTGGCGTGGATGGAGAACGGGGTTGCTGGCGCTTTGTCGGTAAATCCGCCGGAGGCCATTGCCCCGCTTGCTTTCATTCCGGCCTTTGAACTGTCGACGTCGAAGGCTCGTGCCGCTTTACCTGCGCATGTGCCTCACGGTGATGCTGCTGTCAATGCGGGGCGTGCGGCTTTGTTGTCGGCGCTATTGGCGAATGGGTCCTCGCGTTTTGTATCCGCTGAAGCTGACGGGGGTGACGGCATACATGAGCTGCTGATGGCGGGTACACAGGATCGTCTGCATCAGGAATACCGTCGTGGCGCAATGGAACCTTCCCTGGCCCTGGTGGATTGGTTGCGAGAGGCAGGATTTGCCGCGGTGATTTCAGGGGCAGGCCCCACTGTTTTGAGTTTGGAGGCTGTACCTGCTGATGTCAGAGAGCAGGCTCGCGCCGCCGGATGGACGGTGGTGAATATGCCGGTGGCGCGCCACGGCGTGTCAGTGACGAGGGGGCGTTTGGCTAAAGTGGCGCTCTGATTGTGCGAGGCAGTTCACCTTGGCCAGTCGGGTAATGTGCGCTAAACGGCACACTTGTGTGGGGTGAAGTGTGCCCAGAGGGGAAAAAGCTTGCTATGCTTGGGGTGTTGGACAGGTTTCCAACCTCAGGTGGCACCTGAGTTTTCGTCATCAAGTGACGTTACCCTTCTCGCAGATTGTTCGCCCTGCGTCACTAGGTTTCCTAGCAAGTTTCGGCAAACACCTCTGATTAGGTGGGGTAGTGTCCTTTACCTTCCCTGAGGATTTCCATAGGGATGTCACCCTGCCTTCACAAGGCCCTCAAAGTGAGGATCACTTCGTGAGTAACGAACTCCCCGCAGGCGTTTCCGCCGCATCGCTGCCCAGCATGAAGCTGGCTGAACTCCAATCTGTTGCTTCCCAGATGGGGCTTAAAGGCATCTCGAAGATGCGTAAGTCTCAGTTGGTTGAGGCTATTTCTGCGGCAGCCGGTTCGACTGCCGCCCCCGAATCTTCCGCATCTGCCGCGCCCTCGCGCGCAAAGAAGCCCGCCAAGGCAGAGAAGGCGGCAAAGAAGGCTGACGCTGCCGAGCAGGATACTCCCGTCCTTGACCTTCCGACACCACAATCAGAAGCTGAGCCGGTGGCATCGGATGCTACCGAGCGTCGCGGCCGTGGCCGCCGTCGCCGCGTGTCCACCGATGGCGCCATTGACACCTCCACCATTCAGCTTGACCTTCCCGCTCCCGTTGCGAAGAAGGACGAGGACAATGCCGAGGCTCCTGCCGCTACTGAACCAGCGATTGAGCTGACGGAGATTGAACTTCCTGAAGGAGATGGGACGGAAGGCCGTCGAGGCCGTCGTGACCGTAATGCTCGTCGTCGTGGACGTGACCGCGACCGCCGAGATAACGGTGATCGCCAGAATGGGCAGAATGGTGAACGCTCGCAGGAGGGCTTCAAGAGCCGCCGCGATCGTCAGGGCGAACCTCAGATTCGTGAGGATGAGCCCCTTGCTCCCATTGCGGGCATCCTCGATATTCAAGACAATCACGCGTTCGTGCGAACCTCGGGCTACCTGCCTGGTCCGAATGATGTCTACGTGACCCTGGGCAACGTTCGCCGCTGGGGCTTGCGTGCTGGTGATGCTGTGGCAGGTGCTGTCAAGCCTCCGCGTGAGGGAGAACGTCAACGCCAGAAGTACAACGCTCTTGTGCGCGTGGACTCAGTGAACGGCATGAGCATTGAGGACGCGCAGCGTCGCCGTGAATTCGGCAAGCTGACCCCGATTTACCCCACCGAGCAGCTTCGTTTGGAAACCACCCCCAAGGCCTACACACCTCGCGTCATTGACCTGGTTGCTCCGATTGGTAAGGGCCAGCGTGGTCTGATCGTGTCCCCACCCAAGGCCGGTAAGACCATGGTGATTCAGCAGATCGCCAAGGCCATTGAGATTAACAACCCCGAGGTTCACCTCATGGTGGTTCTTGTGGATGAGCGTCCTGAAGAAGTCACCGATATGCGCTCGATCGTCAAGGGCGAGGTCATTGCCTCGACCTTTGATCGCCCCGCATCCGATCACACGATTGTTGCTGAGCTTGCCATTGAGCGCGCTAAGCGTCTGGTGGAGCTTGGTCAAGACGTCGTGGTGCTGCTTGACTCGATTACCCGTCTGTCTCGCGCCTACAACCTGGCTGCCCCTGCGTCGGGTCGTATCCTTTCCGGTGGTGTGGATGCTTCGGCTCTCTATCCGCCTAAGAAGTTCTTCGGTGCTGCCCGTAACCTGAAGGAAGGCGGCTCGCTCACCATCGTCGCTTCGGCCCTGGTGGAGACCGGTTCGAAGATGGATGAGGTCATCTTTGAAGAGTTCAAGGGCACGGGCAATATGGAGCTGCGTTTGTCGCGTCAGCTCGCTGACCGTCGCATTTTCCCCGCTATCGATGTCAATGCTTCGGGTACCCGCCGCGAAGAGACTCTCTTTGCTCCCGAAGAGCTGCGCATCATGTGGAAGCTCCGTCGAGTGCTCGGCACTCTTGAACAGCAAAGCGCTTTGGAGATTGTGCTCGATAAGCTCAAGGAAACCCAGTCCAATGCTGAGTTCCTGATGCTCGTCCAAAAGACAACGCCGAGCGCTGACTGAGGTTCCATCACCTGAGGTGTTATGCACCTGAACGTCATGGCCGGGGGCGGAAGGGAAACCTTCCACCCTCGGCCGTTACAGTGCCAAAGTGCCTGAAGCGATGATCGTCCGTCAGCCAAAAAAGCTTTTGAGGGGCAGTCTCTTCCGGTGGACTTAAAGTGAGGAGGTATGAGACTTTTTCGCCATAATGAATAAAAGTGAACCCCCTCTACGAGACACAAGGACGAATGTGTGAACAACACGATCCCACGACTGCACTCATCTCCGCAGGAGAGAGCTCGGATCGCTGTCATCCTTGTGCTGAGTTTTCTCATACTCATTGCCTCTTCTCTGGTGGTTGTTGCTCTGTTCATCAACACAAAACAACCGCTTGAGACAGTACGTGTCTACGACAGGGGGCAAATCCTTGACGGCGACAGCCTATATCACAGCCTGAAAGCTCACCGCGTGGACGAAGAGCTCGCTGTCATCGTTGTTAGTGTTGACAGCGGCCACGGGGTGCCGCCCGACGTAGAGCTGTGGAATTTCTTGCGAAGTAACCCGCATGTGGACAGATGGCTTGTCCCAGGGGCGAAGGAAGGCCCAGCCTCACCGTCCTCGCCAGATCCGCGGCTGAGGGGGCGCGTTATTGTGATGGCGATGAACGCTGATAATCAGATGTGGGCAGCAGTTTCGCCGGATTTATGTCCCGATGAAGCGAGCTGTGATGCACTGCTGAGAGTAGTGTATTGGGACTCTCAGGCTCACACTCGAAACGATGCGTTGGAGGCGGTGGTGGCCCGTCAGATTAACCATCTTGACTCTGGTCTCTACCCACGTCTGCTTGGCCTTACTTTTGCCTTGTTCGCTGGTGGGGCCGCTGCCCTAGCCATTATGGAGATCGACAGTGTAGGGGTGAGAAACCGGAAGAGTCTTGCATGGATTTTGACACAGTATCGTGAGCTTGAGAGCCAGGCATTGGAGCGCTTCAGAGAGGTAGAAAGGATCCTGGTCGCCGATATGCACGCTCTCGATGCTCTCACGCATTACCAACGGTATGTGGAAAGTATCGAAGCGTGGGAGACAACAATGGCCTCCTACCTGCCACTAAGGTTCATCGAGTCCTGCACGCCCACGGCCGAAAAGAGCGTGGAACGTTTTGAATCAGCCCTAGAGGGACTCAAGATCTTGAGTGCTGAACGCGAAGGAATCGCCGATCTGATTGCCGGCAATGCGGCTGGAACTCAGCGCTGGGAGGCGCATGTAGAACTCGTCCGCGAAAGTATCCGTCACTATAGATCGATGTGGATCAGAGCCTATGAAGCCCCATCGGGAATCGCTCTGAGCGCGGGGGATGTTACTTCGGAGACATTCAGCTCTCAGTTGAGTGTGATTACCTGGGACTACCGGGAGGGGCGTATCGACATTGTCGAAGCCTTTCGTCGATTGGTGGCACTGCGGCGTGATCTGAAGCGCCAGGCCTGGATGATTGCGGTCCGTCATTGCGCGCAGGAGATTCTTCTGATTGAAGAGGGTACGCTCAATGTGGAGGAGCAACTTTATGAGAAGGTGCGTGCCCACCTTGAGGAGGAGTTTCTCAGCGACCTCCCTAACATCGACTGGCGAACTCTCCCTGATCTGTCCGGGCGCGAGGAGGAATACTTCCTCGCCGTTGCTCGCAAGAGGAAGGCCGATGCGGGGGAGCAGGACGAGGACGACACGGAGGTTTTCGTCGGCTCTTTGGGGGCTTTGCGCTTTGTCTACGAGCAACGGCTTAAGATGCTCAACATCGAGAACACGAGGCATGAATGACATCCCGCTTTCGACCGTCAGGAGCGTTGCTCACCTACGCATTGGTTAGTGTCTTCGCCCTATTTGCGGTATTTGCCCTCCCCGCGCTCTACGTTTTCGGCAGAGAGGAAGATCAGCCGATTGATTCCGTGTACATTTACGATGCGACGAAACAACTCAACGAAACGGAGTTGAGTAATCGCCTCGCCAGGAAGCAGTCACACCGTCTCCTTCACCTCGTCGTATTCGTCTCTGATACACCTTTGGCCAGCCCCCCAGAGCTGACGCTCCGAGAGCACGTGGCTGCGAACCCGGAGCTGGAGTGGGTCGATGAAGGTACTCCCAGCCGATGGCGGGAAGGACTGGCTGCACTCGTCCTTTCCCATGATTTTGGGCAGTTGAGCATCGTCGAAGCAGATGATCTTCGCAACACCCGAGGGAGGCGCTTGAGGGTCGTAGATGCTATTAATCATGCGCATGAAACGAAGCATTTTGACGAAGGCATTGAACGAGCGCTGGACGCCTATGTGAGTGAGGTGGATGAAACTCCCTGGGGTAGCTATTCCCTAAGATTCTTCACCTTCACCCTTTCTGCAGCGGGGGTGGGCTGGTTTGTCGTGCTTTTCTATCGGCGCCACTTCGCTACATTGGCGTTCAGGCAGGCTCAGGTGTGTTTTAGGCGCTCCCATGTTGTAGTTGATGAATGGAAAGCTCAGTATGCCTACGCCGAAGCCACCGGTGATGGCACGGAACGAATGAAGCAAGAACTGCACAAGTACATGGCCCGTTATGATGCTTTCCGAGGAGCCTTGAATGACTTCGGAGAACTAGGATTTTGGGAGTCTTTCACCGCTTTGGCCAGTCACCAGGCCGAGGCTCTCTGGTGGCAGGGGCTTGCTCTTATCGATGTTGAGCGAGACGCGCAACATGAGCTTTACTTGCCGGAGGACTCTGGGCTACGTATGAGACGCCGACGGGTACGTATGCGGCAAATGGCGGTGCGACAAGCCTCGCGATTATTTGTGGACAAGTGAATGAATGCGTGAATCTCTTATCAGCATGGCAGACTTGGGGTGTCGCACCGTGCCTGTCGATTGAAGGATCATTCATGTCCGTTGATTCTCCTGTTTCACTGCCGTCACCTACCGTGGCCGTAGTCAGGTTCCTTTTTGCCTGGATCACAGGTCTGACTCTGATCGCCGTATTGACCTACGGTGCGATCTGGGTGTGGGGTCTACACGGTGCGCCTTCCGTTGAAGTCCACGACAATGCGGGGATCCTTGATGAAGCGGCACTTGAAAGAGAACTCGCATCTCTTTCCTTTAACGGCCCGGTTCATATTGCCGTGCTGACGATGAATAGTCAGGCGAGCTCCGGTGAGGAAGTGAAGGAAGAGATCAAGCATTACGCGTTGAGTCATGTGACGGAAGCGCCGTGGGTCTACGAGGACATTAGTAGTCCACAGTGGATCTGGGCTGACACTCTTGTTCTCTTTGCGATTGTGCCGAATCAAGATGCAGTTCTTGTGGCAAAAGGCGGCTTTATTCGTTTTGACGTCTCTGAAGAGACGATCAATAAGGAGGAGCTTTCTGCACAATTGCCGCCGGAGAAGCTCGTGAAAGGTATTGCTAATAAAGCTTCTCAAGCTGAGCCAACCCTGCCCCTTCCCGAGCGGCCGTGGTGGCAAAAAGTTGTGCCAATTCTCATGGGTGCCTTAGCTGTATTCGGCATCCTCGCCGCATTGGGCTCCATTCTTGCCCTGCGCGACAGGCTGACACAACGCGCGGCACTCATGCAGAGACTCAGGGTTCTTGCTGAACTCAATAAGGAAGAGCTGACAGTCATCGCGCGCTCCCCGTACTCATCAACCGAAGCGGCACACTACTTCTATCAATCTGAGCGCGAGAAACAGAACATTGAGCAAGGAATTGATCAGGTGCGTGCCCTTTTGGCTCTGAGTATTCCTCAGATGACCTCTGAGTATGCGCATAAGCAATTGGCTCGTCTGGAACAACAGGTGACGACCCTTGAGCGTTCTCTAGAGAATGAGCGGTCGGATGCTGCTTTCCTGGTCAACGCAGGGGATTGGCGATCTGGGTGGGAAAAAGAGATTGCCAGTGTGAAAGCGGACTGCCAGAGTGCACGGTCTTTCTTGCAGAGCACGGATTGGTTTCCGACCTATGACAATCCAGATGGGGCACATTTTTCGGCCCTTCCTGACAGAGTCCTTTCTGAATGTGAAGGGGTTGACAGGGCCGTAACATCGGGGGAAATCGAGCCAGCTTTAGCCCTGAAGCGTTTGCGGGAATGTGACACACGGCTTCGGCAGTGGTTACTTGTTGACATTGTCCGTCTGATGAAGGCATCGGGTATGCACGTTCGGCCCTTTAACGAACGATTCGATGACAAGGTCGTTGCTATCGAAAGCAGATACTACGATCCGCATGGTGACTTATCGCGTGAGAACCTTATGAGGTATCGCCTTGCTGAGGCCGCCCCGGGTGCTGTGGGCGGTAGCGCTGTTGCTCACTATGTGTCCCTTGGGGCACTAGCGCAGGCTCTGGAAGAGTGGGTGTAAAGACTCTACGCCTGGACAACAGTATTCTTGCCTGAAACCAGTATTCTCGACAGGGAAGTACGCGAGGGAGTCTGTCATGAATGGAATGAGCGAATTAACCTCCTCACCCGTGGGGTGGAAGATTTTCCGTGTGGTGGCCGGTTTCCTTATTGCTTTTCTTGCAGCCGCGGCTTTCCCTGCATTGCAGTTTTTTGGAAAACCAGCCACCCAAGCTCCTGTCAGCGTTCATGTGTATGACGAGGCAGCAATTCTCAACGATCGTGAACTTGCTGGCGCGATTGCGCAGCTTCAGTTCGTTCGCCCGGTCAAGATCTCCATTCTGACCTTGCCCTCGTTGGATGACGAAAGCCTGAATTATCGCACGCTGGAATACGGTCGCACAGCGGCTTTGGAGGATGCGTGGATTTCTCCAGAGAACCCTAGGTTCTGGGCGGATCAGACGGTGATCCTCGCACTCGCACCCCAGGAACGCAACGTTGGAACGTACTTCGGTGAAGATCTTGCTATTGATGTCAACACTCAACTTGCTATTCAAGAGAGCATGAAGGATGATCTGCGGAACTTTGAGTTTGACCAAGCCTTCTATAAGGGGGCTCAGGCTGTAGCTGCTGAGATTGACACGTCACTGGCGAATAGCACCCTTGGGTGGGGTGTGTCAGGTTTTGCAAGTGCATGTGGCCTTTACTGGTTCGTTCAGCGTTTTTCATACCGCGCTCGTAGTCGACGCCTCCTTCAGGAGGCGCGCAGCAACTATGCGCAGGTCAGCAATGACTTTGAGGCAACGAGCATTGATGCAGGAATCCTTGACCTTACTGATATTCACGGAAGGCGCGTCTACGAACGTTACGAGCAGTATCTCAGTGACTACCACGAGCTCACGCGTCTCTTCCAAGACTTCGGTTCCTTGGGGTTCATTGATTCACTCTTTCCAGAAGGAACGAAGAATGTCACCATTTTGCGAGATAAAGCGGTAGCGCTGAATGCGGTTGACGACGGTATCTCAAATACGGCTGCCTTTCTCTCAATGAGTTCGCGATGGCCCGAGGTATGGAGGAATGAAACAGGGCCACTCTTTGAGGATATTGACGCCCTCGAACAGCTCATCAGTGATACGCGCGGGGTGCCGGAAGGCTTGCGGTCAAGTGCTCGCGCCGATGCGATGAAGGCGCGTCATCGACTGTGGGCGATGCCTGCCGAACTAGAGGCAAGAACTCTGAGCCCCTCGGATGCTCTCAGTGAGCTTGACCGTATGAGCAATATGTTGTGGAGCCTTTCACGGCAAGTCCTTGACGAGGCGATGCGCGCAGCGCGTCAGCGCGGAGAGAACGTGGGTGCCACTGACGTTGATGACCTGTTCACAGGCAATAGCACTCCCTATCGAGGGCAGTGGCGCGAAAGAGGGGAAGTGCAGACCTATCGACCCGGGTCAACGATTCGGGCCAACCGCGGCAGGATGGCAAGCTCTGTGCCGTCATCCACGGCACTAGCCGGAGTGGTAGTGGGGTATTCCTCCTCACGGATGAACCCTGACTATGTTGCCTCACTGTCACGTTCTTCTGGGGCGGGAGGCTCCTCATCTTCGTCGAGTTACTCGTCTTCTGGTGGGGGCGGCGGCGGTTTTTCCGGTTCGGGATCGTCCTCATCGTATTGACGAGCGTATTTCCCGTGATGCAACCAGGTAATACTCAGTGACATGGGGGTATAGTCGCTGTGCGTCGTAGCCTTGACGCAGATAGTTGAGGTACAAGGAGGAACCCGAGTGACCCCGATAGACCAGCCGAAGAAGTCTTTTACCCCTTTGCTCTACTTCTTAGCGAAGAAGTCTCCCCAGGCGTGGCTAGCGGGGGTGATCATCCTCAGCCTCGTCGGGATTGGATCGGGCGCAGGTATTCTTCTGCTCCGGCACGTCGTGGGTTTTGCTCCTTGGTCGGTCACTATTGAAGATGAAACCGGCAGTGTGGACGAGCAGTCTTTGACGGAAGAATTAGAACGACTTCGCTTCAGAGCGCAGGGGGTTCGCGTAGCAGTTGTCATTCTCAACCCCGACACTTCCCGTCCCCTCCAAGAAGCCGCCTTGGAATATGGCAGGCATACTGCGGATCAGTCATTTCTTGAAGGAAGAAACTCTCCCTACCTGAACGGTATGACTCTCCTTATCAGTGCCCGCCCTGGCAGCGGCGAATACGCCTATGCCCTGGGGAATAGCCTGAAGCAGGGATATTTTTCTCTCCCTGGTGGTTCCGGCGAGTTTCTTATTAAGCCCTCAGCGGCACTCACCGAAGAGAACATCACCATGATCGCCCGCGATATTTCGCCCACTATTGATTGGAAGGGCGGCCGCCGAAGCGGTGGCACCATGCTTGACTTTGTGGGCGTACTCTTCATCGTTCTGACGATTCTTGGATGCGCGATGATTGTGCGCCGGAAAGCGCGAAATCTTGCCCTACGTGATGAGATCTACGCTGATCTTGCTGTCGCTCGGAGCAGCTATGACAGGGTTGTCGCTGCCCTGGATGCCCAGACTGTTGATCCGGCTGAGTACCCTCGTCTGGTAGCGCGCGTGAATGACCACCGGCGTGACACCGACGATCTTGGCGCGCGGTGCGCCAACATCACACTTGATGGTGTGGCGGCGTACTCTCCTGCAACAATGTCAACGCTGGTGGATTTGAAGGAAAGGTCGGCAAATATTGCAGCCCAAGGGCGTGCGCTGACGCAGGAACTGTGACCATTCCGGGTCATTTCTGCTGCCTGTGCGCGGACGGCCGGGGGAGGAGGGGGATATCCTCGAAAGACCATGCCCCCTCCAAGGGACGATGTCGGGCATGTCACGGCCTGGCGCCTGGGTTGACATGGACGAGATCACCCCTTTAGTGGCAAAATTACTTCTCGGTTCTGGTTCACCTTTGAGACCAATCCCCAAAGGACCCAGCGCCCTCGAATTCCTAAGGAGAAAACCATGAAGCAGGGTATCCACCCCGAGTACGTTGACACCAACGTCACCTGCACCTGCGGTAACGCTTTCCAGACCCGCTCCACCATTACTTCCGGTGAGATGCGCGTTGACGTGTGCTCCGCTTGCCACCCCTTCTACACCGGCAAGCAGAAGATCCTCGACACCGGCGGCCGTGTCGCTCGCTTCGAGGCTCGCTACGGCAAGCGCGTTAAGTAACGCTTTCCTTCGGCGCCGGTGGTCACTGCGACCACCGGCGCCGTTGTGTCACTTCCAGCCTCGTCCCCATCACCAAGGAGCCTCGCGTGTCACACGTCGGAACTGAATTCGCTGCCCTCGAACCATTGTTGGAAGAGTACGCGCAAGTTGAAGCCCAGATGGCTGATCCTGCTCTGCACGCCGACCCCTCCCGAGCACGCTCCGTTGGACGGCGATTTGCTGAACTCGGGCGGATTAACGCCGCCTACCAGCGTTACTCAAGCGCCGCAGAGGACCTCGACGCCGCACGCGAACTTGCCCAAGAGGATCCCTCTTTCGCAGAGGAAATCCCCTCGCTTGAAGAAGAACTTGCCCAGGCTCACTCAGCCCTACGCACGATCCTCATTCCCCGCGACCCTGACGACGCCTGCGATGCCATCGTTGAGGTCAAAGCCGGGGAAGGTGGCGACGAATCCGCCCTCTTTGCCTCCGACTTGGCACGCATGTATGCCCGCTACGCTGAATCCAAGGGATGGAGCGTGACGGAGCTTTCCGCCACCCACACGGAACTGGGCGGATACAAAGACATCACCCTAGCAATTCGCGCAAAGGGCACCCCCTCGCCTGAAGAAGGCGTATGGGCTCACCTCAAATACGAAGGCGGCGTCCACCGCGTTCAGAGAATCCCCGTGACCGAATCATCTGGCCGAATTCACACCTCTGCCGCAGGTGTTTTCGTCATGCCTGAGATTGACACGGATGACACGGTCGTCATTGACCCTAACGATCTACGCATTGACGTCTATCGCTCCTCTGGCCCTGGCGGACAGTCCGTGAACACCACTGATTCGGCTGTGCGCATCACACACTTGCCGACCGGCATTGTTGTTTCCATGCAAAATGAGAAATCTCAGTTGCAAAACAAAGAGGCTGCCTTGCGTGTGCTTGCCTCTCGTTTAGCAGCCGAGGCGAAAGCCAAGCGTGAGGCGGAGGCCAGCGCTCAGCGTTTGTCTCAGGTGCGAACGGTGGACCGTTCAGAACGCATCCGCACCTACAACTTCCCTGAGAACCGTATTGCCGATCATCGGACGGGATTCAAAGCGCATAATCTCGATCAGGTGCTCAACGGTGCATTAGGGCCGGTTATTGCCTCTGCGATTGAGGCGGACGAGGCCGCACGCCTCGCTCAGGCAGGTGGGGCGTGACCCTCACGCCCGCAGGGTTTTCCACACCCGCTAGCCATGAGTTCACTGTTGCCGAGCTAGTCGCCTGGGGTAGTGAACGCTTAGGCGGCTTAGAGGGCGCTAATCCTGTCATGGATGCGCGCACGCTCATGGAGTGGGTGTGTGGCGTTGATAGCTTCTGGCAGGTTCCCTCAGTTATTGGCGCACACGCGGCTGAACGTTACCGTAGCGCGATTGCGCGACGCCGACACCACGAGCCTCTCCAACATATCGTGGGGCGCATGTGGTTCCGTGCCCTCACTTTGGAAGCCCGCCCAGGTGTGTTTATCGCCCGCCCTGAAACAGAAATGGTCGCCCAATACGCCATTGACGAGGCAGAAACTCTTGCTCGCTCGCGTTCGCAACACAGTGCTGGGCCTCTTGTTATTGACCTGTGCACGGGGTCGGGGGCGATTGCGCTCGCCCTAGCTACCGAAGTCCCAACCAGTCGCGTGTATGCCGTTGAACTGATGGACGAGGCCTACGCCCTGGCTCAGTTGAATTGTGAGCGTCTGGCTCCGGGGCGCGTCACCCTCGTGAAAGGGGACGCCACCACCGCATTGACTGAACTTGACGGGCGTGTGGACGTGGTCGTTGCCAACCCGCCCTACGTTCCCCTGGCTGACGTTACCCAACCCGAGGCTCTTGCTGACCCGCCAGAAGCCCTCTACGGTGGGGGAGAGGACGGCATGGTGATCCCTCGGGGCATTATTCACCGTGCAGCACATCTGTTGAGGCCGAGCACAGACACAGACAAAGGGGGCCTGCTCGTCATGGAGCATGCCGAGAAACAATCCCAACAGCTTCGTGAGGTCGCCCTGGCTGCAGGATTCCGCGACGTTCGCACTGCCCAGGATCTGTCGGGCGCCGACCGCATGCTCATCGCCCGAGCCCCCCTAGCCACTACCATGCCTCCTACTGAGAGTCTCCAGGAAGACGAATGAGCCTGAACTACGATGCACACAGCGGCCTTGCCGATGCCGACTGCCACTCCCTTGCCGCCCTCGTCCGTGAGGGAGGGGTAATTGTGTTGCCAACCGACACGGTTTACGGCATCGGCACGATTGCTACTCGTCCAGAGGCAATCACCCGCCTGCTTGCCGCCAAGGGACGAGATCGTCAGATGCCGCCCCCCGTGCTCGTGCCTACTGCAGCGAGCATTGACGAGCTGTGCGTCAATGTGCCCGAAGCGGCCTACCGCCTGGCAGAGGCCTACTGGCCGGGAGGTCTGACCCTCATCCTTGAAGCTCGCCCCGACCTGGGGTGGGACCTGGGGGAGACGAATGGAACCCTCGCGGTGCGCATGCCTGACCACGAGGCCACCCTCGCCCTCCTTGCCGCCACCGGTCCGATGGCTGTGACGTCAGCAAACACCACGGGAAATCCCCCTGCCATCTCCATTGACGAAGCGCGAGGATACTTCGCCGACCGCGTTGACGCCTACGTTGATGGAGGACAATCGAGAGTCGGAACGGCCTCGTCAATCATTGACCTCGCCCACGGGCAGGCGCGTGCTCTGCGCGTGGGGGCTCTATCCTTAGAAGAGCTCAGCCAGACGGCTGGCATCGTTATTGCTCCGCCGGCCTCGTAACGCGAAGCATCACTGCGCTACTGAGGGCACAAAGAAGGCCAAGGTCGAGAGGATCCGCAGGACGTGAAGGTCTACCTGCTGCTCATGCTGCTGGCAATGGGGATCACCGTGCTGGTGACGCCCATTGTCCGCTTCGCATGCTTGCACTGGGGAATCGTCCCGAAACTTCGCTCCCGAGACATTCAAAGCATCCCCATCCCTCGCCTGGGCGGCATCGCCATGACTATTGGTTTCCTTATCGCGATGCTTATTGCTTCCACCATTCCCTACATGGCACCCGTGTTCTCTACCTCCGTCCCCTGGGCTGTGATGGGTGGAGCGGCAGCCATGTCAGTGCTGGGGGTCGTTGACGATGTCATTGAGCTTGATTGGTTGACGAAACTCTCGGGACAAATCCTCATCACCGGATTAATGGCCCTTTCGGGCGTGCAGCTCGTGAGCTTCCCAATCTTTGGTATCACGATTGGCTCTTCGCGCTTATCGCTTGTCCTCACCTTGCTTGTGGTCGTTGCAATTATTAACGCGGTGAACTTTATTGATGGCCTGGATGGTTTAGCCGCCGGCACTGTAGGCATCGGTGCCATGTCTTTCTTTATTTACTCGTATTCGCTCTCCGTCAAAGCTGGCGCAGCAACCTATGCCACCACTGCTTCCCTTGTTGTCATCACATTGGTGGGAGTGTGCGGTGGGTTCCTATGGTTCAACTTCCATCCCTCGTCCATCATGATGGGGGGTGGAGCTGAAACCCTCGGCTTGATCCTCGCATCGGCGGCGATTATTGTCACCGGCCAGATTGATCCTTCCGTGTTGGGCGATCAACAGCTCCTTGTCGGTTTACTTCCTGTGCTGTTGCCCCTGTCGGTGATTGTTGTGCCTATGGGAGATTTAATCGCCACTTCACTGATCCGCTTGAAGAATGGAAAAAGTCCCTTCCACGCGGATCGTTCACATTTCCATGACCGACTGCTTGCTCGCGGGCATGGGCACCGAGGAGTGGTGGCGATTCTGTGGCTGTGGACAGCCCAGGTGTCACTGTCAGCGGTGGCTCTTTTGAACTATCCCTGGCATCGCGTCGCCTTAGTGTCCTTGCCAACGCTAGTCGTGGTCTTGATTCTGACCATTGCTGAGTTTCCCTGGATGCGAGAGGCTGCGCGCAAAGCTGCCGCACATGGAAAGGACGGACATGAACGACACCCCCATGAATAAGGGCCATGCCGTAGATGAGGCACAGTCTGCGGAATATGAGAACCGGCCGGTGACGCATGGGAATCCTGCGCTTCAGCGTGCCGGAGAGAGAATCCGGGTCGTTACCCTTGTGCTGGGGGCGCTGGTCATACTGGGCATCGGCGTGTGGATGATGGTGGCCTCATCTGATCTGAGGGGGTTGACCGGCCTTTGGGCAATGGCATCCGTGGCAGCAATGGCTTTCTTTTCTGTTGGCATTGTGAAACGTGTATTCAACGCTGCGCAGGCATCACTGCCCGCATGGCTGGGGATTGGCTACCTTGGTCGGATTTTGATTGTTGCCTTTTCCCTTATCGGAGGGCGCTTGGCGGGCGCCGAGGTGCGCATTATTGGGGTCGCTCTCATCATCATGATCCTGCTGTCAACTCTTGCTGAAGTGTGGATGTTGAGCCGCGCGCGCATCCTCAACGTCGTGCCGTTGGACACGTCCCACTAACATTCAATGAGATGGCATCCAGAACCCTTGACGGGACTGGTACAGTTATCTCTGGCTGTTATTTTCGCCCTTGTAGTTACGCCGTCAGTCATCGACGCCTGAAGAGTCCGGAAGGATACCCTGTTGACGATCACCACGACCGAGGCTGAGTCAACCCGCGCCTACCGCACCCCCCTCTGGTACTGGGTGGTCTTGGCACTGATCCTGGCTGTTCTGGCTCTCACGGCCATTCCTGCTTTCACACAGGCTCCACACGCTCCGGGCATCGGTGATTTCTTCCCGGCAGCCATCTTTGGTGAAGGCACGCTCTTTGAGTTCAATCGCCTGACCCTTGCACGCTTCATTATGGGCGGCCTCCTCTGCGTTGTTGCTCTTCTTGCCGTGCGCAACCTCAGCCTTGTGCCTGGTCGCGGCCAGGCAATGATGGAACTCATCGCAGAGTTCATTCGAGGCAACATCGCCGTGGAAATGCTAGGCCCCAAGCTTGGACGCCGCTACGCGCCCTACCTGGCCATGGCCTTCATGGGCATTCTCTTCATGAACATCTCGGGCATTCTTCCCGGTATTAATATCGCTGCTACTTCTGTAGTTGCAGTGCCGATGATGTTCGCCCTCTTCACCTACATCACCTTCATTGGTGCGGGTATTCGCGCGCAGGGCGCGGGGCACTTCTTCAAGTCTCAGCTCATGCCTTCAGGTCTTCCCGCACTCATGTACCTGATCATCACGCCCATCGAGTTCCTGTCGAACTTCGTGGTGCGTCCTGTGACGCTCACCCTGCGTCTTTTGAGCAATATGCTCGTCGGCCACATCCTGTTGGGCATGTCCTACTTTGGTACGGCCGTTCTCCTGTCTGAACTCAATGCGATGACCTCGGTCGCGGCCCTCACAGGCCTGGCCATGGTTGTTATGACGGTCTTTGAGATTTTCGTGGCCTTCTTGCAGGCCTACATCTTCACGATCCTCTCAGCCGTGTACATCAAGCTGTCCGTCGAAAGTCACTGACGGTCCGACCCCACTCAGACGTCCACAGGGACGTCCCAACATGAAAAGGAAACCCACATGGGCATCTCCCTCGCCTACATTGGTTACGGCATCGCCACCCTCGGCCCCGCAATCGGCATCGGTTACCTCGTGGGCAAGACCCAGGAATCCACTGCTCGTCAGCCCGAGGTTGCTGGTCGTCTCTTCACCAACATGATCATCGGTGCCGGTATGGTCGAAGCTCTCGGCCTCATTGGTTTCGTGCTGCCCCTCGTCGTTAAGTGATGAAGACCCTCCTGGCAGCAGCGGGGGACCACGGGGCGGAGAACTCCGTCATTCTTCCCCCGCTGTACGAAGTTTTCTATGCAGCACTGATCCTGCTTCTCATCTGGGTGCTCGTCGGAAAGTACGCCCTGCCGAAGATCTACGCCATGCTTGATGAGCGTCAGGCGAAGATTGAAGAAGGCCTCGGCGCTGCCGAGAAGGCTAAGGCAGACGCAGCTTCCGCTGAGCGTCAGCGCGAAGAGATGCTGCGCGAGGCAAACGCCGAGGCGCACTCCATCCGTGACCGCGCCAGTGAAGAAGCTAAGGGTATTGTTGCCGCCGCTCGCGATGAGGCCCAGGCTGAAGCCGCCCGTATTCTTGAAAACGCTCAGCGTCAGATTGAAGCGGAGCGCGCCGCTGCTGAAGGTACCCTGCGGACCGAGGTCGGTATTCTTGCCACCCAATTGGCAGAAAAGATCGTCGGTGAGCACCTGAGTGACACGGCCCTGACTGCACGCGTTGTTGATCGTTTCCTTGACGATCTTGAGAAGGAAACGGCCGCAGCCCCGGTAGGTGGAGTGAACTGATGAGAACCTCGGGAGAAGTGGCGCTCGCAAGCGCTACTCGCACATTGAACGCCGCCCTGGCTCAGCCCGGGGTGGATGCGATGCGCGTTGCTGAGGATTTCTTCGGTCTTTCCGACCTCGTCCGCGAAGATGCTCGCCTGCGTCGAGGCATGACTGACCCGGCTCGTTCTGTCGATGACAAGCGCACTCTTTCACGAGGCGCCGTCGGCTCGGTGGTGACTGCTACCACCGCAACCGTCCTCGACGACCTGGTCGCATCGCATTGGTCAGATCCTATGGATCTGCACGATGCCTGCGAAGTTCTGGGCATCATCGCCACCATGGAAGACGCTCGCCGCAATGATGCTCTGGAAACTGTTGGTCAGGAGCTCTTTGCAGTTGCTGACTTCCTGGCAGATTATCGCGATCTGAGGCTTGAGCTTTCGGATATGGGACACGGAAATCGCCACGAGCGTGGCGACCTCGCGCAGTCGATCTTTAAGGATCAGCTGACCAAGTGGACCATGCGACTGGTGCGCCGAGGCGTTGGCCGCACCTCCCATGGACGACTGCTTTCGACCTTGCGCCGTTTCGCTGAGCGCGCTGCATCGATGATGAATAGCGTGCTTGTGTCGGTGCAGGCAGCCGCACCCATGACGGATGCTCAGATTGAGCGTCTTCGTGCAGTGCTGACCTGCAAGCTTGGTCGCGATGTCACCTTGACCGTGTCGATCGATCCGGCTCTCGTTGGCGGTTTCCGCTTTGAGGTCGGTAATACCGCACTCGATTCCTCCATTCAGACGCAGCTCAACGATCTGCGTCGCGCACTGGTTGGCTCCCGCTGACCACCCCACACGTACACACACTGCTCACAGAAGGAATGCTCAATGGCTGATCTTTCCATCAGTCCCGAGGAGATCCGGGCGGCTCTGGACTCCTTCGTGGACTCCTACCGTCCCTCTGAGGTTGCCACCGAAGAGGTCGGCTACGTCACCGAGACCGCCGACGGTATCGCCCGCGTTGAGGGACTTCCCGGCACTATGGCCAATGAGCTCCTGCGATTCGAGGACGGCACGCTGGGCGTGGCCATGAACCTCGATCAGCGTGAGATCGGCGCTGTGGTCCTGGGCGACTTCTCCAATATTGAAGAAGGTCAAATTGTTCACCGAACGGGCGAGGTTCTCTCCGTTCCCGTTGGCGACGGCTACCTGGGCCGCACCGTGGATCCACTGGGCCGCCCCATTGACGGCCTAGGCGAGATTACCGATCTTGACGGACGTCGCGCTCTGGAACTCCAGGCTCCCGGCGTTATGATGCGTAAGTCGGTGCACGAGCCCCTCCAGACCGGCTTGAAAGCCATCGACTCAATGATCCCGATTGGCCGTGGTCAGCGCCAGCTCATCATCGGTGACCGTCAGACCGGTAAGACCGCTATCGCCATCGATACCATTCTCAACCAGCGTGAGAACTGGAAGTCGGGTGACCCCACTAAGCAGGTGCGCTGCATCTACGTTGCTGTGGGTCAGAAGGGCTCTACCATCGCCTCGGTGCGTTCGACCTTGGAAGATGCCGGTGCAATGGAGTACACGACGATCGTGGCCTCCCCAGCCTCTGACCCCGCAGGCTACAAGTACATGGCTCCCTACACCGGCTCGGCTATCGGCCAGCACTGGATGTACCAGGGCAAGCATGTCCTTATCGTCTTTGATGACCTGTCCAAGCAGGCAGAAGCATACCGCGCCGTCTCCCTGCTGCTGCGCCGTCCCCCGGGCCGCGAAGCATACCCCGGCGACGTCTTCTACCTGCACTCCCGTCTGCTGGAGCGTTGTGCGAAGCTCTCTGACGAACTCGGTGCCGGTTCGATGACGGGCCTGCCCATCATTGAAACCAAGGCAAATGACGTGTCGGCCTACATTCCGACCAACGTTATTTCCATTACCGATGGTCAGATCTTCCTTCAGTCCGACCTGTTCAACTCCAACCAGCGTCCCGCTGTGGACGTGGGTATTTCGGTGTCTCGAGTTGGTGGCGACGCTCAGATTAAGGCCATGAAGAAGGTTGCCGGTACCTTGAAGCTCACCCTGGCTCAGTACCGCTCAATGGCAGCCTTTGCCATGTTCGCCTCTGACCTTGATGCTGTGACCCGTAGGCAGCTCATCCGCGGTGAGCGTCTGATGGAGCTGCTCAAGCAGCCTCAGAACTCGCCCTACGACGTGGCCGATCAGGTGGCCTCTATCTGGGCAGGTACCAACGGCTACCTTGATGACCTTGACGTCGCAGATGTCCTTCCCTTCGAAGCTCGTTTGCTTGACTACCTGCGCCAGAACTCCTCGGTGCTGACTACTATCACCGAAACCGGTGTGCTCAGTGACGAAACGGAAGCTGAACTGAAGGCTGCTGTCGAAGAGTTCCACACCCAGTGGGTGAGCGCCCGTGGTGCGATGGATCTTGACGATTCCGAGGTTGAAGCTGAGCAATCCCGCGAAGAGATCACCGTTCGTCGCGCTGGCGGAAAGGCCTGACGCATGGGTGGTCAGCAGAGGATCTACAAGCAGCGGATCGCATCTACGCGAACGCTGAGCAAGGTCTTCCGCGCGATGGAGATGATCGCAGCCTCTCGTATCGGCTCGGCTCGCCGCGCGGCGGCGGAGCTTGGCCCCTACGAGAAGGCTTTGACCCAAGCTGTGGCGGCAGTGGCCGTCCACACGGACTTGGATCATCCGCTCACTGTTCATCGCGAGGACACCTCGCGCGTGGCTGTGCTTGTTGTGGCCGCAGACCGCGGTATGGCGGGTGCCTATTCGGCAACAATCCTGCGTGAGACGGAGCGTTTGATCTCCCGTCTGCGCGCAGAGGGCAAGGAGCCTGTGCTCTACGCCTGTGGCCGACGCGCCCAGAGCTACTTCCGTTTCCGTAACGTGCCGATTGAGCGCGCCTGGGAAGGGGAGTCGGACTCGCCAACGGTGACAACCAGCCGCGAGATCGCCGCAGAACTGCTTGCGCGCTTCCTGGATAAAGATCCGGTGACAGCAGTGTCTGAGGTTCACCTTGTCTACACGCGCTTCAAGTCGATGATGAGTCAGGTTCCTGACGTCCGTCAGATGATGCCCCTGACCATCGTTGACACTCCTATCTCGGATGAGGAACGCGGAGGTGAGCTGGGGTGGACTGACAACCCCGATCTGACCTTCCCCGAATACGAGTTCATTCCTTCGGCTGAGGCCGTTCTGGATGGCTTGCTCCCCCTCTACATGGAGAGCCGCATCCATAACGTCCTTTTGCAGGCAGCCGCATCGGAGCTGGCTTCTCGTCAGCGTGCTATGCGTACCGCTGTGGACAACGCTGAAGAGCTCATCACTAAGTACACGCGCCTGGCCAACTCGGCCCGTCAGGCGGAGATCACGCAAGAAATTAGCGAGATCGTTGGCGGGGCCGACGCACTGGTTCAGGGCTGAGTGCCCATGGAAGCGGAGAAGAACACCATGACAGAAACAGTCACCGGCGGCGAGGGCCGCGTCGCGCGAGTCGTTGGACCCGTTGTCGACGTTGAGTTCCCGCCCGACCGCATCCCGCCTCTCTACAACGCTCTCCACGTGGACGTGGATCTGGCGGGACAGGGCGAGGACGAGGGCACTTTCACCATGACCCTTGAGGTCGCTCAGCACCTGGGCGATAACCTCGTTCGCACTATTGCACTGAAGCCCACCGACGGCCTCGTTCGTGGAGCAAAGGTGACCGACACCGGCAGCCCCATTACGGTGCCCGTCGGTGACGTCACCAAGGGACACGTCTTTAACGTGACCGGTGAGCCCCTCAACCTCAAGCCGGGTGAAACCCTTGAGGTAACTGAGCGTTGGCCCATCCACCGTCAACCCCCGGCCTTCGACCAGCTTGAGGCTCGCACCAAGATGTTCGAGACGGGCATCAAGGTCATCGACCTTCTTACCCCCTACGTTCAGGGTGGCAAGATCGGCCTTTTCGGCGGCGCAGGCGTGGGTAAGACCGTTCTCATCCAGGAAATGATCCAGCGCGTGGCTCAAGACCATGGCGGTGTGTCCGTTTTCGCTGGTGTTGGTGAACGTACCCGTGAAGGCAATGACCTCATCCACGAAATGGAAGATGCGGGCGTCTTTGACAAGACCGCCCTGGTCTTTGGCCAGATGGACGAGCCACCGGGCACGCGTTTGCGTATCGCCCTGACTGGTCTGACCATGGCCGAGTACTTCCGTGATGTTCAGCATCAGGACGTGCTCTTGTTCATCGATAATATCTTCCGTTTCACTCAGGCAGGTTCTGAGGTATCGACCCTGCTGGGCCGTATGCCCTCGGCTGTGGGTTACCAGCCCAACCTGGCGGATGAAATGGGTCAGCTTCAGGAACGTATTACCTCTGCAGGTGGTCACTCCATCACCTCCCTGCAGGCAATCTACGTCCCCGCTGACGACTACACCGACCCCGCTCCGGCCACAACCTTCGCCCACTTGGACGCAACCACAGAACTTTCCCGTGAGATTGCTTCCCGTGGTCTCTACCCGGCCGTTGATCCGCTGGCTTCCACCAGCCGTATCCTTGATCCGGCAATCGTAGGCCGCGAGCACTACGACGTGGCAACCCATGTCAAGGCAATTCTGCAGAAGAACAAGGAGCTTCAGGACATCATCGCCATTCTTGGTGTGGATGAACTTTCTGAAGAGGATAAGATCACCGTTGCGCGCGCACGCCGCATCGAACAGTTCCTCTCCCAGAACACCTACATGGCAGAGAAGTTCACTGGCGTTGAAGGCTCCACCGTTCCTCTGTCAGAGACCATTGAGGCATTCAAGCGCATTGCTGAGGGCTACTACGACAAGGTGCCCGAGCAGGCCTTCTACAATATCGGTGGCATCGAGCACCTCGAGCGCCGTTGGCACGAGATTGAGAAGGACGCCTGATGGCTGGGGTTCTCCAAGTTGAGGTTGTCTCCGCTGAGGGACGCCTCTGGAATGGCGTGTGCACGCAGGTCCAGGTGCCGATCCTTGACGGCTCCCTCGGTATCTTGCCGCGCCGTCAGCCTCTGCTGGCTGCTCTCGGTAACGGACAGATGACCCTGAGCACCACTGACGGTCAGAAGCGGCATTTCACCGTAGACGGGGGTTTTGTCTCTGTTGACTCTGACTTTGTCACCGTGGTCGCAAATAGCGGTTTCGAATCCTGAACACTGAAGGGTGGTTGGTCCTGGTAAAAGGACCAACCACCCTTCATTTATACTCACATCACAACGGCCTGGCCTTCGGGCCCGAGATGAAAGGGACTGTCATGACACCTCTGGGTGTTCTTGGGTGGGTACTTGCTGTACTTGGTGTACTGGCAGTTCTGGCCCTGGTGTTTATTAATGTGCGCGCACAGCGTTTGAACCGAACAATCGGTTCTTTTTCTTCTGCCCTTCAAGTGGGCGACGATGGTAAGTGGTATGCGGGTGTTGGCCAGTACGGAGCGGAAACCCTGACGTGGTATCGCCTTGTGTCAATGTCGAATCGCCCTTATTTTGTGTTGGCGCGTCGCACTCTTGAGCTTTCTCCTGCCCGACCTCATGGCACTGTCGATGGCATGCTTGAGGTCACTATCACCTCTGGTGATGAACAGTGGGATCTTGCCGTCGATCCGCAGACTTTCAACGGTTTAGTGTCCTGGGTAGAATCCGGCGCGCCTCACCATACGGCCTTCTAAGCGCGCGTCATGCGGTAGGCTCACCTGCGTGCGTGTTGTCTTTACCCGTTGCACCGTTGATTATTCCGGTCGCCTCACCGCCCACCTTGACCCTGCCCTGCGCGTCATTATGCTCAAGGGCGACGGCTCAGTTCTGATCCATTCTGAGGGAGGGTCCTACAAGCCACTGAACTGGATGACGGCTCCGTGTACGGTGACTGTGTCGGAGCCGCACGAGGATGACCACCTGAGTGACAGCACTCAGGAAGTGTGGACCGTTCAAGCAGCAAAGAGCGACGATAAGCTCGTTATTCGTATTCACGAGATTCTTCACGATGTGACCGAAGATCTCGGCGTTGATCCAGGCTTGGTGAAAGACGGTGTTGAGGCTCATCTTCAGCATCTACTCTCTGAGCAGGTCGCAACCTTGCTGGGGCGCGGCTGGGAGCTTGTCCGCCGCGAGTACCCGACGGCAATCGGCCCGGTTGATCTGTTGGTTCGTGACGCTGATGGCGTTCATGTGGCGATCGAGGTGAAGCGTCGTGGAGGGATTGACGGCGTGGAGCAGCTTACCCGCTACCTGGCGTTACTCTCGCGCGATCCGCTTTTGGAAGGCGTGCGCGGTATTTTTGCCGCTCAGGAAATTACCAAGCAGGCACGAACCTTGGCTGAAGATCGCGGCATTGAGTGCATGATCTTGGACTATGACGCGATGCGGGGCGTGGACGATGTCGAGTCACGCCTGTTCTGAAAGCCTCCCGCCACGTCCACTGGGTGTCGTCCATGTCTAATGAGTTTTCCCTCCTGCGGATGTGTTCACTGGGCCTTGTCGAGGCCACACGCACTTCCACACCTGCACAGGTCGTGCGCTCCCTTTTGGCAATGCAGGGTCAGCAGGTGTCAGCCGTTCCTCATGCCATTGCCGCGCGACTGTCAACACAGGGGCCCCGCGAGACATCAGGGACGGATGCAGCAGCCGTGTGGCAGGCTTTCGCCAGTCACCAGATTCTTCGTTCGTGGCCGATGCGGGGCACCGTCCACATTTCCACCCGTGAGGATCACCACTGGCTGCGAGCTGCGCTGGCGCACCGATACGGCCCCTCTCGTTTCACCGATGCTGAGCTGACTCGCAGCGCCGATATTGCCACTGAGGTCATCGCCCGCACAGGTGGAGCCACTCGTGCCGATCTGCGTCGTGCGTGGGAAGAGGACGGACTTATTGATCCTGCTTCGGAAGACGCTCAGGCGCGCAGACGTGCTTTCCTGCTGCGCCTCCATATTGAGGGGATAGCTGTGGGAGCGCAGCAGGTCGCAGGGGAACACCTCATCGTGGATGCGACGCAGCTTCCTGATGCGGATTCAAGTCCGGTGGGTGTTGGGGTGGCCTTTGGCCAGGCAAATCATGATGCGGCTTTGGCGCAGATTGCCGCCCGATATGCGTGGGGACATGGCCCGGTATGTGCCGCTGACCTTGCACGATGGACGGGGCTGAGTGTAAGCGTCAGTGCGCGCGCCCTGCGTCACGCGGTGGAGGCATCGGCCTCGTCACCTGCAGGCACGACGGGCGGAATTGCCATCGGCCCCCTGGTGTGGGTGCGAGCGGTCTACGAGGGCGACGTTGAAGTTGGTGTTGAACTGTGCACGCATGCCCCTTCAGCTACTGCTTCGGGGACTGCCAGGACGAAGCACGCTGGGGGAGTGGGGATGCGCGGATTCTATGTGATGCGGGCTGATTTGCTTGATATTCTCAGCGAGAATCGTCAGGAGGCAGAAGCCCTGCACTACCTTCCCTCCTTCGAGGAATTGCATGTTGGATTTAAGAACCGTTTGAGTCTGACCGATGCGGCGGGGGAGAAGCTGATTTGCCCCACGAATAATGGGCTTTTCCGACCTTTGCTTGTCGAGGGCGGCCGCGTGATTGCTGTTAACCCGGTGAATAAGGGACTGTTGTGGGCTCAGGACATTCATGTGACCGAAGATATGGATCAGCGCGTGCGCATGGCGATTGCCGACATGCGGGAGCGGCTGGGAGTTGAGGGAAATGGGAGTTGAGGGAAAGACCCTTTCGAGACTGATGTGACAGCAATATGACGTCTTTTGACGACGTTTGCGCCAAGTGCTTTGGGCAGCGGCTGAAAAGTGGGAAGATGGGAATATGTCTGACAACGTGCTGGTCCTTCGTGGACGTGTGATCCTGCCCGATACCCTCTGTGAAGACGGACTTATCCTGTGCGCTGGTGACACTATCACCGCTGTTGGTGAGCGTGACGCTGTTGTTGCACAGCATCCTGAATATGCTGATCTCCTCAGCAGCACTCCTCACTCTGGTCTGACCTATATGCCGGGCCTGGTTGATGTCCACTGCCACGGTGGCGGCGGTGAGTCTTTCCCCAATGCTTCCACCCGTGAACAAGCGATGGTCGCCATTAACGAACACCGCGCTCACGGTACGACCACTCTTGTTGCTTCGACGGTGACGGCCGCCCCTGACGTTCTCGTTGAGCGTGCCACTTTGCTGGGGGCCCTCACTGACGAGGGCGAACTTGCAGGCATCCACTTTGAAGGGCCATTCGTTTCCCACGAGCGTAAGGGCGCGCAAGATGGTACTTACATCATTGACCCCGATCCCAAGCTGACTGCCCGCCTGATTGAGGCTACCAACGGCAATACAGTCACCATGACTCTTGCGCCAGAAAAGCCTGGCATGATCGGTGAGGGCTCCGTTGTGGATGTCCTGATTGAGGGTGGCGCTTTGCCGTCGTGGGGCCACACTGACGCCGATCCTGCTGCCGCAAAGGCAGCCCTTGAATATTCCCGCGAGGTCCTTGACCGCACACCATGCCGTCGTTCCGATCGTGCGACTGTCACCCATCTTTTTAATGGGATGCGTCCTTTGCATCACCGTGACCCCGGCCCGATTGCTGAGTTCCTGGCCGATTCTTCCCAGGGCGGCGCCGTTGTCGAAATGATCTGCGATGGTATTCATCTTGATCCTGCGATTGTTCGTGAGGTCTACACCATCCTTGGTCGTGAACAGTGCGTATTTGTCACCGACGCAATGGCCGCAGCGGGTATGGCTGACGGCGAATACCAGCTTGGCCCTCAGAAGGTGCGTGTGGAGGCGGGTGTTGCCCGCTTAGCTGAGGGTGATTCCATTGCTGGAGGTACCGCACACTTGATGGACTGTGTGCGCGTTGCTGTCCAGCAGGCGCAGATTCCCTTGATTGATGCTGTCTACATGGCAACCGAGACGGGTGCGGCCATTCTTGGTGATACGAGCGTTGGTCGCCTTGAGGCCGGTCGCAAGGCTGATGTCGTCGCCGTTGATGGCGAATTGTCTGTGGTGTCTGTGTGGCGCCGCGGCACACAGGTGCGCTGATGGGACGACGTTCCTCAAAGCGTCCGTGGGGGCAGGAGCACCGACCTCTTGATATGGGGCGGCTTGCTTCTGTCCCTCGAACGGAACTGGGACCTGAAGGTGCGCCCTACCAGGTTCGTCGGGTACGCGGAGGAACGAAGGACTATGTGTGCCCTGGCTGCCTGCATACTGTGGCGGCGGGGGTAGCACATGTGGTGGCATGGCCAGAAGAAGCTCCCTTTGGGATGCCTCAGGGCCTTGATGGGCGTCGGCATTGGCATTCAGATTGTTGGGACAGAAGATTAAGGCCCCGTTGACGTCGAAATACTAGAATGTCATGAGGGATTCCGCTTTTTCGGTGAGTTTTTTCTAATAGGACGCTCTCATTCTGACAGCGTTGCCACATTTCCCGTATCGTTATTAAGGATCGCTAGCAACAGCCGTCACAAGGAGCATGACCTATGGAACGCCTTCAACAATTTGCCGCAGCACTTGTCGCTGCAGCACTGGCTGTCCTTTGCATGATTGTGGGCATCTTGGGGCTGACAGTGTGGAAGCCCGCACAGGAAGTCGTCGCCTCGGTGACGCCTTCACAGCCCTTTGTCATGACGCGAGATGGCGTCTTGCCTCTATTTGGCCAGTCAGTGAAGGTTACTGCTTCTGCTGCCCAGGATGAGGAAGTCGCCCTTGTCGTGGGCACTCCGGCCGACATTATGGGATGGATTGGCACCTCTGCTTACACCGAGATTATTGGTGTTGAGGGTGGACTCACCATGCTCAAGACCGCAGAGCATGAATCGGCCAGCACCCAGGCTGCGCAGAGTGGTCAAGCCGCACAAAGCGGTGCTCAGGATAATGCGCAGTCCCAGGCAACACCACCAGCCGATGGTGCACAGTCTGCATCGGGCACGGCTGATACCGCACAGTCTGGTGGTGGCGTTGTCAACGAGATTGTTTCCAATGACATGTGGCTGCGGGAAGTGAGTGGCAAGGGCTCTGTTTCCCTGGATTTGAAGGATGTTGCTGCAGGCCAGGCAATTATGGCAGCGAGTGAATCGGGAAATGCGGCTCCGACGATCACCCTGACCTGGGGGGTGAAGAAGACGAATGTGCTTGCAGTCTTTGCGTGGGTTCTGTCGATCCTGTTTGCTGCAATCGCAGTATTCCTGGCGTATCGCCAGTGGCGTGTGATGAACTCGCGTCATGAGCGTGCGGAACGTATTGCTGCTCGCGAGAGTGCGGATATTACGGATACTCAGGCGATTTCTCTGGAAGAGATTGCTGACTATGCAGCCTCAGCGGAGCAACGCGACAGTGATGCCTCTGGGAACGAAGGAAGGGACGCCGCAGAAAAAGCTGTTGACACGGATGTACGCGTTGAGGACGCTGCTATGAGCGAGAACATTGCATCCGAAGGACAGCCTGATGCTGATGAATACCCCGCTGACCACTCCGATAAGGAAGCAGATCTCGACGTTGAGGGTGGGGACTCGTCTATTCCGCTAGAGACGACGATTGACGTGTTCTCCTCGGTACCCGATGATGGCTGGGACCAACCGGATACTCCTGATGATGCGGGGGAAGAACCCTCTTTCGAGGCCGATGAGCTCGGCGGAGAACCTGAACCTTCTGGTGAACATGCGCCTTCTCACGACGAGGCTGCCTACCTTGAAGAATATGCTGACATGGTGGACTCCCAGGTTGGGGAAGGACACGCTGCCGATCGAGATGATCACGCCGGGCAGGGGAGTGAGGTCAGTGATGACACCGCAGACGTTCCCGTAGTGTCAAAGACCGCTGGCTCGCCGCAGGCAAATGAGGACGAACCGCGTGTACTCACCATTGGACGCCACGCAGCCAATGGCGGGCCGATCGAGGCCGATCCGCCAGAGACTGTTCCAACCGATACCGGAACCATTGATCTGTCATCGATTCGGCCAGGTGCGGCAATTTTGCCCTCGCGCCGAGCGCTGCGTGAAGCACGGGAACGCGGCCTGGAACGTTTGGTGATCGACGGTAGAGAGTTCGATACAGGTTTGCTTCCCGTGGTGACCCGGCAGGTAGACACCGGCGATGGTGACGAAAAAGTAGATGAGCCTGCAGGGGAAGAAGATTCTTCGACAAACCATGACGAGGATTCCTCATCCTCGCGACCAACAGGGCAGGCAGGGGGATGGAGTTCCCTCATGTCGTCGTGGATGAAGCGTGGTACCCACGCGAAGGAGGAAGAATGAGCAACCGACGACGTGTGAGCGCCTTACTTGCTCTCACCCTTGCTGCCTCGGGCACTTTGGCAGCATGTTCAGGTGACGTTGTGGTGGATTCTCCCACTCAGTCCGAGAGCCAGAGTGGCACGCCGAATCTTGATGCTGAGCGTATCGACACAATGCTGCGTGAGGCGCAAGAGACTATCGATGAGGCCGATAAGGCGGGGAAATCGGAGCTTCTCGCTGAACGCGTGAGCGATCCTGCGCTGAAGATGCGCGCAGCTCAGTACACCCTGGCGTCCAAGACGGGTGCTGCTGTTCCTCATCTGGATCTGACTCCGCAGCTTTTGACGGTGACAAATTCGGCTGAATGGCCGCGTGTCGTTGTCGATATTTCGAAGGCAGAAAGTGGTGCCCTTCCGGCAGCCTATGTTTTCGTTCAAGAGGATGCACGTTCTGGCTACAAGCTCCAGAACTGGACGCGACTGCTTGGCGGCACGAAGATTTCAACACTGTCTGTCCAAGAGGGCTCCCCTTACCTTGCTCCCGATGCAGCGGGGTTTGTTGTGACTCCGAAGGATGCTGTCGCTAAGTATGCTGAGGTCTTGAACTCGGGTACGGCTGGCTCGGATCTTTTCACTGCTGATGAGTTCACTCAAAACAGCTACCTCAAAACAGTGAAGGACCTTAATGAGGCAGTGTCCTCTGCTGGTACGGTAACAGCGAAGGCTCAGACAGGTGATTTCCCTGTGACCGGTGTTCTCCTGCAGGATGGGGCAGCGCTTGTATCGGGTACTGTGACCTACTCTCACACGTACGATCGCACGATTGCCCGTTCAAAGATGCAGTTGGGTGGTTCTCCTGCAGCTTTGGCAGGGGATGCCAATGTCGTGGGTAAGGTAACGGTCAACTACCTGCTGAATGTGTTGATCCGTGTTCCTGTGGAGGGATCGAACGATAAGGCCAGTGTGATTGGCGTAGAGCGGGCCATTGAATCCGTGACCCGTGATGACGCCGCGAAGCCTGAGGGAGAGTGACCCTGACGATGACACAGCCAATGGGAGCCTCTGAGCCTCAGACGCCCTTAGCTCCGGCAGATTCTCACGGGGCGATTGATTTGGCGGCGCATGCTGCCCAGGGAAGCCCTGTGGGAGTTCCTTCTGAGGGGCAGGCGCCGGTGGGTGATGCCACTCAACGCGAGGATGTGGTGAGTGTTCGTCTGGACGTGCCACTTATTACTCAAGCTGATGAGTCCACTTTCGAGTTGGTCATGTCGACCTCGCGGGCAGTGCCGGTCGTCATTGTGCTGTGGGCGCAGGCCTCTTTGGAGTCGCGCAGCACTGTCACGATGATGGAAGATGTTGCGCGGCGTTTCGCGGGTCGCTTCCAGCTTGTGGAGATTGACGCTGCTGCTTCTCCTGCGATTGCTCAGGCTTTCCAGATTCAGGCTCTGCCGACGGTGGTTGCTGTTATTGGCGGCCGCCCTGTCCCCCTCTTCCAGGGGTCTGCTGCGGCTGAGCAGGTTGTGCCGGTGATTGAGGACCTTCTGGCTGCTGCCGCGCAGATGGGTGTGACGGGCGGGGTGAAGGTGTCCGAAGCCGACACTGCCGCCCCGATCCCTGAGGAACACCTCCCTGCTCTTGCCGCAGAGGAGGCTGGGGATCTGCTGGGCGCGATTGCCGCCTGGGAGAAGGTTATTGAGCACCACCCGAAGGATGAGGCAGCGAAGGCTGCTGTGGCTCGCGTGCGCCTACTGGCGCGCCAGCAGGGCTTGTCTGACGAGGCCGGAGCCGCCGGCGAAGCCGGAGCAGAAGAAGCTGCCGCTCAGGCGGACGCCCTTTTTGCCGATGGGCAGCATGCCCAGGCTTTCGAGGTGCTCCTGGCTGCGATTGCCTCAACAGCGGGGGAGGAGCGTGACGCTGCACGACTGCGTCTCTTGGACCTGTTCCGTATTGCTGGGGCTACTGACGAGGTGCGCGTTGCCCGGCAGAAGCTTGCCACGCTGCTGATGGTCTGAGGGATCAGTTCAGCGGATCGGATTGTCCGGCATCTTCGAAGCTGCTCTCTTCGGCCTCCGAGGGAGCGCCGACAGGGGGTAGTCCTTCCTCGCTGCGGCGAAGCTCTTCGAGGTAGTCGGGTTCGGGCACGTCTTCGCGATTGAAGCTCGAATTGCGGCTACATTCCGAAAAAATCCACTCGGCCGTGACTGGATCACCGATGAAGGAATACGGCCTTGCACCCAGGATCTCGGTCTGCTCTTTGACCTGGTGGAAAAAGGCTTCTGTCTCTCGGTGATACTGCTCTGGCGAATACCCGGGTTCAACGATTCGGTTGCGCACAAAACAGGCAACAAGGATCTCGAAACGGTTGTAGTTCGAAGGATTTTCTCTGATGTCTCTGTAGAGGAACTCGATGGCGTGGTAGCCGGTTTGCTTCTGGCAGTTGCTCTCTGCGGCATCGTACACAGCCCGAGTGACAGTGGCATCGTTCCCACCATCCCCAGTGAGACTTGCGGTGAAACCGCTGACACCATTGTCGATCATGCAGGCCGAATAGACATCGAGCAGTTCGAGCATCTCCTGCTCGCTAATAATATTGTCCTCAAGAATTTTTTGGGCAAGGGGTGAGGAGGCTGAATCACGGCGCGCCCGGTCAAACTCGGCGGCATACGCCTGGCCTGAGACCTCCGCCGTGACGCCGGTGTCCTGTGGGGCTATCGTGCAGCCTGTCAGGAGGATGCTACTCAGGCAGCCGGTGGCTAGCCAACGAATGGGCGTGCCAGCGCGCAGGTACTGGCCTGAACGCCCCGCATGAACCCGCTGCATGTCCCCGCTGTCCTTTCGCCATTGCGCGCCTATGACGCGGAGGACTGTCCTGTGCTGCCGGTGTTTTCCGTCGTTTCCCCATTGCGTTCACGGCGCATCATATCGACCCATGCGGGTTCGCTGACCGCCTGGCGGTCGAAACGATGATCGCGAGAACACTCGCCGTGGATCCATTCAGCTGTGGCTGGATCACCCAGGAAGGGGAATGACGGACCTCCAGCAACAACACTATCTTCGGTGATCGCCCGACCGAAGTCCTCAGCGACCTTGTCGTACTGTTCTGCGGTGAATCCAGGTTCAAGCACCTGATTGCGCGTGAGGCACTGAACGGTGAGCGCACTCCAATTGTAGTTCTCAGGATTAACGGTGATGCTCCGATAGAGGATGCTCACCTCGAAATAACCAGTTTTTGCGATGCAATTCTCTTGAGCGCGTTCATAGACCTCCCACGGCACCGAATCATCCCACTTCAGTGAATCCGGGTCCAGCCCCTCTTGGTAGCCTGTCACGCCATTGTCCTGCATGCAGGTCGACCACAGGTCCAACATACCGATCATCTCGGCTTCGGTGATGCGATTGTCAGCGAGGATCTCTTGGGCGAGGGGAGCGTTCGCTGTGCGTTGGCGCGCTTGTTCAAAATCGGCGGCGTAGAGCTCGGCGCTGCGAGCGGCTGAAGCGTCCTCATCCCCGCCGCTCATGGCCGCACACCCCGCACTGAAAGATATGAGGGGGATGAGGGCGGCGCAGGCACCCCAACGCTTCCAATAGCGTCGGTCAGCCTGGAGGGAAGGAGACAGCAATGACGAATGCGCTGTGTGTGTCATAGGGCTCACCTATTCTTGAAGAAGGACAGGAGGTGCTTCTCGCGCACGCCGAGGGTGGCAAGGAAAGCGCCGATCAGGCATGAAGCAGCACTGAGAAACAGGTAGAGAAGCACCATCATCCACATCTGACCTTGGTCAGCGGCAGGATTGCGCAAAACCATCCAGGTCATGACGGGCAGGGCCAGAATCTGTGTGGCCGTCACCCAGATGGCGCTCTCCCACATGAACTTCACGAGGATATCCGCGCGCGCCACACCAGCATGTAGATCTGAGGAGATCTCCAAGCGCCTGCGCCACACGCTGGCAGCACCAATGAGCACACCAAGCACCGCTACAAGCCACGGCGCATAAGCACTCAGACGATCGTGAAAGAGACCATTACCGTCAAAGGTTGCGCCCAAAGAAGAATTGAAGGGGTAGAGCTTGGGGCTCAGATGCGGAAGATTCTCGCCCGCCTCAACGCTTCCACGGATCATGGAATCGAGCGCAGGGTTCATTGGCCAGGTCTCTACCCAGCATTCATCGAAGCTTCCCCGGGGTGGCACCGGCAAAAAGAGGGAGTAGGCAAAACCGGGGCGGCGCCCGTCGGCCTCGTCCCACGGGAAGATCCCCATTGTCATCGTCTGCTGGCCGCCGAGGCTGAAGCGCTCGCCAGGGCCGAGCGCTAAGGTTTCGGCCACACTTTGGGACACGTAGGCTCCCACCTGCTCGGGCGCAATGTCAGTACCCGCGCGCTCCGTCACGGGGATACGAAGGATGCGCTCCACACCGGGGGTGGACTCGTAGGTACGGATCGAGGAGGAGGGCAGTGCGTCAGCACTCACCTGCTTCTCGGGGGAACGCACGGCAACGACGGCATGAACGCCCGGCTGGCGTGAGAGCGCAAGGCAGGCGTGAGCATTGATCTTCCCCTTGGCCTCCATCACCATAATCGAGGCCATCGAGGAGCGGTAGTGCTCGGCCTGAGCATTAATCCTGCTCACCAAGAGCACGTCGGCAGCGGCCAGCCCCGTCAAGAGCACAGAGGCAACGAGCGTGAATATGACACTCCACGCAGTGCCGGTCGAGATATCGCGCCAGATTTCGCGGCGCAATGCGGAGGACTTCACGCTCCCACCTCCGCTGCTGTAATGCCCTCGTCATCATCGAAGGAGACAAAATCCGCCAAATCAATGACCGAGGAACACTGATCGCGCACCGAGGGGTCGTGAGTGGCAATAATGACCGCCACGCCACGGCTTTGCAGGGCAGTTAAAGTTCCTGCGACCTGGTGTGCGGTGCGCTGGTCAAGCTGGGCAGTGGGCTCATCAACGAGGAGCACATCAGGAGCTGCAGCAAGAGCGCGAGCAAGCATGAGACGCTGGCCCTCACCACCTGAGAGGGTCGCAAAAGGTCTGTCTGCAACATGGCTGAGCGCAAAGTCTTCCATGAGGGCCTGCGCGGCCTCCTGCGCTTGGGGAATAGTAAAACCGCGCGCAAAGAGGGGAACCATCACATGATCGATGGCGCTGCGGCGCGGCACGCCATGAGGATTCTGGAACACCCAGTTGAGTCTTGCCGGAGAGCCATCCGCGCGCGGGGCAATCTCCACTGCGCCCTCGGCAGCGCCAATCCACCCAGCAATAATGGCCAGCATCGTTGACTTCCCCGAACCCGACGGGCCAATCAACGCTGTCACGTCACCTGGCACGACCTGGGCGTTCACCGTGCGAAACAGCCACGGGCCACCGGGGAAACGGTGTCCAAGATCGCGCAGAATCACGGACATTTCAGGCCCTCCACCTGCAGGTCAACCTCGGTCAGAGGCTCGGCGGTGGTGATGAAACTTTGTCCCAGTTCAGAGGCAATGATCGTCACAGGTAGGATCTTTCCGCCACTGGAGACACATGCCGTCTCAGGCGTGACATCAAAGAGTGCCGCAGCAGGCACAGCTTGCACGTCAATGGGCTCAGCGAGCTTCCACGGTAAAGACAGCACCGCGTCCTCCTTGCCTTGCTGTTGCATCTGGCCAAAGGTGTAGGCCTCAGAAGCAACGATGGCCTGAAGGACAGTTTGATCTTCGATAATGCCGGTGTCAGGAACGGGGTAGTCCTTGCCGCTGACTTTGAGGACGCGCGAGCCGTCAACAGCTCCCGGCGGCAGGGTAATGAAGCCGCTACTTGCCCCGCCTGTGAGCGTCACCAGCTCAGCGTTGGGTTCTAGCACGTCGCCCAGGTGTGCGTTGACAGCCTTAACGTTGACCTTCTGGGCAGGCAGCCAGAAGATAAGGTCGTGGGGGATCGAGGCGGGCACACCGCCATTACCGTCATCAATGTCGAGCAGGTCAGCTAGAGCATAACGTGTGCCCCAACTTCCGCGGCCGGTGACAGCAATGTCGTAACCAAGGTTAACGAGTTCGTTTTGAAGAGCTTCAATATCGGTGCCGACTGCCTCGTCATTGATCTCGCGATAGAGAGGCGTTGCAGTATGAAGAGCGATAATGCGATGACCGTCAAGGCTGAGCATAGGAGAGCCGGAGGTGAGCTCGCTACCAGGGACAACATTCAGCGCTGTGACACGTCCGGCTCGCGGAGTGACGGCAGCATCGGCTTCTTTGATCTTGAGAGTGATGGTCACGGTGCGTTCATCAACGAAGGAGCGACTGCTCACGGCTGCTGAGGTAATGGAAGGGGGCGTGCTCAAGGAACTGGGAACTGGGGGAGCAAAGGTGAGGGCTCCGAGCGTGGCGCCCAGAGCGCCAACAATGAGGGCCCCTGTCAGGCCAAGACCAATATGCCGAAGAGATAGTGCCATGGGGGTGCTCCTTCGCGTCCCGATGTGTCACAGTAGTTTATATATTCAAATCTTACATACTTTTCTGTGGGGGGGAAGCCTCCGCAAGGGGAGAGAACGCGTGTTGCCCGCATAAGGGATAAACAAGGGCGGGTGCGTTCGCTTGGAATCGCACCCGCCCTCAACGATCGGTCACCCGCCACAGGGGTGCCGAACGTCAGCTCAGTTCTTCTTGGGACGAAGCCACACGGCGCCCAGTGGCGGCACGCGCAGCTCCACGGAATGAGCCCGGCCATTCCAGCCGATGTGCTCGGCGTAGATCGTGCCCACATTGGTCACGCCTGAACCACCAAAGGCTACATCGTCGGTGTTGAGGACTTCCTCCCACTCACCCCCAAAGGGCAGGCCCACGCGGTAGCCCTCATGGGGGTTACCCGCGAAGTTGGCCACGCACACCAGCACGTCCTGCTCGCCATCTTCTACTGCGCCCTTACGCAGGTAGGAGATGACATTGTGGTCCCCGTCAGAAGCATCGATCCACTCAAAGCCGGTGTAGTCGTCATCCCACAGGGCAGGGGAGGAGGTGTAGATCTTATTCAACGCAGCCACCAGGCGGTTGAGCCCAGCATGATCGGGCTGGTCAAGCAGCCACCAGTCCAGGCCGTAAGCCTCCTGCCACTCCACCTCCTGGGCAATCTCTTGACCCATAAAAAGCAACTGCTTGCCGGGGTGGGACCACTGGTAGGCAAAGAGTGCGCGCAGGCCAGCCATGCGCTGCCACTTATCGCCGGGCATCTTATTGATCAGCGACCCCTTACCGTGCACGACCTCGTCATGAGAGAGCGGCAGAACGAAGTTCTCTGAGAAAGCGTAGACCAGCGAGAAGGTCAACTCCCCATGGTGCCAGCGACGATTCACTGGGTCTTCTTGCATGTAGCGCAGGGTGTCATTCATCCACCCCATATTCCACTTCATCCCAAAGCCCAGGCCGCCACCCGAGGTTGGTGCCGTGACGCCCGGCCATGCGGTGGATTCCTCCGCGATCATCATGATGCCAGGGTGGGCGCGGTAGGCGGTCGCGTTGGCTTCCTGGATGAACTCAATGGCTTCCAGATTCTCGCGTCCACCAAATTGGTTGGGGCGCCACTGGCCGTCATTACGCGAGTAGTCGAGGTAGAGCATCGAGGCCACTGCATCCACACGCAGGCCATCAATGTGGAACTCTTCGAGCCAGTACAGGGCGTTAGCGACCAGGAAGTTACGCACCTCGCGGCGGCCGAAGTTAAAGACGTAGGTGCCCCAGTCAGGGTGCTCGCCACGCAGTGGGTCGGGATCCTCATACAGGGCAGTGCCATCAAAGCGTGCCAGAGCCCAATCATCCTTGGGGAAGTGGGCGGGCACCCAGTCCAAGATGACGCCAATGCCAGCCTGGTGCAGGCGATCCACCAGATAGCGGAAGTCATCAGGGGTGCCATAGCGTGAGGTTGGCGCATAGTAGGAGGTCACTTGGTAGCCCCAGGAGCCGCCGAAGGGATGCTCGGCCACGGGCATGAACTCCACATGAGTAAAGCCCATCTTCGTCACATAGGGCACCAGCTCGTCAGCGAGCTCACGGTATCCCAGCCCCTGACGCCAGGAGCCTACGTGAACCTCGTAGATCGACATCGGGCCCTCATGGGGGTTGGTGGCGGCGCGTTTGGCCATCCACTCGTCGTCTTCCCATTCGTGGAAACGGTCGGTCACCACCGAGGCCGTAGCCGGAGGAATCTCCGTGGCGCGAGCCATCGGGTCAGCCTTTTGGAACCAGTTACCATCGGGACCCTGGATCTCGAACTTATAGCGGGCTCCCACTGTCACGCCAGGAACGAAGAGCTCCCACACGCCCGATGCTCCCAGGGAACGCATGGCGGTGGCAGTCCCATCCCAGAAGTTGAAGTCACCCACCACGCGCACAGCGCGAGCGTTGGGTGCCCATACGGCGAAGGCAACACCCTCGACAGCGCCCATGTCCCCGTCAAAGCACATCACGCGCGCACCCAGGACCTTCCACAAATCCTCGTGGCGGCCCTCAGAAATGAGGTAGGTGTCCATCTCACCCAGGGTGGGCAGGAAACGATAAGGGTCGTCCACCTCGGTGGTGTGATCCCCGTAGGTGACGCGCACGCGATAGTCGGGGATGACTGTCAGGGGCAGTACCGCCACCCATACACCCGAGCGTTCGTGAACGGCGGGGAAGGAACCTTCAGCGGTGACGATCTCGACGGCATCAGCCAGATGATGAACGCTGCGGATCGTGACGCTGTCTTCGCCCAGATGGGCGCCCAGCACGGCATGCGGCATGTAGTGGTGGCCTGCGGCAACGGCGTCAAGCAGGGACGTATCCACGGTAATTGGTGTCAGCTCCATCGGTTAATCCTCCCAGGTGGAATGTGTGCGGGACGGCACTACTGCCATGATATGCCCCAGGCGAGTCCAGGGCGACAATCTCACCCAGTTCTTTGTTCCCCAGGTGTAGTGGCGTCCGTCCAGTTCATCAACCAGGTCAACAAGGTGATCCCCGTGACCGCCGGATTCTCCGACGCCCATTTCACTCAAATCAAGTTCAATCGTGCCCTCGACGGTGTCGTGAGGATTCAATGACAAGACGGTGATGACCGTGTCCGTCTCACCCGAGGTGGTAAAACGTCCATCAACTTGGCGGGAGAAGCACAAAATTTCAGGGTGGTCGGTGTGGTGGAAACGAATCTGATGCAACTGCCGCAGGGCCGGGTGCTTCGCCCGCGCGGCATTGAGCAGGGTGAAGAGCTGAGGAATACCTGTCGTCTCGGCTTCTTCCCATACGCGTGGGCGGTACTCGTACTTTTCGTTATTGTTCTGCTCTTCAAAGCCGGGTCGAGGCTCATTCTCGACAAACTCATAGCCAGAATAGATGCCCCAGGTGGGTGAGGACGTGGCCGCCAGGATTGCTCGCAGAGCGAAGATCGCCGTGCCGCCCGTCCACATCTGAGGGGTCAAAATGTCGTGCGTGGTCGGCCAGAAAGCGGGGCGCATAAGGTGGGCGGTCTGGGTGGAAACCTCGGTGAGGTAGTCGATGATCTCGTCCTTGTCGACCCGCCAGGTGAAGTAGGTGTAGGACTGGTCAAAACCAATTGCTCCCAGCGTGCGCATCATGGCTGGACGGGTGAAGGCTTCCGCCAGGAAGATGACTTCGGGGTGGGTGGCGTGGAAGTGATCGAGGGTGTCCTTCCAGAAATTCAGCGGCTTTGTGTGGGGGTTATCCACGCGGAAGATCGTCACCCCGTGATCGATCCACACCTGGATCACATCACGAATAGCATCGCCTAAGCCTTCAGGGTCCTTGTCGAAGTTCAGGGGGTAAATGTCTTGATACTTCTTGGGAGGGTTTTCCGCATAGGCAATGGTTCCATCGGCTCGGACATTGAACCATTCGGGGTGTTGGGTGACCCAGGGGTGGTCTGGGGAGCATTGGAGGGCCAGATCAAGGGCGACCTCCATACCATTGGCCTTCGCGCGAGCGACAAAAGCATCGAAGTCATCGAAGGTGCCCAGATCAGGGTGGATAGCGTCGTGGCCGCCCTCGGCAGAACCAATGCCGTAGGGGGAACCTGGGTCGCCTTCAAGGGCTGTGAGGGTATTGTTTTTCCCCTTGCGGTGGGTGGTACCAATGGGGTGGATGGGGGTGAGGTAAATGACGTCAAAGCCCATCGAAGCGATACGCGGCAGGTCCTCTGTTGCGCCGCGCAGGGTGCCCGACACCCAGGTGCCGTCAGGCTTTTGGAAGGCTCCGGCTGAGCGAGGGAAGATCTCATACCAGGCGCCTGCCAGTGCGCGTGAGCGTGCCACGTCCAGGGGGTAGGCCTCGGTTGAGTCCAGGAGATCACGCACGGGGTGGGCCGCAAAAGCTGCCTTCACCTGCGAAGCTAGGCCCGCTGAAAGGCGTTGCTGGGGGGTCAGGGTGCGGTCGCGTAAGGACGAGGCCGCCGCCGTCAGCACCTCACGCAGGGCAGCGGGAGCAGGAGCCTGGGTGGGGTTTGCAATCGCCCTCCCGGCAATGCAGCGTTCCATGAGGCGCGCGCCCTCTTCGCACATGAGCTCAACATCGATGCCTGCCTTGATTTTGATCGTGGCATCGTGACGCCAAGTGGCGTAGGGGTCTGCCCAGGTGTCCACCCGGAAGGACCAGTCTCCGGGCGTGGGGGCCATCACCCATGCCTCGTAGCGGTCAAGCCCCTTGGCAATATCGCGCATCAGTGTGCGGGAGTGGACAGCTCCGGTAGGCGTCACAAGGACAGCTTCGGCGGCGAAGGCATCGTGTCCTTCCCGAAAGACGGTAGCGCGGATCGGGAAGGGTTCTCCTTCGGCGGCTTTGGCGGGCAGGCGGCCTCCCTCGACGGTGGGGAAGAGCTCAACTGCGGGAATACGTGTCATATGGAATTCGCTCACCCCACTAGCCTACTACTGAGAAGCACCTGAGTGTGGGGCAGAGCACACGGTTGTGTGCAGGGTGCTAGATATTTACTCCAAAGAGATGGCCAACCCAGTAGGTCAAGCCCATTGCCACACCACCACCAATAACCAAGCGTGCCGTTGCTTTAAGGCGCGGAGCCTGCCCCAACCATGCCGAGAGCCAGCCGGTCAGCGCCAGAGCCACCGTCACCGCGACGAAGGTTGCGCCGATACGCCACGCCACCGGCGATACAAGCATCGTGATAAAAGGCAGGAGGGAGCCAATGACGAAGGCAATAAAGGACGAGATCGCTGCAGCCCACGGACTGGTCAGATCGTCGGGGTCAATATTGTGTTCCGTCGTCAAATGCGCATCAATGGCATCATGGGCAGAAAGCTCAGCGGCCACAGCCTTTGCTGTCGTCTCGCTCAGGCCTCGATCCACCCAGAGCTTGGCCAAGCGAGCTTCCTCCGCTGCGGGGTTATCAGCGAGCGCTAACCACTGCTTACGCACCAGTTCTTGCTCAGTGTCTAACTGAGTTGACACCGACACGTACTCGCCCACCGACATCGACAAGGAAGCGGCAACGATACCGGCCACGCCGGCCAACGCAATCGCCGTCGTGTTCGCCGGGTCAACGGCAGCCACACCCACCAGCAGGCCAGAGATCGACACAATGCCGTCATTGGCGCCGAGCACGCCAGCGCGCAGCCAGTTTAGGCGCGAGGCAACGGAACGCTGCTTTTCACCGTTCGTGGCGTGAGCAGTGCTTTCAGTGCGCGCGGTGCTTTCAGCGTGGGTAGCGAGGCCATCTGAGGGGCCTTGCGAGGCCGACAACGAAGCCATCTGCGAGGGAGATAGTGCTGCACTCATACCCCCACCCTAAAAGCGAGAAAACAGCCTGTCTACGAAGGGCAGCCGCTCCTGTACGAGGGCAGGAAAGGCTGGCCTTAAACCTACGAATTGAGGGAACGCAAGGCTCCCACCACCTCGTAAAGTGCGCGAAAACTTGGGCGCATAGCGGCGGTTGAGCCGAAGTTAATGACAATATCTGCGTCGTGAACGGGATCGTGCCATACATGTGCGGCACTCACTCCCAAATGTCCACCAAGGCGTGGCCAATTGCGTGCCCAGGGGGACAACTCCGCAAAATTAACGATCATGGTGCCTGCCCCATAGCGCAGACCTACGCGGAAACGGTTTCGCAGGATCGTCATCCGCTCCCACGACTCTTGCGACACCAAGGTTCCATTTCGAAGGCCCCGAATAAGACGAACGAAGTCGTTTGGCGTAGCAGCAATGCCTCCGCCGGCCCAATCCAGAGTCAGCGCCGGGGAAAGGTCTACTCGTGTTTTTCCTAGCCACATGGGCGCAAGGCTGCTCCCGCCCTGATGTGGGGATGAGCGGTAGGGCATGAAGGCACTTGTCATCTCTAAAGGAGAAAACACCCTCTCGTGGAAGAGAGTCTCAAGGGGCAGACCGCTGGTCTCTTCAAGGATGCGCCCGAGCAGAACAAAACCGGTATCGCTATAGAAAAAGCGTTGTCCTGGCTTGCCGACGGGCCGTTGATTGGTACGAGTGTGATTAAGCAGATCGTGAGGTGACCATTTTCGTTCCAGGTCAGCAAGGGCACGTTTGCTGAGTTTGCCGCCCCTGGCCCGTCCATCGAAGTAGTCATTGACACCCGAGGTGTGGGTCAGGAGGTGCTCAATGGTGACCTCATAAAGATGTCCCGCAGCGAACAGTCCCTCAAGCTCGGCAGAAGCAAGGACGCTGGCAATCGGGGTATCGAGCGTTAAGGCACCATTGTCCACCTGCTGCATGACGCAGGCCGCTGTGACGAGCTTGCCTACGCTTGTCCCGTGAAAAGGGATGTCACGAGGCCCGTAATGAAAGTTGATGCCCCGATGGGGCGCCGAAACCGCGACTTGCGGTTGCCATGTGTGTGCCGACCGATCGAAGTGGCGTGTTAGGCGTGTATAAAAATCCTGCAGCTCCACACCATGCTCCTTCCTCTAACCTTCTTGCTAAGCAAGGCTCAGTGGAGGCCACTTGATATGGCAGGAGCCGCTCTCTGTTGACACCTTTACGTTGCTCTCGCAGTGTCGCCAACAGAAAGCGGCCTCCTCCCTTTAAGCCTGCACTTAGTACACCATCTGCATGGCCTGGCGAACCTCATTCAGGGTCGCCTCGGCCTGAGCAGTGGCCTTTTCATTACCGGCAGCCAGAACGGACAGCAGGTAATCCTCGTTTGCTACCAGCTCCGCACGGCGGGCACGAATGGGGGCCAGCATGTCATTGAGAGCCTCGGTCACGGTCGCCTTCAAGACGCCGCCACCGCCATCACCAATGCGCTCAGCGATCGCTTCGGGAGCCTCGCCCGTTGCCATGGACGCCATCATCAAAAGGTTCGACACCTCAGGGCGATTCACCGGGTCAAAGGTGATGACACGATCAGCGTCCGTCTTTGCCTTACGCAAAATCTTGGCCGTCTCATCGGCTGTCATAGCCAACTCAATGGTGTTTCCACGTGACTTCGACATCTTTGCCCCGTCAGTCCCCAACAGCAGCGGCACCTCAGACAAAAGCGCATCGGGGCGGGGGAACACGGGATGTTCAGGATCAACGCGACCGTAGCGCTTATCGAAACGCTGCGCGATCAGACGCGACTGTTCCAAGTGGGGGAGCTGATCCTGGCCGACAGGCACAATATTGGCCTTGCAGAACAAGATGTCGGCAGCCTGATGAACAGGGTAGGTCAGCATCAGGCCAGACATAGCTCGACCGTCCGTGGCCTCCAACTCGGCTTTGACTGTGGGGTTACGGTGAAGCTCCGACTCAGTGACCAGCGACAAGAAAGGCAGCATCAACTGGTTGAGAGCCGGAATCGCAGAGTGATTAAAGATCGTCGTGCGCTCAGGATCAAGGCCGACCGCCAGATAGTCGGCAACCAAACCCAGAACGCGCTCGCGGATGGGCCCCACGCCGTCACGGTCGGTAATCACCTGGTAGTCAGCGACAAGAACCCAGGTATCCACTCCGCGGTCTTGCAAGATCACGCGGTTGTGCAGGGTGCCAAAATAGTGGCCCAGATGCAGCCGACCCGTTGGGCGATCGCCCGTCAGCATACGGAAACGGCTGGGATCGGTGTCGATAGCGGCGTCAATCTCTGCACTGCGAGCGCGAGAACGCGCCAGGGATGCCTCGTTTGTTGAATTAGCCAAAATATCTTCGGAAGTGCTCACCCGAATAGTCTAATAGGCCAACTCACGAGAGCAGAATTACCACCGACTGAGGCTCTAACTGGATGCTTGTCTTATCGCTCTTGAGCATCTTGAACTCAGGAGTGGTGTGCCCGTCCAAAGCATTGACGTCAATACCACCATCAAGAGGTGTCGTCCACGCCGAGTCGAAGGCGATACTCCATCCCTTCTTGTGCCCAACAGGGAATTGGACTGTGCGGGGCTCAAGGGTGCCGTTGATGACAATGAGGGCATCATCCCCACCCCAGTGCTGGCCAGAACGCATGAGCTGGAAGACGCGGTTGTGTTGCTCTCCCCACCCGTGGTCGGGCATACGTTCACCTTCAGCAGTCCACCAGGACACGTCAGGAATGGAATCACCATTGAGCGCTTGCCCCTTGCCGAAATCATCGGGACGCAGTGCAGGGAAGTGGCGGCGCAGGTAAAGCAGCCAACGCGTGGTATCGAACATATCGCGCTGCGCTTGATCGAGTGTCCAATCCACCCAGGAAATCTCATTGTCCTGGCAGTAAGCATTGTTATTACCAAACTGGGTGCGGCAGATTTCGTCGCCACCAAGAATCATTGGCGTACCCGCTGCCACCAAAAGCGTGGCGAGAATATTACGGCGAGTACGCAAACGCGTCGGCATCAGGTCCTCGATGAGTTCTGCAATGTCGGGGTTAAGAACACCATCAACGGGCCCTCGAGAGGTTGTGCCCTCAATACCGTGATTCCACGAGCGATTATCGTTCGTGCCATCACGGTTTTCTTCGAGGTTAGCCATATTGTGCTTGTGATCAAAGCAGGTGAGGTCTGACAGAGTGAAACCGTCATGAGCTGTCACAAAGTTCACCGAGGCGCGGGGTCCACGCAGGTAGCCCACCCCATTACCGAAGAGGTCTTCTGAACCCTGCAAGCGTGTCGCAAGATCGTTAGGCCCGGGGGCGCAGCGTCCGGCAGCGAGCTCGCGCATATCCACCAGCCAGAAGTTACGGACTGAGTCACGGAAACGGTCATTCCACTCCGAGAAAGGCGGAGGGAAATTACCGGTCTGCCAGCCTCCCATGCCCACATCCCACGGTTCAGCAATGAGCTTATCCAGGCTCAGGGTAGCGTCGGTGGCAATCGCCATCAACAAGGGGTGCGCGGGAGTATAGCCGTCAGCAAAACGGCCAAGCGTCGCCGCAAGATCAAAGCGGAAACCGTCAACGCCCATCTCTTCGGACCAGTAGCGCAGGGAGTCCAACACCATCTGCATAGCGCGTCCGTGGTCAACAGCCACCGTGTTACCGCATCCCGTAACATCCACGATGTGACGGGGGCGTTCGGCCGAATGACGGTAGTAGACGAAATTATCCAGGCCTCGCCACGACAATGAGGGGCCGTCATTATTGCCTTCACAGGTGTGGTTGTAGACCACGTCCAAGATGACCTCAATACCTGCCTGGTGCAGGATCGACACCATGCCACGGAACTCATCAACGACGGCCTGCGGGCCGCGCTCTTGTGCGATGGCGGTGGCGTATGAGGCTTCAGGGGAAAAGAAGTTGAGTGTGGAGTATCCCCAATAGTTCGTTAACCCGCGAGTGGTGAGGAAGGTTTCCTCGTGCTTGACGTGAACCGGAAGGAGTTCAACGGCGGTGATGCCAAGGCTCTTCATGTGGGCGATTGAAGCGGGATGAGCCAAGCCAGCGTAGGTGCCGCGCAAGTCGGCGGGCACCTCAGGCATCTCTTGAGTGAAACCCTTGACATGGATCTCATACAGGACAGTGTCCTTCCAAGGCGTGCGCGGTTTGGACGCAATAGGGAAGGAGGAATCAACAACAACGGAGAAGGGAACATGGCCCGCTGAATCAAGCTCCGAGCGTGAAGGAGGCTGTGAGGTGGGGGCCAGGTCGGAGTTGACAACGTGGGCGTAAATTTCGGGAGAGACATTCACCTCACCGTCAAGCCCACGCGCGTAGGGATCAATGAGAAGCTTGGCAGGGTTGTGGAAGAGGCCCGAGTCAGGATCCCAAGGTCCGTCAACGCGGAAACCGTAGCGGGTCCCAACTCCATAGCCTTCGAGACGGCCATGCCACACGCCATTGTCGGGACCAAGCAGGGTATAGCGTTCCTCGTGGGAGAGATCGCCACCAGGGAAGACGCAAAAGTCCACGGAGGTCGCATGCGTTGCCACCACAGCAATGTTGAGTGCACCATCTTGGTAGTGCACACCCAGCTTCTCTGGCAAAGGATTAGGCACAGTCAAAGGATGGGCGGTAAACATTAGGGCTCCTGGTCGGGGCGGGACGGTTTTAATGACGCTCCATCCTAATACCGCCTCACGTAAATAGCCCTGTGGGGCGCTGTGAACTTCGCCCATTCATCACGGGGATTACCTGGAAATAGACGAATATGTGACATGTGCCGAGCATTGCTGTGGAAGGAGCGTTTTCCGCACAATTTATGGCACCCTTAAAGGCATGAGAATCGTAGTGTGTGTCAAGCACGTTCCCGATGTGCAATCCGAGCGTCGCTTTGAGGACGGTCGCCTCGTGCGAGGAGAGGACGATGTCCTCAACGAACTCGACGAAAACGCTGTTGAAGCGGCCGTTAGCCTCGTAGAAGAACACGGCGGCGAGGTGATCGCCCTGACAATGGGCCCCGCCGACGCAGAAGACGCCCTCATGCGCGCCCTGCAAATGGGTGCCGACCGTGCGCTCCTGATTTCCGATGATGCGCTGGAAGGCACCGACGCTGCCGGTACCGCCGCTGTCCTTGCCGCTGGGATTGCCCGCATTGAAGAAGAACACGGCCCGGCTGATCTTGTTGTGACCGGCATGGCCTCTCTTGACGCAATGACCTCCCTCGTTCCTGCAGCCCTGGCCGCCCACCTGGGCCGTCCGTTGCTGTCCTTGGCTCACGCCCTGGAGATTTCCGGCGAGGGCCCGTGGACTGCCACGATTACGCGCAGTGTTGATGGCATGGACGAAGTCCTCAGCGCCTCCACGCCACTCGTTCTGTCTGTCACCGACCAGATCAACGAGCCGCGCTACCCCTCCTTCAAGACCATGAAGGCCGCCCGCTCCAAGCCGCTCGACGAGGTCTCACTGGAGGACCTCGGATGCGACACGCCCGCCACCGCCACCATCGTCAACACCACGGTTGAACATCAGCGGGACGGCTCAGGAACGATCATCACCGACTCCGGTGACGCCGGCGAACGCCTCGCCCACTATCTCATCAACGAGGTGAAGTGACATGACTCTGACCACCCCAATCCTCGCCCTCGTGGATCATGACGAGGCGGGAGCCCTCACCGCCCCCTCCGCCCAGGTGCTCACCGCCGCTCGCTCACTCACCAGTGGCCCCGTCGTCGCCCTCGCACTGGACACTCCCGACACCGATGCCCTCGCCCGCTACGGCGCCGCCCGCGTTCTCGTTGCCGACTTGGGAGGCCGCAGCCCTCGGCTGAGCGCCGTTGTCGCTGACGCAGCGCAGGCCGCTATGCAGGCTGTTGGTGCGGAGGCGCTCCTGTGCGTCTCCCACTACCTGGGTCGCGAGGTCGCCGCACGCCTCGCTGTGGCACTCGGTGGAGCCCCCATTGTCGACGTCACCCGCGCATGGGAAGAAAACGGCAATATTCACGCTTCTAAGCCCGCCCTCGCCGGCGCCTGGGAGACCTCCATCCACGTCGAGGACGCCCCGGCAATCCTCGCCATCCGCCCCTCCGCGATTGAAGAAACCGAGGCACCCGCCGACGCAAACGTCGAGGCCCTCACCGTGGACTTTAGCGCCGCAGCCGACGCCGTCACCGTTGTCTCATCCACCCCGCAGGAGCGGACCGGCCGTATGCCCCTCACTGAAGCCCGCACCGTCATCGTTGGCGGCCGTGGCCTTGAGGGGGACTTCAGCCCTGCAGAAGAACTTGCCGACCTCCTGGATGCCGCTGTGGGCGCCACCCGCGTCGCCACCGATGAAGGGTGGGTGTCGCGCAGCCTTCAAGTCGGTCAGACCGGCGTCTCCATCTCACCCAATCTTTACATCGGCCTGGGTGTCTCAGGTGCCATCCACCACACGGTTGGTATGCAATCCTCACGCCACATCGTGGCTGTTTGTGACGATCCCGACGCACCCATCTTCGAGATTGCAGACTTTGGCGTTGTCGGTGACCTATTCGAGGTCGTTCCCCAGGCCATTGAGGTTCTTCGTCGAGAGGGCTACGGGCAAGCGTGACCGCAGCCGACTCGGTCTATCTTGACTACGCAGCATCAGCACCCATGCTTCCTGAGGTTGAGGAGGCATGGGTTGCTGCTGTACGCGCTTTGCGGGTCGCTCCAGGCAATCCAGCAGCCCTCCACGGCGGGGGGCGCACGGCTAAGCGCATGCTGGAGGACGCCCGAGAGCGCGTGGGCGCAGCCCTGGGGGCAGAACGCGCCGAGGTGATCTTCACCTCCGGCGCCACAGAGTCCTGCGCCCTCGGGGTAAGCGGTGGAGCACGAGGGGTACGTGCACGCCACCCCCAACGCCAAAAAGTGTTCTACTCCCTGGCTGACCATGATGCCGTCGCCCACCAGGAGGGCGTGCTGACAGCAGAAGGTTTTCAGGTCTCCGCTTTCGCTCTTGACGGGCGAGGTGTCAGCATCCTCCCTGACAATCTTGAAAGCATGCTGCCCCAGACCGCGCTACTGACCGTTCCTATGGTCTGCTCAGAACTGGGCACCATCCAGCCCTTAGAAGAACTCGTTGCCCGTGTGCGCGCTGGCTGCAACGATGCCGTGCCGGAACAGACTCACGATACGGCGGGGGAGGGCACTCCTTTGATCCATACGGATGCCGCCCAAGCCATCCGCACCCACGCCATTGATTTTGCCGCGATGGGCGTTGACCTGCTCAGCCTCGGCGGACACAAGATCGGTGCCCCTGTCGGCATTGGAGCACTACTCGCGAAACGTGGCACACCCCTGGCCACCGACCGCCCCGGCGGAGGCCACGAGCGAGGCATCCGCTCGGGCACCCCAGACGTTGCCGGCGCCGTGGCGCTCGCGGCCGCCCTCGAACATGCCGTGAGCGTGCGCGATGCCCACTATGCCCACATGGCGGAGCTCCGCGACTACCTCGTGAACCACCTGCCGGAGGATGTGGCAGTGACTGTTCCAACGGAGGTCGCCTCGCCAGCCATCATCCACCTGTCAATCCCCACCACCCACCCCGAGGCGGTCCTCATGGCCATGGATATGGCTGGAGTGATGGTGTCTGCAGGATCAGCCTGCCACGCGGGGGTTACGCGCCCCTCTGCCATGGTGATGGCTATGGGGCGTAGCGCTGACCAAGCCCTAGGTGTCCTACGTATCTCTTTGGGGGAGAGAAGTAGCCGCGCCGACCTTGAGAGGTTTGTTGCGGCATTACCGGCTGCTATTCGAGCCGGGCAGGCCCTTGACGCCCGCGACACACGCAAAACCACGCACACTGCTGCCAATAAGAGGAGCGCCCAATGAGAGTTCTAGCCGCGCTATCAGGTGGCGTTGACTCCGCAGTTGCCGCTGCCAAGGTTGTCGAAGCCGGACATGAGGTGGTGGGCGTCCACATGGCGCTGTCCACCAACCCCCAGGAATGCCGCATCGGTTCACGAGGCTGCTGCTCGGTAGAGGATGCCGGTGATGCCGCGCGTGCTGCAGAAATCCTTGGCATCCCCTTCTACGTGTGGGATCTTGCCGAAGAGTTCGAAGAGACAGTGATTACCGACTTCGTTGAACAGTACCAAAAGGGGCACACTCCTAACCCCTGCGTGCGCTGCAATGAGTTCGTGAAGTTCCGTGAGCTGGCTGATCGTGCCCGCGCCCTTGGCTTTGATGCCGTGTGTACGGGACACTACGCGCGTATCGTGGAAGGGGAGGCAGGTAAAGAGCTGCACCGCGGTTATGACAACCTGAAGGATCAGTCCTACGTGCTGGCCGTCATGGGAGAGGACGAACTTGAGCGGGTGCTCTTGCCTTTGGGGGATGCCCCCGATAAGGCATGGGTGCGCGCCGAGGCCGACCGTTTGGGCCTGGGGGTTGCCGATAAGCCCGACTCCTACGACATTTGCTTTATCCCTGACGGTGATACGCAAGGTTTCTTGCGCGCACGCCTGGGGTCAACTCCAGGACAGATCATTGACGCTGATGGAGCCGTTGTTGGGGAACACGATGGCTATTGGAACTTCACCGTCGGTCAACGTCGAGGTCTGCACCTGGGTAATCCCGCTGCGGATGGTCGGCCACGTTATGTCATTGAGACTCGCCCCGAGAGTAACCAGGTTGTTGTGGGCGCTGCTGAGCTTCTCAGCGTGGATCGGATTCTCTGCGAGGACATTATTTGGCTCGCTGGGGACGATCAGGGTGAGGATACTCACGACCTCTTCGTGCAGGTGCGAGCTCACGGCACGCCGGTTCCTGTCGCAGAGTGTGCGCATGAGGGCAGTGGTTTACGCGTTGACCTGGCTCAATCTTTACGAGGTGTTGCCGCCGGGCAATCGTTAGTGGTGTACCGGGGGACGCGAGTGCTTGGTGAAGGAACCATTGTCAAGGCGATGCGACGCTGATGATACGTGGGCAGATGCTGCGGTGCGGGTAGTGTCCCGGTAGCATTGAGTCCTGGCAACTGATAAAAAATCTGAAACATTGAGTGGGGGCGTGACGTCATGCTGACCTTGCCAGAAAACATCCAAGCCCAAGTGGGTGCAGCGCGACATAAAGTGAACGCATCAGCCAATATGGGGTACTACCTTGTGGGCGCAATCATGGCAGGCCTCTTTATCGGCCTTGCCGACGTCTTTATGATGACCGGCGGCGGCCCACTGCGCGTGGCAGGCTCTCCCTGGGCGTCACTGGTCGAAGGTGGTGTCTTTGGTATTGGCCTGATCTTGGTGGTCTTCGCTGGAGGTGAACTGGCTACCTCGGCCATGATGATTCTGCCAATCGGCCTCAAAGAAAAAGGTGTGAGTACCTCCGGGGCTGCACGTGCTTTCGGCATTATGATCGTCGGCAATCTTCTTGGATCAATTCTGGTCGCTGCCCTGGTCTGGGGAGGTGGCATCATGGCCGAGGGAACCGTCCCCGGCGCGGCGATGGCCTCCGTCGTTGCTGCCAAAGCCCACAAGACCACCGTGGAACTCTTCTTCCGTGCAATCCTGTGTAACATCCTTGTCTGCCTGGCCATTTGGTCGGTCTCTCGTGCACAGCATGAGGTGGCAAAGATGATCCTCATGGCATGGTGTATGGCAACCTTTGTTGCTTCAGGCATGGAACACGTTGTCGCCAATATGACCACCTTCGCCCTGGGAATTATGCACGGTGTTGACGGTGGTACATGGGTCGAGGCCGCCCGCAACCTCAGTGTTGTCTTAGCGGGCAATATTGTTGGTGGCGCTGTCTTTGTTGGTGGCACCATGTGGTTCGCAGCCCAGGCTGATCGCACACTCGTTCACTGACGCGCCGGTGCCTTCACTCAGTAGTGGGTGAGAGCACCGCGCTGGCTGTCAAAGACGGAGAAAAATCCCTGTAGAATAGACAGGGTAGGCGTGAGTGGCGGAATTGGCAGACGCGCTGGATTTAGGTTCCAGTGTCTTCGGACGTGTGGGTTCAAGTCCCATCTCGCGCACATGTGGATTGTGCCGCGACATCCCTTCTGGATGTCGCGGCACAGTGTTTATGTTCCCTTGGGTAAGTGTGGGGCGATTGGCCTATTCTTGCTGCCAATGCTCGCCTAGGTGCTGTCGCGGCTATAGCTCATTACTGGTCTGCAGGGTCTGAGGTCGCATGATTGGCGGATGAAGAACTGTTGTGCGAGATGAAACGCTATCGGTAGCGCGGTAAAGGGCTGCGGGGCGGCCGATGCCGCTTGAGGTGTTCCCTGTGGGTTCGATGAAACCTTTTGTGCCGGTTGCTTTGCGGTGAAAGTTTCGAGGATCAAGAGGGGTTCCCCACACTGTTTCGTAGACCCGACGTAGCTGCTCAATGGTGAACTCCTCGGGACAAAAAGCGGTAGCGAGTCCCGAATATTCGAGCTTTGCTCGCGCCCGCTCAAGCCCATCGTGCAGGATCTGGGTATGGTCAAAAGCCAAGGAGATCTGCTTTGTCAGAATCGTGTCAACGGGAACCCATTGAGCGCTGCGCGCGTCGCCACCTGCTGAAGGGAGATCAAAGCTAGGGGCAAGGAGAAGGTAGGCGACGGAAAGAATCGGCCCGCGCGGATCTCGACCAAGCGGGCCGTATGTTCGCAGTTGTTCGAGGTGTCCAAGGGGGGTGAGGCCTGTCTCTTCGCTGAGCTCGCGACGTGCTGCATCTGCTAGGTCCTCGCCCTGAAGGATAAAGCCTCCTGGAAGAGCGAATTTGCTGTCAAAAGGAGGAAGGGCGCGTTCAATGAGAAGCGTGCAGAGAGTGTCGTCGTGAATTGTTAGAAGGACAATGTCGACTGTGACGGGAAGTAATTCTGCCGTTGCAGGTATCGAAAGAGGGGTGGGGGTAGTCATGCAACCAGCCTACATTATCGTCAACTTGACAGAAAGGGGGTGGGGGAATTATCGTCATAGTGACGTTAATTAAGGAGGTCATCATGGGACACATCAGCCGCTACCCCTTCATCGCACACTACCAAGGTGCACCCACCGACCACATCGTTCACCTCAGCAATGGCAAGATCCACCATGAAGGACTGGGGCGTAGCTTCTGGTTCCGTCCCACTACCAGCGCCTTAGCTGAGGTTCCTGCAATTGATCATGAACACTCCGCGCTCTTCCATGCTGTCACCGCAGACCGGCAAGACATCGCGGTACAAGCCGTCGTCACCTACCGCTTTGCCAACCCCGCAATGGTTGCTCAACACTTCGACTTCAACATCTACCCCATTGATAGGGGACAACAACCGCAAGGACCGCGCCAAGTTGCCAAACTCGTCGAACAGCTCGCCCAATCCATCACCACCCACGTCATTGCAGCCCTGCCACTCAGTGACGCCCTCCACAGCGGTATCACCCACGTTCACAACGCCCTCGTTGAACAACTCTCCCAACAAACACGGCTCAGCGATACCGGTATCAACGTCTACGACGTCCGCGTCCTCTCCCTGCGCCCCACCCCGGAGGTAGAAAAAGCCCTCCAAACACCCCTGCGAGAACGCCTCCAAGCTGAAGCCGACCGGGCCCTTTACACTCGCCGCGCTCAAGCTGTCGAACAGGAACAACGCATCTCTGAAAACGAAGCTGCCGCCAAGCTTGAACTTGCACGCCGACACAAAGAAATCATCGCCCAGGAAGCCGCCAACGAGCGCCTCCAAGCTGAAGAAAAGGCTGCAGCCTCACTCATTGCTGCGCGAGGCAATGCCGAGGCTACTGAAGTCACCGAGAACGCTCGAGCGGCCGCAATGCGACTCATCGGTCAAGCAGAAGCAGATAACGAGCGTGAACGCCTCGCGGCATACACGACGGTTTCACCAGAGATCCTCCACGCTCTTGCTCTGCGTGAACTCGCCACTCATTTGCCGGCAATCGGTCAACTTAATCTCACCCCAGATATGCTCAGCAGCGCCCTTGGTAACTTCGTCGCCACCTCGAAGGAATAGCCACATGAGTATCCTGCGCCCGCGCCTCGTCCTCGTCTATCGCAATACCGAACTCACCGAACTTCTTGCCCGTCACTCTACGCGAGGCCAAGCAGAGTTCTTCCTGCGCTCGCGCGGGCGCTCTCTCGAAGATGTGGACAGAGCACACGCCAGCACCGAGGCCGCACTTGCCACCATACGAGCAGCGGTCCCTGCGGAATGGAACGTGGCCGAAGTAGAACGCGCTGACCTGTCACGCTTCCTATTTCTTGAGAACGACATTATTGCGGTTGTCGGTTCCGACGGACTCGTCGCCAATGTCGCCAAATACCTTAGCGGCCAACCCGTTTTTGGGATCAATGCGATGCCAGAAATCAATGCCGGGGTGCTTGTGCCACTCTCCGTTGACACAGGTGCCCGACTGCTCAGCAGACATGCTGCGGGTCAGGCTGCTCAGGCGACAGGCCTGACAATGGTGCAGTGCGAGCTTGACGATGGTCAGCGTCTGAACGCGCTCAACGACATTTTCATAGGGCACTCCTCGCATCAATCTGCGCGCTATCTCCTGCACGTTGACGGGCAAGAGGAACGCCAATCCTCCTCAGGAATCATTGCCAGCACAGGGGCGGGAGCAACAGGGTGGGCGGCCTCCCTGGCCCCTGCCTATGGGCATCCAGTGCTCCCAGCCCAAACAGATCGCGCCGTCGCCTGGTTTGTACGAGAAGCCTGGCCATCACCAGCAACCGGCACAACACTGGTTAACGGCATGATTGGTGATGGGCAAAGTCTTTCTCTCACTGTCCAATCTGAACGTCTCGTAGCCTTTGGAGACGGACTTGAAGAGGACTGCCTCGTTGCTCAGTGGGGGCAAACGCTTGCGGTAAGCGTGTCAGGAGAACGCCTCCACCTCGTTCAGCCCGACATCTGACAAGAAGTATTTCAGCGATCATCTGAGTGGTCCTGCCGATGAGCATGCCACCGGCAGGACCACAAGAGAGCGCTCATCACCGAGAGCGTTCGCCCTTAACGAGTGCTACGAAACGGTCGACATACGCTTGGACGAAAGCGCGCGTGTCATCTGATGCCCACCTTCCGTCCTCGCCCAGCAAAGAAGGGGACTGCCCAAGGAACACTTCGGGCTGACCGGGCATTGGCATGTCGAAGTATGACAAAGCCAACCGGAGATTCTTCTGCGAGGAATATCCGCCCATGCGACCCACTGAATGGCTGATAATTCCGGCAGGCTTACCTTTCCAGGCCACATCATGGTTGGGCTTGGAGCATATATCTACCGCGTTCTTCAGGCACGCAGGAATAGTGCGGTTGTTCTCTGGGGTGACGAAGAAAACCCCATCAGAGGCAGAAATCGCCTGACGGAAGGCGATATATGACTCAGGAAGGTGTATGTCCTCAACGCCTGGATCGTCATAATCAAAGTTGTAGAGAGGAAGATCGCCGATCTCAACAATGCGAACATTCCAGCCGTCTGGAAACATCGTCAGTAGATTCATTGCGATCTTTCGCGCATATGAGCCTCGGCGTAAGCTGCCCACTAGCACAGAAATAGTCGTCATCACGGGATCCTTGTCGTTCATAGAACTAATGACATCGATATTTGAGCAGCCTCACCATTGTAGGCTCCGGAGCGAGGCTATTCATAGCCTCGCTCCCCTCACACATACTTCCGTGCGAAGACTGCCCTATGCGGACACCTAGAAATTCCAGTCTTCGTCCTCGGTCGCCACCGCAGTGCCGATAATGTAGGACGATCCTGATCCAGAGAAGAAATCATGATTTTCCTCTGCGCCCGGTGCCAAAGCAGCCAAGATCTCAGGATTCACTTCGGTCTCTTCCGGGCTGAAGCGTGCAGCGTACCCAAGGTTCATCAACGCTTTGTTCGCGTTGTATCGAACGAACACAGCAACGTCGTCCATCAGCCCCAAAGGTTCATAGAGTTCACCGGAGTAACGTAACTCCAGAGCGTAGAGTTCCTCCAGAAGGCCGTAGGTGAAATCATGCATCTCTTGGCGTTCTTCGGGGGAGCACTTTTCTAAACCACGTTGATACTTGTACCCCGAGTAATAGCCATGAACGGCCTTATCACGCAGAATCAAACGGATCATGTCTGCGGTATTCGTCAATGTTGCATGTACCGAGAAATGCAATGGCAAGTAGAACCCTGCGTACAACAAAAGCGAGGACAACAGGGTTGAAGCCACTTTGCGCTTGAGGGGATTGTCACCGTAGTAGTAGCCCAGCACCGTCTTAGCGCGTTGTTGGAGCAGATCATTGTCAACCGCCCAACGGTACGCCTCATCAATCTCATCAGTGTTACTTAGGGTTGAAAACACCGATGAGTAAGAACGAGCGTGCACCGACTGCATGAAGGCAATGTTGGTATACACCGCTTCCTCATGTTCGGTTTGGGCGTCTTGAATCTGGCTAATCTCGCCAACTGTTGCCTGGACGGTATCGAGCATCGTCAGGCCAGTGAACACCCTCATCGTCAGGGTGCGCTCCTCGGGCCTCATCCGATTCCATGCAGGTAAATCATTCGACAGCGGAACCTTCTCGGGAAGCCAAAAGTTCGCTGTCAGACGATTCCAGACTTCCAAGTCCTTATCATCACTGATGCGATTCCAGTTAATCGGACGCAGACGTGCCGTCGGGTCGTGGCGGAAGAAGGGCGGGGTAACAGAAAACTCGCTGATGGGGTTGTTAGGCAAGACAGGGTACATGATGTGTCCTTCGGTGGGGGATGTGTAAAACGCGAGGTAAGGGTGCCTTAGAGTTCGCATGATGCGCAGCCTTCAACTTCGGTTCCCTCAAGTGCAGGTTGACGAAGTCGGATGTAGTACAGGGTCTTGATCCCTGCTCTCCAGGCATAGATTTGTGCTTTGTTGATATCTCGCGTAGTTGCCGTATCACGGAAGAAAAGAGTCAAAGATAAGCCTTGATCGACGTGCTGAGTCGCCGCCGCATAGGTATCGATAATCTTCTCGTATCCGATCTCGTAGGAGTCAGCGAAGAACTCACGATTCTCATCGGTGAGATGGGGCGCTGGATAGTACACGCGGCCGAGCTTGCCTTCCTTGCGGATCTCAATTTTCGCAGCAATCGGATGAATTGAAGCGGTGGAATGGTTGATGTACGAAATGGAACCGGTGGGAGGAATCGCTTGTAGATAGGCGTTGTAAATGCCGTGTGTCATCACTGCATCGCGTAACGTCACCCAATCAGCACGAGTGGGAATCGCGACTCCGGCCTCGTCAAAAAGTTCCCGTACCCGAGCGGTTGCAGGCCCCCACTCCTTTTCGGTGTATTTGTCGAAGAAAGAGCCGTCGGCATAGGAGGAGTCCTCAAAACCTTCAAAACGGCTGCCGTGCTCGCGAGCAAGTGTCATGGATGCTCGAATCGCATGGTAGGTAACGGTAAGGAAATAGATGTCAGTGAAGTCAATACCTTCAGGGCTACCGTAGTGGATACGCTGGGACGCAAGATATCCATGGAGGTTCATCTGCCCTAAACCGATGGCATGAGAAGCAGCGTTACCGCTCGCAACGGAAGGGACAACCTCAACGTCCGTTTGTTCGGAAACGCTGGTGAGAGCGCGCACTGCTATCTCAACGCTTTGAGCAAGATCGGGGCTGGACATCGCATGGGCAATATTCATCGAACCGAGGTTGCAGGAAATATCGTGGCCGACAGTCTCGTAGGCTCCAGAGGGGCGGTAGGTTGATGGCGAGTTGACCTGCAAGATCTCACTGCACAGGTTAGACATATTGATCCAGCCGCTCAGTGGATTTGCTCGATTTACTGTGTCTTCAAAGAGAATGTAGGGATAACCCGACTCAAATTGCAATTCAGCGAGGGTCGTGAAGAACTTTCGGGCACTGATCGTGCTCTTTCGGATACGGGGATTGGCCACAAGGTCCTCATAGTGGCTGCTCACCGAAAGATCCCCCAGAGGGATACCATATTCGCGCTCAACATCGTAGGGGCTAAATAGGTGCATCTCCTTGTTGTCGCGAGCAAGCTCGAAGGTGATGTCGGGGATGACCACTCCTAGTGAGAGGGTCTTGATTCGGATTTTCTCATCAGCGTTTTCACGTTTGGTATCAAGGAAACGCAAAATATCGGGGTGGTGGGCGTGAAGGTACACCGCACCTGCGCCTTGGCGGGCACCCAGTTGGTTGGCGTAGCTGAAGGAATCTTCCAAAATCTTCATCACGGGCACCACGCCGGAGGCTTGGTTTTCAATCTTCTTGATCGGTGCCCCTTGTTCGCGCAAGTTGGTCAAGAGGAGTGCCACTCCACCTCCGCGTTTTGACAGTTGCAGGGAGGAGTTAATTGCGCGCCCGATGGATTCCATCGTGTCTTCGATGCGTAGGAGGAAGCATGAGACGAGTTCACCTCGTTGCGCCTTGCCAGCATTAAGGAAGGTTGGGGTGGCGGGTTGGAAGCGACCGCTCATTATTTCGTCAACGAGATCCTCGGCGAAAGCCTCGTTGCCGCGCGCCAGGAAGAGGGCGCAGGCGACGACGCGCTCCTCGTAGTTCTCCAGGTAGGTGCTTCCATCGAAGGATTTGAGGGCGTAGGAGGTGTAGAACTTGAAGGCCCCGAGGAAGGAGGAAAAGGAATGATGAAAGTCCTGAGCGCGTTGGTGGATGCGCACGAGGAAATCCTCAGAGTATGCGCGCAGGTAGGTTGATTCGTAGTAGTCGTTGCTGATGAGCCATTCGATGCGTTGTGGAATCGACTCAAACTTCATGGAATGAGGAAGGACGTGCTGGGTGATGTAGGCATCAACGGCTTGGCGGTCCTTCTCAAGCTGGATCGAGCCATCCGGGGTGAGAAGATTGAGCTGAGCGTTGAGAGCGTGGTATTCCTTGCGTTCTCCAATGCCGCCTTCGGGGGGTGTGCTCATAGGGGGTTCCTTTCGGGACTGGTGGCCTGCGATTCCCAGAAACGGGTGAGGCCATTTTTTACTTTCTCGACGTCGCGTTGCGTGCCCAAAAGCTCGAAGCGATAGAGTTCTGGGACATGACACTTGGAAGCGATCATGGGGCCAGCGAGGCAGTATGCCTCGCCAAAGTTGGTGTTTCCGCTGGTGATAACCCCGCGTAGAAGAGAGCGGTTCTGGGGGTCGTTGAGAAATAGCGCTACCTGGCGGGGAATAGCGCCTTCTCGCGCGCCGCCGCCATAGGTGGGGACGATGAGGACGTAAGGGGTGGATACCCGAATCATTCCCTCTTTACGAGGGCGAAGGGGAATGCGCAGCGCGGGACGTTCTAAACGTTGGACGAAACGCAGGGTGTTTTCTGATGCGCTGGAGAAGAAGACAAGGTCGGGTGAGTGCTCAGGGTCGAGATCTATGAATGAGATGTCTGTCGGAAACCGTGGGGACGGGGTGGGCATGGGAATCCTTTGGGGCATGGTGTGTGACGTGGAGCAGGCGCTTCCACTACAGGTAGTGGTGATCTGATCTTCAGGGTGCCGTATCTAGTAATACACCTATTCCGCAGCAAAAACTACGACACGCCGTAATGTGAACTACGGCATGGCGAACTTTTGTGGGGAGAGTGTAGCGTGATCTGAGAAAGAGACGCTCACGGCAGGCGATCTGCCAGCGCCTGCTCTCAGGTTGAAGCGCTCACCCAAATAGCGTCAGTGGCAGTTGTCCCCAGGGAAAGAATCATCCCCGACCCCTCGATCATCACATCGCACGCCTGCGAAAAAGGAGGGCTCGGTTGCTTCTCAATCACCACGCCGTACAGCAAGCCCCGATCCGCGAAGAACTGGAGAAGAGCCGGATCGTTGTCGCTGATCCGTTCGACGCGCGCTCGCGTACCAACTGGCAATGAAGACAGGGGCATGGCATGAGGGATTGAGATAGTGCCATCGGAGCGAGGAATGGGATCTCCGTGAGGATCCCTTTCGGGGAATCCCAACAGAGAATCAATTCGCTCAGCCATGAAATCAGATATTGAGTGTTCAAGGTTCTCGGCCTCGTCATGAACCTGATCCCAGGTGTAACCAAGAATCTCGACGAGGAAAGTTTCAATTAAACGGTGGCGGCGCACCACGGCCAAGGCCAATACCTGGCCTTCGGGTGTGAGCTTGACATCCCCGTAAGGAGAGTGCTCCAGCAGCCCTTGAGCGGTGAGTTTGCGAATAGCGTCAGATGCGGTGGATAAACGTACCCCAACGCGCGCAGCAATCGTTGAAGCCGTCACAGGCTTTTCAGACCACTCATTCAAGCTCCACACGGCCTTGAGATAGTTCTGACTACTGTCCGACAGACTCGATAGCGACATGTTGGCATGTTAACAAATCAGAGAGCATTCGCTTGATGCGAACGGTCAGTTGTCAGCAGGCTGGTCGACATCAACAGTCATTAGCTTGCGGCGGCGACGCAAAATCTTCGGACGATTGAAGGAGCGCAGAACCGGTTCGGTGTCGTCTGACATGAGGATTGCCAGAGGGCGGGTTGCCGGAATCTCCTTGAAAATGATCGTCAAGATCGACGTCAAAGGCACAGCAAGAATCGCGCCAGCAATCCCCCAAATTGCCGACCAGAAGGACAAGGCCACGAGGACAACGAAGGGGGAGAGGTTCACCCTGCGTCCCAGCATCTTCGGCTCAAGGACATTGCCGGTAATGAGCTGCACCACCTGCAAAACGACAAAAAGGATAAGCGTTTGCGTCCAGGAACCAAATTGGACCAGGCTCAGCAAGGTGGGAAGCAGGACAGCAATAATCGAACCAATGTAAGGAATGTAGTTCAGCAGACCGATGAGAAGTGCCCAGAATGCTGCGTAATCAAGGCCGAAGGGCAACATGACGATGTACGAGACGATACCAACAATGATGTTGATTAAGGTCTTGGCACCTAGATACTGGCCGACCGACTCGTTGATGGCGGTGATGATGTTCTGAGTGCGTTCAGCCTGCTCAGGGTTGGGGAAGGCATCACGCAACTTAGAGGCAAATCCTGCGCGCTCACCAGCCAGGAAGAAGACGTAAATGAGAATTAGGAAGAACATGCCACCAGCGGATGAAAGCTGAGAAGCAGCTAGAGAAAGCCAAGCCTGAATATCAATACGCTTCACGATTGCCGCACGTGCGGTCTCCCAGTCGGGCAGGCTCTCAACGGGAAGAGCCGATGTCAACTGTCCAAAGAGCTTTGTCAGATTCTCTTGATAGAGGGGCGCCTGGTAGACAAGCTGTTGAACGGTACTGGAGATCAGAGTCGCCAAGCCCGCAATCAGGGCAATGAAAACGAGGTAGAGAGAAATCTTGCGCAGCCAGGCTGGTAGGTGCCGAAGAACTGGTACGCGCGCCAAGAACTTATCGAATGCCGCCACGATGTAGACGAAAATAAGCGCCAGAATGATAGGCAGCAGTAGGGACTGGCCAATAATGAGCAGCCATCCGATGAGTACAGTGAAGATCGTCGCATAAGTAATGTTCTGCAGCGTCCGACCTTGAGGTTTCTCAGGGGTCACAGGGGGCCTTTCTTTCCTAAATAACGGAGTTCAGCCTAGCGGTAGATATCGCGGAGCGCGCGCGATCATGCGAATATGGAACAATGACTGAACTTGTTGAGGGGCAAAAGGCCCCAGATTTCACTCTTGAATCCACAGCGGGTCCCATCACCCTTTCCGCCCTTCTTGAACAGGCTGATAAGGGGGTCATCGTCTACTTCTATCCCAAGGCTTCGACCCCTGGTTGCACGACTCAGGCCTGCGACTTCCGCGATAACCTCAACTCCTTGCTGGGTGCTGGGTACACAGTCGTTGGTGTTTCTGCTGATTCGATGGAAGCGCTTGAACGTTTCGCTCAGAAGCAGTCATTGAACTTCCCTCTTGCCACTGACCCCTCGAAAGAGATGCTCACCGCATGGGGAGTGTGGGGCGAGAAGAAGAACTACGGAAAAATCTTCCAAGGGATTAAGCGCTCCACCATTGTCATTGGGAAAGATGGAGTGATCGTCCTCGCTAAGTACAACGTCAAGGCCACCGGACACGTCGCTCGTTTGCGCAAGGAACTCGGCATCGATCAGTGATAGGCGAGTAACTGTCAACTAGCAGACGTTACGCGTGAATTGTTCCTACCAGCGGCGCCCTCGTCTGTCCCTATCAAAGCGATGGACGAGGCCGACGCCGTGGGCTGAACGGTGCGGAGATGTGAAGTGGCGTGGATAGTACTCATTGGTTCAGGTCTGTTTGAAGCCGTCTGGGCAACAGCATTGAGTAAAAGCGAAGGCTTCACTCGCCTGTGGCCATCAGTGATCTTCCTCGTGGGCCTGTTTATATCAATGGCTGGTTTGGCGTGGGCTTTGCGTGAGATTCCTGTTGGCACCGGGTATGCGGTGTGGGTGGGAGTCGGCGCGGGAGCAACAGTCATGTGGGCGATGCTGACTGGAGCAGAAGCAGTCTCTGTCGTTCGCGTGGCGCTTTTATTGGGTCTCATTGGCTGTATTGCTGGATTAAAACTTGTAGGGGAGTAACGAGATGCTCGGATGGTCAAAGAAAAAAGAGATTGCCCCTGTGACGGATGGGGTGAGTAGCCTCATTCCGGGCGCGAAAACCTTCACCCCTGAAATGGCGTCATTCGTCGATGGTGAAACTGAAGAGTTTGCCTCCTCGGTGCTGCGCCGTGCCGCTTCCCTGCCTTTTGTGAAGGTTGACCGTGATTCCTTCCTGCGTAAGGAAATTGGTCGCTACTATCCCAAGGCTGATAGTGAGAAAGCTGTTGCCCTCTCACCACTGGCAGCAGGGCTCAGTATGGCTCAGATTGACCGCATTGCCGCCAAAGTTATCAACGCTGAGGCAAAGCAGACCGCAGGCCTGTCCTTTATTACGGGGCTTCCCGGCGGCATTGGCTTGGCGGTTGCCGTTCCCGCTGATGTCATCCAGTATTTCGGTCACGTCATTCGGGTTGAGCAAAAACTTGCCTACCTTTACGGCTGGCGCTCCCTGCTTAACGAGGACGGCGAGGTGGACGATAACACCATGCATGATCTCCTGATGTTGATGGGAGTTATGCTCGGGGTTGAGGCCGCAGAAAAGGCTGTTACCGCGCTGGCCAGTACTGTCGCGCAGCAGTCCATGGCGAAGGCTGCGAAACGTAAAGCATTGTTGGCAACCGCGGAATCTCCAGTACGTCGGCTGATCTTGCGAGTTCTGGGGATTAAACTCACCGAGGAGGCAACCTCGAAGGCCGTGGGGAAGATGCTGCCTGTCGTGGGTGGTGTTATTTCAGGCGGTCTGACCTATGCGACCTTCAAGCCCTCCGCAAAGCGACTGCAGGCGTATCTGCGTACCCTGCCTCCTGCGACAGGAGCTGGGGTTGTTGAAGGCCAGGTCGTGCAAGGACAGGTTGAACACGGCCAGATCGTGCAGGGGCAGGCCCAGTTCGTGCAGGGGCAGGTTAAGCAGAACTAGCGCGGCTTTCCGTGGAGGCCGCGTGGCGCGGCTGTCTCTGGATTTACGTGACACTTGTTGCGTAAGGGAGCATTTGCCTCCTTACGTGACAGGTAGAGGCGTCACAAACAGTCGCACATGCAATGCGCTGCAACAAGTGTCACGCAATCACTGCAGGAGAGAAGGAATTGCAGGCGCATGGCGGGGCAATGCCAGCATAAACCGGCAATACAAAACCCCGAACCGCTACGCGATCCGGGGGACAAGTGCGTCATGAGGGAATCGAACCCCCAACCCGCTGATTAAGAGTCAGCTGCTCTGCCAATTGAGCTAATGACGCGGGATCTGCATGATCCACAACCAATGTTGAGCACCATCCAGATGGTGCGTCATGAGGGAATCGAACCCCCAACCCGCTGATTAAGAGTCAGCTGCTCTGCCAATTGAGCTAATGACGCGGCATCTTTCGACAAGAGAAAACTCTAGCGGGGAAGGCATCCAACTGGCAAATCAATCGGGTGCGGATCGGGCCACATTTTCGGACGGTGTACGCGCCATAAGGCGTCCTATGCTTAGGGTGGGCAGAGGAAACCAGGGGAGGGTGCATGAGTACCGAGGCGAAGAAAGCCCGCACGACGGTCACGGAGGACTACCTGAAGGCCATATGGTCTGCAGAAAGTGTGGGTCGAGGGATTTCCATCAATGAGCTGGCAGCAAAGATGGGGGTCGTTGCTTCAACGGCCTCAGAAAATGTCAGCCGCCTCAAAGAGCAGGGCCTCGTGGAGCACGCGCCCTACCAAAAAGTGCACCTCTCAGTAGAAGGCCGTGCGATTGCCGTGGGCATGGTGCGCCGTCATCGCATCCTTGAGACATACCTTCATGAAGTCCTCGGCTTCGAATGGGATGAGGTCCACATAGAAGCTGAGATCCTCGAGCATGCCATCTCTGACCGTCTGCTTGACCGCCTTGACCAGGCTTTGGGCTACCCAACGCGCGACCCTCATGGCGACCCGATTCCTACAGCAACGGGGGAGTGGGTAGCTCCCATTACCCGTCCCCTCGCTGAACTGTGTGAGGGCGGCGAGGGAGTTGTTGCACGAATCTCCGATCGAAACGCGCAGGTACTGCGCGATCTTGAACGGCAAGGGATTGGGCCTGACGTTCGGATCAGGGTCGATCGCGTTCATGAAGGACGGGGCATGAGCCTGGCCATCCTCAACGATTCGGGCGAACGCCCCATTGTTTTGGGGGTGGAGCATGTGCAATCCGTGCACCTCGTCGACGACGAGGCTGGTGTCTGATCAAGAGCCTGCTCACCTCAGCGTGCTTGCCTGAAAGGGAGCTTGGCGTGCTGTGCCTTTCGCTGGGATGAGGGGCTAGTGCGTGACCGGTGGGCAAATGCTCATATCCTCAGGTACGAACTCGCCGTAGCCAGCGGCCACTAAACCGTCGCGTAGACGCCTCATTGCGTCGTCAAGAGCCTCGTCAGAGGCAGGAGCCGCATTGGCAAGGGCGACGTCAGCCTCGCTAAGTAGGGGAATGACATGCAGGTGCGTGTGTGGGACCTCAAAACCAGCGATGACTAGGCCGGAGCGGGGTACATCGAACACGCCTTCTTGGACGCTCCCGATCATGCGCGCAACCTCGAACAGTCGGGCGGTAATATCTGCGGGAACATCCGTCCACTTTGCCCACGGTTCACGCGGAACAACCAGCACATGTCCCGGTGCTGTGGGAGCAATAGTCGCAAAAGCAACGCAAGAATCCTCAGCCCAGCAGAAGCGTCCGGCCCATTCGCCACTGATGATTTTCTCAAAAACGGTACTCATGACTCCTATTGTGAGCCAGCGAAGGCATCCCGGCTAGTGCGGGTAGCCTCGTCTGCGTGACGCTGCGCCATCGCGCGCATCTCAGGCGCGACGGGAGGGGCTCAAAGTGGGTCAATCTCACCCGGACGTCTCCAAGAAAAGCAGGGCGAATGAGCTACCCTTGAAGGGTTGATTTCACGGAAGAAATGGGAGACACCACGTGAGTGAGGAACAGGCCGTTCAGGCGCCTGCGGCAACTGAACCCACCTACCGCTACACCGCCGAAATGGCCGGTGACATCGAACAGAAGTGGCAGGAACGCTGGGAAGAACTCGGCACCTTCCACGCCGATAACCCCGTTGGAGACCTTGCCGGTCCCCTCGCTGAACGAGCACCCTTCTTCCTGCTGGACATGTTCCCCTATCCCTCGGGTAAGGGCCTGCATGTCGGTCACCCCCTGGGCTATATCGCCACCGACACTGTCGCACGATTCCGCCGCATGAAGGGGGACAATGTCCTCTACACCATGGGCTATGACGCTTTCGGCCTGCCTGCCGAGCAATACGCCGTGCAGACCGGTCAGCACCCACGTATTACCACCGAAGAAAACGTGGCCAATATGCGCCGCCAGCTTTCTCGCATGGGGCTGTCCTATGACTCGCGCCGCAGCTTGTCCACGACCGATGTTGACTATGTGCGCTGGACCCAGTGGATCTTCCTCCAGATTTTCAACTCCTGGTTTGATCCTGAAGCCACCGCCCCCGATGGGTCGATCGGCGCAGCCCGCCCCATTGAGGAGCTGCGCGCCAAGCTTGCCTCTGGCGAGGTCGCAGTCCCTGACGGTCGCAACTGGACCGACCTGAGCGCCGTGGAACAGGCGAAGGTCGTTGATTCCTTCCGCCTAGCCTTCATCTCTGAGGCCCCTGTGAACTGGTGCCCCGGCCTGGGCACTGTTCTGGCTAATGAAGAAGTCACCGTTGATGGCCGCTCTGAACGTGGTAATTACCCCGTCTTTAAGCGCAATCTGCGCCAGTGGATGATGCGTATCACCGCCTACGGCAAGCGCCTCACTGATGACCTTGACGGCATTGACTGGCCCGAGAAGGTACGCACCATGCAGCGCAACTGGATTGGGCGTTCTGAGGGTGCCGACGTTGACTTCCGTATTGACGGTGAAGGTGTGAATGGCTCCGAGGTGACCGTCTACACCACTCGTCCCGATACTCTCTTTGGCGCGTCCTTTGTTGTGTGGTCTCCTGAGCATCCCCTGTTGGAAGGTACGACCGCTGGAGCGCCTGATGATGCTGATGCCCTAGAGGTTCCTGCGCAGTGGCCAGAGGGCACTCGCGAGGAATGGACCAATGGTTTTGCCACCCCCGCGCAGGCCGTTGCCGCATACCGTGCGCAAGCTGCAGCAAAAACCCCGCAGGAACGCGCTGAAGATGCTGGCGAAAAGACCGGCGTTTTTACGGGCCTGTGGGCAACTAACCCGGTGAATGGTAAGCAGATCCCGGTCTTTATTGCCGACTATGTGCTCATGGACTACGGCACCGGCGCCATTATGGCTGTGCCTGCCCACGACGATCGCGACTGGGCGTTTGCGACGAAGTACAACCTTGACATTATTCGCACCATTGGCCCGGCCGATGACCCCTACGGTCATGACCTGACCGAGAGCGCCTACACGGGCGATGGCATCGCCGTTGACTCCGCCAATGACGAAATCTCCCTCAATGGCCTGTCCAAGGATGAGGCTAAAGCCGCCATGATCGAATGGCTCGTCACCAAGGGCGAGGGCGAAGGCGCGGTCACCTACCGCCTGCGCGACTGGCTTTTCTCTCGCCAGCGTTACTGGGGAGAACCCTTCCCGATCGTCTGGGATGAGGATGGCCTGCCTCACGGCGTGCCCGAGGACATGCTGCCCGTTGAACTGCCCGAGATCAGCGACTACTCGCCTCGTACCTTCGACCCCGATGATGCGAACTCTGAGCCTGAAGCGCCGCTGGGCCGCGCTCAAGAATGGGTCAATGTTGAGCTTGATCTGGGGGATGGCCCCAAGATGTACCGCCGCGAAACGAACACCATGCCTCAGTGGGCAGGCTCGTGCTGGTACGAAATGCGTTACACCGATCCTCACAACGACGAGGCCCTCTCCGCACTGGAGAACCTCACCTACTGGATGGGGCCGCGCGAGGGCAAGCCCATGGGAGGCACTGACCTCTACATCGGCGGCGTTGAGCACGCCGTTCTGCACCTGCTCTACGCGCGCTTCTGGCAAAAAGTCCTCTTTGACCTCGGGCATGTGCCCGACGCTGAGCCTTACCACCGCCTCTTCAACCAGGGCTACGTCCAGGCATACGCCTACAAGGATGCACGCGGCCAGTACGTGCCCGCCGACGAGGTGGAAGGCGACGCTGAAACAGGCTTTACCTGGCAGGGTGAGCCCGTCACACAGGAATACGGCAAGATGGGCAAGTCGCTCAAGAACATCGTCACCCCCGACGAGATGTATGACGCCTACGGCGCTGACGTCTTCCGCGTCTACGAGATGAGCATGGGCCCGCTGGACCTGTCTCGCCCGTGGGATACCCGCGCTGTCGTTGGCTCGCAACGTTTCTTGCAGCGTCTGTGGCGCAATGTCATCGATGAGACCACTGGCGAGGTCACGATTGTTGATGAGCCTGCCGATCTGGAAACGAAGCGTCTCGTGGCTCGCACGATTGCTGATGCCACCGTCGAGTTTGAGAACCTGCGTATCAACACCGGCATCGCTAAGCTCATCGTCCTGAACAACCATCTGACCGGTTTGCCCGCGGTGCCGCGTGAAGCCATTGAGCCTCTGGTTCTTATGGTTTCCCCGGTGGCTCCCCACATTGCTGAGGAGCTCTGGGAGCGCTTGGGCCATGGTGAGTCTCTGGCGCGTGTGCCTTTCCCTGTGGTGGAGGATGAATCCTTGCTGGTGGAGGATTCTGTCACTTGCGTCATCCAGGTCAACGGCAAGGTGCGTGCCCGCCTGGAGGTTTCGCCCTCGATTAGCGAGGACGACCTGCGTGCTGCCGCCCTTGAGTGCGAGCCTATCGCCCGTGCCCTGGATGGGGCTGAGCCGCTGAAGGTGATCGTTCGCGCGCCAAACCTCGTGAATGTCGTGTTGCCACGTCAATGAGGTGTCACTCGGGCGTCTAGCCCGCTTAGTGTGAATGATGGTGTTGGTAGGGGCGTTGCTCCTACCAACACCATTGTCATTGCCGATGTCTGACCTGGGATAAACCCTTGTGATGAAAGAAGAAGTCCATGCCTGAAGGTGATGCCGTACGCCGCCTTGCCACAACGCTCACAGACGTTTTTGGCGGGCAGAGCTGCCAAATGTCCTCCCCACAAGGGCGTTTTGCTTCTTCCGCCGCCCTGCTGGACGGCTGGGTGATGGAGCGTGTGGAGGCCCACGGGAAGCACATGTTCATTGGTTTTGTCCCGCCAGAACTCTCCCAGGGTGGCAGCGCCGACATTGACCACTGGATCCACATTCACTTGGGTTTGTACGGAACATGGCGCTTCAGCGGCGATGAGACGCTACGCGATCATGGGCACGGCGTGGTTGAGCGTCTCGCTCCTGAACCCGAACGCCCCGGCCCAGAAGGGGCGCATAAGGCAGAGCGTTGGAATCCTGGTGGACATCACGAGGGCGGCGCATGGAACCCTCCAGAGCCCATCGGTCAGGTTCGTCTGCGCATCCTCACCCCTTACGCGGTGGGGGACCTGTCAGGTCCGAATCGCTGCGAGGTGATTAGTGACGTTGAACGCCAGGTGGCATTGGCAAAGCTTGGCCCAGATCCCTTGATTCCTGGTGCCCGCGATGACCAGGAGGCCACGGAACAATTTGTGCAGGCTGTGCGCTCACGCAAGCGTGCGATTGGTGAGCTCATGATGGACCAGTCGATTGTGGCCGGCGTGGGCAATATTTACCGCGCCGATATTCTTTTCCTCGCGGGTCTTTCTCCGATGCGAACCGGTAATCGGATTGCGGCATCCCGAGTGGCCGATCTGTGGCGGCTGACCTGCGACATTATGAATCGTGGGCTTGCTGCGGGACGCCTTGACACAATGGACCCGCAAGAGGCTCCCGCAGAGGAGATCCCGGGGGACGCAGAAGCCTCGCGCTGGTATGTCTATCACCGAACGGGACGTCCCTGCCTGCGCTGTGGGACGCCTGTGGCGGAAAAGCCCATGCAGGGGCGTCGCCTGTTCTGGTGCCCCAGTTGCCAACGCTAAAGGCTCCTTATCGAGTGAGGGCGCGTCTGCGGCAACCTCGTCGATTGGGGTAAGGCTTCTATGCTGGAACTTCGGTGAACCCAAGAAGCTCGTAGAGTTTAGCGGCTGCGCCGTGACGCGGGCCGACCCTGAGGGTAAGAGATCCCCAGCCCCATTCGGTGGCTCGCCGTGCGAGTTCAGCAACCAGGCCGGTGGCAATGCCGCGGCGTCGGTATTCGGGGTCCACCATGAGATCAATAACGCAGGGGCCGGTGGGGAAATCATCCCAGGGGGACTGGGCAACGCAGAGGATAGCGCCGACCAGCAGCCCATCATCCCAGGCACCAATGAAGGAGTGATCGAGGGGCTCACCGAAGGCTCCTTCAAAGCACATGCGCATTTCCTCGGCGGATTCCCACAGGTTCTCGGCGGTGGGGGGTTCGTCGTAGGCGACGACGTGCAGCGCTGCGAGTGCGGGGATGTCGTAGCGCGTGAGAGAGGCGACCTCGAGGCCTTCAAGACGCTCGACATCTGCCAATACATCCAGATCTGCTCGTAAGGTACGTTCGCTCATACACCCAGTGTAGGTGAGCTGTACCACAAATGGTAGGGAAGTGGGCATGTGGCGCAGAGTCCACCACACTCAACTGGCCACGGGTAGCTATGCGAGGCAGACGACGTGTGGGGCGAGATCAGATGAAAAGCGAGGGATCGCCAGCTTCAGCCATTTGTTGGGCCTGCTTAGCAAGGAGCTCAGCTGCAATATGGCCAGCTTTTTCCTCGAAACCGTCCTCATGGCAGTTGGGATCAACAATCAGATCCTCATCGGACTCGTCATGCACCTTGGGTGGGCGAATAGAAGCCGGAATGCCAATCGCTACCGAACCGCACGGCACATCCTTCGTCACCACCGCGTTCGCACCGATCTTGACGTCATTACCAATCTCAATGGGGCCAAGAACCTTCGCGCCGGCACCGATCATCACATGATTACCCACTGTGGGGTGACGCTTACCGGGGTTCATCGACACGCCACCCAAGGTCACGCCATGGAAAATAACCACGTCCTCACCGACCTCAGCGGTTTCACCGATCACCACGCCGGTGGCATGGTCAATAAAGACTCGGCGGCCAATGGTGGCGCCAGGGTGAATATCAACGCCTGTGAAGGTGCGAGCAAAGGAGGACACCATGCGGGCAATTGTCGACCAGCGGTGTTTCCACAATCCATGTGCCAGGCGGTGTGCCCAGATCGCATGAACACCCGGGTAGGTCAGGGCTATCTCAATGCGTGAGGTTGCTGCAGGGTCACGGCGGCGCACATTATCGAGGTCCTCGCGCATGAGAGAAAAGAAGCCGGGGTGCCCTGCTGAACCCTGCTGGCCTGAACCCTGCTGGGTTGAACTTTGCTGGCCTGAACTCTGCTGGGCTGAACTCATGAGGACCTCACTTGGTGGACACAACTGGCATATACACTAACAGCCTGAACGTAGGGGCGGCGGGGCCCATGCGAAAAAGTCAGTCGCAATTCCTAGCCCCGCCGCCTTCTCAAAGCATTCAGTCGCGCAGATCCTCGAACAGGGGGGTGGAAAGGTAACGTTCGCCGGTGTCAGGCAAGACGACAACAATGGTCTTGCCAGCATTTTCGGGACGTGCCGATACCTCTGCGGCGATGGCGAGCGCAGCACCAGAGGAAATACCTACCAGGAGGCCTTCCTCAGCGGCAGCCCGGCGAGCGTAGGCCATGGCGGTTGCTGTGTTCACGTTGAGTACTTCGTCAACAACAGAGGCATCGTAGGTCTGGGCAACGAAGTTCGGACCCATGCCTTGGATGCCGTGAGGCGCGGGCGAGCCCCCAGTTAGGAGGGGAGATTCTTCAGGCTGGGCGGCGATAATCTGAACGCCGGGCACGCGCTCTTTCAGGATCGCCCCCACGCCAGAGACGGTTCCACCCGTGCCAACACCGGCAATGAAGATATCCACCTTACCGTCTGTATCTGCCAGGATTTCTTCGGCGGTGGTGCGGCGGTGCACAGCCGGGTTCGCGGGGTTGGTGAATTGAGAGGCGATGATGGAACCGGGGCGTTCATCACGGATTTCTTCCGCCTTCGCCACCGATCCTTTGATGCCGTCTTTAGGGTCGGTGAGGATAAGTTCGGCACCAAAAGCACGCATGAGAATGCGACGCTCAACAGACATGGACGAGGGCATGGTGATCACCACCTTGTAGCCACGAGCAGCGCCGACCATTGCTAAGGCTACGCCGGTATTGCCCGAGGTTGCTTCGATGATGGTGCCGCCGGGTGTTAACTGGCCGGACGCTTCGGCTGCATCAATGATGGAGGCGGCGATGCGGTCCTTGACGGAGGATGCAGGGTTGAAAGCCTCGATTTTGGCCAGGACGGTTGCCTCCGGCGAGACCAGGCGGTTGAGGCGGACTAGGGGAGTGCGTCCAATGAGTTCAGTGACGTTGTTTGCAACGGTAGCCATGGGGATTCCTTATAAAAGCAGTGTGAGAAAAATGAAGGCCTCAGTGGAGGCAAAAGTTTGCGCAAAGTGACATGGGCGGATAGAGCACAGGGGCGCAGAAAACTACCCGCCCTAGAGACAGTCAGCGTGGCAGCATGCGAAGGCGATGCTGTAAGAGTCACGCACAGGCAGCGCGCAGGCACTCCCGCGAAGGGGGAAAACATTACGCACGCGGTTCATCACAAAAACACTCTATGCCCGTGACTGAGGGATGTCGACTTCAACGATTGTGGATCCCGCCATCTGGAAGCGTGTAACACCGCCTGTCAGTTGAGCGAGCCTTTCTTGTAAAAAAGGTACCTCGGTGGCCTCGGTTCCAATGCGTATATGCACCTCAGCAGCCCACTGAGTATCGAGAATCTGCGCGCCACAGTGGCGTAAATCAGCCTCAATACGGCCCGCATCCGTGGGGGAGAGTGCGGCCTCAAGGACTTCTAGGCTGCGTAGCTCAGCTCGGGGAGCTAGAGCGAGGGCCTCAGATACCGCTGTGGAGTAGGCGCGAATCAGGCCGCCTGCCCCTAAAAGAACGCCCCCGAAGTAGCGCGTTACCACGGCTGTTACGTTCCATACACCTGCGCCACGGAGAGCTTCAAGCATGGGGGTTCCAGCGGTTCCTGCGGGCTCACCATCATCGCTGGAATGTTGGTGTGGATTACGCCCATTAACCTGGATGAGATAGGCCGAACAGTTATGGCGAGCCTGAGGGTGCTCACTTTTCACAGCATCAATGAGGCCCTGGGCCTCCTGAGGTGAATCAGTGCGCCCAATCGTGGCGATAAAGCGTGAGCGTTTGATTTCTATTTCATGGGTGAGGAAGGTGCCGGAGCGAATCGTTGAGATCGCAGTCATCAATCCTCCAAGACATTGGGTATGGGAAGCGGCGGGGCTATCGGGCATGTGTCGTGCGGCAAAGAAAGTTAACAAGCCTTCGTCATAGCGTAGTGCTTTGGGTGAGAAGGTGGCGCGTATCGCATGAGGAAAAAGGCGATGTGGTTGGGAGAACCTGGTGGCGGCATGCTAACCTTGTCGGGTTGCCGGAACGCGATCGATCTCAATGCGTCGCACCGCAGCGCACTTGACCGTGGCGCCCACTGGGCAGTTAGGGAAGGTGCTGCGCCGGTAAGTCGACAATGAACCTGAGAGATAGAGGAGCGGTAGGGTCATGGCAGTTCCCAAGCGCAAGATGTCCCGTGCAAACACCCGCACTCGCCGGTCTGCATGGAAGGCCGACCTGACCGAGCTGAACACCATTAAGGTGAACGGCCGCGAGGTCCGCGTGCCCCGTCGCCTGGCGAAGGCCTACAAGAACGGCCTGCTGGACGTCGAGGCCTGATATACGCACGAGGAAACCCGGTACCGACACGGTGCCGGGTTTTTCGTTCCCTAAAGCGTTCCGTACTGCCCGCTGTGGATTACGTACAGCAATAGCCTCTTATTCGCAGCAAGCGGAAGTTGCCCGCTGCGAATAAGAGGCTATGTAAGAGCGAAGGGGAAGCTACTCGGAATCCGATGCGGCCGAGAGCTCCTCACCAATGGCTTTCCCCATGGCTGCACCTTCAACGCGGCCCTGAATAATTGCTGCCATGTCGATACCAGTCGAAGCCTTCAGCGTGGCGAAGGTTGCTGCAAGAGCCGTTCCTTGCTCACCATTGAAGTGCTCGGCCATTGAGGAATCCGCGCCACCAATAAGCGTGACCTCACCGACGTTGGAGTAGCCCTCAGCAAAGGATGCCATGAGGGAGGGGAGCGTCTCAAGAGCGCGGACGGCCAAGAGTGCCTGCTGGTTGTAAGAGAGAGCATCGGCCTCTTGGCGCAGGGCCTCGGCGCGGGCGCGGCCCTCAGCCTCAATCGCTTCCGCATTTGCGCTGGCCTTGAGGCGGGTTGCCTCGGCCTCCTTCTCGGCCTGGAAACGGCGTGCCTCTGCGTCTTTTTCTGCCTCAAAGAGGCGAGCCTCAGCCTGTCGTTCGATGATGCTGGCCTTTGCCTCGGCATCCTTCATCTGTTCGTAGGCGCGCGCTTCAGCGGCTTTTGTTTGTTCGTAGGCTTTGGCTTCAGCGTCTTGCTCGCGGCGGTAGCGGTCAGCTTCGGCTGTGCGGCGAACCTCGGCGTCAAGTTGAGCCTGTCGGTTGAGGGCTTCTTGCTCAAGGACGCGCTGTTGAGCTTGGGCGCGGGCGAGGGCTTCGGCTTGTTCGGCTTCGGCTTGGGCCTTACCGACTTCTGCTTCGGCGTTGGCGCGGTTTTGGTCGAGGCGGGTTTGCTCGACGAGGTTTTCTTCGTCGGTGGCGATTTGGCGTTGGGTGATGGCGCGCTCGGCGTTGGTTTGAGCGATCTCCGCTTCTCGGCGCTTGGCCTGAATCTGCGGCACGCCCAAACTTTGGATGTAGCCGACAGCGTCTGTGATGCCCTTGATCTGGAAGGAGTCGAGGATGAGGCCCTGCTCTTCAAGTTCGGCGGAGACGTCGGTGGCAATCTGATCGGAGAATTTCTTGCGGTCTCGCATGAGGACTTCGACGCTGAGTGTTGCCACGACGCCGCGCAGAGCGCCCTCAAGTTGTTCGGTGGTGAAGTGCTCGATGGCGCTGTCTTGGCTAGCAAAACGTTCCGCAGCACGACGAACAAGGGTGGGGGAGGAGCCGATCTTGACGATAGCGACACCTTCAACCTGCAGGGTCACATTGTCTTCAGACTGAGCTTCAGCCTGAAGGGAAACCTGACGTGAGCGCAGAGAGATCGTCTCTGCGCGCTGGGTAATGGGGTTTATAAGGGCGCGGCCATTAACGACGACGGTGACGGGAGAGGTCACGCCATCAATCGTCTGCTTACGGCCACTGATGACCAGGGCTTCGTCTGGGGAGGCCACGCGGATCCAACGCCGCAAGCTAAACACGATGAGGCCAAACGCTAGGGCGATAAGGGCGAGGATTATCAAGATCGGGATGAGGATTTCTAAGAGCACGATAGTCATGCGATCAGACTTTCATAGGGTGACCGGGGGTGGGGCTGGCTTCTGTGATGCTTCAAGAGAAAGAGGAGCAAGAAACCTATATATGACCTTAATACGTTAACGGTTTGATCCGATAGCTGGGGTGATCTTGAGCGGATGACGGTCAGAGGCGGACGAAACGCCCAGATTGGCTGATATATCAATGGGATATTCCTGGAATATTCCTGTGAGTAGATGTGTGTTGGAGGGGGTCGAATGGAAGGAGGATCCGGCACTCTTTTGGGGAAGTGTTGCGTGGCAAAGGCATAATCATGCCGATCTTTCTGGCTGTATGCGTAGTAGAGGCTTAGGGGGTATCGCCTTTGAGGGCGAGGGAATGAAGGTTGCGATTGTGTCGCATTGTTAGCTCGTGTCTCTCATATGTCTTTACAAAGTTATCCTGTGGTGTACGATCGTCACTAAGGCATCAGGGTAGATGTCGCTACGGGATGCAATGAACGACTCCCTAGAGAAGCGCCTCCAGGAGTGGGCGCTGAAGTCGCTCAAAGCACCAGAAAAACTGACATTCGTCCAAAGGGGGGCGGATGTGAGGACTGAGCAAGACACAAGGAGGCTGTTGATGACGCAGCAACAGAGTCACACGATGACACGTATCGCTCTTTTTGGAGTGGGGCGTATCGGTGTCGGGCATGCTGCAGCCTTAGTGACAATTCCTGACATACACCTGACAATCTGTGATGCTGATCCTGAGCGAGCTCACAGTGTCGCCAGCGAGCTTGCCAGCCAACATCCAGGAGCCAGCATCAACCATGCAACTCCTGAGAGCGTGTTTGCCCATCCCGACAACTACGACGGTGTCGTTATTGCTACTCCCACTGCCACCCACGAAGAGCTTATCCTTCGCTGCGCAGAAACAAAGCTTCCTTTCTTCTGTGAAAAGCCGGTTGCCGTTGACCTTGACGGCACGCTGCGTTGCATCCAAGCTGTCCAAGAGGCCGGCATCGCCTCGCAAATCGGATTCCAGCGACGTTTTGACCCCGCTTACACTGAAGCGCGACGCCGAGTGCACAGCGGCGAACTCGGCGACGTGCACCGCGTGCACATGATGACCTGCGACCAAAACCCACCCCCCGAATACTTCGTTGCAGAATCAGGCGGTATTTGGCGCGACTGTCTCATCCACGACTTCGACATCCTGCGCTGGATCACCGGACGGGAAGTTGAGGAAGTATTTGCCTTCGGAGCTGTCCGCGGAGCTGACTACTTCCGCACTCACGGAGACGTTGACGAGGGAGTGGCGGTCCTGCGCATGGACGACGACACCCTCGTCACCGCTCACACCTCGCGCAACAATGGCCAAGGCTACGACGTGCGCATGGAAATCTCCGGCACCAAAGCCAACGCCACCGTCGGCCTCGAACCTAAAGTGCCCCTTGTCAGCGTCGAACCTGGAGTGACCTTCCCCGACGACGAGCCATGGGTTGACTTCATCGCCCGTTTCCGTCACTGCTACGACGTTGAGTTACGCGCCTTCGTTGATGTTGTTCGCAGCAAGGCACCGAGCCCCTGCCCCATCGAAGACGCACTCGAAGCACTTCACATCGCCCTAGCGGTAGGCAAGTCCCGTGAAGAAGGACGCCCCGTCAAGGTGTCCGAAATCCGTCAGCACTGAACCATCACCCCGCGGCACACGAGAGAAAAGGAAAGCCCACATGGCCATTGATACCACTGTGGTGCCTCTCATTGAGGCAAAAGGGATAACAAAGAAGTTCCCCGGTGTGCTAGCTCTCGATGACGCGCAGTTCGCACTGCGCCCAGGAGAGGTACACGCCCTCGTCGGTGAGAACGGCGCCGGCAAATCCACAATGATGAAAGTCCTTGGAGGAATCTACACTCCCGACGCTGGAAGCGTATTCCTTGACGGACAAGAAACCCGCATCAACGGGCCACTCGACGCCCAAAACAAGGGCATCTCGATCATCCACCAGGAACTGAACCTCATGCCAGACCTCACGGTCGCTGAGAATATATTCTTCGGGCGTGAACCCTGGACAGGAACCCGATTCACCCTCTCACCCAAGAAACTCCTTGCCGAAACGCGAGAGTTGCTCGACAGGATTGGCCTTGACCTTGATCCCGAAGTGAAGGTTGGACACCTTACCGTCGCCAACCAGCAGATGGTGGAAATCGCTAAAGCCCTGTCCTTCGAGGCCAAAGTCCTCATCATGGATGAGCCGACAGCCGCCCTCACCCAACGTGAAGTCGAAGCCCTATTCCGAGTCATGGAGGACTTCGTCTCGCCTACCACCGGCATCGTCTACATCTCGCACCGCATGGAAGAGATCAAGCGAGTCTCCAATGCCATCACTGTCATGCGTGACGGACGATGGATCTCCACAGACTCCGCCGACGATCTTGAGATTGACGACATCATTGAGCGAATGGTTGGACGACAAATTGTGTCCAATATTCGCCCAGAGCCCCTACCGGAGGGACGAGAAACCGTTCTCGAAGTACGAGGACTCTCAACCCGCCACCTTCTCAAGGACGTCTCCTTCGACCTTAAACGCGGTGAAATCCTCGGATTCGCAGGACTCGTTGGAGCTGGGCGCACCGAAGTCGCCCGCGCCCTCATCGGCGCCGACCCCATCAGTGCAGGCGAGATCATCATCAAGGGCAAACAAGTCACGATCAAGAGCCCCGAAGACGCTGTACGCCAATCGATCGCCTACCTCTCCGAAGACCGCAAACAATTTGGCCTGCTTCTCGACAAGGACCTCATTATCAACACGGGGCTGCCCTCGTACAGGATCTGGTCGCGGGCAACCATCGTTGACGACTCAAAGGCAGAAGAAGTCGCTGAGGCCTACTGCAAACGCTTGCGCGTCAAAACCCCCTCGGTTCACCAGCGGGCCAAAAACCTTTCTGGAGGTAACCAACAAAAGGTCGTCCTCGCAAAATGGCTCGCCCGAGACTGTGAAGTCCTCATCTTCGATGAACCCACACGAGGTATCGACGTCGGCGCGAAAGATGAAATCTACGACCTGCTTGGCGAACTCGTCGCCCAAGGCAAATCCATCATCGTCATCTCCTCAGAGATCCCCGAAGTTCTTCGTCTGTCCCAACGCATTGTCGTCATGTGGGAAGGCCGAGTCACCGGCATCCTGACAAACGAAGAAGCCGCCCAAAACTCGATTATGACCCTCGCCACCGGGCAGGGAGCCAGCACAATTAAGGAGTCAGCGTGAGCACCACCCCCACTTCCGCCGCCTCGGCCGCATCAGACGCTCAACGTCCCAGCGGGGCAATGTTGTACTTCCGTCGACACGCCTCCCAAGTGCTGGTACTCGTCTCCGAAATCATCCTGATTATCGGATTCTCCCTGGCAAGCCCCTACTTCTTCCAGGTCAACAACTTCTCCGCACTACTCCTTGACGCCTCCGTCTACATCCTTCTTGCCTTGGGCCTGACCTTCGTCATCGCCACAGGCGGCATCGACCTGACGCCCGGCTTCGGTATTGCTTTCACCGGCGTATGCCTAGCGGTAGCGATGAAATGGTCATTAGAAGCAGGCCTTCCCCTGTGGCTGTGCATCCTCATCGGCGTCATCGTCGGCATCGCCTCTGGTGCACTCCTCGGCGCAGCAAATGGCCTCATGGTCGCCTACCTCAACATGCAGCCCATGATCGCCACCCTCGCCATGATGCTCGTCGCCTGGGGTCTGGCCATGGTGCTTTCAGGAACCTCCGCCATCCCACTCACCGAATTTGGAGCCTTCCTTGAACTCGGACAAGGACGCACCCTCGGCCTGACGAACGCCATGTACCTCATCCTCATTGCTGCACTCATCGCAGCATTCTTACTCAACCGCACCCTCATTGGCCGCTACGCACTGGCAATGGGGTCCAATGAGGAAGCCACGCGACTGTCCGGCGTCAACGTCCAACGCTGGAAGTTCCGCGTCTACATGCTTGCCGGCTCCTTCACCGGCCTCGCCGGTGTGCTCATGGCATCCCGCCTCGCCTCTGGCAAACCAGACGTTGGTCAGTCGTACGAAATGTACGCCATCGCTGCAGCCGTCCTTGGTGGCGCCTCCCTCCGCGGCGGCAAAGCCTCCGTATTCGGCTCAGTGATCGGCGCAATCCTCATCGCCACCATCCGCAATGGCGCAGTGCTCATGGGCATCCCCGATCAGTGGCAGAAGGTTCTTCTCGGCGCTGTCGTCCTCGCCGCGGTCTACCTCGATACCCGCCGCCGCGACCAATAACTATCCACCATTCCACAGCGCGGCATTCCCGCCGCCCCCCGATTTCAGTGCCCAGCATGGGCTGGCCTGACAAGAGAAATGAGGAAGATTATGAGGCTCACTAAGCCGCTCGCACTGGTAGCAGCACTGGCGCTGTCCGCCGCAAGTCTGAGCGCATGCTCGGGCGACACCGGTTCCAGCTCGGGTGCCTCAGGCGCTCCTGCAGCAGACGGAACAAACAAGTCCATTGCTGTCGTCGCCAAGGGCTACGCCAGCCCCTTCTGGGCTGCCGTCAAGTCTGGCGTTGAGGCTGCAGGCAAGGACCTCGGCTATGAAGTCACCTTCAATGGCCCGGACAACGAAACCGACGTCACCCGCCAAAACGACCAGCTCAACCAGGCTCTCGTACGAACCCCCGCAGCTCTAGCCTTCGCTGCCCTGGACTCCACCGCGCAGTCCTCTGTGCTGCAGCAATTCGCTGACGCAGGCATCCCTGTTGTTGCCTTCGACTCCGGTGTTCCCGGCTCTGACATCCCGCTCACCACGGTCGCCACCGACAACAAGGCAGCCGCAGCAGAGGGCGCAAAGAACCTGGCAGACCTGATCGGCAAGAAGGGCAAGGTCGCCATCATCTGCCACTCGCAAACGTCACTGACCGGACAGGACCGCGAACAAGGCTTCCGTGAATGGCTGGCGGCCAACGCCCCTGACATTGAAGTTGTCGAGGTTCAGTACAACAACTCTGACCAGGCAGTCGCCCAGCAGCAGGCAGGCGCAATCCTGCAGGCACACCCTGACCTCGCTGGCCTCTTCGCTACCGATGATGACGGCGCTGTAGCCGCCGCTCAGGCTGCTAAGACTGCGGGTCGCACCGGCGTGAAGATTGTTGGTTTCGACTCCGGCAAGCCCCAGCTCGAACTTATCAAGGAAGGCGTGATCGCCGGTTCGATCACCCAGAACCCCTACCAGATGGGCTACGACACCATTGTCTCGGTCGACAAGGTTCTCAAGGGTGAAACACTGGAGAAGTTCACTGACTCGGGCTTCTACTGGTACGACGCCAACAACCTTGACGATCCTGATATTCAGAAGGCTGTTTACGAGTGATCGGTGGGAGGACCTCCTCCCCAAATACAAGCCTTCTCATAGTCTCCCGTGATTGACTCCACGGGGTGATGGAAACGCGATGCCCGCCACCGGAAGAACCCGGTGGCGGGCATCGCTATCTGCAAAGAGAAAACCTGCGAAGGCTCGCGTACTACGCCATTGCTGCATGAGGCGCTGAAACTAAACAAGGGATCATCACACAAGCAGGTACACCGACGACACGACGGTGAGAGACACAATCAGGGGAGTGAAAATCTCTGGCTTGATTGAACGAATGAATGCGCGCCCAATAGCAATGCCAAGAAGGAGAGGAGCTAGCAAGACAAGAGCTGTTGAAAGAGAAGTCGCTGAGTACAACCCCAGGCTGTACTGGAAGGGAATCTTCATCAGATTCACGGCAAAAAAGAAATATGCCTGGGTGCCGAGAAAACGAACCATATCCATCCCAGAAGCGACAAAATATAAGGTCATTGGCGGCCCGCCAGCATTTGCCACCATCGTCGTGAAGCCCCCAAGACCGCCATAGAACCAGCGTGTGGGCGTGCTGCGCGAAAAAGATTGAGCATCATGCCGTGTGGAACCTAAAAGAATAAGGGTCCCTGCGGTGAGCAGTAAAAGGATCACGCCGATCAGGCGACGAAGCTGCTCACTGTTCAGAAGCCACACAATGAGAACCCCACACAATAGACCTATGAGAACCGGTGGAATGAGGCGTCGAAGTATCAGCCAATCCACATGGTGGCGGTATAGCCAAATGGCAAATAGATCCCCCACCAGTAAGAGGCCGAGCATAATCGCTGTGGATTCTCGTGCTGGAAGAATCGCAGCAAAGAGAGCCACAGAAAAGGTGACAAGACCCGGTAGCGCAGTCTTTGCAATCCCAATAAGAAATGCCGCAACCATAAGAACGCCCCAAGCAACGGGGCTCAGATCGTACAGAGGCAGCATAAGGGAATACTAGTGGACCCTGTGGGCGGACGAGGGAGATAAACGAGAGGCAAGGAGATTGAGGGAGCTTGGGAAGAGCAAGCAAATAAGAGAATAGGTGAGGGGAATGCCATCGGCATTCCCCTCACCTATATCCGGGTGTCAAATACCCAGCGATGAATCACTGACGTGTGCGTGCACGCAGAGTGATCATGGCAGCCGCTCCGCCACCGAGAGCAAGGAGAGCAACAAGAGAGAGCAAGGTGGATTCGAAACCAGTCTTGGCAACCTTAGGCTTGACCGAGGTGCTCTTCGGATCCTTTGCCTTCGAGTCTGCCTTGGGCTTTTCCGAAGTCTGAGGATTCTTGGGAGTTTGGTTGTCATCCGGCTTAGAAGCGCCCTGCAGTTCAGTGTTGCTGGGTCAACCAGGGTGAGGGTCTTGGCCTCGCCGCGCTTGATGAAACGAGCAGAGTCGCCGACAGTGAGTTTAAGTGCGGTGTCGTACAGGGCGGGGGCGTAAGCCTTTTCTGCATCGAACCAGTAAGCCTGCACCATCAGCGGCTTGGTGTAGTCGAAGACGAAGGTGGGGTAGGCGGCCTTGATGTCGCTAGCGGTGAGCTTGCCTTCGGCCCACAGCTTGTTGCGAAGCTCTTCCTTGAGGGAAATGCTCTTACCGTCGTAGGTGGCGACGAAACGGTAGTTGGCGTGCTTTTGAGCCTTGTCCACCGTCATCAGGTTATCGGTAGCCTTACCAGCCTCACACTGAGCAGCAGTGAGAAGTGGGGACGGTAATGTCATCTGCGCTGTCCTTAGGAGCAGGACCAGCCGGAGTGCAGTTCAGTGTTGCTGGGTCAACCAGGGTGAGGGTGTTTGAAGCGCCCAGCGGAACCATCTTGGTCATGTTATCGCCGGCCATTGTCGTGAAGTTAGCAACCTGACGATCAACGGGGAACTTAAAGGTTCCATTCTTACCGGTGTTAAACCAGTAGCTCTTGATGGTGACAGTCTTGCCATACATTGCCTCGAGCTTGGATTCACCAAAAATTGTCGCAGCGTTTGTTTCTCCGGTCAGAACACTCTTGCGTTCAGCGCCGTTAAGCTGCTTGAGTGGCTTGGCTAGTCCTTCAACCTCAACAACGAAGCGGTATTGCTGCTGTGCATTGCTGTCAGCTTCAAAGCCCGTTACTGAAAGGTGAGTGCTTTTGTCTGCGCACGTTGCTGCCGTCAGCTTAACGACGGGAACTGCTGGCTCAGATGAGGCCAAAGCGCCGGGGATTGCAACAACCCCGAGTGTGGCGGCAAGGGCGCAGGTAGCCAGTGCCGCTCCAAACTTCTTGAACATGATGTCATTTCCTTCCGCGGGCGCAGGGGCGACCCGCATGGTTTGAACATCACTACCCTATCAGTGAGACGAAGGATCGTGAAGGCTTTTAGGTAATGGAAATAGAAGTATTGTCACATGAAAAAGATGATATTTGGTCAGGAATGCCCTGAAACCAGTGGTGATCTGCGATAGCACCCCCGACAGGACTCGAACCTGCAACCTCGGGATTAGAAGGCCCTTGCTCTATCCATTGAGCTACGGAGGCTGGTGTGTGAAGCGCCCACAAAGTAGGCACCCCTAGCTTAGCGCCTTCGCGGAAGGTAGAACAATGAGCTGGTCAGAACGAAGATGAGCCGACTGCGGGACGCTGAGAACACGAAAGATGTTGCGACGACAGGAGCACAGAAAAGCTTTGTGAGGGCGCGCTTTACGGAATCTCACTATATGGGCATCTTCTGCTTGATCCATGGTGGAGACTCACACTTGGTGTCATGACAGCTTTCGTGACGCCGACATGCCGCCTCATGGGTGGCGTATGCGCACGAATGTGTATGTGACCGACTGTCCCACGTCCGTCACAGCCGAACCGACTCCCCATAGATCTTTTGTGCGCATTGTTGCGTGATTTCAGGGTTCGGCGCCAAAAGAAATTGGATACACCGTCATGGCCCTCGTCTACACGCCCGAAGACACCTGTACTTTCGACTCCGCAGCAGACACCACCTACGAACAATTCCTCGATATCCTCGCAGGCCTTACCCTCACTCAGGTAAGCCTGACCGTCGACATTGATCGCAAGCGAGTTCGCCGCAACTGCGAAGACATTGAACTCACCACCCAGGAATTCGCTCTCCTCGCACACCTCGCGCTCAACGCTGATCATGCGGTCTCTCGCGACGAACTCTTCTCCACCGTGTGGGCACACCGCGACCTCGACGCACAATCACGAACCGTGGACGCTCACATCCGACGGCTCCGCGTCAAACTCCACGACCCTGATCTCATCTCGACCGTCCGGGGCGCCGGGTATCGGTTTAATACCTCCCCAACGATCGCCATTGTGGCCACCCACGCCCGCGCGCGCCGCATCGCCCTCGCCGCCTGAAGCGTACCCCTTGCGCTCAGATCAGCAGGCGGAAAATCTCAGAATCGGCCGGTACTTCCTCCACATGCAAAGGAGAATCCTCCATACGCTGACGCAAGCCGTGAATATCATCGCGGCTTGAAAGGTCAATACCCACCAACGCCGGACCCGTCTCACGAGTGTTTTTCTTCGTGTACTGGAAGTGGACAATGTCATCGCCAGGGCCCAGAACATCGGCCAAGAACATGCGCAAGGCCCCCGGTTGCTGGGGGAAGGTCACCAGGAAGTAATGCCGCAGGCCCTCATGACGCAACGAGCGCTCTTGAACCTCGGCATACCTCGTCAAATCATTATTTCCACCCGAGGTCACGCATACGATCGCCCCCGATGCAGAGCCCGTCAAAAGAGCGCGTTGTTCGGGTGTTGCAAAGTAGTTGCGAGCCGCCGTTGACGCCAGAGCGCCAGCAGGCTCAGCAATCACACCATCAGAATGGTAAAGATCAAGCATCTCGGTGCACACTGCCCCCTCAGGGACAACCACGACATCGTCAACCAAGTGGCGAACAATGTCAAAAGCCACACTACCTGCGCGCCCCACAGCCGTACCGTCAACAAAAGGATCAACGCCAGGCAAGGTCACAGGCTCACCCGCATCAAGGGCAGCGCGCATAGAGGCAGCACCCGCAGGCTCAACACCAATCACACGGATCTCAGGGCGCTGCGCCTTCAACAGGGTGGCAATACCCGCCAACAGACCGCCACCGCCAACAGGGACAAGCACGCACGAGGTGTTCTCTGGCATTTGCTCGCACAGTTCGGCAGCAATCGTCCCCTGACCGGCAATAGTGCCAGCATCATCATAAGGATGAACATAGACGCGACCCGAAGTGCGGGCGGCTTCTTGCGCCAGAGCATTCGCGCGATCGAAAGTGCCATCAACAATGACCTGCTCTACCCAATCCCCGCCAATAGTCTGGATACGGTCACGCTTTTGCTTGGGCGTATTTGACGGAAGAAAGATCGTGCCGCGTACCTTCAACTGCGAACAGGCGTACGCAATGCCCTGCGCATGGTTACCAGCCGACGCACACACCACGCCCGCCTGGCGCTGCGCCGCGCTCAACGCTGACATGCGCGCGTACGCGCCACGAACCTTAAAGGAACGGCACTTTTGAGTGTCCTCACGCTTGAGGAAAACAGGGACTCCCAGGGCATCTGACAGGCGCTCAGAACGATCTAACTGCGTCTGATGCACCACGCCGCGAAGAATCTGCGCTGCCTCGTCAATGTGGGCGGGGGTGACGGGAAGGGCTGGCAGCGACGTCATGGGTTCTCCTCCAGAAACGACAATGATGTGCACAAATCTTAACCCCCGTTGCCATTGCCCGGCTCATAGCGTTCATATTGCTGTTGACAAGCAGACCTGCGCGCTCCGGTGGGCATTATGACGCTCGTCGTGCCCTAGTTCCCTTTCGATGGCGACATGTTCTTTCCTAAGCCAGCGGTAGGATAAGAGGGTGAGTACGCGTGTAAAAGATCCCCTGGTGTGGATCGATTGTGAAATGACCGGCCTTGACGTCAGCACAGATGCCCTTATCGAGGTGGCTGTCGTTGTGACCGACGGAGACCTGCGAATCCTTGACCCCGGCATTGACATTCTTATTGCTCCTCCCCAGGAAGCCCTGGACAATATGAGCGACTTCGTCCGTCAGATGCACACCTCGTCGGGTCTGCTTGACGACCTCGCCCAGGGGATCAGCATGGAAGAGGCTCAACGTCAGGTACTCACCTACATTCAGCGTTTCGTCCCCTGCCCACGCAAGGCACTGCTCGCAGGAAACTCCGTTGGTACGGACAAGATGTTCCTTGAGGCGAATATGCCCGAGGTGATCGACCATCTGCACTACCGGATTGTCGACGTGTCATCGGTGAAGGAGCTGGCAAAGCGCTGGCACCGCCATGCTTTTGAAGAATCGCCCGTCAAGCACGGAGGGCACCGCGCACTGGCTGACATTCTCGATTCCATCCAAGAACTGGAATACTATCGCCGCGCACTATTCCCTGCTCAGCCGATCACACGCGAGCATGCCCGTCAAGCAGCTCAAGAAGCTCTGGCCTTGGGTATTCCCGAATTGGCCACTGCTGCAGACGCGCCCCAGGAAGCCCTCTAAGGCGGCCTCGCTCGTTGCCGCTGGCGTTTATTTCGCGCAGTTATCCACCGGAGCTGAATCCCTCTTTGGAGCTTATCCACAGCGCCAAAGAGGGATTCGCGTTTTCCACAGCTTAAGGACGGAGAGCGCGGTCAATGCTTCAGCTTTATCCATAGTGGAAGAAGCCCTCGGATGAGGGCGTCCATCAGATAAACACCACGCGAAAAGAGAAGCATCATGACCGATTCATCAACCTTGACTTTCCGGGCACGCATCGGCTCAGACCTCACATCATCACGGACGACGAGGGGTGTGCCCGTGGTTCGTTTCCGAATTGCGGTCCCTCAGTGGAGGCGCACTGATTCTGGCGACTACGAGGATCTGGAGCCGCGTTGGTACACGGTGAGGGCCTGGGATCGACTCGCGCAAAATATTGCGACCTCGCTGTCAAAAGGCCAACCCGTCATTGTTGTCGGGCGGCCGGTGTCAAATGCGTGGGTGGATTCCAACGGTCAGATCCATAGTGAGATCGTCATTAACGCCAGTGCTGTTGGCCATGACCTGTCCATGGGGAGCGCCATGTTCTTTAAACGCGGCCAGGCACCCAATGCGAATGACAACACCGCCAGCGGTAGCGACTCTCTGGTGACAGACGAGGCAACCGCAGCGCCCAGTTCCGACGGGAAGGACGAGGGCGTGGCCGGTGAGGAAGTCCCTGTTGAACGCACCCATATTGGGGAGCATCGGGCAGATGTTGACGATGCTGATTTCCTCTTTGGTAAGAAACAGGGTGACGAGATGAGCAACAGCGCTGTCAGTGATGCGCATGTTGGGGAGTCGACGGATGCTGTGGCAGCTCGCGGGGCAGCATCCGTCTTTGACGGTTCCTACGATGATTCAGCCGTCCAGGGAGGTGCCGCCTAAGACGGACTCCTGCCTTGTTCCTTCCTGACCTGGCAGGATCTCGCTAGAGCGTTCCGCAGCCGCCGGAGTTTCCGCTGGTCAGCCCTGGGCTTCAAGAAGGACGTTGGCGATTGCGCTGGAACCGTCATGGCTTAAGGACAGATGCCAACGGAGCGCATCACCGCTGATCCCCAGGCCGCCCAGGCTTTCAGCGACACGTTGCGCAAACTGCCCGTGCAGGCGGATTGCTGGCCTGTGCCACTGGTCGTGGACAACCTCAATCTCGCGCCAATCCACTTCATCTTCACCAAGAGGAGGCGCCGTGCCGTACAGAGCAGCCGACCATGCTTTGACAACGGCTTCTTTAGCGGCCCAACGCGCCGCCAGATGAGGCACGGCAGGCAAGGGCAGGGGAGCGCCTGGTTGGAAAGAAAGGCCATGTTTTTCTGCCAGGCGCCTGGCAACTGTCCGCCACTCCCGGGCGGTGAACACCTGTGAGGTAAACACCGAACCTGGCTGGTGAAGCTGTTCAGCGAAGGCCTCGCAGTCAACCACGTCGATACCAATCCCAAGGATCATGTCGATAAACCTAACACGCACCGCCTCAGTAGTTCTTCCTGCGGTGGTGGCATCACAGAACGCAGCCGACAGGAACAACAGGGCAGGAAAAGGAAGATCAGGGGAGGAAGGAGAGAGAAAGGAAGGGGGAGGGAAGGCGCGTGTCAAGAGAGGCATGTGGGCCGGTCAGGATCGATCCTAACCGGCCCACAGCGACTCACGTGCCGCATGCAGCTCAGTGCCTGCGCCCTACCCGATGTAGAGCTGTCAGGCGCAGCCGCAGGCCTACCTCGGAGTGGAGGTGTACACGCCTTCAGCGCTTAGGCGAGCGTTCGGATCAAGAAGCATGGCGGCCTCAACCTCGTGAGCATCGCCGCCAGATGCCTCAAGGACATCACCGGTGGGGAGGCGGCGGGCGGGAGCAGCCTCGAAGAGCGCACGGTGGCCCATCATGCCAGCCTCACGATGACGGTGAGCCGCAACCAGGCGCGCGTCCGAACGTTCACGCCACTGGGCGAGCAGGGTCAACCCAGCCTCGTGATCCTGAGCGCTAGAGACAACCAGAGCCTCGAAAGCTGCAGGGTGAACCAGTGCGACCAGGGATGAGACGTGGCCAAAGCCCAGCGAGGTCGCAAAAGCGGCCTTGATAGGTCCACGAGCACCCAGGTCGAGCGGGGAACGCAACCACACCAGGTGCGGGTAGGCTGCCATCGCATCATCCACGCAATCCAGGGAAGCATTCGCAGGAATAACGCCCGTTTGGAAGAGCTGGGTGAGCCCACCAACCTGGAACACGCAAGCACCGCCCTTGGCATGTCCAGTCAGCGTCTTTTGGGAGATGACGAAAAGCGGATTACCAGCGTCACGGCCCAAAGCATGACCGATGCGCGTGTGCAGGTCAGACTCATTGGGGTCATTAGCGTTGGTCGAGGTATCGTGCTTGGAGACGACCGCCACATCATCAATGCTGACACCATAGGCACCAAGCTGCTTGGCCAGACGAGAAGCCTTCCCGCCACGAGCCGAAGCAAGGGCACCAATTCCAGGAGCCGGGATGGAGGTGTGGAAACCATCAGAGAAGGTCTGAGCGAAAGCCACCACGCCAAGAACTGGCAGTCCCATGTCCAAAGCCACGGATGCTCGGGTGAGTAGAACCGTGCCACCACCTTGAGACTCCACGAAGCCACCGCGGCGGCGGTCATTCGCGCGAGAGACAAAACGTTCAGAAATGCCCTGAGCGAGCATGTCATTGGAGTTGCCGGTGGCGTTCATCGATCCAAAGCCCACTACCGATTCGACCTGAATATCGTCAATGGCGCCAGCCACAACGAAATCAGCCTTACCGCAGTGGATCTTATCCACGCCTTCCTCAATGGACACTGCTGCGGTTGCGCAGGCACTGACGGGGTTAATCATCGAACCGTAGCCACCGATGTAGCTCTGCATGGTGTGTGCAGCCACAACATTGGGCAGGGTTTCTTGCAAGATATCTTGCGGGAACTCCTCACCCAGGAAACGGTCAACGAAAAGACGGTGCATGGAGGTCATGCCACCAAAGCCCGTGCCTTGAGTGGAGGCCACGTCGGCGGGGTGGACAATCTGCAGTAGCTCTGTGGGGCTAAAGCCCGCTGAGACGAAGGCATCCACTGCGGTGACAAGGTTCCACACTGCAATGCGGTCAATGGAGTCGATCATCGAAGCAGGAATACCCCAACGTGCCGGGTCAAAGTCGGTGGGGAACTGTCCTCCGATGCGGCGGGTGACGGTCGCCCGGCGAGGCACACGAGCCTGACCGCCTGACTTGCGCGTCACCTGCCATTCGCCGTCCACCTCGGTGATGACGGTGAACTCAGGGTCTGCCGCCTGGTAGGAGAGGGCTTCCTCGTGCGAGTCCACGGTGAAGGTGATGTCACGATCAAGGAAGATCGTGGTCAGCTCCGGGCTCCACCCGTCGTGGAGAGGCCCATCGTCGGTAAAGAAGCGCACGCCGGAGCGGGCGACGACCTCGTCACGGTAGCGTTCGAAGATCTGCGCTTCGGGGACGAGCTGATCGTCAGCGTCGTACCAGCCGCCAACGGGAGTATCCGACCAGGTGAGCAGGCCTGTCATCCACGCCAGTTCGAGGACGCCCGCGGGAGTGAGTTCCACGCTGCCATCGGACTGGATGCCAAGCTCGGCCTCCAGGCGAGTGCGGGCCGAACCCCAGGGGCCAACCTCGCCGTGACCGACGATGACGACCGTCTCGTGCAGGTCGGCGTTCACCTGCCCCCACTGGGCGGGGTCAATATGGGTGGGCAGTGAGAGCGTGGGTGAGGGCAGGGCGTCCACCGTGGGATGCGCAGCAGCAGCGTCAGAAACCTGCGCGGGAGCGTTCTCCAGTGCTTGCTTGCGCAGCGCCACGAGGTCAATGCCGCTGCCCAGTCCACCGGTCAGGTCAGCCTCAATTGGAGCTGACGAGGCCGCCTGGCGAGTCTGAGTCGAACACAGATCCATGAGTTGATCGGCCATTTCTTCGGTCGACCAGGTACGCACGCCGGTGGATTCCACAGCGGCAACCATTGGATCGTTGCCACCCATGAGGCCCGTGCCGCGCACCCAGCCGATACGCGGGTGAGCGAAGGACACGCGCGAGGACCAGACTGGCTCGGAGTGCCACTTATTGAGGATGGCGTCGAAGGAGGCCTTCGACTCGGCGTAGGCGCCGTCCCCACCGAAGATGCCACGGTTGGGCGAGCCGGGCAGGACAACGTGCAGGCGGTGATCAACGTCAGTGTCAGCGCCAATCGCGGCAAGGGCAACGATCGAACGCTCCACGCTCCACAGCAGTAGACGCATCTGGTTTTCCGTCTGCGCGCCCGAGTCAGCCATCGTTCCACTGACCTGCGGGGCAGCGAAGGGGAAGAACAAGGTGGGGGTCAGTGCGGGCTTAACCTCCACGGCTGAGCCTCCCACAGAGGTGGAGTAGGGGTTACCCACCCACTCCGCTAGAGCATCAACGTCACGGTAGGAGGATAGATTCGCCGGGACCAACCACAGGCGGGCACCGGGGGCAGCATGTTCCCGATACAGGCGCTTGGCAAAGCCGAGACGGCGAGCATCCACACGCGAGGATGTGGCAATAACGGTTGCCCCACCGGCCAGCAGGCGTGCAACGACAGCGCCACCAATAGAGGTCGGCGTCATGCCCGTCACCACAGCAACATCATTCGCGTAACGCGTGGCCTCAGAATTGGTCGAGGTCAGGGCTTGTTCCCGGATAGAGCGGTAAAGCTCAGCCAGGTCCTGGCGGCTTTCCTTCTCCGCCCGCTTAGCCCACCATGCCGCCTGGTCGGCAACGGCCTGACCGGCACCAGCAAAGAGGGGCGATCCGCTCAAGGTGCCGTCAACCCACAGGCGTGCGAGGTCCTCGCGAGCACTCGCCCAACGATCGTCGATGAGCACAGCCTTACGGGCATCGAAGGCGGGGGCAACCATATCCACCCACTTCGATCCGAGCTCAGCGGCAACAGCTTCGACAACGCGGGCGGCCTCGTCGTCGCTGTCAGCGACGGGGACAACCGGGGAGTGACCAAGCTGGGTGAGGATATGGCGAGCAGTAGATGCCAGTACACCATCAACGCCGGTGACCTTTTCTGCGAAGGCATCCAAAGCAGCCGAATCAACAACGCCACCGCCAGCGCCACCACCGGCCTGCGGCAGTGTCACACTGATTCCGTGACGCTGGCCCACCGAGCGCACAGCCGTGTCAATGAGCTCATCAACACCAGCTGCATTTGCAGGAGCTGCGGTGGTGAGAGTGGCGAGCTCGCCCTCACGGGTCGAAGCTCCCTCACGGGTGCCAAGCAGAATCTCTGCGGTGACGTGGTCAACCCAGCCAGCGCCGAGCTGCCAGGTGCCGGTGACGCGCTCAGCAATGCGTGTGGCCTTCGCCCCCGCGCCACCAAAGAGCTTACGCACACGGTCCTTGACCTGATCCCCCAAAACAGGGCCGAAAGCAGCGTACCCCTTCGCGAGGCGGTCAACGGTGGCACCCAGGGTGGCAACATCAGCTTCAGCCGCGCCATCAATGGAGGACAGGCCCAACTCAGCGGACATATCCATCAGCAGCTGGTTACGGCGCGAGGACACACCATTGGTCAACGTTTCAGTGGTGTCGCGCTCGCCCACCTCATCAAGACGGATCTTCGCTGCCAGGGCAAAAAGGGCGCGGATCGCATCAGAAGCTTTGAACGGCAGGTCGGCAACGTCGGCACCTGACACGCCACCACCTGCAGGAGCGGCAGGTGCGGCCACAGGAGCGGGCGCAGCCGGGGCGACATCAGCGGCAGGTGCGGCCTCCGAAGCGGCCTCCGAAGCAGTGGGTGCAGCAGTGGGGGCTGGCGGTGCCTCTTCCTCGGCTTCTTCTACCACAGCAACATCAGTGCGTAGGACTCGGGCCTCATCACGCTGGGCGTTCAGAACCGTCACTGCACGGCCAGTGAAGGCAGGGAGTTGCAGGGTGCGGGCGGCCATATTCGCCAGAGTCGGGGCAGCACCCAAGCCCACCTCAACGACCTCGTCCACGCCCAGGCCACCGGCCTCGGCGCTACGCAGCAAAACATCCTGGGTTTCAATCCACCGCACGGGGGAGGCAAACTGCCAGGAGAGCAGCTCAATGAGCAACAGGCGAGTAAGCTGCGCGGGCGCGGCCAGGGCCGCTTCCCACGCGGCGTCAGAATCAAGCAGATCCTGGAGCGCGCGGGCGGGCACAACCTCACAGATTGACTCCACGAAGGAGCGCGTCAGCTCGAAGGGGCGAGCCACGAGGTTCGGAATGTAACGGCCCACGAGGAGTCCAGGATCAACCTCGGTGGGAATACGCTCATCAAGGCGCTCACGGAAGTCCGCCACGCCGTCACGCAACACAGTGGAGTGGAAGGGAACGTCAATGCCGGGCACATACATGAAGGCCCCCTTGCCGCCAGCGCGTGCAGTGCGCTCGGCAGCATCAGTGGCCAGAGCCTCCAGGCCAGCGACCGTGCCCGCCACAGAATACTGCTGGCCGGCAAGGTTGTAGTTGACGATCTGGAGGAACTCACCCGATGCCTGAGCGATAGAGGCAACGTAGTCCTCAACATCCTCGTGGGTGATGCCGAATTGGCTCGGACGCAGGGCACCCATACGGTAGTTCGAGGCGCCGTTCTCATCACGGCCCACCAGGGCGTGCATGGTGGAACCTCGGTGGAACACCAGGTCAAGAACAGTTTCCAAGGGGAAGACCTGGGCGTAGGCAGCCAAAGCGTCATACTCGCCCAGGGAGTGGCCAGCAAAAGCTGCGTCATCCACCAAAGCGCCCTCTTCCCGCAGGCGTTCGGTCTGCGCAATTGCGAGGGTTGCCAGGGCAACCTGCGTGAATTGGGTGAGATTCAAGACGCCCTCGGGGTGACGATGGGTCACGCCACGCACGGTAATCTCCGTGGGGTTATCGCGCACGATCGTCAGGATCGAGAAGCCCAGGGCTTCGCGGGTGAACACATCAGCGCGCTTCCATGTGGCATCCGCTGCCGCAGACTTGCTGCGCTCGTCCAAGCCCATGCCGCGAGATTGAATACCCTGGCCGGGGTAGATGTAAGCAGTGCGGGGAGCGGTGGTGTGTGCGGTTGCGCGAGAGACAATATTGCCCTCGACACGGCAGGTGACCTCCAGAGCCAGACCGCCACCCAACACGCGGCCCACGCGCTCAACAGTGATTTCCACCTGGTCGTTGAGCTCGACAGCGCCGTACATAGAGTAGGTCCAGCCCCGCAGCTCCAGGCCCACGCCACCAGGCACTGAAGCGCTCGCGGCGTGCTGAGCGGTGGCCGACAGCCACATGCCATGCACCAGGGGAGCGTCCATGCCTGCAACCTGCGCTGCGGCGTATGAGGTGTGAATGGGGTTGAAGTCGCCTGAGACGATAGCAAAAGGCGTCATATCCGAAGGAGCTGTCACCATCACGCGGCGCAGCACCGAACGAGGCGTGTCAATGACCTTTCCTTCAACGCCGCCAGCAGCGGGCGCATCGGCGGGCACATTCGTGCCGGTCGCACGGCCGCGAATCGCGAAACGCTCACGGGTGGAGCCAACGGTCTGACCATTGGCCGACAAACTCAGTGCCACGGTGACGATACGGCCGGAGGAAGACTCGTCAATGGCTGCCACATGAGAGACAACGTCAATACGTTCGACGCCCTGAGCGCGTAGTTCCTCAGGGGAGGTAGAGAACTCAATGAGGTGGTCAAGGTGAACAGCGTTGAGGAGGCCTTCAATGACCGGATAATCCTGGTAGATAGCCGACCCCAATGCCGCGTAGATGGCAGGCCATGCCGGGCCAAGTAGTGCGTCGGGCACGCAGCGCGTGGGAACGAGGCCAGCGGGTAGGCCAGCGCCAGTGACCGCGTAATGATCGGGGCCAAGTGAGGCTGGTAGAGCGAAACTCCAATGAGCCTCACCGAAGGGGGAGAGTTCGGAGGGCTGCATCACCGGCATAGCGGTAATAGCGTCTCCCGTCATCGAGGTTGACCCCACGCCTGCAGTTGCGGCAAGCATGGCGTACATGTGCTCGGGCAGGCTCTCCTCGTCAATGACGGGAACGCCACCTGATGCAGTCGTTGCCGGTAGCAGCAGAGGGAAGATGAGCTGGCGGACGGCATGCTTTTCTACGCCCCGAAGGTCAGCATCCCACGCCGTATCCAGGTGGATGACCATGTCGACACCCCGTTCAGTGTCACGCAACTCCACCTGTTCTGCCGGAAGAATGGCCGCAGGATTGAGCATGAGGTGGCCGGTCCACATAATGTGGGGCACCTGGCGCAGCCATTCTTGAGCTGAAGCCGACGGCGCAGCCCCGCCAAGGCGGGAGTAGGCGGACTCGGCGATGGCACCCATGTCAGCCAGGCGGGCCACGGCAGCAGCCTCGAAACGGCCGAGCAGTTCAGCAACGGGTTCATTCACGCGGTCAATGCCAGCCACCGACACCGGGCCGGGGATGATACGCACCGAGTCGGCGCTGTAGCGGGCATCCTGGGCTTGCCACAGACCGTCTTGGCCCCACCAGCGCAGCAGGTCATCGTCAAGGACCGGAACAAAAGGCATGGGCTTGGGGTAAGAGCGGCACAGGGTGGGGAACCACGCCTGATCAATGGCTGTCACGAAAGTTGTGTGAGCGGCGGGGTAGGCCTCCAGTACGCGTGCTACGGCCGCGGGAGCATCTTCAACATCAGCAACGGTGGGGAACAGGGTTTCCACCGTGCCGTGATCAACAGGAGCCAAGCGAGCTTCCACCCGCTGAAGCAGATCATGGAAACGTAGAGTCCACGTTGGATCCACCCACGGGTAGGACAGATCAGCAAAACGCTCAACCCACTGCGCGTAGGTCATTTCTGCCAGGTCGCCAAAGTAGGGCTTCGCGGTACGGCCCAGAACCTCAATGATTTCCTCGCGGCGAGCCTGGACGGCTGAAGCATCCGAACCCAGGTCTGCAATGAGGCGGGCTGCGGCTGCCGCCGCGTTATCCACCTCGTGCATGTCGGCGCGCAGGTGGGACAGACCAGAGGTCATGCCGCCCTCGCTGGCGCCCACACCCACCCAGCCGCGACGCAGACTGTGAGCGTCAATACCGGGGGTATCGACCAGGCGCTGCTTGACTTCTTCGCTGGTGCGCGCCTCCTTAACGGTCATGGCAGCGGTGCCAATAAGAACACCGTCAACAGGCATGAGGGGGCGACCATACGCCAAAGCCCACTGGCCTGACAGGTAATCAGCGGCGCGCTCGGGGGTGCCAATGCCGCCACCTGCGCACAGCACCACGTTATCCACGGCGCGCAGTTGAGCGTAGGTCGCCAGCAGAAGCTCGTCGAGGTCCTCCCACGAGTGGTGCCCACCGGAGTGTCCGTCCTCAACCTGAACGATGACGGGAGTGGGGGCCACCTGTGTGGCAATAGCAACAACCTGAAGAATCTGGTCAACGGTTCCGGGCTTGAAGGCCACCCAGGGGAAACCGTCACCACGAAGCTGGGTGACCAGCGCGGCTGCCTCGTCCCCTTCGGGGATGCCAGCAGACACGACGACGCCATCGATGGGTGCGCCCTGCGCGCGAGAGCGCGAGACAATGCGTTGAGAACCAAATTGTAGGTTCCACAGGTAACGGTCCAAGAACATGGAGTTGAACTGTGCGGACACGCCAGGTTCGAGCTGCTCACGCAGGCTGGCGAGGTTTTCCATGTACACCTCTTCGGTGACCTGGCCGCCACCTGCGAGCTCCGCCCAGTAGCCGGCATTCGCAGCCGCCGCAACGATCTCAGGATCAACGGTGGTGGGGGTCATGCCCGCCAAAAGCACGGGTGAACGGCCGGTCAGGCGTGAGAACGCCGTGTCCATAACAGTACGACCGTCAGGCAGTGTAATTAGCGAGGGGGCCAGTGTAGACCAGTCGGCGGGGGCGGGCGGCGCCCAGCCGATGGTGAGGAAACGATCGCGGTCCTCCGCGCTGCCTGCCTCAACAATGCCAACCCCTTGGCCGTGAAGCAACGGCGCAGTAAAGGACGCCAACGTTGAGCCAGGGCCGACATCGACAAGCCAACGAACGCCGGCAGCAACCTCGCCCCGGATCTGCTCCACCCAGTCAACGGGGTCGACAAGCACCGCACGAGCCAGAGCAAGGTTCTCCTCCGAATCAAGGCCGCAGGCCTGAGCCCAGCGCTGTACCTGCTCGAATGCGCCTACCATCAGCGAGGAATGGAAGGGAATGTCCACGCACAGGTAATCGAAAACAGGTGAAAGCGGTGTACCGCCGATCTGCTTAGCTTCGCGCGCAGCACGCTCAACACTGCTGCGCTCCTCCAACAAAGCACGTACAGTGGCCAGATCCGTGGGAGCACCCGAAAGAACAAAGGACTCGCCACCATTACGCAGGGCAATGCTAATCGGCCCATCCCCAGCAGCAGGGGCAGCCTCGTTCCACTGGGCAACCATTTCCTCAATCACAGCGGCAGGCACCTTACGGACCGACAGCATGGGGGAGGCTTCACCAACACTGTGGATACCCTCGCGCGCGACAGCCTGCTGAGCAGCCGCACCAATCAGACGAGCCATAGCAAACACCATGCCCGCCCCCGGACGATCCCCACGAGCCCACGCCTGGGAGGCAGCAACACCCAGCACCCCCTGCGAGTGGCCAAGGAAACGGGTCTGACCGAGTGTGAATCCTTCCGATTCCAGGGCTGCAACAGCAGCAAGCTGGGTGGCAAGGATACCGGGGATCGAAAACCCTGCCCCTGAGGTGTCAGGACGGGAAACATCGGAGAAGAAATCGAGGGAAGCGAGCCCCATCGTCGCCAATGACATGCGCACGGGCGACAGGTAGGAGTCTGAAGCCTCGCAGAGCTGGGTAATGATCGTGCGCGCATCGGAGTCATGGGACAGAGACTCAAGAGTGCGCTGCCACGGGGTGGATTGTCCAGCGAAGAGCAAGGTAGTAGAGGCGTTGTTCAGTTCAGCCAGAAAAAATGAAGAAGACATGAATCATCCAAGGTAGAAACGGGTGGGAAGTCAAGAACGAGACGGCGTCACAAAGGGCCGTTGTCGTGCTTCTTGGGGCTGTGAGTGTCTTGGTCCTTACTCTCCAAGAGTCGTAGCGAGTTGATGAGGACTGAACGAGTCGAGGCGGGCGTAATAATCCCATCGAGTTCGCCGGTCTTAATGGATAGGTCAGGAGAAACGCAATCGCGTTCGTAGTCAGCCACCAGAGCCGCGCGCGTCTGCTCAAAACTTCCGTCCTCTTGCGCGGCAGCCAGCTCACGGCGGTGCAGAATCGACACGGCACCCTCAGCGCCCATCACGGCAATCTGCGCATTGGGCCACGAGAAAGCAAGATCAGCGCCAATAGACTTCGACCCCATGACAATGAAGGCACCGCCGTAGGCCTTACGCAGGATCACCGTCACCATCGGCACCGTGGCATTGGCGTAGGCAACAATCAGCTTCGCACCGCGACGAATAATGCCCGCCTGCTCCTGTTCCGTACCAGGGCGATAACCCGGCACATCGACCAGGGTGATGATCGGCAAACCAAAGGCATCACAGAAACGAACAAAACGCGCGCCCTTCTCGGAGGCATCCACATCCAGCGTGCCCGCATCCTCCATCGGCTGATTAGCAACAATACCGACGCTGCGGCCATCAATACACGCAAAGCCAATCACAATACGCGGAGCGAAGAAAGACTGAATCTCCACGAACTCACCGTGATCAACCAAACTCTCAATGACCTCAACAACGTTATACGGCACGCGAGGCTCACAGGGCACCAGATCACCAACGGCTTGAGCGGCAGCCTCGTCCTCAGGAAGAGGCGTGTACTCATAGCGTGGGGCTTCCTGCTCACAATTGGAGGGAAGATAATCCAAAAGAGAACGCACATAATCAATGGCCTCCTGCTCAGAGTCAGCCATATGGTGAGCAACGCCCGACTGGAAATTATGAACAGCAGCGCCACCCAGCTCTTCAAAAGAGACATCCTCACCGGTCGTCGCACGCACCACGTCAGGGCCAGTGACAAACATATGCGAGTTTTCCCGCGTCATGACAATAAAGTCCGTCAACGCAGGCTGGTAGACCGCCCCACCCGCACACGGGCCAAGGATCAGACTGATCTGTGGGATCAAACCCGAGGCCTCACAGGACTTACGGAAAATCCGACCATACTGAGCCAGCGCAACAACGCCCTCTTGGATGCGAGCACCACCAGAATCCTGAATACCGACAATTGGAATACGCATACGGATAGCGGTATCAATAAGGGCAATAATCTTGTCGCCCTCCACGCGCCCCAGCGTGCCGCCCCTGATAGAGAAGTCCTGCGCATAGACCGCAACCATTCGCCCCTGCACAGGGCCATAGCCAGTCAGAACCGCCGACCCCATGTCGCCGGTGCGTACATCACCGCCGATAAACTGGCCAACTTCCGTCCATTGGCCGTCATCAAAGAAAGTCGCCATGCGCTCGCGGGCGGTCATCTTTCCTTTGGGGTGTTGACGTGCGGCGGCGCGTTCTTCAGCTTGGGCGACGACGCTGGCGATTGCCTGCGTGTGTGCGCTTCGGCTGCGATCTGCGGGAGGTGGTGCGCTGGTCATGCGTTCTCTTTCTCGATGCGGACAAGATGGTCACCGGTACTAATGGATGTTCCAGCGGCGACGAAGATTTCTGACACGGTGCCCGCGTGTGGGGCGTGCACGTACTTTTCCATCTTCATTGCTTCCAGGACGGCGATGAGGTCCCCTTCGGCAACCTTCTGGTTTTCGGTGACCGCCATGTGAACGACGATGGCTTGCATGGGGGAGACGATGGTTCCGTCTGAAAGGACTGACTGCGTGGAGGCAGTGGGTGCTGCTGCACTTCGTTCCTGGCGGGCTTGTCGTAGGGGTTGGGCAGGCCGTTGGGTGGCTGCGCCTGTGCCAAAGACGCCTTGGAAAAGGTCGGGCGGGAGGGACAGGGTCATGCGCTTGCCGTCAAGTTCGATGGTGAACTGGCGTTTTGCTGGAGGAAGCGCGCAGGTGTTCTCGGCCGTGTCGGTGGCCTCGTAACTGTGGGAGGGAAGGAAGGCGTTTTCCAACCAGCGGGTGGAGACGGTGAATGCGTCCTCTCCACTGAAAGCGGGGTCGTTGATGATGTCGACGTAGAGGTCGCGAGGGGTGGGGACCCCGTCAAGGCAGAACTCTGCCAGTGCCCGACGTGAGCGTGCCAGGGCTGCTTCACGGGTGGGAGCGGTGACGATGATCTTGGCGATCATGGAGTCAAAACTGGTGTGGACGCTATCGCCAGCAACTAGACCTGAGTCAATACGGATACCTGGGCCGCCGGGCCAGGTAATGTGCGTGACCTTCCCGCCGGAGGGCATGAGGTCAGCGGCGGGGTCTTCGCAGGTGATGCGGAACTCGAAAGAGTGCCCTCGTGGAGGCCGCGCCTCAGAAAGTGGCAGGCCCTGAGCGATGCGCAACTGTTCACTGACGAGGTCCACGCCGGCAACCTCTTCAGAGACGGGGTGCTCTACCTGCAAGCGGGGGTTGACTTCGAGGAACCACAGGGAACCATCGGGTTCGAGGAGGAACTCGCAGGTGCCGACACCGACGTAGCCGACGGCTTCGAAGAGCTGGCGTGACCAGCGTTCAAGTTGAGCGTCGGTTTCAGGAGAGAGGAAGGGCGCGGGTGCTTCTTCGATGAGCTTTTGATTGCGGCGTTGAACGGAGCAGTCGCGGGTGGTGACAACACGGAAGTTGCCGTGGGCGTCGCGCATGCACTGAGTTTCGACGTGGCGGGCAAGCTCAACGAAACGTTCCACGAAGTGCATGGAGAGGGAGGTGTTGCCCTCTGCGTCGGGCGTGGTGTGGCGGGCAATGAACATGTCCGTGTCAGCGTCAGAGCGTAGGACGGTGATTCCTCGTCCGCCTCCACCATCGGAGCGTTTGCAGACTACGGGGTAGCCGTGTTGAGCGATGAAATCGGTGATCTGCGTGGGGTCGGTGATAGGGGTGAAAATGCCGGGCACGGGGTCAACTCCGCAGGAGTGTGCGACGTTGCGTGCGCGGATCTTGTCGCCCAAGGCGTCAATGACACTGCCCGCTGGGCCGATCCATGTGATGTCTTTGCTGGCCAGAGTGTTGGCGAAGTCAGCGTTTTCTGAGAGGAAGCCGTAGCCGGGGTGGAGAGCATCGGCGTGGGTGGCGTCCGCAACTTTAAGGAGGGCGTCGGCATTGAGGTAGGTGCTGGTGGCGTCAGCTCCGCCGAGGGACCATGCTTCGTCGGCGGCGTGCACAAAGGGTGCTTCGGCATCTGCGTCGGCGTAAACGGCGATGGTGGCGATATTGAGTTCGCGGGCCGTGCGGATAATTCGCAGGGCAATTTCGCCACGGTTGGCGACGAGTAGTCGTTGAATCGGACGCATGTAGATGTGTTCTTCCTTCGTTTGTGTCACTCGTGAGGTCAGGAGTCAGATGACGGTCTGGGGTGGTATTCATGGGGGAGGAGGACGTCGCCGGTGGTGATGAGACTGTGGGTGCCGTCTTCGCGCTCAACGATGAGTGCTCCGGAGCGGTCAATGGCAAGCGCGCGCCCGTATTTCATGGGTGATGTCTGCGCTTCGGGAGCGGAAGAGTGTGCGTGGGGGAGGGCCACTTGTTGGCCGAGTGTGACGCAGTGGCGCTGGGCTTCGTCGGCCAGGCCGCTGCTGGTAGGATCCCACTGTGCTGCCTGGAGGGCGCGAAAGCGGGCGTCAATGCCGTTGAGAATTGCGTCAAGGAGTGTGGCGCGTCGAGTCAGGGGAGAATGTTGTGCTTCTTCGTCCCCTTCGAGGCTGAGGGCAGTCGCGTGGGGTGCGGGGCGAGCGTTGGCGTCCATGATGATATTCACGCCGTATCCAATGGCAAGGTAGTGCGACCCGTGGGTTTGTCCAAGGTCTTCGGCGAGGATGCCGCAGATTTTACGTTCACCGTCAATGAGCACGTCATTGGGCCATTTGGTGGTGACAGTGTGGGCGTGTGGGCGGAGTATCGGGGCGAGGGCGTCTCGAATGGCGAGGGCGGTGGCGTGGAGGCACCATGCGGGAGCCTCGTTGGGGAGGGGAGAGGGGAGGCGAAGAAGAGTGGTGGCAGTGAGTGCGCCGTGGCGGGTGGTGATCCATGAGCGTCCGAGGCGACCGCGTCCGGCACTTTGGTGGTCGGCAATGATTGTGGTGAGGTGGGGTGGGGGCGTGGTGGTTGTCAGGAGAGTGCGAGCGTGGGAGTTGGTGGAGTCGATGGTGTCGAGGTGGATGATGGGGTGCTGTCGCGTGATTCCATCAAACTTAGGTTCAAGGTTTGAAACATAAGGCATGGCTGCACCCCTTTCTTTTGTGGCTAGTTAGTAGACGGTGATTGTGTGTGGTGGATGAACTATCGAGTTGTCATCCTGTGAAAGTCGGTTCACAGGTTACTTTCAGGCTTTGCTTCAAAGCGTGAAATATAGGATAATTATATGCCTCTTTGCTTCCAGACGTGCGGGCAATCTCAAGTTGGGCGTGTCACTGTCGGTGCACATCAACAGCCAGGGGTGTCTTAAAAGCCTTGACGTGGCCTAGCATGGTAAGCGACACCATTGACGGGCATCTCAGCGTGAGAATAGGGAAAACTCCCCTCACGCGAGCCCTCAGCAATCACTTCATTGGATGGAGAAACGTGGCAGAGTACATCTACCAGATGATCAAGGCACGAAAGGCGCACGGGGATAAGGTCATCCTCGACGACGTCTCAATGTCTTTCTTCCCTGGCGCAAAGATCGGCATGGTCGGCCCCAACGGTGCCGGTAAATCTTCGATCCTGCGCATCATGGCAGGCCTGGATGAACCCTCCAACGGTGAAGCCCGACTCACCCCGGGCTACACCGTTGGCATCCTCGAACAAGAGCCCAAACTCGATGACGACAAGACCGTTGTTGAAAACGTTCGCATGGGTGCAGGCGAAATCTACGCCAAACTCGAACGCTTCAATGCCATCTCTGAAGAGATGGCCAACCCTGACGCTGACTTCGACGCGCTCATGGAAGAAATGGGCAAACTCCAAATGGAGATTGACGCTGCCAACGCCTGGGACATCGACTCCCAGCTTGAGCAAGCCATGGACGCCCTGCGCTGCCCGCCGCCAGACGCTCCTGTGAAGGTCCTCTCCGGTGGTGAGCGTCGCCGCGTCGCACTGTGCAAGCTCCTCATTGAAGCCCCTGACCTGCTTCTTCTTGACGAGCCCACCAACCACCTTGACGCAGAATCCGTCCAATGGCTCGAAAAGCACCTGTCCACCTACCCGGGTGCCGTCATTGCCGTCACCCACGACCGCTACTTCCTCGATCACGTCGCTGGGTGGATCGCTGAAGTTGACCGCGGTCACCTCTACCCCTACGAAGGTAACTACTCCACCTACCTGGAAACCAAGCAAAAGCGACTCCAGGTTCAAGGGCAAAAGGATGCCAAGCTCGCCAAGCGCCTCAAGGAAGAACTCGAATGGGTACGTTCGAACCCCAAGGGCCGCCAGGCAAAGTCCAAGGCTCGTCTGGAACGCTACGAGGAAATGGCAGCCGAAGCCGAGCGCACCCGCAAACTCGACTTTGAAGAAATCCAGATCCCACCGGGCCCCCGCCTGGGTTCAGTCGTCATCGAAGCCAAGGACCTGGTCAAGGGCTTTGGGGACCGTACCCTCATCGATGGCCTCTCCTTCTCCCTGCCGCGCAATGGCATCGTTGGCGTCATCGGCCCCAACGGCGTGGGTAAGACCACCCTGTTCAAGACTATCGTTGGCCTAGAGCCTCTCGATGGAGGCGAACTGACAGTCGGTGAAACCGTCAAAATCTCCTACGTTGACCAGAACCGCGCAGGCATCGACCCCAACAAGTCCCTGTGGGAGGTCGTCTCTGACGGGCTCGACTTCCTCCAAGTCGGCAACGTTGAAATGCCCTCCCGTGCCTACGTTTCGGCCTTCGGCTTCAAGGGCGCCGACCAGCAAAAACCTGCCGGCGTCCTCTCCGGTGGTGAACGCAACCGCCTGAACCTTGCCCTCACCCTCAAGCAGGGCGGCAACCTGCTGCTCCTGGACGAACCCACCAACGACCTCGACGTTGAAACCCTAGGTTCCCTGGAAAATGCCCTGCTTCAATTCCCCGGCTGCGCCGTGGTCGTCACCCACGACCGCTGGTTCCTTGACCGCGTTGCCACCCACATTCTCGCGTGGGAAGGCGACGAGGAAAACCCCGCACGCTGGTACTGGTACGAAGGCAACTTCGAGTCCTACGAGAAGAACAAGATCGAGCGACTGGGCCTGGAGGCAGCAACGCCTCACCGCGTGACCCACCGCAAGCTCACCCGCGACTGAACGCGCTGAGGACGATCCTCACCGTCGTCTCCTCGCATGAATCACCCGTGGGGGCCGCAGCATCAGACTGCAGCCCCCACGGGTGTTCTCGTCATCAGTACGCTCGTCTACCCACCAGCCAGATCCTGATTTGCCCGTCCGATACATCCTGTGACGAAGGCAATAGCCAAAGAGGCAAACCTCCTACCAATGGGCGCCGAACACCCAGCGACAAGCAGCTAGGCCAGGCACTCGCCGTGCCGAGACCGAGAAGGACTCTTTCATGACCACAATGCAGCCGCAGCCCGAAAAGCCCCAAGACGAGCAGCACAGCTCACCCCGCGTGAAGCGACACCGTAAAGTCATTGCTCTCGGCGCGGGCGCACTCGTCCTTTTTGGGATCGCCATGGCAGTGTTCCAACCGTGGTTGATCTTCGTCAACACAGAAATCAATGACGAAATCCCCACCGCACTCGCCCCACAAAGCACCCCAGCACCAGTCGCACAGGCCCCGCAAAGCTCAGCAGTTGCCCCAGCCGCACAGCCTCAAAGCTCTCAGGGGACTTCATCAACCGAAGGCGCTCCTACAGCCCCAACTGCTCCTACACCAGCTCCAGAGCCGCAGGCTCCAACAGGTCCCGCTCTCATTGCGCAGGGGGCACTCATCTCTCACGAGCACGACACCAGCGGCACAGTCAGCGTATTCCGACTCCCTGACGGCACGCACCAACTCGCCCTTGAAGGACTCGAAACAACCACCGGCCCCGACGTGCACGTCTGGCTCTCCCAAGCTCCCGTCATTGAGGGCTTCGACGGCTGGTTTACCGCCGCAAATTACGATCACCTTGATCTTGGAGAACTCAAAGGAAACCGCGGTAACCAGGTTTACACCATTCCTGCCGATGCCAACGTTTCTGACTGGAGCTCCATCACGCTCTGGTGCGAGGCCTTCTCCGTTTCCTTCGGCGCGGCAGAATTGCGTCCTGTCAACTAGGCCAGCGTCAACTAAGCCAGCACGTCAGTGCTCAGGCAGTGGCTGAGGGTTCGTCCGGCACAGCACCAAAACCCCACTGGCCAGAACCCTGTTTGCCGTCCCGAGGAACACGCAACATACCCTGCTGGCTAGCCTCAGCCACCAGCACACCGTCCTCGGTGAAAACCCGCATATGTGACAGCATGCGCCCGTTATTCACGGACAGGCAGATTGCGTCGTAGAGCAACCAATCATTGATATCGACATCACGGTGGAACCACATAGCGTGATCCAATGACGCCGCAGACATCCCTGGCGTCATCCAGGAATTGCCCGTGACGCGCATTGCCGGCTCAAACATCACCTGGTCAATGACATAGGCCAATAATGCGCGGTGAACGTACTGGTGAACACCCTCGCCAATAGGGAAGCGGGGTCGCATCCAGAGCTGTTGAATATTCCCACCTTCGGGATCGGCGCTCGTGTAAAGCTCCTTTTGGACATGCCGCACATCAAAGGCTGCCGTTTTACCTAAGAACCTGCCGACAGGGTGATCCATCATACGGAAGATCTCCAGTGCCGAGCGTAACTCAGAAGCATGCGGGACCTTTGGCATCGGCAAGGCGGTGTCATACCCATCTTCAGGCCCCTGGAAAGAACAGGTCATCGAGAGGATCTCGCGTTCGTCCTGAGTGCAGGTCACGCGACGGCTTGAAAAAGACCGACCATTACGGAGGCGCTCAACCTGCAGTTCGAAGGTCGAGGAAGGATCGCCGCCGCGTAAGAAGTAGGCGTGGAAGGAATGAGGAAGGCGCTCAGTGTCCTCCAATGACGCACAAGCTGCAAGAAGGGATTGGGCAAGCACTTGACCGCCGTAGACGCGTCTGACCTGCGGCAAAGAGTGAGCTTCAAAGCGATCGTGACCGGTTTCAGTAAGTTCAAGAATGCGCAGCACGGAGGCCACTGGTTCGTGGGAGCCTTGAGGAATAGCAATCGGAGCGGTCATAGCACCATTCTTTAACGAAACGAGGTGATAAGCGAGACTGTGGACATTGCTTGATATCACACAGCGGATTATTATGTGATCCGAGTCGCAAAATAAGGATTGTGGATTAGACAATGGAGAAAGAAATCGCGCAAGCCCTCGTTGATGGGCTGGGTGGCGCATCGAATATTGCCGAGATTGAATCGTGCATGGTTCGTATTCGAGTTGAGGTGCACAACCCTCTGAAAGTCAACGATGACGCCCTTCGCGTTGGCCCTGTCATCGCCCTCGTTCGAGTCGATGAGGTCATTCAAATTGTCGCAGGCGAAGCGTCAGAAGAACTTGCCGCGCACATGCTTCAGCTCTGCAAAGCACAGGAAGAGAATCTGAGCTCGGTGACGGCACCCCGTCACGCATCATAAAATCATCTCTAGCTGAATAAACATCTCAACACTGAGGAGAAGGTGTGAACACGAACGCGCCTGCCGTTGACGATCTGGGGCTGCTCCAGCACCTCGCAGACCGAAATGGTGTAGCCACCACTTTCTGGGACTGGTACGGCAATCAATGCAATGTTGGATCGCGTTCACTCCTTGCAGTGCTTGAAGCCCTGGGAGTGCCTGTCACAGCAGACGCCACCATTAAAGACGTCCATGATGCCCTGACCTGGACCGAGGATCAATTCTGGCTGCAGACCCTACCCGACTGTACGGTCGTGCGTGAAGGCTCTTCCAAGGAAATCCACGTTCACGTTCCCCACGGCTCGTGGGTGCACGTCGACTACTCCCTTGAAGAAGGCGGAAAGGGAGAACTCCACCAGCTTGACCGTTGGGTTGAGCCCCGCGTCGTCAACGACGTTCTTACCGGCCGCGCAACCTTCGAGGTTCCCGCACACCTCCCTCTGGGCTGGCATACCCTCACCGCGACTGTTGAAGGTGGCGCTGTCTACTCTGCTCCACTCATTGTCGTTCCGAACCGAGTGAGCCCGGCCGTCCTCCACCAGGGGCGTCACTGGGGTGTAGCCGCCCAGATGTACTCGGCGCGTTCGGCCTCGTCCTGGGGTATGGGTGACGCGGAAGACCTCGCAAACTTGGCTGCGGTATGTGCGCAAAAGGGTGCCGACTTCCTGCTGATCAACCCTGTGCACGCTGCCGCAACAGTTGCGCCACTAGAGAACTCCCCCTACCTTCCGGTGACTCGCCGGTGGGTGAACCCTATCTACGCTCGCCCCGAAGCGATTACTGAATACGTCCATGCGCCTGAAAGCGTGCGTCGCGCTATTGAGGCCCTCCGCGAAAGCGCCGTGGCTGAGGACGCTGCACCGATTGAGCGTGACCGCACCTGGGCGGCTAAGAGCAAAGCTCTTGAATTGGTTTTCGCTTTGCCGCGCAGCTACCACCGTCAGGCAGCTTTTGACGCTTTTATTGCCCAGGGCGGCCAGGATTTGGCCAACTTCGCCCTGTGGTGCGCGCTGGTGGAAAAGGAAGGCGGACTGCTTCTTCCTGAGGAATACGCCAATGCTGACATGGATGCCATCGGTGCTGTACGCGAGGCTCTTGCAGACCGTGTCGAGTTTTGGCAATGGTGCCAGTGGGTTACGCGTGAGCAGCTCGTCAAAGCTCACGAGGTCGCTCGTTCTGTCGGCATGAAAATGGGCATCATGGCTGACCTGGCTGTTGGCGTGCACGCCAATGGTTCTGAGATTTGGTCCGAGCCAGGAGTGTTCGCTCCGGGCATGCAAGTTGGCGCTCCGCCGGATATGTACTCTCAGCAGGGCCAGAATTGGTCGCAGCCACCGTGGTCGCCGCGTGCCCTGGCGCGTACCGGTTACCGTCCGCTGCGCGATATGTTGCGCGCAGTCCTATCTCACTCCGGCGCGATTCGTATTGACCATATCCTGGGCCTGTTCCGCTTGTGGTGGATCCCCGCAGGGCGTCCGGCCTCGGAAGGCACCTACGTCTACTTCGATCACGAGGCGATGGTTGGTGTTGTGCTGCTCGAAGCACAGCGCGCCGGTGCTGTCGTCATCGGTGAGGACCTGGGCACTGTGGAACCGTGGGTGCGCGATTACTTGGCAGACCGCGGTATCCTGGGCACTTCCGTTGTGTGGTTCGAGAAGGAAGATTCTGGCTGGCCGCTGCACGCTGACCAGTACCGTTGGGGAGCACTGTCAACGGTGAATACCCACGACCTGCCCCCTACGGCAGGCTACATTGCTGGCGTGCAAACGGAACTGCGTAACAAGCTTGGCCTGCTTGTAGAGGATATTGAATCCGTGCGCGCCGCTGATCGTCGCGAGCTGGAGCAGATGATGGTTCGCCTGCGCGAATATGGTTTCCTTGAAGCGCAAACCCCCACGGTTGACGAGGTCGTTGTCGCTTTGCATCGTTACGCTGCTGCGACCCCCTCTGCTTTGGTGGGCGTATCCCTGGTGGATGTCGTGGGCGATGTGCGCCCACAGAATCTGCCGGGTACTTCAACGGAATACCCGAACTGGTGTGTGCCACTGTGTGATGGGAACGGCAAGGAAGTGTATATCGAGGATTTGGCGACGAATGCCCGTGCGGCTGCCATCTTCGAGGCAGTGGATTCCGCCGTTCGTTGACACAACACGGCGTGAATGGCACGTCATGTGAATGATGTGCTTGTAGTCGTGTCATAGCGATTGACGTGGTACGGGTGTGGCCCAGACGCTGAGCGTCTGGGCCACACTTTTGTCGTATAACCCCACTTTTGTGCCCAGGTGAGAACTATTTCCCGCGTGACTGCACGAATCTACTTCCCGCGTGACTGCGCGAATCTACTTCCCGTGAACTAGCAGGCATGGGGGCTGGGCTTTTGGCATGAGAAGTGCGGGAGTCGGGTGAGAGTTATCCACAGATTTTTCATTTGGCTGTGGTGTGGGTGTGTGGGGCGGTAGCGTTGGGGCATGATGTTGTTGAATGCCTCAAGGAAAAGTGTTGGTGTGCTGCTTGCCTGTGCGGTGGTGAGCGTGTCGCTTACTGCGTGTGGTTCTGCTGGTTCAGAGCAGGGGATGTCTGCGTCGCTTCCTGTGGAAGATGGCGTGCAGTCGCAGGCGGGGTCGCCTGATGATGTGGTGGCGATGTCTGGTATTTATGAGGTGACGCGTGAGGGGAAGCTGTTGAGGTATGCGTCGTTGCCTCCGGCGGAGAAACCTGAGCTGACTGAGCTGGCCAGGGTGCATGATAATAACGGGGCTGAGGAGTTTGCTCGCTACTTCATCCGTGTTATGGAGTACACCTGGAATAGTGGAGACTCTTCCCTGTTGAGGGAGATTTCCCTGCCGTCATGTACGTGGTGCGAACACATGGCATCAACCGCCGATGAAGATACGGCTAACAAAGGGTGGATTGAAGGTTTGAGAGCCGATGTAAAGGAAGTCGAGCCCTCCTTCGAAATCCCCGACCATCCTGGCCTTTGGCATGTTGTCGTTCATGTTGAGACTGGTGAACACAAGTATTACGACGGAACAAGGCTGCACAAGATGCCTGAAGAGGATGCCAGGTTCCAAATCCAACTTCGTTTTGATGACGGCATCTGGCATGTCAGCGAAGCTGTTGGGGAAGAGAAACAGAGATGAGGAAACTGACGACTGCTCTTCCTGTTTTGATTCTTGTCTGTTTGGGACTATTTTCTTCCCAAATGGCGTGGGCTGACGAGTCTCCTCCACCCGACCGAAGGAAATTCACCGCACAGACAAGTGCCCCCAATATGGTCGACGTAAGTGGCGTGTATTTGCTCCATCAGAACGGGGAAGAAACCTTACCTTCTCCTGGGTCTTCGCAAGCGTTTTTGGGGCGGTCTGCGCCTCCGCCGTCTGCGGATTTGGGGTGTGTGGGTCAGTTGAGTGCGGGTGGGTGGAGTGGGTCGGATTTGTGTCCGTATCGGTTTGCTGATGATGAGCCTGCTGAGGAGATTCCAACTGTTGATTTGTTGTACCACGCGCTTGCCCACACGCAGGTGAGCAGTGCTGGGCTGAAGGTGGAGCCGTGGAGTCGGACCTATGTGGGGGTGCCAACCCTGGTGCACGCGGCTACTCCTGTGAAGCAGGAGGTGGTGCGGGTGTTTGACCATGATGTGGTGGTCGATTTTGAGGCAACCTCGTTTAAGTATGACTTTGGGGATGGGACAGATCCGTTGGTGACGACGGATCCTTCTGAAGGGTTTCCAGTGATGACGCTTAATCATGTGTACCTGGAACCCAGGGAACAGGTAAGTGTGGTGTTGGAGACGACGTGGAAGGCCAGGGTGGTTCATCCTGTGACGGGGGAGAGCCTGACGGTGCCATCAGCCTTGGTGACGGTCGAGGCGTCTGCACCTCTTGAGGTCCGTAAAGCCAAGGGGTATTTGACCGATACCGCTGAAGAACTCATGGGCCGATAGAGCGCCCAGTGTGTTGGTGTCAGTGAAGGGGCACAGCAGCCCCGCCGGTGGCGCCCCTAGCGTCGAAACTCTGCCTCGTTGACGAGATACAGCCACGTTGCCCGGAGTTTCGTCGATAACGCAGAGCCTCGACGAAAGCGCTGGGAGCCTTCTGACTTACGACAACGGAACTAAAGCGTGCCGTGACCTTTTGTCTCAATGCACCTTATGGCGCTGGGAGCCTTCTGACAAGGTAGCGCACACACTTATCATCGCGGTGGACACTGAGTCTCAATGCACCTTATGGCGCTGGGAGCCTTCTGACTCGATTCCCTCACCATCCGCTAGGCACTCGTTTATTGCTGGTCTCAATGCACCTTATGGCGCTGGGAGCCTTCTGACTCACCAGAGACTTCCCACATCACGCCGTTCACTCGGTCTCAATGCACCTTATGGCGCTGGGAGCCTTCTGACGGGGTGTACCCCTCCCCCACCCCACCCTCGCTCCCCGTCTCAATGCACCTTATGGCGCTGGGAGCCTTCTGACCGGAAACATTGTTGATTATGAGCACAGCGAATTGAGGTCTCAATGCACCTTATGGCGCTGGGAGCCTTCTGACGAGCCATACCCGGATGGTCGAGGTGGTCGATATGTGTCTCAATGCACCTTATGGCGCTGGGAGCCTTCTGACCAACCGCTACCAGCTTCCACCGCCTGACGTCATCATCGGGTCTCAATGCACCTTATGGCGCTGGGAGCCTTCTGACGTTCTGGACTTTTTCGGGCGTGAGCGCTCCGCTCAACCCGTCTCAATGCACCTTATGGCGCTGGGAGCCTTCTGACGGAGTACAACGCCGCCATCGAAGAACAGCAAAACGCGTCTCAATGCACCTTATGGCGCTGGGAGCCTTCTGACCCCCTACCGAAAAACACCCCTTCTGACCTGCGGCTTTACAAGCGTTTCCGCCACCGACCAAAAACAGTGCTTTTCACCAGGCTCTGATAGGCCCAATTTAACCATAAAACCCCAGGTCAGAGCCACCCCGCCACCGACGGCGGTTTTCACTTGTTCTCCGCCGACTTTGAACGAGGTTATGCGGAAAAGTCGCCCTCGGCCCGCCTTCGCCGTACTGAAAATTACAGAAAAATGGTCTGATGATTGGAGGGGATGAGGGTCGGGAAATCCCTATAGGTGTCAGATGCAAGCCTGGAAGGGGCTGCTGGCGGCTTCGGGTTGCACCGGATGCGCCTGGTTGCATGAGAACACCCGGGCCCGGCGTAACACAAGCGACCAGGGGATACAGGTGCAACCACAGAGCACCAGTGCAGCCAGAAACCATCCGTGCAAGCAAAAGAAGACGGTGCTGCAACCTTATGCCAAGTATCGCGCCGGGACAGGCTGGCATGGCCCCATTCTGGCATTGCGGGTGCACACCTGAAACAGTGGTTTGCGCGGAACCAGCCAAGGTCAGTCAAACAGTCCCTACGCGAAACGGACTTGTGAGGAAAAGAGATTAACCCCCGCTGACTGTCAGGATCGCGTCCGAGTTCGTGACTTGAGCATCGTAGTCAGCAACAACATCAATGCTTCGTGTCTTTGAATCGAGGATGATGACAGGCACGGTTACTGCCAGGCCCGCGTCAAGTGCTACTTGTGGAGTCCAGTGCAGTAATGGGTCGCCTGCCCGCACGCTGTCACCCTCACGTCGAATTGCCTCGAAACCAGCGCCGTCAAGGTTAATGGTGTTGATACCCATGTGAACAAGCACAGGCACACCACTTCGAGACACGACAACAAAAGCGTGTCCCATCATTTTGGCGACGGTGCCGTCAACGGGTGAGTAGACGTGTTGACGCTCATGTGTCGCCGGCATGATGGCAACGCCGGGGCCAACGATCTCATGGGCAAAGACGGGATCATCAACGACCTCAAGAGGATAGAGACGGCCGGTGAGAGGAGCATGAACAGTGAGTGTCATGGAGCAAGTTCCTGGATTTGTGAGGCGAGGTCATCAGCGTAAGGCCCGACAACGACTTGAGCAGTGGAGCCAACAACAATGACATCGTGAGCACCTGCGCTCTTCATCGCGTCAGAATCAATCACGGCGGGGTCTTTGAGTTCTACGCGAAGGCGGGTAATGCAGGCGTCAAGACGCGAAATATTTGACCACCCTCCTAGGGCGTGAAGAATCTGCTCCGCTGCAGACATGGGGACCTCCTTTGACCCGAGACAAGCTAAGGGTTTCGCATGCCGATGCCCTCCAAGCCTACACCGGGGTAGTCCTGTGTGTGCAGGGCCTGAGGCGTTTCGAGGCTTCCTCGTAACAGACAAAAGGGTGAGAACGAACCTCGCCTGCTTTCATCTCTTGTGGAAAGCAAGATGAATAGCGTTGGGGGTGGTGATCCTACAGATCACCACCCCCAAATGGACGCCGCTATCGCGGTGCTACGGCCACTGGCCCCTCACCGACGCTTTACGGCTACCGGCCCATGTCATCGACGTTTGCGGAGGGCACTTAGCGCCGCGCCGCCGAGGAAGAGAGCCAGGAAGGTTCCGAGTGTGCCCTCGGCACCTGTTGCAGCCAACTTGGACTTCGGCAGGTTCTTGCCATTGCCGTAGTGGCCCTTGGCAGAATTATCAGGGTTTGCCGAATGGCTGGTATCGCCGCCCACGCCGGATCCTCCGGGCTTCGGACCACCGCCGTTGCCAGCGCCACCATTGCCAGTACCACCATTCCCAGCGCCGGAGTTACCCGGGTTCGGGGTGGGGTTATTACCGCCAGGATTGGGCACAGATGGGTTGGTAGGGGGAACAACGGGCGGGGGAGTGTTACCACCAGGATTCGGGGTGCCCTGACCAGAGTTACCGCCCGAGTTTCCACCCGAGTTCCCAGCACCGCTGTCATTACCAGTACCGCCCTGGTTGCCAGCGTTGCCTTGGTCGCCTGAGCCGCCACCTTGGTTACCCGTGTCGCCGCCTTGGTTTCCTGCGTCTCCGCCGGTGTTCCCGTTGCCGCCAGAGTTACCACCATCACCTGGATTATTCGGTGAAGGCTTCTCACCAGCGATGACCACCTCATGCATGAGCTGCGCGGTGGAACGGTCAGGGTAGGTGAAGAGCACGCGGATGACCGCATGATCGCCCACCTGGGCGTCAGCAGGAGTGACAACCTGAATGTCACCTACGCGAGCCAGGTTGAGATCTTCCAGCGGAAGAATCCGCAGAGAAGCGCCCGTGCCACCGGGCACGGATGCGGCGTCAATGCTGCGTTCAGTGACGGTCACCGTCCACCCCTGAGGGATAACCGAGGTATCCATCAACGAGGCAGTCACGCCGGCAGGAAGATCCAGGCTCGTCTGGGCAATGCGCAGGGTGGCACCAGGGGTCGTGCCGGTGATGGCCTCGGCGTAGGCGGGGGCCTTTTCTTCGGCTACTGCTGGGCGAACCGTCATCTCAACACGAATGACCTCTTCTGAGCCGTCCTGGTAGGTGACGCGCACACCGAAGGTAACGGGAGCTGCCTCGACGGAAGCCTTCGGTGACAGCGTAAGCGCACCGGTGGCAGGATCAATGCTGACCCAGTCAGGTGCAGCAGGCAGCTGCGTTGAGGCATCAGCATCAGCCAGAGCGTAGGCAATGCCGGCGGGCAGCGCCTCGCCACTTGCCGAGGTATTCGTCGGCCCTGCAACAGTGGTGACCGTCGGCAGGCCGCGGGTGACCTCAATCGGGGTGTAAGCAGGCTCGTACAGCTCTGCCTGAGGCGTCGGGCGAGCCGCCACTGTGACCTCGACGGACGCGGCATCTTCAGTGCCATCTGCGTAGGCAACAATCACGCTCAGCGAGACAACGCCCGCCTCAACATCCGTGCCAGGAGCCAGAGTGATGGCACCATCTGCACGAAGGGTTGCCCACGCGGGCCAAGCATCACCCGCGCGGAATTGAGTGCCTTCCGGCAAAGTTCCTTCGGCAGCAGTGGGAGCCGCAAGGTCAGCGCTTTGCCCTTGGGTGACAGAAGCAGCCGTGTAGGTTGGCGTGTACTTATCGGCACTGTTCAGCACCACGCTCACCGGTACGAGAACAGACGAGTGTGAACCATCTGTGAAGGTCACACGCACGCGCACCTCATAATCGCCAGCCTCCACCGACGCATTCGGATGAGCGCTAAGAACGCCGGTTGCGGCGTCAACGCTCAGCCATGCGCGCACGGCCTCGGGGGTCGAATCAGCGAGGGCGAAGGTGGTGCCTGCAGGCAGAACGCTGCCTCCAGGAGCAATATCGGTGGGTGCAGTGCCTACGGTCGCAGCAGAAAGGCCGCGCACAACCGTCAGCGCCTGATATCCGGGAACGTGAGTGACATTCAGGGGCTGAGCTGTCACGGTCACCGTTGCCGTCACCTGATCGGTGGAGGTATCGGGGTAGGTGACGGTAACGGGCAGAGTGTGTTCACCGAGGGTCACATCAACGCTGGGCGAGAGAACGATCTGTCCGGCATCGTTGAGTTGTGCCCATGCGGGCCACGCCGTTCCAGCAGCGAAAGACGTCCCATCGGGCAGTGTTCCTTCTGGCGCTTGGGGCGCGGGAACGCTCTCTTGCCCACCCTGCTGCACGGAAACAGCGGTGTAGGCCGGAGTGAATCCTTCGGCATGCGATGCCTTCACCGTCACCTTGGCGGGCACGCTCTCACTGCTGCCATCGGAGTAGGTCGCAGTGACGTACACCGTGTGTTCACCCAGGGCAACATCCGCACCAGGGGTGAGGGTCAGCGCGCCGGTATCGGCGTTGATTGCCACCCAACGGGCTTGGTCGGCGGCCACCTCAGCGGTGGGCGTGTTCGGTGTCGAGGGCGTCGTTCCCGAGCTTGCTGCCGGGGTCAGAGTGAAGCGGGTCTTCTCTGGCAGAGCAGAGCCTGCAGGATCGGCGTCAACGGGAGCCGCACCGACAATTGGAGTGGCAAGACCACGCACGGCGGTCATATCCGCATAGGTTGCGGTGTGACGATCAGCTAGACGCGCGGGCAGGCCATCAAGGACGGCCACGGTACGTGCCGGAATGGTGATCGTGCCGCTTGCCTCATCCCAGGTCGTGGTCTTGACAACCGGGTCTACGCCCTCGCGCTGAATAGCTGACAGTGCGAAGCGGCGTCCCTCGAAACCATCAATCTTATGGGTGATGGCAGTGGGGGAGGGGTTGAACACGGCCATAATCGCATCGCGCTCAGGGTCGATGTCAGTGCCAGTTCGGTCATCGATATGCATGACAATCAGGCCAGCCGGGGCATTGGGGCCAGAGGCAGGGAAGGTCACGCGTTCATTGATGAGCTCCGCTGAACCCAGTCGCATGAGTGGCGAGGCATAACGCAGGCGAACAAGGTCCAGAGCCATCGCCTTGGAGGCAGCCAGATCAGCGGGGGAGGCCTTCAGCGCAGGATCACGCAGCAGCGGAGCCTGGTAGTCCCACGTGCTTTGGTTCTTCTCCGCTGGAGGCAGACCCACACCGAAGTTATGGGTCTGACCCGTCCAGTCAATGGCATTGAAGTGATCGCCCGAATTGTAGGAATCACGGTCCAGAGACTTCGACCTCATGAGGTCTGTTCCTGCATGCCAGAAGGCAGGGCTCTGGCCGAGGGCGACGGTAGCGAGCTGCACCGTGTTCATGCGCACGCGGTCAGCCATGGTCAGGTTTTGCGGCATGCGCATCACGGTGATGTCGTAAAGCGTCTGATTGTCGTGAGCGTCCACGTAGTTGACTGAATCAGCGGGGTCGTCAGCGTAGCCAGCCGAGCTTGACCCATAGCGCAGGTCAGCGCCGGTCTTCCAGTTGCCGTCAGAGGCGAGGAATCGGAAGGACTTGAGATTGCCAGCCAGGCCCACCCGGATCAGGTCAGTCTGGTAGCGCAGCTTACCCTGGTCGAATCCCTCGTTATTCCCATCGCGGGTTTCCATAGCCTGGCCAGTGCCCCAGCCCTGGCCGGTCAGGCCATCACCGTGGACGCCGTCACGCAGGCGGTCGTTGAAGGTACCGATCTGAGTACCACCAAGCTGGCCTTGGGTTGCCTGGTCGAAGCGAGCATTATTGGCGACCTCACCAAAGTTCCAGCCTTCGCCGTACATGTGGATGGTGGAGCCATCAATCCCATCAGCTTCAAGGGTGAGTTGACGTAAACGGGATTGGATAGTGGTGAGGTTCGAAGCGCTGTGGTGTCCCATCAGATCGAAACGGAAACCAGAGACCTTGTAGTCGCGCGCCCAGGTCAGGATCGAGTCGATCATGAGCTGTTCGCCCATTTGGTGTTCGGTCGCGAGGTTCTCACAGCAGGTGGAGTTTTCGACCACGCCCTGCCAGTTGAGGCGGTGGTAGTAGCCGGGCACGATCCTGTCGAGAACCGACTTTTCCCCCTGGCCGGACTGGGCGGTGTGGTTGAACACCTGGTCAGCGATGACACGCATCTTCAAGCCGGCGAGGGCGGCAACCATCTCGCGGTATTCCTTGACGCGTCCAGCCGCTGATGGGTCGGATGCGTAAGAGCCTTCAGGTGCGAAGTAGTGGTAGGGGTCGTAGCCCCAATTGAAGCCGTCGGTCGCTGCCGCAGCAGCAACCGCTGCCTGCTGTTCAGCGTGGTCAGGGCCCGCCGCGGGAACCACGGGGTTGGTTTGCTGCGAGCGCGGTTCGGGGATGGTGGCAATGTCGTAGGTGGGCAGAAGGTGAATGGCGTTCACGCCCGCTGCGCCAACCTCCGCCAGGTGTTTCATGCCCGCAGAGTCGCTTTGCGTGAAGGCCTTGTAGGTGCCGCGCAGGTTCTCAGGCACGGTGGTGTCGTTGATGGAGAAGTCACGAACATGCAGTTCGTAGATCATCTGGTCAACGGCGCGGGCAATGGTGGGAATAGTCATGGAGGTCCACGAGGCTGGCGCCAGGGCGGGGTCCTTCATATCGAGTAGCACCGAGTGAGTGGAGGCCACTGCCAAGCCGACAGAGTAGGGGTCAGTGACGCTATTGGTTTCAATCTGACCGGTGCTGGGCACGTAGACCTGAACCTCAAACTTGTAGGCCTTGTTCTTCCAGTCGGCTTGACCGGTGACAGTCCAGATACCAGTGTCCGGGTTAAGGGTCATCGGGTGGAGTGTGCCCTCACCCTCAGCCGCTTCAGTCTCCCACAGGCGAGCGTGAACAGAGGTAGCGGTCGGCGCCCACAGGTTCAGGGTAGGCGTCGCTGTGTCGGTACCGGCGTTTTCCCATTTCACGCCAAGGTCGGCTGCTCGTGCCGCAGTAGCGTAGAGGGCATCAAGTGCGCCGGGAATCTGCACGCCGGTCAGGGATACCGGAATACCCTTGGCCTCAACAGCGACGTGCAATGCGCCCTTGAGGAGGTCCTTTGCTCGTGCCTGCTGGTCGGCGGGTAGAGCATAGGTGGAGTACCCGAAGAGGTGCCGGAAGTTCTTCAACTGTTCAGCGTTCGGTGCTGCCCCTACGCGTTCCAGGGTGATTGTCTCCACGTCACCGATAGTGCTCACCGCCTGGTTGCCAACAATCGACACGCGACCATTGGGAGCCGCCAGGAGTTTGACCGTCGCCTCTCCAGGGAAATTGCCCTTAAAGAGCGAGGCCGGCAGGGCGATGGTGCGTGCGTCGATCCACTGGGCTTCAGCGTTGGTGGATTCGATAGATGCCAAATCCTTGGTGGTCAGCGTCAGGTTGTGGGTGCTCAGCGTGTAGGTGAAGGTGGCACGCTGTCCTGCGGGAATGTGGAAGCGGTAGTTTCCACCGCGATTGTCCTCAGGCCCGTAGGATTCGTCCCAGCCGAGTTTGTGAGCAGCCTTGACCTCGATCTGTCGACCGGCCAGGGCGTCGGTGGTGAAGGTAAAGGTGTCAGCGTCGGTGCGTTCCATGAGGGTGGCAAGGCACGCCGGATCCCAGTTGCCTCCTGCACCGCCGGTGCAACCCATTGCCTGGGTGAAATCGCCCGGCAGGGTGATGGGGTCGTGCTCAGCGGTGTTGAAGAAGTAGTGGGTAACGGGGTTGTAGTAGAAGGTGATGGGATCACCTGTGCTGATGAAGGCGATATCGGAGCCGTCGGGAGCGACGGTCAGTGTGCCCTGTTCGTTGGCGTTCTTGCCGTAGTTTTCTGCCCAGCTTCCACCAACAGCAATCTTGTACTTGTGTTCGCCTGCCGGGATGGTGAAGGTGCCGGAGTACCAGGGGGAGTTGGCGTCCTTGGTAAGGGCGATCTTTTCGCAGCTGGGATCCCAGTTCCCGTCTGCGCCCTTGGTGCATCCCAGTGCCTTATTGAAGGTGCCGGGGATGGTGACCAGCGTGGAGGCGTCGGGTCCGGCTGAGGGCCCTCCGACGAGGTCAACGCCGACGACGCCCCACCCTGACGAGGCCTGGGAGTTCCCGGCAGCATCCGTGGTAATGGCGCGGTATTCAACGACAGTACCCGCAGGCAGGGCGGAAACATCATGGTAGACGCGGGCGTTCTGACCAGTGTCGACGCCCAGAGGCATCCAATCGGTCTGCCCAGCCAGGCGGTAGGAGAAAGAGGTTTCTGACCATTGGTTGCCTGAAACGGTTGTGCCAATGGGTGCTCGACCGGAGAGCTTGTGTCCGGCTACGGTGAGCTCGCCGGTGACTTCACCTGATGCGACAGTCGTGTTCGCCTTGTAGACCACAGCACCATAGGCGGGAACTGTCACGTTCACAGCACCTGATGCGTCGGAAGTGAGGGGTGTGCTCGCCCCGTAAAGCGGCTCAAAAGTGGCGTTTGCTGTCAGGGTCCTTGGCTGGTGGGTGACGGGAGCACCGGAGTTGTTCAGTGCGATGAAGTATTCGATCTTCTCGTCACGGTCGACGCGGGAGAAGGCATACAAGCCGGGCCCGCTGGTTGCCCAGCGTTCGATTTGCCCACCGGTGCTGAGCGCCTTGTGGGCGGAACGTAGCTTGGCCAGCTGCGCGATATGGCCATAGAGGGGAGCGTTTTCGTCAAAGCGATCCTGGGAGCCAAGGGTTTGGCCGTCAAGGAGCTTCTGGTTGGCAAAGTGAGAGGTTCGCGTGGCGAACATGTCCTGACGGGCTTCCTTATCGGTGCCATCGCCTTCACCGACGAAACCTTGCTCGTCTCCGTAGTAGACGACGGGTTGACCTCGCGTGAGGTACATGAGGGAGTGCGCCAGCTTCGAGCGCTCCACACCTGAGCCGGGGACGTTGACCAGGTAGCCCACTCGGCCCATGTCGTGATTACCCAAGAAAGTGGGCATGAGGCCAGCGTTCGAGGTGGGGGTGGTGTAGATGTCGTCGGCTGCGAACAGCTCGCTCAGGGTTTCGGTGCTGTCCCCTTTGGCGAATTTGACGGCGCGGTTTTGGAACATGAAGTCCAAAATGCCGTTCATCGAGGTGTCGCGCGTGTAGGGGGCAAGGTCGGCGGCCTCAAAGTTGTAGACCTCACCGAAGGTGAAGAACTCGTTTTTACCGGCGGCCGTGGCATGGTCAGCGATCTTCTTCGTCCACTGATCCCAGAAGACATTATCGACATGCTTGACGGTGTCGATGCGGAATCCGTCCAGGCCAAAGTCAATCCACGCCTTGTAAATGTCGGCCATGCCATTGATGACCTTTGGGTGTTCGGTCATGAGGTCGTCAAGTCCGATGAAGTCACCCAGTGTGGTGGATTCACCCGTCCAGGTAGAGTCGCCGCGATTGTGGTAGAGCGTGACGTCATTGAGCCACTCAGGTTTCATGACGTCGTTGCCGACAGGGCGGTAGGGCGTGTAGGGGAAGGACGTGTTAGCGCTCAGAGGCGGGAAGGTGTCTTTTCCTGCTACCTCTGCGAGGTTGAAGGGGATTCCAGCCGATGTTTTGTACGGGTGGGTGGCGGTGTCGCGGTAGACCTTCCCGTCACCTTCACGGTATTTAATGAGGTCTGCGGTGTGGTTGACAACGATGTCGAAGTAGACCTTCATACCCTTTGCGTGCGCAGCGGTGATGAGTTCTTTCAGGTCATCGTTGCTGCCCAGGTGAGGGTCGATGGAGGTGAAGTCGGTGATCCAGTACCCGTGGTAGCCCGCAGAGGGGTTTTCACCGTTGGCGTCGGTGAGGACGGGCATATTGGTGAAAGAGGGGGTGAGCCAGATGGCGGTGGTGCCCAGGTTCTTGATGTAATCGAGTTTTTGAGTCAGGCCCTTGATGTCGCCACCGTGGTAGAAGGCTTTGTCTGTGGGGTCAAAGCCGGTGACAAGTCGGTCTGTCGAGGCCGATGCGCCGTGGTCATTAGCGGTGTCGCCATTGGCAAAGCGGTCGGTGAGGACGAAGTAGAACTGCTGGCCCGCCCCTGGGTGCGTGGCAGGTTCTTGGATCAGTGCAGCGTCTGTGGCGGGATCGTAGGCACCGGGGAGCTGGGGGAGGCGGATGCCAATGTTCTTCGAGCTGTAGTCGAAGGTGAAGGCAACTTGGGTGGGGCCTTGAAGAATGAGGGGAACGTTATTGTCGGGGAGGCCGTCTTTGCCGTAAGCCTCGTTCCACGCCCCATCCATGGCGACTTTAAACTTCCATGAACCTGCTGGAACTGTCGTAACAAATTCGTAGAGGTTTGGGTCATCGGAGGATTGAGTCATCCGAGTGTTCGCACATGCAGGATCCCAGTCGCTCCCGCAGGAGAGTTCGCTCTGAAAATCTCCCACCAGGGTTGCAGGGCGCCCCGGAGCGGCGTTTGCTGCTGGTGGATTGAGAAGGGGAATCCCAGAGAAAACAGCGCTTGCCAGCGCAAATGTGGTGAGAGTGGCGGTAATTCTGCGCCTCATCAACGTTGATGACATGTATTCCATCCTGATGTCGGAGAAGAAAACTATGAAAAGTCACTGTAAGAATACATGCAAGGCAATGAAAAACGGAACCCTGTCCGGTCAGATCACACCGGACAGGGTTCCGTACACGATCAGGTCAGGCGAAACGCCTTACCATCCCAGCTCAGACGTCTGCCGCTTGGGCAGCGAGCATACGCTCCACCACAGAGATGCGCTCGCGAAGGATACGGATCAACGCCTGCGACACATCGGGGTGCTCAGCGATCCAGGCATTGCCAAGAGCGACCAGATCCACCTCAGTGCTGTAACCGGCAATGGCTGAGGGGAACATGAGAGTCACCATATCCTCAGCGGTGTGGAAGGTGTTCTCTGCCCACACGGACTCAAGGGAAGAGAAGTAGTCCTCAACGAAGGGGATGTAGAGCTCAGGGGTCACGCGAGCCTGTGCCCAGAAACCCGCCACCATCGACCAACGTGTGTCATTGGGCAGGGAGGGGTCACGCAGGATAGATTCCCACGCCTCAGCCTTGACATACGCATCCGAACGAGCAGCGCGAGCGCACGCAGCGTTCTGACGTCCCGTCATCGTGTCGTCCTCGGCCTCAAGTGCCGCGATGTCGGCTTCATCAGCAACCCCACCACGCACCAGAGCAATGAGGAGTTCCCACTTCAGGTCAACGTCAAGGTCAAGACCCGACAGGGTTTCTTCGCCCGAGTACAGCAGCTTGAGGGCATCAAACTGGGCGGGGGTAGCGGCGTTGTGGGCGGCAGCACGCACCAGCATTTGCTGCTGATCCGAACCTGATGCGGCCGTGCGGGCCAAGAGCAGTAGACGCTCAGCAACCTCGGCAATAGTCTCGGTGCGGTACTCAGGCGACACGAAAGTACGCAGAGCTTCATCCAGGCGGCGCAGGGCCAGTTGAAGCATCATGGCGTTGTCCTCAACAGGCAGGGCAGCCAGAGCGAGGTTGAGGTAGGCGCGAGCAGGCATCTCACCGTCGCGGCACATATCCCATGCCGTCGACATCAGCACACTACGAGTCAACGGGTCAGTGAAAGAAGCGATGTTTGCGGTGGCGAAAGCCAAAGATTCCTCATCAAGGCGAACCTTGGCGTAAGCAAGATCCCCGTCGTTGACCAGAATCAGATCCGGGCGAGCAATACCGGCTGCTGATTCAACCTCGGTCACCTCACCGTCAACGTCAAGTTCCTCATGGAAGACGCGCTCAATCGCGCCATCTACCAGAGAGTAGCCTGCAACAGCCAGGCGGTGGGGACGCAGGGAGGAGCCTTCAGAGAAGGACTCTTGAGCAATGGCCAAACGTGTCAGGGCACCGTCCTCGCCGGTTTCAATGACGGGACGCAGCAGGGTGATGCCAGCTTCCTCCAGCCACACCTTTGACCATGCGGTGAGGTCGCGGCCCGAAGCCTTTTCCAGCTCAGCAAGCAGATCAGCCAGGGTGGCATTGGAGTAGGAGTGCTTCGTCAGGTACTCGTGAATACCCTCAAGGAAGGCTTCACGGCCGACGTAAGCCACCAGTTGGCGCAGCACAGCGGCACCCTTGGCGTAGGTGATGCCATCAAAGTTCACCTCAACGTCAGCCAGATCACGGATCTCGGCCTTGATGGGGTGGGTGGTGGGTAGCTGATCCTGGCGCATACCCCAGTCCTTACGCAGGCCAAAACCGATCCATGCGTCAACGAACTCGGTGCCCTCAGCCAAAGCAAAGTGGGACATGAACTCAGCGAAAGATTCGTTGAGCCACAGGTCGTTCCACCACTTCATGGTGACCAGATCGCCAAACCACATGTGAGCAAGTTCGTGCAAAATCGTGTTCGCACGGGTTTCAAGCTGAGCATGAGTGGGACGAGTGCGGAAGATGTACTGGTCGCGGAAGGTCACGCAGCCTGCGTTCTCCATAGCGCCAGCGTTGTACTCGGGCACAAAAATCTGATCGTACTTAGTGAAGGGGTAGGCGATGCCGTACTGCTTCTCAAAGAATGCAAACCCCTTCTTTGTGGTGTCAATAATGCGCTCGTGGTCGAGGTGCTCAAGCAGGGAAGCGCGGCAGTAGACACCCAGGTCAATGGTGCGGCCGTCAGAAGAAACGAGGGAGTCGGTCACGCCCTCGTAGGGGCCAGCCACCACAGCGGTGATGTAGGTGGACATACGCTCGGTCTCAGCGAAACGGTAGGTCCAGGTAGCCTCGTTCTTCTCCGGCTCGGGGGTAGGTGCGTTGGAGAAGACCATCCATCCAGCGGGCACAGTCACCGTGAAGGTGAAGGTGGCCTTCAGATCGGGCTGCTCGAAGGAGGCGTACACGCGACGAGCATCTGGCACCTCGAACTGGGAGTAGCAGTACGACTTGCCGTCAGCAGGGTCAACGAAACGGTGCAGACCCTCGCCGGTATGCATGTACTGGCAGTTAGCATCCACCACCAGAGTATTGTTCTCTGCAAGATTCTCCAGAGAAATACGGTGGTCGGCGTGAGCGCTGGCAGGGACAGCCTCGCCATTGAGTTCAATGGAGTGGATGAAATCCGAAACCAGGTCAGCAAAGGTTGACGAACCTGGAACCGCATCAAAAGTGATCGTGGTGCGCGAACGGAAGTCCTTATCATCACCGCTGAGATCAAGCTCAATGTTGTAGTGATGGACAGCCGTAATCGCTTGGGCGCGTTGCGCCGCTTCGTCACGGGTAAGATTCAGACCCGGCATTCGGAGACCTTCCTTGTGAAACGGATGGAATAAGCAGTAGTTATGCACCAGCATCCGAAGACGCTCAACCGTGCCATTCTCCCACGTTGTTCGGACAAACGCACGAATCAACACTGGGAGCAGTTCAAATGTTCACTCTCTGCAGTGATTCCCTTGAGTGCTCAGGCTTGAGGAACGGCATTGAGCAGGGGCGAAGTGCTGGCCACAGGAGACATAAGAACACGTCCAGTGCCTGAATACACATTGACCAGACCTTCTCCAGAGGCCATTGAGCCCAACAGGCTTTTCGAGCTGCGCTCAACCGTGAAGTTCAAAGACGCCGACCATGCGACCGCCAAGGAACCATCAATCTTGAGCACATCATCGTGAAGCTCCACCTCAATGAGCTCTGCACGAGGAACGAAAGATTCCAAAAGGACCACACCTTGACCAGCCAAGGCGAGATTGAAAAACCCCTCCCCGCCGGCAAGGGCAGAAGATACATTGGAACGAGCAACAAGCTTTTGCTGCACCGTTGCTTCGCATGCGAGGAACATGCCGTCCTCAACAACGAGGCTGCCATTCCAGTCGGCCAGGTCCACCGCAAGAAGGTGCTTATATGTCGGTTCAAGGGCGACAAGGCCGCTTCCGCTGTATTCAGGTTTGATCGCTGACTCGCCTGTCACGGTGCTACGCAGCATCTTGCCCAGTAGGTCCCCAGCGCCCTTGACCCCACTGGTTAAAGAGACATTGCCTACTGTCCATTGCATTGCGCCGGCCTGGACAGTCACAGCGGAATTATTGAGCTTGGCAATCGCTTGGCGGCGTCGCACATTCATCTTGCTGGCAAAGTAAGCCGTCTGTGCCGAGGCCATATCCACTGACAAGTCGCGCTCGTATTCGACAATATCGAAGGCTCCCAGGGACTGAACCAGGGTGATGTCGTCATTGTCGATGAGGTTGCGCACGAGAAAAGCCATGAAAAGTTCTTTCTATTTAGGGGGTGTTGGGGCTACCAGATGCGAACGCGATCCTCTGGAGCAATCCAGAGAACATCTCCCGCAGAGACATGGAAGGTGTCAGCGAAGGCGTCCATATTGGCCAGCACCTGGTTGCAGCGGAATTCTGCAGGGGAGTGGGGATCAATAGCGAGGAGCTGGATCGCGTACTCGTTGCGAGCCTTGGAGCGCCATGCCCGAGCCCACGAGGCAAAGAAACGTTCAGCGCCACTGAGTCCATCAATGATGGGAGCATCCTCGACTCGGTCAACACCCTGTTCCTTGAGCAGCGCTATCCATGCCTTCCACGCAATGGTGAGACCGCCAAGGTCGCCGATGTTCTCGCCAATTGTGAGCGCACCATTGACGTGGTAGCCGTCTTCAGGTCCTTCCAAATCCGCAAGAGCTGCTGGAACACACGCGTCATATTGGGCAATAAGTGCCCGAGTTCGATCTTCAAAACGCTGGCGGTCGTCATCTTCCCACCAGTTCGTCAGGTTCCCCTGAGCATCGAATTGTGATCCCTGATCGTCAAAACCGTGACCGATTTCGTGACCAATCACCGCGCCAATGGCCCCAAAGTTCACGGCAGGGTCGGCCTCAACGTCGAAGAATGGAGGTTGGAGGATCGCTGCCGGGAAGACGATCTCATTCATTGTGGGGTTGTAGTAGGCGTTGACTGTCTGAGGGGTCATAAACCACTCATCACGGTCGACCGGTGTGCCCAGTTTGCCCCACTCGTAGTCTGTTTCGAAGTCGGCTGCCGCACGAATGTTATCGACCAGTGTCGCTTCGGGGGAGATAACGAGGGCCGTGTAGTCGCGCCACTTGTTTGGGTAGCCGATCTTGGGGTTGAAGGTGGCGAGCTTTTCGAGCGCACGGGTTTTGGTGGCGTCGCTCATCCAATCCAGGGCGCGGATGGAATCGCCGTAAGCGTCGAGAAGCCTGCGGACGAGGTCATCCATGGCGTCCTTGTGTGCGGGAGGGAAGTGACGTTCCACCCATAGGCGCCCCAACGACTCTCCGAGGGTGCCTTCAACGAGGGACATAGCGCGCTTCCACCGTGGGCGAAGTTCCTCGGTGCCCGCGAGGGTGCGCGAGTAGAAGTCGAAGGATTCGTTGACAAACTCGCGTGAAAGTAGTGATGAGTAGGAGTCAACGATCTTACGCGCAAGCCATGCTTTGAGAGTGGGAAGGGGAGTGTTTTGCCAAAGGAGAGCAGCTCCTTGAATGCAATCGGGTTGACCAACATTGAGATCGGTGCCTTCGGTGGGCGCGTATCCGGCGCTGCGGGCCCATGCATTCCAGTCGAAACCGGGGTAGTCGGCGACGATTTGAGCCCAGGAATGGGGGTTATTTGCCTTTTGGGTGTCGCGCAGGGTGACGGCATCCCAATGGAGGTCAGCCAGTGCGGTTTCAAAATCCATGACGGAGCGTGCAAGTTTGGAAGCTTCAGCCTGTGCGTAGTCAACGGCCCAGGTGCTCATGCTCAAGGCGCGTTCGATGTGGGCAAGGTAGGCATCCCGAATGGCGGCGTATGTGTCCTCGCGGTAGTAGGACTCGTCGGGAAGGCCGAGGCCGGCTTGTCCAAGGTGTGTCACGTATCGGGTGGTGTCGTTGAGGTCGTTACCGACGTAGGCACCAAAGAATGTGGAGATACCGGTGCGAGCAAGGCTGCCTGCGAGCTGCGCAAGACTGTCGTGGTCTGCAGCATCACGTAGTGCGTCGAACAGAGGAAGGATCGGAGTGACGCCGGCGGCTTCGATGGCGTCTTCGTCCATGAATTGCGTATAAAGGGTGGCAATTTTGGCGGCGTCTGGGTCAACAATTGTTCCGGCGATGGCGTCGGTGACGATTGCTTTACCGCGTTCTTCTGACAGGTCACGGAGCGTATAGAAAGCGCCGTCTGTGGGCCGGTCAGCGGGGATGGTGTGTTCGCGCAGCCAAGTGCCGTTGATATGGCGGAAATAGTCGTCTTGGGGGCGGATGGTGCCATCCATCAAAGTGGTGTCGAGAACGCGGGCCAGAAGAGTTGTTTCCATGGGCTTAAGCCTAGAGTGTGGAGTCGGCAGGTGGAGGGATAGAACTTTCTGCTGGGAGTGTCGCTCTTGTGGCGTGAGTTTTGTCCGCTTAAGGCATCGTGTTCTCTCGCCCCGTGATTCTGACAGTGTGTGCACATATGTTCAATAGGGGTGAACGTCCCGCCATCTGGGATGGAAACACGAGATGATTGATCTCAGATGGTAGGCAAAGGCGCCCTGTGGTTAAATGCGCGCCCCATGGACGGACATGAAAAGAGTGATGCGGACATGAAGACAATGAGGACTGATGTCGTTGTCATCGGTGGCGGTTCCACCGGCGCTGGCGTCATCCGTGACGTCGCAATGCGAGGATTCGACGCTGTTCTCATTGAGCGCGGCGACCTCGCCCAAGGTACGTCGGGCCGCTACCACGGTCTCCTCCACTCCGGCGGTCGCTACGTCGTCTCAGACCCCCACTCCGCAACCGAATGTGCTGAGGAAAACGCCATCCTTAAACGCATCAACGCCAATGCTGTTGAGGCCAGCGGTGGCCTCTTCGTGGTCACCCCCGAAGATGATGAGGACTACGCTGACGGCTTCATCGCCGCCGCAAATGCCACGAAAGTTCCTGCCGCAGAGATTTCCATTGCCGAGGCCCTCCGCCGCGAACCTCGACTACACCCCGGCATCAAACGAGCCTTCGAAGTCGAGGACGGCACTGTTGATGGCTGGCAAATGGTGTGGGGAGCGGTACGTTCAGCGAAAGCCTACGGCGCCAAACTCCTTACCTACCACCGCGTCACGCAGATTCTCCGCGAGAATGACCAGGTCAGCGCCGTCCTCGCCCATGATGAACGCTCCGGCGAAGACGTACTGATCGAATGTCGCTTTGTCCTAAACTGTGGTGGCCCGTGGGCAGGTAAGCTCGCCGAAATGGCTGACTGCCACGGGGTTGAGGTTGTTCCCGGAGCCGGCATCATGATCGCCATGAACCACCGCCTCAGCCAAAGCGTGATCAACCGCTGCGTGTACCCGGCAGACGGCGACATCCTCGTCCCTGTTCACCCCGTGTGCATCATTGGAACTACTGACATTCGTGCCGAAGATCCCGACGATCTTCCAATCCCGCAGATTCAAGTTCAGCAGATGCTTGACGCAGGCGAGGCAATGATTCCCGGCTTTAGAAAGTCGCGTGCCATCCACGCTTGGGCTGGCGCCCGCCCCCTCGTCAAGGATTCTCGAGTCTCTGAGTCTGACACTCGCCATATGGGCCGCGGCATGAGCGTTGTCGACCATAAACAGCGCGATGGCCTGGGCGGTCTGTTGACCATCGCGGGCGGTAAACTCACCACCTACCGTCTGATGGCAGAACGCATTGTTGATCACATGTGTGAACAAATGGGGGAGAATCGCCCCTGCCGTACGGCCGATGAAGCCGTGCCCGCTGCTGAAGATGGTCACACTTACGCTATTGGGCACCGCCTCCACGAGGTTGAGAAAGCCGGAAAATCCCCAACATCCCAGCAGATCATCTGCGAATGCGAGCTTGTCACCAAGCAGATGCTGGAGAAGGCCATGGATGACCTTCCTCAGGGCAACCTTGATGATGTGCGCCGCCAGGTCCGTTTGGGTATGGGTCCCTGTCAGGGAGGCTTTTGCTCACAGCGTGCCACCGCCATTGCTCACGAGCGCGGTGATGTTGATATTGAGCGTGCAACAGGGCTGCTGCGCCTGTTCCTCAAGAACCGTTGGATCGGCCTGTGGCCCATCCTCTATGGCGGGCAGGTTCGCCAGAGCGCGTTGGATGAGTGGATTCATGAGGGAATCTTGGACGTTGAGCACCTGCCTGAAGGGGCGAAGGAGGTCGTACGATGAGGGACGCGGTCGTTATTGGAGCCGGTATTGCAGGCTTGGCAGCCGCTATTCGTTTGGCCGACCAAGGAGCGTCAGTCACCCTGGTCACTAAGGGTATTGGTGGTTTACAGCTCAGTCAGGGCACTATCGATATTCTTGGCTATGCTCCCGAAAAGGTCGGTGCGCCTCTGGAGAAGATTCCCGCCTATATCCGTTCGCGCCCCGGCCACCCGTACACTCACTTCACGCCCGCTGAGATTGGCGAGGCTGCCCGCTGGTTGCGCGATCTGCTCGGAGAAGATCTCCTAGTGGGGGACCCGGAGCACAACGTCATCTTGCCGACCGCTGTTGGTGCGCTTCGCCCCACCGCTTTGCCCCAACCGTCAATGATGGCGGGTGTACCCACCCACGGTAAGCACTATGTGATTGTCGGTCTTGAGCGCCTGAAGGACTTTTCTGCTCTGCTCATTGCGAACAATCTTGCTCGTCAAACGACAATCCAAGGCGGCCCGCTTCAGGCTCGCGCCATCACCGTGGATGTGGAGATCCGCCCCGGTGAGTACGACACTAATGGCGTCAACCACGCTCGTGCTTTCGACACGGAAGAGGCGCGCGATCGTCTTGTGGCCGCCGTCAAGCCCCACCTCAAGGAGGGCGATGTTGTTGGTTTGCCTGCAGTGTTGGGTTTGAATGACCTCAATGCGTGGAAGGATATCCGCGACAAGCTGGGCCATGAGGTCTTTGAGATTCCTCTTCCGCCGCCGTCGGTTCCGGGCATGCGCCTCAATCAAGCGCTGACCGAGATCGCGAAGGGCAAGGCGCGTATCCTCATGGGAGCGGCTGTTATCGACCACGAAGAAAAGGACGGCCGACTCGTATCCGTGACTGTCTCTTCGGCGGGTCACCACAAGGTTTTGCGTGCTTCGCATTTTGTCCTTGCTGCAGGCGGTTTTGAATCTGGGGCGCTGGAGATGGATTCCTATTGCGTGGTGCGTGACACCGTTCTTGGCCTGCCCCTGGTGGGCACCGAAGGTCAGTTGCTTCACGCTGACTTTTGGGGTGCCGATCAGCCCTTGTTCCTGTCGGGTATTGCTGTTGATGACCAGATGCGCCCCGTTGACGAGGACGGTGCCGTCGTGTTGGAGAATGTGCGTGCAGCGGGCGGCTGCTTGTCGGGGGCAACCCGCTGGCGTGAAAAGTCTGGCGAAGGTATTGCCCTGGCAACTGCCGTGCGAGCTGCTGATTCGATTGTGGAGGCATTGCGATGACCGTCGAACACATGTCAATCCTTGACCTGAGCGAAGAAGACTTTGGTCTGCGCTCCACCTTGGATGCCTGCGTGAAGTGCACGATCTGCGAGACACAGTGCCCGGTTGCTCGCGTCACGGATTTGTTCCCCGGCCCCAAGTTTGTTGGCCCGCAGGGGGAGCGCTACCGCAAGGACGGCCAGATCGTGGATTCCTCCATTGATTACTGTTCCTCGTGCGGCACCTGCACGCTTGTCTGCCCGCAGGGTGTGAAGGTAGCGGAGATTAACCATCATGCCCGCACCGCCATGAAGGAAGCCAAGGGTATTTCCCTGCGCGATAAACTCATTGCCCGTACAACCTTTATGGGCAAGGTCATGACCCCCGTGGCGCCGATTGCTAACTGGGCGCTGGGGGTCAAACCGATCCGCATTATTACCGAGGCTGTTATTGGTATTCACCGATCAGCTCCCATGCCGGTTGCTCAGACGCGCACCTTCGAGTCGTGGTTCAAGAAGCACACGCCCCTGCCTAATGCTGGCACGAATGGGCAGCAGGTGATCTTCTTCCACGGCTGCGCGGGTGAATATTTCGAGGTTGAGACCTCCATCCACTCGGTGCAGGTTCTAGAGCACTTGGGCTATGAGGTGCTTGTCCCACCTCACGGCTGTTGTGGGTTGGCTCTACAGTCCAATGGCCTCTACGACGATGCGCGCAAGTATGTTTCTCGTCTGAGCAATGACCTGCGTGCGGCGAACCGTGATGCTTTGATCGTGACTGCGTCGGGTTCTTGTGGTGGCATGCTCAAGCACGAGGCCAAGGACATCTTGCGTATGGATACGCCTGAGCTCAACGATGTGTCGGTGCGCACCCGCGATATTTGTGAGTTTCTTATGGATCTGTACGACGAGGGCACGCTGGACCTGAATTTCCAGCATATGGATTTGACCATTCCCTACCACGCTCCCTGCCAGCTCAAGAGCGCTGGCATGGGCATGCCTGCAGTGGAGCTGATGGGTTTGATTCCTGGAGTGAAGGTTGTTGAGTCTGGTCAGCCCTGCTGCGGTATGGCCGGTACCTATGGTGTGAAGAAAGAAAAGTACGACATTGCCCAGGCTGTGGGCCAGCCCGTCTTTGACTTCATTAAGCAGGTCAATGCTGAGCTGGCGGCCTGCGATACGGAGACCTGCCGTTGGCAGTTGCGTACCGCGACTGGCGCCAATGTTGTCCACCCCATCTGGCTGATTCACAAGGCCTATGGCCTGAGCTGAATACGGATTTCTATAATGCTGTCAACGTGCGGTTGTACAGGTGCGACCATTTGCTAGGGGCGTACTTGGGATAAAAAGGAGTGCTTCGTCCTGTCCCGAGCACGCACGTAACCTCACGACGAATTTGTGAGTAGAGGGGGAGTTAGCCCGCGTGGAGTAGTGCTTCTCTGCTAAATTGATGATTGTTTAATCAGGGTTTTCTGTGCGGGCTGTGGGGGTTGGCGTGTCAGTTTTTGGTGAGTATGAGGCTCCTCTTCGTTTCAGTTTTCATTTTGCTGATCGACTTGCGGTGTCGTTGCGTGCCATGGCTACGGCGGTGGGAACCTTTGAGCAGCAGCTAGGAAACGCTCAGCGTCGAGCTGAGGAGGGGTTTGCGGGGTATTTTTCTCGGGTTTTCACCGACAACATGCGGGTGGCACGTCTCGATGCTGAGGAGATTGTGGATGCGCTACATTGTGCTGCCGAGTACGTGGACTGGATCGCGGCAGAGGCCGCAAAAGAGAACCGTCGCAGGGCGCAGGTTCGACAGTACATGGCTGAACATGATGACTGGTGGGAACTTCTCTACGATGATTTCTTCGGAGAGGCTGGTATTCCTCCCTTCGCCCCGGATGTTCTACCCTCGTGTGCAGTTCCTTCCCCTAGTGTTCGACGTAGGGAGCATGATCGTCGCTTAGGGATGAGTGGAGGCATTTCGGCAGCGTACCCAGAGAATCTTCGTTCTGCAGCGCAAATGCTTATAGGTGCGCGCGGGGGACTTCCTTCAATTGAACGATTGCTGGCAGATATCGCGGACTTTCCGAATCAATGCCAATACGGCAACCTTGACTTTGGAACCATTCCGACAACGCTCCCACATTGGCATGACCTTAATGGGCTTGAGGTAACGTGGTTGGAAACTGTTGCGCAGGCGTTTGAAGCTGCGGGGGCGGTGGGGGATGTCTCTACGTCCTTGCCTGATGCTGCACTCATTGAGGCGTTGCGTGTAGCCGGTGTCACTGTACATCGTGAGGATCTGGATATTACCTCGCCAGTGTTGTCGGGGTTTCGTCCCGGAACGGGCTACGCTCTTGATCCGGTGAATGTGGCGACCGGTAACTTTATTGAGCCTGAGGTTGATTTTGCCTTCTCAGGTGGTTCAGCCTCGTTGCGTCTAACACGAATGTATAACTCTTTGGCATCTCATTCGGGTGTTTTTGGTCAGGGGTGGATGTCGGTTTTGGACCAGCGTCTTATCCAGACAGATGATGTGTGGACGTGGGTGATGGCTGACGGACGGTATGTTTCCTTTCCTGCTCCTGAAGGAAAGGAAACGCGCGCTAGTGGGCAACATTATTGGTTGACTCTAGATGAATCTGGGAGCGATCCTTTTTTCGCACCGCTGATGACGAGGGAAGAAGCCTGCTGGGTGGTTAGTGACAACTCCGGTAGCCGGTGGCTGTTTTCTTGTTCTGGTGTGTGGCTTGGTGAAATGAGTGATTCCGTTGGGATACGTGTTGAACGCAGTGTCGATGGGGAGGTTATCGGTCTTCGTCACCAACGTGGACGCGGCATTAGTTTTGAATACGTTGACGGGCATGTTGCGCGTGCTTTGACCAGTGACGGAAAGCATTGTGACTACCTCTATGACGATTTGGGGCGTCTGTGTGAGGTGAGAACGAAGGAGGGAGTGCTTCGTCAATACGAGTGGGACGACAACTCCCTTTTGCGTGCTGTTACCTCTGCTGATGGGGTGCGCGAGGTGGAGAACGAGTATGACGAGTGCGGGCGAGTACGGTGCCAGCGGACTCGTTTTGGACGTGAGGTTGTGTTCCGCTATCTGCCAGGTGGGGTGACTGCAGTAACCGATCGGGATGATTCACGCGCAAACGTGTGGGTGTCTGACAATCGAGGCAGGCTCTTGGGTGTAGTGGATGCGGATGGGAACCGCCAGTCCATGTCTTACGACCAGTACGGCAATGTTGTGTTGAGTCGGGATCGTGCTGGTCAGGAGACTGTTCATATCTACGATCAGCGAGGGCGACGCACTCAATCGGTATTGCCTTCGGGCGGTCGAGTTTCCTTGGAGTGGGATGCGCATGATCGTCTGACCACGATGATGACGGAAGAGGGAAGCGTTCTTCGGTACGTTTATGCGTCGGATGGAGATCGCCAGCCGTGTCAGATTATTGATCCGTTGGGGGCGGTGACTTCTCTGGAATGGATGGGAGGTCTGCTCAAGCGGGTCACGGATCCAGAGGGTGTATTTGTTGGTTTCGAGTATGACGAGTATGGTGACCTGATTGCGACGAGTAATCCTGATGGTGCGGTTGCTAGGATTATTCGTGATGCCTCTGGGCGTGTTATTGAGGCGGTGAGTCCGGGTGGGGCTGTTACCCGTCTGACCTACGACTATCATGGACACGTCATTGAGCGGGAGGAACCTGACGGTGCTGTCTGGCGTTTTAAGCGTTCGCAAGAGGGGCGTCTATTGGCAGTGGTCGACCCGGCGGGCGCGGTCACAACTATGGAATATGGGGCGCATGGCGAGTGTGTTCGTACTTGTGATCCGCTGGGCCGCGTTGTGGAGCGTGGTGTTGATGATGCCGGAAATGTTGAACGCTTGACGTTGCCTGATGGGGCGGAGTTTGTTTTTTCTTTTGATGCCCTGTCGCGTATGCGGGAAGTTGTCTCACCTGAGGGTTCTCGGTGGAAGAAGGACTACGACGCTGTTGGCCGTGTGATTGGCATGGTTGACCCCACTGGCCGAACTCACCAGATGAAGCCAGCGGCAAATGGGGATTCGATTGCGACAGTCAGTGGCGATGGGCATTCTGATTATGGGATTAGTTTTGATGCCTATGGTCGGCCGACTCAGACATCTGATATGTATGGCGTGGACAGTGTCATTACCTATGATGCTGCGGGTCGACCGGTTGAGGTGCTTGACGCTGAGGGCGGGCTGGCGGTCTTTCGGAGAGATCGCGCGGGGCGCGTCATTGAGCATGTTGCACCTGATGGGAGGAGCACAGGATATACCTATGATGCGTGTGGCCGCGTACTCAGCGTGGAGGGTCCTGGAGGTGCGCGGTCTAGCTTTGAGTACGATGCTGATTCTCGCGTGGTGGCACGAATCTCTCCCCTGGGCGAGCGCTCAGAGTTCATCTATGACGTATGTGGGCGACTTCTAGAAGCGTGGGTACCGGGGCAAGGCAGGAGCGTATTCCGTTACGACGTGTGTGGGCGCGTGGTCTATCAGCGGGATTCTTTGACGGGGATTCGTCGTTTTTCCTATGACGCGGCTGGTCAGATGGTCAAGGCCATCAATGGTGTGGGTGGGGTGACTCGTTACGAGTATGACGCTCAGGGGCGAGTCGTGGCAATTATTGATCCTCGCGGCGGTCGAACTGTGCGAACCTACAATGATCTGGGGCGTGTCACGAGTGTTACTGATCCTCTTGGCCGCAGCACTACTGCTACTTATGATGCGGCAGGGCGGGTACTTTCCCAGACAAACCCCGAAGGAGTTACTTTATCCTTCACTTATGATGCGAACGGTGCTCGGGAGGCTGTTTACGCTGATGGACGTTTGCTCAGTCGAGTCGAGCGTGATCTGGTTAATCGTACACTTCGGGTGACTGACCATTCTGACCCGCACGCACCGGCGATGCAACACAGCTTGGTGTATGACCGGATGGGGAGGCTTATTCGGAAGCGAAGCGATTGGGGTCACAGGGAAGGGATTGCGCGGAGCGTTGAGGAGTCTCATTGGGAGTATGACCAGCTCGGTCGGCGTAGTGCATATGTCAGCCCCGATGGTACGAGGATGTCTTACCGCTACGATGAGCGCGGTTACCTTCAGTCTATTGACCATCCCGTTATTGGCCGGTTTCTGTGCGAGTACGATTCTGACGGTCGTCTTGTTTCCTCCACGGTAAACGGAACCACACAACGCTGGGAGTACGATCAGGGCTACGTTTCTCGACACAGCGTTGTCAGCCACGATAAGGGGCAGGGAGTTCCCGCGCTTCAGGTGAGCCTTACCGAGGTTGAGCGCGACACCTGGGGGCGAATCATCCGTCACGAGAGTGACGGGCAGGTGTTTACCTATGAGTATGACGATGCGCATCAGCTTGTGTCTGCGCGCAGTGCCGAGTCTAGTCAACGGTGGGATTATGACGAGGTAGGACGCCTTGTGCGCCATTGTGATGGTGGACGGTCATCAGAGTTTGTGTATGACGCCGCAAGTCAGTTGACTCGTATCCGTTACAGTAACGGCGACTATAGGGTCTTTTCCTATGACGGTGTTGGTAGGCGCGTGAGCGAACGCAGTCAGCATGGCGTGGAGAAGCGCTACTCCTGGGATGAACGAGGCTGGTTGTCAGCCGTGACCCTTGTAGAGGACAGTGGTACCTCCCGCACGATTGACACGCATGTGAATGCCTTGGGTGAACTCCAATCAATCAATGAATCTCAACTGTGGTGGGATAGTGCAGCAGGGTTGCCGTGCTTAACAGGAGCCGATGGAGTATCAATCTTTGCTCTTCCTGGAGGGGGGAGTGTCGCCGAGGGGCAGGTGCCTGGCTCACAGTGGCGTCCAGGAAGGGCATCTCAACAAAGTAACCCGTGGCGTGCTGGTGCCAATAGTGTTGACGCCTCAGCGTGGCAGGTGATGCCTTCAGGAGGTGTGAGTATTGCTGGGTTGGAATGGATGGGTGCGCGACTCTATGATCCAAGCACTACGCAGTTCGTATCTCGCGATCCAATGGTGGCTCCAGCGGGCAGTGTATGGGAGCACCACCCGTACAACTACGCGGCGAACAATCCCCTCAATGTTCAAGACCCCCTGGGGCTTTCCCCGGTAACAGATTCTCAGTTGGCTCTGTACAACTCCTTTGCTCATCCTGGAGGGGTTGTTGGGGTTGCGGGCGAGTGGTTGAGCGATAACTGGGAGTATGTCCTGGGTGGGGTGGGCATTGTTGCTGGTGTCGCACTGATGTTTACCGGAGTTGGCGGTCCAGCGGGCATCGCATTGATGGCGGCCTCCGGCGCTCTTATCAGTGGCGGGGTGTCGATTGGTACCCAGAAGTATTTCAACGGCAGTGTGGATCCTGCAACTGTCGGACTCGATATGCTTATTGGCGGAGTAAGCGGAGGGCTTGGAGCTGGAGCAAGCAGCGTCATTGCCCGTCAAGGTTTATCACGCTTTGGTACTTTTGCCGTCGATACCGCTTCTGGAGGCTTCATTGATGGGGTTGTGGATTACTCCCAAACCCCTGGGCCGCATAGCTTGTCTACCTTTGCTCGGAGTGTCTCGCGGGCAACGCTAGAGAACGCAGTGACCGGTGGCATCGGCCATGTTCCTAACCTTAAACATGTTGATGTATCTGTGCCTCAGTTGCGCCCTACCCTGGAATACACAGACATCCCATCGGTGCCGCGTCGAACTAACGACATCAACGTGAACCCAGAACCGCCGGAATGGCTTGACTGGGACAAGCGGGGCGCTCTGGATACTGTTGAGCACGGAGGGACGACGAGTGACACGAGGCGTGTGATCGGCCGGAACAGCAGGCAAAACGATGCCGTACACGAACATATTCGCCTCCTGTTAGAACACCGAGTAACGCCGCAAGAAATTCGTCTTAATCAACAGCAAGTCAATATTGATGGACATCGTGTTGGAGTGAATCGCCCTGACCTTCAGTTCACTCATAGAGGCGAACGTTACTATTTTGAGTATGAAGGGCCTGCCTCTACTCGAGGTCCTGGTCATGCCGAACGTATCAGAGCCAACGACCCCTCGGGGCGGGTATATATTTTGGAGGAAGATAATGGCTACGCCTTTCCTGACATCTTTAGATGAGCGCTTTACATTGTTTGGGGAGCGATTTGTCCCAACAACGAACATGTTTACATTTGTACGGGCTGATCCTCAGACTTTGATAGTTGGCAACACGGAATGGGCGAATAGTTTGAATAATTATTTGGCGTCGTGGCGTCATGAAGACTTGTCTGTGGAGGAGGGTTTGGCGTCCTTGGAGCCTTTGTGTGGAGATGATTATCGTGTGGAGTTGATTGTGCCAACACGTAATCCCGAATGGGCTGCCGTATTTAGTAACAGCTTCGCTGGTGGTAGTGGAACATCACCGTATTGGGCAGAAAGCAATTTGTCTGCCGACACGGTTATGGTGAGTTTGGCTCGGTCGGTTCGTACGGGTGAGTTTGGTCGGGGTCAGTTGGGTGGGTGTCAGTTTGCGTATAACCGTTTTGTGGATGGGGGTGTGCGTGAGCATTATTCTGTGTCGGTGATTAATGAGGGTTCATCTCGTCCACGGTGGCGTTTCCTTCATTCTATGGCGTTTGCCGATTTTGAGGATCGTGGGGCGGTCGGGTGGTGGATCGTTTTACTCCGGCAATGTTGGTTGAGTATTGTGCGGCGTTGGGGTTGCGTCCTTTTGATGAGGATTTTTATGCCGACGAGTGTTACCGAATGATAGAGCAGGCGAAGGGGTGGGAGTCGCGGCGTCCTATTCGGCGGAGTTTCCATGAGGAGCAGTACCGCCGGGGTTTTACGGATGTGAAGCCGGACTCCATGATTTAAGACTTGCGTGCGCAGGTGACGAACCCGTGGAGGAGGATAATGGGTATGCCTTTCCTGACGGTTTTAGATGAGCGTTTTACCTTGTTTGGGGAGCGATTTGTGCCGGTCACAAACAGGATTGCTTTTCTTCGTGCTGATGGTGAGGTTGCGGTGCGGGGGAGTGCTGAGTGGGCGAATGGTTTGAGTAACTATTCGGCGTCGTGGCGTCATGAAGACTTGTCTGTGGAAGAAGGGCTGGCATCGTTGGAGCCTTTGTGTGGGGATGATTATCGTGTGGAGTTGATTGTACCGACGGCTAATCCTGAGTGAGTGGCGGTCTTTGGGAACCGCTTTGGTGGTGGAACAGGCGGTTCTACTGTGTTTTGGGCCGAGGCGAATCTGTTGGCGGAGAGTGTCATGGTGAATTTGGCTCGGTCGGTTCGTACGGGTGAGTTTGGTCGGGGTCAGTTGGGTGGGTGTCAGTTTGCGTATGATCGTTTTGTGGAGGGGGGTGTGCGTGAGCATTATTCTGTGTCGGTGATTAATGAGGGGTCGTCTCGTCCGCGGTGGGTGTTTGAGCATTCGGAGTTGTATGCCG
>NZ_RQZF01000076.1 GCF_003858455.1 Schaalia canis | reverse complement strand
GGGTGTCCTGGTCGAAGGTCCATCCCTTGATGGTTAGGGTTTGTGTGGCGCTGTTGGAGATGACCTCTTCAAAGTTCCCACGAGGGCTGGTGGGTTGAACGGTTTTAGGTGCCAGGGTGGTGGTGCGGCATCCGAGTGGGGTGTTGTGGCCTGCGCCTTGGTTGAGGGCGGTGACGCAGATGGTGTGTGTGCCGGGTTGGGC
>NZ_RQZF01000075.1 GCF_003858455.1 Schaalia canis | reverse complement strand
AAACACACACACCAAAAAGTGTGAAAACACAAACGAAAGCACGACACTGCTCACAACCACCATACAGGTTCACGACCAACCCACACCCCCCCCCAAAAAAACACACGCGGGGGGCTAACAAACACATACTGGTCGACCCTTTTGCGGCGGCAACAGCGTGGGGGAAACGCCCGGACCCATCCCGAACCCGGAAGCTAAGCCCCACAGC
>NZ_RQZF01000074.1 GCF_003858455.1 Schaalia canis | reverse complement strand
GTGTTGTGGTGTGTGGGTGTGTTTGAGCCCCGCCGATGGGGTTGTTGGCGGGGCTCGAACGTGTTGGTTGTGTTGCGGCGGTGTCCTACTCTCCCACATCCTCTCGGGTGCAGTACCATCGGCGCTGTGGGGCTTAGCTTCCGGGTTCGGGATGGGTCCGGGCGTTTCCCCCACGCTGTTGCCGCCGCAAAAGGGTCGACCAGTATGTGTTTGT
>NZ_RQZF01000073.1 GCF_003858455.1 Schaalia canis | reverse complement strand
GCATAGTGCATTGTGTACATGGTGTGCCAGGCACATTGTGCACTAAGTCGTACATATCAAGGCCGCACTTGCCTGTGCTTCGCCTTCTGGCCCGCCTGGGCGGGTACGGCTCATGTGCCTAGCCGTGCTGCACGCACCCCGGCCGCTTGCTTTCATGTACGGGTTAACGCAATAGGTACGGCATAGTGCATTGTGTACATGGTGTGCCAGGCACATTGTG
>NZ_RQZF01000072.1 GCF_003858455.1 Schaalia canis | reverse complement strand
CGGCCTTCTTGAGGTCATCGAGATTCATAAGAGCTCCTTGCTCGGATGATTGTGTGTTACCTCTTCTACACTACGTTGACTTCGTCGTCTGCGCGCGTTGTAAGTGTAGGAATCTCGATGGGCCTCGTGTGTGTTGTGGTGTGTGGGTGTGTTTGAGCCCCGCCGATGGGGTTGTTGGCGGGGCTCGAACGTGTTGGTTGTGTTGCGGCGGTGTCCTACTC
>NZ_RQZF01000071.1 GCF_003858455.1 Schaalia canis | reverse complement strand
GCTGTGGGGCTTAGCTTCCGGGTTCGGGATGGGTCCGGGCGTTTCCCCCACGCTGTTGCCGCCGCAAAAGGGTCGACCAGTATGTGTTTGTGTTTGCCCCCCGGGTTGGCCACTGCTTGTTGGTGGCGTGTTTTGGGGGGTGTGGGTTGGTCGTGAACCTGTATGGTGGTTGTGAGCAGTGTCGTGCTTTCGTTTGTGTTTTCACACTTTTTGGTGTGTGTGTTT
>NZ_RQZF01000008.1 GCF_003858455.1 Schaalia canis | reverse complement strand
GGGTGTCCTGGTCGAAGGTCCATCCCTTGATGGTTAGGGTTTGTGTGGCGCTGTTGGAGATGACCTCTTCAAAGTTCCCACGAGGGCTGGTACCGGGATCGTGGTGTTGCAGGTCCGATGCGGAGGGGGCGGTGGTGCTGTAGATCTCCTTGTGGGCTAGGGAACGGATAAGGGGCAACGCTTTGTATCCACCTTCGCCAGGACAAGCGGTGGCGAAGGTGTCGCGGTGCCCGGAGATACGTGGAAGCTGGATAGTTTGCCCTTTGCGGAACTTACTATTCCCACCCTTAGTCGTAAAGGGGGCAATTTCTTCAGGGTCAACACCGACTCGTTTCAGTTGCCATGCGGCAAGCTTCGCGACGGTGGCAATAGTCGCCTCCGAAGGGCTCTCAATGGAGTAGTTCCCCATCATCGAGATACCCATGGTGCCGGAGTTGAAGCCTGCCGAGTGTGCGCCGATTACCATGTTTCCTGAGCGCGATGCGAGGGTACCGTAGCGTCCTTCAAAGGCGCGTCCCCACTTATCAACGAGGAAGTGGTAGCCGATGTCCCCCCATTGGAGGGTGACGGCATGGTAATGGTAGATGCCTCGGACAATGTCGGCCGATTGACTCATGGAGTAGTTGTTGGTGCCGACCGTGTGATGAACAAGAACGTGCGATGCACGGTGGTATTCAGGATCCCAATCCCGCTTATTCTCGTCAGCTTTCCAGTCTTGGCGAGAAGAAACGGGGACAGGGAGGTCGCTGACATTAGCTGTGCTGGGGAGGAGAAGTCGAGTGATCGCAGCATTCTGAGTCCCTGACATGCCACCACCGGTTCCACTTCCACTCGGAGTGAGTCCGGCGGTTTTGGAATTGATTGGCGCGGGTGTATCTGCAAGCGGACGAGTGGAGGCATTCTCTGATTGAGGGGCCTCAATGGGGGACACACTGGTATCGCTGTTAGCCTCCGTGGGAGTTCCGCCGTCCACAGGGGTGTCGTCATGATTGGGAGGCTGCGTGGTCGGCGAATAGCGGTTGAGGAGGGGATGAGGGGAATTATCACGCTCGTTGAGGTGAGTGAGAGCATGTTCAGATCCCGCATCAATGCCGGTGTTCTCAGCTGAGATGGCGGTGACATCGTCTTCGGTGAGTGTGACTTCCTCTCCCGAAGGATTGGTGGGGATGAGGGCGACTTGCAGATTCGCCGGCAGGGATGATTCGTCGCCTGTGACGCGCACCTGAATGGCATCTGCTCCGCCGGTCACGAAAGGTTCTGTTGCGCCTTGGAAGCCTGTTCCGTCGCGGCTACTCTTCTCTTCAGCGTGGACGAGGAACCAATCGCTCCACTGATCTGTTTCCCGGACACGTACCCATAGTTGGGTCTCGGGAGAGAGTGAGGTTTTCGCATCCCATGTCAATCCCAACACCATGAAGGGGGATACCTCAAGAGGGTGGGTGAGAATGGCGGCATCTTCGGTAGGCTCAAGGGGCTGGCCTCCGTTGGAGGAGCGGGATGTCACTTTCCATGCAGGAAAAGAGTGCAGTCCTTGCCCCGAACCAAGGGGAATCTCCTCAAGTGCAGCCGTCGCGACAGAGGTAGGCAGGGCTGCCATTGTTGTTAGGGGAAGAATCTCAACGGGGTCTGCTGATCTTGTTGCTGTGGATGCTGTTGGCAGGAGCGGCGAGAATCCTAAAGCGAGCGCAGCAAATACAGAAAGGGCGTGTGAGGCAGACATGCGTCAATGCTCCTGGGGCCAGTGGGGCTAGTGTTGAGGGATTGTGCCAACCGTAACGAACCGAAACGGATAGGATGATGCTTAGCATAGCGCGGTAAGGCATAATGACAAAGAAACATTCTCGTGATCGGAGTTTTCCTCATGCGTATCGTCGTCACCGGTGGCGCTGGTTTTATTGGCGCAAACTTTGTCCACACTCTTTTAGAGGACCACCCCGATGTGGATGTCGTTGTGCTGGATGCTTTTACTTATGCCGGTAACAGAGGTTCCCTCATCGTTGCTTCAGAGCTCGCTTCTCGTCTGGAGATTGTCGAAGGTGACGTGGCTGATGCTGACCTGGTGGATTCGCTTGTTGCTAAAGCCGATGCTGTCGTTCACTTCGCTGCAGAGTCGCACAACGATAACTCATTGAATGATCCGTCTCCTTTCATGCATACGAACCTTATGGGAACCTACACGCTGCTCGAGGCTGTGCGGCGTCATAAGGTACGTTTCCACCATATTTCTACCGATGAGGTCTATGGTGACCTGGAGCTTGATGATCCGGCGAAGTTCACTCCGACAACCCCGTATAACCCTTCCTCCCCGTACTCATCCACAAAAGCCGGATCGGATCTGCTGGTGCGCGCATGGGTGCGCTCATTTGGCGTAGAGGCCACAATTTCAAACTGCTCAAATAATTACGGACCATACCAGCATATTGAGAAGTTCATCCCCCGTATGATTACGAATCGCCTGTGTGGGGTGCGTCCGCGTCTCTATGGCGACGGCCTTAACGTTCGCGACTGGATCCATGTACGTGACCACAACACAGCGGTGTGGGACATCCTGACACGAGGGCGCATTGGTGAAACCTACCTTATCGGAGCTGATGGTGAAACCAATAACCGCCAAGTTGTCGCCATCTTGAATGAACTCATGGGTTACCCTGCCGACGACTTCGATCATGTTGCAGACCGTGCTGGACACGACCTTCGCTACGCTATTGACGCTACCAAGCTGCGTGAAGAACTCGGGTGGGAGCCTACCTTCACTGATTTCCGTTCAGGATTGGCCGACACTATCGACTGGTACCGACAGAATGAGGACTGGTGGGCCCCCTTGAAAGAGGAAGTTGAAGCGAAGTACGCCGCAAAGGGACAATGACATTCGAACAGACACAAAACCAGTACGCGGAGGTCAAGCTCCCCCGCGTACTGGTTCTTATGGCCACCTTTAATGGCGCCCAGTGGCTTCGCGAGCAGATTGACTCGATTCTTAACCAAGTGGGGGTTGAGGTCCGCATCATTATCTCCGATGATGGATCGACAGACGGGACTGTGCGCATTATTGATGACTATTGTCAGCGCGATGCTCGGGTCCATTCCCTCCCTCGAAGAGAAGGGGAAGCAGGCGTCGCTTCTAACTTCCTGCATCTCTTTCTGCATTGCGAACCGCAAGACGGAGAATTCATCGCTTTTTCCGATCAGGATGATGTGTGGCATCGAGACAAACTCTGCCGCCAAATCGCACTCTTGAATAACAAGAAGGCAGATGCAGTCTCGTCCAATGTCGTGAGTTTTGATAGCAATGGCCATCGCTCAGTGATCCTTAAAAGCCAACCTCAGCGTCCTTGGGACTATGTCTTCGAAGCAGGTGGACCGGGATCTACCTACATCTTTGCCCCCGCCTTGTCTGCTCAACTCCGATCCCTCGTTGCCTCACTCGGTTATGAAGGAGTTGGAGTCCATGATTGGTATCTCTACGCTCTTGCTCGCGCACGTGGTGCGCATTGGATTATCGATGAGGTTCCAACTGTCGAGTACCGCCAACATGCCGACAATGTGATCGGAGCGAATAGGGGCTGGGGGGCTTTCCGCGAACGTCTCCGAGACTTGCGCTCTGGACATTATCGGGGGCAGTTTCTCATTATGGCTCGGGCCGCCTATGCTGCAGGCCGTCCTGTACACGACAGTGAATGGGACAAAAATATGCGCGCACTCATACACGACCTGGAGTCAACCTCGCTGAGGTCACGATGGAGCCTTGCCATGCGTTGGCGCGACCTTAGGCGTCGCCCGAGCCAAGCTCTTCAACTCGTCGTTCTTGCTCTTTTGGGTGTCTGGTAGCCTGTGGCTGCCTCTCGGCTAAACGATCGTGAGGACGGCGGAGGCAAACTGCCGTTACCGTGATAACCAAGGAGCAGTCTTCAGCAGCCCTCGCGAGAGGGCCTTTCAGCGGAGAGACATGTCTTCTCGGGGGAACTGTTAAGGAGCGTTTTCTTGGACAGTTTCGGCTCGCGACGAGAATCGCGACAATAGGACAGATCCTAAGCCCCAGAATATATCGGCGCAGGTAAACATCACTCTCGATACCACAACAGCCACCAGTATTGTCCCAGGTGTGAGGAAGTGAGCTAATAATCCTCCAAGGACAGCCTCGCGTACGCCTAAACCGGCGGGAACGAAGAAGACCATGAAGCCAGCCGTCCATGCTAGAGCGTACCCTCCGGTGGCAAGGGTGAAGGTTTCTATGGACTGTGGCATTCCCAGCGCGGTGAGAATAATCCACACCTGAGCTCCAGCCAATCCCCATGCAACAAGAGACCATGTTGATGCAAAGAATAGGCCCTTCCACGTCAGAGGACGTTCTAAAGGTTCCTTTTTTAAAAGCCTAAATACGCGGGTAATGAGGCGATTAAATACCGGTGGAGTCAGGCAGAGAGAAACTCCTACAAAGAGCACCCCGATGGAGAGCAACGAAACGGAGGAAGAGGGAGAAAAGCTCAGTAATAGAAGCGTTGAGAGGAAAGCACCAGTGCCGATAGAGACGGCTACAGCACTTAGAAGGACAGTGAAAGAGCGGCGCCGTGAGATTTGGTAGCGCGCGCCTTCTTCAGCGGCAGCGAGGAAATTCCATACTCCTCCTGGCAAATACTTCGTCAACTGAGATACAAAGAAGATTATCGACGAGAGGCGGACAGAGATAGACTCTCCCGTATCGTTTAACAGCATCCGCCATGAAAGCATCGTTGCCGCCACGTAGAGAATCGACGTGACGAGGATGAGAAACAGCGAGACAAAGGACATTGAGAGCAACTCAGAAGAGAAGTCATCCCAACGTATGACAACACCCCACACTGCTGCGCCAAGTGCGAGGATGAGCAAGAGCCGACGAAAGGCGGGACTTTGTAGGAAAGTGAGGAGTCGTTTCATTGCAGAGTCCGGATTAACGGAAGGACAATCTCTTTTGGAGCGAAGGTGGAGTCGGCACACTTAGCAGCGCGACTTCTGGCGTTTTGCAACAAGGCATGATCGCGAGACAAAGCAATAAGGGCCCGCGCAATACTGTCAGAATCACCGGGTTCACACCACATCACACCGTCACCAAGAAGTCGTACTTGAGGAGGGGTGCGGGAGGTCAGGACGCAACAACCAGCCGCCATTCCTTGGAATACCTTATTGGGAACGACACGTAGGGATTTAGGCGTGTCTCCCGCGATGCCAAAGCACACGTCGTGTTGGGCCACGAGTGCGGGCAAAGCATCCGCGTCGACCCAGTCAATCCACTGAACAGGCAGTTCCCCAAGGATTTCCCGGCAGGAATTGTAGTCCTGACCACTGCCGACCATGGTGATCTTCATAAGAACATGAGCAGCGGCCTCGGCAATACCGCGAGCAATCACAGGGGCCCCCTGTAAAGGGGTGAAAAGACCATAAAAGATAACGGAGAGCTCACCAGAATCAGGTGTGGAGTCAGACAAGCGCGCGTCAAACCACGTTAAGGGAGCTCCTACGGGGACAGTGACAACCCGTGAGCGAAACTCGTCAGGAACGAGATCGCGGTGCTCATCTGTATCGACGACGATGACGGAGGCTGACCTTAGTGCCAATCGATCAAGAGCATGAAGGAGACGGAAAATAATGGAGGAACGATTCCCTCGGTCTTGTGCAGTATCTGCTGCAAAAATGAGGTGGTCGAGAATAATCTGACGGGTGGGAAAGAGAAGGCGAGCAAGGAGTACATCGAAGTGCCCCATGTATCCCACAAGAATATTTGATGACCCTAATCGCCTGCGATATTTGAAACTATCGCGAAAGAGTCGAGCCCAGCAACGGCCTAAGGCAAACGAGAAGCGCAGAAACTCAAGGGGATTCGACAGGGCTGCGACCCTGCCCGCTGTCCCAACAGGGAGGGGATGATTAAGCTCTTCGCAGACATAGCCATGCGCACGCAGGCCCTCGAGAAGGATGCCAATGCGGGGGTGAGACCTAACGTTGTACGTTCCAAAAGCCAGAACGTTTCGGTTGCCTGATGATGCGCTCATGGGAGATCAGAGGCTTGGCCGTCAGTGGAGCCAGCGCGATGTCTTTGGTGGTACTCGACACGTTTGACGCGTTCAAGAACGTCCTCGATGAGGACGCGGTTTGTCCGTTGAAGATCGGCCACCACGAGGATCGAAAGTGTGACCATCGCGCCTGTGGTGAGAGCAGATCCGAAGATCAGGGACTGGATATGGCCCGACGCATCATCGAAGAGCCACTTGATGAGAAAACGGATCATCGGAATAATGCCGATTACCCCCATGATCGCTGCAATCCAGCCCAAAACTAGGTGCGGGCGAAACATGAGGTAGGAGCGGATAATCGCCGCCCCAGACTTATACATATGTTGCCAGATGTTCTTAAACAGTCGTGACTCGCGGGTCTTGGGGTTAGTTGTGATTGGAACTGAGGCGATTTTCAAACGCTTGTTGCCCGCTTGGATAATGGTTTCCATACAGTAGGAGAACTGAGTGATGATATTAAGGCGGTAAAGCGCTTGGCGTGAGTAGGCCCGGAACCCTGATGCCGCATCGGGCAATTGGGTGCCAGCAGCGGCGTTGACCACTTCTGATCCAAAATGTTGCATCCGCTTCTTGAACCAGGAAAAGTGGGCAATCTTTGCGGTTTGCCTGTCCGCAATCGCAATATCGGCCTCGCCTGCTACAACAGGAGCGACGAGCGCAGGAATCATCTCTTGGGGATACTGATTATCTCCGTCGGTGTTGACAACAATATCTGCACCATGGGACAGGGCGTAGTGAACACCGTCGGCGAAGGAACGCGCTAAGCCCATAGTGTTGGCATGGAAGACAAAGTGTCGGACACCAAGTGCTCGAGCTACCTCAACGGTGCGATCTGTTGACCCGTCGTCAATGACGAGGATTTCGACTTCGTCAATGCCCTCAATGGTGCGAGGGATTGATGCAAGAACGAGGGGCAAGGTTTCTTCCTCATTGAGGCAAGGAATCTGAACAAACAGACGCACGGCGCACTCCTGAATAATGGACACATCCAATCCGTAACACTAGCACTTAGGGTGTCACGACGATCCGCAGAAAGAAGGGGCGAGCTTGTGAGGTCTTCCCCTCAAGAGCGGCATGAATGGGACACGGGAGTCGTAGCCCTCTTGGGAGGAGTGACCCTGATAGAGTCAAGGAATGCGAATTTCGGTTATCGGTTGCGGTTACCTTGGTGCCGTTCATGCAGCAGCAATGGCTGAGCTTGGCCACGAGGTTGTCGGCATTGACGTTGACACTGCCAAAGTAGAGGCCCTCTCGCAAGGGAAAGCCCCCTTTTTTGAGCCCGGCTTGCCTCAACTACTTGAACGCAATGTGGCTGCTGGACGTCTTCGATTCACTACCGACTATGAGGCAATTCGCGGCTGTTCCGTTCACTTCATTGGCGTGGGCACACCACAGTCGGAACAATCCGGTGCTGCCGACCTACGTTACATTGATGCAGCCGTTGAGGCCATGCTTCCTCACCTAGGCCTCTGCGAAGCAGGTATTGAAATTATTGCAGGAAAATCAACGGTTCCGGTAGGCACCGCACATACTGTCGCCCAGCGTGTCGCATCCACAGGTGTGGTCGTCGTGTGGAATCCTGAATTCCTCCGGGAAGGCTTTGCCGTGAAGGACACCCTTGAGCCCGACCGGATGGTGTACGGCCTCCCCGAAGATCCAGAGACTGCCATTCGAGCTCAGCGCGTCCTTGACGAACTCTACGAAACAATTATTGACGCAGGCACGCCGCGCTTGGTGATGGACTACGCTACCGCTGAGCTTGTCAAAATCAGTGCCAATGCCTTCCTCGCCACCAAAATCAGTTTCATTAATGCCATGGCTCAGATCTGTGATGCCTCCGGAGCTGATGTCACCGCTCTAGCGGGAGCAATTGGCCTTGATGATCGTATTGGACGACGCTTTTTACGGGCCGGCATTGGTTTTGGTGGGGGCTGCCTCCCGAAGGACATTCGTGCCTTCCAAGCTCGAGCCCACGAGCTTGGTGTAGGGGACTCTCTGGCCTTCCTGCGTGAGGTTGACCGCGTCAACGAGACCGTCCGTTTGGGAGTTATTCATACTGTGCGTGAACTACTGGGCTCCGACTACTCCTCCGCGCGCATCGCTATTCTTGGCGCCGCCTTTAAGCCAGATTCAGACGACATGCGTAACTCGCCATCACTGGACCTCGCTCATCATTTTGCGCGGGAGGTTGGGTCGGTGATCGTGATGGATCCAGAAGCTGGCCCCGTGCTTCGCGCTCATGGAGACCATCCCTTCGAGGTCGCTTACTCCCTTGATGAGGCTTTGAAGGGTGCTGATTTAGTCCTTTTAGGGACCGAATGGACGATCTTCCGTCAGATTGACCCGACCCATGCGGGTTCCCTGGTTAATCGAAGGCTTATCGTGGACGGGCGAAACGCGTTGTTGCCAGCCTCGTGGAAAGCGGCAGGTTGGACCTATCGCGGTATCGGCCGCCGTTAGCTTGAGAAGAGGCATAAGAGATGAACTACGATCTGATCGTTGTCGGTTCGGGTCTTTTTGGCTTGACTGTTGCTGAGCAAGCTGCGAGCCGTTGGGGCGTGCGGGTCGCCATCGTTGAACGGCGCCCTCATATTGGCGGGAACGCCTACTCCGAGGTTGAGCCTCACACGGGCATCGAGGTACACCGTTACGGTGCCCACCTCTTCCACACGTCGAATGAGCGCGTGTGGGAGTACGTCAATCGCTTTACTTCGTTTACTGACTACGTGCATAGGGTGTGGACCACGGTTGGGGGAGTGGTCTACCCCATGCCGATTAACCTTGGTACGATTAACCAATTCTTCGGCACTGCTTTGAGCCCGGATGAAGCTCGAGCATTGATTATTCAGCAGGCTGAGGAGTGTTCTTCTAGCGAGGCCCATGATTTTGAATCAAAGGGTATCTCTTTGGTGGGGCGCCCCCTCTTTGATGCCTTTTTTAAGAACTACACTGCGAAGCAGTGGCAGACCGCTCCTCAGGATCTTCCTGCCTCGATTGTGACACGCTTGCCCGTTCGCTACACATACGACAATCGCTACTTCACAGATACATATGAGGGGCTTCCACAACAAGGATACACTCATTGGCTATCGAATATGGCTGATCATCCCCGCATAGATATTTACCTTGAGTCAGACTTTCTTGACCCCAAGAATCCGCTAGGAAAGGTTGCGACAGTAGGGCAGATCCCGGTTGTCTACACCGGGCCAATTGATCGCTATTTCGATCATACTGACGGGCAGCTTTCATGGCGCACGGTTGAGTTCCAAAAAGAGATTGTCGAAACAGGTGATTTCCAGGGATGTCCCGTGATGAATTACGGCGATTTGGATGTGCCATACACGCGAATTATTGAGTTTCGGCATTTTCACCCCGAGCGGAACTACCAGCGTGAGCGAACGGTTATTTTTCGCGAATTTTCACGTTTTGCTGGGGTGTGCGATGAACCCTACTACCCCGTTAATACCGCCCAAGATCGGGCTGTCCTTCACGCTTACCGGCAAAAAATACAAGAGGAAAAACAAGTCTTCTTCGGGGGGCGTCTCGGCAGCTACCAGTACCTGGACATGCATATGGCGATTGCCTCTGCATTGGCTTTGGTGGACGGTCAATTGGCGGAGATTTTCAACTCGCGTGGGTAATGGGAGAGCGTCGCTACCCCCCCTTCATATTGGGCCGGGTAAATTGCCTGATCTTGGTGAAGGTGCTTATGTGTTTGAGATCTATATTCATCGCTAGGTGGGGAGTTCAACCTGCATGATTGAAGCGGCCTCCTGACGGCTGTGGTAGGCCGGGTCGATGATGATGGCGCTGCCGCCCTCGGCCCAGAGTGCGGTAAGAGGCATGTAGAGGGCGAGGGCGTTCGCCTCGTGGAGGACGAGGCGATGCTGCTGAGGATCACTCAGGGCAGCTTGTGGAGCGTGAAGTGCTGGTTCGTCACTGTGCTCTCGTGGAGCATGGGAGGGCCAGGCTACGGCCTCGTAAACGTCCTCAAGTTGATCACTGTGGGACATGAGTGCTTCGAGGGCGTCAATCGCCCCTGGGGGAAGGTCATCATCCCAGCGCAGGGCAAGTGGGGAAAGATTGTGGAGCAGAATATCGGTGCCGTCTGCTTGAGCCTGCTGGGCGCTGGCATTCATTCGCTCGGTGACATAAAGGGTGATTGGGGTATGCGTGAGGCTGGCAGCATCTGATAGTTCGTGATGAACGAGGGCGGTGCCAGCGGGATCGTTGGCGTCGAAGTCCTCCTGACGTGCGGGGACGCTGACTGTCCATCCGCACAGTGTTGCGGTGGATACCCAGATGATTTTCTGCCAACACGAAGGAAGATCGACAACGATATGTTGTGAAACCCCTGATGAGGGTGCAAAAAGGTCGGCGTAATCGTGCGAGAGAAGGTTAGCTGTTTTTGAGAACCATCGAGCAAGTACGGGGCCGCCTAGCTCAACACGTGCCGAACCGTACCACGTTAGTACAGGTCGAGCCTGCGTGTATAAGGAATCAACAACCTGATTGAGTGAAAACATAGAGGATAGCCTAACGTGGGGAGAATCCCAAATACATCTTTTGGGCTTGACTTTCACGTATGACACGCGTGTAATTCTTATTGTTGACCGAACAGAGACGAAGGGGCGAACAATGTGGAACATCCTCGGAGATGGACCTATCGCATGGTCTGACGCCTCTGAGTTCGAGCTCATCGGCCTTGACGACGGCCCCTTGGGGTGGCAACAGCATGCCCTGTGTGCCCAGACGGACCCGGAAGCATTCTTCCCTGAAAAGGGCGGTTCCACCCGTGAAGCAAAAGCCGTATGCCAGTCCTGCTCGGTGCGCTCTGAATGCCTGGAATACGCTCTGCAAAACGATGAACGCTTCGGAATCTGGGGTGGTATGTCAGAGCGTGAACGTCGTAAGCTGCGCCGCTTCGCCATTTAAGTTCCATCGTGACTGCTATCGGTCAGAGCACCTGCGCCGTCCTCGTTACAGTTGCCGAGGATGACCACTTTCGCGCCACGGTCGAAGCTGTATCCGCTCAAACCCATGTGCCCACTCATCTGGTGGTCATTGATGCCTCCGATAAGGGCGTCATCAATGAAGAATCCCTCCCCGAGCATTCGTACCTCTACCATGCGCGTTCGGCAGCGAATCTTGGGCGAGCCATTGATGAAGCCTTCCACTCCCAGGCCCTCGCTCCTTTGCTCACGCAGGTGCGTTTCCTGTGGATTTTGCACGCAGATTCCACCCCTGAAGCGGATTGCCTTGAGCACCTGCTTGCGATGGCCGATACGGGGACGACTATCGGAGTCATTGGCCCGAAACTTCTTGATGCCACGGGAACGCGCGCTCTTGCCGTCGGTATCACGGCCACGCGAGGTGCACGCCGCCAAGAAACATCCCTGCCCGATGAGATCGACCAAGGACAACACGATGGGCGTGTCGACGTCCTTGCAGTGAGTACCGCAGGCATGCTCGTGTCGTCTGAACTATGGAGGCTTTCAGGGGGCTTCGATCCGATCTTGGGTCCCTACGGTGACGGTCTAGAGTTTGGTCGGCGCGCACGGCGTTTAGGCTACCGCGTCGTTGTGTGCCCGAAGGCCCGCGTGCGACATCACAGGCGCTCTTGGCAGGACAAACAATCCATGACGCAGGTGCTGCGTGCGCGCACCTACAACTGGCTTCTGGCTGTTCCCGCATGGCAGTTGCCCACTGCCATGTTTCTTGCATGGGTGTCAGCTCCGATTCGTGCCCTGGTTTTTGCTGTCGCAGGACAGGGAAGCCGAGCCTGGAGCGAGCTGCTTGCTGGATTGTTCGCCCTGACCGATAGCCCGCATCTTTTTGCCAGGCGCGCGTGGATCCACCGTCATGCGCGTGCTCCTCGACGGGCGGTGGCAGGCCTTGAACTGCCCTCAAAAGCTCTACGTGAACGGCGCCTGGAGCTCCGCAAAGGTGTGGAACGGCTTCAGGGGAGCGAGGTCAGCCCAGAACTAGCTGGAGCGGTTCGGCTGCACCGCGCGCGAAGCCTAGTGGGGGTGGGCGTAGTTGCGTTCCTCTTGACAGTTGTCGCCTTACTCATGTCGATGCCCGTGCTTGACGGTGTTGCTGGCGCTGCCTGGGCACAGCTCCCGTCCTCGTGGCAACTGCTGTGGGATGCGGCCTGGACGCCGTGGATTCCCGGCGCGGATGGGGCGCCGGGGGTGAGTGATCCGCTGGTGGTCATCCTGGCGTTCATGACTGCTCCGGCCGCACTTTTTGGGGTGAGTCCCTACGAGTTTGCCCCGTGGCTTCTTGCTCTGGCAATGCCTGCTGCGGGTCTGAGCGCCTGGGCTTTGGCAAGCACGTTGACGCTACGTGTGGGTGCCCGAGCTGCTGCGGCGCTTCTATGGTCCTGTCTGCCGATGATGACGATGAGCCTGTCCTCCGGTCATCTGAGTGCGGTGCTTTTCCATGTCTGTGTTCCGCTGACCTGCGCTGTCTGGCTCAAAGCGTTGGGGATTCGTTTCACCCGAGAACTCGCTGGTGAACTTCACGCCGTTATCATCCCTTCGCGAGGCCGTATGCGTTGGTGGGGGCCGGCGGCATTGACGCTCTTTGTCGCCACTGGACTAACCCCGGGATTCTTCATGCTGGCGTTAGCGGTTGCGGCGGGGGTGTTCCTGGCGCGCATCTTCGGACGTCGGCGCCGTCAACGCGTCAGCCGCAAAGCGTCCTCTATCCTGCCAGTCGCACTGGCGTTCCTCCCAAGTTTCCTTCTTGTTGTGCCCTCCACCGTTGATGCGGTGCGACGCGGAGGGATCGGTGCCTTCCTTGCTGTGATGGGCCCGGCACATCCGGCGCAGAGCGGCCCGGCAGTAGTGCCGTGGCAGTTGATTCTCGGCATGCCACAGGGATGGGAGTATGCTCCGCACAACAGCAGCGAGGGGATGCTGTGGGCGCTGTTGAGCGCGCCCGCACTGTTCCTCCTGGTCTGGGCGTTGATTCGTGCCTCCCGCAGCGCCTACCGCTGGGGGCAAATCGATGCTTCCTCCCATGAACACGGCGAAGCATGGCGCCTGTGGATCCCGCCGGTCGCTATTGCTGCGGCAGGTCTGTTCATCTGTGCCGCGTACGGGATGACGTTCATTCCTGTGGGAGTGTCAGAGCAGGGAATAGTGGCACACGCATGGCCAGCCCCCGCATTGTCTTGCGCAGCATTGTGCCTCCTTGTGGCAATCCTTTCATCTACTGGGAAAACGGTGGGGGAGCGCAGGCTCTATCAGCTTGTCTCTGTGGTGAGTATTGGCGCTCTTGCGACCTCCCTGGCCTTTATGCAGGGGATAGTGTCACTTCCTGTGGGGGAGCGCATCTATGATTCGGCAGAGGAGGCCCTACCTGCAGCAAGCGTGCATGCTCAAGACAGTGCGCGCAGCGCCCGCGTGCTTCATGTGGACCCGTCGGTCACGCCGCTGCAGGTGCGCCTCTATCGTGGCCGAGGGCCGGTTATCACTGATTCTTCAGCCTATCTACGCTACGCCGAAGTGAACGAGCACGGTGAACGTGACTCCGATCCAGCATGGCGTTCCCTCGCCACATCTGCCCTGACCGCTTTGACAGCCCCTGATCATCAAGCGATTGAGAGCCTAGCTGAGCATGGTATTGACGCAATTGTTGTCGCGTCCATTGATAGTGAAAATGCGGCGCCCGTGGTTCGGGCGTTGGATCGGGCCCCGGGTGTGGAACGTGGCGCTCAAACCAGTGCCGGCGTGAGCTGGCGTATCCGCCCGCGAGGGGTAGTTCCTGCACGCGTAATGTTCATAGGAAATGAACATGAGGCGGCACAGAAAGAGGCCGGAGCCCGCGGGGCTGGGCAGGTGCAGAGCCTTGACTCCTCTGGGTTGACGGTGACTGGGTACGTTCACGAGGGCGGCCGGGTTCATCTGGCTGAGCGCGCATCTGAGCATTGGGTGTTGCGAGCTAACGGAGAGGTGATTGCTCCCGCGACACATCAGTGGGCGCAAAGTTGGACTATCCCTGGAGAGGCCTCGCTTGTCCTGACCTATGACGCCCCCTGGATGAGCGTATGGAAGTGGCTGATCATCGCCAGTATCTTCCTGGCTGCGCTGGGAAGCATTCCTGTCGGGAGGAAGCAATGACCCACACCCCCAACCAGGACGTTGACGCTGAAAAAGACATGCCCGGGACTGGCGCAGAGTTCGAACCCAGTACCGAACCCAACGCCGAATACACCGCCGAGTACACTGCCGAGGACGCCGCCGACTCATCTCCGGCGCCCTCCGTTGAGGACTCCGTTGAGGACTCCGGCGAGAGCGTGGACACTGACGTACACAATGATGTTGCCTACCTTGTGCGCGTACGCAAACGACAATCAGCTCTACTAGGTGTGTCCTGGGTTGTGGGGGTTGGCCTTATCGCTGCTGTCGCCGCCACCAGCCTTATCGCACCCCCACCAGCACCTGAGCCGCTGCCTGCCACCCGTGTCAGTGCCCACCCCTCACAGCTCACACTTGGCTGCCTGGACGCCAGCATTGATCCCTTTGCTCCCCTCGGGAGCGAAGATGCATCGACGAACGCCCAGAGGGACAATGATGGGCAAGGTTCAGCGCGCACCGCAGCCGCTACACTCTGGCACCCCACCGGTTCTTCACATACCGATTTCCTTCTCGGCGGTGAAGTCTCCCCTGAGCCTCCCGCACGCGTTGACGGCCGCTCCTGGGCGCTGACAAGCACGCTTTCTCACACCAATGACCATGTCGATGCCGCAGCAGCAGGCAGTGCCAACAGCGAGCTCCCTCACGGGGTGAGCCTCCTCGCCCAAAAAGGTGGGGAACTGCGGGGCCTCTCCCTGCTGCCCTGCACCCCGCCCGCACTCGAACACTGGTTCGCGGCGGGAGCTACCTCTGCAGGCGAAGACACAATCATCCGCGTAGCCAACACTGGCAGCCAACCATCGGTCGTCACCCTGAGCGCCTGGGGGGCGAGCGGGCCCCTCGATGAACTCTCCCAGGGGGAGGTTGTCGGCGCTGGCGAAACCCTCACAATCCAACCCGGACGCTACTTCTCTAACGAGGAACGCCTGCTTATCCGCCTCCAGGCCGATGGCCCCGGTGTATCCGCATGGCTCCACAGTTCAGCGATCTCAGGAGAAATCCCCCAGGGTGCAGCGTGGATCGGCTCAACTGTGCCCAGCAGCCGCATTCTTATCCCAGGGTTAACAGCACAAGGAAACCACTCACTACGCATCGCCGTACCCGCAGCCTCGGGCACGACAGCGGACACCACAGGCCCCCAATCCGATGGCGTGCACGAAGGCACTCAGGTCCACACAGATACTCAAGTAACAGTTCGCCTTATTGACGCTGAAGGGACTCGCGATATTCCAGGAGGGGCGCTCTCCCTTGCTGCAAATAGCGTTCTCGACCTTGACCTGCCGTCCATAACAGAGACTTCCACACTTCTTGTGGAATCAACCCAGCCCGTTGTCGCCCAAATTCGCGCTCTCTTCCCAGGAGCACAGTGGCCTTCCGGCTCTACTCAAACCACACCACACACCTCGGGAGAAGCACCACAACAATGGGTGGGAAGAGGCCTGCTTGCGCCCGCTACCCCTATCCAACAGCTCACCATTCCCGCAGCTACCGACATGGAAGCATCCCTGACGCGCGCCTTCGACGCTGCGATTGTACGACCGACTTCGGTGACAACCCCAGCTCAGAGCAGTATTGCTGGCCAGGAACTCCTGCTCATCAACCCGACAATGCAAGAGCTCAGCGCCGGCTATGGCGATGACAAGATAACGATACCGGCCGGAACCAGTGTCACCCTGCCCATCGCTGACTCACAGCGTTCTCTTGGCGGAGACGAGGGACTTCACGCCGCTATTCTCATCCACATTGACATGCCGACCGGCAACGTCAATGCCGTATGGCCTCTGGGAAATGTTGCCATGAGTGGGCTCACCCGAGCAATCGACCTGCGATAGTCGAAGCAGCTACTGGCTCAAAGCCTCATCATATTCATCAGGGGGAATAATCAACACACGGTTAATGCGCTCAAGAAGGATATGGCGCACCATACGCTCCAACTCTTCACCCTGAGCCCGGGCAACAACCGGCAGACGATACACGACAATCCGATCCTTCAGCGCGCGACGTCGATCCGCAGGGAAAAGGCGTGAAAGCACGCAGGAATGATCCTCCCACGCTGCAGGATCAGAAGGAGGCACGTCCTCACAGGCAAACTCGATTGTCGCCACCGCAGGCCAGCGGCGCGTGAAATCCTCAATAACGCGCGCCATCACTTCCTCGAAGCGCTCGCGGCGCGTTCGCCATGCGGGCGTGCGAGGAAAAAAGAGGGGAGAACGCATGCCGCGACCATGGCGATCTCGATAGGGATGTCGCGTAGAGAGCATGACTCCACGATAGCCCACTACCTGAGCGTCAACGATGGGCACGACACCGCCGAACATTCCCTGAGGAATACGTCAAAACGCAGGCGCACCCACCGATGTCACCCCCTGACAGAGAAGAAAGTCGTATGGTAGAGCGGTGATTGCGGCTCGACCTTGCTCTAAACCCGGATGCCCCCACCCTTCCGTGGCGACGCTGACCTTCAACTACCACGATTCAATGGCGGTTTTGGGACCGTTGGCAACCTCACCCGAACCGCATACCTATGACCTGTGTGAAGGGCACGCCACCAACCTCACTGTGCCCGTAGGCTGGCAGATTGTGCGCCTCCAAACCACCTACGAACCCGCACCGCCCTCCTCCGATGACCTGCTAGCCCTCGTTGACGCCGTGCGCGCCGCTGCCCGGTCTGAAGCGACGATGCGACGCCGCGAGGCCCATCCTGTCAGCGACCACAGCGTCGCGGACAACATCCATGACGACAGTGCCCCACACGAGGGGACATACGCCACCGTGACCCAACTACGCCCCGCCCCAGCGGATGCGGACACTCCAGGGCGAGGCTCGTCGTCATTCAGCACATCACAGCCACCCTCAACACCGCCGGTTACCTCGTCACGCTCGGCCTTATCCTCACACCCATCCAACGCATCCCAAAAGGGCACTGGCCCGCGCAGCGCCGCTGAACATGTGGCACGTGAACTGGGCCCCTTCGCACAACCTCGCCCGACAATGCCTGAAGAAAACAGCACTGACGCACCCGCAGGTCACTAAACACGCAACGAAAACGCCCGGGCCTCGCCCTTCATTTTCTTGTGCGTTCCCTCAATGGGGGCACAGAAACACGAAGGTTCCAGAAAGAACAAGAAAAGAGCGTCTGAAGTCCTACAGCCCGAAAGACTTGTCAAGCCCGAAGGGTGAGGCAGTGGCACGCTCAAAGCTTTGCTGGCTCAGCCCATCACGCGCGATCAAACGACTCAGATCCCGATCACGGCACACGACAAGGACAGCGGCAATAAAACGCTCAGGATGAGTGCCAGAAGGGGGCGCAGGCTCAACAAAGGTCATGAGCTGTTCAGCGATCTTTTGTGCGCCAGCCTCGCGCACATGCGGAATCAAAGAAGCACTCGTGCGCATGAAATGCAGTGCCTGGGACGACACACTTGGCGGCAAGGAAACCACCTGGGCTGTGGAGGCCCACTGAGCAAGGTCGGGAGGCATGAGCAGCGGGGCATAAAGCTGAGGCTCAGGTAGGCGAATGACCATTGTTCCCGCAGCTAAATCACCAAGACGTTTAGAACGAGGCGCAACCAGGGTCGTTACCATCGCAATCGCCCCTAGCGACAGCCACACTTCCAATATCCCCGCCAGCATACGCACCAGCGAATGGCGAGCTGTAATGACTCCACCATCATCACGAACCACCTGCAGGCCAAAAGCCCACTTCCCCAAGGAACGACCGCGCGTAGCAACCTCGACAATCAACGGAAGAATTACGGTGAGCAAGGCGACGCCACCGATCAGCACCACGCGCGCCATCGAGTCAGAGGAGATGTCAACGTAAAGCTGGAGGACATAGGCAGCGATCACCGCGTAAAAGATCGTCAAGAGAATATCCACCAGGGTTGCTGCCGCACGCAGCAAAGGCGAGGCAGGGGAGATCTCTAAGGTGACAGCCTCACCTGTGACGATTGATTCTTGCTGAATATGGCGTAGCGGCACGACAGAAGCACTCATATATGACACGCTAGCGGATGTGGACATTGATGCGCTAAAGACTGCCCGAACATCCTCATGGTCGCGCCTCCATGAGCTTGCTCGTTCATCGTCACTCACAGGACCCGAGATCGACGAACTTGCTCGCCTCTATAGAGCCGGAACAGCAGACCTTGCTGCCATCCGCTCGGCAACACCTGACCCTGACCTGATCCGTGTACTCTCCCGGGACCTGGCCGCAGCGCGAGCACGTTTGACGGGAACCTCGGGGACTTCGGCCTACAGCATTGCGCGCTGGTTCCGCGCCGAGCTACCCGCAGCGCTTTATTCCATCCGCTGGTGGAGCATTACCGTGATGATTCTGTTCATCGTGGTCGCAGCCGTTCACGCGGCATGGCTCTTCGCTGACCCTCTACGATTTAGCGCATTAGGCACCCCTATTGAACTGGAAAGGTACGCCAAGTCCGACTTTGTGCAGTACTACCATCAAGACACGAATGCTGAATTTGGAGCCTCCGTGTGGGTGAACAACGCCTTCATCGCCCTTCAATGCGTCGGGGCAGGCATCACGGGCATTTACCCCGCCTACGTCATGTTCAATAATGCTGCCGCTATTGGACAAGCAGCAGCTATCGTCATTCAATTTGGCGGAGTGTGGCATTTCTTCCGCTTTATCCTGCCTCACGGATTACCTGAACTCACCGCAATCTTTATTGCGGGTGCAGCAGGCCTGCGGGTCTTTTGGGCGGCCCTCGTTCCCGGAGGGAAGCCTCGTATGCAGTCTGTGGCTCAGGCCGGTCGCGCAATGGTTACAGTTTCCTTGGGCCTGGTCATCCTCCTGTTTATTTCCGGCATTCTCGAAGGCTATGTCACTCCTTCGGACCTACCCGACTGGGTTCGCGTTGGTCTAGGTAGTCTTGTGACAGCCGGAGTATGGGCCTACACCTTCATTGTCGGTGGGCGCGCCACTCGCGCCGGATACAGCGGTGATCTTACCGAGGACGCTGGCTACAGCACCCCTGTGGCAGGCTGAAGCCGCCGTATCCGTAGTAACCCGCAAGCATTGCTGGCGGGGGAATGTACGGGTGAGGGATTACAGAATGCCCTGACGCTTAAGGTCAATGTAGGTGTCGGCTGTTCGAGCCGCCAACAGGCCAGCGTCTTCTGATACAGCGATTGCCCCCATGCGGCGAAGCTGCATCACACCAGCCGCACTTTCATGAGCGAGGGCGGAAGCCGCAGCAGCCGTATAAATGTCGGCAGACGTCTCACGCGCCGCCAAAAGCTCAGGCACAGTGGGGTCATTGGCACTCGCCACAACGACGGTGTGAGAGGACGCCATATGAGAGATCGCCTCAAGGAATTCTGGATCTGTTCCCACCGGAGGGATCTCAGTCAATAAGAGAACCAGACTCCGCTGACGAACCGTCCGTCGAACCTCCCGAGCAACTAGCTGCCAGTCAATAGGCTCAAGAGAGGGGGAAATCTGTTGGAGAGCGCGGGCAGTGGCATTGAGTAAACTCGCGCCCTTAAGTCCCGAGACTCGGGCCCGCACCTGGCGGTCAACTGCAAGGAAATGAACCTTGTCGCCTGCTTTATCCGCAAGGGCTTCCATTAAGAGCGCAGCCTCAATCCCCGCATCCAGACGAGGGGCCACACCAAGGTCAAGGGTGTCACGCTGGACACGATCATCCTCGGCCGAAATAGTACCTTTCGTGTGGGAGCCAGCAGCCTTTGGTGCTCCCAGGAGAAGAGCTGACGCCCTGCCCGTGTCCACGACCAGCACAACATGGCGGTCGCGTTCGGGGCGCCACGTCCGCACAACCAAATCATCCGAACGAGCCGAGGCGCGCCAATCAATGTCACGAGGATCGTCACCGCGAACATAGTCACGCAAAGAGTCGAACTCCGTGCCCGGTCCACGCAAGATCACAGCACTGGAGCCTTCGAGTTCTTGGAGTTGGGCAAGCCGCGAGGGGATGAGACGACGTGAACGAAACTCCGGGAGAACATCCAAGGAGCAGGGAGCAGCCACAGAGATCTGCCGGGCAGCCAATCCCAAAGGGCCCCACACGCGCACTGTCACATAGTCAGCTTGGCGGATACCTCGCCGTTCAGGGGCGAGGGTGGTGACAAATGTTGCCGGTGCTGGAGCGGCAACAGAGCCCCGATGGTGAGCAGGGGAAGGGCGAAGGGAAGGCGGCCATGCATCACGGACTTCAATGCGCGCCGCGCGAGGGAAAGGGCTTCGGACGGTCACGGTGGAGGTTGTCGTCTCATCAGCGCGAATTGGTCCGATGACGTGCCGCTCCAGGGTATACATGCGTGGGCTTTGCGCAACCACAGCGTCAATCAGGCTGATGGCTGCGACGCACAGGAGCCACGCCCACGCGCTTGTCCGCGAGGGGAAAAGAATTGTCAGGGGAAGCCCCAGCGCCGCTAGAAGGGCGGCACGCCACGACAGTGCCATTAGCGTGGGACCGGAACAGACGCGAGGATACTTTCGATGGCAGCCCGAGCGGTAATTCCCTCAAGGTCAGCCTCAGCACGCAGGCTCACGCGGTGAGCAAGCGTCGAAATCGCCATCGTCTTCACGTCATCAGGCGTGACGTAGGACCGGCCCTGGAGGAAAGCCCACACGCGGCTGGTTCGCAAGAGAGCAGTGGCGCCACGTGGGGAGACCCCTAAACGAAGTGACGATGAGTGCCGGGTTGCCTGCACAAGGTCAACGATGTAGGCAAGAACAGCAGGCGACACATCAATCTTTTCTGCCGCAGCTCGGGCGGCAAGAACATCATCTGCTGAGGCCACAGCGGAAAGACCAGCCTCGCTCAATGACAAGGGGTTGAAACCCTCCTGGTGGCGCGCCAGGATGCTGATCTCCGCATCACGTTCAGGCAGCGGTAATTCGATCTTCAGGAGGAATCGGTCCATCTGAGCTTCAGGCAGCGGGTAGGTGCCCGAGTGTTCAATGGGATTCTGCGTGGCGATCACCATAAAAGGCTCTGGCAAGCGGCGCGTCTGGCCATCAACAGAAACCTGATGTTCCTCCATTGCTTCAAGCAATGCGGACTGGGTCTTAGGGGGCGTGCGGTTGATTTCGTCAGCCAGAAGGAGATTCGTGAAAACTGGGCCGGGACGGAACTCAAAGGTCGAGGTTCCCGCGTCCCACACCAGGGAACCGGTGATGTCAGCGGGCATGAGGTCAGGTGTGAACTGGACGCGTGCCATCTCGACATCAAGGGAGGCTGCAAGGGAACGCACGAGCAGGGTCTTTGCAACGCCGGGAGGGCCTTCAAGGAGTGCGTGTCCGTCGGCAACGAGGGCAATGATGAGGCCGGTGACCGCACCTTGCTGACCGACGACTGCTTTCCCAATTTCGGCGTTCAGGCGTTGCAGGGCAACGAGGGATTGGCGTGCCTGATCAGAGAGAGGAGCCGGGGGCGTTGGCTGCTGCTGGGCCGCTGCCTGTTGGGCAGGCTGAGCGTGCTGCGGAGGCTGGCCGGGGTGGTGGGGCTGGTTGGAGAGGCCCTGCTGGCCGTGGTGGTAAGGCTGGCCCGGCTGGGATGGGGCACCGGGGGGCATCTGGCCGGAAGGATTTCCAGGATCAAGTGGGGCGTAGGGGTTAGTGCCGGGCATTGCGAATCTCCTCTTCAATCGCGGCGAGCCTGGAAGCCACTTCGACCAGGTCATCATCGTTGGCGGGTTCAGGTGACCACAGCCATTGACTATCGGTTTCGCTCACGCCAGCGCCACGCAGCGCACTACGGAGCATTTCGGGATCCTCGCCTTCGGGAACTCCAAGGCGAGCAGCGAGACGACGAGCGGTCGCCACCCTGAGATGATGAGCCGCATGAGCGTGTTGGCCCTGACGGCGTAATAGACGTCCACGCCCCGTAATCGTTTCTGCAGCGGGAACGTAGGAGGGCAAATCTTCAGGTACGAGGCGTCCAAGGCGCCTCCCCTGTGCAAGCGCTAAGAAAGCAACGGCGCCGCAAAGCAGCAAAGCAGATGCGTGCAGCCACGAGGGCGCACCGGGGGCTTGAGGGCGCAAAGTATCGGTCAGTGAGGCGGTGTACCAGACGATGCGCCCCAGATCTTCGCGGGGAGCTGGCGCTGTAAGCACATTGAGCATCAATGTGGCGTTACCTTCATGGAGGATCCACTCGTTAGTGGCCAATAAGTCGTTGGTCACTAAAGCCCTGTAATGCTCGCCGTCCCATTTTTCAGCATAGAGCGCCCCAGGGAAGCCCTCGGGGCTTCCATGTTCGTCCTGATTGGACGAGTCAGGGGAGGAAGAGAGGGGATTTCCCGAGTCATCGACGAGGAAACACCATTGCCATCCAGTGGGGATGCTGGTGCTGGCGACCTCTCCATTAAGGGAAAAGTCTGCCAAAGCCGAGGGGGAGAAAAGATAACGACGCCCGGCAGTAATCGACTGAGCGGCCTGAGCTGAAGGGCTTGAGCATCCCTCAGCGTCCAGAGGCACACGGACAGGAGAATCAGGGGAGGGCACAATGCCGGTGACGATTGTCTCGAACCCGGGAAAAATATCTGAATCTACCGGGGGAAGGCCACCGATACCGACCACACGAGGAAGTGCTGCGGCGGCCTCGTCTATCTCGGAAGATAAAAGATCGGGGTGGGTGATGACAAGGGTACTGTTGGGCTGTTTGGCTTCGAAGATCGCTTCTGTCGCGTCCGCAGCATAGATGACATCTGCCCCCATGTTCTCGAGGACCTGGGCTAAAGCTCGTGCACCATGGTGGCCGGGATTGATGGGGGAGAGGGGGTAACTGTCATACTCGTCCTGAGGAATCAGGATAAAAAGTCCTCCTGAGATGACTGCGATAAGGGCGATAGTGATGAGTGTGCGCGAGGCTCGTAGCCGTTGGGAGAGCTTCGGCGTGACAACAACGGTTGAGGTCATTGCCCTCCTCCTGCCGCCACCAGTTCACTTAATGCACGCATACGCAGCCACATTGCCTCATCGGCATGAGCAGTACCGTAGCGAACGCCGTCAAAGTCAAGACGCCCCTGTTTGAGAAGGTCTGCCGAGCTCGCAAAATGAGGTAAGAGCCGATCAACAACTTCCTTAGCGGTCAGACCTGGAGACAGGACCAGCAGGTTTTTCTCATGCGCGACCAATGCACATGCGCGGAACTCCCACACCACAGCTTCATCCCACGCTCCCGAGGCAGCCGACGAATTCGACTTTTCTTGAGCGATGGGAATTGTTGTTTCTTCCTCTCCGAAAAGGTCAGCAGAGGGGCGACGCAGCAAGCGCACCGGATTAAGAAAAACGAGGATCAGCAAGACAACGAGGAATACCCCGAAGAGAAGCAAAATGACGGAGGAGACAGGCACTTCACTGAAGCCTTCGCCACTGAAAAGATCAACGATCCCCCGAATGATCTGAGCGAAGAATCGTGTCAGAGGCGAAACTTCAGTTCCATACTCTGGGCGCGCCAGCTCCTCAGCCAGCAAGGACTGGCCGGTTTCCGGATCAGGAATCAGCGGATCAGGCAGTGGCGCGGCAAAGGAAAAGGTCATTATTGAGCCTGGGAAGCCTGAACCAAAGAGGGGGCAAGATTCTCTTTACGCATGCGCTCATCAATGTACATCAGCGTCTGGAAAGCCGCAGAAACCGGAATGAGGAAGGCAGTTAGTAGGCCGGTCAGGAAGGTGCCAATGGCCATTGAGAGCGCGTAAGTGGTGAAGAACGGCAACACTGACTGCAAGATACCCGAAATGCTCCCCAAGATCGCCCCAATAAAACCGGTCACCAGGGTGATGAGTAAAAGACGACCAAGCACACGCCAGAAGGAGCCCTTCGACAGGGTGAAGGAGCGTGAGATTGAGGCAAAAACTCCCTGACCTTCAATGGCAAGAACAGTGGGGGCAAAAAGGAGTTTCACCTGAACGAAAAATGCCACGATCATCATCACAGGAAGACCAAAGAGGATGATTAAGACGGTCACAAGAACGGGACTTTCTGTGGCTGCATAGGTGGCAGCTCCAAGGGCAACGAAGGCAATAACCACGATGCTGGTAGCGGCGACTGAAATGAGACCGACAATCAGGGAAAGTCCAAGTAACTTCCACACGCGAGGACGGATCCGTTCCCAGGCGTGTTCAATGCTTGTCATACGACCAAGAACCGCGTCGGTCACGGTCAGGGCCAGCATGCCCGACAAGATCATGATCGCAATCGCATTGACGGCGCTGCTACCAAGACCGGTCAACAGCGTTGACGAAAAGAAAGACGCAAAACTCTCAACATCATCAGGCTGGAAGGCCATCGGATCGGACAAGGTTGCAAAGAGTGATCCGAAGGAATACCAGGTGAAAAACGCGGTGATCAGCGAAAGGATCGCCATGACAGCCACCGCAAAGCCAAACATGACCGTCGGATTTGAACGAATGGCGCGGAAAGTCCCGTCAAAAAGATCGCCCAAATTCAATGGACGCAGAGGAATAATGCCCGGCTGGGGTGCGGGAGCCCAGGAGGCGTATCCGCCATAGCCTTCCCCAGGCGCAGCCTCAGGCCCAGTGCCGTGAGGATACGGGGATTGGCCGGCAGCATAGTATGGTGAGCCAGCCTGACCGGCCTGAAAACCCTGACCACCATTGGGGGCAGGAGTGTGCCACTGAGAGGAAGACGCGGACGCAGAGTGGTAGCCCGGAGAGGAATCGGGAGCCTGCCATCCCTGTGCAGTGGGCTCATCATTACGTGGCTGCTCGGTCATGCCGAGTCCTCTCTGTCGATAACGGTTAATCACAAGGTACCGGTATACATCGTGCCATGTTTCCCCTGACTTTTCGTTCATGAAGAAGCTGAGGACGCGAAATTGCCTCCCTCACAGTGGCTTGTCGATACCTTCCCAGGCGCGGAGTGACAACAAGCTGAGGAAGGAAGGTGCATAACTGGCCGCGTCGTGACAAAATCGTGATCATGACTTCGCGCATCCTCGTTGTCGACGACGACGTCGCACTGGCAGAAATGATTGGAATTGTCCTCGAATCAGAGGGCTTCGTCGTGATGGACTGCGCCGACGGCGCTCAAGCCCTCGAGACTTTCCGCGCCACCACGCCCGACCTCGTCCTGTTAGATCTGATGCTCCCCGGTATTGACGGCATTGAAATCTGCCGTCTTATCCGACGCGAATCCGATGTGCCGATCGTCATGCTCACCGCGCGTACCGACACCGCCGACGTTGTTGCAGGTCTGGAAGCTGGCGCAGATGACTACGTCCCCAAGCCATTCAAACCTAAGGAACTGGTCGCCCGCGTACGAGCACGCCTACGCGGGCGGGAAGACTCCGGTGAAGAACATCTGACTCTCGGTGACATCAGTATTGATGTCCAAGGACATGCTGTACGCCGGGGGGAAGAACTGATCTCACTAACCCCCCTAGAATTTGACCTGCTCGTCGCTTTAGGGCGTGCCCCGTGGAAAGTTTTCTCACGCGAAGAATTGCTGGAGAAAGTCTGGGGCTACCGTCACGCGGCTGACACCCGTTTAGTCAACGTTCACGTCCAGCGTTTGCGTTCCAAGATTGAGCGCGACCCCGAGCACCCAGAGGTCGTTGTCACAGTGCGTGGCGTCGGCTACCGTGCGGGAACGACCTCGTAAAACGACAACGGAAAGCGAGCGCTGCGGATGACTTGGCGGACGGCACCCCCGCAGTCACCATCGGATAAGATCACGCAGACGAAAGGGTGGATCGCGCGCCTCCTCCGCGACCACCCAATCGTTGAGCGCCTGCGCTCATCCCTGTCTTTGCGCATCGCTTTAGCCATCACTGCCACGGCGGTCGCGGTCCTAACAGCATCTTCAATACTTGTCTCAAGCCAGCTCACCGACTCCATGTTCGAGACGCGTCGAGTCGTCGTCCTTGAGGACGCCTCAGTCCGCTTCTCAGCCGCCCAAGCATCCTTGGAGCAATCGACAGCCTCCTCGCCAGATCAGGTTCAAGAAGTCGCGCGGCAAATCGTTGAGAATATCCAATTCTCTGCAGCAGGTGCGGGTGCTGTAGCTGCCGTACTCTTGCGTTCCCCCGAGGCATCCTCAGTGGTACGCATCAACGAAATCATCCCCGCCAACGCAACGGCAATTATTTCCGATGACCTTCGTGACGCCGTACAGCATAGTGGCCAAGCGCATTGGCAATCTGTCCTCATCCCCGCAACGGAAACCCGACCTGAAGCACCGGGCATTATCGCCGGCACCCAGGTTCTTCTTCCACGCGCAGGCGCTCACGAGCTTTACATCGTCTACTCCCTCGCTGGGGATCAAGCGATGGTCAACACCACCTTGCAGGTGCTGACCATCGCGGTCCTCCCCATACTCCTGCTCCTGCCTTTTGGCGTTTTTTGGGGTGTCTACCATCTTCTGCGCCCAGTACGGCGAACAGCCCAAGCGGCCTCGGGTCTTGCTGCAGGCGACCTTGATACCCGAGTTCCCGTCGAAGGCAATGACGAAATGGCTCGCCTTGGTCATGCCTTCAATGACATGGCTGCCTCCCTCCAACAGCAAATCTCCGAATACGACGAACTCTCCCAGCTTCAACAGCGTTTTGTCACCGACGTTTCGCACGAACTGCGAACCCCGCTGACAACAATCCGCATGGCAGAGGAAATGATCTGGGAGGAACGCGAGGAACTGACCTCCTCCGGGCGCCGCTCTGCTGAACTCCTCCACGGGCAGGTCGAACGTTTTGAATCCATGCTTGCTGACCTGTTGGAAATCTCGCGACATGATGCCCAATCGGCCTTGCTTGAGGCCGAATCTACCGACATGCGCCCCATTATTTCTAAAGTCGTTGAGGCAAACGATGAACTGGCGAAACGCCTTGGCGTGGAGGTGCGCGTGCATCTGCCAGAAGAGCGCTGCGCCGCCGAAGTAGACGCCCGTCGCATCGAACGTGTGTTGCGAAACCTCCTTGTGAACGCCATCGAACACGCTGATGGAAGCACTGTTGACATTGACCTTGCTGGAACCTCATCAGGCGTTGCTGTGAGAGTACGCGACTACGGCGTGGGGATGACCGAAGAGACCGCCGCGCGCGTCTTCGACCGCTTCTTCCGTGCAGATCCAGCTCGCGCTCGAACCACCGGTGGGACCGGTCTTGGACTGTCAATCGCCGCCGAAGACGTCCACTTACACAATGGTGTTCTAAGCGCCTACGGGGAATTAGGAAAGGGAGCCTCCTTCCTCATGCTCATTCCTCGCAACGTTGGCCAGGATCCCGGCCCATGCCCACTGAGCATCTGGGAAGGTGAAGAATGACCACCCCCCGCCGCCACTTTTTTGCCGCACTCATGGCGTGTCTCTTGCCACTCACCGCCTGCTCGGCCCTTCCATCCTCTGGCCCCCCTCAGCCTTTCGACGTTAACACCCCAACTACGGGCACGATTAACTTTGTGGCGGGCGCTCCTATAGCGGGGGCATCACCCGATCAGCTTCTTGAAGGTTTCCTCCGCGCCTGCGCGGCCGGTTCCTCTGACGACTTCGAAACGGCCCGCCTGTTTTTGTCCAAAGCCTCTCAACGAACGTGGAAACCCCGCGCGAGCATTCAGATTTACTCCACTGATTCGACTCCTCGCCTTGACGTTGAAGAGCACGAGGGCCGGGCGGTCGTCACTGTTAATGCCCCCGCTGTGGCCAGCGTCGACGCTGAAGGGACCTTGACTGAGGCGGAGGCTACGGCGGAGGTTCAAACTCGTTTCCAACTCATTCAAGAGGATGGTGAATGGCGCATCAACACTCCTGATGACGGCATCATCCTCTCACGTGCTTCTTTTACAGCGGCTTTTGAATCCGTGAACTTGTACTTCCCCTCGCCTGACGGCAATGCTCTGATTCCAGATCCACGGTGGTATCCGCGAAAGAGGGTTGTTTCGCATATGGTTGAGGGCCTCTTGAAGGGGCCCCACGCTGACATTGCCTCTGCGGTAGCCAGTGCCATCCCTGAAGGCGCGCGACTAGGCGGTGCAGGCGCGAGTGTGAAAGACAATGTGGCGACCGTTGTCCTTGAGGGCGCCCAAGCTCCGCCCGAAGCCGAGCGCGCCCTCCTCATGTGGCAGGTTGCTACGACCCTCAAACAGTCTGCACTTGTAGCTGATGTCAGTTTGACCGTGGGGGGAGAGAGCATTACCGCGGCTTCCCTTCCGTCGGGGCCGAGCTATCGTCTTGATTCTGCGATTGCCTCCACCAATGAGGGAATAGGTATTCAAACGGGATCGACCTTCACCCCCCAGCCTTTCCCCGAAGGGCACAGTGCGCCACTTCCTCGTTTAGCCATGAGCCCTGTGACTGGCGACTTACTGGCATGGGCCTCTGACAGCACTTTGACCCTCTGGGAACGAGGCCGAGGCACCAGCCAATCTATTGCGGTAGCGCAGCCGAGCTGGCCCTCGATTGACCGGTACAACTGGGCGTGGACCGCTTCGCGTGACAAGGGCGTTTTAACGCTGACGCACCTTGGTGGAACGACAAGCCCCCTAACGGGCAGCACCTATGAGGATGAGATTCATGCTCTGCGCGTCTCACCTGATGGTGCCCGCGCAGTGATGCTACGTCGAGTGGGGCAGGCTCAGGGATTATGGCTGGCCACTATTGCTCGCGATCAATACGGAACACCGATTGCTCTGTCGGATCTGCGGCCTTTGGCACGTCTTTCTGAAGGAGTCGTTGACGTGTCGTGGGCGTCATCAACGATGGTCGTTGCGTTGCATCAGCACAACGCCGGGCACATGCAGTTGGAGATCATTCCCCTGGGGGGATTCATTCAGTCTCTTGCCGCTCCAGAAAACTCGCTCTATGTGACGGCAGGGTTGTCGCCTGCGTCCCTGTATGTGACAACGGCCGACGGTAAAGTCTGGGCGCGCTCGAGTGCGATCTGGCTGCAGGTGCCGCAAAAGATTGTCGGTGTGCGTTTCCCTGGATAGTGCTCTGCTACGGGCAAGTTATCCACAGTCAGACGACAGCCTGCGTGTTTGCATTCCGCTGCTGGTGGAATGGACACTATGAGTCTTTTTGCTGCGTGTGAAAGCCTCACCTTGCCGACGCAGTGCGTGGGGTGTGGGCGATGGGATACGGGACTGTGCGATGAGTGTGCAGCGCTTTCTGGTCGTTTTCCCGACGGGTGGGCCATTCTTGACGGCGACGGTGACGACCTTCCAATGTGGACCCTGGGGGATTATGAGGGGAGTTTGCGACGTATTCTTCTGGCGGCAAAACATCGTGACCGCGCTGATACGGATGCTTTCCTATGGCGGGCTGGGCGCACTCTTGGTCTGAGTATGAGCCGAAGTCGCATGATGGGCGGCGCTGAGGATATTTGGGTAGTGCCAGCGCCCTCACGATGGCGACGCCGCTGGAATGGACGAGAGGTTGCCTGTGTCATTGCACACGGGGTGGCGCGGGGCATATACGAGGGATGCGGTGTGCGCGTTCGGCTTGTCCAGGCCTGTGCTTTGCGTTGGGGTGCGGGCACTCAGGCTGGGCGTAGTGGTGCCGAGCGGCGACGAGGGCGGGCGGGAACAATGCGGTGCCGCTTGATGGTGCCCCGGCAAGTCGAGGTCGTGTTGGTCGATGATGTGGTGACGACAGGGGCGACGATTCGTGAAATGAGTCGGGTCATGAATGCTCGGATCGTGGGTGTCGGTGCGCTATGCCACGTCGCTCGATGAAAATTTTCGCATCCCAGGCATCTATGATGCGGATCACCCCTAGAGCGTAGTATTGTGTGTCACAACACAGTCGGCGGGAACTCATCACCCGCCGGTGCAGATGGGAGGTGGTAGCCGGACGCACAGCCCAAGGCGATGACGCACTTGGGATCCACCACGCGGGGTTAAAACCCGCTCTTACTCCCATGGAGGAACATCATGGACATCACTGTTGTGGCACGTAACGCCGAGATCCACCCCAACTTCCGTGAGTACATCGAAGAGAAGGTCTCCAAAGTCACCCAGTTCTACCCTCGCGCTCAGAGGATCGATGTTGAACTCACTCACCAGCGCAACCCCCGTCAAGCCGACACCGCCGAGCGGATTGAGCTGACGGTTTATGGGAAGGGTCCAGTGATTCGAGCTGAAGCCGAATCTGCCGATCGTTACGCCGCAGTGGATATCGCAGCAGGAAAGCTTTTCGAGCGCCTACGCCGACTCCGCGACCGTGCAAAGGATCATCGTCGTTACCCAGGTATTGACGACATTGAACTGGCAGAGATTCCAGTTGATCTGCCGGTCGAAGAGGTCGAAGAAGTCGAGGTTGACGATCATCTGCGTTCAGCAGAAGACCTCAAGGTCGGAGAGGCTCGTGAAGAACAACTGGGTGATTCCCCGGTCATTGTCCGTCAAAAGGTGCATGAGGCTGAGCCAATGAGTGTTGACGAGGCTCTCTATCAGATGGAACTCGTTGGACACCCGTTCTTCCTCTTCGTTGACAAGGACACGAAGCAGCCGTGCGTGGTCTACCACCGCCATGGCTGGACCTATGGTGTCTTCCGCCTCAACGTTCAGGTCTGCGACGACTAGAAGACTCTATTCGTCACTGACATGCTGTCATAGTTCTGGGGCCACCGCGAAGAAGCGGTGGCCCCAGAACCGTGTCCGCGCCGTTGTGTGGCGGATGTCTTCCGGGGTGTGTGATGTACGGGTTAACGCTGAATGTACGTGGTGGACCACGTACATTCAGCGCCATCCTGTACATCGGGCGATAACCCGGATGCCGTATCTCATGGGGGAGGGGTAAAAGGTGTGCGTCGCCTGCGCTCTGGGCGAACGTGTGCAAGGCAATGAGGAAAAAGGCACCGCATAAACGTAAAATAGATGGGGTATGCGCCAATGCGTACCCGAAAGCGTAATGGCTTTTGGCCATGATCTCAGGAGCACCTGTGTCCCTCATTGACAAGATCCTTCGTGCAGGCGAAGGCCGCACCCTGAAAAAGCTCGACCGTATTGCTCACCAGGTTGACGCCCTTCGGGAAGACTTCGAAGCCCTCACCGATGAGGAGCTGCGCGCCAAAACCGCGGAGTTTAAGCAACGCCTCAACGAAGGTGAAACCCTTGATGACCTGATGGTGGAGGCTTTCGCTACCGTGCGTGAAGCCGCATGGCGTACGCTGCGTCAGCGCCCCTTCCATGTGCAGGTCATGGGTGCTGCTGCCCTGCACCTGGGCAATATTGCCGAAATGAAGACCGGTGAGGGCAAGACCCTTGTGGCAACAATGCCCTCCTACCTGCGTTCCCTCACCGGTGACGGCGTGCATGTTGTGACGGTGAATGACTACCTCGCCAAGTACCAGTCTGACCTCATGGCCCGAGTCTTTAACTTCCTCGATGTTTCGGTGGGTTGTATCCTCGTGGGTCAATCTCCCGACGAACGCCGCGCGCAGTACAACGCTGACATTACCTACGGCACCAATAATGAATTCGGCTTCGACTACCTGCGTGACAATATGGCCCAGCGCGTTGAAGATATGGTTCAGCGCGGCCATAACTACGTCATCGTCGATGAGGTCGACTCCATCCTCATTGATGAAGCCCGTACTCCTTTGATCATTTCAGGCCCGGCAACTGGCGACGTGAACCGCTGGTACACCGAGTTTGCTCGTATCGTCCGCAACCTTGAGGCTGGCGTTGATTACGAGGTTGATGAGAAGAAGAAAACCATTGGCGTTCTCGAACCGGGTATTGACAAGGTCGAAGATGAGTTGGGTGTCGAAAACCTCTACGAGGCGGCCAATACTCCACTAATTGGTTTCCTGAACAACGCTATTCGCGCCAAGGAACTTTTCCATCGTGATCGCGACTACATCATCGCTGATGGTGAGGTCCTCATCGTTGATGAGCACACGGGTCGTTCCCTGCCGGGCCGCCGCTACAACGAGGGTATGCACCAGGCTATTGAGGCGAAGGAAGGGGTGGAGATCAAGGCAGAAAACCAGACTCTTGCCTCGATCACGCTGCAGAACTACTTCCGCCTTTACCCTGAGGGCTCCCGCGCGGGTATGACGGGTACCGCAGAGACTGAAGCTGCTGAATTCGTCTCCACCTACAAGATCGGCGTTGTCCCGATTCCCACGAATAAGCCGGTTCAACGTATTGACCAGCCTGATTTCGTCTATCCCTCCTTGCAGGGCAAGCTCAACGCGATCATTGACGATATCGCTGAGCGCCATGCTGCTGGCCAGCCGGTTCTTGTTGGTACAGCGTCGGTGGAAAGCTCTGAGCTGGTGTCAGATATGCTCAAGAAGCGTCGCATCCCCCACCAGGTTCTTAACGCCAAGCAGCACGCTCGTGAAGCTCAGGTTGTTGCTATGGCTGGCCGTAAGGGCGCTGTCACCGTCGCCACCAATATGGCTGGTCGAGGCACCGACATTATGCTCGGCGGCAACTCTGAGTTCATTGCCCAGGCGAACCTCGCTCACCGTGGTCTTGATCCGAAGCTCAACCCGGAAGAGTACCGCGCGGCATGGCCTGATGCTTTGGCCGAGGCCGACGCTGCCGTACAAGCTGAACGTGAAGAGGTTCGTGAACTTGGTGGCCTGTACGTTCTGGGAACGGAACGTCACGAATCGCGTCGTATCGACAACCAGCTTCGCGGCCGTTCGGGACGTCAGGGAGACCCGGGTGAATCCCGTTTCTACCTGTCGATGCAAGATGATCTTATGCGTCTGTTTAGTTCAGGCCTTGCCCAGCGCATCATGGCTTCAGGTGCCTACCCTGAGGACATGCCCCTAGAGTCGAAGGTCGTGTCGCGTTCAATCGCTTCGGCTCAAAGCCAGGTGGAGGGCCGCAACTTTGAGATCCGCAAGAACGTCCTCAAGTATGACGATGTGATGACTGGTCAGCGTGAACTCATTTACGAAGAACGCCGCCGCGTGCTTGAAGGTGAGGACCTGCAAGATCAGATGCTGGGCTTCATGGAGCGACTGATTATCGGCCTTGTTGACGAGAAGACCGCTAACCTGTCGCCCCGCGAGTGGAATCTCGACGAGCTGTGGGACATGCTCCGCGCCTACTACCCGCCGTCAGTCACCTACCAGGAGGTCGAGCAGGCTCACGGCGGTAAGGGGTCACTGGTACGTGAGGAGCTCATCAACGAGCTTGTGGGCGACATTCACTCCGTGTACGCAGATGCTGAAGATCGCCTGGCCCAAAACCCCATTGCTCTGCAGCAGCTCGGCCCTGAGCCGATGCGCACACTGGAACGTCGTGTTGTTATCGGAACGGTGGACCGCCTCTGGCGCGAACACCTCTACGAGATGGATTACCTGAAGGAAGGTATTGGCCTGCGCGCGATGGGCCAACGCGATCCCCTCGTGGAGTATCGTGATGAGGGCGCCAAGATGTTCAACATCATGATGGAGCGTATTCGTGAAGAATCCGTCCAGGCTGTCTTTGGGTATAGCCGCCAGTTTGATGTGGTGCTTGCCCAAGCAGTTGAGGCTGCGGCTGCCGAGCAGCAAGCAGCTGAACAGGGTGGTGCCCAGGTGGAGGAAGAAACGGAGGCTCCCTCACGAGTGGCTGGTGCTGCGGCTGCGAAGGCTCGGGCAGTTATGGGTGATCTTGGTCGTGAGAAACGCGCCGAACGATTGCAGTATTCCGCTCCTTCTGAGACAGGCACTGACTCTGGGATGAATCGGGCTCAGCGCCGCGCCGCCAAGAAAGGCCGCAGGTAAAGGGCCGAGGTATTCCTCCTGGAGAGTGAGGAACTCAGCAGAGCTTTAGAGAATATCGAGGGCAGTGGCGATCCACCGCCCTCGATATTCTTCTATGCGGACTGATACGGCACGTCGACGGCTCCGCGTTTGGACGATGACACAGCTTTCGACAATGCGCTCACTAATTGAGCAGGTGCGCCAACGGACGAGGGTGCAGGTGCCGGGAGCCACCCCTTCATCGACGGCGCAGCCCCGAGCGAGTGCAAGCTCGTCGTATAGTTCAGGGAGCACCCATCGGCGTACCTGTGCCAGTGGCCGAGTGCCTTGCAGAATCTCCACCAGTCCGAGGGCGAGATTAGCCGCCCACGTTCCAGCAGCGGGAAGGTTCTTGTTCCACACTGTCGAAGTATGAGAATCTCGCAGGCGCTCACGCAGAATTGCGACATCGCCACGAGGGAGATCGCGGGCCATGTCCCATCGGAAACAGAGGCCATGGTTGCGGGGGATCCGAACAGGGGCGCTGTTCCTTGATGGCATCTGACGCTGCTGGTGGGGCAGGCGTCGTAGGGTTGTCTGGGTCTGTTGGTATGGGCGTGAAGCAAGCGCAGTTGACATAGCAGACTCCTAGAAAGATGCGGGCAGTGTAAGAACTGTGCCCGGAAGGATGAGATCAGGATTTGAGCCAATAGTGGTGCGGTTAAGCGAATAGAGACGTTGCCAGGCATCGTTGATAGCCGCGTCAGAGCTTTGTTCCCCCAGGAGGGCGGCTGCAATATCCCACAGGCATTCCCCTTCGCGGACGATATGGCTGCGAGAGGAGCTCTCCCTATCTGCACTGTTGGGAGTGCGAAGCATGTCTGTGGAGAGAGAGTGGGAGGTAATGTCCGTGTGATCGCTGTCGTACTGGGCCTGAGCTGCGCTTATTCCGGCCTGTTGTCCCTCATGGCGTGCGGCAGAACTGTCGGGGCGCACATATGGGCCGTGGATGTAAACGCTACCTGTATCGGCAGAAGCTGGTGCGTAGCGGCCGCTGTGCTCAAGACGCTGCTTTGCATCCTGTGCAACAGGGTTTGGCGAGGCCGCTGAGATGGCCGGCCCAGTGGTGGGAGTGCGTGCAGGTACGGTCGCTGACGAGGGCGAAGGCGCGGGCGCCGGCACGTGTGCTATTGGCGGTCCGCTTTGGAGGGGGTCTGCCTCTGCGGCACTGTCGGGTATCCCAGGCGAGGAAAGTAGTGGGGAGGGGAGCAGGGGCAAAGATGACAGTGGGGAGGGGAGGGGAGCCGCGTCGGAGCCTTCGCTAGCCCCTGATGGTTCAGGAGATGCCTCAGGGAAGACAGCGGGTTCAGATACGCTCATTGGTGCATCGACCTGGGGAATCTCGGGGGATGGCAGATCTGACGCGAAAGCAAGTGGGGTGACCCCGAGGCTGAAAGTAGAGACCCCAAGTGCGAGCTTAGCTCCTGAGCGCATGAGAATGCGGCGTGCATGCTGTGTGCCCCATCGAGAAATGAAGCCTGTGCAAGCTCGCGTTAGCCATGCTGGGGCGCTCCGTAGGTTTCCCAAATGGGCGAGGGCGGCGTTGAAAAGATTCCATGCGGCCAACACTGTGCCTGCAATGCTGATGATGAGGAGAAAACCTTCATGTGGCTGTGGTGCGGGACGCGCCTGTAGGTTCTGCCAGATGTGAGCGGCTATTGCCCCTAAGCCCACGGATGACACAAGAAGGAAGAGATCCCATCCCAGGAGCGCGAGGACTCCTGCACGCGATGCGCGCGCAAGGTCTGAGGTCTTTGCCTCGCTTTGGTCTGAATAATTCCGTCTCATGCCGAATCATCTCGTATCGTGTCAGTTCATTGCAGTTGTTTGTGTCAATAGTGTTGCCTAAGAAGTGCTTGATGTCAACTGGGTGCAGTTCATGCGTTTTTGTGGCAGGCTGAAGTTATGGATTTAAGCCTCTTTCTGGCCGATATGGAAAGCCGCTTCGACCAACAGCGGAGAGATGAGCATGACGAGATGCTTATCGAAATGCTCGACGCAGAGCGCGCGACTGTCTCCTACGCAGAGCGTCTCCTTGCCACTCTCCATCGGGAAATAGAACTCACCTTGAGAGGAGGTCAGCGCCTCAAGGGGCGTGTTGGTGACGTTGCCCTTCAGTGGATACGGCTAGAAGGCGAGAGAGATCAGCACATTATTCCCCTCCATGCCATCGTGGCGGCTGTGGGGCTTGGCGCAACGACTACCAACGCTGACTCCCCGGCGTACCGTGTGTCGATCGGTCATCTTTTGCGAGGGCTCGGGGAAAGGCGCGCGGCTCTGGTGATCGATCATGATGCAGGTCAGTACAGTGGGCGCTTGCAGGCCACTTACGCTGATCATTTTGACATCGTCATGGGCGGCAGGGATTCATGGGATCTGCGGGATCAGAGTCCATCAGTCACCGTCTCGCTCTCGCTGTTGGGAGTGCAAAAAATTACCCTTGCACGTCACTGGCAAGGGTAAGGAAGGAGTTGGCCGTGCGGATATGCTGTCGCACGGTCACAGCGCTCGTGGAAAGAGGAGGAATGTGGATTATTAGTCGAGCTGTGCGCTCTTGACTCGCTCCCGGGTAGCTGCGTACTGATCTTGGATGTACTGCTCAAGAACAGTGTCCTCGATCCGCCATGCCTTCTTTCCGCCAACCTGGATAGCGGGAAGTTCTCCAGAATTGACCAAAGAGCGAGCCGCTGAAGGCGTAAGGTTCAAAATCTCAGCAACATCGGTCAGGGTGAGAAAACGTGGGCTCATGGAAATATCATGCCACTTCCCATCGGTTCGCGCGAAATGATGATGTTCCCTGTGGATAACTGAGAAGTGCCACAGACGTCCCTTCTGAGAAAAAATTAGCCTGTGGATAAGCCTCCTTGCGAAGAAAAATGCGCAATGATGTGAGAATGGTTAGTCATCGACGCTCTATTTCCATACCGCGCTCCACAAGCGTATGGAAAGATCCACGCCTCGTTATTGGAGTCATTATCCTGCTTGTCTCCATCATCGCCTGCACCCAACTCATCGCTTCAGCGCGCGCAGGCATCCCGGTGTACCGTGCGACCCGCCCGATCGCACAAGGAGAAGCCCTCGGCGCACACAACACCGTCGTTATCGATGCCCGACCAGAATCCACCGCCTACCTCCCCGGAGGTGAACTGCCGGATAAGGCTCAGGCAGCAATCAATATCGGCGCAGGAGAACTCATCGCCCGTTCTGCTGTCACCACCGACGCACTAAAAGACCGGCGCAATATCGTGATCGCCGTCTCTGACGGACTGCCTGATACCGTGACCCCCGGAACCACACTTGAACTCTGGTTCGTCCCCAGCTCACAGATCGGCGCTAAGGAGAGTCCTAAACCCAGCCTTGTCACAGGGGAAGCAACACTGGTGAAAGTCCTCGGTGAGTCAGGCATCCTCGCAGGCCAAGGCTCACTTCGTATCGAAGTCCGCCTCAACTCCTCTGATATATCAGGAATTCTGGAAAGCGCCCATGGAAACGGCACGCTTTCTGCTGTACCGGTGGGACTATGATGACCCCCGCACACCCACACGCCCCCGTATCAATTGCCCTGTGTATCCCAGACGATGCCGACACCCACATACTTGCCCAGCTAGAAGAACACGCGCGCACGCTGAAGGTCGTCCGTCGCTGCGCCGACCTCGTTGAATTGGAAGCGGCTGCGCGGGCAGGTATCGCACAGATCGGTGTTCTCAGCGGTAACGACCCCGACTGCGACAAGCCTTTTATTCAAAGCCTCCACGATGCGGGGATGAAAGTCATCCTCCTCCAGGACTACACCCCCTCAGGCGAAGCCATCGGAACTCAAAGCCTGATGGACCTCAAACCCGACCTGCTCGCTCCCGCACTCGATCCAGAAAGAATTGCGCACGCTCTTCTCAGCCTCGCACGCGGACAGAGCGCGGATCAGCATGACCCGGGCTCACCTGCCGCGAATACAGTACAAGCGCATGCGAGTGTGCAGAGCAGCCCTAACTTAGACCTTTCCCACGCCAAGAGCGAACACCCGCCAGCAGGCACTGATGGGGCATCCTCGTCCGCCGACATCTCAGCCCAGGATGCTGATCGCAACCAGAGCAGCGATGAGGCTCTCACAGACCCACAGGTCAATGGGCAAGATCCACACGAACACAACCAAGCCGCCCATCGCAACGAGGTTGAGGATGAGCACCCCCTCACCCCCGCTGATAGCGCTTGGCTGCACAATGCCGCCACTCGCCAGCGCCCAGGAAAAATCATCGCCATCTGGGGAACCAGCGGCGCTCCGGGGCGTACAACCGTTGCCATCAACCTTGCGGCCTCCCTCCAGCACACAAATGCGCTGCCTCGCATGGAGGTGCTCCTCATTGACGCCGATACCTACTCGCCTTCAGTCGCCCACGCACTGGGAATGAGCACGGACGTCTCATCCCTATCTGCCATTGCTAGATACGCCGCGCGAGGAGAAGTACACGCAGAACACATCGACAGCGCCCAACAAGTCAGTGATGAGGGAATTGTGACCCTCACAGGGCTAAGCTCGCCCCACCGATGGCGCGAAGCATCACCCGCAGCACTGACGCAATGCCTACAGGCAGCGCGCGAACAGAACGAATATGTCATTGTTGACTGCGCCTCGGGCACCCTCGATCCCCTGGATGAGTTTGGACGCTTCAACGCAGGACGAGATGAGGCCACCGCCGCAGTTCTTCAAGCAGCCGACCTCGTTGTCGTCGTCGCTCGCTCCGACGCGGAAGGATTGCACCGCCTCATATACTCCTTGGAATGGTTGCGCACACACATCACCGGAGCCCAGGTGCACATTGTTGCCAATATGGTCTCTGAGCACCGAGCAGGCTCACGTCCAGCGCAAGCTATTGCCCAAGCTCTTGCGCCCTACCTTCCCGGAGAAGACATCTCCCTCATCTACGAAGATCCCCTCGTGCTCAAGGCACAACTCCAAGGTCGCTCGGTCATATCAGCACCTCACAAGGGCTCAGCAGAGCGTGACTTTGCTGAACTTTCCCAGCGGCTTTTACGGATACTCGCTCACACAGAACGCCCCATTTCCAGCGATCAAATTCCCACGCGCCCCCGGGCACGACACAGAAAAATCCAGGCTCCACGGATGCTTTCACTGGCCCAAAACCTGAGAAAACGACGCAAAGCTCAGACGCGCGACAGGTCATAAGTAGGCGAAAAAGCGCAGCTATGACACACTGGCCCTATGCGTGTCTATGTTCCAGTACTCAGCCACGAGCTCACCGGGGAACACCCCCCTGTTCGCACGGCATGGATGGCCCTCATCCCGCAGGGGACTCATCCTGAAGAAGCCGAAGTGATTGAGGATGATGCCCAAACAGAAGCCTGCTTGGATGGCCTGACACTCCTGCGCGATACATCCCCGCAGGGCGCCTTACGCCGTATTGTCCTCGCCGTTGATATTCCCGGCCGGGCCCCGCAAACGCAGGAGGCGGGCACCGATACCATTGAACCCCCAACATACGCGTGGGCAGACGTGGCCGCTATTCTCGCAGACGGAGCTGACGCCCAAGACGCGGTCAGGGCAGTGATCGACGCTGACGAGCAGGACGCTGCCGACAACGCTGTTTCTGAACTGTGGGATCACGCTCTCGAATGGTTCGACTCTTCCGAGCGACTAGGTTTAGCTGCCTCCCTTGCCTAAGCGCGGATCTTGACCGTCGATCCCTCCTTGGAGCTCCACCGCACCTGAATTTGATCGGGGATGAGCGTTGCCATCTCGTGAACGTGGCTAATCACGCCCACTGTTCGACCCGAATCACGTAAACGGTGAAGCTGAGCCATAACCGTCTCAAGGGTCGCAGCATCAAGGGAGCCAAAGCCCTCATCGATAAACATCGTATGCAGCTCCACGCCCCCGTTTTCTCCAGTGACAACATCAGCAAGACCAAGAGCAAGGGAAAGCGAGACATAGAAAGACTCCCCACCTGAAAGCGTGCTGGGCAGACGCGTTGTCTCAGTGTCGTGATCAACGACTGCCACCCCCAGGCCCGACTTGCGAGACTGTGAGCCATCATCGTCAACACGAATGAGCTCGTAGCGGCCTTGGGAGATCGCCAACAGGCGTGGGTTGGCCGCAGCAAGCACTTCCTCAAAACGCGCCATGAGCACCCAGGCCGCCAGGGGAGTGCGCGTCAGATTCTCCGGCGTTGTCGCTGAAGCCAAAGCATGAAGCCGCCGAGCTGGTTCAGCAGCCTGTACTGCCGCCTCAAAGGCCGCATTGGCTTGGCGGAACCTGTCGATTGCGCGCTGTGCAGACTCGTCGTGGGCAGCCGCGCGCTCGTGACGGGCAAGCGCCTGGGTATAGGCATCCTCTGCGGCCGATAGTTGTTCGCAAAAATGCACCAAGCGGACATCTTCATCACCTCGAAGATCCTCAAAAGCGGGATTCTTGAGGCCATCACGAGCGCTCGCCACGGCAGCGTGGTAGGCGTCGAGCCGACTTTCCACGCCGTTTAACTCTTCTGCGCTGCGCAAGCGTTCACGGCACTCGGTCACCGCCCGTCCAACCTTTTGGAGATCTTCCAATTCCGTGTCTCCAGTTGGGTCAATACCCGCATCGAGACAGTCAATATAGGCAGCGGCAGGAATCTTGATGGAGAGCGCCTGGCTGAGCCGTGCCGCTGATGCAGAAAATGCCTCGCTCTGGTGTGCCCACTCTGTCAGAGACGATATCACCTGCTCAACGACGCTAATGCGAGCCGCCAGGGCCTCATCATGAGCGCTCAATGAAGCGAAAGGAGCAGCGGCCTCATGGCAGCGTTGCCGATCGGCAGCAATGCCCGTAGCCAGCAGGTCACGTTGCTGCGTGAGCGCAGCAGCTTGCTCCCGTAGCTCCACGCTTTGCGTGAGGGCTCGCTGGTGTTGCTCCCGGAGTTCTTCGATTCTTGCGCTGAGAGAGGCAAGGTCGGAAGCAGCTTGCTGGGCCACCTGCAGATCCGCCTCTGCGGCGTCAATGGCCGCACGGAGTTCTTCGCAGGAACCATTAGCGTTGAGACGCTCCTGCTGGAGGCGCATGGTCAAATGGGCGAGAGCATCACGGTGGCTCAGGAAAGCCCGATCCGCAGCCTGACGGGCAGCGTCCGCTTCCTCTACGTGAGCGTGGCTGACGGCCTCGCCTTCCACCTGAGGTGTTGCGGGGGATGGGTGGGTGGCTGAACCACAAACAGGGCAGGGGGTGTCATCGTTGAGTTCACGGGCCAGAGCCGAGGCAGCGTCCGCCATCCATGCTGTGCGAAGTGCGCGGGCGTGAGCATCCGCCTGCTGGGCAGCCTGGGCCGCCTCATCGACCTTTCGCTGAGCCTCAGGGATGCGGGCCTCGTCCTCTTCAGCAGTGCGCGCGTGCTCGTAGCGTTGCCGCAGTGACTGTAATTTTTCCTCGTACAAAGGCAGGTCGTGGGCGCTACCTTGGGCCTGCGCATAATCCTTTTGTGCCTGCTCGAGGCGCGTGGGTAATTCGCTGATAAGAACCTCAGCTTGCTCGCGGGAGGAATCAATATCAGCGATGCGCTGCGCAAGGTCTGCCAGATTGGCCTCGCGTTCAGCAAGGCCTTCTTCAACAGGGAGCAGATCGCTCAGACGCGCGCGGAGTTTTTCGCAGGCTGTGGCGTGTGCACGCAAGTTGCTCAGAGGAACAGGCAGAGCAGTTTTTTCTTCCTCGTCGCCGCGTGCCGTGTTGCTCCAGGTCAGGCAGAGCGTGTGAAGAGACTCTGGTAGGGGGAGATCTTGCGAGGATTGACCTTCGAGCTGGTCAAGATCAAGACGCGCCTGCGCATGAGCGGCGCGGAGAGCCTGATACGAGGCATCAAAATCCTCAATGAAAGGGCGGGCGATCTCGGCCTCGCGCGCCTGGGTGAGCTCCTGGCGTAGAGCAGTGATTTCTTCAGCTTGGCCCTCAAGCTCCGTAAGGCGCTGAACGAGGCTGTCGCGGGTGGCGAGGTCGGATGCCGCCTGCTGGGCACGTTGCTCGTGGCGGCGGGCATCAGCGAGGGCTTCCTTCCGTCGCTCATGCTCCTCTTTGAGGCGTTCGCCGCGGTGTTCGAGAAGCTGCGTGAGACGCATAATCAGCGTCTCATCATCTTCTGGGGCGTCTATCGAAAAGAGGTCACCTTCGACAGAGGGAGCATGAGGCGCGGTGGAGTCAGCGGAAGAGTTGAGCTCATCGGAGGCGTTGAGTTGATACAGCTCAGTGAGTTCGTGAAGCTGGGCGCGGGCCTCGCTGACTCCAGCCCGGGCCGCATCAACGGCTGCAGCCTGCTCGTTTGCAGCCTCACGGAAGCGTTCTTGCAGAGCTTGGTAAATGTGTGTGCCGAAAACATCTTGGAGAATCTCACGACGTGCCTCTGAACGGGCACTGAGGAAGGTCGCGAACTTTCCCTGCGGAAGAACGACCGTCTGCAGGAACTGTTCCTTCTTGAGGCCAACAAGTGCGGTAATCTCTGCGTCGGCTTCAGCATGGGATCTCGATAGCGTTTCAACGCTATGAAATGCGCCTTCCTTATCCTCGGTTACTCGTTCAAGCTGGACGGTCGCATTGACCTTGGTTTTACGCCCGGGCTTGACGTAGCTCGGGGTTCGAGTGACTCGATAGAAACCCGACATGACTTCAAAGACGCACTCCACGCGGGAGGGATCATTGGGGGCACAGTATGAGGAACGCAGACGATCCTTCGACGCATCCGAAAGGCGGGCAACATCACCGTAGAGAGCAAAGGTAATGGCATCAATGATCGATGATTTTCCTGAACCTGTCGGGCCTTCCAAAAGGAAAATGCCAGACGCGTCGAAGCGAGAAAAATCAATAGTCGCCGCGCGTGCAAAGGGGCCCATGCCCTCAATCCGCAGATAGTGGAGCTTCATATTTAGACCTCCCCGCCGATGGATGTGTTGTGAGCCGACACGCTATCCATAGATGCTTCAGTGGCCGGTGCCCCTGCAGGGCCACTGGCTCTGTCGCCTCGTTCGATAATGCGCAGATCCGTCCACAGGTCATCAATGAGCTGACGTTCCGCATCATTAAGTGCCGCTCCGCTTATCTCTTCAAAGAAATCGACAGCGACATCATGGGCAGAGCGCCCTTCACGCACTGCGGCGGCACTTGAAGCGCGAGGAGAATACGTTCCTTCATGCATGACCACCAGCGCGTGAGGAAAAACCTCGCGAACTCGGGTGGTCATCTGCGGCGGACGCGCATCGTCGGTGACAGTAATTGACACAAAATGCGAACGCAGAGCAGCGTAATCCTCACCGAGGACCGCTTCGAAAGAATCTCGAATAACACTGAGCGGGCGTAGACACGGCGTCGCTAGATGTTTCATGGAGCGCACACCGTCGGAGCCAAGTTCCACAAGCGTCACCAGCTTGGGGGTGGCGGCCTCAGAAAATGAGTAGGCGATAGGGGACCCCGCGTAGCGAATTGGTGAGGTTGAGCCCTGAATATCTTGAGGACGATGCAGGTGGCCGGCCGCAATGTAGTCAAAACCATCAAAGGTTGCTGCGCCAACATTTTCAACGCCTCCGACGCGAATGTCACGTTCAGAGTCAGAAGGCGTGGCGCCGGTAATAAACGCATGCACCATGACGATTGCCGGAGCAGCGTCGCCACTATCAAGGCGCTTCTGGCGATCAGCACGAATGAGGGTCATGGCGGCATCCATCACGGCTTGGTGGGAGCGGCCAACGAGTGGAACAGCACTGCCGTCACCCTCCGCGAGGGGCCCTTCTTCCTCTCCTGAAGGCAGGCCCTCTTGGCCTGTGGAAGGAAAATTCAAAGGCAGTTCACCTTGGGAGGCAATGCCTGGGGAAAGGAGAGCGGAGCGAGAAACAGCAGTGGGAGAAGAAGACGCTGGAGGAATACTTCGAGACGTGAGAACCGCAAGACCTTCGCCAAGTTCTTGGCGGACGAGGTCAGGCTCAAGGTAGGGGATGGGGTAGACAAGGCACCTTTGGCCATCATTTCCGACACACTCAATAGGAGTGCCAATAGCTGAAACTGGACTGACAATGCGTAATTGAGGCTGCATGAGGTCAGCGGCAAAGCCCAAGCGCAGTGCAGAATCGTGATTGCCCGGCATGGCGATGACGGTTGCGTGCTGACACAAACGCGATAGTGCATCCGACAAGCGCCGCACCTCACGCACAGGTGGAACAGCTCGGTCAAAGATGTCGCCAGAGATCAAGAGAACATCAACGTCGTGCTCATGAAGCTGGCCCTCCAGCCAGTCAATGAAAGCATCAACGGCATCAGAAAGATCTGCCCCGTGCAGGGAACGACCAAAGTGCCAATCCGACGTGTGCAGAATCCTCATGACCTAAGTGTGCCTGCCTGACCCCGTATTTGAGGACACGACGCACGCGCAGCACAGTCACATCAGTGTGAGAGGTCATTCAGGCACGCCCCTCACACAGCAGTTGGCCTGGGCGTGGAGCACCCGCCTAGCAGCACCGTTACACGACAGGGCTGCTATTTCTTGTTCGTCGTCTGACTAAAAGCCCATGCGATTAATCCCAGCATGACGAACATGCCGGTCATGGCCAAGGTCAATGAAAGGGCAGAGTAGATACTTGCAGCACTCACGATCATCACTCCCTTGTGACGCTCTTGTGACTAACTGATGATTATCTTGTGATGTGATGCACAATGTTGCGCATGCTTCAGCATAGCGCGACACGCACCAAAAGTCAGCGCATAACTCCAGGCGCATCCCAATCACACATTAACGAGCAGCCTTCGATGCAGCCTCAGCAGTCGCCACAGCCTCCAATAAACGCCGAACAGATGACGCCCGTGAGAGCCTGCGAGCCGACTCAGCCTCGACACTGGTCTCCACTGGAGTCTCCAACTGAACAGCAGCCTCCAAAGGAAGGAAAGGTTTGGCCCCCACTACCCACCGGTCAATCGCGCACGATGTCTCCGACTCCGCATGACTACACAGCGGCAAACACCATTCGGCTGCCTCTTCCACATCAGGAAAAACCGCCAGCACATCCCCAACGCTCACATGCCCCAAACCGAAAGAGCGCACACCCGGAGTGTCTACCACCCAGCCCCCGCCAGGCAGTTCAAATGCCTCCGACGAGGTCGAGGTGTGCCGACCGCGACCCGTCACCTCGTTCACATGGCCCGTGGCCCGTCGAGCCTGCGGCACAACCGCATTGATCAGCGTCGACTTACCAACACCCGAATGCCCAACGAATACGCACCACTTCTCGCGCATAATCTCACGCAACTGTTCAATGCCGGGCTGATGAAGATCCTTATCCGAAGGCGTATCACTCAGAGTCGTCACCACCGAACGCACACCAAAATCCGCATACGCATCAAGCAGCGTAGCCGGATCAGCCAGATCCGCCTTCGTCAGGCACAAGACAGGCTCCATTCCCGCCTCGTAAGCAGCCACGAGGCAACGATCGATCATGCCAGTGCGCGGCGGAGGATCCGCCAACGCCACAACGATGACCATCACCGAGGCATTGGCGATAATGGCCTTCTCGCCGCGTTGATCAGGAGCATCCTCCAGGGAACGACGCAAGACATTCTCACGTTCCTCCACCGCAACAATGCGCCCCAGGGTGTCAACCTTCCCTGAGAGGTCACCGGTGAGGCGCACCCTGTCTCCCATAATGACCGTGCCGCGGCCCAACTCCTTAGCGCGCACAGTCTGGACGCGGGTGCCGTCCTCGTCCAGCACGACCGTGTACCGGCCCCGATCAATAGCCACCACGCGGCCTAAAGGCTTGGTCGACCAATCCGGGCGGACTTTGGTGCGGGGCCGTGACCTCTTGCCGGGGCGAATCCGTACACGAGGATCATCAGTGCCGGTGTCACGGGTCATTACTGGGCCTCCTGAGACGACGATGGGGGCAAAATGACAGGATCACCAGAATAGGACTCCACCCGCGCAGGTGAAGAAAACCCCGGCGCAATCGGCATTTCTGTAGGCACACAAGCCTGCCACATCTGCGCAAAACCCGGAAAAGTCTTCGCAGTTGTCTCAATATGAGCGACGCGCACACCCGGCACGCGCAGACCCACCAGAGCGCCAAAAGTCGCCATCCGGTGATCGGCGTAGGATTCCAAATCCGCACTCCGCAGAGGGTGAAGTAAACGAGCCTGCGGAGTAATGGTGAGGCCATCATCGTGCTCAACCACCTCGCCACCAAGGCGTCGAATCTCTGCCGCGAGGGCAGCGAGGCGATCCGTCTCATGCCCGCGAATATGGGCAACGCCGCGCAGTTCACACGGTGACGAGGCAAAAAGTGCAAGGGCAGCAATAGTGGGAGTGAGCTCCCCAATAGCAGAAAGATCCCACGAAAAACCCGGGTAAGAAGGACGTCCAGACTGATCGCGTGGCCCGGTCAGGACAAGATCATCATGATCGCGGACAACCTTGGCACCTAAGGAAGCCAACAGAGAGCGCCAGGCATCTCCCGCCTGCGTGGTGTGCTTCGGCCAGTGACGAATCCTCACGCTACCCGCCGTCAGCATGGCTGCGACTAAGAAAACACCGGCGTTGGAAAGATCAGGCTCAACAGAAAAGCGGCCCCCCGCAGGTAAGCCCGGATGAACCGTCCATGAAGGTCTTTGTACATCATCATCGTGAGCCACATCATGCCAATGCTCATCATTTCGAGTGGCTGCACCATGGAGGCTCTCAACATCGGCATCAGAGACCGGATGAGAGCTCACGCGGATTCCCCGAGCAAGCAGAGACTCAGCAGTCATGTGGACATGCGGAAGAGAAACAACCTCACCACGGGGGCGGATCACATGTGGTTGCCCGTCAAGCGCCCCCACAAGAGGAGCGGCCAGCAACGCAGCACTAAGAAATTGCGAGGACGATGACGCATCAACCTCAATCACCTGCGGGAAGGAAAAGTGACCATTCCTTTGAGGTGGCACTCCCATCACGGTAAAAGGCAGGTGGCCCGGTTCGCCGTGACAGATCACCTCAGCGCCGAGCTGGCGAGCAACATCCAACAGCGGAGCCATAGGGCGCGCCAAGGCTTCCAGATCGCCCTCGAAACGAGTAGCGCCAGGGTAGAGGGCCGCAATAAGAGGCAGAAAACGCATGACGGTTCCCGCCAGGCCGCAGTGGATGACGCGGTCAGCGATAGCAGAATGTGCGGGGGCGGGCATGGGCTCAATATGCAGCATCCCAGCATGTGCCTCACCGCTATGCTCGGCATCGGCGGGGGTGATGGTTGCCCCGAAGGTCCGAAGAGCCTCGGCCATGAGCTCCGTGTCGCGTGAGGCCAAAGCACCCTCAAGTAGGGAGGGTCTATCCGCTAGTGCTGCCAAGAGAAGCGCCCGCGCGGTCACAGACTTTGACCCAGGCACGCTAAGGACAGCCGACAGGGGAGCGCTGGCCACCGGCGCGGGCCAGAACGGGCCTTCAGCGGCGCGATGATGCGACATGCACGCCCTCAGGACAGCCCGTGGTCAGCCCGGATCTGCTGGGCGGCAAGGGCGCGTTCGGCCTTCCACTTGCGGACACGCCACGCTGCCGAGGGCGATCCCTCGCGATCTGTCATCGCAATAGCAAGACCACCCGTGAGGGCCAGCCCACGGAAGAGCCCCGAAGCCATCTCACTACGAGCATTCGATGTGCGTGCGGTCCACAAAGGGTTATTGACGAGGGCCACGGGGACAGACAAAGCCGTGAGGACTGCTGCGCTGGTACGAGGTGCGCGACCGGTGGCCAGCATCAGGCCAGCGACAAGACTGGTGGCGCCCATTGCGCGTGAGGCGAGGGTGAGATCCTCGTCAGTGCACTCAATACCAAACTTTTCAAGGACGGGCTGGCAAGGCTCGGTGATGGCGCGAGCACGGGCAACGTGAGATTCAGGAGCGAACAGAGCACTGGCCCCATCGACGATGAAGGGAGCAGCCAGCAGAGGGCGTGAAAGGAAACGCAGAAGATTCATAATGTCTATTGTCTGTGTTTTCCTTCGATCATGCGAGCCGCAGTGTCAGGTGCGGCGCAAAATGGGACACATTATGGGCTGCCGCGTTGTGAGTGCTGCGCAGAATGTGGGAGAATAACCCAGTTGAGTCCGATCGTTGAATGGAGACGGAAATGTCGAAGCGTGGCCGTAAGCGTCGTGCACGCGCCAAGCGCGGTGCAAACCACGGCAAGCGTCCCAACGCCTGAGTTGTTGGAACGACCTCGTCGTTAAGAAGTGCCCGGAGGCGAAAGCCCCGGGCACTTTTTCATAGCGCTTCTCTCTGCGCCGCTTCTTTGCGTTTCTTCTTCGCATTTCTTCTTTGGGCTGTTCTCGCCCTGCAAGCAGATGCGGTCCTTGCTGTACGCCTCAGCACTTCATGTACACGGTAGCGCTTTATGTACGCGGTACACCGTGTACATAAAGCGCTAAGTGGTACAGCACGCGATAACTGGTACACAACCAGCCTCCAGAGAGGCTGAACCTCGTGAAGTGAATGCTGAGCTCAGCACAAGGATGCCGTCGAGGCTGGGTTTTCACGGTGCCGATTGGTCAGGGACCTACACTCCAATAGTGAAACCTCAGGTTCTCGGCTCGGTGCCCGTCCACTCGTACCAGCCCTGATGCAACACCAGCCACGCCATTAAGGCATACCCAGCTTGCCCAGGCAAAGTCGCCCCGGTAGCAGAACGAACCTCGGAAATCGCCATCTCTTCAAACCACTGGTCGTGCCCGAGAAGCGGGGTAAAGGTGTCAATAAAGGGAATACCGCGCCGTTGGGCAACCTCAGAGCACGCGCGCGAGAGCTTTTGAATTTCGACGCGATCAACACCGGCAAGGGGCGGGGGGCCAACAACCATGCAGGGAATCCCCCGCGCGGCAGCCTGGTCAAGGATATTCGCCAGATTCAGGCGAGAGCGAGGCGTGGAAATCCCCGAAGTAATATCGACGGTTCCAACAGCCACCACAAGGAAAAAAGGATCGTCTTGTGCCCAGCGTGAGACAACCTCATACTCCCAGCGAGCCATTAAAGCAGCGGTGCTCTCTCCTGGAACAGCTAAGGACATCACAGTAGGAGAGGTGGGAAAAACTGTGCGAGCGATGACGCGACCAACCCAGCCGAGGGCACGAGGGTCTCCAGTTCCAGCAACAAGCTCGTCACCGATTACGCAGATACGCATGGGTCACCTTCCCTCGGACGTCTATAACAACGATACCCATCGCTTAGCACTTCCAGCATGGGCACACCCCGATAGTCGCTGAGCCGCAATAAAAGCCTCACAAAAAGTGGGCTCCCACGGTCGAATCTGGGGGTGTGACCGTGGGAGCCTGAGGGGTTGGAAGAGAACTCACCTTAGCGGCGGAAAGTCTCTTCCAAGAGGGTGGCGTGCTGCTCCTTATGCAGAGCTGCACGGCCCGCCGCCGTCGTTGCTGAAGCCGGGCGGGACACGAGGCGCACGGGACGGCCCAGTTCAGGCACCAGATTGAGCGCCACGAAAGGCCACGCGCCCTGGTTTTGAGGCTCGTCTTGAGCCCACACAAGTTCAGCATCAGGCCAGCGTCCAATAAGGTCCTTCACCTCATCGGTCGGTAAGGGGTAGAGCTGCTCAAGGCGAATAATGGCCGTGCGGTTTTCGCCTCGGGCGTCGCGCTCGCGGACCAGGTCGTAGTAGAGACGACCCGAGCACAGGACAATACGATCGACACTCTGGGCGAGGACGTCGGCGTTGACCTCGTCAATGACGGGCTGGAAGCCTCCACCGGTGAAGTCCTCCAGGCTTGAGGTAGCGGCCGGGAGGCGCAGGAGCTGCTTGGGAGAAAAGACCACAAGAGGCTTACGCGGACGGCGGTAGGCCTGCTCGCGCAGCATGTGGAAGTGGTTGGCCGGGGTTGACGGCTGCACGATCCACATATTGTCTTCGGCGGCAAGCTGCAGGTAACGCTCAATGCGGGCTGATGAGTGGTCAGGGCCTTGGCCTTCAAAGCCGTGGGGGAGCAAGAGCACTACAGATGAGCGCTGCTGCCATTTCTGTTCAGCCGAGGAAACGAACTCATCAACAACTGTCTGGGCGCCATTGGCGAAATCACCGAACTGGGCTTCCCAAATGACAAGAGCGTCGGGCCGCTCAACGGAGTAGCCGTATTCAAAGGCCATCACCGCATACTCAGACAGGGGAGAATCATAGATATCAAACTCTGCCTGGTCGCCTGTGAGGAAACGCAGTGGCGTGAACTCGCGGCCATTGGTGTTGTCGTGCAGGACAGCGTGGCGTTGGACGAAGGTCGCACGGCGAGCATCCTGGCCGGATACGCGAACGGGCGTTCCCTCCATGAGCAGTGACCCCAGGGCAAGGAGTTCACCAAAGCCCCAATCGATAGGCACTTCACCACGCGCCATCTGAGCACGACGTTCACACAGTTGTGCGATCTTGGGGTGGGGTGTGAAGTCAGCGGGGAAGGCCACGTGGGCCTCACCGATGCGGGCGATGGTGTTGGGGTCTGCGGCTGACGTCCAACCAATCATCATGCCCTCGCCGGGACGCTGGGATTCGGGCAGTTCCCAATCCTTGGGAGTATCGCCCTCGACCTCGTCGGGAGACCATCCCTTCGCGCGAGTTTCAACAAGGATGTGCCCGAGTTCTGCCTCGTAGGCATCGATGGAGGATTGGGCTTCCTCAGCAGTGAGCTGGCCGCGGCCCACGAGGTTACGCGTGTACACCTCGCGGGTGGAGGGCAAGCGGTGGATCATGCCGTACATGACGGGTTGGGTCATTGAGGGGTCGTCGCCCTCATTGTGACCGCGGCGGCGGTAGCAGACCATGTCGATGATGACGTCCTTGTGGAACTCCTCGCGGTACTCGGCTGCCAGTTGAGCCACTCGTACGACGGATTCAGGGTCGTCAGCATTGACGTGCAGGATCGGGATTTGCAAGCCCTTGGCCAGGTCAGTGGGGTAGCGTGTCGAGCGGCCCGAGGTCGGGCCGGTGGTGAAGCCGATCTGGTTATTGACAATAATGTGGATGGTGCCGCCGGTGCGGTAGCCGCGTAGCTGGCTTATATTGAGGGTTTCCTGGACGACGCCCTGGCCAATGAAGGCGGCATCGCCGTGGATGAGTACGGGCACGATGGGCAGTGAGGGATCATCGAGGCGATCCTGCTTGGCGCGAACGATACCTTCAAGGACGCCGTTTGCGGCCTCAAGGTGAGAGGGATTGGCAGCCATATACACCTTGGTGGCCATTCCATCCCCAATGGTGTAGATACCTTCGGTGCCCAGGTGGTATTTCACGTCACCGGATCCCTGGACGGTTCGAGGATCCTGATTGCCCTCAAACTCGGAGAAGATTTGGGCATAGGACTTACCAGCAAGATTGGCAAGCACGTTCAAACGCCCGCGGTGGGCCATGGCGATGGCGACTTCATGGATGCCGTGAGTGGCGGAGTGAGCCAAGATCGCATCAAGCAGGGGGATGAGGGACTCGCCGCCTTCAAGGGAGAACCGCTTCTGGCCGACGTACTTGGTCTGAAGGAACTCTTCGAAGGCCTCAGCGTGGATGAGGGTATCGAGGATGTGGAGCTGCTCAGAGTGAGTGGGCGGCTCGTAGGGCTGTTCAATGCGCTGTTGAACCCAGACGCGCTGCTCGGGGTCTTGGATGTGCATGTATTCGATGCCCACTGAGCGGGTGTAGGTGTCGCGCAGGCGGAAGAGGATGTCACGCAGGAGCATTTGGTTTTCCCCGCCAAAACCTCCGGTGGGGAAGGCCCGATCAAGGTCCCACACGCTCAGGCCATAGCGGGTGATGTCCAGGTCGGGGTGGCGGCGCACCCGGTAGGCCAGGGGGTCAGTGTCAGCCGCGAGGTGCCCGCGGGAACGGTAGGCGTGGATGATTTCAGTAATGCGTGAGGGCTTGCCTTTGTCGCGCTCAGGGTCGTACTCGTGGTCGGGCTCCCACCGGTAGGGCAGGTGGGGGACTTGGAGGGCGTCAAAGACACGGTCGTAGAAGCCGTCTTGACCAGAGAGTTTTTGGGAGATGAGGCGGAGGAACTCACCTGATGCTGCACCTTGGATCACGCGGTGGTCATAGGTGGAGGACATGAACATGGTCTTGCCGATGCCCATGCGGGCCAGGCGTTTGGGAGAGACACCGGCAAACTCGGCCGGGTATTCGGTGGCACCCACGCCAATAATGAGGCCTTGGCCGTTCATCAGGCGAGGTACGGAAGTGGTGGTGCCCAGGGTGCCGGGGTTGGTGACGGAAACGGTGCCGCCCTTGAAATCGTCGGCGGTAAGTTCTCCCTTGCGTGCGCGAGCCACGATGTCTTGGTAGGCGGCGACGAACTCTGGGAAGGTGAGCAGGTCAGCTTGCTTGAGGACGGGGACAATGAGGGAACGACTGCCGTCAGCTTTGGGCACGTCAATGGCAAGGCCAAAGCCGACGTGGGCGAGGTGTTCCATGGTGGGTTTGCCGTCAACGACGCTGTAGCGCACGTTCATCTGCGGCATTTCACAGAGGGCCTCAACGATGGCGTAGCCGATGAGGTGGGTGAAGGAAACCTTGCCGCCAACGGTACGGGCCAGGTGAGTGTTGAGTAGGGCGCGGTTTTCGATGAGGAGCTTAGCGGGAACCTGGCGGGTGGAGGTGGCGGTGGGAACCTGGATGGATTCATCCATGTTTTTCGCGGTAGCTCGGGCAATACCGCGAAGTACCTCGGAATAGTCCTCTGCCACGGGGGCTGCGCCTCGGGCAGCGGCACGTTCGTCGATGATGCCACGGCGTGTATAGGGGCTGGTGGCGTCAGCGAGGACGGAGGGTGGTGCGGGGGGAAGGTCGGATCGTGTGACGGAGACGGTGTTGGGGCGTTCTTCGTCAATATGGGCGGTAGGAGAGAAGGATTCCTCGGCGGTGACGCTGACTTCCGGGGTGGCCTCGGCCGGGGGGAGGGCCTCGTGGTGGTGTTCGCCGCGTGGTGGGAAGGGCTTTGAGGGGGTTTCCGCTTCTGCCACGGGTGTTGGGGCGGGAGCTTGGTGGGGCAAGGGCTGGCCGTGGCTGTCTGACGAGGGCGGCGCGGGAGGCGGCGGGGGAGCGATGGGACGGATTTGTTGGGGGGCACCGGCGAAGTGATCGCGCCAGGATTGATCGACCGATGAGGGGTCTTCCTGGTATTGGCGGTGCATACGTTCGACGATCCAATCGTTAGGGGAGGAAGTGTCCTTCACCGTCGTCTCCATTTTCCATACAGGTTGATATCAACGTTGATAACTGTTGGCTCTCATAATATGACGAAAGTCCCAGGTGTGTGTGCTTTTGACAACATTTGGGAGGGTTTCAGAGCTGTGCTGTAACCACTCTTGACCATTTCTTTGAAAGAGGGTGCGGTGTGTCGTGCCCACCGATGTCGACCAGGGTGAGCGTCGGCGCGTGTGGAGGCTCAGGATCGTCCACATACGTCACATTCACATCTCTATCGCCCTCGCCTGCCTGTAGGATCAATGCATCATGGACAGTGACAGTTATCGCCAACAGGCATCCGCAACCTCCCCTCATGCGCGCGAACGTGGCATCCCGGCGTCATTGAGGTGTGATGTCGCGTGATCGTTGACATTCTCATGCTCATTCTGGGCGTGGTCCTGACAGCAGGAACCTTCCTCTTTGTTGCGGCAGAGTTCTCTCTCGTTGCTCTCGATCAAGCTGTTGTCGAACGCCGTTCTGTTGAAGGAGACAAGCGTGCTGCGCAGGTTTTGCGAGCGACACGCACGCTATCGACCCAGTTATCTGGCGCTCAGATCGGTATTACTCTCACGACCATCTTGTTGGGGTACACGACCCAAACATCTTTGACGAATATCCTGGCCCACTTCATGGGACATATAGGAGTGGCCTCCGCACTTGCCACCGCTATCGCCCTGGCTGTGTCAGCGGTAGTTGTCAACGCTTTTTCCATGCTGGTTGGAGAACTCATCCCCAAAAACCTTGCTTTGGCAAAGCCTTTAGAAACCGCTGGCGTGGTTGTCCCCTTCCAAATGGCATTCACCGCCATCTTCAGCCCTCTGATTCGGGTCCTTACCCGTGTCGCTAACGCCATGCTGCGTGCCGTAGGCATCGAGCCCCAAGAGGAAATCTCAGCCGCGCGCTCATCGTCGGAACTTGCCGCCCTGGTGCGTCACTCCGCTCAGGAGGGCACCCTCGATACCTCAACTGCGGCGCTGCTGACCAACTCCATCCGCATTGGTGAACTCACTGCTGTGGACGTCATGACCGACCGTGGACTCCTCCACACCCTGCCTGAATCTGCCAGCGCAGCCGACGTTGTTGACCGAGCCCGTGAAACCGGACATTCTCGTTTCCCCGTGATCGGTGATGACAGTGACGATATCGTCGGCATTGTTAGCCTGCGCCGCGCCATCGCCGTCCCTTACGAGCGTCGCAGTGAAGTTCCTGTCGTCTCGTCATCCCTGATGACTGAGGCACCCAAGGTGCCCGAAACCGTGCCCCTTGGCCCGCTCATGCTTCAACTCCGTGACGAGGGCGTCCAAATGGCCGTCGTCGTCGATGAATACGGCGGCGTCTCTGGCATTGTCACCCTCGAAGACGTTGTTGAAGAAATTGTTGGTGAGGTTGCCGATGAACACGATATGCGACGCCTAGGAATCCGCCAACGTCCTGATGGGACATACCTTGTTCCGGGCACGCTACGCCCAGACGAATTAGCCCAGCGAGTCGGCATCATCCTGCCCGATGATGGCCCCTATGAAACCCTTGCCGGACTGGTGATGACCCACCTGGGACGCGTACCCGTGGTGGGGGATCGCCTCAAGATTGCTGGCGCCGTCATTGCCGTTACCCAGATGCAAGGCCGACGAGTCACCCAGCTTGCCCTTCTTCCCCCCGCCCCGGCCGAGGACGAGGAGGTCCACCTGTGAACCCCGTACTTGCCATTGTGCTGACCGTCCTCCTATTGGCCATCAACGCTTTCTTCGTTGCCGGTGAGTTTGCCACCACCTCCTCACGCCGATCCCAGGTCGAACCCCTTGTTGAACAGGGGGTTCGAGGTTCCCGCCAGGCAATGTACGCCCTGGAACACGTTTCCCTCATGCTGGCAATCTGCCAGTTAGGTATTACCGTCGCTTCCACTTCCCTAGGTGTTGTGGCCGAACCCGCCATTGCCCACCTCATTGAAGAACCACTGGTGAAATGGGGCTTGCCCGCAGCAAGCGCTCACGTTTTCGGCTTCGCTATCGCCCTCGCAATCGTGCTGATTTTGCATGTTGTCGTAGGCGAAATGGTGCCGAAGAATATTTCCATCTCGACCGCCCACCGTGCACTTCTCGTGCTTGCTCCACCTCTGGTGGCGATCGGTCACGTTGTGCGTCCACTTATTGAAGCGATGGACCGCCTGGCTAACTGGTTCCTGCGTCGGTTTGGGATTGAGCCTCAATCAGAGGTCTCCTCAACTTTTACCGTTGAGGAAGTCGCCTCCATCGTTGAACTTTCCCAGCAGGAGGGCATGCTCGAAGACGACCTGGGGCTGCTCAGCGGCACTCTTGAGTTTTCAGAGGAAACTGCCGGAGACTCCATGGTGCCCCTCACCGAGCTCATCGTGTTGCCACACGATGTCACCCCTGCTGCTGTTGAGCGTGAGGTCGCGCAGACCGGGTATTCGCGTTTCCCCCTTGTTGGCGAAGATGGAGCGCTCGTCGGATACGTTCACCTGAAGGACGTGCTGTATGCCGAAGCAGAGGCCCGCGACGAACCGATCACCTCGTGGCGCATACGTCGGATGGCCTCGGTCAATGCCACCGACGAGGTGGAAGATGCCCTGCGCCTCATGCAGCGCACGGGATCGCATTGTGTTGAGGTGCGCGACGAGGTTGATACCGTCGTGGGAGTTTTGTTCCTTGAGGACATTCTTGAAGAACTCGTCGGTGAGGTACGTGACAGCCTGCAACGGGAAAGCAATCCGTAGGTGTGGACAGAAAACGCACAAGTGCGAAGGGGAGGGCATGGTTAAGCGCACATGCGTGATCTGATGCTCAACTGCTCGCACTGACAGCGCTAACGAGGTAGGTTTAGAACAGTTGCCATCTGGTGACGTCAAAGGGTGAAAACCCGGATCCCATGGAACAAAGAGGTAAGGAGTCGGAGTGACCCAGGGCATGCAGGGAGAATATCCGTTCCCCTCACGCACTCAGTTGCATGGACGTTCCCGTACCGCTGAAAATCCCTACGCATCTGTGATGGCTACTGAGCCCACGCCTGCTCCTCCTTTAAGCGTGTCCAACGCTGCCCCTGAGAACGCTGCACTGTCCCACCCGATGCGCCGAGCGATCAAGGCATCCGCCCTTGCCCTGCTGACTGTCACCACAGTCGTTGTGCCTGTCGCTGGTTTTATCGGACCCGATTCCTCCGTTCAACTGCCGGTGAAGATTCTGTCCGCTGGCACCGGTGGACACACATGGGTCGGTGACATCAGCTCATCCATTGAATATGCCTCCCTTGAAGGTGCAGTTGCCGCCGCCTCGCGAACCCGCGTGCGATCCCCTCTGCTCGCTACCGCCTGCGTACCAGCAGAAACTGCAGCTAACGGCGACCGCGCTGTTGTGAAAAAGGAGCAGGTCTACTGGCCACTTAAGCCCGGAACCTACGAGATTACCTCCGGCTTCTCAATGCGTATTTCACCTGTCTCTGGGCAGATGCTCATGCACGAAGGCGTGGATATGGCTGCTCCCTTGGGCACCCCCATGTATTCGGCTGCCGCCGGTGTTGTCACTGAAGTCGCGGAAAACTCTCGATCGGGTGCCTACATTGTCATCCGACACGAAGCCCAGGACGGTACGCCCTACTTTTCTGCCTACCTGCACCAATACATGAATGACATCGTCGTCACCCAAGGCCAAAAGGTCGAAGCTGGGCAGCTAATCGGCGCAGTTGGCAATAACGGTTGGTCAACTGGCGCTCACCTACATTTCGAGATCCGTGACGCTGCCGATAAGCCAATCGATCCCGTGCCTTTCATGGAAGAAGCCGGGGCAACCTTCCTGGGACAGGAGTGTCAATGATTCCCGTCGTCGCTGATGGATGCCCGCTGGTTTTCGCCCACCGTGGTGGCGGTGCTGAAGTAGCCGAAAACTCGATGGCTGCCTTTGATCGGATGCGTAGCATCGGTGTACGCCATATTGAAACAGACGTTCACGTTACCGCCGATGGCCGCGTGGTCGTCCATCACGATGATTCCATTGACCGCACCTATGACGGGTACGGCCGCGTTGAGGACCTCACCTGGGATGAACTCGTCACGATGCGCAATGCCGCAGGCGAGCGGATGCCTCTGCTTGAGGAAGTTTTCGAAGCCTACCCCGATCTGTGGTTCAACATTGATGCCAAGAGTGACGCTGTCGTTGAGCCTCTGCTGGCGACCTTAGAGCGCTGCCAAGCTTTCGATCGTGTCATGCTTGCGTCTTTCTCAGAACGTCGCCTGCAGCGTATCCGCCGTATGGCAGCAGGGAAGGTGTCAACGTCCCTGGGCATGAGCGCTGTGGCGCGGCTGGTGTTAGCTGCGCAAACGGCCACGAATGCTGGATCCTGGCATGTGCCAGGGCCTCGTCAGGGAGTGCGAGCCGTGCAGGTCCCCCACTACCAGGGGCCCATCCGCGTGGTGGATCGCCGTTTTATTGCGACCGCTCACGCTCTGGGGCTGGCAGTACATGTATGGACCATTAATGAGCCTGCAGAAATGATTGAACTCATTGAGATGGGTGTTGATGGTATCGTCACTGATCGCCCCACGATGATGCGTGAATTGCTGATTGCTCGCGGCCAATGGCGTGAGCTGCCCGCCCCTAACGCGCGCTGAGTCTCTGTCTCGCATGCAATGAGTGCGTGACGATCTTGGGAAGTAGAAGAAGATTATGGCAGTGCTGATCCAGGCCGTTATCGTCCTCATTCTTCTGTACGTCATCGGGCGGATTGTCTACAGAGGCCGCAGCGACGCTGAATATTCCTTCGTCGCAGTCATGCTGCACTTCCTCATCATGCTTGCGACCACAGCTATTGTTCTGCCCGTGGTGGCAATGGGAATGATGTCGCTTGCGACCATTATTGAACTCATTCGAGATCCCTCCATTTTCGTCGATATCGAGACCTCGCCTTTTGGGCAGACTTTTGGCAAGTTTGAAGGCGGCTCTTTCCTTCTGGGACTCCTCATCATGATTCTGCTGACAGCAATCGTGCATTATTGCTGGCGCCAGATGGTCATGCAGGTTCTTCCTCTGCTGCGACTCAGCGGTGACGACTACGAAATCTCAGAGTATTTCATCCAATGGATGACGATTTACTTGGCTGTCTACCAGTTCTTCTTTGACGGTATGCGCAGCATTGTTGTCCTGATCGATGGGGAACTCACTGCTGAAGAAACCTTTGACATCATTTTGAATCCCGCCAACGTTAACCTGGTTATCCAGCCGCTGCTGATCTCCACCTGGATCGTGATTGTCATGGAGAAACTACGGGCCCGACACCATGAGAAGCACGAACAGTCGGCCAACGCGAGTTTTGACAGAGCACCCATTCAGGGCAGCGGAGAAAAGTCAGCGTCAGTAGAGCAGCCAGAATAACTACTGACAAATGTCATGGGATGGGCCTGAAAAACCCACCAGAACTCATGACAGCGCTCAGTAGGGGAGCGCCATTTTCGGGGGAACACTAGAGATATCAGTTGTTCACCACCCCAAGGAGCCTCCCATGAGCATCATCGAAGCCCACACTATTGTTCGCAGCTACGGCAAGGGGAGCGCGCGTTTCACCGCCGTTGACGGCGTCTCCTTCCAAGTTGAGCGAGGCGAACTCGTCGCCCTCCTAGGAACTAATGGCGCGGGTAAGACCTCGCTCACTGAAATCCTCCAGGGCACCGCCTCGGCAACGTCTGGCGAGGTACGCCTCTTTGGGCACGACCCCCAAAAAGAACGGGCTGCGGTACGCCCTCGCACCGGCATTATGCTTCAAGAGGCCGGTTTCGCTGACGACCTGAGCGTCGCAGAAACCCTCACCATGTGGCGCGGCACCATGGCTCAGGGACGCAGCGTTGCCGACGCAATGGACCTCGTCAACCTCAGTCACCGCGCAACAGTGCGCGTCAAGGCTCTCTCGGGCGGAGAACGTCGCCGCCTTGACCTGGCCATGGCCACCCTGGGACGGCCCGAACTCCTCTTCCTTGACGAGCCCACCACCGGCCTCGATCCCGCATCCCGACGCGCCACCTGGGAGCTCATTAGCTCCATGCTCAACGAGGGCACCACCGTCTTCCTCACCACTCACTACCTTGAAGAAGCTGAAGCCCTGGCGGACCGCGTCATGGTGATGGCCGCTGGACGCATCCTCACTGAAGGCAGCGTCGCACAGATCGTCGCCTCTCAACCTTCAACGATTAGTTTCGTTGTCCCAGAAGCCCAGGCAGGTGCTTTGAGGATTGACGAGGCTGTTCTTGCCACCCTCCCTGCGCTCAGCGGCGCAGTGGCCCGCGAGCGCCAGCGCTTCGTTCTGCATAGCTCGGACCTGCAAACAACCCTGGGGGCCTTGCTGGCACTCGCAGATAGTCACGGTGTGCGTTTGGAAGCTCTCGATGCGCGCAGCGCGTCTCTTGAGCAGGCCTTCTTAGCACTGACCACACAGAGCACAGGAACTGAGGCTGGTGTCTCTTCTTTGGACAATCCTGCCTTCCTGGCCACCGCATCCCGTTAGGCGGCACTCCTCAAAGTGTCGTTGCACTCCCTATGCCTTTGACCCTTGTCGTTCTCCCTCCTTGGAAAGGAATCCACCATGAGCTCCCTGACCCTTCACGGCCCAACCTCCACCCCCGCGTCGTCCTCGTCCACCCCTCGCGCCGCCGGTATTCTTCAACGCATGAGCGCACTGGTCGCAGCAGAAAGCAGACTCTTTTTCCGTAACCGCACGGTGCTGCTCAACGCGCTCCTGCTCTCACCTCTGATGGCCCTCGCTTTGGCTCCGCTTCTGCTTGAAACAGTCGGTGCTGAGAGCTTCGCTGTTCTCATCATGCAGATGCTGGTCGGTTTTGGCGCAATGTTCATCATCTACTACAACATCACCACCATCGTGGTTGCCCGACGCGAGGCAGGCATCTTCCAACGGATGAATACCGGTCAGGCTAGCGTGTGGGAGGCACTTGTTGCTGCTGTTGTCCCATCGGCTGCGGCCCTGGCTGTGCAGGTGCTGACCGGCATGATTGCCGTTGCTGTTCTGGGTAAAGTAATGCCACTGGTCAACCCGGTGGCCCTGATTGTTGCCATCGTGGGTGCTGTCGTGATTTTCGCTGGATTGGGAGCGTGGACCTCAGCGTGGAGTTCAAGCGTTGAGGCCGCGCAGTACTCCTCAATGCCTCTGATGCTTGCAGCGATTTTCTTTTCTGGTTTGTTCTTCCCCGTCCAGTTCATGCCCGAGACTTTGCAAACCATCTGCTCCTACTCGCCCCTTTACGCGGTGAACGCGCTGGTGGGGATCTCAATGGGGTTTGCTCCTGTTATTGACGGGGGCGCTGCACTGAGTGTGGGTGAATCCTTCTTGGCCATGATGATGCCCACCGTGACGGTCATTGCCTGGTCAGCCGTAGGAATCTTCCTCGCCCAGTACACGCGTTTTAGCCGCCGCGCCTGAATATGTCCTCACGCAGGATGAGCCCGACGATCTGAAAGAATACGACCATGACCTTACAACGTGCAGTTCCCGCTGGCAGTGGACGCCTACGTTCTTATGTGCTATGGTCCTTCTTCCTTCTCTTTGCGGCATCGCCCCTCTTCTCTGCGATAGTTCTGGTCATTGTTGACGCTGATATAGCGATCTCGTGGTGGGGGCGGGCCCACATGATCCTCATCAGTGCTGAGGCCCTCCTCGCCATCATGTACGGGCGGCGCCTGCTCAGTTACGCGCTTGACGGTACGCCGCTACCACGCTGGGTTCTCCCCACGATTGTCACACTCGGTGGGGCCTCGGCCCTGGCAGGCGGCCTCGTCAAGCAGATCGTTTCCGACCGTGAGAACGTTTTTCTATCAACCCTGCCGGTGCTCCTGCCTCTCTTGCTGCTGCTGTGGACATTGGCTTTGCTCACCTCGGCGCGCTTGAACTACATCATTGCTGGAGCAGTGGTGGGCATCGTCCTTCTCCACCAGGGCGTGAGTACCTACTCCCTTGTTGTCACAGAACCCCAGTATTGGGGTGCACGGATGGTCTCAACCGCTATTGCTACGACTTTCGCCGTGGCCCTGAGCGTGTGGAGCTGCCAGTGGACACTCTCCGTCACCCGAGCGGTGGATGCTCACGCCAAAGTTGACGCGGTGAAAGCAGATCTTGCTGCGGCGGAGGAACGCCTGCGTATTGCCCGCGATCTGCATGACGTCTTTGGGCGAACCCTAACGGCGGTAGCCGTAAAGTCTGAGTTAGCGGCAGCCCTGGCAGAGGCCGAGGGTGCTGAGCGTGCAGCCGAAGAATCCCGGCGTGTGCGCGCCCTGGCTGACGATGCCCTGCGTGAAGTGCGTTCGGTATTGGCCGAGTATCGCCGCCCTGAACTTTCTACGGAACTGAGCGGCGCCCACTCGCTTCTGACAGCAGCGGGCGTGCAGGTACGCATCATTGGCGAGGATGAAGCCTTGCCTCCCCCAGTCGCTGAGGGCTTGGCGCTTGTGGTGCGCGAGACGGCAACAAATATTGTTCGCCATTCTGAGGCGACGCGCGCCACCTTCCGCCTGTCCATTGAGGACCCCGGCGTGACACTCACAGTGACAAACAATGGAGCGCGCCCGATGACAAGCCAACACGAAGAAACGCCCGGATCAGGACTGGAAAGCCTGGCCGCACGGCTTTCCTCAATGGGGGGAGCCCTCACCTGGGAGCGCAAGGATGATACCTTCACTGTGGTGGCGCATATGGAGGGCGCGCAGGACATGCCTTCTGGGACGCGCAGTGGGATGCGCAGTGGGACGCCTGAAAGAAGGACACAGTCATGATTCGAGTCATTATTGCTGACGATGAGACCCTTCTTCGGGAAGCTCTCGAATCAATACTGGCGCTTCAAACTGATATTGAGGTGGTCACTGTGGCCGCTTCTGGCACCGAAGCGATCGCCCATATCAACCACCACCAGCCTGATGTGGCACTCCTTGACCTGCAAATGCCAGGAGCTGACGGCATTGAAGTGATTGAGAGTGTTCGTGCATCCAGCCCCACGACGCGCAGCATTATCCTCACCTCTCACGCCCGCCCGGGCCACCTCAAACGCGCCCTGGAAGCCGGAGCGCGTGGCTTTGTCCCCAAGACAACCTCGGCAAAAGTGCTGACCGACGTGATCCGTAAGGTTCACGAGGGCGGCCGCTACGTTGATCCTGAGATCTCTGCCGAAGCAATCGCCGCGGGGGATTCACCCCTGACCCCACGCGAGGCTGACGTCCTCGAACTTGCTGCCGGAGGCGCGCCTGTGGAAGAGATTGCCGAACGGGCGCACCTGAGCATGGGGACGGTACGCAACTACCTTTCCAGTGCTGCTCATAAGCTGGGGGCGCCTAATCGCCATGTGGCGGTGGAGGTGGCGCGCTCGCGGGGGTGGATCTAGGCGGCACCCTGTGGCGGGTGCGAATTTTATATGCCCTGTTTGATACTGTCCAGAGTCTTTCCGTGAGCTGGGAAAATGTGCAAAAGGGGCTTAGGTGTACCTAAGAAATTGGGACTCTTGGGCCTTGGGGAGTGAGTGACCAGCACCATAGGCTGGCGATGTCCATGCACACACCGTGCCCACTATCCCGCCAGAAGAACTGAGGTGTTCGAACAATGACGTATCGGATGATTTTCAACCAGACCGGCTACTTCGGCCGTGGTTCCATTGCCAACATCCCCCATGAGATCAATAAGCGAGGCATCACCAAAGCGTTTATCGTCACCGATCCCGCCCTTGTCAACAATGGCACTGTCACCCGCATTACCGACCTGCTTAACGAGGCCAACATTGCCTGGGATGTCTTCTCTGACGTCGTCCCCAACCCACCGGTTGAAAAGGTTCAAGCAGGCCTGTCTGCCTTCCGCGAATCAGGCGCCGAGATCCTTATCGGTCTTGGCGGTGGCAGCCCACAAGACACCTGCAAGGCCATCTCCGTGATCGCCACCAACCCTGAATTTGGAGATGTCCTCTCCCTCGAAGGCCTCTCGCCCACAAGCAAGCCCGGCGTGCCCATTATCGGCGTTCCCACCACCGCAGGTACTGCCTCGGAAACCACCATTAACTACGTCATCACCGACACCACCAACCAACGCAAGTTCGTCTGTGTTGACCCCCACGACATCCCCGTCGTTGCCGTTGTCGACCCAGACCTTATGGATGGCATGCCGCGCAGCCTCAAGGTCGCTACCGGTCTTGACGCCCTTACCCACGCCATCGAAGGCTACATCACGCCCGGCGCATGGGAGCTATCTGACGCCTTGTGCTTGAAATCCATCCAGATGATCGCCGCCAACTTGCGAGCAGCAGCCGACGGCGACCGTGACGCAGTGGAACAAATGGGCCTGGCTGCCTACATCAACGGCATGGCCTACTCCAATGTCGGACTCGGCCTCGTCCACGGCATGGCACACCCTCTTGGTGGCCGCTATGACGCCCCGCACGGACTGGCCAACGGTATCCTGCTGGCCAAAGTCATGGCCTTCAATGCCGACTACACCGGCGAAAAATACCGCGATATCGCCGCCGCTTTCGGTGTTGAGGGCGCCCACACCATGCCCCTGGATGAAGCGCGCCAAGCCGCCGTTGACGCTGTCGCGCAGTTGACCGTTGACCTGGGCAACCCCACGACGATCTCAGAAATTGGTGTCACAGAAGATGGCATTGCTGGTCTGACAGAGGACGCGTTCGCCGACGTGTGCACTCCGGGCAACCCTCGACCCGTCACCCGCGAGGACATTGAGGCGATCTACCGCTCACTCATGTGAGACCTCGCCTCGTTCGTGAGGAAAGTAAGGCGCTAGAAAGGGCGTGGCCTAACCGCAAGGGCAGGCCACGCCCTTTCGTATGTGCGAGTCCTCTCTTTGCGTGTCCGCGCGAGTGTGCTCGAAGCAGCGTTCCTAGCCGCGCGCACGCTCCTCGTTCAAAAACTCACTGCGATGCTCAAGGGTGTCGCAGCGAACGGTTATCCGTTTAAAGGTTGTCGCGCTATTGGTGGGTGTGCGATGCTCACTGAGTCCCACATAAAGCGTTGCTGTCTCTGCCTCCCAATGCAGGTGCATCTCATCTTCAAGGCCCTCGCTGGTGTCAACGATTTGCCAATCGTCAATGTGGTGAAGGGTCAAACTCCACGGCTGACGAACATAAATATCGCCGGTGTACCAGTCATCAAAGTAGGGATCAGAACTCGTCCACAATTCGCAGCCGTGCTCAGAAACGGGGGTGAGCCGTGCGTAGGAGGAAGAAAACGCAACAACAAGAAGACCGGCAAATCCGATGAACACCGTCGCCGTGCCCGCTGCGATGAAGACCCCAGCCCGCCAGATGAATGACCACCACGCCTGTACTCTGCTCGGCGGGATCGAGGTTCGCGCAGTGATAAGGAGATAGGTAGTGAACCAGATGCACACCGCAAGCGCCCCAAACCAGGCAAGAACCAGACTGGAACCGTCGGCAACAAAAAGCCCCAACATGAGGGGAGGGATCTCCACCTCGAAGGAAGCAAACCACAAGGAGATCTCACGAACAAGCGTGGACAAGCCAGGTACGTAGTCACCTAAAAACATGTCCAGGAAAGGTGCGCTGAGGATCAGCGTGACAATTCCCCAGCGCCACATTCGGGTACGTTCACGCCACGAGGGCGGGGAAGGGGCCTGAGAGTTTTCCTTCGAGGCATCCCCGTCATTGGAAGAGAGTGGCGTATCCGCTGGACTCCCAGAAAAGTCAGCTTCACCGTCCATCGAGAGTCCCTTCCGCTCATGCCTCCAGCACGGCTTTGTACGAGCCTCGCTTGTGAGCTACTTTACCGGCCTCAACAATCAGGCCGTGGAAGACTGCGAGTTCTTCGACGCTAAAAGCTGCCGCCTCAACATGCTTGCTCAGCGCGCGGCGGGCGCCCTCGTAGGTGGAGGGAACCGGATAGCCCAGATGAGTGAGCAGACGGCGCGCGTACGCATCCCAGATGAACACGGGACGCTTGTAGACGTAGAGAAGAATGTCATCAGCGGTCTCAGGGCCCACGCCCTTGACCGCCAACAGGCTCTGACGTACGGCCTCGTCCTCCATTGACGAGGCTAACGCGTGGTTGGCCCGAAACCACACAGTGACATTGTGCAGATAGCGGGCTTTAGCGTTCATGTAGCCCGCCGGACGAATCAGCTCCGCGAGAAGCGCGTGCTCAAGAGCAAGGACCCCCTCGGGATGCAGGTGCCCGCCCTCCTTCAGCGCCGCAATGGCGTATTCAACATTCCTCCACGCGACGTTTTGCGTGAGCACCGCCCCGACGACGATCTCAAAATCCGATTCCGCTGGCCACCACTGTATGCGCGGGAAGATGGCGGCAAGAGCCTCGTAAATTGAACGAAAAGAAGGAAGATCCATGCAGGAAGCGTCGGCAGAAGGAGGCACATCCAGGCCCGAACGATGCGGCACACCGGAAAATGTCGACGTCATACGAGCAGACTAAGCCGCCGGAGTGACGGTAAACAACTCAAAGGCCATAGCGAGTCCGGCAAGAAGATTGGCGCTTGCGTGAATGAACCAGCTCGGCAGGATGGACCCGCCAGCCAGGCGTTCGTTCACCATCCCCAGGCTCCACCCGATTGCGCCCGTAAACACCACAATCAGGAGCGTCGAGAAGAAAGGCAGCATCGTGAAAAACATGATGCCGTGGATAAGGCCAAACAGCACCCCTTGAAGGACATTGGCCCGCTGGAAAGTCATGAGCGTCTGGAAACGTTTCAGCAGGAAACCACGGAAGAAAATCTCCTCACCAAAAGCAGTGCCAAAGACAGCGAACACAAGGATTGCCGGAAGAGCCGCGTATCCAAGGCCCGCGAACTTGGATGCTGCAACAGGAGCCCCTGCCAACAGCCATTGGATGCCCACGCCCAGCGCAAAGGTGGCCACCACAATGAGGAAGCTCCAGGCAACAAGCGGAGCGCTGATCCGAGCAGGTGCGTGAAGGCCAATCCATGATCTAAAGCTGGTGTGCGTGCGCGCCAAAATGGCCCACAGTAGAAAAGGAAGCAGCGAAAAAATCAGCAGTTGAATGAGGGCGCCAACAACCTCAGAGAAAAACAGTCCCATAACAGCCTCCTTGCTGTAACGACAACCCGCAATCGGACCACGCCACACTGTGAACGTGACAAGACACTGGGCAACAAGACAGTTGGTGGGAAGGTCACTGGGCGGGAGGCGCCGGGCGGGAAAGGCCAAGGCGTAGACCGCCGGGCGGAAAAACACCCCGCGGAAACGGGCACTGAGTCGAAAGAATGGGTCGTCCTCATTCTAAAAGTGACGCTCGCCATTAGCCACAGGAACGAGGGGATAAAAGCCCAGGTGAAGGCGGAGAAGGGGAGGAAGATAATGTGCCCCGAACAGGATTCGAACCTGCGACCTTTCGCTCCGGAGGCGAACGCTCTATCCACTGAGCTATCGGGGCCAACGGAGCAACACTTTAGCAGGATTTAGCCGCGCAAGGTATCACGCCGCACTGCAGTATCGGACACGTCGATGCGCATATTGCCGTAGCCGGGCTACTTGTGGCGACTCTGAGCGCACAGATGTCGGATATTCCCGAGCAAAGGTGCACCACACGCGGGGCTATAGTCCAGGGGTCGCCAGCCTTCCCTTTTGGCATACTTATCAGCGTTACTGACACTATATCGACCCGAAGGAGGGTCCCTATGCGCGTCCATATCGCCACCGACCACGCAGGCTTCGAACTCAAGACCTACCTGGTTGAACACCTCAACGCCGCAGGCCACGAAGTCATTGACCACGGTGCCCACGAATACGACGCCCTTGATGATTACCCCCCCATGTGCATCGAATGTGGCGAGGCAGTCGTCGCTGATCCCGGTTCGCTGGGTATCGTCATTGGCGGTTCAGGCAATGGCGAACAGATCGCCGCCAACAAGGTCAAGGGCGTGCGCGCAGCACTGGCCTGGAATGACGCCACCGCCCGCCTGGCTCGCGAGCACAATGACGCCAATGTCATCTCCGTGGGTGCCCGCCAGCACAGCCCTGAAGAGTGCGCCGCCCTCGTCGATGCTTTCCTTGAAACCCCCTTCTCTGGCGATGAGCGCCATCAGCGTCGCATCGACCTGCTCTCTGACTACGAGGCCGACCGCTGACCCCATCCCTTCAGCGGTCAAGCAGCCCCGTGCTCTCGAAATCTCATGCAACCCCCTATGATTTCGATGACACGGGGCTGTTTTTACGTCAAGGAATGGAAACTCACCGCCTGAGGAGACTAACCTTTGGGTGTGACTCCTGAAGAACTTGCTGTACTCATCCGCTCCGCCCTGGAAAGCGCGGTCAACGTCGGCACTCTTGCCCTTGACCCCGCCGACATCCCCGACCCCGTCAAGGTCGAACGCCCCCGCAACCGTGACCACGGTGACTGGGCCACCAATATCGCCATGCAGTTGGCGAAGAAATCCGGCATGAACCCACGCGACTTCGCTACCGTTCTGGCTGACCTGCTTGGCGCACACGAGGGTATCGACGCCGTTGAGATCGCTGGCCCGGGCTTCATTAACATTCGCCTAGCCGCCGCATCCGCTGGCGAACTCGCCCGCACCATTGTCGAAAGCGGCTCCGATTACGGCACGAACTCTTCCATGGCTGGCACCCACATCAACCTCGAGTACGTGTCAGCTAACCCCACCGGCCCCGTCCACCTCGGCGGTGCACGCTGGGCGGCTGTCGGTGATTCTCTGGCTCGTCTCATGCGCGCCTGCGGCGCCGAAGTTACCCGCGAGTACTACTTCAACGACCACGGCTCGCAGATTGACCGTTTCGCCCGTTCCCTCTACGCCCGCGCCCTGGGCCAGGAAGCACCCGAAGACGGCTACGGCGGCCAATACATTGCTGACATTGCCGAACGCGTCCGCACTGACGCTGCAGCGGCCGGAGAACCTGACCCCATCACCTTGCCCGAAGAGGAAGCCATTGAAGCCTTCCGCGCTCGCGGCGTGGAGCTAATGTTCGGTGAGATCAAGGAACGCTTGAGTTCCTTCCGCTCAGAGTTTGACGTGTTCTTCCACGAGGACTCCCTGCACGAGTCGGGCGCTGTGGATCGCGCTATTGCTACCCTGCGTGAGCGTGGTGAGGTCTTTGACGAGGGCGGTGCCGTTTGGCTTCGTACCACCACTTACGGTGACGATAAGGACCGCGTCCTCATTAAGTCTGATGGTCAGGCAGCCTATTTCGCTGGCGACGTCGCCTACTACCTGGATAAGCGCGAACGTGGTGCAGATAGTGCCATCTACTTGCTGGGCGCTGACCATCACGGCTACATCGGCCGCATGATGGCCATGTGTGAAGCCTTCGGTGACACTCCCCAGGTCAACATGCAGATCCTTATTGGCCAGATGGTTAACCTCGTGAGGAATGGCGAACCCGTGCGCATGTCTAAGCGTGCCGGCACCATCGTCACCCTTGATGACCTGGTTGATGCTGTCGGCGTGGACGCCGCGCGCTACGCCCTGGTGCGAGTCTCGATGGACTCTAACCTGGATATTGACCTTGACCTGCTGAGTTCTCGCACGAATGACAACCCCGTGTACTACGTGCAATACGCTCACGCCCGTACCTGCAACGTGGCGCGCAATGCTGCCGAGCACGGGGTAAACCGCGAGGCTGGCTTTAACCCTGCAGCTTTGGATAGCCCGGCTGACGCCGACCTGCTTGGCAAGCTCGCTCAGTTCCCCGCGCAGGTCGCCCAAGCCGCTGAACTGCGCGAACCACATCGCGTCGCCCGCTATCTTGAATCCTTGGCAGGCGCCTACCACGCATGGTACGGCCAGTGCCGAGTGACCCCGCGTGCGGACGAGGCCGTCGAGGAATCCCATGTTGCTCGCCTGTGGCTGAACGATGCCACAACGCAGGTGCTGCGTACGGGCCTTGATCTGCTTGGCGTCGCAGCTCCCGAAAGGATGTGACAGGTGAGCGCACCCTCCGCCTCTGAATCCACTTCTCCTGCTGACGCGCTGCCTGTGGGTGCCCTCGTGTGCCCCGAACCCGACCAACGGCCAGACCTGTGGCCGTGGACAGTCATGCGACGCGAAAACGGTGCTTTGGAACTTGGAGGGTGCGCCCTACCTGAATTTGCCGAAGAATACGGCACACCCATCTTTGTCATGGATCGTGCGGACCTGCGCGGACGGGCTAATGTCTGGGCCACCGCCATGGCTGAAGAGTTCTGGGACGGCTACGGCATGGCCGGAGGCGACGCCTTCTACGCGGGCAAGGCCTTCCTCTGCGCTGACGTCATCCGCACTGTCAGCGAGTGCGGTATGGGCATTGACACCGCCTCCTTGGGGGAACTCACCCTTGCTCTGCGGGCTGGGGCTGAACCCCGCATGGTGGGCTTGCACGGGAATAACAAGACCGACGTCGAAGTAGAAACAGCCCTGAACGCGCTCAACGCTGCTGGTGAGCGCACGGGTATTGCCCGCATCTTCCTTGATTCGCCCTGGGAAGTCACCCAGGTTGAGTCCATCGCCGCGCGGCTAGGCGTTGTTGCTCCTGTGATGGTCCGCGTTAAAACCGGCATCCATGCAGGGGGCAACGAGTACATTGCGACCTCCCACGAGGACCAAAAGTTTGGGGTTTCCGTTGCTGGCGGCGAGGCTATTGCCGTGGCTGAGGCGGTGTTGGCCAGCGAGCACCTGGAACTTCGAGGGTTCCACAATCACATTGGCTCACAGATCAATGGCACCGAGGCTTTTGAGGCTGCCGCACGTATTGTCATGGACTTGCGTGCCGAGCTCGCGGAACGTACCGGTGTGTGCGTGCCCGAGATTGATCTTGGCGGGGGAGTGGGCATCGCCTACACAGGGGCGGACCCTGAGCCGACCTCGCCGGTTGTGGTCGCCCGCGCATTGGCCACCATCGTTCGCGAAGAATCAGGGGCGGCTGGCCTGCCTGTTCCCCATGTCTCTGTTGAGCCCGGCCGTTCCATTATCGGCCCGACTATGGTGACCCTCTACCGTGTGGGGGCCATTAAGGACGTCATCATTGACGAGGGCGGCACGCAGCGTCGCTACGTCAGCATTGACGGGGGAATGTCAGATAACATCCGACCCGCTCTCTACGGCGCTCACTACACGGCGACCGTTGCCAACCGCCATGTTGAAGGCCCGCTCATGCGCTGCCGAGTGGTGGGCAAGCACTGCGAAAGCGGTGACATTGTTGTTCACGATGTTGATTTACCCGCCGATCTACGTGCCGGTGATCTGCTGGCCGTTCCAGCAACGGGTGCTTATGGGCGTTCAATGGCCTCAAACTACAATCTGCTAACCCGCCCCGGGGTTTTGGTCGTGGAGGAAGGGCAGGCACAATGGGCACTGCGTCCTGAGACACTTGAGGACATCTTCGCTACGGATCCTTGCCTGCGTTGACGGTTACGCTTGAGGGCGGCTCATGTCGCTGCGGGGAGTAGCAACGTTCAGAAGTCCTCGGAGAAATGTAACTTTGCCCACGATGTGGATAGCGTCACCGCTGGTCGAAGCATTTTATTTACCGTGTGGTAACGGCATATTGCCGAAGATCACACGACGAGCGAAAGAATGGCGTGATGAAGCAAACCCGTCAAAGCCAGTCCAAGAGATGGATGCGTTCGGTGATTGTGGGCGCATCGGCACTGAGCGTGCTGGCACTGCCCAACGTCGCCCTTGCAACCTCACACGGGGATAGTCCTGCCTCCGTTGCGGACGCTCCATCCTCCACTGTGGATAGTCCCGCCTCCGCCGAAAGTGCCGCCTCACCTGCCGCATCCCCGGCCGATGCCCAAGCGAATAATCTCGCACAAAGTGGGGACTCAGGTGACGCCCCCACTGCCTCTACGCAGGCAACCTCAGCCATCATTTCCGCGCCGCGCGCAGCCGACGGTGAGGTAATGAACTACGCCGTGAACCTTGCTCCTGAGGCAAGCGCTGAACAGCTCGCTCAGCTCGTAGCAGCCGCGAAAGCTCTGGGCGCTGCAACCCTGGCTGAATACCCCGATCTTGACGCTTTCTTCGCCCAATCCGCGAAGGCAGCCTTTGCTTCGGACCTGAACGCGGCAGCGCAGCAGGCAGGAATCCCCCTGCACTCTGTTGGCCCAACCCGTTTCGCCCAGGTGAGCGGTGCCGAACGCGTCGTTTCTGACGCTGCGGCAGCAGGCGGCAACGGCGCTGGCGGTGGCGGAGCTGACGCTGACTCTCAGGTGGATGACTATGTGCCTGACCCGCAGACCGCGCAGGCGTGGGGTCTGACCGCAATCGGTGCTGTTGAAGCACAAAAAGTTGACGTCCCCCGCGCCAAAGCCACCGTCGCTGTCCTCGACACCGGTGTTGATGGCACCCATGTTGACCTTGACGACCAAATCGACGTGGAAAACTCTGTCGGCTGTCACGTCAATGGCATTCCCAATAACTCCCGTGAAGCCTGGCAGGATGACCACTACCACGGTACTCACGTTGCTGGCACCATTGCCGCTGAACACAATGGCCAAGGCGTTGACGGCGTCGCTCCCGGTGCACGCATTATGGCGGTAAAAGCCTCGAACGCCGAGGGCTTGTTCTACCCCGAGTATGTCACCTGCGGTGTGATGTGGGCTCTGGCTAAGGGCGCTGACATCACGAATAATTCCTACTACGTTGACCCCTGGTCTTTCTGGGTGCCCACCGAACCCTCACAGGCTGCCGGCTACGAGGTCGTCCGCCGCGCCTTCGACTACACGAACCAGCAGGGACTGCTGCACGTCGTGGCAGCGGGCAACTCAAATTACGACCTGGACAACCCCACTACTGAAAGCTCTAGCCCTAACGACGTTGAGGGCGCTGCGATCAAGGATCGCGACGTGAGCAGTGGCGTTGATATTCCCGCAATGCTTGACTCTGTCGTTACGGTCTCCTCTGTTCGTCTTCCCGCACGCGGGGCAGACCCTGCCACGGCCGTCTTCCAACGTTCGGGTTTCTCGAACTACGGTGAAAAGCACATTGAGGTGGCAGCCCCTGGCAGTGCAATCCTGTCAACCTTCTCTGCTCTACACGGAGGTGGATGGCGAAGCATCAGCGGTACCTCAATGGCCTCGCCTCACGTTGCCGGTGTTGCCGCACTGCTCAAGAGCATCCACCCTGATGCGAAAGCACCACGTTTGCGTGAACTCTTGCTCAAGCAAGCAGGGAACACAATGGATCGCCTCGCACCGGACGCAAGCGCCAAGGCCTACCAAGGACGCGGACTTGCCAACGCACTTGACGCTGTCACAAAGGACCAGCCCACCCCCGTTATTGGAGAACTCGAATACTCCATTGACGGTGGCAACACCTGGCAGCCAGTTGGAGCTGAATACAACGTCAATCGGGCACAGAAGGCACGCCTGCGCGTGGCTGTGACCGGCCCTGTCACAAAGGCGTCACTGCAGGTCTTTGACTTCCCTGCTGTGTCTGCACAAAGCGCTGAGCCTTTTGGTGAAGACCTCGTGCTCGCCACTGAAGAACTCGCTTTAGCTGACGCGCTTGCCGCCTACGATGGCGAGTTCCTCTCCATCCCCGTGACCATCAGCGCTGAGGGGCGCAATAAGGACCCGCGCGCCGATGACGACATTGTTGACGAGGGCAAACTGGCTCTAGTGAAGAAGGAAGTTGTCCCCCACCCCGAGGATTTGAAGGTCGAAGTATCAGATGCGTCGATCGTCGTCGGGAACGCAATGACCTTCACTGCCTCAGGCTTCGCTATCGGTGAGGAAGTGACCTTCACGGTCTACTCTGACCCCGTTGTCGTTGGCACGGTGGCAGCCGATCAAGAGGGGCGCGCGTCCATCACCTGGAATGTTCCGGTTGATTTCCCCGCAGGCACGCATACGGTCAAGGCCGTTGGAACGTCGGGACGTGCCGCTGAAATGACCTTCACTGTCAAGGACGTGTCCACTATCGTTCCACCCACGAGCAACCAGGGTGGCACTGACACCACACCTCCGCAGAAGGATTCGGGCGCGCCGAAGGGAAGCGAGAAGGACTCCGACACCTCGGCTGGCACTCATACAGGCAAATCTGCTGACGCCGCTACCCAGAAGAACGCAGGAAAGGCAAAGGGCTCTGGTTCCCTTGCCGCAACCGGCGCTCAGGTGACGGCTCTTGTCACCATCGCAGCAGTCGTTGCCCTGGCTGGCGCAGCGGGTATTGCAGCTCGCAAGCGGAGCTGAAGCACTCAGCTAAAAAGTGGTGGCCCTTGGGGAAGCGAATTCGCTTCACCAAGGGCCACCACTGTGACAGGAAACAGCGCCTTAATGCCCCGCGGAAGGACTCAAGCGTAAGAGGGCATTAGGCGGTGGTGTACAAGGAGAGCAGGCGGGCAACCTCGTCAGTGACATGAGCTCGGCCTGGTCCAACGTATTTGCGTGGGTCAACGATCTTCTCGTCCGCATTGAGGATCTCACGCACAACGCCGGTGAACCCCACATTGAGGTGGGTAGAGACGTTGATCTTGGTCATGCCCGCCTTAATAGCAGCCACCATGCCCTCATCAGAGACGCCCGAGGAGCCATGCAACACCAGGGGGACAGGAACAGCATCACGAATAGCGCTAATAAGCTCAGTATCGAGCACAGCGCCGCGGGTTGTCATGGCGTGAGAGGAACCGACGGCCACAGCGAGTAGATCCACACCTGTGTCAGCAACGAAGGCGGCAGCATCTTCAGGGTTCGTGCGCGCCGAGGGGTCGTGCACGCCGTTCTTTCCCCCAACCTCACCAAGTTCAGCTTCAACAGCAACACCCGCAGCATGGCAAAACTCCACCACAGCAGCCGTGGTGTCACGGTTCGTCGCATCATCCAAATGGGAGCCGTCATACATGACCGAGTTAAAGCCCAAGTCGACTGCAGCCTTGCACAGGTCAACGCTTTCGGCGTGATCGAGATGGACAGCAACGGGTACGCTCGCCTCATGAGCTAGGGCCAGCAGTGCAGCACCCAGTGGCGCGATCTTCCCACCGTGATACTTAATGGCATTCTCTGAAAGCTGGAGGACGATAGGCACACCGACGCGTTCAGCAGCCTCAACCTCAGCGTGAGCGAACTCAAGGAGCACCACGTTGAAGGCACCAAGACCAACCTTGGCGGCTGCGGCTTCGGCAGCCATCTGGCGAATATCGACAAGAGGCATCAGTAGGACTCAACTTTCACTAGAGGGAGCATTTCTTCATAAAGATCGCGGTCAACTTCGCCCGCAACGGGGCAGGCGACAGCCGCCCCCGAAAGAGCAACAGCTTGGGGCAGGGCATCGGCAAGAGCAGCCGCAGTCATTGGACCGTCGTAGGAGGAAAGGAAAGCACACCATGCCGCCACCGAGGCATCCCCAGCACCCGTAGGATTTCCTGCAACTGAGCGAGCGGGAAGCGCGCGGAAGGCTCCATCGTTGCCATGAACGCTCATGCCGCGAGCGCCTTCTGACACGATCACCACACTCACCCCGTCGTTCAGGAGAGTGCGTGCGCCTTCTTCGACACTGTCCTTCCCCGTTGTCTGACGGAGTTCAATGTCATTGGGCTTAACCAGGTCAGCACCAGCGTGGCACGCCGCAGTTAAGAGGTCACCACTGGCATCAACGAGGATGCGTGCGCCGGCCTCGTGGACGGTACGGATAATCGCTTCAATCCAGGTAGGGGAGGAGTCCCCTGGGAAGGACCCGCAGCAGGCAACGATGTCACCGGGGCGAACCTTTTTGGCAAGGAAGTCGCACAGGCGTTCCCAGTCTGAATCCTGTGGGGCGATTCCCGCTTCATTGAACACGGTCGCGTCCGAATCGACAACCGCGATACTCATGCGCGTTTGCATATCGGTGTCGATAAAACAGGGGCGGAGCAGGTCAGAAGGGGCGCATTGGGTGAGCAGATCTCGAAAAGTGCTGCCGTTGCTGCCTCCAAGGAATCCTGTCACGCAGGACGCATACCCGAGTTGAGCAAGGACGCGCGCCACGTTAATACCTTTACCGCCGGGGCGTATATCAACGTGGTCGACGCGATGGCTATGCCCGTAGTTCAAGGCAGGCACCCTGTAGGTGAAATCAAGGGCGGGGTTGGGGGTGATGGTCCAGATCGTCGTCATGCAGACGTCTCCTGTGCTGCTCTGGTGAGGCTATCGCGGCTGCGTTTTTCCGTTATTGTCCGAGAAGGTCGTGACATTGGAAGGCGCTCAGCGCTGCCCCAAGAACTTGGGAGCGTGAGCCGAGGGTGGCGGTCATGACCGGAGGTGGGGGGATGATGCCTAGGGCAAGGCTTAGTTCCATTTCAAGGTGATCGCAAAGGGGGTCGCCCTCATTTGCTAGGCCGCCACCCAGAACAACGGGAATGGGGCCAAATGCTGCCAGGGCGGGGGCGATACCGTGGGCAAGGGCGCAGATTGCGTCGTTGATGATGTCTTGCGCGTCCTCATTACCTGCGCCGGCAAGAAGGTAGACCTCTGCGGCGCCGGCGTCCTCTCCTACGAGGTCTGCTTCGATGGCCCGCTTGGCAATAGCGGAGGCACTGCTGACCTGTTCAAGGGGTAAAAGGGAGCCTTGGCGTTGAGGATCGGGGACGGGCACCTGACCGATTTCACCTGCCCAGCCGTGTGGGGCTACAGGCGCGCCATTGATAACCAGAACCGAGGCGATACCTGTGCCGATAGCAATGTAGAAGAAGTTGGGTAGGGCGATGCCCCAGTGGGATTCAGCTTTGGCGCCGTTGCGAACGTCGTGGCCAAAGGCAACGGATGTGCCCAGTGCGGCTTCAAAGTCGGCGTGGGCTCTCCAGTTTTCCCAGCCGAGATTTGCGGAAAACTCGGCGATGCCGCGTTGTTCGTCAACGATGCCGGGTACGTCAACGCCGATGGTGCTGATGAGTTCATCAGGGTGGATAGGGCCATTAACGCCTTCAAGGTCACCGGCGTTGACGCGGTCACGCAGGGTGGTGACCAGGGTGGAGCATGCGGAGGTGATGGCTCCGGTGGAGTGGGGAGTGTCCATGCTGATCGAGTCGTATATTCGCGCATTCTCGCCGATGAGGGCCGCTTTGATGGTGGTGCCGCCTACGTCAATGCCGATCGCGTATCGCATGGTGTACTCCTCAAATGTATGGATGGGATAGGGGTATGAGGAAGATGAACGCCTTCGCGGCGTACACGCTGAGTGTGGCACGCCGCGAAGGCTCTGTAAATCAGGCGTCGAGAATTACCGAACGGGTGAGGTGGCGGGGGGTGTCGGGGTTGAGGCCGCGCGCCTCTGCCCGGGCCACAGCAAGGCGTTGGGCGATGATGAGGTCAGCCATGGGATCAAGGTCAGAGTGAACGAACTCTGCGCCGGTGGCGCCAACTTGTTCTTCGAGGCCTTCGGGAACTTCACCGAATGCCCACACGAGTCGGCCAGGTTCAGCAATGGAGATCGGGCCATGACGGTACTCCATGGCGGAGTAGGCCTCGGTCCAGGATTGGCTGGCTTCACGCAGTTTCAGGCCAGCTTCGTTGGACAGGCCGATGGTCCAGTTGTAGCCAAGGAAGGTGATCTGAGTGGCTTCTACCCAGCGCTGGGGGATCTCGACTTCAAGAGCAGTGCGAGCATCCGCAATGGTCTGGGTCAGATCCTGGCCAAGGTTAAGGCGGAAGTATGCGAGGGCGGAGGTGGCAAAGCGCGTCTGGACGACGGATTCTTCGTCCGCGAAGTCAAGGACAATCTCGGTGTGAGCGTAGGGTGAGGCGGGGCCAGGGGAGACTGCGGTGATGAGGGTAGCGGGGCGGCCGGCCTCGTGGAGTTGGCGCATGACGTCGATGATCTCGGTGGTGGTGCCAGAGCGAGAGAGGCAAATGACGTGATCGTAGGCGCGTTCAACGGGGAACTCGGTGGCGGTGAAGGCATCGGAAACGCCCTTGCCCATGCTTTCGCGCATGCGCGTGTAGGCCTGGGCGATGAACCATGAGGTTCCGCAGCCGACGACGGCGACAGAGTCTCCGTCGGCAACGAGGGGGGCTGCGTCGGCGGCACATTCGACAACGCGGGTCCAGACCTCGGGCTGGGAAGCAATTTCGGCGCTGGTAATGCTCATGAGGGGCACCTTCCTTGTGGGCGATGTGGTCAATAACGAGAGCATCTATTGACTAAACATGATTACAGATAGACTGTATCAATCAGTATTGATCGTTAGTGTACTCTGTGCAGTGACACTTTCACCACCAACTACGCACCACTGTTTTCACATTCTCCCCTTCACGTCCACTCCTGACGCACAATAGGGAAGAAAACGGGCAGAAAACATGGGAAAGGAGAGCTGCCGTGAACCGCCAAGACCGACTCTCGGCACTGGCCCATCTGGTGATGGAACGTGGCACCCTGCGCGTCGAAGATGCTGTCGAAGAACTCGGCGTATCTCCAGCAACTGTACGCCGTGACCTCGACACACTGGCCAACCAACAGCTCATCATGCGCACCCGTGGCGGTGCTAGCGCCAACCCCTCCAGTGGAGAACTGCCCCTGCGCTACCGCTCAGGCGCACAATCAGATGCCAAACTCGCCATTGCCCGCAGTGCTGCCGCAATGGTTGCCCCAGGCGACGTCATTGGATTCAACGGCGGTACAACCACCACCTTGACCGCCCACGAAGTTGGCCTACGAGTCAGCGCAGAAGAAGACTTCGAAAATGACGGCATCACCCTGGTCACCAACGCCATCAACATCGCCAACGACCTTGCTATTCGCCCCGGAGTGCGCGTCGTCGTCACAGGCGGGGTCGTGCGGGCACGCAGCTATGAACTGACTGGACCTCTCTCCTCCCTCATCCTGCCGCACATCTCCGTTGACACGCTCTTCCTGGGAATCAACGCTCTTGACCTGACGCACGGCCTCTACACCGACCACGAGGGCGAAGCCCAAGTGAACGCCGCGCTCGCCAGTGCAGCCCGGCGCGTCGTCGTCGTTGCCGACTCAGGAAAAATCGGACAGAGCGCCTTTGCCAAGATTGCCCCACTGACAGCAGTATCGGCCGTCGTCACCGACACCGGCATCTGCGATGAACACGCCCACGCCCTACGAGAACACGGGATTGAGGTCGTCATCGCCCCCGCTCCCTAAAACCAACCCCCATCCCCTTCTTTCCTTCCTTCATTCCCCGCCTTTCATTTCCCGCGAGTTCAGAGGAGAACCCATGACAACCCACGGCCGCGTCACACTCCCCATCGAAGTTGGTATCGATGAGGACGTGAAAAAACTGATGCAGCAACTCGGCGCCGATGCGGTGCGCAACTCAGATGGCACCCACCTGCCCGACCTCGTTCACGAACTCGCCGCAAAGGTCTACTCCACCTACTTCCCCGCACGCGGTGACCAGGAATGGGCCCTCGACAACCCCGACACCACCATCCACCAATACCTCCAGTCCCCCCGCACCCCAGCACTGGGAGGCGACCTCGTCATCGACATTATGGAGGGCTACCTCACCGAACAATTCGCCCCCAACACCCAGGTTGACCTCGCCCGATACTGGCAGGTCATTGACCGCACCACCGGACGCACCCTGGCGCGCGAGGAATGGGAACTCATTGACGACAGCCATGTGCGCATCCTCGCACCCGAACTAGGCCACCTCTACACCGTCAACTTCCTCGCCCGCCAAATCTGGGACTCCACCCAGATGTACAACTACATCACCAATAACTGGGACGATGACCCCACCCGCCACCAAGAACGCCCCTACGATGTACGCCTCCCCAAGGTGTGGGAACGCGTCCGCAGCGAACTCGACCGCTGGCTGGCTGAGCACGACGAAATTGACGTCGTCCGTTTCACCACCTTCTTCTACCACTTCACCCTGGTATTCAATAACCAACGCAAAGAAAAGTACGTTGACTGGTTCGGGTACTCCGCATCCGTCTCCGTCGAAGCTATGGAGGCTTTCTACGCCGAATACGGCTACCGTCTGACCCCTGAGGACTTCGTGGACGAGGGCTACTACAACTGCTCCTTCCGCGTGCCCACTAAGGCATTCCGCGACTGGATGGACTTCCAAAACCGCTTTGTTACCTCCCGCGTGCGCGAACTCACCGATGCCGTCCATGCCGCAGGCAAAGAAGCAATGATGTTCCTCGGGGATAACTGGATCGGCACCGAACCCTACGGGGAGCGTTTTGCTGAAACAGGCTTGGACGCCGTCGTTGGCTCCGTGGGCAACGCCGCAACCTGCCGCATGATCTCTGACATCCCGCATGTGCGATACACCGAAGGCCGTTTCCTGCCCTACTTCTTCCCCGACGTGTTCAACCCGGAAGGCGATCCGGTGGGGGAGGCCAATACCTCGTGGATGGCAGCCCGCCGCGCTATCGTACGCTCCCCGCTCGACCGAATCGGATACGGCGGCTACCTCTCTCTGGCCATCCAATTCCCCGAATTCGTTGAACGCATTACCCAGATCTGCCAAGAATTCCGCGACATCTACGAGGCTGCTGCCGGAGAGCGCCCCCTGGCAGCGCCGGTGCGCGTAGGCGTACTCAACGCCTGGGGCAAGGTGCGTTCCTGGCAGACCCACATGGTCGCCCACGCCCTACCGTTTGAACAGACCGAGGCCTATGTGGGTGTACTCGAAGCGCTCGCGGGCCTGCCTTTCGACGTCGAGTTCATGTCTTTTGATGACATCCGAGCAGGGGTGCCCGAAGGGATTGACGTGCTCGTGAACGTCGGTGAAGCGGGAACAGCCTTCTCGGGCGGAGCCCACTGGGCCGATGTGGAGCTGCAATCAGTGGTGCGTCGCTTCGTCGCTGACGGCGGCGGCATTATTGGTGTGGGAGAGCCCTGTGCCTATATCGCGAACGGTGCAGTGAACCAACTGTCAGATGTCTTTGGCGTTGACCAAGAACAGTCCTTCTCTTTGTCGACAGACCGTTACCCGACGCGCGCCGAAGAGCATTTCATTATGCAAGGTGAAGGTGGAGCAGCGCTGAGGCTCAATGCTGCGGGGGGCTCGCGTTTCTGGGTGCCGGTGACTTCCAGCGTGGAGGTGGTGGCCTCTGAAGGAACGAGCGTGCATGCAGCAGTAAATGCGTACGGCCAAGGGCGCTCGGTCTACCTGGCTGGTCTGCCCTTCAGCCAGGAGAACGCCCGCATTTTGGCCAGGGCGATTTACTGGGCGGCGCGAGCTGAGGACTCCTACGAGGCCTCCATCCACGCTGAAGATCAGCGTGTTGATGTAGCCAGCTACGCCGATGGAGCAGTCTTTGTCTACAACTCCTCCATGGAGACGGTCTCCACCGTGCTGCATGGTGTGCCGCAGGAGAAAGCTGCGGTCACTTTGGAGCCTTTGGGTTCGCTGTGGTTGCGTCCCTAGTGTGATGCGCGCCTGATGGCGTGTGAGTAACGGTGGTGGGGAAGCGTGTTTTCGCGCTTCCCCACCACCGTTATGTGATTGTTATGGGCAAATTGTCAGCCGAGGATGAGATTTATCGATTATGCGCGCTAGTATGGGTCTGCAATCAGAATTAATCATTTCTGATCCTCGAAGGAGAGTGACTTCATGTCGAAATCGACCTCAATGACGAAGGCCGTAGCACTGTTCGCTACCGCCTCCATCGCAACAATGGGCCTGGCAGCCTGCTCATCCTCGGAAACCCCTGCAGCCAGCAGCGGTGACACCCAATCAGCCACTGCAGCTCCTGAAGCTGCAGGCGATGCCATCGAAATCGAATACCTCCACCGCCTGCCTGACGGCGACGGCATGGTCAAGGTAGACGAAATCGTTGCACGCTGGAACGAAGAGCATCCCGACGTTCAGGTCAAGGCCACCAAGTTCGATGGCAAGGCCCTCGAAATGATCAAGAAGCTCGAAACCGACATCAACGCCGGGGCAGCCCCCTGCCTCGCCCAGCTTGGCTACGCCGAGGTTCCCGCCTTCTTCACCAAGGGCCTCGTCGAAGACGTCACCGCCGAAGCTGAAAAGTACAAGGACAACTTCTCCGGCGCCTACTCCCTCATGTCCGTGGGCGGTAAGGTTGTCGGCCTTCCCCAGGACACCGGCCCCCTCGTGTACTTCTACGACAAGGCCGAATTCGACGCCCTCGGCCTGAAGGTTCCGACCACCCTCGACGAACTGAAGGAAGAAGCAAAGAAGGCAGCCGAAAAGGGCAAGTACATTCTTGACTTCGAGGCAGACGAACCCGGCTACTGGCTTGGTGGCCAGGCTGTCGCCGCCGGTGACACCTGGTACAGCGCCAAGGACGACAAGTGGAATGTCACCATCGAAGGTGAAGGCGCAAAGAAGGTTGCCGCATTCTGGCAAGAACTCATCGACGCCAAGGCAGTCCTGACCTACAACCGTTGGGACGACGCCTACTCCAAGGCCCTGGTAGACAAGACCCTCATCGGCAACATCGGTGCCGCATGGGAAGCAGGCTTCATGCTTGATGGCGTCGTGCCCGAAGGCGAAGACGGCACCTGGCAGGTCGCACTCCTGCCCGACTTCGGCACCGGCAAGACCGGCCACGACGGTGGCTCCGGCGTAGCCGTCCTCAAGGGCTGCGCACACCCCGCAGAAGCAATGGAGTTCAACAACTGGTTCAACACCCAGACCAAGGACCTGGCCACCCAAGGCCTCGTCGTTGCAGCAAAGGGTGAGGTTGTCACCTCCGACAAGATCAAGAAGCAGTTCGGCGGCCAGGACGTATTCGCAGAGCTCGCAAAGGCCAACGAAACCCTCGCAGACTTCGCCTTCATCCCCGGCTTCCCCGCAGTGGCTGACGCCATGGTGGAAACCGCAGGCAAGGTAGTCAAGGGCGAAGGCAAGGTTGCAGACATCTTCACAACCGCTCAGGAAGCATCGGTGAAGACCCTCAAGGATCTCAACCTTCCCGTTGCAGAGTGAGATGACCATCTCCTGATGAAGGGGGCATCCGCCTCACTGAAGCGGATGCCCCCTTCATCATCCCCTTTCCTTCGTCTCCTCACGAGGTGCCAAATAGCGCACCCCGAGGAAACGACCACTACAGCGTGAACACTCAGGTGACATCGTGAATGCACACACACAACACGGCAAGGGCGAGGCGCACGGCGCATCCTCCACTACCGGAGCCCCAAGCACTCACTCGCGACGGAATAGGGAACGGCGCGAAGCACTAACGGGATGGGTCTTTATGGCACCCTTTTCCCTGGCCTTCATCCTGGTTTTCCTCGTCCCTATCCTCGTCTCGATATACTCATCCTTCTTCAAGCCCCTCAGCACAGGCGGCGGCCTCTATGGCGGCGGAGAACTCACCAATCAATTCGTTGGCCTCGAAAACTACCACGACGTCGTCACCAACCCCGTGTTCTGGCAGGGCATCGCGCGCGTCATCGGCTACACCATCGTCCAAGTGCCCATTATGATCCTGTCAGCACTGGCGCTCGCCCTCGTCCTGGACTCCTACCTCACCCGCCGAGTCACCATCTACCGCCTGGGATACTTCCTTCCCTTTGCTATCCCCGGCATCGTTGCGGCCATGATCTGGCTCTACCTCTACACCCCTGAGATTTCACCCCTGGTATCCACCCTGCGCGCAGTGGGCATCGACATTGACTTCTTTGGCCAGTACACCGTGCTTGCCTCCATGGCGAATATGACGACATGGACCTACACCGGCTACAACATGCTGATCTTCCTGGCTGCACTCCAAGCCATTCCCACCGAGCTGTCCGAGGCCGCTCGCATTGACGGAGCAAGCGGATTCCAAATCGTCACCAAGGTGAAGATCCCCATGGTGCGAGGAGCCGCCCTCCTGGCTGTCTTGCTCTCCATTGTGGGCACCATCCAGCTCTTCAATGAGCCCGCCGTCATGTCTCAGGTGGCCACCTGGATGGGACCGGCCTACACGCCCATGATGATGGCCTACAACACCATGATGGGCACTCTGACACCCTCAGGGGATGGACCCGCTTCAGCAGTATCCATCGTGATGGCACTGATTGCAGGCGTCTTGGCTATGGCTTACGCCCTCATCGACAGGAAGTTGGACAACTAATGGCATCGGCACACTCAACACTTCCAGACGGGCGCACATACACCCCCTCCATTGAGGGAATGCCCATCCGATCGGTTGCGCCCTCCTCAGCAGCTCGCTGGCTGACCGCCGCCATCTTGCTCATGGCCCTGGTGTACTTCCTCTTCCCCGTCTACTGGGTCATTGTCGCCTCATCCAAAGACACCGGCCAGCTTGCCTCGACAAACGGCTACTGGTTTGCCGACCAGATCAAATACCTCGAAAACTATGCTGCTTTGATGGCATGGACGAAGGGAAACTTCTGGCGCTGGGTGCTTAACTCCTTGCTGTACTCAACGGTGGCAGGCGTCGTTGGCACACTGATCTCCGTCATGGCAGGCTACGCGATGGCAAAGTTTAACTTTCCCGGAAAAAACCTGGCCATGGGCGTCATTATGGCTGGGCTGCTCATGCCCATCGCCCTGCTGACCATCCCCATGTACCTGGTCTTTCACAATCTCGGCCTGACCAACACGATGCTGGCAATCATCATCCCCTCCTGCGTGAGCCCCTTTGGCGTGTTCCTCGGAAGGGTCTACGCCCAGTCCTCCGTCCCCACGGAACTGATCGAGGCAGCCCGCATTGACGGGGCCAGCGAAGCGCGGATCTTCTTCACCATGGTGCTGCGCCTTCTCGCGCCCGCCATGGTGACGATCTTCCTGTTCATCTTCGTAGCAACCTGGAATAACTTCCTTCTGCCCTTGATGATGGTCTCTTCGGACACGCTCAAGCCCGTCACCTTGGGCTTGTACGGCATGATGACCTACTTCGCCCCCGAAAAGGGTGCCGTCATGCTGGGTGCACTATTGGGTGTTATCCCGCTGATTGTCCTCTTCCTGGGCCTGCAAAAGTACTGGCAGTCCGGCCTGGCTGCTGGCTCGGTGAAGGGCTAGGCCGCGTAGGTCGACACATCGCTCTGATGGGGCGTGTGAGTCCGGCAGTATCTGCTGAACTCACACGCCCCATCGGCATCGGGCAGTCCTATGTCTGGCGAGGCTTTGCCCGCGAGGTCGGCGCCTCGCTGAAAGGATCCTCCGGCCAGGGATGCTTGGGGTATCGGCCGCGTAGCTGGGCGCGCACCTGCTGGTAGGGGCCCGCCCAAAAAGACGCAAGATCCGCAGTGACAGCGACAGGGCGACCCGCAGGATCAAGCAGGTGAATAAGAATCTCTCCACGCCCATCAGCCCAGGTGGGGGTGGCTGTCCACCCGAAAGCTTGTTGGACCCGTAAAGAGAGCACAGGACGCCCCGAACTCCAGTCCACCTCTCGCGTTCCCCCAGCAGGAATTGGCAGGCGCATTGGAGCAAGATCATCGAAACGTGCCGCCTCCGGCCAGGGCAGAAGCCGATGCAGGGCAGCCTCACAGTCAACGCTGCTCACTGCCGCACCCGCCGCTAGGCGATCACAGTCAGGCCCTAACCACCCCTCGTAGGTAGCGGCAAGGGCCTCGTCACTGACATCTGGCCAGGGGGAGCCGATAACCTCATGCAGGGCAGATAGGCGGGCGCGCAACTGTCGAGCAGCGGGCGACCAGTCGAAAAAATCAACGCCCTCACGCGCAAGAGCCTGGGCAAGAGCCTCGCGCGCTGCCTCGGGAGGGCACCGGTCAAGCTGACGGTGGCGAAGCTCTATCGCGCCCAGCATCTCGCGTTCACGGGCGCGCAGACGGCCATTGTGCCACTCTGTCACAACGTCACGGCGCAGCAATGCAGAAGCTGTCTGGCGGGCCAAAGCCTCGTCAGCAGGAATCGCTGCCCGGATGAGGGCATCGCGTGAACCGGGGGCACGCCCAAGGGCGGTGACGACCAACCACTCAGTTCCCTCCAGAGGGCCAGCCGACAGGGAGCCTTGAGGGGAAGACGTGCCTGCACCACCAGGGGCAGGAAGGCGGGCCCCCAGGCCACAGGCAAGCAGATAGTGGTGACTATCGGGGCGCTTGCGCGCTATCCAGCCCGGCCAAGCGTAGGCCCCAAGCAGAGCAAGGTCAGCATCGAAATCCTGGGCTGGCGTCGCTGAGGAAGTTGCGGAGGACGTCGCTGAAGGGGAAATGGCGGCATGGCGTTGCATAATCGCCTTCAGGCGTTTTTCGCTCTCTGCAACGGCCGCCGCACTACGGGCCTGCGTGAGGGATCCTGAACTGTCGCGGCCACGAGTCCTGCGAAGAGCGCGGGCCGCTGAACTGAGATCAGCCCCCTCAGGGCGGAGTTCCTCTGACAATAGAGCAACCGCCCGAGCCGTGCGGTCCACCCCGATCATCCGTGCGCCATGTTCGCAGGCATTTGCCCACGCGGGTTCGAGAGGATACGCCACGAGGCGCCGCCCGTGCTCGGTAATACGCCCCTGAGAGTCGCAGGCCCCCAAAGCAACGAGCCTTTCCAGAGCGGCAGTAGTCGTCCCCTCAGAGGGGCGATCCAGCAGGGCGAGGTCCTCCCACGCCGGGGCACCCCACGCTCGCGCCTGAAGCAGGGCGTCAGTGATGTCGGCAGACAGAATCTCTGGCTGAGAATGAGCGGGCCGCTTCGCCCACTCCACGTGATCGGCACAACGCACGACCACGCCCGGCCCCAGGCGTGCAGCGCGGCCAGCACGCTGAGCGCCTCGGCCTCGTGAAACCGGGACTGTCACCAGCGCATCCGCACCCGTCATTGCCTCGACGCGCGGCTCACGTGAAAGTCCCGCATCCACGACGACGCGCACACCGGGGACCGTCAGCGAGGATTCGGCCACTGCAGTTGCCACAATAATGCGGCGCCGACCGTCTGCGTGCGGGGTGAGGGCGCGGTCTTGCTCAGCGGGGGAGAGGCCGCCATGCAGAGGAAGGATATCGACGCTACCCGCCCCATGGGACGAGGAGACAGCAGAGGCGAGGGAGTCGCTGACCTCGTGAATCTCGCGCACACCAGGAACAAAGACCAGAACGTCGGCAGCCCCATCCAACCCGCTGGTCTTTTCCAGAGTGCGAATAGTCGTGTCAGCGACGTGACGAAGGAAATCGCGCGCAACAACGAGTTCCCCTCTGGCCGAGGTCGTCATTGCCTGGACGCCGCGTGGAGGTGGCGCCCACTGTTCATCCAACGGGTAAAGCGGGACGGGCACATCGACATGTTCGACGTCCCCAAGCCACTGGCGAAAAAGTGCACAAGTGCGTTCAACATCCAAGGTGGCCGAGGTAACGGCAAGGAAAAGATCCTCACGTAGCGTAGCGCGCACATCCATGCTGAAAGCGCAGGCCAAGTCAGAATCGAGGTGGCGCTCGTGGAACTCATCAAAGAGGATTCCTGCCACCCCAGGGAGTTCAGGATCAGCGTGGAGGCGGCGCAGCAGTAAACCAGGCGTGAGGAACTCAATGCGGGTAGCGTCGCTCACTGTGCTGTCGCCGCGCACGGAGTAGCCGACGCTGCGGCCAATGTCTTCGCCAATGAGGCGTGCAAGACGCCGGGCAGCCGCGCGGGCGGCAATCCTGCGCGGTTGGGTGACCAGAATCCGCGAGGGCGGGGGTGAGGACAAGGGTGGGCCTGCAGAATTGTGCGTATTCAGTGCGGTCGGGGCCAGGCAGGTAGCGAGCAGTGGAGGTAATAGCGTTGTCTTACCTGAGCCAGGTTCAGCCGTGACCACGAGAGCGCCCCCAGGGACGCACAGGGGTGCGATCTGCGGGAGGGCCGCAGCGACAGGTAGTGCCGCAAGGCTGGCCTGCTGAGGAAGACCGGCCTGTGTGGGAAGATTGGCCTGTGTAGCGCTCTGGTGAGCGCCGAGAAGCTGAGCACTGAGAAAAGGCGCGCAGAGGGCCGCAAAAGGCTCCGCAATGAGAGGGTTCACCGATGAATCGCTCAGATGCCGCTGGCGCTGATCCGGTAGCTGAAACGATGCGTGGCACCGGGAGCCAAAGCAATGACATCTTGACCGGTATTAAAGGCATCGGGCGGGCAGGTCATTGGCTCAACAGCAATACCCAGGCGGCCAAAAGCATCCCCCGTATATGCCTGTACCCAGGGGGCTCCACTATGCAAGTGCGTGGTGAGTCCCGTGGCAGGATTGCGCAGGTCAACACGCCAGGCACGATGCGTTGGCATGTCTGTGAAGCAATGATCGATTGTCACCCCGCGCAGGGAGCGCGCCTCGCGGAAATCTCGATCGAGGGCAGTAACGGGCAGCTTCTCGATGGGGATGAGCTGCTCGTCGGCATCCATGACCGAAGCCGCTGGAAGAGTCAGTTCCCAGTCATCCACGCTGCCTTCACCGGCCGTCAGATAGGGGTGGTGAGAGGTGCCGTAAGGGGCAGCACTATCGCTGAGATTGCGCGTTGTGATTGCAACTTTCATGCCCTCGTCAGCATTGAGGGAGTATTCTACGCGGGACTGCAACGTCCAGGGGTAGCCGTAGGAGGCAGGGCTGATGACATCGAAAATGCAGTGGTCATCGGTATATTCGTGGAGCTGCCAGTGCGTCCAGGACAACAAGCCGTGTAGCGCGGTGTGGGTGGCAATATCTGTGCAGGGTAGCTCGTAGTCTTGCCCCATCCACGAGTAGCGGCCATCGCGAATGCGATTCGGCCAGGGGACAAGGGTCTTCCCCATGTAGCCCGGCGGACACTGGTCAGCGCTGTGGGCTAACACAAGGTCGTGCCCTGTGAAACTCAACGAGGCAAGGCCCGCCCCAGCATTGACAAAAGAAGCGCGGTAGGGGCCAGCAGCACACTCAAAGGCGTGAAGGCCAGGACTGGTGGGGTATTCCGAAGTGACGCGTGCCATGACTCCAGCCTAATAGCTTGGACGCTCCTCGGGGGCATGATGCGTGAACTCTGACGCAGGTGTCGCACAGTAGCGATCAGCCAGCGCCTCACTGCCTCGTGCCAGCAGCGAAACGTCAGCACCCACAAGAATGAAGTCAATCCCCTCATCAAGGTAACGCTGCGCCAAACGTGGATCAAAGGCGTTAATACCCACGGGCTTTCCGGCCTCGCGGCCAGCGGCAATGGCGCGGTGAACAGCGGCAATCACCTCAGGGTGATCCTGCTGTCCAATCAGTCCCATTGATGCTGCCAGGTCAGAGGGGCCAATAAAGAGTGCATCAACCCCGTCGACCGCGGCAATAGCGGCAGCGTTCTGAACGGCCTGAACCGTCTCGATCTGCACAATGACACAGACATGCTCATCATTGGCACGCTGAAGATAGTTCTCCACACGATTCCAACGCGCCCCGCGCGCCAGTGCAGAACCCACCCCGCGCACTCCCTCGGGCGGATAGCGGGTAGCGCGCACGGCTTGGACGGCATCCTCAGCAGTATTAACCATGGGGATCAGAAGATTCTGCGCGCCCAGGTCAAGGTATTGCTTAATGAGCACCCAATCGTTGATTGGCACCCGCACCACCGGCGTCACCGGGTAGGCCGCAACCGCCTGAAGCTGACGCTGGATGTTCTCCAGCGTCAAAGGCGCGTGCTCACCGTCAATGAGGAGCCAATCCAAGCCGGCACCCGCGCAGATTTCAGCAACGGTAGGGCTGCCTGAACATACCCACATGCCGACGCGGCCACGCTCGCTGCCACGCAGTTGCTCACCGAAAGTGGGGGGAAGATTCAGACGAATCGGCATGAGATTGTTCCCATCTGTCCGTAGTCACACAGCACAGAGTCGCCGCGGCTGACCCACATTGGGCGCGTAAAGGAGCCCGCAAGAATAATCTCTCCGGCTTCCAGTCGGGCACCATGCTGGGCGAACTTATTGGCCAGCCAGGCGACGCCAGTGGCCGGATGGTTGAGGACGCCGGCGGAAACCCCGGTTTCCTCGATGCTTTCATTGCGGTAGAGCATGGCCGACACCCAGCGCAGGTCAAGGTCGTGGGGACGCATAGGGCGCCCACCGATCACCATCGCACCGTAGGCAGCATTGTCAGAGATCGTATCAACAATGGTGCGCCCCTCAAGTTCAATGTGGGAGTTGAGGATTTCCAAGGCAGGAGTGACGTACTCGGTGGCACGCAGAACGTCGAAGATCGTGCAATGAGGGCCTTCAAGCGCGTCCTTGAGGACAAAGGCGAGTTCAACCTCAATACGGACATTGAGGAAACGGTCAAAGTCAATAACCGACCCATTCTCGTACACCGTATCGTCGAACATCACGCCATAGTCAGGTTCGGTGATACCGGTGGCGGCCTGCATGGCTTTCGACGTCAAGCCGATCTTACGGCCCACAAGGCGCCGTCCGGCAGCGATTTGTTGGTCACGCCAGACGCCTTGGATCGCGTAGGAGTCCTCAACGGTGGCCTCGGGGTAGCGCGCGGTAATACGAGGGATGGGGACGCGAGTCTGGTCGGCCTGAGCCAGTTCAGCCGCGATAGCGTCAATCTGTGAGGGTTCCAGCATGATCCAATTCTCCTGTGTCAGAGGCGTAAAAGTATGGTGTGTGCCGCGTGTTGTCCGCACAACCATATCTGTCTTGCGGTGACACGAAGCAGCAACAAACGAGTGATCGTCGCAAGGCAGTGCGGGGTGGGCTGACGTCACGCTGAGATCCCAGCCGGAACATCCCCGCACCGCCTCGCGAGCTCAATGGCGGCCCGTCACATGCACCGTTTAGCTCAGGTCAAAGACCCCAGTGAAGAAACGAGCCAGAGAATCGTGATCGTCCAGGGGCGCAATATGAGCGACATACATGTCGGGGCGAACCACCACCACCGCACCTGTTCGAGCAATCCCGCGCTCCTCGAAGATATCCTCGCCCTCAAGCGCGGCGTAGACCTGATTCCAGTCCTCTACCTGGAAGGGGCCGTTCTTCGGGCGGAAAGCCGACGGAGCATCCGTAATGTCAAAGTCGTGGATGTGCTGCTGGTAGATCACCTTCATCTCAAAAAGGGTGTTGGGGTCGGCACCGGCAGGGGTGTGGCGCAGCATGGGAGATTTATGGTCACCCGTCCACCACTGGGCGAAGTCATCCACCGCCGAATGAGTGGTGGGGTGAGCCTGGTCAGCAAAGACGTAGATACGCCAGCGGCCGTCAGCTTGATGTTCGTGGCCGATATGCTTGACATTCGCATCGCAGCGACGCATTGCGCGCGCGGACTTGAAGCGCTTGCCCAGCGGGTAGCCGGTAGCGAGTTCTTGCCGTGCCTCACCGGAAATGATCTGCGAGGGCGGGTACTGAGTCATGAAGCCAGCGGGGAACTCTGCGGTGCGCACATAGAAGTCCTCAATGCTCTCACCATCGCCACTGCCTGCCATACGGCCTGACCATTCAAGGTCAAAGTCAATGAGATCCTGGGCGATCTGTTGACGCTCAGCGTTGTAGGTGCGCAAGAGCTTTTCAGAGGACAGGCCGCGCAACACCTGGGCGAGTTTCCACCCCAGGTTGAAGGTGTCCTGCATGGACACATTCATCCCCTGGCCCGCCTTAGCCGAGTGAGTGTGGCAGGCATCGCCAGCAATGAATACGTGAGGCATCCGCTCGGGCGGGGCATCGGAGGGCACATCGTCAAAACGCTGGGTGACGCGGTGTCCGACCTCGTAGACCGACCACCAGGCGACGTTCTTCACGTCGAAGGAGTAGGGGGCCATAATCTCGTTGGCACGACGGATGATTTCTTCCAGCGGGGTCTGGCGTACCTTGTGGTTGTCGTCCTCTGCAAGGTCGCCCAGGTCAACATAGGTGCGGAAAAGGTAGCCGCCCTCGCGGGGAATATGCAGGATAGACCCCTTGGAGGAGTTAATAATGCACTTGGTGCGAATGTCGGGGAAGTTCGTGTCGACAATGACGTCAGCAACGCCCCAGGCGTGCATGGAGATCACCTTCGAATAGGTGGCGCCGATACAATCACGCACCTTTGAACGCGCCCCGTCACCACCAATGACATACTTCGCGTGCACGGTAATCTCTTCACCGGCGCGCTCGCCCTCGATACACCGCAGCGTGACCTTCACGGGGTAGTCGCCCTCGTCCAGCACCTCCAGGCCCACGAACTCGTAGCCGTAGTGGGGGCGCATACGCGAAGGGGAGTTCGCCATAAAGTCACAGAAGTAGTCGATGACACGCGCCTGATTCACGATCAGGTGAGGAAACTCAGAGATCCCGTGCGGGTCATCGGGGGTGATCTTCGTGCGGACAATATTTTCGGGCGTGTGCGGGTCAGCCTTCCAGAACGCAGTCTCGGTGATCTGGTAGGCCTCGTCGATGATTTCATTGGCGAAACCAAAGGCTTGGAAAGTCTCAACGGAGCGCGCCTGAATGCCGTCGGCATGGCCTAATTCGAGGCGGTGCGGACGCTGCTCGACGAGGACAGCGTTAATGTCTGGGAAGGCGGCAAGTTGAGCGGCGGCAACAACGCCGGCAGGGCCAGAACCGACGATCATCACGTCAACCGTGTCGGGCATCGCGGGGCTGCGGTCAATGCCAACGCCTGCAGCCTCTTTCACGCGGGGGTTTGTGGAGACGTATCCATGATGGTGGAATTGCATGATTGAGTCCCTTCACATCATTGTGGGGTGGCCTTCACCAGCCCAGCATGCTCACAGGTGAGCCGCAGGGGAGTAAGGCGAATGTGGGTATACGAAGCGGTTGCACCCGGTGGTGCAACGTGAGCAATAGTGACGAAAAGTCAGAGTGAGCGCAGCGGAGTCGATACCTTTGAGTGGAGCGATGCCATCTTGTGCTGACGGGCGAAGCTCTCTATCTCAGCAGGGTCGGCTCCTGTACGGATCAGGTCAAGAAGGTGATCGTGTTGGGCGATGGAGTCCACTGATTGCGCACTCTCAAATTTAAGTGAGGAACGGCGAATAATAGTGACTCGTTCTGCCTCATTCGTCACCAGTGACACGATGCGGGAGTTTGGACAGGGGGCGCAGAGCACCGAGTGGAAACGTCCATTGAGCCTACGGTAGGCGTCAGAGTCGAAGTAGGAGGAGCGGGTGAGGGCTTCCATGTCGCGGTTGAGGGAATAAGCGATCTGCAGATCCTCTTCCGTGATATGAGGGGCAGCCAGGGCTGTTGCCATGCCTTCTAAGAGCGCTAGGGAGACCATTGACTCGTAGTAGTCCTCAAGATTGACCTCAGACACTCGAGCGCCAATGTTGAGGGTGTATTCCACTAAACCTTCTGCTTCGAGGGAGCGAATTGCTTCACGTACAGGAACGGTGGAGACCCCGAACTCTTCTGCCAGGGCAGAAAAAGTCAGCCGGAAACCGGGGGTGTACTGGCCGTCAACAATGCGTGAACGCAGTTGCTGATAGACAGTGTCCGATTTCGAGGTGGGGGCTGGCATGGTCAGGGTGTTCCTTTAATCCGTGCGACGGCGAGGCATTCGCTGTGGTCATGCTTGAGGGTGCTTGTGGGAGCCACTCACACCCCCAAGCATAGGGGACGAGACATTTTCGGCGGGCTGCTGACCGTTATTGGACGCTCAGTAGCCAGCGCCCCGTTCGAAGTTCACGGGCGTTGCGCGGACTTCAGCGGCAACCTCGTCAATGCGCTTGTTGGCATCGGCGTCGGCCGAGGCCGTCAGCGGCGCACCGGTGCGGTCCTTCGTGGAAAGCATGGCGATAGTGCCGACGAGGGTGACTGCGAAGATGTAGCCAGCAACTGCCAGTGAGGTCTTGAACTCTGCCTGAAGGTAGGTGGCGATCAGCGGGGCAAAGGCGCCACCAACAATCGCACCAAAGGCATTGGCCAGGCCAGCACCCGAGTAGCGGATGCGTGCGGGGAACATTTCGGAGAAGAGCGCAGCCTGGGGGCCGTATGTGAAGCCCAGGGGAATGGTCAGCACGAGCATACCCAGAGCGATCATGCCCAGGCTTTGCGTGTCGATAAGTCGGAAGAGGATGAAGATCCACACCAGTTGGATCACAAAACCAATGAGGTAGACCGCCTTGCGTCCAATCTTGTCCGACAGCCACGCTGCCGTCAGCGTCGTGATAATCCACGAGGCCGCCGCCAGGGTGATGAGGTGCAGGATCGGTTCGCGTTCCATCCCCAGGTCCTTCGTGGTGTAGGACAGGATGTAGCCGCCGGTAATCATGTAGCCGGCCACACCGTTACCCGCGAAGATCAGGGTGCCTTGGAGCAGAGGCTTCCAGGAGGTGCGGAACATGTCGAGCAAAGGCAGGCGGACCTGCTCCTCGCTGGCTGAGATTTCCTTCATCACCGGTGATTCGGACACGCCCATGCGGATGGCCATACCGATGATGATGAGCAGGAAGGACAAGAGGAAGGGGACGCGCCAGCCCCAGCTGAGGAATTGTTCTTCCGTTGTCAGGGCGTCGGTGACAGCTAGGGCCAAGGTGGCCATGAGCATGCCCAGGGGCACGCCGATCTGGGGGAAACCACCAAAGAGGCCGCGCTTATTTGCCGGAGCGTGTTCGACTGCCATGAGGGCTGCACCGCCCCATTCGCCACCTGCGGCAAAACCTTGCGTGACGCGCAGGACGATGAGCAGGATCGGTGCCCATACGCCGATGGTTTCAAAGGTGGGCAGCAAGCCGATGAGGAAGGTGGCCACGCCCATGAGCACCAGGGTGAGGACCAGCATGCCTTTACGGCCGATCTTGTCTCCGTAGTGTCCTGCCACGGCCGCGCCGAGGGGGCGGAAGAAGAAGGAGATACCGACGGTGGCGAAGGAAATCAGCCGGCCGGCCAGTTCACCGCCGCTTTGAACGAAGGGGTCAAAGTAGAGGGGAGCGAGGACGATAGCTGCCGCGTTGGCGTAGATGAAGAAGTCATACCATTCGACGGCTGTGCCGATCAGGGTGCCGAGGGCGACCCTACGATCCTCAGGTTTCTTGGCATCGAGGACAATATTTGCTGCGCTCATACCTGGCCTCCCAGCTTGAAGCCCGCCTCGGTGTCGCCCTTGCGGGTGTAAGAGAAGCCGTCGGCACCGATGGTGACGTCGATTTCCTTGGCCTCGGTGCGCTCGATGACGGGCTGAACATTGCCGTCCAGGTCGAGGACGAGGGAGGCCTCGCGGTACCAGGAGGGGACGACCTGGTGGCCCCAGAAGTCGCGGCGCTGGTTATCGTGGACATCCCAGACAACCTCGGGGTTGTCGGGGTCGCCGGTGTAGTAGTCCTGGGTGTAGATTTCGACGCGGTGACCGTCAGGGTCACGCAGGTAGAGGTAGAAGGCGTTGGAGACGCCGTGGCGTCCGGGGCCGCGCTCGATCATGTCTGAGCGGCGCAGACCCCCGAGCTTGTCGCAAATGTAGAGAATATTGTGCTTTTCGTGGGTGGCGAAGGCAACGTGGTGCATGCGGGGGCCGTCACCGCCGGTCATAGCGGTGTCATGGACGGTGTGCTTACGGGTCATCCACGCGGCGTAGGTGACGCCAGCATCATCCTTAATGGATTCGGTGGTCTTAAAGCCCAGGTCGTTGAGGTAGGCAGTGCCCTTGACGACGTCGGGGAACACCTGGTTAAAGTGGTCGAGGCGCACCAGGGCGCCCGCTCCCTGGAGCTGGTAGGCCCAAGCGAGGCGTTCGACGTGTTCAACCTCGTAGAAGAACTCGTAGGGGAAGCCTAAGGGGTCAACGACACGCACAGCGTCCGGGATTCCCTTTGTGAAGGAGCCACGGCGAGTCTCGCAGCCGAGTTCTGTGTAGTAGGCCTCGGCCTTGTCCACGTCCTCAGGGGAGCGGACACGGAAGGAAAAGGCGGCGACAGCCGCAACATCGCCCTTACGCAGGACAAGGTTGTGGTGGATGAACTCTTCGAAGGAACGAAGGTAGATGGTGTTTTCGTCCTCTTCGGTGACAACCAGGCCAAGAATGTCAACGTAGAATTCACGCGACTTGGCCAGGTCAGTGACGATGAGCTCCATGTAGGCGCAGCGCAGGATATCGGGTGCGGGTGCGGTGGGGGTGGGAACAAAATCCGACATGTCAGTCTCCTTTGGCTGAAAATACGGGGGTGGTGGAGTGCCGCCGGTGCGGCATGTTGGGCTGCCTGAACGCAGGGATCAGGCAGAGGGGCCGCCCAAGCCGAGGTCATTCTCGGCGTATCCGGTGGCTCCAAAACGAGTGGTGTGAACGTCACCGAGGGTGACGTGGATGGATTGCTGGACGGAGTAGAAGTCCAGGGAACGGTAGCCGCCCTCGTGACCCAGGCCCGAGCCCTTCACGCCGCCAAAAGGCGTGCGCAGGTCGCGGACATTGTGGGAGTTGATCCACACCATGCCCGATTCGATGGCGTGGGCGACGTTGTGGGCGCGGGCAACATTGCTTGTCCACACGTAGGCGGCCAGGCCGTACTCAACGTTATTGGCCAGTTCAATGGCTTCTTCGTCAGTGTCGAATGGGGTAATGGCCACGACCGGGCCGAAGATCTCTTCTTGGAAGATGCGCGCGTCGGGAGCAACGTCAGCAAAGACGGTAGCTTCGACATAGTTGCCTTCGGGCAGATCTGCGGGGCGTCCTCCGCCAGCTACGAGGCGAGCCTCGCCCTTGCCGATTTCGATGTACTCGCACACCTTGGCGTAGTGCTCAGGGTGGACGAGGGCGCCGATTTCGGTGTCAGGGTTGGACGGATCACCGACGACGATGCGCTTGGCGCGCTCGGCGTAGGCCTCGACGAAACGGTCGTAGATGGGGCGCTCGACGAGGATACGCGACGAGGCCGTGCAGCGTTCGCCGTTGAGGGAGAATACGCCAAAGAGGGTGGAGTCTAGGGCGGCTTCGAAGTCAGCATCAGCGAAGATGACAGCGGGGGACTTACCGCCAAGCTCCATTGACATGTGCTTCATATTCTGCGCGCAATTGGCGTAGATGATTTTTCCGGTGCCGAGTTCGCCGGTGAAGGAAACCAGTTGGACGTCGGGGTGCTTGACGAGGGCATCACCGGCGCTTTCCCCGAAACCGTGGACGACGTTGAATACGCCTTCAGGTACACCAGCGCGCTCCATAATGCCTGCCCAGAGCTGGGCGGAAACGGGGGTGAATTCGGCAGGTTTGAGGACGACGGTGCAGCCCGAGGCTAGCGCGGGGGCGAGCTTCCAGGATTCCTGCATGAAGGGGGTGTTCCAGGGGGTGATGAGGCCGGCAACGCCCTTGGGCTTACGGTTGACATAGTTGATTTGGCGTCCGGGCATCTTGAATGCGTCATCGACCTGGGCGACGATGAGGTCAGCGAAGAAACGGAAGTTTTCGGCTGCACGGTTGGCCTGGCCTTTGGCCTGACGGATTGGCAGACCCGAGTCGAAGGACTCAATGGCGGCCAGCTCGTCGTTAATGGCGGCAACCTCGTCGGCGATACGGTAGAGGACCCGTGCGCGCTCGCGCGGGAGCATTCGGGGCCAGGGGCCCTCGTCGAAGGCTTTCTTCGCGGCTGCAACGGCAGCATCAACGTCAGCCTGCTGGCCAGAGGCACAGGTGATGTAAGGGGTATTGGTGGTGGGCTCGAGCACCTCGAAGGTTTCTTTGCCGATGGAGTCGGCGAAGGAACCACCAATGTAGTGCTGGATCCGGTCGGGTAGGCCCGAAGGCTTCGTTGCCATCGTGTTTCTCCTGAAGGGTAGGGGATTGGGGGCAGGGGTTAGAGGAAAACGCGCAGTGGAGTCAGTTGTGGCACCACTCGTTGTAACGCTCACGCCAGGTAGCGTTCATGGGGTAGAGACCATCAACGCTGTGGCCTTCTTCGACCATCTGAGCGATAAAGGTTTCTTCCTTTTCCTGGATCTCCGAGGCCTCCAGGACCTCAACGACCAGGTGAGGGGGAATAACAACCGCACCGTCATCATCACCGACGATAATGTCACCTACCTGCACGGTCGCTCCGCCACAGGTGATGGTGATGTCGGTATCCCAGGGGACGTGAACGCGGCCAAGCACCGAAGGGTGAGGGCCTTGAGCCATGACGGGTAGGCCAACCTCGGCCACAGCAGCCCAGTCGCGCACGGCACCATCGGTAATAATGCCTGCGGCTCCGCGTACACGAGCACGCAGGGCGAGAATATCCCCCAGGGTGCCAGCAAACTCAAAGGAACGGGCTTCCATCACGAGGACTTCGCCCTCGTTCACGGTGTCAATGGCGCGCTTTTGAGCGTTGAATCCGCCTCCCTTGGCTTTGAACAGGTCAGGGCGGTGAGCAACGTAGCGCAGGGTACGAGCCGGGCCGATGACCTTCATGCCTGGAACCATGGGACGCACACCGTCAATGGAGGCGTTGGCGTAGCCGCGGGAGCGCAGTTGGGAGGACAGGGTAGCAACGGCGACCTTGCTGAGGCGCTCGCGGAGTTCATCGGTGAGGACGAACTCGGGTTCAAGTCCGGCTGCTTCGCGTGAACCCCAGGCGTCAATGCGCTGCTGTTCGCTGGCTACGGGGGCTGAACCAATCGGGGCCAGGGCGGGTGCCTCGACAACCTGGGTGGTGAGGGGGCCAGAGGTGAGGCTCGGGTCGTCTTCGGAGTAGACCTCAACGGTGACGCTCTGGCCGGGCTGGAGGACGGAGGAACCTGCGGGTGTGCCGGTGAGAATGACGTCTCCTGCTTCGAGGGTCATCACGCGGGAGAGATCAGCGATGAAGTGGGCGAAGGAGAAGAGCAGTGTGGAGGATGAGTCGTCTTGAACGATCTGGCCGTCCACGGTGGCGCGAACGTGCAGGGCCTCGGGGCGGATACTGCGAGCGTCAATGAGGGTCGGGCCCAGGGGAGTCATGCCGTCGCCTGACTTGGAGCGGACGTTGGAGCCTTTGTCGGCGGCGCGCAGGTCAAGGATGCCCATGTCATTAGCGGCAGTCACCCAGCCGACGTGGTTCCATGCTGTGTCGGGGGTGACATTGCGGGCGGCGCTGCCAATGACAAGGGCGATTTCAGCTTCAAAGACAAGGAGCTCGGCGTTGGAGGGGCGCTCAACGTTGCCTCCGGTACTGAGGGAGGAGGGGGCCTTGAAGAAGTACGAGGCTTCTGCGGGGGTGCGTCCGCGTTGCGCGGCGCGGGAGGGGTAGGACAGGTGGACGGCAATGATCTTACCGACCGGGAGTCCGAGGGTGTCGGTGATGATGTTGGTGCGCAATGCCTGCTCCTTCATCTGGGCCTATCTGGGGCCTACCTGGTTTAGCTGGGCTGTCTGTTTAGGTGAGCTGCCTGGTTTGGCTGGGCTTTCTAGTTGAGCTGCGGGTTTATCAGGGCCCTGCTCCGTTGCGAAGCCCTGATTCGTTTGGGGGGAACGGGGGTTATGCCGCTCGCGATAAACATATCTGAGATCATATCTGATCTGTGATACGATCATGCTGCATTGATGGAGTATTGTCAACAGGTAGGCTGAAATTACTCGGCACCCTCTTCATACACACCTCTCCACAATGCTGAGCTTCAAAGGAGAACTCACATGACAGACCCTCGTATACGCGACCTTCTTTCCCGCATCCCCACGGACCTTTTCATTAATGGACAGTTCCGCCCCGCCTCATCCGGGGAACGCTTCGACGTCCTCAACCCCGCCACCGGAGAAGTCCTCACCACCGTCGCCTCGGCAACACCTCAAGACGCTGCCGACGCCCTCAACGCAGCCTTTGCCGCACAAGACGCCTGGCAATTCACGCCACCTCGTCAACGTAGCGAGATCCTTCGCCACGCATTCGAACTGATGACCACCACCTACCGCGAAGACCTCGCCCTGGTCATGACCCTGGAAATGGGCAAACCCCTCGATCAAGCAGACGGCGAAGTGACCTACGGAGCAGAATTCCTGCGCTGGTTCGCTGAAGAGGCGGTGCGCATCCGCGGCGATTACTTCCGCGTCCCCGAAGGGCACCTGCAAGCCATTGTCGTGCGTCGCCCCGTTGGGCCCTGCCTCTTCATCACCCCCTGGAACTTCCCCCTGGCAATGGCCACGCGAAAAGCAGGCCCCGCTTTCGCGGCAGGAAATGTCGCCATCCTCAAACCCTCCAAAGAAACACCACTAACAGCGCTCCTCTTTGCCAAGATCATGGCTGAAGCGGGCCTACCAGCAGGCGTGTTGTCAGTTATTCCCTCTGAACAAACCCGCGCCATCACCGGCCCTCTCATCCAAGATCGTCGCCTACGTAAACTCTCCTTCACAGGCTCGACCGCAGTGGGGCGTGCCCTGCTCAAGGAAGCCGCCGATCAGGTGCTCCGCACCTCCATGGAACTTGGCGGTAACGCCCCCTTCATCGTCTTTGAGGATGCCGATGTCGACCACGCTGTCGAATGTGCGCTCATGACCAAGCTGCGCAATATGGGAGAAGCCTGCAACGCTGCCGACCACTTCTTCGTGCACGACTCGATCTACGACACCTTCACCCAGCGTTTCGCCCAACGCCTCAGCGAACAACGAGTAGGCGACGGTATCGAAGAAGGCACCAATGTCGGCCCCCTCGTGTCCGAACAACAAATCAGCACCATTTCCCGCATGGTCGACAATGCCGTTGCCAACGGTGCCACAGTCCTCACAGGCGGCAGTCGGCTTGAGCGTCCAGGCTTCTTCTTCCCGCCCACCCTCATCACAGATGTTGGCGTTGACGCGCCCATCATGACCGAAGAAATCTTCGGCCCCGTTGCCCCCGTCGTTCGATTCCACGACGAAGAAGAACTCATCCGCATCATCAACTCAGACTCAGTAGGTCTAGCGGGATACTTCCACACCGCCGATATTGGCCGCATCATCCGACTGGCAGAGCGCCTTGAAATCGGCATGCTCGGCGTCAACTCAGCCACCATTTCCAACGCTGGTGCACCTTTTGGTGGCATGAAGCAGTCGGGGATGGGGCGCGAAGGCGGCAAAGAAGGCATCGAAGACTACCTCGAAACGGTCTATGTGGGGATTCCGGCCCCCGACTTCCTCAATGGCCGCTAATCTCTTCTCCCTCTGAAGCGGGCGGGGTGGGGCGCGTGTGCCCATGAGCCTGCTGCTTCGCAGCGGCTCATGTGCCTAGCCGTGCCGCACGCACCCCGGCCGCTTGCTTTCATGTACGGGTTAACGCAATAGGTACGGCATAGTGCATTGTGTACATGGTGTGCCAGGCACATT
>NZ_RQZF01000070.1 GCF_003858455.1 Schaalia canis | reverse complement strand
AGCATGATCAGCTTTATTAATGGTGCGCGTTTTGACGGGGCAATGCCAGGCAACGACATCCACGCCCTGTCCTACCTGTTGCATGGCTCTATGCTGTCAACCCCTTTCCTGACTGTGATCGGGAAAGAACTCGAAACCACCGAGAAACGCTTCACCCACACCGGCCATTCTTGGGCCCGGGCTACCACCCACGCAAAAGGCATGGCCAACCTCTTCCCCACAGAGAAAG
>NZ_RQZF01000069.1 GCF_003858455.1 Schaalia canis | reverse complement strand
AGCATGATCAGCTTTATTAATGGTGCGCGTTTTGACGGGGCAATGCCAGGCAACGACATCCACGCCCTGTCCTACCTGTTGCATGGCTCTACGCTGTCAACCCCTTTCCTAGCTGTTGTGGGTAAGGAGCTGGAGAAGACCGAGAAACGCTTCACCCACACCGGCCATTCTTGGGCCCGGGCTACCACCCACGCAAAAGGCATGGCCAACCTCTTCCCCACAGAGAAAG
>NZ_RQZF01000068.1 GCF_003858455.1 Schaalia canis | reverse complement strand
TTTGACGTGTTGGTGTGGGGGTGTGTAGATTATTTACTCGTTGCGCCGGACGGTGTGGGTCGCTGAGTGAGCGGTTTTCATTGGTTTGGGCGTGGTTCACCTCCTTGCGTTGGGGCCCTTGTTTGTGGGGTTTTGGTGTGGGTGTGTGGGTGTTGTTTGTGAACTCGATAGTGTGTCTTGACATTTTTTGTTGTTTTTATGCCTGTTTTTTGTTTTTGAGTTTGTTGTTTGG
>NZ_RQZF01000067.1 GCF_003858455.1 Schaalia canis | reverse complement strand
CTACCCGCTGGCCTGTCGGGGTGCGTAGGAGATCGCCTGCGCGTAGGTCTTGGGCGGGGGTGTAGCCCTTGCCTTCCACATAGAACGGGTGGGTGGCAGTGGTTTCTACCTTGCCTGCTGAGGTTTCCAGTTCGAGTACAGCCACGTCCTCATGCGTGAAAGTCTCCACCACCTGGCCTGGGACGTTGCGGCCAGTGGCCGCGTCAAAGGCGAGGATTTCATCGCCTGCTTGAACCTGACTGATG
>NZ_RQZF01000066.1 GCF_003858455.1 Schaalia canis | reverse complement strand
TTGTTTGTCCGCTTTGAGGGGTCAGGACTTCCTCACTGCGCTCGATAGCTTTAAAGTAGCGGACTTTAGCGACCTGGGCATCCCACAGGGCGCGTAGTTCTGCCTCACTTGGCGGCTCAACACTGACATTTTTGAGGTCGATACGCACCATAATGTAGGTGTTATCCACAATCCCATACGCTCGCGCCGTAGTACGAATAAACCTGCCTTCTTCTACGACCGGTTCAGGCGGAGGAGGCGTAAGTCCCTTCCCC
>NZ_RQZF01000065.1 GCF_003858455.1 Schaalia canis | reverse complement strand
GGGGAAGGGACTTACGCCTCCTCCGCCTGAACCGGTCGTAGAAGAAGGCAGGTTTATTCGTACTACGGCGCGAGCGTATGGGATTGTGGATGGCACTTACATTATGGTCCGTATCGACCTGGAAAACACCAGCGTCGAACCCCCAACCGAGGAAGAACTGCGTGCCCTGTGGGATGCCCAGGTCGCTAAAGTCCGCTACTTTAAAGCTATCGAGCGCAGTGAGGAAGTCCTGACCCCTCAAAGCGGACAAACAA
>NZ_RQZF01000064.1 GCF_003858455.1 Schaalia canis | reverse complement strand
TGGTGTGCAATACCTTGATGGTGGTCGCAGGATCATTCTTGGGCTTTTAGATAATCCGCAGAGTATCTTTGCGCGTGGCCCTCAAGAGATTGACCGGCTTGCTCATGGTGATTACTGCCGGTTGGGGAAGGCGTATTGGGGTGAGAATGCTGCTACTCATTCGACTGATTGGCGGGTGACGCCCCTTGATTTCGGTGAGGGTATCGCTGCTTTCCAGGCCGTGTACTGGGAGGGGAAGGGACTTACGCCTCCCCC
>NZ_RQZF01000063.1 GCF_003858455.1 Schaalia canis | reverse complement strand
TAGCGACCTGGGCATCCCACAAGGCACGCAGTTCTTCCTCACTTGGCGGCTCAACACTAGAGTTTTTGAGGTCGATACGCACCATAATGTAAGTGCCATCCACAATCCCATACGCTCGCGCCGCAGTACGAATAAAACCGCCTTCTTCTACAACCGGTTCAGGCGGGGGAGGCGTAAGTCCCTTCCCCTCCCAGTACACGGCCTGGAAAGCAGCGATACCCTCACCGAAATCAAGGGGCGTCACCCGCCAATCAG
>NZ_RQZF01000062.1 GCF_003858455.1 Schaalia canis | reverse complement strand
CACGCACCCCGGCCGCTTGCTTTCATGTACGGGTTAACGCAATAGGTACGGCATAGTGCATTGTGTACATGGTGTGCCAGGCACATTGTGCGCCAAGTCGTACATATCAAGGCTGCACCTGCTCGTGCTTCGCCTTCTGGCCCGCCTGGGTGGCTGCGGCTCATGTGCCTAGCCGCGCCGCACGCACCCCGGCCGCTTGCTTTCATGTACGGGTTAACGCAATAGGTACGGCATAGTGCATTGTGTACATGGTGTGCCAGGCACATT
>NZ_RQZF01000061.1 GCF_003858455.1 Schaalia canis | reverse complement strand
CTCAGGTAGCGAAAATGCGTTACCACTACGCCACCCAAACCACCCACAAGCTCCTTGCTCCACCCCCAGGCCTCGACTCTGCCCAAAGTCAAGCAAACGAAGACAAATAAATAAACACCCTCGGGGCGATGAGTCTGTCAATGGCGAAACCGGGGAAAACCTGGGTTTGGCTAATCATGTGGGTGATGTGGGGGATAACTATTACGACAGTTTCCGAGTGGAAACATCGTTTGACAAAGCGTTTTTTGAGAGGTTCCAGTGATGAGGC
>NZ_RQZF01000007.1 GCF_003858455.1 Schaalia canis | reverse complement strand
CGAAGCATCAGCAAACAACATGGAATAGACGCCACGGAAATCCTCCAACGCACTCTCCACCGCATTCCTACGCCAATACCCCTGAGCGCGCAAAACCTCAGCAGCAGCCTGACAACACTGAACCAAAGCCTCAGCCACAGCAACATCAAACTCAACCCACCGCATACACGCACTCCGGATCCCTTGAACAGAACGAGAAACCTCTCCCTATCCTAGAGTCACTTTCAGACAAATGCGGCGAAACCGACTCTTCACAATTAACACCCCTCTTGCGGGCGTTTCATAAATCTTGAAGCCTACTGTCGCATCTGATGCGCAGGATGTCACTAGACTGATTTTTACTGCCCTAAGCACGCACACCTGTCCCCATCAGAATCTGAGAGCATCATGACCACGGCCTCCATCTCCTACAAATGCCCCTCCTGCGGGGCATCAATTGAGTACGAGCCCTCCTTACAGCTGATGAGCTGCGATTACTGCCTCTCTCGTTTTACTCCTGAGCAGGTCGAGGCCGACACCCGTTCCCCTCTACCGATCGGTACTCCAGGCACCAGCACGTCGGCAGACACCAGCCCGCCAGCAGACGTCACCCCACCTTCCACCTCCATCGCCTGGGACGCCCCCACCGAGGACGATCTCCAGTGGACTCTGCGTGAGGGGACGCCACTGAGTGCTGCGGAAAAGAAGTCCCTCGCCCAATGGGAATGCCCCTCGTGTGGGGCACACGTCATCTCCGACAAAAAGCTGATCTCCACACGCTGCGGATACTGCAATAGCACTCTAGTTCTCGCCTCAGGGGACATGGACACGCCCATGCCGGAGCTGATCATTCCCTTCGCCATTGACCGCGAGGCCATGATCAACGCCTTCCTTGCCTCCACAGTTGACCGTTTCCTCCTCCCCCGACGATTTAAGAACACCGCCACCATCAGTGAAGCTCAAGGAACATACGTGCCCTACTGGCTCGTTGACGCAACAATGGTCGGCACCTTTGAATACTCAGCTTCCGACACCCGCGAAGACCGACGCTCCTCCGAAATCACAACCACCATCGATGACTACGACGTGCTTCGCACAGTGCGCACTCAAGTCAAAGCACTGCCAGTGTGCGCCGACACCGTTGCCATGCGCGCTCGAACCGCTGTCATCTCCCAATTACCCACCTCAGCCTTGGTCCCCTTCAAGGGGGTCTACCTGTCAGGCTACGTCACCCCTGCACCCTCGGTAGACGCAACGCGAGCCAAGGACAATGCCCACTCGGTTGCCAAGACCGCTTTCGCCGCCCGGGTCAAAGCAACCGTCCACCACAAGACGGTGGCCCTACGGAAGAGCACGACATTCCTCATGCACCCGACAATGACCTACGCGTTGATTCCTGTATGGCTACTCAATATCAACTACCGCAACGTCACGTACAAATACGTCATCGACGGGCACAGCGGGAAAGTCTATGGCAACTACCCCGTGTCGATAGCGAAAGTGCGTGGCATCATTGCCGCCTGTGCGGGCCTTGCTTTCATTGCCTCACTCTGGGTGGGAGATGTCATCACTCAAATCGTCATGAATATCATCGGGGTGTAGGGGCCATGGTCATCAACGCCGTATTCAGAAGGCAGTTCATCTACTCCACGGTCTGTATGAGTCTTTTGGGGGCAGTACTCCTGACGTGGACGCCACCAGCGACAGCTACCCCTGGTGATGATCTGCCAGCCAGCGACGCCAGTACCCACACAGCCGACCTTGACACCACCTCCACCTTCGACACCCCTTCCGATCCAGATCTTTCCAACTCTGAGGCGATACCTCCCCTTCACCCCCTGGTGAACCCAGACCCCCTTGATATTTCTGACTATCTCGATGACCCGGACAGAGCATATCTAACCGACTACGCACAGCTCTTGACTCCGTCCCAAGAGCACACTCTTGTGCAGTACCTACGCGCTGCCTCAGCCAAACACAATATTCAACTCAGCGTCGTGTTCGTTTCCTGGGGTAGATACCCTTTCCGCGAGGCAGCAGAAGAGCATTTTGACGACAAGCATCTTGGCTACGGGGCGCGCCGCGATGGCCTCCTCTTGTACGTGGCCACAGACTCTCGCGACATGCACCTGGTGTCCAACGGAAAGTCGCACGACATACTGCGCAGGGAAGGCCTGCGGCGGGTGGGCTTCAGCGTGCGCGAAGTCCTATCACACGAAAAATGGTACGACGCCGTAGTGGAGTTCATCTCTGCCAGCGATCAGGAGTTTTCTGCCTATCAGGAGCATTCTTTCATCTTCCCACGCGAGCAATCCGAGATTCTGCCCGCGGTCCTGATTGCCTTGATCGGTGCTGGTGTTGGCGCAGAATACGGGCGCCGAAAACTAGCCGCGAAGATTCAAACAAGTAGCTCAAACGCCGCCGGCTTTCAACCACTGTTTCTTGCATTCAACGTCGAACAATCTACGGATACACTCACAAGGAGCCGCTCCACAAGCCGGCGCAGAGTCCACTACGATTCACACAGCCGCTCTGACTCATGGAGGCGCTCTTCCGCTTCTGGAAAATCCCGCTCATCATCATCTGGCAGTTGGAGATCCTCGTCGTCGTCTTCCCGCGGCGGCTTCTCCTCAAAGTTCTAAGCCGCACACCCACCCTGCTTGAACACGGGCGTGGGGTAGCATCCCATCGGATGCCACCCCACGCCCGCAGTATGACGGCCTTATGCTCACACACTCACATCAGCCATCTCGGCAGAGTTTCACTCACCATTGAAGGTGAATTCGCGCTCCAGGCCTTCGCCCTTGACGCCGACGGTGACGACCTCGCCAGGCAGGATTTCTCCAAAGAGGATGCGCTCGGACAGGGCATCCTCAATGTCACGCTGGATAGCGCGACGCAGCGGGCGGGCACCAAGCACCGGGTCGAAGCCACGGTCGGCCAGTAGCTCGCGAGCCTCGTCGGTGATCTGGAGCTTCATGTCCTGAGCTTCCATGCGCTTGGCCAGGGAGGCGATCATCAGATCGACGATCTTCGTGATCTGTTCCTTGGTCAGCGGCGGGAAGACAACAACCTCGTCGACGCGGTTCAGGAACTCGGGGCGGAAGTGCTGCTTGAGTTCCTCGTTGACCTTGGCCTTCATGCGGCCGTAGTCGTGAGAGAGGTTGTCGGTGGACTGGAAGCCGGTCAGGACACCCTTGTTAATGTCGCGGGTACCCAGGTTGGTGGTCATGATGATGACAGTGTTCTTGAAGTCCACCTTGCGGCCCTGCGAGTCAGTCAGGCGACCTTCCTCAAGGATTTGCAGCAGGGAGTTGAAGATGTCGGGGTGAGCCTTTTCGACCTCGTCGAAGAGAACAACGGAGAAGGGACGACGGCGCACCTTTTCGGTGAGCTCGCCGCCTTCGTCGTAACCAACGTAGCCCGGAGGGGCACCGAAGAGACGCGAGGAGGTGTGCTTCTCGGAGAACTCGGACATGTCGAGCTGGATGAGGGCATCCTCGTCCCCGAAGAGGAACTCAGCCAGGGCCTTCGCCAGCTCGGTCTTACCAACACCAGTGGGGCCAGCGAAGATGAAGGAGCCACCGGGACGCTTGGGGTCCTTCAGGCCAGAGCGGGTACGGCGGATGGACTGAGCCAGAGCCTTAACGGCTTCTTCCTGGCCGATAACGCGCTTGTGCAGCTCGTCTTCCATCTTGAGCAGCTTGGCGGACTCAGTCTGGGTGAGCTTAAAGACGGGAATACCGGTGGACATGGCCAGGACGTGGGCGATTTCTTCCTCACCGACCTCGGCAATCTCTTCGCGGCTACCGCCACGCCATTCAGCTTCCTTGGTCTTGCGTTCCTCACCGAGCTTTTGCTCCTCATCACGCAATGACGCGGCCTTTTCGAAGTCCTGATCGTCAATGGCCTGTTCCTTATCACGGCGGACCTTAGCGATCTGCTCGTCCAAGGCGCGCAATTCGGGGGGCGCGGTCATGCGCATAATGCGCATGCGGGCACCGGCCTCATCCATCAGGTCAATGGCCTTGTCCGGCAGGAAACGATCAGAGATGTAACGGTCGGCAAGCTCAGCGGAGGCCTGGATCGCAGCGTCAGTAATGATGACGCGGTGGTGGGCCTCGTAGCGGTCGCGCAGCCCCTTAAGGATGTTGACGGTTTCCTCAACGGAGGGTTCGTCCACCTTAACGGGCTGGAAGCGACGCTCAAGGGCGGCGTCCTTTTCAATGTACTTGCGGTACTCGTCGTTGGTGGTGGCGCCAATGGTCTGCAGTTCGCCGCGGGCCAGCATGGGCTTGAGCATCTGGGCGGCGTCAATGGAGCCTTCAGCGGCACCGGCACCCACGAGGGTGTGGAGCTCGTCGATGAAGAGGATGATGTCGCCTCGGGTGCGAATTTCCTTGAGGACCTTCTTCAGGCGCTCTTCGAAGTCACCGCGGTAGCGCGAGCCGGCCACCAGGGAACCCATATCCAAGCTGTAGATCTGCTTGTCTTTAATGGTTTCAGGCACGTCGCCAGCAACAATCGCCTGGGCCAGGCCCTCAACGACGGCAGTCTTACCAACACCGGGTTCACCAACCAGGACAGGGTTGTTCTTGGTGCGACGAGAGAGCACCTGCATGACGCGCTCCATTTCGGTGCGGCGTCCGATCACAGGGTCAAGCTTGTTTTCGCGGGCGGCCTGGGTGAGGTTGCGGCCGAATTGTTCAAGGATGGCCGAGGTCGTCTGGCCGGGCACGGATGAAGCGCCAACGCCAACGGTTTCGCGGCCTTCACCCTCGCCGCCACGCTGGTGGCCTTGGAGGAGGTGGAGGACGGTTTGGCGAACCTTTTCGAGGTCGCCACCGAGTTTGATGATGACCTGCGCGGCAACGCCTTCGCCCTCTTTGAGGACGCCCAGAAGCAGGTGCTCGGTGCCAATGTAGTTGTGGCCGAGCTGGAGCGCTTCACGTAGGGAGAGTTCAAAGACTCGCTTGGCGCGGGGAGTGAAGGGGATGTGACCTTCGACGGGCTTTTCCCCCTTGCCGATAATGTCGACAATGGCGTCACGAACGGCGTCACCCTTGATGTCGACGCTATCGAGGGCTTTGGCGGCTACGCCTTCGCCCTCGGTAATGAGACCCAGGAGCAGGTGCTCGGTACCGATGTAGTTGTGGTTGAGTCCGCGTGCTTCGTCACGAGCCAGGACGACGACGCGTCGTGCTCGGTCGGTAAACCTTTCGAACATGGGCTCTCCTTTTCTGTGTGCACTGCGTTTGCTCTGCCGTGATTCCCCACTGTTGCGCCCTCGTGGAACGAGGCCGTAGCGGCGTCTTACCTCCGCATGAAAGCGGGCTTTCCCGTGGCAGGTCAGGGCCTAGGTGGTCTGACACCGATGGGGCAGGGCAGATACAGTGCGCCTGTCTGGGTTTAAGCCTAGGGGGTTTGTTGGCAGCGCGCGCTCGTGTTCACTGTGGGCGGAGAGGGTGAGGAGTCTCGGCGGAGAGGTATGGGATGGGAGGGCAGGAGGGAGTAGACACACGATGTAGCAGGTGTGCTACATTCTCCTTATCGACATGTAGCACATGTACTACATCAGAAAGGGGAGAGACATGCTCATTGACGTCAACAATCTTGAGTTCTCCTACGGATCAACGCCCGTCCTCCAAGGCGTGAACCTCCACGTCCAAGCCGGAGAGATCGTCGCCATCCTCGGCCCCAATGGCGCAGGCAAGACAACCCTCATTGAAAACCTCATCGGCACCTACGCCCCCGCCGCAGGCAGTGTGCGCGTCCTTGGTATCAACCCGCGTGAAGCCGACAACGCCTACTGGTCAAACCTTGGACTCGTCCAACAGCAGTGGAATGACCACCGTAAATGGCGGGTCTGCGACCAGCTCGAATGGGTGCGCAACGCCCACCTCAACGGATCTTCCAGCGCCACCACCCGCGAACCGCGCACAGTGAACGAGGCCCTCGCCGCCGTTGGCCTCGTCGACAAGAAGCACGCACGCCTGGGCAAACTGTCAGGCGGACAGCGCAGGCGCATTGACTTCGCCACCGCCACCATCGCTCACCCCTCACTGCTCATCCTTGACGAGCCCACCACCGGCCTTGACCCTGCAGCGAAGGCGCAGATTCACGATCTGATTAGCGCAGAGGTTGACGCCGGTGCGACAGTTCTGGTGACCACTCACGATCTGGCCGAGGCAGAAAAGATTGCCTCGCGCGTGGTCATCCTGGCCGGCGGACGCATCATTGCGGACGACACCCCCTACGGCTACCGCGAGAAATACACGCATCATGCGGAGATTCGCTGGCGTGAAGACGGACGCCCACAGGTTCATTCCTCGACCACGCCCGAAGATTTCGTCCGCGAACTCCTCGGTCGCAATGACGCAGACATCACGGCACTGACAGTCACACGCCCCACCCTTGAAGATGTGTACCTGCGCATGATCGGTGAACGTTCGCTCGTAAGCGACGAGACTGCCGCCCTCAGCAGCCCCACACTGGCAGGCGAGGCACAGCCCACCACGAAGGAGTCCCAGGCATGAGCAGCATTATCCGTACCGCCCTCACCCAGGCTCGCGCTGACCTGCGCGCAGTGTTCTTCTCCCCTGCGGTTATTGGTGTCCTGCTTGGCCCTGCCTTCATTCTGGGGTGGGCCTACTACCTGTCTGACCGGGTAAGCGACAATATGCCGCTCAGTGTTGGGGGCTTCATGCTGGTCAGCACCATCGGCGTTTTTTCAACGATGATCGTCATGCAGCTCTCCTCTGAAATGTCCTCTGAGCGTCTTGACGGCACCCTTTTGCGTGTGCGCACATTACCGCATGGGGCCCTCTCGTGGGCGATTGGGAAAACCCTGTCGAATGTTGTGCTCCAGGGGATTTTGCAAACCGTGATTATGGTGGGCGCATTCCTTTTACTGCCGCCCCTGGGGATTAGCGGCTCACAATGGCTTGTCACCATTGGCCTTGTACTCTTCACAATTTGTGCCACAGCACCTTTAGGCTTCATGGTCGGCGCCCTGGTGAGGGGCGTGTACTCGCAGATGTTCCTCTTCTTTGGGACGATGATCGTCGTGGCGACAAGTGGAGCATTCTTCCCTATCACCATTTTGCCCACCTGGCTGCAATACCTTCACATGCCTTTGCCGTTCTACTGGGCTGGCCACCTGAGCCGCTGGGTCCTGCTGGGAGCCGATGGAGCATCGTATGACTTCGCAGGAGGTTCCCAACCCTTGTTGGCCGCCGGTATTTTGTTGGCGTGGATGATTGGCGGCTTTGCCCTGGCAACGTGGAGTATCAACCGCTCGTTCCGTAAACTTTCCCTGTCAAGCTTGGCGTCAATGCAATCCGCAATGCGCTCCCAACTGGGTGTGTGAGCCCGCACGGAAGGAGAGGTGATGGAGGATAAGGTCCTCAACCGTATCGCCAGCCTCCGTAAGGAGCGCAATATTTCTCGCCGCGAGCTCGCTGCCGCTCTTGGCGTCCACTACCAGACGGTGGGTTACCTGGAGCGCGGCGAGTATTCGCCCTCCCTCGCTGTGTCCTTACGCCTCGCGGCGCTCTTTAAGGTACCGGTAGAGGCCATCTTTTCCCTGAGCCAGGATGAAAGCGAGGGCGAGGGCGAGAACCCCGCTTAGCGGCAAGTGGCAGCGAGGCGGATGATTGAGTGGCGGACATGCCCCCGCAGAATGTACTCAATCTGGCGCACAAAAGCCTCAGGTTCAATGTGCATATCATTGGCAAGCCAATGGAAAAGGTGGCCAAGGATTGTCACCGTGTAGTGGTCAATGACCATGTCTTTATCCTCGGGGTGCAGGTGAGGTTTATCCTCCTGCTCGCCTGGGGATGTCCCTGGATCGCTGGTCAGTTGGGCGACGATCGCGACCATCATGGGGCGCAGGGCGTGGAAAAAGAACTGCTCAAGCTCCCTGTGGCTCAGTGAGTTCACAACCGCGTAGGTCTGGACTTTATTGCGTTCAAGGTATTCGAGCATTTGGCAAAATCCGGCAGACCATTCTTCGTAGCTGGCGTTGGAGAGGATGCGATCAGCAACCTCTTGCCGGAATACCCATACGGCTAGCGCGTAGACGTCCGCGAAGTGGTAGTAGAAGGTTTGCCGCTTGATGCCTGCGGCTTCACACAGGCCAGAGACGGTAATTTTCGCCAGGGGCACCTGGGCAAGTTGTTGCCGTAAAGCAGTGGCTAAGGCCATGCGGGTATGTTCTGCCGACATGTGTCTTCGCCTTTCGTGTTGCCTGCATTCCACTTTAGGCCCCCTGAGCTGCTGATGGTTTCGCTGCTGTCGTTTCAGCGCGCCGCTTTCGTGCATCTCAAATGGGCTGCGGCCACGACCTTAGTCCCCTTTTCCCTCTGACGAGGCTGCCGCCCTCGCCTCATTCACCCGCAATTCTGACACTTTCACGTGTGTGTCAGTATGGGCGGGCACTGCGGGAGTCCTACATTCATGGCATCCCAGCAACGACATGTCGGCCGTTGCGTGACAGCGAGGTGGAAAAATGTTCCTCTTTGAGTCGATTCCTTGGTATTCCTGGGTGGCGTGGTGTGTTGTCCTCGCCGCCCTCATTGGGCTGAACGAGGTCTCCCGCCGCTGGCGTTGGGCGGGCTGGTTCTTCTTCATTGTCGTGCCGATCGTCTGCACGATCTTCGTGTGGCCCACTACCGCTAATCCAGCGACTTCGTCCACAGGCACCTGGTTCCACTGGGTGAAGGTCTACTCGGCATTGGCTGGCTGCCTGGGCTTCATGCTGTTGCGCTACCACCCGAAAATTGCGGCAAAGAAGGCTGCACTGATTTTCCCGCCCGCCATTTTGGCCATCAATATCCTTGAAGCCTGTATTCGCGACTTCGAAGTGGGCGCAATGGGAGCCAATGGCATGGTTGATGGCGTGTTCATGGTGTCTGGCTCGTGGAACTACATGAATGGCATCGCCGGACTAATTAACCTGCTGACAATCTGCGGCTGGTTCGGCATCTACATCTCGAAGGATTCCTCTCAGGACATGATGTGGCCTGACATGCTGTGGTTCTGGATTATCGCCTACGACTTGTGGAACTTTGCTTATGTCTACAACTGTGTGGGTGACCATTCCTTCTACGCTGGCGCTGCTCTGCTGATTTCGTGCACAATTCCCGCTTTCTTCATGAAGAAGGGCGCTTGGCTGCAACACCGTGCCCACACCCTGGCGTTCTGGATGATGTTCACCATGGCGTTCCCGGCTTTCGTCACTGATTCGATGTTTGCTGTCGAGGCTTCCCACAATCCCACAGCGCTCTTCACCGTGTCCCTGATTGCTCTGCTGGTGAATATCGCGGTGGCGGTCTACCAGATCTATGTGATTGTCTCACGTCGTCTTAACCCGCTCACGGATGAGCTCTACACTCATCTTCCCCAGTACAAAGAGGTTGTTGCTGCCACGAAGTAACTGGCCTGATGACTGTGGCCCGACACGCCTTAAGCGTGTCGGGCCACAGTATTTCTTGCAGCTTCACCCTATGGAAGAACCACGGGGCGCATCCGCTAAGAGTTTGCTGTGTCAGCGACGGCGGCGTGAGGCTGCAAGAGCGCCTGCGCCGATGAGGACGATCGCGCCCGCTCCCAGAGCCAGCACATCGGCGCTAGCACCGGTAGCTGCAAGCTTCTTGGATGCCTTGCCGTTCTGAGAGGTCTTGCCGTCCTTGCCGGTCTTGGGAGTTGCACCCTTTCCGCTCTTGTCCTGGTCCTTGCCGGGGTCGCCGGGGGTGTTCGGCTTCTGAGGATCGGAAGGTGCGCTGGGGTCAGAAGGCTTTGGCGTGCTGGGGCCGGTGCTGGGCGGTACGGGCACGACAGTGCTGGTGGGGCACGAAACGGTGACGGTGAGTCCTGCCTCCACGGGAATATGAACGCCCAGTTCACTGGTGACGCTTACGGGCAGTGCGGCGGTCTTTGCGCCTGCTGCACAGACCTTTGCGGCGTCGAAGTCGATTGTTACGGGAACCATCGCCTGTCCAGTGCCATCGGTGGTGATGATGGGGGCCGCCTGATTCTTTACATCTTCAACGATCGTGTTGTCGACGTCTGCGCTGCCCTTTGCTGTGCCGACAGCGACGGTGACCTTCTTGGCCTGCGCGCCAGCGGTGAAGGAGAGGCCGCGCACAGCGAAGTCAAACTGAGCGCCCTTTTCGACGGTGCCGATGGGCAAAATGATGCCGGTGGCGCGCTTGAGGGTGCTTGGCGTGAGCGGGGCAGTCTTTGATGCCTTGGTGATGTGGCGTGCGATGACGTCACGGTCAAGTTCGCCGGTGAGCACTGCCTCGGTGGACTTGTCGAAGTAGCGGTCACCATTGTTGTTCAGCAGGAAGTCCGTTGAGCCCACGGTGTAGGTTGCTGCCGGGTCAAGGGGCTTTCCATTAATGAGGATGGAGGTGACGCGTTCACCTGCAGGGTAGGTGGGGTCGTAGGTGTAGGTCACGTTGGACGAGGTCGCCAGGCGCAGCAGCGGACGGGAGTTTGCACCCGTTTGGTTGGTCCACTGGTTTTCGAGGGCCTGTTTGAACATTGCGCCCGTGATCTTGCGGTAGGCGGCGTAGTTGGAGAAGGGCGCGAGGTTGAAGACGTCCTTGACAGTGACAACGCCGTTTGTTTGCTTCAGATCGGAGCGTAGGCCGCCAGCGTTGGTCACACCGAAGTCGACGGGGGTTCCTTCCTTGGTGACGATTTCCTTATGGAAGGCGTCTGCAACGAGGTTACCGACGGTGGATTCAGTGCCGCGGTTTTCAACAGTTTTGCCTGCGGCGTCGGTGTACTTTCCGCGGGCGAAGTCTTCGGGAACGTTTTCGCTGACAACGACGGCGCCCAGGGGCTTTGCCTTTTCAAGGTAGTCGTTGATGGTGGCTGCGATAGGTGAGTTGGTCATGCAGTCGCTGCCCTTGACGGCGGTAGCAACAGTGGCGGCGGGGATGACCTTAGCGTCTGCAGAGACCACCTTCTTTGCGGTGGTGTCGTAGGTGACGGTGACGAGGCCAAGGTTATCGGTGTAGGCACCGGAGGCGACGCCAGCCAGGTGAGGGTTGATGGAGTCAAGCGTTTCTTTGGAATCGATGTGGTCGAACTCGTAGGGCTTGTGGGTATCGCCACCCATGAGGACATCGACTTCGGCGGGCATGCGCGAGTAGTTGCGTTTGACGTCGTCGTCAAGCATGGCAACGACGATGTCGGCCTTGTTTTCCGCCTTGAGGCTCGTCGCGAGTGCGGCGAGCTTGGGGTGCGGGTCATGGAAGGTGATGCCTTCGATGGCGCTTGCGGGCAGCTTGGCGGGCGCATCGTCTGCGATGACGCCAATGTAAGCAACCTTTACTCCGCCCATTTCCTTGATGACGTAGTCACCAAGGTAGGGGGTGTCGGTGCCGTAGGTGCCCATGCCTTCAACGTTGGCGCCCAGGTAGGGGAAGGCGAACTTGACGTATTCAGGGTCGCTCCCGTCAATGCGCTTCTTGAGCACGTCTGCGCCGGAGTCGAATTCGTGGTTGCCGATGGTTGAGGCCAGCGGATGCATGAGGTTGAGGGCTGCGACGACGGGGTTGTCTTTAAGGGAGCCTGATTCGAAGGTGGAGGCTCCGATGTTGTCGCCCAGCAGTGTGAAGGACTTGTTGGGGTTGGCGTGGGCTTCCATGTAGCACTGCATGGCGGCCAGACCTGCCTCTACGACTTCGCCCTTACTCTGGCGTTCAACGAGGCGTCCGTGAATGTCCGTCAGGTTGAAGAGGTCAAGGACAACGGTCGTGCCCGCTGCGGCTGCGGGGCCTGCCGGGGAGGTTGCGGTGTCGGCGGATGTGCCGGTTCCGTCACTGGCGATTGCTGTCACAGGGGCAGCGAGTACGGAAAGCGCGGCCGTGAAAGCGATGGATCCGCGCAGAATCCGATTCTTCATTGAATGTCCTTCGGTGCGTTGTTAGGGAACTACTGATGTTGGGCTGAAAATTCGCCTTCTTTTAGGCTAACAAACCCTTCGCCACCCGAAAAGTCCTGATAAACAACAGTTTGTTGAGACATTTAAGCGCTCGCATGAGGGGGAGTGAACTATCTCTTTTCCTCCGATTCGGCAAAATCGAAGGGACATGGCAAACTATTAGAGCTGCTTCTTTGACGTCACTGTCAGGGGCCCTCCCCATAAGCAGCGCGCCACCTTAGCTCAGTTGGTAGAGCGCCCGCCTTGTAAGCGGACGGTCGCGGGTTCGAGTCCCGCAGGTGGCTCAACTTGATTCCCCTTCAGCGAAGTTCTGGCGATCGCAGGCGCCGTATTGGTGACAACTTTGACGTTACTTCTATAGAGAGTCAGACACAGATCACACCCTCTGGTGGGTCACGTTCCCCCTCTTTCTCTCCCCTAACACCGCTTTCACATGCTACGTTCAGATCAGACCGCGCTTTTTACCAGCCTGTCACGTTCATTAACCGCCGACTGCAGGAGACCCCATGTCTTTCCCTGATGGCCAGCCCCGCCCTGACGAAACTCCCTCGGAAGAAGAGTTCTCTCCGCTTCCTGAAGACCCCCAGCCTGAAACTCCCCTTGCAGATGCAGCCGAAGCTGTGGAGGTAGTGGAAGATTCCCAGGAACAGCCCTACGCTGCTCCCTACGGTTCGGGCCCCTTTGCAACATCGCAGGAGGAACCCACTCAGCAGCCTTACGCCGCTCCCTATGGTTCCCCTGTTGATCCCGCATCAATGACGGCAGCTCAAGAAGCCGCTTACGAGGCCGCTCAGAGGCAGCCTTTTGACGCTCCCCAAGCCACCGAAGCTCTTGCAGCCGCTCAGGCCCCTTACGGCGCGCAAGCTCCTTACGGCACCCAAGCCCCTTACGGCGCACCACAGGCTCCCTACGGTGCTCCCCAGGCTCCTTACGGCGCTATGCCTGGAGCCGCTGTTAAGCCCATGTCGGTTATGGCGATTATCGCCCTCGTGCTCGCTATCCTTGGCCTGCTTATTAGCTGGATTCCGCTTATCAACGTTCTGGGATGGATCCTTCTTCTTCCCGCTTTGGTGCTGGGCATTATCGCCATCGTTAAGACCGGCCCTAACGGCGCTGCCCGCGGTCGCGGACTTGCCATCGCAGCCACGATTGTTACCGTTCTCGCACTGATCCTCACCATCGCTTTCCAAGCTCTTTACGCCTCCATTTTCTCTAAGGTTGGCACTGATCTTGAGACTCTGGAGAAGGAACTCAAGCAGATCGAGCAGCAAAACACCCCTGGCCTTCCCAACCTGGAACTTCCTACCGATGCTGACTCCGGCGTTGCTGTTGAGGGCGAGGGCGACGTTGATAACGGCAATTACCGCATTAAGCTCGTCTCCGTTACCAAGACAGGCGTGGACTACGAAGACAGGCCCACTGCCGTACTGACCTACGAGCTGACCAATCAGCGCAGCGACGATAACTACAGCATCTTTGATGTCCACATGCAGGCCTTCCAAAACGGCGTTGAACTTGAAAATGCCGTGTACGGCCTGGAAGCTCCTGAGGGCTACGATCCGCTCTCTTTGACTGCTGAACTCAAGCCCGGCGCAACCAAGACTGTGGTCATCGGATTCGTCTTGAAGGATCCCAGCGCCCCCGTGCTGATTGAGGCTGAGGGCTTCTTCAGCGACGGCAAGGTCTACAAGGAATTCCCCATCCAGTGATCAACAAGCACTGACATTCAGTTAACAAGGGATGGGTGGAAGAAAACCTTGGTTTTCTTCCACCCATCCCTTGTGCCAGTGTCATCTCAGGTGTTACTCCACTCCAAGTGCTGCGCGAATCTGTGGGATCACGGTGTTGGGATCGAAACCATCCAGCTCAATCTTCCGGCTTCCCTGCGCCACAAGTTCGGGGGTGAAGAATCCATTACGACCTTCAACGACGGTCTTATTCCACGCCTCGCCTGCTTGACGCAGATAATCCTCAGCAACGTTGCTGGGGAACGTGGCGATAATTTCGTCGGGCACGCCAACGCTGGCAGCCAGCTCACGCACCTGCATGGCGGATTGATTGAGGTCTGCAATGATGCGATTATCACCAGTTTTTGTCTGCTCCACAAAGAAGCGCATGAGGGCATGGTGGAAATCGTGCCATTGCTCGGGAGATTTTTGCGCGACGATGAGCGAGGCACTCACCGCCGGAAGTTGGTAGGGCGCGTGTCCGCTGACAGGCTGGTAGGCAACGTTGTACTTGCCATCCTTTACGTCCTGCGCAACCTGCTTGCCAAAGAGCAGCTCGGCTTGGGCGCACCCACCGCAGGAGTAGTCGAAGTATTCGGTCAGAGTCGGCACTGCAGGGTCGGCCTGGCCAATCCCAGAGGCGCTCACAACAATGGGGCGTCCATCAGCGTAGACTCCCAGCACAGCGGCTGGGTCAACATTGGCTGCCTCTTGCTGCGCTTGAAGCTGCTGACTGATCACGTAGGCGACCACAGCCACAACCAGTGCCACTATGGCAGCAACAGTAGCAATAACGATAGTGCGGATTCTGCGATCGGATCGTTCCTGTTCGGCTCGCAATTGTGCTGCCTTCTCGCGTGCCGACTGCTTTTGAGCGGATTGCGCGGTTGCATTTTTCTTTACCATGTGACGAAAATACCGCCTATCGCGGCCATCGCGCATCACTAACATCTCTTTTGTCTCAGATTCGCACACCTCAAAGCCAGGCAAAACGCGGGTGGGGCAGGACCACATGGTCCTGCCCCACCCGCGTGATCGTCACGACGATCTGTGTGCCTAAGAAACGACTGACACTTACTTCACGCCCAAGCCAGTGCGCATGGACTGAAGAACCTCGTTGGGTTCAAAGGAGGTGAGTTCAATCTTCTTTTCCCCATTGGCAACAAATTCGGGAGTGCCGAAGCTGTTGGGGTTACGTCCCTCGAAGGAGGCTTTCTGCCAGGCCGTCGTGCTGGCGGTCAGGTATTCTTCGGCCAGATTCTTCGGGAAGGTCGACACCAGGGATTCAGGAACGCCGACGCTCAAAGCAATCTCGCGAACCTGCTTAGCGGACTTGTCGATGTCCTGAACGACGCTGCCCTGGCCTGCCTTGTACTGTTCGGCGAAGTAGCTCATCAGTGCGTGGTGCAGGTCCGTCCAGTGTTCGGGGGATTCCTTAGCCACAATCAGCGAGGCTGTGGTCGCAGCGTACTGGTAGGGGGCTTGCACGGTGTTCACGGGCTGGAACACGATGTTGTACTTACCGTCGGTGACGTCGGTGACGAGTTCCTTACCGAAAGCAACCTCGGCGTCTGCACAGACATGGCAGGAGTAATCGAAGTAATCGGTCAGGGTCGGCAGGGCGGGGTCGGCCTCGCCAATGCCCTTGGGAGAGAGCACGATCGGTGAGCCGTCGGCGTAGGCGCCAAGAACCACCTTGGGGTCAACGTCGTTAATTTCGGCGTCAGCCTTGATCTGCTGAGAGACAACGACAGCAACGACTGCGATGACAGCTACTACGATGGCGGACACCGAACCGATAATGATGGCCCGCATCCTCTTATCCGCGCGTTCTTGCTCCTGGCGCATTTGCTGAGCCTTCGCGCGTACGGCATTAGTGCCGGTGGACTTCTGAGACATGAAGATCCTTCCAGAAATAAGTGACTAGGACACAGTAGCGAATGAGCACGCGCATGTGCGTGTTATGTGATACATGCTGCGCGCTGTGCCCTGCGTTGCGCACGGTCAGTGCGCGCGCAAAGGGTAGTTTTTTACCCCCAGGGGACAGTGGCAGCGCTGATAACGCCCCAGGTAGCTGCGATGGCGGCAAGCAGCATGAGGACGAAAATGACGCGCGCCCAGGTGGGCGCCAAGACAGTTCGGGCGGTTTTCGCAATGCCTTCTCGTAAAGTATCGCCTGTTGGCATTGCCCATGTCGCCACGCAAATGAGCGCGCTCATCCCGTAGAGCGCAAGGATAGCGGGGCGTGAGTCGGTCATCGTAAAAACTGACATCGGCTGTGTGCTTTGAACGAGTGTGAGGGGCATCCACGGGTCGATGCTGGCGATCTGTTGAAGGTAGGGGTGTCCCAGCCACCATGCCAGGATGCTCATGCCGATACCAAAACCTGCACCGATAGCCAGGTTGACCGTACTCCAGAGCAGTAAAAGCGGGGATTGGAGGGCAACGATCCAGTAATCGGAGCTGCGCGTCTGCCCGTAGAGTGCGCTGCGTTTTGACAGGGTTTTACTGACGACACCGGGTATTGCCAGTAGCAGCATTGTGATGGCGGCTGCGATTGCCCCGTTCATCCCCAACAGGATGGGCAGCATCGCAACCGTAAGCATCAGGGTGAGGCCAACAAGGGGTGTGGGGCGGGCGCGGGTGGTGCCTGCGGGGGCCTCGTCGCTCAGTGGCGCCCAGTTGGGGCCCGTTCCTTCGATGGGTTCAGGCGCGTACTCCTGATAGGCAGGGCCGGCGTCGAAGGCATCGTAGGACGAGGGCGGTTGAGGCACGTAGGAAGGTTGGGAGATCGGCTGTTGGGGGTGCAGATCCGGTGCGGTGGGCAGAACAGATGTTTGTGCAAGATGAGACGCTGGTGGCCGGTTAATTGGGGGATCGTAGGTGGGTAGGATTAACGTGGCGTCCTCGGGCGTGCTGAGTGTGTTTGTCTGCGTGAGGTACTCGGTCGCCGCCTCCGTGGGGGGTGGTGGCGTGGGAAGGACGGCGGTGGCCTCGTCATGGTCACTGATGTTGGCCGACGAGGGCGGTGCGGCGGTCGGCAGAACGACGGTGGCCTCGTCTGAAGCGGTGGGATTCTCGTCGGAGTCGTCGCTCAGGATGAAGTCCTCACGGTGCGTGAGGCTCCACAGGACTTCCTCTGGCGTGTAGCGCGTGGACAGGTCCGTCACGAAAGCCCGCGTGAAAATACCGGCCAGGTCAGCGGGAAGGCCCGTGACGTCCGGGTCGCCTTCAAGAACGCGGCGCATCACCGCTTCTTGGGTGCCTCCACCAAAGGGCGGGCGCCCGGTGGCGGAGGTCAGCAGCGTTGCGGCCCACGCCCACCAGTCGCTTTCTTCACTGGCTCCCTGTCCGCGAAGCAGTTCAGGTGAGGCATATCCGGCTGTACCCGATACGAAGCCGGTGATGGTAAGTGGGTCATCGTCGTTGCTTTGGGCAATACCAAAGTCGATGAGCACTGGTCCTTTGGGGCTCATGATGACGTTGCCGGGTTTGACGTCGCGGTGAACGATGCCTGCCCGGTGGACAGCTTCCAGGGTGGCGTGAAGATCCTGGGCAAGCTCGATGACTTGATCGAAAGGAAGGGCACCCTGGCGCAGAAGGGAAGAAAGCGTTGGCCCTTCAATGAACTCTGAGACGATGAAGGGCTGGGCGTCGTCTACTTCAACATCAAGGACGTGGGCAACTCCGTCGCTGCGCACAGCATTGACGTTTTGTGTTTCGCGGATCAGGCGAGTGCGGCTGTGTTCGCTGTGGGCAAGGGCGGGGTGGAGAAGTTTGAGGGCGACGCGCATACCGCCTTCATCTTCGGCGAGCCATACTGTTCCGGCTCCGCCGATGCCGAGGCGTTCAATGAGGCGATATCCACCTAGCCATTGCCCTGTTTCCACACCGACAACCCTAGCGTCAGAGGAGGCACTGTGTGGCCGTAGCGTGGCAGTGCCTCGGGATCCTTTGTGGTGGCTCGCCTCATCCCACCCGCACTCGTCAGACAAATATGCTCTGAAAAGCGCGATTTGTCAGACAAAAGTCGCTGTCCATTTTCTCTCATTCACCTAGATAAGACGGCCCGCACATGCTAGTTTGATTCTCGTTGCGGTTCGCATCCAATCTTCGAAGATGGAGGTCGGATGAGTGCCGCGGCCGCCCTGGTGAAGACGCCAAGGTGACATCTCTACTACGGATCGTCCGGCACGTACCTGCCGGTGGAGGGAATTAAATAATGGCAACCGTGTCCTTCAAGAAGGCAACCCGCATCTACCCCGGTGCAGACAAGCCCGCCGTTGATGGCCTGGATCTGGAAATCGCAGACGGCGAGTTCCTCGTCCTCGTTGGCCCCTCAGGCTGTGGCAAGTCCACCTCCCTGCGTATGCTCGCAGGCCTCGAAGACGTTAACGCCGGTCAGATCTTCATCGGCGACCGCGACGTCACCGACGTCCAGCCCAAGAACCGCGACATCGCCATGGTCTTCCAGAACTACGCTCTGTACCCGCACATGACCGTGCGCGAAAACATGGGCTTCGCTCTGAAGATCGCTGGCACCCCCAAGGAAGAGATCAAGAAGCGCGTGGATGAAGCTGCTCGCATCCTTGACCTCGAACCCTACCTGGATCGTAAGCCGAAGGCTCTCTCCGGCGGTCAGCGTCAGCGCGTGGCCATGGGTCGCGCCATCGTGCGTAAGCCCCAGGTGTTCCTCATGGACGAGCCCCTGTCGAACCTTGACGCTAAGCTCCGTGTCCAGACCCGTACTCAGATTGCCTCCCTCCAGCGCGAACTCGGTGTCACCACCGTGTACGTGACCCACGATCAGACTGAAGCTCTGACCATGGGTGACCGTATTGCCGTGCTGAAGGATGGCCTGCTTCAGCAGGTCGGTACCCCTCAGGAAATGTACGACACCCCTGCTAATGACTTCGTCGCAGGCTTCATTGGCTCCCCCGCCATGAACCTGGGCAAGTTCGAGGTTGAGGGCAATGTCGCTAAGCTCGGCCCCGCTCGCGTTCCCCTGTCGGCAGCAACCGTGGCAGCTATGGTTCCCGAGGATGCCGGCACAATCACCATTGGTTTCCGCCCCGAGGGCCTTGAGGTCGTTCCCGAAGGCGAAAACACCATTCCGATCGAAGTGGACTTCGTTGAAGAACTCGGCTCCGACGCCTTCATCTACGGCCACCTCGCAGGTGGACACGGTGAAGCTCTGGGCTCGGGTGAGGAAGGCAAGGGCGGTCAGCTGATCGTTCGCGTGCCTCCTCGTACTGCTCCGGCTCGCGGCGGCGTGATCCACACCCGCATCCTGCCCGGCCAGCAGCACAACTTCTCGGCGTCCACCGGTATGCGCCTGCCTGAGTGAGGTGTTTAAGCACTCAGTGATGAGGGTGCTTAACCAGGGGTGATCCCCCTGCAGCTCCACGGTGTGCCCCGTCCTAACGGACGGGGCACACTTTTTTGTGATCTCCGTGTGCAATTCAAGTAAACGGTGAGACAATGGAGCCATGCCGAATGCTCTGGAGATCACAGCAGCGACAGTGGACCCCGCCCTTCTTGACCTTCCGTGGGAAGTGCCACTGTCCCAGTGGCCAACCGACATTATTGCCGCCCTCCCCCGCGGTCTTTCCCGCCATGTGGTGCGTTTTGTCAACCTCTCTGACCGAGTGATTGCCGTCAAGGAAATTGGCGAATCTGTAGCCCATAAGGAGTATGAGCTCCTTCGCGACCTTCACCGCCTGGATGCTCCTTCGGTCATTCCCACCGCTGTCATTACCGGTCGACGCGCCCCCGATGGGGAGGAATTGAACGCCGTCCTCGTCACTGAGCACCTGCAGTTCTCACTGCCCTACCGTGCTCTTTTCAGCCAGTACATGACCCCAGACACCGCCAAGCGCCTCATTGACGCACTTGCCGTCCTCTTGGTCCGGCTGCATCTTCTAGGTTTCTATTGGGGCGATGTTTCCCTGTCGAATACTCTTTTCCGCCGTGACGCCGGGGCTTTTTCGGCCTACCTCGTCGACGCTGAAACCGGCGAGCTTCACCCCGCCCTCACCCGAGGGCAACGCGAATACGACGTTGATCTTGCACGGACGAACATTATTGGCGAATTGATGGACCTGCAGGCAGGCTCTTTCTTCCCTGAAACGGAAGATCCCATTGAGGTGGGTGACCGTATTCGCAGCCGCTACGAGGAACTGTGGCGAGAACTCACCGAATCAGAGTCCATTGAAGCTAACCAAAAATGGCGCGTTGCCGAGCGTATTCGTCGGCTCAATGACCTGGGCTTTGAGGTCGGAGAGCTGACGATGACCTCTGATGTGGATGGCACGCGACTGCTGATCCAGCCAAAGGTTGTTGATGCGGGCCACCATCACCGTAAGCTCATGCGCCTGACCGGCATGGATGTGGGTGAGTTGCAGGCGCAACGCATGCTCAACGACCTTGAGACTTTCCGTGCGATGACGAACCGCGCGCATGTTCCGCAAGAGATTGTTGCCCACGAGTGGATGCGCGAGGTCTTTGAGCCGGTTATTAAGGCAATCCCACCGGAATTGGCGCGCAAACTTGAACCCGCTCAGGTGTTTCACGAGTTCTTGGATCATCGTTGGTTCCGCGCTCAGCAAGCAGGGCATGACCTGCCCCTGTCTGAGGTAATTGAGTCCTACGTGCAGACGGTGCTGCCCACGAAGCGTGACGAGGCTTTGCTGCTTGACCCGGGTGATGGTGTGGACACCTCTGAGTACCCGGCGTTGGGCGGAGATTTTGCCGCTATGTTTGATGTTCCTGACGACGACGAGGCCTTGCCCGTGACGCCCGACTGGGAGTGACGCACATTTATTCATTCCCGCTGGCATTGCGCAGACTTATGTGTTGTCGTGTGGAAGGTACCCTACGGCGGGTTCTGTCCCGCGTAAAATATCAAGGATCATGTTTTTCTGAGTGAGGCGTTATGTCTGAGTTTCCCCGAATTATCGCGCATCGTGGTGCGTCCTCATTAGCCCCTGAAAACACTATGGCTGCCTTCGTGAAGGCCATGGAGGTGGGCGCTCGCTGGTTCGAGTTCGATGTCGACATTATGGGCGATGGCACGCTGCTGGTCATTCACGACGACACTCTAGATCGCACGACCAATGGTGCGGGTGGCTACTACGAACTGGGTTATTCGGATTTGCGCAAACTGGATGCTGGGGCGTGGTTTTCACCAACGTACCGTTTTGAGCGTATTCCCGAGGTTGCATCGGTGGTGGAGTTCATCAACGCCCACCGCATGGGCGCAAACTTGGAGATGAAGCCCTGCTTGGGTGGGCCTGAGCTTCAGTCGCGCCTTGTGGAGTCAGTTGCCACCGCCATTGATAAGGTTGCTGATCCGTCACGCTTCATTGTTTCCTCTTTCGACCACCGCCAGTTACGCCACCTGCATGAGCTTCGCCCGCAGGTTGCTTTGGGATGGCTGGTTGATCCCGAGGACGAGCGCACCCACTGGTCACACGGTGCCGTGGAGCTGGGGTGCAAGGCTGTTCACCCCGGTGTTGAGGGCCTGACCCGTGAAGAGGTTGCTGAATTGCGCGATCTGGGCTTTGAGGTCAATGTGTGGACGGTCAACAATGTTGAACAGGCCCGCGAGCTGGCATCCTGGGGCGTGACTGGCATCTTCACGGATCGTCCGCAGGATTTCCCCGCAGAGGCACTGGCGGCATACTGATCCGCAGTTCAGAAGGAGCGAAAAACACGAGGGGCCGGAAGGCTCCTAGCGCCATAAGGCGCATTGAGACAATTCCATACGCTTCCGGGGCGCATCGACATGTACAGCTCCCACTAAGAGGAGTAAGGTTAGGGGTACCTAACTATGTATTCATGTTCTGGAAGAGCTGACCATGGAATCGACATCCACCTCAACCGCCGATGACATCGCTGTCCGCGGCTCTGCACGCTCCGGCCTGCGCGACTCCGTCCTCGGCACACGCAATCTCATGACGGTGGCTGCACTGGCCGTTGTCGGCTCACTCATCACCATCCCCCTGTCCTACATCACCCCACTGATTGCCACCTCCCCGCGCGGCATCATTATCATGTGCGCGATTATGGGCGTATGGATGATCCCCTACCTTCTGCCCGGCGTCATCGTCAATAAGCCTGGCGCTTTCGTTATTGCGGGCCTCATTCTTGGCGTCATCAGCACTTTCACCACCTCTTTTGGGGCGGGAGCCATTGTCGGCAACCTCATCGGCGCGCTCTTTGTTGGTGTTCCGGTGGCCCTCTTCCTCTACCGCTTCTGGACGTGGTGGGTGTACATGATTTCCGCCGCCGTCTTTGGCGGTCTTAATGGCTGGATGTACTGGTCTGCCTACGGTATCGAGGGAACAACCGCCGAGATGACGATCTCCCTGCTGATTTCCCTGACCTCATGCTTTGCCGGTGTTGGCGTGTGTCTGCTGCTCAAGCGCGCCCTTGCCCGCGCAGGTGTCGGCATCAACAACTGAGTCCGCCTGTCACAGTGTGCCCTTCTACCGACCCCGCCGTTCCACCACCGACTGCTCTTTCGGAGCAGCGGCACTCCCTCATCACCCAGCCCGGCCCCGTCCCTCTGCGTGGCCCCAACACCCAGCCGGGCCCCGCCGACCGGCCTCGCACCATATCCCCGCCTCCCCTCGCTGAGGCTAGCGAGCTCGCCGTTCGTTACCAAGGGAGTGACCAGTGGGTACCCCAGCCTTGCTCACTCACGCTTCACCCCGCCTCGGTAACTCTCCTGGCCGGGCCAAGTGGCTGCGGCAAGTCCTCCCTGACTGTGGCTTTCAACGGGGTTGTTCCCCATTCGATCCCCTCCCACTACCGTGGGTCACTACGGATCCTTGGCGAGGAAGTTGCCGACGCCTCCCCCGCTCACCTGGCTGGGCATGTCGCCCTCGTCCTTCAAGACCCAGACGCGCAGATCCTCACCAGCCGCGTCTGGGATGAGGTCTGCTATGCGCTGGAAAATCTACGTCTTCCCCTGCCCAAGATCGAGCAGCGCGCACGCAAAGCTCTTGAACAAGTCGGGATGACTCATCTGGCCGAGCGCAACCCGTGGCATCTGTCGGGAGGGCAGCGCCAGCGTGTCATTCTCGCTGCGGCTCTCGCTACGCAGCCACGCCTACTGGTGTTAGACGAACCAACGGCAAACCTTGACCCGCAGGCAGCAGAAGATTTCTATGCCCTCCTGCCCGAGATCGTCGCCCAAGGGACGGCTGTGCTAGTGGTTGAACACAACCTCGATCCGGTGATCGCCCACGTTGACCACATGCTGGCCTTTAACGCAGCCGGACAACTCATCACCCAGGGCTCACCACGCACCGTCCTTACCGAACATGCAACTACCCTGCATGAGCAGGGGATTCGCCTCCCCTCCGCCGTGCGTTTTTATCAGCAGGTCAGCGTCGGCTCGTCGGCAAATACCGCTGCCGACCCTGAACTGGCCTGTCCGCTCACGATTGACGAGGCCGCCCATGCCTTCGCTGCGCAGGTGAGCGAGAAACCCTCTGTGAGCACGGCCGCCGACTTTGACGCCGACACTGATACTGAAGCTGGTGCTGGCACTGACTTTGACACTGTGACTGGCACTGCCACGCAAAAGGTGGCAGAAGAATCCGTTGCACCTGCGGAGCATCGCCGCCCCCTGTTGAGTGTGGAAAATCTTCACGTTCAGCGAGGTCGCGGCGCTCATGCTCAACATGTCCTCAAGGGGCTGAACTTCCAGGCCGATGCCGGCCAGATCATCGCTGTTGCGGGCGTGAATGGTACGGGAAAGTCCACGCTGTTGCGTGCTCTTGCAGGCGTGCAGCCCTGGACTCGCGGCAGGGTTCTTCTGGATGGGAAGGCCCGACATCGGCGCAGGCCAAACTCCCGCATTACTCTGGTCCCTCAAAACCCTGAGCATCAATTCCTGGAAGGAACGGTTGCGGCTGAGCTCGGGCGGGGCCTGCGTATCGCGCGCCGTCCTGCAGAAGAAGTCCAGCGCACAGTAGCGCGCCTCCTGGAAGAGTTCTCGCTATCGGCCCACGCCGAGGCGAACCCTTTTACTCTCTCTGGCGGGCAAAAGCGACGCCTGACGGTGGCCTCGGCCTTAGCTGAGGAACGTCAGGTGATCTGCCTAGATGAGCCGACCTTCGGCCAGGATCATCGTCATGCGCTCCGGCTCATGGACGCCATGGTGGATGCGGCTGCGCGTGGCGCGGTGATCCTTGTGGCCACGCACGACCTGGAACTCATCAGCGAGTACGCCGACGCAATGGTGCTGCTGGGAAGCGATGGGCGCTCGGAGTTCCTTCCAACCGCGAGCGCCCTGGCAGATACTGCCCTGCTGAAGGAGTTTGGCCTGATGCCCACTCCCCTTGCGCAGATCACCGCCCAGGCGCGCGCCTTCAACGCGGCCTGCCCGCTGTGGACGGCGTGGAAGGAGGTCGTGCCCGTATGAACTCGCCGCGCCCGGTACTTCCGTCGACGCATCGTGCGCCCCAGCGTCCGGCTGCCCTGCTCCCGCCTGCAGTCCTTCCTCCGCCTGCCCTGCTTCCTCCGCCTGTGCCCAGCCTGCCCGGTCTTGCAGGATGGCTGAACTTCGATCCGCTGTCACCGTTTGCTGCGGCGCTGCCACTGATGCTGGTGGTGGCCTCGTTGAATACGCCTTTACCTGCGCTGTGGACGCTGACGGTCACCATCCCTCTGCTTTTTGTTATTCAGCCTCGCAAGGGCATCCCCATCGCCCTGGGTGTGCTGCTTTTTGCCACGGTGTTGAGCCTGTCGATGGCTCAGGCCACGCCAATTTCGAAGGTCGGCGCTTCACCCCTTGCTTTCGAACTGTGGGGGGCTCCCATTGAGGAAAATCAGTTTTATGTTGGCGTGAAGTTGGGGGCAAAGATCGCGGCGGTGATCTCTCTGGCGGCCTTGACGGGACTGCTGGCAACGCCCCAGGACCTGCTGCGTTCCCTGGTGCAACACCTGCGCCTGCCCTACCGCGTGCCCTACGCGGGTATTGCCGCCTTGAGTTTCATGGGGCGTTTCCGTGATGAGCATCGTGCGATTCGTGAAGCTCATGCCCTGCGAGGTTCCCGCCTGCGCACCCCGCTGTTGGCCGTGCCCGCCCGGTGGGTGACATCCATTCCTGCTTTGACAGCGGCCGCCGTGCGCCACGCAGAACGCATGTCAATGTCGATGGATTCGCGCGCCTTTGCCGCCTATTCGACGCGCACGGAGCCGCGTGTGCTGGTGTGGCGGTGGCGGGATACTGCTATGCTTGTTGCGGGCTGGGCGGCAACGGTAGCCGTTGTGTATGTCTTTGGTGATGCCGGTGTGGTTCTCCACGATGTGTAAGTGAGGGTGACATGAAGGAAACTCCAGTAAACACAGACCAGCAGGAGGCGCCGCACCCGGGTGCGGCGGCGGCCCCCTCGGACAGCCACGGCCAGGCCAGAGTGGCAACCTCGCGGGGCGACGCACCTCCAGCCACGGCATCGGCCTCGCCGGACGCTACAACCCCCGCAACCAGCACAACCACGCCCGACGCCACAACCCCCGCAACCAGCACAACCACGCCGGATGCGAAGAAACCCAGCCCCCTGGCGACAATGCTGCACCCCGTGCGCACCAAAATGCTGCTGGCTTTCGTTGCTGGCCTGGTCGGGTCGGCCCTGTCACTGCTGCCTGCCATTGGCATCACGGCAATTGCCGAAGGTCTACTTGCCGGCACCCTGACGTCTCGGGCGGCGTGGGGGTGGTTCGCGGCGATCGCGGCGGGCGTCATCCTGTCCCACCTGGTGCTCTTTACCTCCACCGGCTGGGCTCACATTGTGGAGGGCCACTTCCGCCACGACCTACGCACCCTCGTTGCCCGTCACCTGGCCCGCCTGCCGCTGGGGTGGCACACGGAGGAATCCTCCGGCCGTGTTCACACCATCATCAGCGAGGACGTCTCAAAGATCCACACAATCATCGCCCACTTCTCCACCGACCTGGGAGCGGCCATTGGCACGCCCCTTGCGGCCCTGACCTATCTGCTGACGCGCTCGTGGCTGTTCGCACTACTGGTGTTCGGATGGGTGCTCATTGTTTTTGTCCTCATGGCCTACCTGGGGTTTGTGCGCGCTGCAGAAACAGGCGAGCGTTTCATGTCGGCGGAGAAAACCCTGGCCGCCTCCACCGTTGAACTGGTCGATGGCATTGCCACAGTGAAGGCCTTTGGTAACGGCGGTTCCCTTTTTGCCCGTTTTTCTGACGCGCTGGATACCTACACCAGCGCCGCCTATGACTGGATGCGTGGCTCTGGCAAGGTCATGTCCATTGTGCAGGCACTCTTCTCACCGGCGGGAATGCTCATCCCCGTGCTCGGCTTTGGCGTGGCACTCAATGCCTGGGGCATTATCGAACCCGTCACCCTCATCCCTTTTATCCTGCTGGGCGTCTCCCTACCCGGCGGCCTGATTGCCGTCAGTCAGCTCTTCCACCTCATCACCCTGGGAGCGGACGCTGCCGAACGCCTCAGTGAACTGCTTGACCTGCCAGAACTACCCGAAGCGGAACACCCCATCACCCTTGACCTGGGCGGGCGGGCCCCCTCGTTGAGTTTTGACAACGTCACCTTCGCCTACGCCGAGGGCGCTCCGCCAGCGGTGCGGGGCGTGAACCTCGTGTGTCAACCGGGCACAGTCACCGCCGTCGTTGGCCCTTCGGGTTCTGGCAAGAGCACGCTGGTGCGCCTGGCTGCCCGTTTCTGGGATGTCACGTCGGGGAGCGTGCGCGTTGACGGAGTGGATGTGCGCGACCTGTCGACCTCATCCCTGCTGTCCACCATGACGATTCTGCTGCAAGACCCCGGGTTGTTGACCGACACTGTGCGTGAAAATATTCGCCTGGCGGCCCCCGATGCGCCGGATTCCGCCGTTGAAGAGGCCGCCCGTAAGGCCCTCATTCACGACCGGATTGTGCAGTTCCCGCAGGGCTACGACACGATACTTGGCGAGGACGGGGCGCATCTGTCCGGCGGGGAAAAGCAGCGGATTGCGCTCGCTCGGGCATTCTTGTCAGATGCGCCATTGCTGTTGTTGGATGAGGCGACCTCGCAGACTGATCCTCATTCAGAGCGGCTCATTCAGCGGGCCCTGACCGCCCTGGCGCGGGAGCGCACCGTGATGGTGATTGCCCACCGGCTGAGCACCATTGAGGGTGTGGATCAGGTTGTTGTCCTTGACGAGGGGCGCGTCGTTGAGGTTGGCACGCATGAGGAATTGCTCGAGTATGAGGGCGTGTACCAGCGCATGTGGGAGGCACAGCAATGATTACCCAGTTTTTTCGCCTGATGGGCAACCGCACTACCACCACCCGAATGCTCGCCGGACACACCCTGGGCGGAGTGTTCCAGGGTGTTGCCTTGGGCCTGCTGATCCCCTTCCTCTCGCTTTTCCTGGCAGGCGAGGATGCCTGGGCCTGGTTGGCTGCCGTGCTGGCAGCGGCCGCACTGTCACTCGCCTTTTCTATTACCGCAAGCCTGCAATCCATGGCGATTGCTTGCTTGGACGTGTGTGGCACCCTGATCTGCCGGGTGGCGGAGCGCGTCCAAAAACTCCCCCTGGGCTGGTTTAGTGCCGCCTCCGTCGGGCGCGTCAGTAAGGCGGCCTCACGAGACGTCAGTTTCCTGTCCCATATGCCCTCTATCGCGTTGCCGTATATCGCTTCGGCGTCGGGGAGCTTGGTGGGTATTTTCCTGGTGACGGTTGTGGTGGATTGGCGCGTGGCATTGGCAATGGTGGCACCTGTGCCCGTGGCACTGTGGGCACTGCGGTGGATGCGGCGCATGGTCGTGCGTGAACATCAGATTCACGCCGTTGAGCTGCACAATCTGTCGAATCGTATTGTCGAGTTCGCTCAACTTCAGCCGATCCTGCGGGCGACCGACCGCTGCCGCAATGGGTGGGCTCCCTTGGAGGATGCCCTGGCGTCCGAGCGTGACGCCATGTTTACCGCAGGTAAAGCTAAAGGCCCTGCCGGATCGCTGTTCCACACAGCCGTTGCTGCGGGCATGCTCGGCAGTATTGCTGCGGGTATTGCCCTGTTGTTTGCCGGATCAATGAGCGCGCCGGTCTTTATTGCGCTGGCCTTAATGGCGGCTCGTTTTGCTGAGCCCGTGGGCATGTTGGCTTTCTACGTTGATGCCCTGCATGAGGCGCAGGTCGCTATGGATGCCATTGAGGACATTACCGAGGCTCCCCTGCTGCCAGCACCCGCTGCGGGGGCGGAGAAAACTGCGGGCGCGCCTTTTGATATTCACTTTGAGGGCGTGGACTTTTCCTACGACGAGGGCGAAGCCGGGGGTGCTGCCACGCCCACCAACTCAGCCTCAACTCTCAACTCAGGCGCGCGGGCACCTCGTCAGGTGTTGCGTGACGTCACTTTCACCGTGCCCGCCGGGTCGGTGACGGCAATCGTCGGACCGTCAGGTTCAGGCAAGTCAACCCTGTCGCGTCTAGCCGCCCGCTTCTGGGATGTCGGCGCCGGACGCATCACCGTCGGCGGCGTGGACGTGCGCGACATGAGCGAGGAACACCTGATGAGCCTCATGTCCATGGTGTTCCAGGACGTCTACCTATTCGATACCACCATTGAGGAAAATGTCCGCATTGGTCGGCCCGGTGCCTCCGATGAAGAGGTGCACGCCGCCGCCCAGCGCGCGGCATTAACCGAGGTCATCGAACGTTTACCGCAGGGCTGGCACACTCGCGTTGGTGAGGGCGGCACCGCCCTGTCGGGTGGCGAGAGGCAGCGCGTTGCTCTGGCACGGGCGTTCTTGAAGGACGCCCCCATCCTTCTGCTTGACGAGGTCACCAGCGCCTTAGACGGCGTCAATGAGGCGCGCGTGACTGAGAGCCTGGATGACCTGGCGCAGGGCCGCACGGTCTTGGTGATCGCTCACCGCCTGAGCACCATCCGCCGAGCCGATCAGATCATTGTCCTCACCGATGGGGCCGTTGAAGCCGTGGGCAGTCATGATGAGCTGTACGCGGCGTCCCCCACCTACCGTGAGTTCTGGGAGGATCAAAGCGCCGTGGCCAGGTGGAAACTGTAGGGCTGGTTCTGGGTGCAGGCTGCACGGCATGGTCGTAGTGCCTAGCCGGCTTCTGCATTACCGGTGTTACCCCGCGTTGCTTTGAGGCACTCGTACTGCTTGCGGCCGTCCTGGTGTGGCTACTCCCAGGTCCCGATGTTGATCCCGCCCATTCTGGTTGTTCCCGGCGCCCCTGGTCGCTCCTATCTTTCCTGGTTGTACCTGTGTCTCCTGGTCGCTCGTGTTGCGCCGGGCCCGGGTGTTTTAGTGCAACCAGAAGCACCTGGTGCAACGCGAGGCTGCCAGCGTCGCTTTCTCGCTCTGCGTTTGACACCTTTGAGGACTTCCCGAAACCCATCCCGTTGGACCACAGGACCATTTTTCTGTAATTTTCAGTATGACGAGGATGGAGCAAGGGCGACTTTTCCGCATAACCTCGTTCAAAGTCGGCGGAGAAGGAGCGAAAACCACCGTCGGTGGCGGGGTGGCTCTGACCTGGGGTTTTATGGTTAAATAGGGGCTATTAGAGCCTGGTGAAAAGCACTGTTTGTGGTCGGTGGCGGAAACGCTTGTAAAGCCGCAGGTCAGAAGGGGTGTTTTTCGGTAGGGGTCAGAAGGCTCCCAGCGCCATAAGGCGCATTGAGACCCGTCGACCCACAGCGCCCAATAGTTAATTGACGACGTCAGAAGGCTCCCAGCGCCATAAGGTGCATTGAGACTCTGAATGCTCAACGGTGAAACGGGGGATGTCCCGCCAAGTCAGAAGGCTCCCAGCGCCATAAGGCGCATTGAGACTTGGTGTAGGTGGAGGGCTACGGGGTCGTCTATTCGGAGGTCAGGAGGCTCCTAGCGCCATAAGGTGCATTGAGACAGGATCGCTGCTATTCCGGCTAGTTCCATGTGTTCACGTCAGAAGGCTCCTAGCACCATAAGGTGCATTGAGACTCACGGAGACGTTGACGGCGAACCTTACGAGCACGACGGCAGAAGGCTCCCAGCGCCATAAGGTGCATTGAGACAGAACAATGTAGTCCTCTCCCTTAAGGATGTTCTTTTGTCAGAAGGCTCCTAGCGCCATAAGGTGCATTGAGACCCTCCGGCTTGTCGGACGAGGACTTCAAGGTTTTTCTTTGTCAGAAGGCTCCTAGCGCCATAAGGTGCATTGAGACTTCCAGAAGATCGCGTTCCCAGTCAGTGATCGTTAAGGTCAGAAGGCTCCTAGCGCCATAAGGTGCATTGAGACAAGAATCGGGGGTCGGATGCGAGGCGACCGATTGCCGTGTCAGAAGGCTCCTAGCGCCATAAGGCGTATTTACTTAACATGAGCAACTGCCGAGCGACGGATCATCCATGAGTTGCAGCAGCGTTCACGGGTAAGCCCTACCTTCTAGCGAATCACCCTTCCATACAACTTGTACATGTTGTACGGTTGATACATGGCTACGGTTACTCTGTCCCAATTCCGTCAGGAGCAAAGCACATGGCTGGCTCACGCTCAGCGTGAGCCTGTCACCATCACCTCGCGCGGCGCAACTGCACGAGCGGTGGTAATTTCACCCGAACTTTTTTCACGCGCCATGGAAGCACTGGAAAATCAGCAGGACATAAAGGACGCTGCCGCCGCGCGCATGGAGACTGGCCGCATCTCGCATGCCGATGTCTCACGTGGACTCGGGCTTTGACCCCCACGATGTATCAGATTTCCTATGCGCCCTCAGCGGTCAAGTACCTACGTAAACTTGACCGCTCAACCCAAAGGCGTCTCCTCAATGCCATAGAGGGGCTCGCCAAGGATCCCACCCCTCCCAGAAGCATCCAACTCAAGGGAGGTCAGGGAGAACGGCGAATCCGAGTCGGCGACTACCGCGTGATCTACGAGATCAACAACGGCGAGCTAATCATCCTCGTCCTCAAGATCGGCCACCGTAGAGATGTCTACCGACAACTACACTGAAGCGTCTGCTTTTATTCTTAATGGCGGCCCTGAGCCTGGCTGGCGGGATTCTTGGCCGTTCAAACCCCTCGCAGCAAGAACAGTGGAACGGCGCTACCCATGCCAACACGGCTCATCAATGCCATTGAGGCTCACTACACATAGTGCCGACGACACTCGATAACCTGCCCTTCCCAGCGCCTTCGATTAACGAGGTCACCCGCAAAAAGGCTTCACCACCCGCCTTCCTTTTCACTTGTGCGATACCCCTAGATAAGGTGGACACCTTCGAAGAATCAGAGGGAACTGAGCTTCTCACCTAGCAAGATACGGATGCCGACAGAGAACGCTTAGTTGTCTGACAAGCAGACTTTTCCGCATGTTTGCGTTGGCAAGTCGGTTCCAGAATTAGCAAAAATGCCATCGGTGGCGCTATAGCACTGACCTGCAATTATGTGCTTCAATAGGGGATGTCAGAGCCTTCCAAAACACCCTATTTTTGGTCGGTGGCGCAAACGCGAGTAACGCCGCAGGTTAGAAGGGGTGAAAAACACGAGGAGCCGGAAGGCTCCTAGCGCCATAAGGCGCATTGAGACGATGAAGCCCAGCTGTGCACGTTTAACATCCCTCAGGCCGGAAGGCTCCTAGCGCCATAAGGCGCATTGAGACCGAGGCCATGCGTGCTTCTTCAATTTCTCTGGGGGCCGGAAGGCTCCTAGCGCCATAAGGCGCATTGAGACTGTGAGACAACAGCAGAATATACCCCGTCACCTCTCGCCGGAAGGCTCCTAGCGCCATAAGGCGCATTGAGACAGGTAGTCCGCCATGTCTAGATTTGACATTTCGATGCCGGAAGGCTCCTAGCGCCATAAGGCGCATTGAGACTTCTTTTGGCCAATCATGCCGGAGAGCTCTTCCATGGGCCGGAAGGCTCCTAGCGCCAAAAGGCGCATTGAGACATCGTTTCGTTTCCTCGTCGCAAGCATCCACCGCCGGAAAGCTCCTCGTGCCACAAGACGGATAGGACTCGCCACCGAAGTCCTTCCAACTCACCATTCGGACACGCCTTCCAAAGCGCTTCCGGCCGGAATCTCGCTAAAAAATATCGCCCGATCAGGCCAATCACCCTCTGTGTTTCACACATGAAACACAGAGGGTTTTCATGTTTCCCCCAGCCCGAGACACCGAACTACACGGGTGTTATTCTTCAATTCCCGCTGTCCTCCCGACCCGTTTTGGCACCCTGCTTGAAGGGCTGCATCCGACTCGCACGGAAAGACAGATGTGCCATGAGCGACCTCTTCCCTCCCCAAGCCTTAGCCACACCAGCCCTTACCCCTGCAAGGATTGCAGGAAGCTTCAATCTGGACTCCGAGCTCGCCGCCACCCAGCTCCTGGCCACTCCAACCCACGATTTCCACTACCTCGGAACGACGATTCGCCCTCTTCGCGGCCTCCTTGCCACACCGTCGTCAGCCACGTCGAACACACCCGATCTTTATGACGTTATCGCTAACGTTGAGACCCTCAAACGAGCATGGCAGACCTTGCAGTCGCGTCAGAAACCTCGACAATCGATAGTGCACGAAACTCTCGCAGCCCCAGAGCACCCTCTCCAAACCCCTCCCCCAACCCTATCGCCAACGCAGGCACCTGCGTCAGAGGTCATTGACGCCCAGCTCGAAGCGCTATCTGAGCAACTTCACGCTGGCACCTATCGGCCCTCCCAGCTCATCGGCTTTCACCTGCCCCAACGGAAAGGACATAAGGCTCGTGACCTGCGCGTTCCTATCATGCGTGATCACGTAGTTGAACGTGCAATTGTCGACGTCATCACGCCCCTTGTGGAGCCTCTACACTCGCCGTGCTCCTTTGGATTTCGACCAGGCTTGGGAATTAACGATGCCGTCGAACACGTTGCGATGCTGCGCGATTGGGGGCTTGGGCATGTGCTGCGCGCGGATTTTCATCGCTTCTTCCCCAGCATTCGGATGGACAACATCCTCCAACATTTGGCAGCTCTTATCCCGTGTCAGCGCACGCTCTTTTTGATTCGTTTGGTGGCTTCGCCTCGGCGGGCGCGAGGTGAGCGCCGCACCCGCAGTCGAGGTTTGGCCCAGGGCTCCTCGTAATCACCGTTGCTGGCGAATGTCGCGCTCACGGATTTCGACATTGCGGTATCGCAGGCGGGTTTTGGCTATGCGCGTTTCGCTGATGATTTCGTGGTTTGCGCGGAAACTCAATCTGAGATTCTCTCTGCTCTTGATCTTGTTCGTGACTTAGCTTCTGGATTGCACCTTCAACTGAGTGAGGAGAAGACGATGATGACGACTTTCGATGAAGGCTTTGCATTCCTCGGCCGAGAGTTTTCCTCCTCAGAACCTCACTGCATCCAGGGAGGGGCAGGGAAGAGACGTCCAGATGAGGTGCTCTATGTGGGCCGCGAGGATGCCCGCATTCGCCTGGCAAAGGGCCGTTTGGTTATTGAGGGGCCTGAGGGCTTGCCGTTGATGTCAGTGCCGAAGAATACCGTCTCACGCGTGGTCGTATCGGGGACGGTAGGTATGTCTGCAGGTGTGCGTTCGTGGGCTTTGTCTACGGGGGCAACGGTGGTTTTCTTGTCGCGGCGGGGCAGTTACCTGGGGCATTTGGAGGGGCGCCGTAGCGAACGAGATGCGCAGCGTCTGTTAGCGCAGATGCGCATGTCTGATAGTGAGGAGTGTCGCCTTCCGCTTGCCCGAGCTGTGGTGGCAGCGAAGATGCGCCATCAGGTGAATGTGTTGCTTCGCTTGGCTCGCCGTAGTGCGGGTGGGGTGGTTCGCTTGGCTCGCCGTAGTGCGGGTGGGGTGGTTCGCGGTGCCGCGCAGGGTATTCGTGCCTTGATTGACGAGGTTTCCCGCGTGAGCAGTGTGGAGGAGTTGCTGGGGATAGAGGGTGCTGCGTCCGCCGCATATTTTGAGGTTGTGTCAACGCTTCTGCCTGTGGAGCTTGGTTTTTCGGGTAGGAACCGGCGTCCTCCTCGTGATGTCACAAATGCTGCCCTGTCTTATGGCTACGCAATCTTGTTGAGCGAGTGCACCGGGGCGTTGGTTGCCGCTGGCTTGGAGCCGTCTCTGGGAATCCTGCATTCTTCAACGGGGAAGCGGCCGAGTTTGGCGTTGGATTTGATGGAGGAGTTTCGCCCGCTGTTGGTTGATCGCACGGTGTTTGGTCTTGCGCGCTCCAAGAGGCTTCGTTGCGAGCACGGCACTCCTGCAGATCATGCGCAGGAAGGGGTGTGGCTGAATCGCTCAGGGAAGAAGGCCCTGGTGGACGGCTATGAGGCGACCCTTCAACGCTCAGTGAAGGGAGCGCTGCCGGGGTTTGCTGGCTCATGGCGGCGGCATATCCACCATGAGGCCCAGTTGCTGGCACGGGCAATTGTTGAACCTGATTACGTGTGGCGTGGGGTGGCATGGCGATGATGTACGTAGTTGCTTACGATATTGCCGCTGATTCGCGCAGGTCTCGCCTGGCAACGCTTTTGCAGGCGTGGGGGTACAGGGTGCAGGAGTCTGTGTTTCAGGTGCGTGTTGATGCTGAAGATCTTTCAACCTTGCGGTCAAAGATGCTGGCGATTATCGACGAACACGAGGATGCCGTGCACATATACCGCTTGTGCGCAAAGTGCGAGGATCACGCCAAGGTCTATGGAATAGGAATGTCATTGGACGACATTGGCTTGTATCGTGGCGTCTGGTGAGGGGTTCCAGTAGGAAGGTCACCGAGGTAATCCGCCCGCCGACAGGAGACATCTCGCTTAAAGCACTCATAGCCTACTGTCTCGCCCTGCGAGACTGTAGCAGCGGTACAGGAGCGATAAGTTGTCTGACAAGCGGGTTTTTCCGCATGTTTGCGTTGACAAGTCGGTTCCAGAATCGGCAAAAATGCCATCGGTGGCACGAAGGAGAGCAACGCCGAAAGGTTAGAAAGGTCAAAAAACATGAGGAGCCGGAAGGCCCCTAGCACCATAAGGCTAATCGAAACTGATCTAGCAGCCGCATATCGATAGTTTCACCAGTGATAGGAAGCTCTTCGACGCCGCAATTTCATTTAGAAAGAAAGCAACAAATATTCCAGGAAGAAAGTGAGTGGAATCACTTATCTTTAGAGGCAGAAGGAACAAACGACGAGATCTCCTTGATAAAATTCGCCTGCGAATAGCGAGGAAAACTCCGACGACCAGAGGAGCTCAAAATTTTTTGAGAAATATAAATCCTCCCTATGCTCTCAGAGGGAATGTCGATATGTTTACCCGCTTTAAAGAGAGCCCCCCCTAATAGCCGCAAAACTTTCCCCAAGCCCAGCAAAAGAAAAGTATGCATCCCCGTTAAAAATGGCGCCAGAAAACACCTCATGTCCAACACGCTCTCGGCCCACATTCAGAACCCCGGAGGATATATCAGCATCCACAAAGTTCGCCTGACTACAGAATATCGTAGGAGAAGACTGAGATAAATCAGCACGGAGCCGAGAAAAGGAAACGCCCCCCATGAAGCGAACGCCGGAAAAGTCGGCAATTCCATGAAATATAGCCCCGTTAAATTTTGCTTCCCCTTCAAAAATTGATGACTTAAACTGTCCCCCCGAAACCCTCTGATTCCCACCAAAATATGCATCTCGATAAAAGATAGTGGCAGAAAAATTTGCATCGCCTTGAAAATTAGTCGACCTCAATTCAGATTTACCAGAATTTAGAAAATCGACACTGTCCATAAATATCGATCTTTCAAACAAGACCCTCCCTCCAAAGCATGTGTCACGAAATAGCGCGATTCTTCGAAAATACGCTAAATAAAATGAGGCACCCGTCTCGAAAGAGGAGTCCCTAAAATCCGCTTCACACAAGAAATGCGATTCATCGAAGGATGCTTCACTCCAGAAAACAGTCGAGGAAAAATCAGCCCCTCCACAGAAAGTGGTACCAGAGAAGTCGGCTCCATTTACGAACACTGCCCCACTAAAGTTAATGGGGCATGAGAAATGCATTCTCCTCCACGAAATAGGCACATTCAAAGTAACCCCGGAGAGGTCCAGAGAAATCGAGCTACTCCGCCTATAAGAGATGAAGAATTGCCTAAACCAGCTATCGCCAAAGCTTTTAGTATCACCCATAGCATTAACTATTCGGAGCTCGACTTCCTGCGGGCCATATGGATTTCGCCTCAAGTATTCGGCAAAGAAGCGCAAAACCTTCGCCTCGTAACTCCACCTTGCATTCTCAAGCAGCCCGAGAAGCACCTCAACACCTTTGATACGATCAGGCACAGTAGAGGCTGATAAGAGTTGCATTCCTTGGACCCACTGATCATAAAGGTGCGCCCGCTCAGCAAACCAACGCCCACGAAATTGAAGGCCAACCAGTGATGCGCCACCCACTCCCGCAACAGCCGTGAAAATGAAAGATTCCCGACTCCTTTGTGTTCCGAGAAGGGGGACATAAGCTGGGTAAATGAAGTAAGCCAGACCCATCACGAGAAAGAGGCCCACCAGTGCCCATAAAACTGGAAGAAAAACACGACTATACGTTTCCAAATTATTCTCCGCACCCCGGACTGAATCGAATCTGCAAATTAGTTCGGAAATTTTTCATATTCGGATCGGTGCAGGAGTTCTCTCTCCTGTCAAATCTGTAGGTGCCACCCCCGCACCCGTTTTAGGAACATTGGTTCGATAGTCAGTCTGGTTGTTTTCCTTATTCTCTGCCAGGGTCATGTAGCGGACAGCAATCCCGTCGGAGTAGCCGAAGGCTGCACGTTGGAGCGCCTGCACCCACGGTTTCTTCAGCAAAGTTTCCACGGCAGGAAGCGCGAAAGAGCCAGAACTCTTCAAAGAATCCTCGCAACCACAGCAACCATTTAGGGCCGTATACTGCTCGCTTTGGTCGCGTCCCTGATGTGCTCGCACACCATCTTCGGCAACCCGGACTTCAACAACTCCGAGCCCCAAGGGCTTACCCAACCCCATACGCAGATATCCACACGCTTGCGGATCCTTAGTGAGTTCTGCCGTTGGCACCAAGTTCTCGGGTGTCAACACCCATAGAAGCGCGGCTAGCTCGGCTTCTGCAAGGTTATTAAAAGCAATCCTGGATCGCAAAACACTGCCCGGCTCAACCCAGTTCTCCGCCTTCAGACGTGTTTTATCACCAGCAGCTTCCATTCCTTCCGTTGGGGGTAGTTCCGTCGCTGAGGAGGGGAAACCCGTCTCCCCAATCAACGTCTGATGTACAGGGAACGCTGCTGCACCAAGGTACTGTCCCTCAACATAGAAACCCGATCTCGGGAGGTTTGCCCCGTTGTCATTCGGCGTCGTTCCAGAAGAATCCGTGAGGAAACGTCGCCCCGACCCCAGTTTCGCTCCCAATAGTGGCGCGAGGAGTTTCGGGCTACCGCTGATCCGCGCCTCAGACGTATCAACCGCTCCGAAACTCAGGCGCCCACGATAAGCAACATCTCCCCTCCTGGCGTCCTCCTTTGGCTCCTTAACGACATAGCCAAATAGACGATCGGCCGGAGAGGCTTCCTCTTTCCGCGACAACGGCAACACTTTCTGATCTTCCGCCAGTCGCCATGGGCTCCGCTCATAGGCATGCCTACCGACCATCATTGGAACGATCTCAAGCACCTCTGTCATGCCGCTGTTAACTTCTCCGACTACCGCAAAGGCAAGGTCCCCAACCTTAAGCCGCAAGGCCTCTTTTACAGCCGCATCCACCGATTCGACTGACGCGTTTCGTCTGGCCACTTGAACCCCATGCGTCGCCCTATTCGGCTTATGTCGATTCTTCTGAGGCAGCTTCTGCTCAACCTCGCGACGTCGCTCAGCCTCGTAACTCCTCACCACCACCTCGTAGGCTTCTGCGACCTCAGGAGATACCGTCACCCTCTCGGCACCCCGAGAATCAATATCGAAGAATACCTTCTCATCATGCTTGCGGTTAAAAAGATCTTTAGATTGAAGATGATCCGGCGTAGTTCGGTAAACAAAACCCTCAACCCTGGAGAGCGAATCCACCACCGGAACAGAAGAATCAATGCTGACCAGCTCAATCCGTTGACCATCAGAGGTATGGACATGAGTCACCTGCCAATAGGAGTACTTTCCTCCACGCCCCCCACTACCATGCAGACAAAGCGACATATCACAGGTGATCTTCTTGCCGTGTGGAGTCAACTCTCGCATGCGCTCGGTGGTCATCCCCGGTGCGAGGTGAGCGTGACCGTAGGCCATATCTTGAAGCGCAGCAGCGTACATCACCGGATACTTCACGCCTCGCTCTTCATAGTCGCCATTAGTTGTGGTATCCCCGCGGAAAAGGTCTACAGTAAGACTTCCATCTGTCCTTCTTTCAACCACACGGAGCGGAATGAGGTCCAACGCAGCCGCAGGATCGCTCCGATAGGTCAGAGGCTCTTTGTGGTCGCCAAAGACTCGAAAGCGAGAAGCCGTCAGCGTCTCATACGCGCGCGAAATCATGCCCTTCACCATGGTCGGCGGCACGAAAAGCTGGCCATCACACATCGGCAGTGAGACTGTGCTTGGTCCGTTCTGACCGTCATGCTTCTTCTGCTCACCAAAAACTAATGGCGTCCGCACGATCATCTCCAGATCGATCGTGCCACTCCAATACTCAGGAGCGAGATGATCGTGCCCAATAGCTAAGCGGTCTCCAAAGACTTCGCTCAGCTCTGGCCTAGACGCCAGAGAGGCAAGAACCTGCGGCCTCAGCACAGGAATGCGGTTGACCGCCGAGTGGAAAGGCTTTCCGCTGATGTTATCGGTCATCTCACGCCCACTTTCCTGTCATAAGTTCATCGGCGAACACGACATTGCCGTAAGTATCTTCGGTAAAGACCTCCAATGAGGCCATGATCGGACCATCAATCTCCTGGCCGTGCAGCAGGTACTGGTTCGCACGGGTCCAACAGGGCCCACCGGCTTCCGCTGTAGAAACCAAAACACGAACCTCAACGCCACCAGCACCGTTGACCCAACGCAGTTCGTGGGCGCGCAAGCCGCCAGATTCCCCCGTGCAGTCACAGCGCCACAAGCGCATCTCATACACGGTAGCCAAGTCAACGAACTCGTCCTTAGAGGTCTTAGCTCCCGCCTCATTCACACGCCGAATATCGACCGCTCCGCAGGTACTGTAGGCAATCCCTTGCCACGCAGAACCATTGGCATGCGCTTGCTGGCACAGCGCCAACGCGCTATCGACGTTTACCTCCCGCACGTCCCACCACCCGTCTGCTAGGTCTGGCAATTCCACATCTTTCAGCACAGGACGTTCGCTGCTCATGCCTGCTCCTCCGAACCTTCACCACTGGCCGAGGGGGCGGCCTCGGGCTCCTTCGTCAAATAATCCGTCCAATTACCGCTGATTTCCTCATTCATTTCGCGCAGCTTCTTGAGAAGCTCTCGCGCAATCGCCTGTCCACCGCCCTCGAGCTCCCATCGGGGCGTGCCAAGCAGTTCCTTAGGTCCGGACACTTCCACTGTCTTGACCTCCACAGCGCCCATACCGCGCGTAGCTCGGCTACCAATCGGCAGAGTTCCAGTGGCAAGTTCAGCCATCACGAGTCCTAGAAGGACGAGGGCGGCGCGGCACCTCCCCTCGGTGTAAGTCGCTGGTATCCGCTCGCCCTCCTTTACGCGGAACAGGTGTGCAAGGTTGATCTCGAGGACGATCGGCTCCCAGTCCGTATCGACGTAGTACTCCTCGGAGTACAAGCCGCCATCAATGACACCTCCTGTCCAGCGATCCCCCGCATTGTGGGTGACCGTGATCTTCTCGCCCAGTGTTCTTGATCGAACCTCGCGGACAGTCAGTGCGCCACGACGATCAGTAGTCCCAAAGAGGTCATGAATCAACGGCACGTCGGCTGCTAGCTGCTTGTGCACGTCCTCGTCCGACCAGTCCGAGGTGTACTCCCCGCCTACACCTTCGGTCGCAAACAGTATCGTCCTGGCAATCCGAGTCGCCCGATTACGCAGGGCCCCGCGAATCGACGAACCTGGGATCACCAGACAGTCGCCCTCACGATCACGCCATTGCTCGGTGGGCACGCTTTCCTTCTTCTCAGGATCGTTTTCAGCCTCTTTACGCGCTTCACGCCGTTCAGGATCGGCCACCAGAATGCCCGTCGGACTCGACCACTTTACGCGGATCGTCACTCGTTCCTGAACATCGGACACACTCTCAATGGCAGGAAGCTCTTCAAGAGGAAGCTTCTCTCCGCCGCTAAGCCATGAGACTAGCCCGTCAGGAGTATCAAGCTTTGTCCTTGTCAGGAAAACCGACTTTTCAGGCAAGTCTTGGGCGAGTGTGACACCACCCCAACCCGTGTTTTTACGCTTACCGAAAGTGATCTGCTCTGCTTTGAAGAGCTCCACAATCAAACGCAGCAGTGCTTCAACCTGCTCAGGCGTCCTGCCCGACTCGGTATCCACATGCGCGCTAATTCGCAGTTTCAGTTCCGCACCAGCAGGCAGCACCTCGTGGACGAAAAGGGCCCCATCACCCACAGCACCCCAGTAGCGGTCAATGGCGATACCTGGGCGCTCTCGCAACACAGCATGGGCACCGTCCTGGGCTTGCCTGGCACTCTTCTCTTCTGCCGCCTCCTCAACAACAGGCAGGACAATCGGATGAACAGTCAGCACCGAGGCAGCTGTCTCACCACCCCACAGCGCATTGAGGGAGTCCTTCGTGAGCAGCCCGTCCTCGTCAATTGCACCATCCGCCCGAGCGACAGTCTGCTCGCAAGCGGCACGGATCGCACCTTTGATAGAGCGCCCCGGCAGGTAAGGCTGCCCCTGACCGTCCCGAGCAAAACGCTGCGCGGTCGCTTTCCGCTCCTGCTTCGTCTCGGGGTCTTCACGATTGACCGTCTCCTCAACCCCGCCTGAGTGCAGCGCCGATGTGGTTTTCAGATACATCGTTAGTTCATAGCGCGTGATGCTCATGCCTCTACGCTCCCTTCCACTGCCTCACTATCTGCACAGTCCTCGGTGTCTGCACTGGCCTCAGTACCGGCGGGAGCCTCGTTTGGCGGCTGAGTAATGGTGATACGTTCCTCCCGCAGAAGAGGATGCCCGACCAGGATCCGCCCGTATCCTTGCGCTCTCAGGTCTCCCAGTCCGGTGGCGGCAATTTTCGCTAGCGCCTCGGTCACCTGATCCTTGTCTGCCTCCGGGGCGAGCTTCACGCGTAGAACCGACCCTGCTTGAACGGCAACGCGGGTGGGGCGAGGCTGCCCGTCGGCTCCATCGCCGCCACCTGACCATGAGTCCACTCGGCGGTGGCGAATGGACACGCGGAACAGTTCATCTTCAGGTGTATTAGGTCTCGGCTCTTCGACCCGATCCACCTCCGCTCCCGCATCTTGAAGAGCACGAAGAATATCCTCCACGCTGCCGCCATGCCCCAGGGATGCGGATCGCACCAGCAGGTCCGACGCACACCACAGGGTCGTGGTGTTGTCATCCTCCCATGGCCCATCCTCATGGTCTGAGTCAGGCTTACTCCAGTAATCGGGGTGTCGAGGTACCTCCCGAACGGCACCTGCTTGACATGTCACCTGACCGTAAGTGCCAGAAAGCTTACGCGTGCCCAGGCGCGCCTCTCCGCTAAGAACTGCAGAAAGGTCAAGAGAAGACAGTTCCTGCTGAAGCCTGGCCGACATTATGACCGTCGCGCCGAAGTCCTGTTCGGCCGCAAGCGCCCGCACTAGGAACAACTGAGCATTCGCCGTCGCACCGGTGACGGCATTGTGGGCGTTGGATTGGCGGCCAACCGTGCTGGGAGCACCAAAGGAGATAGGAGCCTCGGCACCACTATGGAAAATGAATCCTCCACGCAGTGGCACATGGGCTTCAGGGATGCCCCCATCCTTCTTCGCAGGAGCCGTCCGCAGACGGTTGAGAACATGGTCCGCATCATCGCCAGCAGCTTTGCTCCGCGACAGGCACAAGGGAGCGGGCAAGCCGACGACCGGCGTATCCTCACCGCTGCTTGGAGAACCAGGAGCTTTAGCCATGAACAGTGCATCCGAGACGAATAGATCGCCGTTTACCGCTGCATCGCGGACGATCTCACTATCAGGCATCGCAGCGCGCAGTCGGCTGTGGACCCAGGGCAGCAGGGTCGTACCACGCAGGAAGTCCAGAGTGCGCACCTCGTTGGACATGGGAACCTCGTAGGAGACCACTGGGCTGCAAAGTTTCAATGTCAGGGGGATTTCTACGAAGCCTGCGGAGGCCGTATCGTGTCCATGCGTCGCATCCCGCTGAGTCTCAATGAGAGGTGCGGCCTTGAGGTCCTGTGATGCCTCGGGAAGGTGCGGGGGCCATTTCTTCTCGCGTTCCTCTGATGACGCTGAGAGGTATTCCTCCATCTTCTTCTTGCACCACTGGCGTTGCTGAACCTCATCAGAGTGCTCGCCCACAAGCACCGTGCACTCACCATCACCAGCGCTTCGATCCGACCCGATACCACGTACCAGCGTGGCCGCAAGACTCAGGACAAAACGGACGGCCTGCTGTTGTTCTTCTGTCCACTCGATGGGGTTGCCCGCATGGTCAACCGCCATGAAATCAACTGTGCTCGTGAGCGTATTGGCCGTGGCGCGCTCAATCGTGCGGAAGAAGTCGTTCTTGACTGAGCCGGTTTCCGGGTCAATAGAGATACTCACGGCTTCAGTAGTGCACTTCTGGTTCGAGTCCTCGCGATCCTTGTCGATCTTGGCATCGCCAAAAATCAGGAGCCTGGCCGTCGTCCCTTCGCTGGGCGCGGCGTCCTCCCCGCTGCCTCCAGCGGCTCGGCCTCGTGAACCAAAAAGGCCAGCGACGAATGTCTGCCACTGCTGCGCTGCTTCATCACGACCAGCCCCGTCGGGCTCTCCACCACCATCCAGAGCGCGGGCGACGACCTCAGCCTGCTCACGCATAATGCCGGTCAGGACGGTGGCCCGCACAAGTGGATAGCCTTTCGCGTCGGTCTCAACGGTGGAGTTCACGATGCCTCGCGAGCCTTCGCCTGTAGCCACACCCCAGTTGGTTGTGAACTGAATGCGGATGGGTAACGCCTCAGGCTGCGCGGAGCGATTTGTATGTGTCATCGGTGTTCTCTCCTCACTTGCCCGAAGCGTCGTTATCATCCGAGGTCAGCCCCAGTTCACCGCGCAGATAAGCCTCTGGCAGCAGCTCCTTGAGGTTGATCAGATCGAAGAAGAACGTGTGGCTGCCAATCGCTTCACACGCCGCCTTCAGGGCTTCACTTTCGCCCTTTGCGACCTCCCATTCATCTGCGAGCAGTTGCGAAGGCTTCTTTCCATCCCGCTTGTTTGGCCCCGTTTCGATCGGCGGTAGCCCGTACTCAACTGTGTTCTTGTCCGCTGCGATCAAGGCGGCATAGCGGCGCATCCTTTGGGCTCGCGTGCCGGGGAAGGCGACCGCCTCGCTCTGGCCTTCCGCGGGAGTCAGGCCGGTAAAGAGTGCCACCTTACGGAGCATGTCGGCCCATTGTGGGGCCTCCGTTGGATGTACGTCGCCCTCGTTTGACGAGGCTGCCGCCTGACCGCTTTCGCTGACCACGAAAGTGTTGCAGGCAAGATCCTTATACCTCGCGATCAGAGCCGCAGGGTCGAGGATCGTGGTATCAACCAGCTGATGGTAAGAGAAGGTCGAGACTTGGTAGCGCTTGCCGATCGTCTTCGCTTGAGATGCCAGGTGCTCTGCCAGATCGTAGGCCAAGTGGAAGGGAAAGGCGGTGCGCACAATCGCAATACCCGCGCCTGCCGTGAATTTCCCATCCTCAGCAACGACTGACAGTAGCGGATCTGCCGCAGTGGCCTGCTCGAAGGCGCGAAGGAATTCTGCGGTGAACGGTATGGCATAGTCGCCATCGGCAATGACAGTTGCATCATCGCCACCCAAGAGCACAGGCACGACATGCACGATTTGTTCATCCGTTAAGCCGTCACGAACGACCTCGGGATATTGCAGGCGTGCAACCAGCCAGTAAGCATGGCGGCACGCGTCGGCGATGGCTTTTTCGAGGGCTGCGTTAATGGCCTTCACGAAATTGGGGAAGGCGTCAGAATTGTTTTTGTTGAGATCTAGCTTCTCTTCTGACTGCTTGAGACGTGTCAGCAGTTCAGGATGTTTTTGAACCTCCTCCAATGCCACCTGAAGGTTTTGCATGAGAGCGCCAATGCCGTTGCCATCAATGTGAATAACCGCCACCCTGGAAAGCAGTCTCTCATCCTTCTTCGGTGGGGTGAGGGGGGCCTTCCCTTCGAACGCTCGCTCCATTGCCGTGAGCTGCTTGTCAAGCTGTTGTTTCAGCTCATCCTCAAGCTTGTTCGTATCCCTGCGGAGGTTTTGCCATTCAAGTGCACCTTCGCCACCGTCCTCGGCCATGCTCTCCAGGAAGCCCTCACGCCCGTGCAGCGCATAGTAACGCTTGATGCGGCTTGGTAGCGCCAAAGCTGTCGCCCGGTCATCCTTAGCTTCATCCGACAGCGCGGGAATGAATGTCTTCAAACGAGGTGAAGCAGGTAGCGAGGAATCGCGCCCGCGCACAAGAAAGGGCATCTGAGGGAAGCGTGCTTGTGCTGGTGCCCGTGAAACCGCATGGCGTGCAGCGACCTCGTGGATTTTTCTCAGATGATCGCCGGTCACGGGTCCGTTTCCAATCCCGATGTGCACACCCGTGACATCCATGCCTGGCGCTTGTGCGGCCACTCGCTGCGTGACAGCGGAAATAAGTTGACGCGCGGCGACATCGTCATCCACGCGGAGAATCACCTTGCCGGAGGAACGAGAAACGCAGGCATCCTCGTATGAACGAGCAATACGAGCTTTTTCCTTGTCCGAGAGAGAAACACATGCGTCTTTGTCTGAGTGAGACTTCTTGCGCTTTAGTTCGCAGTATGCATCTTTCGTCCAGGCGTCTAACTGAGTCAACAGATATGACGCCCCAATCGCATCGCGTAAACGCGGGGACGCAAAGACAAAACGCTGGTTGCCATTTGTTTCCAGCATGACCAGGTGCATCAGGAACCTCCTTTGGTTCATCTCTACAGACAGTCTGACACAGCATCCCCGAATCTCCATCATCCGTAGGCCGACCTGGGAAAATGACTGCGCACTCCGATAGTTTGCGCAAAACCTTTTCTTTTCTTCTCCGAAGAGTCACAATTGAACATTGCGCGGTAACGAGGCCGCGGAGAGGACACAGACAATGACACTAGTGGTACACGTTGTAGGGCTCGCTGATCTGGGGATTGATCAACCAAAGTTCTGTGAGAAAGAAATTCCCACTGCCGTGGCCTCAAGTTTCACTACTCTCAGCAGCCAACTCAGACTCTCACAAATTGCAACCCCATCTGAAGATGAGCTATGGAACGCTGTCTTCCAGAGCTCCTTTCCAACCGCAGAAAAGCTTGAAGACTTCGTTTCTTTCACCGCAAAAACTTCAGAGGAAACCCCACCTCTGGCCAAAATCTTTGAAAATGCTCAGCGGGCTGGAGACGATTCAATCTCGCTTCTATTGGTTGGATGCAAAGGCGGACACACCCCCACTGATGCACTTGCTCACGCACTTCACTCGGTACTCAGAGCCCTCTCGACAAGGATTAGCAAGGCATACGGATGCTCACTAGAGCTCCCCGACCCACTGATTTTTCCATCACTCCAGGAAACGGACAACATAGAGAGTGCTCAGAGAACACTCGAAGCGATTGCTCAAGAAACCCCCGACTCAGTCGCCCGCCTAGTCTTCGGCGGAGGAGCCACTAGTCTCCTATTAACCTGCGCAGCAGCGCTTGAAGCCACGTATAGAGGAAAATGGTCCATTCTGCCCCTCAAGGAGGATGCCCAGACACTTGTTGAGCTTATGAACAAACAAGCATCCATTGAACAAACCCAATGGGGCTGGCTCATGGGGCTAGGGTTTCCAACTATTGCGGCAAAGCTCTTCCCAGAAGATCAAACCATTCAAGAAGCTGTTAACAAGATCGAAATAGCGCTAGGCGAGAAGAGTCCCGAAACTCCCTCCAACGCCGAGGAAGAGCTCGCCGATGCTCTCGCTTTCCTTAGCCTTCTGGATGTCTCCCGTGGGGATTTAGCAGGCGGAATGTCGATACGAGCGTGGATTGAGGCGGAATATCAACGCCGCCGGAAAGAATGCGGTTCCCAATCCAACCTCTTTGACTCCAAGCTATTTCTTGGCAAGGTCATTGGTGAGGCTCAGAAGGTGGTGAAGAGTACCGGCGACTCAGCACCTGCCTGCGACCAATGGCTAGCAGATCGATCTCAGCTCAACCAACTTGCTGCCAAGGCAACCCATAGTTTTAAGAGCCTTGCGGAAGGTTCCTCATCTCAAGAAAATCTTTTCACGGAGCTTCTTTCTACTGTAAGGATTCCTCGACCCACATGGCTCTCCTGGCCGTCACCAGCAGTCTGCTTCCTTTATGCAGAAGGCATTCGCAGGCAACCTACTAGCTCTCACCAAACGACTACGAATCCCTCAGACAAGGGAAGACTCCCATTCCCTCTTCAAATACTAAAAACCCCTATTGATCATGACGTTGATGTGGCAGTTGGGCATCCAGCCACTAAACGGCTACATGTCTTCTCTGCTACCACGCCAGAATCACATCAATATGCGCTTGAGACACGCGACTCAGTTGACAGCCTTAAGAGAGCCCCGTCAACCCAGAGCGCTTGGGATTTGCCGGCGACCACCTTCACGATGCATGACTATCGCACGCCAGCAAGTGCTCAGCACAAACCCCTTCAGGACCTCCATGGGCGCGTCGACTGCTGGCTTCGCACCCACGAGCCGCGATGTATCATCGTTGGCGCTTCTGGCCCAAAAGAAGTAGTCATGACTCTACTCATGGCCGCGCAAAAGTATGGCGCTCTCCACGCAGTTCCCGTTTTTTTAGCCTCCACAGTCAGTTACAACGAATCAAAGCAATCGAAGTTCACTATCCAGTTTCATCGATTCGGATTAAGCTCCCTCTCCCACCAGACACTGATTGAAGCTGCCAACTATTGCATGGATCGCTTCGACTTCTACACAGCGGCCCGAATCCTAGCTGCGGGTGATTCGAAGATGCAGCAACTGGCACCAAAGGCCCACACACTTGCAACAGAACTCACTCGTGCCGTCAATGCTCCAAATCCGAATGATGAAGCCTCGGTAATCGTTGACGTAATGGATGTTGTGAAAGAGCTTTTTGTAACCGATCGAATCAGTATTGAAGCGCAGCATCGACTCGCGGTCATTATCGGTGAATTGATGCCCTCCAACGCGCACGGCACATCCCCGCTCAGCAACAATCAATCGCCCACAGATATTCATGGCCGCCTAGTGGACCTCGAAGCCAGCCAGCTGATCACTCTTCTCCGCGAGGTTAGGAACCGCCTTCCCATCACACACGGCACGCTCTCCTTTAGCGATGTTCTCGCTAATGTGCGTGAGCGCGGTGGAAGAGATCAAAAAGTTCGCCAGTCACCCCTAGAGTTCCCTGAAGGCAAAGAACCCAGCTACAAGGTTCTCTTGGAGTGCGCCATCGATAAGATTCGAGCACATCCTGAAGCCTCGGGTTTCCATGCCAATAGCCATGGCTCCTGGTACCAGCAGTACCACGCCCTACGCGAATCCCTCGGCCAACTGCTCGAAGCCGCCACAGTTGACAGATCCGCCGACGCTCCATCCCCCCAAACCCCCTCGCTAGAATCGTGACGACTCCACATGCACCCCTCCAGATTGCACCACCATGACGAACTCGGACGATTATCCGGCACTTGATATCCGCGATCTCACGCGCATGCGCGCGATTATCACTATTGAGCTTGGCTGCACGCAGCCCTGGGACCACGTTCTCGCAGCCAGCTCGGACACAGTGAACCATGACGCTCAACGCTGGCAGTCCGGGCCCCTGCGCATGCGCTCATTCGACCAACAGACGGGGAAGACGTTCGTTTCCGACAATGCCCAGCACAGCGCGGTTTTGAATCCAGAGTATGGAAAACTCGTAGTCGACGACAGCATCCGCCAGCACCTTCTCCTTCCCGCCCCGCAGATCTTCCTTGTGGAGGAAACACACGTTCTGCAGGTGGACGCTTTCGATCTCCTCCACGTTCGCACCACCCCCGGTGGGGGTTTTCGCGCGCTGCTGTCAATCCACGCACATGTGCTCACCCCCGACCAGAGCCATGTCTCCCGCGCTCTTCGGCACCGTCACCACGTTTTCGAGCTGGTGAAGCGGGTCCGGGCGCTCTTTGCCGCGGAAGGCACCCTCGCAGCAAACACGCTCTACTTTCCTGGCCATGAAAAGGATCCAGAGGAGCCACACGAACGCCCACCTTTCCCTCCTCCACCATTCCTGAGCCTTTGGATTCCACCGCAGATCGTTGCGCACGCATGCGCGTCACCTTCACAGCAGCGCTCCGCCCTCGCCGCCCTGGGGTGGCAGTGGACGCAACTACCTGGACGTGATGGGGTTGCCTTCGACGAACAGAAGATTGACGAGGCCGACGCCCAACTAGAAGTCCTCTCGCAAAGCTGGGCTATCTCCGTTGCTGAGTTTGCCGTTGCCTATCTTCCCCGGGAAGACAAGGGCTATGCCCATCAAGCAATGACTCACATGTTCACCTCGCACAATGACGTGTGCGTGCTGGTTCTGCGAACACGCCTTCTGCTGAAGTATTTCTCCCTCCAAGCCGCTGAACTCGCGCAATCCCTGAACACTGCGCTTCACACGCTTGCGTCATCCACCACTTCGCGTGAGGGCGTCGGCCTGGAAAATAGAGGTGAACTCGCTGCGATTGTCGATCAGGCGATTCGCCTGGATGCGGCGGCGGCGGCATTCCTTGCCTCCACCTGGGGTCGGGATGTGAGCGCCCGCGATCACCTGGATATCTTGCTCGGGCGCCTCCAAGCGGTGGGCTATCTTGAGGCAGATATTTCGCATCTCACCGAGCAAGCGCGCTGGCTACGCGACAGCACGCAGACGCTCATTGAGCGGGAAGAACATCGTCTTGATCAAAAGCGTGCAATGATCGAAGAACGCCGACAGCACTCAGCACACACCTTGAACTGGGTCCTCGGAGTACTGACAATTGCTGGTGTTCCACTGGCAGCCGTGGTGAACCTTTTTGCCAGCGATAAGCTCCCCGATTTTCTGCCCCTCACGTCAGGGGGTCTGCTTCTTGCGAGCGTCGCTATTCCCTCGGTCTTGATTCTTCCCATCGCTGTTTTTCGTCTGGCCCGGTGGCTGAAGGCGAAATGGACGCGGACAGGCACTGAGACGCACTGAGACTGAAGAGGGCTGACTCTCTTATGCTCTGGCGCATTTGGTCGCGACCCCTATTCCTCCACAGCCCGCGCCACCATCACGCCCAGTCCGTAGCTCGTGTAGGACCCGGCATTCGTGTAGCGGCTCAGCGCCATGAGTTGTGAGAACTCCTGGGCGTAGGCGCCTTCTTCCAGGGCATCAATCCACATGTGCCCCTCGTAGGCTTCAATGCTGCGCGAGGCCAGGCGACCTCGTTTATCACCGCGCCCCTTAGCCAGGCTCAGTGTCACCGGTTGAAGCTCACTCTCCCAGTCGAAAAGCGCCTCAATCTCATCGCGGTTCGGCTTTGACGGTGCGCTCGCAGAATCGTAACTCCACCAGCGCTGCTGCAAACTCGTTGCCAGGCCAGCCGGCGTCACCCCATAGATATGCGAGCCGCGCGAAGAAAAAACGATCGGCGTCAAAAACTCCACATCCCACGACATTGCCACAGGCGTGGCAGCAAGTTCCTCCCAGGACACCATCGAGGTAATCTGCGCGTCCAAAGCAGCCAAATGCACAGTATCTGGACCGCCATCTCCGATTGGCAGCACGCCACCCCAGGCCAGCCACGCATCCAAAGTTGAGATCAGCCTGTCATCCAGAAGGCGTATCTCCATCACGAAGGCATCACCAATCTGGCTCATCTCACCGATGGAATAGGGTTTCGGCCCACCATTGTCGTGCGTGGGCCGGTGCGCCAGAGAGGCAATCGTCCGTGCCCGCTCAGGATCAATCCCCTCAGGAATATCAAAAATGCGCCCCAATGCGGCGTGTAGGCGCCGAGGCGTCGCAGGGACGGGTGCGGGCGCATCAAAGCGGACAAAGATCGTTGCAGGCACGAGAATCCTCCAGGTCTTACACGGTGACCAGCGAAACCCCCTGGCGCACGTCCACGCGCGCCAGGGGGGCCGCAGCTTTGAGGGTGATGCGTGGCACTCAGTATTTGATGTCAGTGCCCAGCTCGTCAGGGCCGACCTCGCCAACATAACGCGCGCGCTCTTGGATGGCGCGGCGGCGCGAGTAGCGGGCCAGGGACAATTCGGCGATGGAGTCAACAACCATCAGGCCACCAACAATGCCTGCCAGCACTGTCCAGCCTGAACGCGGGGGGCGCTTAATGATGGAGAATCCCAGCAGGCCAGCGCCCACGGCAGCCTCGGCAGCCACAGCCGCGCGGAACGCCCACGGGCGGTCCACAGCGAAGCTCTCGTAAGCGTCCCACAGGGGGTGGGTGGGGCCTTCCATGTCGGTCAGCAGCATGTCAACGCTGCGGCCAATAGCAGCCGGGACGCCGCGCGAACGGTGGAAGGTTGCGCCCTCAACCTCGTCCAGAGCAACCTCGCCAGCCAGGAATCCCACCACAGATTCCGGTAGGCCCAGGGCGCGAACGGCCTCGCGCCATGCCTGGCCATTCTTCGAGGAGCGTGCGGCGGCAACGAAAGCGTCCGCGTCAGCGCCGGGAACAGCGCCAGCGATACGCAGCAGGTCTTGACGCGAGGTCACCAGGTCGGTCAGTTCAGGATCCAGCTCCGCCGTACCGTAGGGCGTTCCGCCGCCCACGAAAACGCGGGTTGCTGACCAGTCGTAGGCGGACATGTGCTCGATGTGGTCGTCAGTGACCAGCAGTGTGCTCAGGCCGTGAGAGTTGATTGCCAGGGTGACTGTTGGCAGGTCGCCAAAGCCCCACCCTGCAGCACCTTCGGGCAGGTTCGCCAGAAGCGCCCTCCACCCGCCGGTAAGTTCAAGATCGGCAACGTCAATGCCCTCCACAGCGGCAAGAAGGGGCACTGACGAGGCCACCGTCCGGGCCAGTTCCACGATGCGCGTGGGGTTGGGGAATACGTCGTCAAGCTGGTGGTCCTCATCGCAGCAGTCGGGCGCACTGTCAGCCTCAGCGTCAGAATCATGCGGGCCGCCGGAAAGGTCCGTGCCTTCAGCAGGTTCAGCGTCTGCGGGGAAGTGGTCGGCAAGGGCGGTGCCGATACGCACTTCAGCATCCAGCAGGCTTGCCAATTCGCTGGCAAGTTCGTCCAGGGTGGGGCCTTCGCTCAGGTGGCTGCCGTCTTTGGCGAGGATCCCGACGTGGCCGTCTTTTTCTGTGACGACGAGGCTCAGCGGGTTGGGCGCGTAGTCGAACCATGAGAGTTCTGCCATGACGCCGCGTTCACGCAGAACTTCTGCGACAAGTTCGGGGTCGAGGGTGGGGCCGAGCAGTACGCCGTGGCAGCGGGTCCAGTCCTGAAGTTGAGCCTGCGACATCGCGGTTCCTTCCATCAATGTTTCACTGTACTAATCCCACCATAAAGACGGCGAACCCGCCAAGGTTTTCCTTGGCGGGTTCGCGCGCAGTGAGATAGCTGACCGTCAGGCCATCTTGGTGCCGACGGAGCCGAGGCGCTGGCAGGCCTCAACAACGCGGGTAGCCATGCCTGCTTCAGCGACCTTGCCCCATGCACGGGGGTCGTAGGTCTTCTTGTTGCCGACCTCGCCGTCGATCTTGAGGACGCCGTCGTAGTTCTTGAGCATCCAGTCAGCGACGGGGCGGGTGTAGGCGTACTGGGTGTCGGTGTCGACGTTCATCTTGATGACGCCGTTGGCGACTGCCAGTGCGATTTCTTCGTCGGTGGAGCCGGAGCCGCCGTGCATGACCAGGTCGAAGGGACGGTGGTCGATACCGAAGTGTGCGGCAACCTCGTCCTGGATGGTGCCCAGGATTTCGGGGCGGAGCTTGACGAAGCCGGGCTTGTAAGCGCCGTGGACGTTACCGAAGGTCAGGGCGGTGATGTAGCGGCCGTTTTCGCCCAGGCCCAGAGCCTCAACGGTCTTGATGCCGTCAGCGGTGGTGGTGTAGAGCTTTTCGTTGATTTCGCCAACGACGCCGTCTTCTTCGCCGCCAACAGCGCCAACCTCGATCTCAAGGATGGTCTTGGAGCGGACAGCGAGCTCCAGCAGGCGCTTAGCGATTTCGAGGTTCTCGTCAAGGGAGATAGCGGAGCCATCCCACATGTGGGACTGGAACCAGGGCAGGCGGCCTGCCTTGACCTCTTCAGCTTCGAGCTCCATGAGGGCTTCGGTCCAGCCGGGGAGGTTTTCCTTCGAGCAGTGGTCGGTGTGCAGGGCAACGGTGATGCCGTAGCCGTCGGCGATCTCGCGGGCGTAGGCGGCCATTGCGCGCGAGCCTGCGATACGGTCGCGAACGGTGGAGCCGGACCAGTACTCAGCGCCACCCACGGAAACCTGGAGGATACCGTCGGATTCTGCCTCAGCGAAGCCGCGGATTGCAGCGGTCAGGGTCTGGGAAGAGGTCACGTTGATCGCGGGGTAAGCGAACTTACCGTCACGAGCGCGGTTGAGCATTTCGTTGTAGACCTCAGGGGTTGCGATAGGCACAGGAGCCTCCTCATCGACTTAAGCAACTGACAGATCAAATTGTCCCACATTTATCGTGGGAGCAACAGGAATGAAGTCCCGGCCCACCAGCAACGCACATCCGCCCCGAACTGAGAACACATGTGCACAGGCCTGTCGCACCCTCGCTCCACATCGCACCCCGCGCTGCCTCGCACCTCCGCTGCGCAGCTTCCCGGCGCCATTCCTCACGCTCGCCCACCCAGCACCGCCCATCTACACGTTGGCTTTCACCCACGCCCACATGGCAATCGCCGCCGCATGCCCCACATTCATTGAACGCGTAGAACCTCGCTGAGTGATGTGCAACACTCGCGAACATTCCGCACGCATCTGCTCGCTCAACCCAGCCGACTCCTCACCGAACACCACGCACACCTCACCACGCAGGTCATCAGACTCAATCGGCAGCGAGCCCTCCGTATTATCAATCCCCACCACGTCCAGACCGCGCCCACGGCAGTCGGCAATAAATGCGGCAACGTCCTCGTGGTGGACAACCTGCATGTAGCGGTCAGTGACCATCGCCCCGCGACGATTCCACCGCCGCCGCCCCACAATATGCACGCGCCGCGCCCCCAAGGCATTAGCCGTGCGCACGATGGAGCCAATATTGAAATCATGGCCAAGGTTCTCAATGGCCACCTCAAAAGGAAGAGTACGGGCGGCAATATCGGCGCTAATAGCCTCCACCGTCCAGTAGCGGTACTGGTCCTCCACATTGCGCCGATCCCCATGCTCAAGCAATTCGGGGTCGTAGTGGTCGCCCTTGGGCCACGCCTCGCGCCCGCCCGGCCAGGGGCCAACGCCAACGCTCACCTGTTCGCCAGGTTCGACGAGGTCGGCAGGGATGGCGAGGTTGGCGGGCGAGGTGTGCTCTACAGGTGGGGCGAGGTCGGTCGGCGGGGCACTCTCAGCAGAGGTACCAGACGCAGCAGGAACAGTGTTCTCAGCAGAGGCACCGGCCTCGCCAGCACCTACAGGCCCGCCAGCCTCGCCGTCTACGACATTTCCCTTGGGGTCCACGCCGTTTGCTCCCTCTTGTTCTGCGCTCATTTGCTCTAGGGTAATCGCCCGCCCTGCACATCGGCACCCAGGCGCAGGCAAGACCACCCCGGAAGGCGACTTTCACAGTGATGCGCGCTACATTTGAGGTATGACGACAATTGATGCTGCCCCCACGCCTCTCGACGACCTCCCTCCCGTTTCCGCCTGGCTCTCCGACATGGACGGCGTCCTCGTCAAGGAAAACCGAGCCCTCCCCGGCGCACAACAATTCCTCGACGCCCTTGAACAGCGCGGCATTCCCTTCCTCGTCCTGACCAACAACTCCATCTTCACCAACCGCGACCTTTCCGCACGCCTGGAGCGCTCCGGCCTGCACGTCCCCGAAGAACGCATCTGGACCTCCGCAAACGCCACCGCCGCCTTCTTGCACCAGCAGTCCCCGCGATCCACAGCCTTTGCCATTGGTGAGGCTGGCCTCACCACCGCCCTACACGCGGCGGGCTACATCATGACCGACCAGGACCCTGAATATGTGGTGCTGGGCGAAACCCGCTCCTATGACTTCAACGCCATCACCCGCGCTATTCGCCTGATCGAAAAAGGTGCCAAGTTCATTGCGACCAACCCCGACGTAACCGGCCCCTCCGACGAAGGCACCCTGCCTGCCACCGGCGCAATCGCCGCCATGATCCAAGCAGCTACAGGCCGCTCACCCTACTTCGTCGGCAAGCCCAATCCCGTCATGATCCGCGCTGGCCTCAATAAGATCGGCGCCCACTCCGAGCATGCCGCCATGGTTGGCGACCGCATGGACACCGACATTCAAGCCGGTGTTGAAGCTGGCCTGCGCACGCACCTGGTGCTCTCAGGCTCAACCACAATTGAGCAGGTGGAGAACTTCCCCTTCCGCCCCTTCGGTATTCACACCGGCATCGGCGAGCTCATTGAGTTGATTGAGGGCGGACACTGAGGACCTACGGGGTTCACCTCCCCTCCGTGTCCGCCTCAGAAGCCACAACCAGCCATAGAGTCGCAGCACCGTCATGCCCACTCCCCATGACCAGCGAGGTGGATACTCCTCTGAAAACGCTAGGCTTAGCACTATGACGAATGATTCCCACAAGGCACGCCTGTCCGAACTGGTCCGCGAACTCGCAGTCATCCACGAAAAAGTCACCCTGGCTTCCGGCCTCGAATCCGACTTCTACGTGGATATGCGTCGCGCGACACTGCACCATGAGGCTGCGCCTCTGATCGGGCACGTCATGCTTGACCTGCTGGAAGAATCCGGCTTCGCCCCCGGCGACTACGACGCCGTTGGTGGCCTAACCATGGGTGCCGATCCTGTGGCTACCGCCATGCTGCACGCTGCCGCATCACGTGGCCTGGATGTGGATGCTTTCGTGGTTCGCAAGGCCGCGAAGGATCACGGCATGAAGCGCCAGATTGAAGGCCCCGATGTTGCAGGCCGTCGCGTCATCGTCCTGGAGGACACCTCCACCACGGGCGGCTCACCCTTGGAAGCTGCGCGCGCCCTGCGTGAAGCCGGTGCTGAGGTGTTGGCTGTGGCCGTCATCGTCGACCGCGCAACCGGAGCGAAGGAAAAGATCGAGGCAGAGGGCTTCCCCTACTTCTACGCTCTGGGCTTGGAGGACTTGGGGCTGGCCTGATTTGGGGCCAAGGTGGCTTGGGGCCTAGGTGGCTTGGGGCTCAGTTGGCTGGTGGCCGAGCTGGTTCGGGTCTCAGTTGGCTTGAGGCTCGGATGGCTTGAGGTTGGCCGTACGCCTTAATGCTTTATGTACGCTTTAGCGCAGTGTGTACGCGGCACACCATGTACACACTGCGCTAACCCGTACTTAAGGCGATAACCCGCACTGACCGATTGGCCCAGCCCTCGTCACATATGCGGGAACAGCCCCGTCACCTTGTGCACGAGGCCGCGCGGAGCCAACCGCACCGCAAGCTGCGCCACCTTGTACTGGGCACCTGGCGTGACATGCTTTTGTCCACGGCGCACCGCATCAAGAGCTTCGGTGACAACCTGCTCGGCCGAGGTCCACGCCCAGGTGGGCATGTCCTCGTAGCTCATACCCGTGCGCTCATGGAAGTTCGTCAAGGTGGGGCCGGGGCTCACGCAGGTGGCCGTCACACCGCTTCCCCGCAAATCCTGGGATAAGGCTTCGGTGAAGGCCCGAACCCATGCCTTGTGAGCGCCATACACACCCATGCCGGTCACCGCTGCTACCGATGAGACATTGAGGATGGCTCCACGTCCGCGAGCGCTCATGGAGCGTGCGGCGTGATGGGAAAGCATCATGACGGCTCGGACCATGACGTCCAGGGCAGCTTCTTCGGCGTCGAAGTCGTTGGTGAGGAAGGATTCTCCCAGGGCGTATCCGGCGTTATTGAAAAGTAGCCCTACAGGTGGGAGTGCCTCTCCGAGGCCAACGTCTAGGCGGGCACATACGCGCTCGCAATCCTCACGCTCTGACAGATCAGCCGGAATAACTTCGGCGCTTACTCCGGCAATCATGCGCAGGTCGTTGGCTAGAGCCTCAAGGCGTTCTTCGTTGCGCGCGACAAGCACAAGGTCGTGCCCGGCGGCAGCCAGTTGCCAACAAAACTCTTCACCAATGCCGGAGGTTGCTCCGGTGACTAATGCGGTACCCATGGGTGCAATGCTACGTGTTTTCAGTCGACGTTCTTGAAACGGCTGCAGTGCTATTACCTCACCCCGGCGTTCCGGCAGCTATGTTTCCGCATGTGCATCCAGCGGCTTTCCAAGACCCAAGACCTACGAATCCGCCCTGAAGTCACACGCAAGCACAGCAGAACTTCACACCTACTTCGTACTAGTGCGAAGCTGAGTACGAAGTTCAGTACGAAGCTGGTGTGAAGTCCCACCTTGTGCCTCCATACCGCCACCTCCGCCTGCCCTCCCGTAGGCTAGTGCCCATGAGGATTACCACCTGGAACGTTAACTCCATTCGCACCCGCGTTGATCGGGTTATTGCTTTCCTGGAGCGCTCGGGCACGGATGTGCTGGCTATGCAGGAGATTAAGTGCAAACCTGAACAGTTCCCCGCCCAGGCTTTTGAGGAAGCCGGGTATCATGTTGCCGTTCATGGCTTGAATCAGTGGAATGGTGTGGCGGTGGCGAGCCGTCTGCCGATTGTGGAGGTACGCCAGGAGTTCCCTGCTCAGCCCACGTGGGGTGATCCCGCTGTTGTCGAAGCGCGCGCCTTGGGTGTGACCGTGGAGGACGAGGCCGGGCAGCGCACCACCGTGTGGAGCCTGTATGTGCCCAATGGGCGCGAGTTGGATAATCCGCATTACCCCTACAAGTTGGAGTGGTTGGCCGCCTTGCGCGCCGAGGCAAAGATGTGGCTGGAGGCTGATCCCAACGCTCGTATTGCTCTGGTGGGTGATTGGAATATTGCGCCCTTTGACCATGATGTGTGGGATATGGCGGCTTTCGAGGGCGCCACGCATGTGTCCGAGGCCGAGCGCGCGGCCTTCTTTGCCTTCGCCGAAGATGGCTGGGCGGAAGTGACCCGCGAGCGCGTGGATAACTACACCTACTGGGATTATCAGAAGCTGCGTTTCCCGAAGAATGAGGGGATGCGTATTGACTTCATTTACGCTTCCCCTGCTTTGGCCGAGGCTGTGCGATCGGCGGAGATTGACCGAAATGAGCGTAAGGGCAAGGGCGCGTCCGATCATGTGCCGGTGATCGTGGACGTTGACTAACGCCAACGATCAATAACCAACACTGCGCATTCAGCAACCAACGGGCAGCAGACGCCACCAGGTAGGCTGCCACTCTACGGGCTAGGGCTGCACTGTCAGCGCCCGGAGGTTAGGGCATCGTTGAAGTTGGCCCAGTTGTCCTTGTGCCAGGGGCCGAAGGGTTCTGTGCCGAGGAATGCTGCGCCGATTTTTTCGATGGGGTCGATCCAGAGGAAGGATCCGGTGACGCCGAAGTGTCCGAAGGCCTGGGGTGAGGCTCCCCGTGGCATCCAGTGGGGGTCTTTGTCGCCGTGGATTTCCATGCCCAGGCCCCAGAGGCATTGGCGGTAGCGTCCATACCCGGGCACAACGCCTGCTAGTTCAGCGAAGTGGGGGGTGACGGCGTCCATGTACATGGCGGGGGTGAGCAGGCGGGGGGCAAGGAGCTCTTGGCCGAAGGTCACCAGGTCGGCAAGTGAGGAGGTGATGCCGTGTGCGGGCGACCCTTCGAAGACCGTGTCATGCAGGCCCAGAGGTTCAAAAACTGTCTGCGCTACCCATTGGTTGAAGGCGGTGCCGGTTGCGGCGGCCACGGCCTCGGCCAGGATTTCAAAGCCCGCATTGGAGTAGATGCGGCGTTTGCCGACTTCTACTTGTGCTTCGCGGGACTCGTAGGGCAGGCCGGAGGCGTGGGCGAGGAGGTGGCGGATGGTGGCTCCGTCGGGGCCTGCGGGGGTGTCGAGGCTGAGGTAGCCGCCGTCAATGGCGATCAGCGCACCGTATGCGGAGAAGAGTTTGCTGACGGAGGCCAGGGGGTAGGTTCGCCGTTGGGCGCCGTCTCGTAGGAGGGTTTCGTCTGGGGTGAAGAGGGCGTAGGCGTGTTCGAAGGGGACAGGAAAGTCACTCAGAGATGTGGCGAACAAAGTGCATCACCCTCACGTAGACGTCAGCGATATCTTCCGATATTTGTCCGCTGAACTCTACGAGGGCATCCGGCGTGATCTTTAACTGCACGATGCAGGTGGCCAGGAAGCTCGCGATGACGTCCAGCGAACTGTCACTCTTCACCATATACCGTGATTGCAGTCCTGTCCCCTGCCAGAAGGTGAGAATCATGTCGGCCATGCGTTCGGCTGGCATGAGGAACTCAAGCGCTCCTTTTTCTCGGTCCTTTTCTGCCTGGGAGGCGAGGAAGTCAAGGATGAGTTCACGTCGAGCGTTGATGTATTCGCGTACGGGGTGATCGTTGGCGGTGGCTTCGCAGGCAACAATTGCTGACAGGCCGAGCACCACGTCTGCGTCTTCGCGTTTTGCAAGCCGCATGAGGCAAATAGCGAGTTCCCGATATGATTTGATCTTCAGCCCATGAATGACTAATTCATCGGTGTTGGGATCAATCTCGACGTCAATTGCGCCGTAGGCGTCTTCCCAGCGGACAATGACTGCTCGGATGAGAGCTTCCTTATTGGGGAAGTGATAGATAACTGCCGGGTGGGAGATGCCAACGTGGCGGGCTAGATCGCGCAGGGCAATGCCGTGATATCCGACTTGCGCAATCAGTTCGGTCGCTGACTTAAGGATGGCTTCGCGTGTCGCAATGCCCACGGAATACGATCCTTTGGGTTTGCGTCCCTCCGGCATGTTTACTCCATTCTTCACAGCATCCCGGCAGGGGATGCTGCATTATAGGACAGACTTTCACACTGTGTGGGTGTTTTAGCTAAACAATCTACTTGCCCCATTCTCTCCCCTCAAACAGCGTTCAGGCAAGCCTTAAGAACTAGTGAATGAGAGCGAAAACTAATCGACTTTCTTTCGGACAGAGAGTATTCCCTGATAATGACAAGGATTTACCCAGTTTTTGACCAAATGCTCAATTTTTCAATGCGAGAAAAAGGATGGGATAGCACACATTTGTGCTATCCCATCCTTCAGGCTTCAGGCTAACTACAGCGCTTCATCAAAAGCACTGACATGCAAACCATCGCCCGATCGATCCACCCGGACACTCTGCCCGTCCTTGACCTCACCAGAAAGAATCAGGCCAGCCAAGCGATCCCCGATCTCGCGCTGCACCAGGCGACGCAGCGGGCGAGCACCATAAGCCGGATCGTAACCAACCTCAGCCAGCCACTGGCGGGCCTCGTCAGTCACGCTCAACTCAATGCGACGGCCCACCAGGCGGGCAGCCATCGCCGCCACCTGCAGGTCAACGATATGAGCCAGATCCTCACGCGAGAGGGCCTCGAAGATCAACGTCTCATCCAGACGGTTGAGGAACTCGGGCTTGAAGGCGCGGCGAACCGTTGCCATGACGGATTCTTCCCTCTCCCCCTCACTGAGCAGCGGGTCAACAAGGAACTGCGACCCCAGGTTCGAGGTGAGAATCAGAATCGTATTGCGGAAGTCGACCGTGCGGCCCTGCCCATCCGTCAGACGCCCGTCATCAAGCACCTGCAGCAAGATGTCAAAGACCTCAGGATCGGCCTTCTCAACCTCGTCAAGCAGAACCACGCAGTAGGGGCGACGGCGCACGGCTTCGGTCAACTGACCGCCCTGCTCGTAGCCCACATATCCCGGGGAAGCACCCACCAGGCGAGCCACAGAATGCTTCTCGGAGTACTCGCTCATATCGATGCGCACAATCGCACGCTCGTCATCAAAGAGAAACTCCGCCAACGCCTTGGCCAGCTCCGTCTTACCCACGCCCGTTGGACCAAGGAAGAGGAAGGAGCCAGTGGGCCGGTCAGGATCGGAAATGCCTGCGCGCGCACGGCGCACCGCGTCCGACACCGCGCGCACAGCCTTCTTTTGGCCGACGAGGCGCCCGCCGATGACCTCCTCCATGTGGAGCAGCTTTTCGCTCTCCCCCTGGAGCAGACGCCCGGTGGGAATACCCGTCCACGCCTCCACGACCTCGGCAATCTCCGTCGGGCCCACCTTCTCGGCAATCAGCGGATCGGCAGCGTTCTCTTCGGCGGCTGCGGCGGCAGCCTCGGCCTGCGCGATCTGGGCTTCCACCTCGGGGATGGCCCCGTTTTGCAGGCGGCCCGCATCCTCCCACCGGTTCTCACGGATGGCGAGCTCCAACTGGGTGCGCAGTTCGTCGAGTTGCACGCGAAGATCACCCACGCGGTTGTGGCCAGCCTTTTCGGCCTCCCAGCGCGAGGTGAGGGCGGTGAGTTCCTCGTTCTTATCGGCCAGGTCAGCGCGCAGCTTCGCCAGACGATCCTGCGTATCTTCATCCAGCCTCTCGGGGTCAGACTCGGCAAGGTAGGACTCCTCCATGCGCAGGCGGTCAACCTGACGCTGCAGGGCGTCCAGTTCCACAGGGCTGGAGTCAAGCTCCATACGCAGGCGCGAGGCAGCCTCGTCAATCAGGTCAATGGCCTTATCGGGCAGTTGACGGCCCGTAATGTAGCGGTCCGAGAGCTGCGCGGCGGCAACAAGCGCGCCATCTGAGATCGTCACCTTGTGGTGGGCCTCGTACTTGGGGGCAATACCGCGCAGGATCGCCACCGTGTCTTCCACCGAGGGTTCCCCAACGAAAACCTGCTGGAAGCGGCGCTCCAGCGCGGGGTCTTTCTCGATGTTTTCACGGTACTCATCCAGGGTGGTTGCGCCGACCATGCGCAGTTCGCCGCGGGCCAGCATGGGCTTGAGCATATTGCCCGCATCCATGGACCCTTCCGAACCTGCGCCCGCCCCAACGACGGTGTGCAGCTCGTCAATGAAGGTGATGATCTGCCCGTCGGAGCGTTCAATCTCGGCCAACACAGCCTTGAGGCGTTCCTCAAATTCCCCGCGATACTTCGCCCCTGCCACCATGGCCGTCAGGTCCAGGGCGATGAGGGTCTTATCGCGTAGGGAGTCGGGGACGTCGCCGGCAACGATGCGCTGGGCCAGGCCTTCAACGACGGCGGTTTTGCCGACGCCGGGCTCACCGATCAGTACGGGGTTGTTCTTGGTGCGGCGTGAGAGCACCTGAATGACGCGGCGGATTTCGGTGTCGCGGCCGATCACGGGGTCGAGTTTGCCTTGGCGGGCAACTTCGGTGAGGTCGCGGCCGTATTGGGTGAGTGCTTCGAAGGTGCCCTCCGGGTTGGCGGTGGTGATGGGGTCGGGGCGAAGCTGGGCGAGGGCCTGACGCAACGCGTCGGCTGTGGCACCAGCGTCGGTGAGGATACGCTGAGCATCAGAAGGGGTGTTGGCCAGGGCGATGAGCAGGTGCTCGGTGGAGACGTATTGGTCCCCGCCTTCTTCGGCCAGGCTTTGGGCGTTTGTGACGACCCCCAGCAGTGCGCGGGAGGTTTGCGGTTGGGCTCCGCCTACGCCGCCTGTCATACGAGGCAGAGCGGCCACGCCGTTGCGGGTGCGCGCACCGATGGTGGCGCGGTCGGCTCCGACGGCGGCCAGGAGGGACAGGGCGATGCCGCCCTCTTGTTCGAGCAGCGCCTGGAGCAGGTGGAGGGTGTCCACCTGGGGGTTGCCTGCTGCGGCTGCGTTCTGGAGGGCAGTCGAGATGGCTTCTTGAGATTTCGTGGTGAACTCTTGGGTCACGGTGCCTCCTTTGAGGTTGTTGGGGCCTGCATGGTGCCGCCCGTTGAGTCTGGCTTGCCGAGCATGCCGTGCCGAGGACGTCGCTTCACTATCGCTGCGTCGAGGGCGGCTGCGGTTGGCACATAGGGCGCGAGGGGCTATCAACCGACGGATGAAAAGTCTGCTGATTGATAGTGGTGACTTCTTCTCGTCCCGCTTGTACTCGTTCCGCCCCTCTGCTTGAGGGAGGGCTGGTCAGCGCGGGGGTGTCGGCACTGCATGCAGGCCGGTATGACGGTTGTGCTGGTGTGGGCGTGCGTGTTCTTCTGGCACCCCACTAACAAAGTTGAGCCTACTCCACTCAACTTTGTTTTGCTACCGGAAATTCTGTGCCGCCCAGCACAGAAAAATGTCTCCTGCCCGGATAGCTACCACTCGGCAACAGGAAAGCAGGCGACAATCACTTCTTGTCCCATCTAGCGTGAGCACAAGGAATTGGCATAAGCGCCACCACACCTTCAGTAATTCACCTGCCTATTCAGCGCCTGTTCGCTCCTGCTAGTCTCATGCCATGGGCTCCAATCGGTCATTCACCGGCGGAAACACAGTCCGCTACCCCGCTCCCGATGTTGCGCGCGGAGTCATGCTCATCCTTATTTCCCTGGCGCATGTCGGCCTGTGGTCCCAGCTTGTGCCCGTCCAGGCCACCCCCACCACCCTTGATGCCGTGTTCACCGTACTCAGAGTAGGCCTGGTAGATGTACGCGCCTACCCACTGTTCGCCATGCTGTTTGGCTTTGGGTTGGCCGTCATGGCTCGTCGTCGAATCACTCATCAACTGCACAGCACGAACACCTCGCCCACAGATCACGAGGACACTGCTCACGAGAACACTGCTCACGGGGGCAGTGCCTACCGGGAAACTGGGACAGCCCTTGAAGACGCTCAGGCTGATGCCCGCCGCTTGCTGCGCCGACGCGGCTGGTGGATGCTGCCCTTCGGTTTTGTCCACGGCCTGATCTTCCCCACCGAGGTGATTGGAACCTACGGGATCCTTGCCCTTGTATGTGCGGGCCTCATATCGCGCGGTAAGCATCGACAGATGCTTGCCATTGCCACCCCCTTCTTCATCGTCTCTATCGCCGCTGCAGCGCTGCGGGTTTTCATCTCTCAGGATGCAAGCCCACCCTTTCGCACGTTAGAAGGAAGCGGTGCGGCGCTCCTATCGAATATCAGTGGTTGGCTTGTGACCACCGTTGCTGGCCTGGTTTTCACCGCTGTTGTTATGGCTACCAGTATCGGGGTTTACTTGGCCTCCACCGATGTCCTCACTTCCCCTGAAAAGCATCGTCGTCTACTCCTCATCAGTGCTGTGAGCGGCTTGAGCGTCGCGATGTTCAGTGGACTTCCTCAAGGACTTGCCCAAGTGGGCGCGCTCACTGAGGTCGGCTATGGAGCGCCGACGTGGTGGATGTACTGCCTGTCAGCCTTGGGCGGTTTGGCTGGCGGCTGGGGATGGCTCAGCCTTATCACTGTGCTGACTGGCCCCGCTCCGGGCAATGGTCAATTACGAGGTATCCGCTGGGTATTGTCCGCTGTCGGGCGACGTTCAATGACCGCATACATCGCCCAGAGTGTAGTGTTTGCACTCCTTTTCCTGGTGCTTGAGCACACCGGTTTAGCCATGTCAGAAAGCCTTAACGTCCTGATCGCATGGCTGGTGTGGGCAGTCATTGCCCTGGCGTGTGTATCCATGGAAGTGGCAGGCAGGCGCGGCCCGCTCGAGACTCTGCTTCGTCAAGCAGTCGCTGCAAGCGCGCGTCCACGCGTTTAAGGCTGCGCCCAGGTCCCGGGCTCCCCTTCCTGTGGCGAGGCCGAGGCCGATCCTTCCTCAGTTGGCAAAGCCGCCTGTGGCGCAGGTTGGGCCTGAGCAGGGCGGGCCGAGGTAGTTTGAGCTGGGGCAGATTGAGCTGGCGCAGGCTGGGCTGGCGCGCCTTGGGCCTGAGCAGGGTGGGCTGGCGCGGCTTGAGGGGACGCCGCGCTCTGGTAGGGCATCTGCTCCCCCATCGGAGGAGTCATAGGGTAGGCGCCCGCTGATCCCGCCTGACCAGGCTGAGGGTAGGGCCGGGGAATCACCGGCACTCGCTGCATTCCAGGGGCCGTTGGCGGAAGAAGCACTGGGGGTACCGGAACAGGCTTTCCTGTCGATGCGACAGCGCTACGCAAAAGCACTTCGAAAGGCCCGCGCTTCCCCGCATACTCCAAAGCCACACACAGTGCAGCGATCAGTAGCCACGTCGCCCACGCCAACAAAACATTCGACGTCTCCGACACCGGCCAGCCCAGCGCATTCACCGTTGCGAAGATCGCCAGGAAGCTCACACTTTGCAGCAGGTAAGCCGTCATTGAACGGCGGCCCACAGCGGAAAGAACCCAGCGGATCCCTCGTAGTCCGCCAGTCGTCGGGGCAGGGCCGGTCAATAGGGCAATAAGAGACAACCATCCCCACGCGCCAGGAAGCCCACCAAAAGCAGCCAGGGTGTACATCCACCACTGGAGTCCACCAGCAAGAAGATCCGCCTTAGCCATTCCTGCGGGCAGACCCACAACGAAGGCAACGCTCAAACCCAGAACCGCGCTCACACCCAAGAAACGGCGGTGCTGTTCAGGGTGAGTTAAATAGTCAGTTTTTGCCAAGTGCACGCCAATACCGGCAGCCACAATGATATTCGACAAGAGCAGCGAGAAGCCCGTCGTCACGCCCCACGTGCCAACGTGGATCAGTGGCGTAAGGGGCGTGTACTCCACAGATAGTAGAGTCCCTTGTTCCGTGCCCTCAGGGATAAAGGCCTTGCCAGCCATTGCAAAAGCCCCAATGACCATAGGGAACGCGCCAATAATGATCATGGTTCGAGGCTTTTCTGCTACAACAAGCCCAGCAAAAATGAGGGCGACAATCGCGTAGGAGCCAATAATGTCACCTGGGAAAATCAAGGCATGAACAGCGCCGAAGAGCAGCATCCACCAGCCGCGGCGGCGCAGAAGACGACGCGCATCCACCATCGCTGCGGCCATAAACGACTGCTCCTGGGCTGCCATGAAAGCCGGATGAGTTGTGGCCGGGTCCAGCGCCCCCATTGACGCGCGCGCCTTGCCCATGTACTGGGCGCGTCGACGCTGCACCATCACCATAAGCCCGAAGCCGAAGAGCATGGAAAACAGCGGGTAGGCGCGCTGGTCAATCAGCCCCACGCGCAACACGGTGAAGATCGCATCAAGGGCTGAGCTTTGCACCTGCGAGGGGATGACTGCCGCCCACACGCCAATGTTTGCCAGGGCAATAAGGATCAGCATGAATCCGCGTGCCACATCAGGCACGGGGTACCGGACGGCATTTCCTTCGGTAAATGAAACAGCTTTCGACATGCACTGAGCCTATCAGTCCTCACGCAGCACTCACGTGCGCCCTCGCGCCGTTGAGGCAACAGCCGTGCGAAGCAGCACTTCACAAGGCCCACGCTTACCGGCATATTCCAATGCGACACACAGGGCTGCAGTCAGCAACCACGCCGCCCAGGCAAAAAGCACATTCACGCTCTCTGAAATCGGCACACCGAGCTTCCCAACGCCCACAAATATTGCCAAGAAGATCACGGTCTGTAGCAGGTACGCCGTCATCGAACGCCGTCCAACGGCCGACAGCACCCAGCGGATGCCTCGTAGTTCACCGGTGGCGGGGGCAGGACCAGCAAAGAACGCCAACAGGCTCAGCCACCCCCAAGCACCAAGAGGACCGCCCACTAAGGCTGTCACATGAATCCACCACGAGGGTTCCCAATCAACTAGCTCAGCCATAAAGAGCCCTCCCGGTAGGCCCAGCAAAAACGCGCCGGTCAAACCAAAGAAAGCGCCGCATAGCAGGAAGGAACGATGTCGTTCAGGGTGGGTGATGATGTCGGTTGTCGCCAGGTAGGCTCCGATGCCAGCAGACAGGACGATCGGGGTAAAGAGATTCCCACTGATGGTGGCAACGAACCATAAACCGAGGTTTCTCAGCAGGTCCCACGGCCAGTAGCTTAAGACGATGAGATGGAAACCCTCCGCACCCCCTGGCTGGGGGGTGAAAGCAACACTGGCGAGTCCCGCGAGGAACGGGACAATACCAATAACGATCATGGCGCGGTAGCGCTCGCGAGCAATCATTCCCGCAAACACCAAGGCAACGAGCGCGTAGGTGCCAATAATGTCGCCGGGGAACAGCAGACCGTGCACCAATCCGAAGAGCAGCATCCACCAGCCTCGGCGGCGCAGCAGTTTACGTGCGTTGACCGTCGCAACGTGCAGGGCGGATTCTTCTTGAACTGCAGTGTCACCTGCCGACGGGGAGGGCGAATCACCGGATTCTCGGGAGGCGCGCGCCTTATTGACGTCGTTTGCTTTTCGGCGCATCACCATTGTCATTAGACCGAAGCCAAAAAGCATCGCAAACAGCGGGTAGGCGCGTTGGTTAATGAGCCCCACACGCAACACGGTAAAAATCGCATCAAGCGTCGTGCTGAGCATCTGCGTGGGCACCGCCTTGGACCATATGCCAACGTTGGCCAGCGCAATCAGAATGAGCATAAATCCACGGGCAACGTCAGGCGCCGGATAGCGAACTCCGCCTCCGTCAGTAAAAGACACTGCCTTGGCCATATAGCGACCCTAGCAGGCGCTAAGAAGACCGCCACTTTTATGCGTTGTGCACGCACTGACCGGGGAAAATATGCCCCTAAGTTCAATGGCAGGCAGGTCGCATAGTCGGCAGGTCATGTGGCAGCCGGGTTATGTTGCAGTCAGAAAGGCGACATCGGCAATGACAGGCCGCGGTTCCACTGTGCGCGTCTGGGCAACCGCCCGACGTAACAACACCTCGAAGGGGCCACGTTTTCCTGCCTTTTCCAGTGCCACACATCCAGTCGCAATCAGCGCCCACCCAAGGCAGGCAATAAGCACGTTCGCTGACTCTGACACCGGCAGTTCTACAGCAGAGGCAACAGAAAAAACTAGGAGGAAGAAAAGGCTCTGTGCAAGGTAGGCCGTCATTGAACGACGCCCAACAGCGCAAAGAACCCAGCGGGCACCTCGTACATCTGTCCCCTGACGGGCAGGGCCAGCAAAGAGCGTCAGGAGGGACAGCCAGCCCCAAGCCGCCGGGACACCCCCCAGAGAGGCCAGGCCGTATATCCACCACATGCCTTCGCCTGAAAGGTAGCCCCCTTCGACAAGGCCTGCGGGCAGTCCGGTGACAACACCAACGCTCAAACCCACGATGGCACTGGCCATGAGGAGGTGGCGATGGCGTTCTGGGTGGCTGATGATGTCCGCGGTGGCAAGGTAGGCGCCGAGCGCCGCAGCCAGAAGAATATTTGAGAAGGCCAGTGAGGTGAGGGTGATCGTCACCCACGTTCCCAGGTGCAACAGAGGCGTCAGCGGCGTGTATTCCACAAGCAGCAATTGTTCGGTTTCGCCCGTGGGGATCAGTTCGTCGATGCCGACCCCCACGACGCCCAGTAGGAGAGGAATAACCCCCAAGGCGATCATCGTTCGGTATTTTTCAGCAACAATCAGGCCCGCAAAGAGAAGTGCCACAAGGGCGTAGCTGCCGATGACGTCGCCGGGGAAGATGAGCCCGTGGAGCAGACCCACCAGCAGCATCCACCAAGCACGGCGATGCAGGAGATTGCGAGCCTTTTCCGAGGCAACAGCCAGGAGATATTCTGGTCGCGACCGGCGGCTCATCGCATCGGCACGCCTGCGGGCATATTTGAGTGAGTGCGCGCGTTGGCGTTGAACCATGATTGCCAGGCCAAAACCAAAAAGCATGGCAAAGAGCGGGTAGGAGCGCTGGTCCACAAAACCAAGGCGCAGGATGGTGAGGAAAGAATCCAGGGCGGAGGACGTCTGCCATGTGCCGGTGAATGCCGCCCATGTGCCAACGTTTGCCAAGGCAATGAGGAGCAGCATGAAGCCGCGCGCGACGTCGGGCGCGGGATAGCGGGGCGCATTCCCTTCAGTGAATGACAGAAGCGTTGACACGTCTGTGACCCTAGCGAAGTGAACTCACAGTTTGCTGCGAAGTAGATGATCTTTTAGCAAGGTGGGGATGATGCGTCAAGGAGCCTTTCAGCCTAATGTAAGGGGCGTGTCATCTTCCCTTCCCTTTACACCACCTGCAGGTTTCACTCCGCCTGAAGGCGCGCAGGGGTGGCCTCGTCGCCGCCCTCCTCGCCTGCCTGACCGGGGCGGTTTGCACCCTGTGCGGGTGGGGAAGCGTGTCAACGTGAAGGAGGCGCGGGCGCTTGAGGGCACCTTAGCCCAGTGGATGCAGGCGCATATTCCTCGACTGTCGCCGCAAGAGATTGCCCAGGCTTTCGCGCGCGGCGACGTCTGCGATGCCTGGGGGCATGTGCTGGATGCTTCCACTCCGGCGCGGATTCTGGAGTGGCCGGTGTATATGTACTGGTCGGCTGCAGACGAGACCACCGACTTGCCGCACATTCCCGTGGTCTACAGGGGCGATGGTTGGCTGGTGGTCAATAAGCCCAAGGGGTTGGCTACTCAGCCTCGCGGATCCTATGTGGCGCGAACAGTAACGGTGGCGCTGCGTCGCCAAGAGGGCAATGCGAACCTCAGTCCCGCTCACCGACTGGATCGGGCGACCTCGGGGCTGCTGTTATTTACTGAGCGGCCAGAACTGCGCCGCCCCTATCAGGAGCTTTTCGCGCAACGGAAAGTGACGAAGCTCTATCACGCTGTGGCCGAGGCCCTGCCGGATACGCCGATTGCAGGTGGCAGCGACGAGGGCGTTGTCGTCACCGTCGATCCGCCGGAAAAGCCGGGGTGGATCAAGGTGGCCAGCCGGATAGAGAAGGTGGAGCGCGTCATGGTGTCGCGCATTGTGCCTGGCGAGGTCAATGCCGTTACCTACCTGCGGGCAACCTCGCACAGGGTGATGGTGCGCGGGCGCGAGTTCAGGGTGTACGAGGTTAGTCCCTTTCACGGTAAGACCCATCAGATTCGTCTGCACTTTGCTGCCCTGGGCGCTCCCCTGGTGGGGGACCCTTTATATGGGGGGTTTAATGCTGCGCCCTACGGTGAAGACCAGGTGCCCGAGGGTGCTTCACCCCTGCACCTAGAGGCTGTGCGCCTGGAGTTTATAGATCCCCAGACCGGTAAGGCCGTGAGTATTTCCCTGCCGTAGCTGACACCGGATGCTGCACTTGCTTGAACAGCACTGCACCCTCCCCTATAAAACTGCGCCTTGTTGTTAATCTTGCGCCGTGTGCGGGGCAGTTTTAGCAACAAGGCGCAGGATTGGCATACCAGCACCGCTATAACTCAGCACTGAGCCCCGCGCCCTCTGTGAGGGTGCGGGGCTCAGTGGAGCTCAGGCTGGTTCCACGCTCTGAGGATGACAGCCTTCAGCGTGTGCCTTTAGCGGCAACTGCTGCCTCCTGGCATCTAGCGTCGCAGCGCAGCAGCCGGATACTCAGAGCGGCGCCGCAGGGCGTATGCCCCTGCTGCCAGGATCGTCAAGATCAGGCTCAGCGCCAGGGCCGGTGAAGTATCAGCGCCGGTCTTAGCGATGACTTGTTTACCTGCACTGCCCTTGCCAGCAGAAGCATCCTTACCCGGCTTATCCGCACCAGGCTTATCCGCACCGGGCGTCGCCCCACCGTGAGGGGTGCTCTGTGGAGCGTCGCCGGGAGTATTTCCACCATTGTCACCGCCTGGCTTGTCGCCACCGGGCTTGTGGCCTCCATTTCCGCCAGATGACGGGGGAATCGGCCTGTTCACCACGGTTCCCAGATCAACGACCTCACCCTGGCGGGTAATCGTCGCTGAGTAGACGGTTTTTGAGGTGACATATCCTGCGGGAGCCTCCGTTTCCTCAACCGTGTACTTCCCGAAGATCACATCGGGGAATACCACGCGGCCGTCGGCGCCACTGACTGCAGTAGCGAGCTTTCCGCCCTCCATATTTCGCAGGACGAAGGTAGCCTGCGCCAAAGGCTTGCTGTAAGGGTCAACCTTCGTCAACACGATGCTGCCTCGAATCGGAGCATTTTCAAATGGTGCCCCTGCTTCAACGACCACGCCGTGTTCCTTGACAGCAACCTTTCGGCCGCCAACCTCGGGTGAGGGGTTATATCCCGCCGCAGGCTCGGTTTCCCGCACGGTCCACTCGCCAAAGGCAACGCCCTCGAACAGTGCTACACCATCCGCGTTGGTCACAGCCGTGTACACGGGAACCTCGGCCTGCGCCTCGTCCTTGTCTGCGGCGTGACCAGCAGCCTTGTCAGCCGTGGGGAACAACCCGAAGGTGACACCCGCCAAAGGTTTCTTACTGTCGGCGTCAACCTTGTTCACGCGGACAGAACCTCGGATGGGGGTATTGCTGAGTTCACCCGCATCAACAGTGACTCCATTTGTCGTCACGGTTGCCTGCAATGTTTCACTGGTGGAAACGTAGCCAACAGCGGGGGCAGTCTCAATGATCGTGTATTCGCCTGCGCGAACGTTGTCGAAGCTCACGAGGCCGTCCTTGTCGGATGCCGCATTCGCCACGCGCTCTCCTGCGGGGGTGCGCAGCTCAAAGGCTGCGCCCATCACGGGCTTGCCAGTTTCCGCATCCTTCTTATGGGCAGTCACCGTTCCTCGTACAGCCGTGTTGGCAATACGACCAAGGTCAACTCTTGCACCGTCCTCACGAACCTGCACAGGACGCGGGGTAGCGTCCAGAACAAATCCAGCCGGAGCACTCGTTTCCACCAGCGTGTAATCCCCGTAGGGGACATTCGCGAAGGTCACAGCACCGTCATCACCTGAGGTAGCGGTCGCAGTCGTCACTTCACCGTTCTTCAGGGCAAACACTGCCCCTGCCAGAGCCGCATCGTCATCTGCGGACCACTTCACGGCGGTAACCTCGGCCTTCTTAACGCGGTTGGTGACATCACCGACGGCGACAGTCTGCCCCTGGTCGGTGATATTCACCGTCTGCGACCAGGCAGCGTCCACAACGTAACGTTCGGGAGCGCTGGCTTCCACCAGGGTGTATTCGCCATGTTTGACGTCGGCGAACACTACCGCGCCGTTCGCGGTGGAAGTCTGCGTGTAGACCACCGTGTCGCCCTGCTTCAGCTCAAAGACGGCGCCTTCAACGCCCACGGTCGTATCGTCGGCGTCAACCTTGCGTAGCGTCACCGACCCCTTCTTGATCTGGTTGGGGAAGTTGCCAATGTCAACGCGTTGGCCTTGGGCGGAGATCACGACCTCTTGAGTGAGTGTGGACTCAATGTAGGCTGCCAAGCCCTTCTTTTCTTTGAGCACGTATTTCCCGAAGCGCACATTCTCAAAGAGAGCCACGCCACCGGGCCCACTGGTCGCCACGTACGCGGGGGTGTCAGCGGCGGCTCCGGCCTCGTTGACGGGGTAGAGGCCAAACTCGACGCCCACCAGCGTCACTGTGGGGTCTTCAGCATCCACCTTGGTCACCGTAACAGAGCCGGTGATGGGGGTATTCGTGAAGCGATCAGCCTCCCCCGTCAGATCCACACGCTGCCCGTGAGTGTCAATACGGAAGGAACGCCCGTCCGCAGGCACAGCGGGGTTGAAGCCAACTGCGGGGGCGGTTTCTTTCACGAGGTATTCGCCGTAGGGCAGTTCGAAGTCAACAAGGCCATCGGCGTTTGTCGGCTTGTCGTCGGCAACCTTCACGCCGGCCGGAGTGAACACCGCGAATCGCGTCCCGGGGATGGGCGTGCCGCTTCCAGCCTCAACCTTCTTGACCGTGACCACACCCATCTTCTTGACGTTTTCGAAGGGGGTGGCGGTCAGATCAACGTTCTGGCCTTGGGTAGCGATGGTGACTTCACGCATGTCCGTCGTGTTGAGGACGTGAGTAGCAGGCGCGGCCGTTTCACGGAGCTGATAGGTGCCCGCAGGCACGTTCATGAAGGTCACAACGCCGTCGGTATTGCTTTGAGCGATCTGCGTCGTGTCAGCGGCGAAGGAGCCATCCGCCTGGCGAGCATACAATCCAAAAGTTGCTCCAGAGAGAGGAACGTTTGTGCCTGCTTCGACCTTCTTGGCAGACACTGCGCCCTTGATTGGCGCGTTTGTTACCTGCCCCAGGTCGATAACCTGCCGGTTCGTTGAGATCACCACGTCACGGTCAGCGGCGTTCATTTCATAACCGGCGGCCGTTTCAAGCTCGCGTACAACGTAGGAGCCAAAGCGGACGTCCTCGAAGGTGAGCGTCCCGTCGGGGCCGGTTGTTTGTTCGGCGATCTTCGCGCCGACGGCTCCACCGTTCTTCACGAAGAGGCCAAACGTGACGCCGGGCAGAGGGGTTGTCGGCCGTTCAGCGTCAACCTTTGTCAGCGTGACACTGCCCTTAATGGGGGTGTTGGCCACGTTGTTCAAGGTCACGGCGTTGAGGTCGGCAATGGTGACGGCCTGCTCGTCCGCTGTGGGAAGGTAGCCTACCGGGGCGCTGATCTCACGTAGCGTGTAGGTGCCGAAGGCGACGTTTCGGAATTCGACGTTGCCACCGTTTGCCGAGGTCGCCTGGTAGGCGGCGTCATCAGCCGCGTTCCCTGCAACCCCCGGTGCGAACAGGCCGAACACTGCACCGTCAATGCCTGCGCCCGTGTCTGCGTCAACCTTCTTGACGTTGACGTGTGCGCTGATCTTCGTGTTGGGGAAGGCGGGAAGTTCAATGACGGTGTTGTGCTGGGCGGCGCCCACAGTGACCTCGTGGGTGTCTGCGGAGCGGACGTAGCCAGTTGGTGCTGTCTTTTCCACCAGCGTGTAGGTACCTGCCAGCACATCGCTGAAGGTTGCTACACCTTGAGCGTCCGAAGCCGTTGAGGTGTATTTGACTTGCGTTCCCTGACGCAGTTCGAATACGGCACCGGGCAAAGTTGTGCTGGCTGAAACGGCGTCAACCTTCACGACCTTGACGGTGGCTTTGATCAGTTCGTTGGCCACTGTTGTGTCGGGTGCGGTTGTTCCGTCGGGTGCGGTCGGCGCAACGGGGGTGACGGTCACCTCCACGGGGGCCGCAAGGGGCAGGTAGCCCGCAGGTGTTGAGGTCTCCCGCAGCCTGTAGGTGCCGTAGGGCACCGCAGGGAAGGTGGCGATACCTTCAGTGTTTGACGAGGCAGTCTGCGTTGCGGGTGTCGGCGTGGGGGCAACCATCCCCGGTAGGGGGGCGGCCCATTCAAGGCTGAACTCTACGTCAGCCAGGGGTGCGCCGGCTTGGTCGACCTTCTTGATGGTGACGTCGCGGCTAACGGCACGTACGCCAAGGTTTCGCACCACTGTTGCGTTGTCGGGGTTGACCGCGAAGTCTTCCGTCCACACGGCGTTTACTGCGGCGGCTTGGGGGCCTGCACAGGTTTCTTGTGTTGCCTGAGCGTGTTCAGTTGAGCCAACCGCACACTTTGCGCCGTGAGATGCTGTTTGGCCTTCCCCTGCGGGTACTACGGATGAGCCTGCAGACTTTTCGAAGAACACTCGGTAGTTGCCGCGTTTGAAGAGCTCGAAGGAGTAGCGCCCATCGTTTGTGGTTGTTTCAGCGACTTTCGCACCTGATTCTGCGTCGTGCAGTGCGACTTTCAGGCCTGAGAGTTTCAGGTCTGCGGTGCCGTCACTGAGCGTTGAATTGCCATCAAGGTCAGCGAAAACGGTTCCTTCCACGAGGTAGCGGGCGGCTTCAGCGGTGACATCGTTCGTTTCGATGTATCCGGTGTTGGCCTGGGTGGAGGTCGCGAAGGAGTTGACTGCGCGCGATCCCGCTGGGAGGGCTCGCATCTGCTCCGTGTCAGGAATCCTATTGTGTGTCACCACTTCAATATGGGCGTGGCGTCCCAGGCTTTGTCCTGGCTTGAGTGCGAGTTTGATGGAGCGGACGGCAGACCAGTCGGTGATGTCGTTTGCTGTCTTCCACTGTGCGTTGATTGCGCTATCGGTGTCAGCGCCTTGGGGTTCCAGGGCGTAGAAGATATCCCAGCGTTTGATGATTTCCGCGTTTTCTGGCACGGTTTCCAGTGCTTCAACGAGAGGTGTTTCAAAGGCGGAGTGGTTGACGTGCTCGGTGCTTCCATCGACGTTGTGGCGCGCCCACGTTCGTGGAAGGTAGCGGCCTCTGACGTCCTCAACGATCTTGTGGTCGTTTGCTTGGGGCAGGACATCAATCATGTAGAGGGATCGGGTTTCCGTGAAGGAACGGTTGTCTACCTCGAATCTGTAGTAGATGTCACCACCGAGGTCTTGGGCGGGGGCGTTCACGAACCAGTTGGCCTTGTCAAGAGAAACGGACTTACGCGCGATGAGTTCCAAAGGCGGATACATCTTGAGAGGGAGTGTCATGCGCATGAAGTACTCGGCGGTATCGCCGTCGCCGTCAAGGTCCAAATTATCAAGGTGATGGTTCCAGTTTGGTTTGACGATGTTGTTATTGGACCACACCGTGTAGTACTCGACGATATTCGTTTCTGGAGCTGCCTTGGCATTAATGGTGGTGTCGAGGTGGAAGACGCTGCGTGTGACTCGCTCGTGTCCGCCCACGTTGGTGTGGTGGGGGATGTTGCCGTAGTTGTAGATGAGCGCTGTCTTGCCACTGTTCCTGTAGTTGGCGACGATTCGCGGTTCAATGGGCTGAGGCTGGATTACACCGTCAATTTGTGTTTGGACGGTGCGGACATACTCGATACCTGCGGGAAGCAGAACGACATGCTGGACGTCTTTCATTGGGAGTGTTGACTGTCCCCAGTTTCCTTGGGCGTTGCTGGTGACTGCGAATTCACCAAGTCGAGCGCAGGCGAGTTCTGCCGGGGTACGATCCCTTTCGGCTTTCCACAGGTAGGGCGGGTAGAGGGTTGAAAGATCACCCTTCTTTTCGCATTTTTCGTAGGTGAAAGCACGTTCTGAGGTGTGCTGGGTATCCCAGTTAATTTGGCTTTGACGATCATCACCGATCCACATGGCGATCTTGGGTTCGATGGGCTTAATGGTGATCGCGTTGTTGCCTGCGTGGGTTTCTGCGCGAACCGAAAGGGTGAATGGGGCGTTCTGTTCGTCGCCCTTGATTCCTTCTGCGGTCACCCAATTGTCGTACTGCTGTTCCTGGGTGTAGGTTCCATTGGCCCATTTGGCCATTTCGGATTCCAGGGGAGCTGCGCTGATATTGAAGTATGTCCAGGAGTTGTCTTGCACGAAGGGCGCGGAGAAACGAACCTTCAAGCCAGAGTACTTGCGGGCCTTATCGTTAATGAAGATGGCCGGATCGTTGGAGTTCATATCCGCGGCAAGGAGTTCTTCCTGTCCGTCCTCGGTTACGCCATGAAGGGAGACAGTGAGGTCGTTGAATTGTGCCTCAATGTCGCGCGGTTCGAGTGTTCCGTTATCTCGTTTCCCGAAGTCTCCGCTTCGAGGCGGGGTGAATCTGTGGAAGTAGAGGCGCGGATCAAGTTCAGTGTCAGTAAAGGTGGTGAAGTTTGATGTGATGCCGCCGCTGGCCTTTGGTGTAATTGCGGAACCGTTATTGACGTTTCCCACCCACAGACGCCACAGCATGATGTCGGTGTTGGGGTCATCAAAGTTCAGCGGCGTTCTATCGCGGAAGAGCATGCCTCCATCGAAGATGAAGTTCTGGCTGGCTATGTGCTTGTCCATTTGGTCGCTGGACGTCCTGCCCGGGAAAGCGGCCTTTGGTTGGGGCTTGAAGGTCGTGGTTGAGGTGACCTCGGGGAGGGTTTTTTCGGATGCAGTTCCGGGATCAAAGGTAATAGTGCTCTTGAGGACGTATTCGCGAGGAGTCTTTGCGGCAACGTCAGAGTAGATCTCGGCGTTTTCAAAGCTGAGTTTGATGCCCTCACAGTAGGTTTGTCCACCGCATGGATGCCAGTTTTCACGGTGCAGCGGTCCTTCGTAGGTGACAGTGTGAGCACCTGGGTCGTACACCCATTGCCGGTCCTGCGTGCCCCACCATCCTGCGACGTAGGTGGCACCTGCGGGAAGCTTGGTGACGATCTTCATTCGTTGTGGGGCGTATTCGCCCCACCCGTCCTGTCGACCACCGTCAAGCACTTCTTTTGCTGAAACCGTGTAGTGATGGATGATCGGCTGGGCAGGTGTGTGGGTAGCAGATGCTACGTCGTCGGTTTCAAAGGGCACCTCGCAGGAAACCCGTGCCGCAGCTTGGCCTCTTTGACCTTCATTGCAGTAGTTGAAGGGGGTGAATTCTGTAGCGACCTTCGCTTTGAAGGTTCTGGATTCTGCGCGGAGCGGCTGGGTGTTATCCCCCTCGAAAAGTTCCCAGGTGATTGTTGTCTGGGTTCCAGGTGGGGTTTGGCGGTTGAGGTATGACAGCGGTACGGGGATTGAAAAGTTCGTTGCTCCCGTTACTGCTGCAATGTAGTAGTCCTTGCACCAGTGGGTGTCGGTGTCGCAGGATTCGCTGCGTTGTGCAAATTGTGAGTCGGGGATTCGCTGCACCGATAGGGCTGGTGATTTTTCGATTGTCAGTCGGATGCGCGCGTTCAGAAGGCGCCCCGTCGTGGCTGAGGCGTCAAATTGCGCTGTTGTGGTAAAGGGTTGTCCCGACCAGAACTCTGAGGGTTGTTCCCCATCGGGATCAACATCGTTGGTCAGGATTCTCATGACGATTTTATTGAGCCCTTCATCTGAGGGCGCGCCAGAGGCTGAGGGAAGGAACCATGTGACGGCTCCGGTGATCACAAGCGCTGCTACAAGCACACTTGAAATCCAAGTTTTCAATGAAAAGCGAATAGGCATACACTAACCATATTGTCATTTTTCTCAGAAATCTAGTTGCTTCTACAACAGATATGCATAATTCGTTCAGCAAACTTTCAGACTCTGTCGGCACCTCTTAATACTTGCTGAATACCCTGAATACTGCCGCACTAAATGCGTCCACATTGCGATACATGTTCACCTGTGCATCGATTTTGTTTGACAGAAAACATGCCCCGACCTCGACATCCCTCAGCGACAGGCCAATACGTTTTGTACAGACTCCGCTCGCGTCTAGTGCAACCCACGCTCCTAAAACTGCGCCTTGTTGTTAATCTTGCGCCGTGTGCGGGGCAGGATTAACAACAAGGCGCAGGATTGGGGCTATACGACAAAAGGGAATGCCCACAGAGCCCCCAGACTGGCCCGGCTACGAAAGCGTCACGAGCATGTAAAAACCCCACACAAAAGCCCCGCAGTTCCACAGGAACTACGGGGCGACTGGCGGAGGATGGGGGATTCGAACCCCCGAGGGCTTGCACCCAACACGCTTTCCAAGCGTGCGCCATAGGCCACTAGGCGAATCCTCCGTGCACACAAAAGTGCGTGCTCAGATATGTTAGCGCCTTTGCCCGGTCAGCACCTAATCCGATCCCCACTCCCCTACCGTGGGATCGCTCACGCAACGCAGGCCACCTCGGCACTCACACCCGCTCGCACACGACAGCAACCTCAGCATGATCGGTGTGCGGGAACATATCGAAGAAACGCCCCTCCACCACGTGGAGCGTGGGCATGGCAGCCAGGTCTTTCACCAAGGTGACAGGATTACAGGAGGAATAGATGACGCGCGGCGCGGAACACTCGTTCAACCACCCGGCCAGCGCCGCCCCGATTCCTCGACGCGGCGGGTTGACGACGACCACATCAGGCGCTTCCTTCGTGTCCTGAGCGACCGCCCAGGCAGTGGCGTCTGCGGCAATAAAACGAGCGCGAGCCTGCGCCTGGTCAGCCCAGAGGTCACGGGCGGAACGCTCGGCCGAAGAGATCGCAACGGGCGAAACCTCCACGCCTACCACCTGGCGCACTCCCGCAACGGCGGCGTGCAGGGCAAACCCTCCAACCCCGCAGTACAGGTCCCACAAGGTACCCGGCATAGAAGATGCCCCACTTCCCGCTGCGGGCACACCGCGCTCCCCCGCTGCCCAGTGCGCGGCCTGCCGGTAGAGCTGCGCGGCAACCTGAGTATTGGTTTGGGTGAAACTCTGCGGCCCAGCGTGTAGGGTCACATCCCCCACCTGCATGGGCAGCGTGGCGGCTTCGGTGAGTAGGACTTCCTCTGGCCCTTCCACGAGGGCTGCGTGCGTGGGGTGCAGGTTCACGCTGGCAACGACCAGCGTGGGCAGGAGTTCTTGCAGACGAGGCAGCCGCGAGCGCAGCAGCGCCTCGTAGCGACGCGAACGCAGGACAAAGCGAACCATAAGACCACCGTCAGCGGCGACGGTAACCAGCAGATACTTCAACTCACCACGGCGGGCGGCAACGTCGTAGGGTTCAAGCCGCAGCTCCGCAACGAAGGCGGCCAGGGCAGGCATGGCGGCGCGAAGTTGCGGGTCCAGGATGGGGCAGGCGGACAGGTCAACGCCCTTCCAGTCGCTGTCTAGAAGCCCGAGGGTGGGCGCGCCCGCCGTGCCGCCGACGGCCATTTTTGCTTTGGTGCGAAAGTGTGTAGGCGTTGAGGCTCCCGCCTCACACCAGGTCATGTGGGCGGCGTTGGGGAGGGCTCTTAGAAGGGTGTCGGCAGAGGCTTGGCGGCGCCGGAGTTGTTCGGGGTATGCGACGTCGAGGTGGGTGCAGGATCGGCAGAGGCCTCGCTGGTGGTAGTCGCAGAACATAGTGACATTGTGTCATGCCGGGGCTAGGGGATGGGGTGAACTCTGAGGGGTGCACGATGAGGGAAGCAGACTGCGAGGTATGTGCCCCGCGTGCTGATCTGTACCCTCGTGGTCTGGACAGGGTTGCGCCCGGGGTGAGGATTGTCAGATCCTCACCCCGGGCGCAGCTTGGGCGGCTCATCCTAGGAAAGGAAAGCCCTGTCAAGTACTACCGAAGGGGCCGGTAGCACATCTGACGATTGGGCCCGTTGCCTCCATTCATGAGCGGCGCCGTTTGATCAGCAGCAACGTTCCGGCAGCGACGATGATGGTGCTGACGAAGAGGAGGCCGCTGCTATCAACGCCGGTCTTAGACAAGCCTGAGCGTGGCGCAGTTGTCTTGCCGGTGTTGTCAGAGTCCTTACCAGCCGTGCTGCCGTCCTTCCCGGTGCTGCCTGCACTGCCCTTGTCTTTACCGTCATCCTTGGGTGCGGGAACGCCCGGAACCTTCGGGTCTGAAGGCCCTGGCCCCTGCGCCTTGTGGAAGGTCCACACGGGGGTGAAGGGCAGGGCGTAGATGAGGCTGACATCCTTGAGGGCAAAGAGTGCCGCCCCATTTCCGCTGCCAGCCCCGCTTGCCTGAGCGTTCACGGTCAGATGCTGGGCGATCTCCTCAAGGGTGTAGCACTCTTTCTTCCATCCTTCGAAGCGCCAGCTTCCGCCGGTGACAGCAACCTCGTTCTTCAAGGGGGCGGGTGCGCACACCTTGTTGTCCGCGATAAGTAGGGATGCCTCGGTGGAGTGCATCTTTTGCACTGCTTCTGGTAGGTCCTCCGGGAAGGAGAACTTTGCACTGAACTCACGCAAATGGTAGGTCCATGTGCCGGTGACGGTGAGGTCACCAACAATGGTTTCCTTCTTCACGTTCCAGCCGTTGAAACGCCACTCGCCCTCAATGCTCGCCCAGGAGGTTGCGCTGGGGGCAGCCGGTTCGAGCACGGTACCGTAAGCCAGGGTTTGCGCTGCGGGGAGCAGGGCAGTGACCTCGTCGGGCAAAGGCTTATCGCTGGTGGAGGTGAAGGCGTAGGTCACGGTGTGCATTGCCCGCTCCAGGCTCCACTTTCCAACGAAGGCCACCTGCTCGCTGGCGTTTTCGACTCTTTCGGGCGTCCACCCTTGGAAGGTCCAGGTGCCTGCCGGGGTGGTCAGCGTGTTTTGCGAGGGCGCAGGTGCGGTGACAGTGTCACCTTCGGTGTACTCTTCGCCCGTTGGCAGCAGGGCGAGGATCTCTGCGGGGAGAGTAGCGCCTTCGGTGGCGGACTCGAAGGTGAAGGTAGGCGTGAACTTCTGCTTTGTCTGGTACGTCCAGGTGCCTACTACCTCCATGTCTTCGCTGATCGAAGGGATGCTCGCTGGCTCCCATCCGCTAAATACCCAGGCGCCTTCACCTTCTTCAATGCGCGCAGGTTCAGGCAGGGGCAGTGTCACCTCACTGCCGTGCGGGACAGTGAGCAACTCTGGCAGTGTCCCGATCACCGAATCGGGCAGCTCCTTGTCAGGATCGGCCGAGCGGTAGTCAAAGAGCACATCATGGGTCTTAGTCGTCAGCACCCACGTACCGGTGTATGTGTGAGTGGGACCAACCGGCCAGGAAATGCGGGGATTATCCCAGCCTTTAAAGCGCCACAGGCCTGCGGGTGTCTCGACCTCGTTTTGGATCATGGTTGTTGGCGAGATGAAGGACACCGGCGCCTTCTTGGTGAACGAGGGCGGCAACAGGGCCGTCACTTCTGCCGGGAGTTCACTGCCATCTGATGAGACGAAAGCGAAGTTCACGGTGACGTCAGTATCTCGATGGTAGGCCCACTCGCCGACAATCTCGACATTGCTTTGCAGATCCTCAATGCGTTCAGTCTTCCATCCCTTAAAACGCCATGTCTTGTTGTTGAAGAAGTCGCGGAACACCTCTGAGTTGAGCTTGGGGGGCGTTACTGAACTACCACGGGGGTATTCCTTGGCGTTGGGCAGGAAGTATTTGAGCTGGAATGGTTCCTCGTGGTCAGGTGTGGCGTTGATGAAGCGATAGGTCACCTCGTAGGTCAACGGCCCGTGGGTCCAGGTTCCGACAAAGACCACCGGTGATGTGTCAGTGCCTTGAGAGTTCTTATTCCAGCCGGTAAAGGTCCACTGTCCATCTGCCAGGCGAACAACCCTCTGTTGCGGATCGGTGGGGAAAACTTCCTTCAGGCCTGGGATTACCTGTCGGCTGGCAGGCAACTGAGCCATGACCTCTGGGGGAAGGTCGGATTGATCTGCGGCGACGAATTGATGTTCAACGGTGACCGCATTTTGTGTGGCGTCCACGCCTCCCAGAGAAATCTTTGAGATTGTGCCATCATTGCTGAAGCTATCTGCGTAGTAGGCCTTGTCGGCAGCCTCGATCATGACGGGCACGATACTGTGAGCCGGGACGTCAAACCCTGCAAGACCATCAACAAATTCACCCATTGTTGCGATACGGCTCTTTCCGCCGACCGTGACCTTCACATTTTCACTGCGCGACACGCTGCCCTGCAGGGCCACTGCCATGTTCATCGTCTCGCTACCGGGGTTCTTCGCGTAAGCGATCAGTTGCGAAACGGCGCCTCGCTTTGGACTATTGACCTCGGTTATCGCATTACGCGGCACTGTCTCCATCGTCCCCTTCACCAGCGTGGTTGCAGTGTTGGGGGCATAGACAGGAGCGCCCGTCGTTTCAACCTTAATGATCGGCAGGGCAGGATCGGGAGCGTCAGCGGGCAGAGTAATGATCAGGTCATTGTTCTCCACACGGTATTCAAGGGCCTGCGGCGAGGCTGCCGTGGCGTCATCAACGCTGACGGATGCAACATTGGTTCCCGCGCCAGGCAAGCGCAGGGTGCGATCCTCCGGCCAACGTGTCACACCAAGGTATACAGCGTTTCCGTTGATCACGGTGTACCCCCAAGTTTGCTGAGGGTAGCGGGTGGGAACTGCTCCGTGGATCACATGGGGGTGGCGCGTATTCCAGGCGCCGATTCCTTCAAGGATCTTGGATTCGAATGGGTCGAACTCGCCGGTACCGCGTGGACCAACGTTGAGCAGGTACTGTCCGCCATTGGCAACGGTGGTGAACAGGTTTTCAACCTCATGCTTGGTTTGCTTTGCCACGCCTTCGGGGTGTTTGCGAATAGCCTCTTCCTCCGGCCATGTGCAGTATCCCCAGCAGTCGGGGAAGGTCGAACGGATTGACTCCCACGGATTCATCGTCAGATTGGTGACCAGGCTGTTGTCGCCGCCAACTTCAAAGTCGCCCTTGTCATTCCATACGCGGGAATTGACCAGGGTATTCGGGGAGAACTCGCGCACCCACTGGGCCATTTGCGCTGATTGTTCAGGGGTGGGGTTACCCATGTCGAACCATAGTTCTGGCACCTGTCCATACTTGCCCGACAGCAGTTCCTTGAGCTGATCATGGATGAGGGTCATCATCTCCGCATCAAGGGTGTTGCGGTTGCGCCAGGGATCTGGTGTTTGTTTAGTCCAGTCGATAATGGAGAAATAGAAGGCGAGTTTAATGCCCATGCCGTTACAGGCATCAGCAAGTTCCTTCATCGGGTCGCGCTGGCCAGGCGCTTTTTCGTAAAAGTCGTAGTGTGTGGTGGCGGTGTCCCACATGGCGAAGCCGTCATGATGTTTTGAGGTGACCAGCAGGTACTTCATGCCAGCGTCTTTGGCCTGTTGGCACCATTGCTGGGCACTGAAGTTGGGGATGGTCATTTCTGATGCGGCTTTGAGGTAGTCCTCGTCGGGGATGCCCATATTGTTTCGGTCAATACCCCAGGCTTTGATCTGTTCGGGGTAGCCCAGCCATTGCTTTTGACCTTTGTAATATCCAGCGAAGGTGGAGTACACACCCCAGTGGATAAACAAGCCGAAGCGCAGGTCTTGCCATGCCCTAATGCGAGGGTTGTCACTGAGGGACATTGCCGCTGGAACAGCCGTAATTTCGGGGGTTCCTGGTTGTGGTTGTGGTTGCGGATCAGCATGTGCTGCTGTGATGCCACCCAGGGTGAGGGCGACTGACAGGGCTATCCCTGCCATCCTTCTTAAACTCATCGGCGAGCCTTCCAGGTGATGCCGCCAGCCTCGTTGCGACGGCTTTTTAACATTAACAAGGCAGATTTATTTTTTCTAGGACTTTAGAGATAAAAGCGCACCATAACGCCCTACTCTCACGACTTTCTTCCCCTCCCCCCTCTTCCTTCGAGACGGAGGAGGAACTATCCATCCACCAAACTTGAGTCGATGTGACTCAAGTTCCACTCTTTCCACTTGCACCTCTCCGCCCCACACACTAACCTTGAGTCCATCACACTCAATCTTGATCGTGGTTGCACACCACCTGCGACACCTCGCAGAGCAACCCCCACGAAAGGACACCACACTTATGGCACGTGCAGTCGGTATCGACCTCGGCACCACCAACTCCGCAATTGCCGTCCTCGAAGGCGGCGAACCCACCATCATTGCCAACGCTGAAGGCCTGCGCACCACCCCCTCGGTGGTCGCCTTCTCCAAGACCGGTGAAGTCCTGGTCGGCGAAATCGCCAAGCGCCAGGCTGTCACCAACGTTGACCGCACCATCTCCTCCGTCAAGCGCCACATGGGCACCGACTGGACCACCTCCATTGACGACAAGACCTACACCGCGCAAGAAATCTCCGCCCGCATCCTGGGCAAGCTCAAGCGCGACGCCGAACAGTACCTTGGCGAGCCCGTCACCGATGCTGTCATCACCGTCCCGGCCTACTTCAACGACGCTGAGCGTCAGGCCACCAAGGACGCTGGCCAGATCGCCGGCCTGAACGTCCAGCGCATCGTCAACGAGCCCACCGCCGCAGCCCTGGCCTACGGCCTCGAAAAGGGCCAGGAAGACGAACTCATCCTCGTCTTCGACCTCGGCGGCGGCACCTTCGACGTCTCCCTGCTGGAAATCGGCAAGGATGACGAGGACGGCTTCGCTACCATCCAGGTGCGCGCGACCGCCGGCGATAACCGCCTGGGTGGCGACGACTGGGATCAGCGCATCGTTGAATGGCTGATCCAGCAGGTCAAGACCAAGACCGGCGCTGACCTGTCCAAGGACCCTGTTGCCCTGCAGCGCCTGAAGGAAGCCGCTGAGCAGGCCAAGAAGGAACTCTCCTCGGCCACCAGCACCAATATCTCCCTGCAGTACCTGTCGATGACCGCCGATGGCCCCATCCACCTTGATGAGACCCTCACCCGCGCCAAGTTTGAAGAGATGACCTCTGACCTGCTTGAGCGCACCAAGGCTCCCTTCCACACCGTCATCCGAGACGCTGGCATCCAGGTGTCCGACATTGACCACGTTGTCCTCGTGGGTGGCTCCACCCGTATGCCCGCCGTCAGCGACGTCGTCAAGGAACTGACCGGTGGCCGCGAGCCCAACAAGGGTGTCAACCCTGACGAGGTCGTCGCCGTGGGCGCAGCCCTGCAGGCAGGCGTCATTCAGGGCGATCGCAAGGATGTCCTCCTCATTGACGTCACCCCCTTGTCCCTGGGTATCGAAACCAAGGGCGGCTTCATGACCAAGCTCATTGAGCGCAACACCGCTATTCCGAAGAAGGCCTCTGAGGTCTTCTCCACCGCTGAGGACGGCCAGCCTTCCGTGCTGATCCAGGTCTACCAGGGTGAGCGCGAGTTCGCTCGTGACAACAAGCTTCTTGGTACCTTCGAGCTCGGCGGCATTGCCCCCGCTCCTCGCGGCGTGCCTCAGATTGAGGTCACCTTCGACATTGACGCCAACGGCATTGTGCACGTCTCGGCTAAGGACCGCGGCACCGGTAAGGAACAGTCTGTGACCATCACCGGCGGATCGGCCCTGTCCAAGGACGACATTGATCGCATGGTCAAGGAAGCTGAAGAGCACGCCGCTGAAGACAAGGCTCGCCGTGAAGAGGCTGAGCTGCGCAACATGGCCGAGCAGAGCGTGTACTCCATGGAGAAGCTCCTCAAGGAAAACGAGGACAAGATCTCTGAGGAAACCCGCGCCGCCGTTCAGGCTGACGTTGATGCCGTCAAGGCAGCCTTGGAAGGCACCGACAGCGCAGCCGTCAAGACCGCGCTGGATGCCCTCAACGAGTCGGGCATGAAGATCGGCCAGGAAATCTACGCCGCTCAGCAGGCTGAAGAGGCCGCAGGCGCTACCGGCAGCGAGCAGAGCGCTCCCGCTGATGATGACGTCATTGACGCTGAGATCGTAGACGAGGACGACAAGAAGTGAGCCTCGCGCACTAGCGCGCAGCACACCTCGTGAAAGTTCCTTTCACACCCGGCGGCCGAGGCGACACCGCCTCGGCCGCCCCTCACACTATTCAATCCTTCCTTCGGAGGACGCCATGAGTGGCACCACTAATACCTCAGACGAACGCGACGACCTTCCTACCGCCGAAGACTGGGCTAATATCAACTTCTTCGGAGCCACCGCATGCTCCCTGCCCGGTAGTGCAGAAGACGACGAGGACTGACCTCATCATCACCTGTCACCAATAGTTTTGGAGAAACCGTGGATCGCACCACCCCCACCCCTGATTCCTTCGACGACGCACACTCGCCCCAGGCGCAGCCCGGCAGTGACGACACCTCCCACACTGAGGGCACCTTCACTCACGAGGCTCCCGCCTCAGCCGAAGGCTCCCTCGCCTCCGAGGACACTTCCGCCGCAGAGACTCCCGCCCAGGGGGATAACCTCGACGGCCTCGATAATCTTGACGGGCTGGACGATCCTTTGGCTGACTCTGAGCTGGCCGCCGCCCTTGACCGCATTGCCACCTTGGAGGATCAACTGGCCCGCGCCAACGCTGACCACTACAACCTCAACCAGGAGTACGGCAACTACGTGCGTCGCACGAAGGAGGCTATCCCCGGCTATAAGGAAAGCGGCCACGTTGAGGTTCTTGAAGCCCTCATCGGCGTGCTTGATGACATTGATGCTGCCCGTCAGGCGGGCGACCTCGTTGAGGGCCCCTTCGCTGCCATCGCCACCAAACTTGAGGACACGCTCACCACTCGTTTTGGCTTGACCCGCTACGGCGCAGCCGGTGAGGACTTCGATCCCGCGCTGCATGAGGCGCTGATGGCTCGCCCTAACCCCGAGGTTGACCATCCGGTGATTGGCCAGCTCCTCCAGCCTGGTTACACGATGGGTGAGCGCGTCTTGCGCGTTGCCAAGGTATTGGTTGATAACCCCGAATGATGCATCCCTGCATGAAACACCACACCACAATGAAAGGCGGTGATCGGCCGTGAGCGGACAAGACTGGTTCGAAAAAGACTTCTACAAGGTATTGGGCGTTGATAAGGACGCCGACACTGCCGCGATTAAGAAGGCCTACCGCAAGCTCGCCCGCAAGTACCACCCTGACCAAAATCAGGGCGATCCCAAAGCTGAGGAACGCTTCAAGCAGATTAGCGAGGCCTACTCGGTACTCTCAGACGCTGAGCAGCGCAAACAATACGACGCTATCCGCGCTATGGCCGGGGGCGGCGCTCGTTTCTCGGCTGGTTCTGGCGGGTTCGAGGACCTCTTTGGAGGCATGTTTGCCGGCAGCGGCGGGGGCGGCACGCAGTTTTCTGCCGCGGGCTTTGAGGATATTCTTTCGGGCCTCTTCGGAGGGGGCCGAGGCGCTGGCGCCCGTAGCGCCGGGCCACAAGGAGGCCCTTCTCCCTTTGGTGCTCAAGGGCCTTTCGGCGGCGCGTCACATGAGGGTACCTTTGGTGGCGGCCCCTTTACTGGAGGGGCTTTCAATGGGCAAAACTTCGCTGGCGATCCGCGTTTCTCCTCGGCTCCTCGCCCCACGAAGGGTGCGGATTTGAAGGCCTCGGCCTCCCTCACTTTCCGTCAAGCCCTCAAAGGCACGGAGATTCGCCTGACCGTTGGTGGTTCCACGGTCACGGCGCGCGTTCCTGCTGGCGTGAAAGATGGGCAAAAGATCCGTCTGGCCGGTAAGGGACGCCCGGGAACACATGGTGGCGCTGCCGGTGACCTGGTGGTCACTGTCAATGTTGCCCCGCACCCCGTGTTCCGCCGTGATGGTGACAACCTGCGCATGACTCTGCCTGTGACCATTGCCGAGGCTACCTTGGGCGGCGCCCTTGAGGTGCCGCTGCTGGATGGGTCCACGGTGACGGTGAAGGTCCCCGCAGGGACTTCCTCGGGTGCTGTTTTGCGCGTGCGCGGCAAGGGTGTCACAACAGCGAAGGTGACGGGCGATCTGCTGGTTGAGCTTCAGATGGTTGCCCCGTCGTCGCTATCTGGCGAGGCACAAGAGGCTTTGCGAGCTTACGCTGAAGCCACCGCTGATTTCGAGCCGCGTGCAGGTCTGAGCGATTCCATCGCGCAGGGATAAGAGAACAGACCTTAGGGAAAGGGGGTTCATATGGTGACCAGCGCACAGGGAGTGAATCCATCGGGCGAATCCCGCCGCCCGACGGGGGCTGCTCGCGCCCAGGCGACCTTCGTCATTTCTGTGGCGGCCGAGCTGGCCGGTATGCACCCCCAGACCCTGCGCCAGTATGACCGGCTGGGTCTGGTGATCCCTGCTCGCACGAAGGGCAGGGGACGGCGCTACACGCAGCGTGACATTCAGCGTCTGCGCGACGTGCAGCGTATGTCCCAGGATGAGGGCATTAACCTTGCGGGCATCCAACGCATCCTTGACTTGGAACGCCAGGTGGAGCGTTTGGAGGAAGAACGTGACCTTCTGCGCGCCCGCCTTGAGGAGATTGATGCCCGCGCGAACCGCGTGTTTACGGCCACCCCCACCGGTGAGGTTCACCAATTCCAACGAGGCCAACGCGTGCCTCGTTCTGCTGCCGCCGCTGTCTCTCGGACGGCCCCCGCTGACCCCAATGCTGCGCCCGTCGTTGTGTGGCGTCCCTGGCCGCAGGGTGCTCAGGGGGCGCCGCGTCCGCGTGTGAGGGCGGTCATTGAATCGCCTCGTGGGAGCGTTCGGGTGATCGAGGGCGAAATCTCCCGTACCGTAATTCCATGACATCTTCTCGATCGTCGGCTTCTGCCCGGGCTGCCGCTGCGGCTTCACCTGCTCTCCCCGCCCGTTCTCGTCTTGCTCTTGCTGCTGGTAAAGCGGCGGCGGGGGCCTCGCGCGTATTGGGGCGAGGCTCCGGTGGCATGATCGGCGGCGTCATTGCCGCCCGCATCTCGCCCTCCATCCTGGCTGATTTGGCGCGCAACACGCGCTGCGTCATTGTCACGGGCACGAATGGTAAATCCACGACCACCCGCATGGTGCGCACGGCCTTGGCTGCCGAACCGCCCTCGTGTTCCACTGCGGGAGCGCCAGATGTAGCCGCTGTGAACGCTGCGGTGGCCTCGAATACGAATGGCGACAATCTGCCGTCCGGTGTGACGGCGGCGCTGATGGCTCAACCCAACGCCCCTTTTGCGGCCCTTGAGGTTGACGAGATGCATGTGCCTGCGGTGGCCGCCCAGGTGCGGCCGGCGGCTTTTGTTCTGCTGAATCTTTCGCGCGACCAGTTGGATCGCGTGGGCGAGATCGGCGCGGTCGAACAGCGACTTCGTCAGGCCGTGGCAGAAAATCCCGATGCCGTGGTGGTGGCCAACTGTGACGATCCGCTGATTGTTTCTGCAGCTATGGATGCGCCCAAGGTCGTGTGGGTGTCCACCGGTGGGCGCTGGAACTCTGATTCAGTGTCCTTCCCACGAGGCGGCCGCGTGGTGCGCGACGCTGACCAAAACAGCACGCCGGGCGGCGCGGATTCTGTTGGCGGTACTGCTTCTGCCGGTAGCGCTGCTTCTGCTGTCGGCGCCTCGTCCTGGCATGTCGTCAACGACGAGGGCGACATTATTGTGACCCGCCCCGAACCGGCGTGGTGGTGCGAAAACATTAACGCTGAGGGTTCGACTGCCCGTGCCACCTTGCGTGGCCCCTTCGGCGTTGAGCTGCCCCTCGACCTATCTCTGCCTGGCCAGGTGAACCTGGGCAATGCTGCCCAGGCTGTGGCGGCTGCAGTTGCTCTGGGGATTCACCCCGAGGATGCCGTCGCTGCTGTCAGCACCGTCTCTGAGGTAGCTGGACGCTACTCCACCCACAGTGTTGATGGGCGCGAAATCCGCATTATGTTGGCCAAGAATCCCGCAGGCTGGCAAGAGTCCATGGCCATGTGCGACCCGGCAGCCCAGCAGGTCGTCATCGGCGTTAACGGCCAGATTCCCGACGGACAGGACCTGTCCTGGCTGTGGGATGTTGATTTCTCTGCCCTGCGAGGCCGCTCCCGCGTGGTGGCCTGCGGTGAACGCGGCGCTGACCTGGCCGTCCGACTGCAATACGCAGGTATTGACTGCCAGGTCGCACCCCTACCGATGGATGCGCTGGCTCTGTGTGAGCCTGGCCAGGTGGAAATGCTGCTGAATTACACCTCGCTGCGTGACTTTAAGAAAATCCTTGATGCCAGGGAGGCACAGGCATGACCCACGCTGAATCCGCACAGGTACCACACACCTCCTCATCGGAATCCACCCTACGCATCGGCGTTATCCTGCCCGAAGTACTTGGCACCTACGGGGATACTGGTAACGCGGTCGTCCTGGCAGAGCGCGCCCGCAGGCGAGGCATTGCCGCCGAAATCATCCACATTGGTATTGATGACGCTGTTCCTGACTCATTGGATATCTACACCATGGGTGGTGGGGAAGATATTGCTCAGGAAATCGCGGCATCTAAGCTGCGCAATGACTCCGGCCTCGTGCGCGCTTTGAACGCGGGACGCCCACTGCTGGCTATCTGCGCTTCCTTGCAGGTATTGGGCCACTGGTATGAGGATGCTCGCGGCCAGCAGGTTTCGGGCCTGGGATTGCTTGACGCCACGACTCGCCCTCAGGGAGCACGCTCCATCGGAGAACTCGTCTGCGAGCCCGCCCTGGAGGGGCTAACAGAGCTTTTAACCGGCTTTGAAAACCACGGCGGAGGCACAACTCTGGGGCCTGATGCTCGCCCTTTGGGGCGCGTGCGCTTCGGTAATGGCAATACAACCCTTGATATCGAGGGTGCCACGCAAGAAGGTGCCGTGCAGGGGTCGATTATTGCCACCTACATGCATGGCCCTGTGCTGGCACGCAACCCGCAACTTGCTGACCTGTTGCTGGCCCGCGCCATGGGTGTCGAGTTGGCTGCGCTTGCACCGGTGGAAATTCCCGGCGTGAAGCAGTTACGAGCCGAACGCCTAGCCGTCGCACGTTCCTGAGCATTCTCCAATGTGGGAGTTCCATCCTGATACTCCATCCCATGCGTCACCCTGGGGCTGAGGCGAGCTCGTTGGGAGTGGATGGCACTTTCTGCCCGTCAATCGTGGGAGCTTTCCGCACACTTCCACAAGAAAGTTGAAAAGGTGCGCCTGGGTTGCTTTCGCTATGCTGTGCCATAGACCTGTCTGGAAGGAGACATGATGACCACCCCTGACAACCCTATGGAAGAGCCTCGTTACGGACGCCGCAGTGACGAGTGGACCCCTGAATCCTCTGGCACCAACGTCCCCTCAGCCGATGCGCCTGCTGGCACCCCCTGGCCTCAGTACGGTCAGCTCTCTGACCAGGCATCTGCCTCCCCCCAGTCTCAACCCAACCCCTACGGCACGCCTTCAGGGGATCCCGGTGCTACTGGTGCTACTGGTGGCCAGCCCTACGGGATGCCTGGAACTGTGCCCGGTGCCGCACCTGGCGCCCCCTACGGCGCTCAGCCTGCACCCGCCCTTCCTGGTCGCGGCCGCGGTATCGCCCTGCTCATCGGCGGCCTGGTCACTATGCTTCTCGTTGCACCCGCAGTATTTTTTGGCGTTCTGCTTGGGGGAATGAATCTTGGTGAACTCGCCAACAGCGCCACCCCCGTCCAATCAGGACAGACCGTCACCGTCACTGAAAGTGGCAGCTACACGGTGATTGGAAACAGCGGCGACGTCTACGGCTGCTCCTTGATCGACGCGAATGGCACCAGCCACGACATGATCTTCCAGGCATCAACCTCCCCCACCTTCTGGGCTCAGGATCTCGCTCCCGGCAGCTACACCCTAGAGTGCGCCACTGAAGGGAACGCTCAACTCATGGGCATGAGCGGCCTGAGCATCGATTCAGCAACATCAGCCACGCTTTCTGCTTTGGGCTGGAGTGCGCTGGTGGGCTTCGTTGGTCTGGGTCTGACCATCTGGGGCATCGTTGCCATCATCCGCATCAACCGTCAGCGTCGCGAAATTCAGCGCACCTACGGCATCTACTGAATCTTCAGGCCAGCCTGCAAGAGTTGCCTTTCTTAGGATTGCCGCTGGTCTGAACCAGTCGCTATAAGAAGAACAGCCTCCTATGAGAACAGTGCATCGGCACTGCTCTCATGGGAGGCTTTTCTGCACCTTGTGCGCGTTCTCCTGCGTCGTGTGCTTGCTCGCCTGAACCTCGTAAAACGGCAACCACATCCTCGTAGAATGGCAACATCAACCTCGTAAAACGGCAACCTCACCCTCGTAGAATGGCGACGACATCCTCGTAAAACGGCAAAACCTCCTGGCATTGTTCTTTACACCGGCGCAGAGATCATGCCTTTTGGTGAGAGCCTCTGGGCTATGCCGATCAATATGCTGTGGGAGGCTCGCTAGTTACCTGCCTGCTGTGCAGCCTGGGCAATGCGCATGAAGTTTCGGATGAGAAGACCCGCTTGGTGGGTGCCAGGCCCATTGCGTCCGATGAGCACCAGGGAGTCAAAGTCACCGCCAGTCCCATAGCCTGCATCCTCGTAAGCGGAAAGGCGAATGCGGATGGCATCAGAGTCAATTTCAGGGTTGAACTGCGTGGCGTAGAAGTTTTCACCCATGCGCATCGCCTGCACAGGGCAGGTCAGTGATTTCGCGAGGAGAACCGCCCCTTCAGGCATGCGTTCAACGGCCTCGCGATGGTGAACGTATGTGGGAAACTCTCGCGGGAACCCGTCTAAAAGAGGATCGTTCATGCCTTCTTCGGTGAGCATGATGTCAACCATTTGCGGGTCCTCAGCCCAAGCTCTGCTGACCAGGCCACCACGCAGCACGGTTGCAACCTCCGTGCCGTATCCGGTGGTCAGACAGGGAGTGCGGGCGGCAACAATATCGGTGAAAAGGTGCGCAAGCTCAGCCTCCGTGCGTTTTTGCGTGGCCGATTTCTTGTCATCAGGTGTGGTTGTTCCGTAGGGGGATCCTGCCACGATGATGCCCGTGTAGGCGTTGACGTCAATATCAGGTAGACCCAGCATGTCGAGCCTGACTTGTTCAAGGCTGTTTTCGTCCAGGCCGGTGACGCGTTGGAAACAGGCGTATTCCGCTTCGACCGCTTCATCCTCTGGGCGGGTTGAGACAAGAAGAAAAGGCAACATAGACCAAGCCTAGGCAAAGAAATAGAAAAGGCTTGTCGTATTCGGCGGATTGAGATGGAACTTCACGCTTTTCTTCCACGCAGAGCGCACGGACACCAGTATCTAGGGGTCAAAAGTCCCACAGTTTGGCCCCTCTCATAGAGAGTCCGGCAAGATGCCCGCCCATGCCGCCCACACGAAGAGCCACCACAAGAAGCTCAGCGCCGAAATAACCAGGGCTGCCACAGACTGGCGCCGCCCCACACCGTAATTGAGATGAGCATGAATCACGCCCCACACCCCGGCCCCAACGCTGGCAACCAAAGCGAAGGGAAAGAAAACAGCAATCACTGAAATCCACAGCGCAAATTGGCTCGGCCTATTGGTAGGAGTCGGCGGAAAGTTGTAGCCAGGCCCTGCAAAAACTCGCGCCGGATCAGCAGTAAAGCCCTCTTCAAAAGCCACAGCAGGTGCGTTTTTCTGAATCTGCTGCCCAAGATGCGCGCCTTCGGCGAAACGATCCTGCACACCCGCCCCGGCCGAATCAGCCGTCACTGATGCTGCAGAAACGGCTGCCCCAGAGGTTCCCTGGAATACTGGCGCCCCAGGCTGAGCGTAGGGCATCTCTTCGGCAGGTAGGGGGCTTCCCGGGGAGGGCGAGGTCATGCGGGGCGAAGTCATACTGCAAGCATGGCACACCCTTCGCCAATCTGTGCCACAGCATGACTGCAGACCGCGAAGAGCAACACCAACACCAATCCACCGCCGCTAAGGAAACACTAGAAGACATGGCGGACAACGAAGGTGATTCGCACCACCTCCTCGCGTGATGGACACGCTACCGTCACTTCCTTCCGTGCGGGTAGTCTGGGATTCCGACCGGTTCAACGGCCCTACCGCCAACTCAACTGATCGGAGTAGACCGCATATGAGCGGCAAATCTGCAGCTTTCCTTAACTGGCAGCTTCACGGTGACGGCACCAGCATCGCCCCCGGCGAAGTCGTTGCCCCCAACGAACGCCTCTCGTGGCCGCGCACTGTCGGCATTGGCGCCCAACACGTTATCGCCATGTTCGGCGCCACCTTCCTGGTGCCCCTCCTGACGGGATTCCCTCCCTCAACCACGCTGTTCTTCTCAGCCATCGGCACCTTCTTGTTCTTCCTCATCACCGGTGGCCGACTGCCGTCCTACCTCGGCTCATCTTTTGCTCTCATTGCTCCGATCACCGCCGTGAGCGCTTCCCTTGGCATGTCCTATGCGCAGGGCGGCATCATTGCCACCGGCCTGACGCTCGCGCTGGTGGGCTTGGTCATCCACTTCGCCGGTGTTCGCTGGATTGATGTTTTGATGCCCCCGGTTGTTACCGGCGCTATTGTGGCTCTCATCGGCCTCAACCTGGCGCCTGCCGCCTGGAACAATGTCAAGGGCGGCCCGCTGACTGCCGTTATCACCATTGCTTCGATCTGCCTGATCACTGTTCTTTTCAAGGGCATTATCGGCCGCCTGTCAATCCTTTTCGGTGTCCTCATTGGGTATGTTGCTGCCGTCCTTCAGCAAGAGGTTGACTTCACCCCCGTGAAGAATGCTGCTTGGGTGGGCCTGCCTGAGTTCCACGCCCCAGCCTTCGATGTGTCGACGCTAGGCTTGTTCATCCCTGTGGTGTTCGTGCTCGTTGCGGAAAACGTTGGCCACGTCAAGTCTGTTGCCGCAATGACCGGCGAAAACCTTGACGATGTGACCGGCCGTGCCCTGCTGGCCGACGGCCTGGCCACCGCTCTTGCCGGTGGCGGTGGCGGCTCAGGCACCACCACCTACGCTGAGAATATTGGCGTCATGGCGGCGACCCGCGTCTACTCAACTGCCGCATACGTTGTGGCCGCCGGCTTTGCCTTCGCACTGTCCCTCATGCCGAAGTTTGGCGCCCTGATCGCCACTATTCCCGCGGGCGTTCTGGGCGGCGCCGGCACTGTTCTCTACGGCATGATTGGCATGCTGGGCGTGCGCATCTGGGTGCAAAACCGTGTCGATTTCTCTGATCCGGTCAACCTCAATACCGCTGCGATTTCCTTGATCGTCGCCATTGCGAACTTCACCTGGGTCCCCGGTGGCCTAACCTTTGAAGGTATCGCCCTTGGCACCGCAGCCGCCCTGATCATCTACCACACCATGCGGTGGATTTCGAAGGCACGCGGCACCACCCTTGAAGCAGCAACGCCTGCCTCGGCACCTTCAGGAACTGAGCTTGAAAGCGAGCCTTACGCATCGCGCCATAAGGCTGCTCGCTGAGTTCACCCACTAAGCGGGCAGCGTTCGCGCCGCAGTCAAGCTGATCGTGAAGGTCACGCACATGGCTGTATAACTTCATCAAGCCCCCAGGCACATGCACCGTTTTGACGGAGCGGACTGCCTGGGGGCTTTTGTTGGGACATCCGACATACCCGTCACCAATACTGACCGGGCCTATATTTTTCAACACATCACACAATCTGGAATTACTGATTATTGCTGATTGATAGTGCCTCTATTTGAGCAACTTCTTGCATTTATCCTGGCTTTTCCTCTAGTCTCATAAGTGCTGAAAAGACCTGACTTCCAGCACGTAGGCGACTGAGCATCAAAGTTGACCACTCGCCAGAATTTTAGAACCAGGAGACAAAGATGCCCCCGACACAGAGAAGTGTCCTCAGAGCAGTCGGCATAAGCGCGACAAGTTCACTACTTGCCGCATCCCTTATCCCGGCCGCCTACGCTGACCCCACCCCGCCACCGCCCTCGCTCACGGCGATTGATCAATCCACCATGAGCGTCCTGCGCGCCAAGTCCGAAGAACTCGTCGGAGAAGGCACCAACGGGCGAAAAGAACTCATCCTTGATGGTGACCCCGCCACCTACTGGCACAGCAAGTGGCATCCCCAAAAAGACACCCCACCCCACCACCTCGATATCAAACTCGCAGATGAGCCGATCAAGCTCGCCCGCGTTCAGCTCACCCCGCGCCAAAGCTCCTCCGGCTCAGGCCGTGCGAACGCATGGGAGCTGTTGACCTCAACTGACGAAAACTGCGCCGACAACACCTTCACGCAGCAAAAGACCGGCACTTTCCCCGGCGAAGTCGCTGACTATGCCACCATTCGCACCATCGATCTCAACCCCAGCGTTGAGGCTCGTTGTGTCCGCTTCGTCCAAACCTCGTCCTGGGGCGGTCAGCTCGGTGACGATCCTGTCTCTCCCAGTGAAGAGGTCGCCTCCCTCGCCGAGTTCAACGCTTTTGCAGGCGAGTGGCCAGCAGCCCCCGGCCCTGACACTCCCCCAGGCCCGCCAGCACCTGCCGATCCCCCAATCCCTGAAGAAAAAATCCTCACCCTCACCGATGGCACCCTCAGTGTGAGGATGCATAAGGACTTCCCTCAGGTTATTGACTGGCAACTTGGCGGACACACAACCCGCGGCAACACCGGCAACGCCCTGACCTCCATCACCATTGACGAGGTCGCCCGCCCCGTCACCGTCACGCCAGCAGACAACGCGACCAACACTCGGGCCTCGTGGAACATCGCAGTGGATGGCACGAACATCTCTTTCACGGCGGTTGCCACCGTAAACGATGGGACGTGGCGGCTTGAACTCACCGACCTGAACGATCCCGACGCCAGTGTTCATCGGATCGTCATTCCCGGCCTGAATCTCGTCACCCTGGATGCCAAGGACGCGCACGCCACGGTTGCCACCACAGTGCTGTCGGTAAACAGAAACCGCAGCGGCGACACTATCGAACCAGTGTCATCCCTGCCCTCTGGCACCTATGCGTCCTTCCTCACCGTCCCCTCAAGTGCGGCCATGTCCTTTGGTATGGACTCCAATGCCATCGAGGACAATACAACCTCCTATCGGGGCAGCAACAGGGGCTCCAACGCCAAGTGGCTGCGCGTCACGACCGGAACAGGAGACGCCAAATCCACCGCTATCACGCCAGGAAACTTCGTCTGGCGCGGGTCAAGCGCCACCACCATCGGTTATGACGCCAACCCCTACATCGCGGTCCGACCCACCCTCGACGCCAACAACGACAGCACTATCGACTGGCAAGATGGCGCTATCGCCTTGCGCACCCTACGCCCAGCGATCAACGGCAGCGACGACGTTCCCAATACGGTGATTACTCGAATCCCCTTCAATATCGTCTCTCAAGCCACCCACCCCTTCCTGCGAACCCTGGACGATACCAAGCGCATCGCCCTCGCAACCGATAATCTGCGCCAGCAGGTCATGCTCAAGGGCTACCAGGCAGAAGGGCACGACTCCGCCCACCCCGACTACGCCGACCACTACAACGAACGCGCCGGCGGCCTCAAGGACCTGAAGATCCTCGCTGAGGAAGCAGCCCAGTGGAACGCAGTCATGGGTGTTCACGTCAACGCCACCGAGTCCTACTCAGAAAGCAAGAACTTCTCAGAAGAACTCCTGCGGATGCCGCCGCAAGCTGCGTGGGGATGGATGAACCAGTCCTACTACATTGACGGCCCCAAGGATCTGGGAACCGGCGCTGTGCTCAAGCGCTTCCAAGACTTCCGCGATGAAGCCCCCGAAAACCTCAAGTGGCTCTACATTGATGTCTATTACCCTAACGGGTGGGAGCCTGCACGCCTGGGCGCAGAACTTCAAAAGCAGGGTTGGGTTGTCGGCACTGAATGGGCCGATAAGTTCCCTGAAATCAGCATCTGGTCGCACTGGGCGAATGACGAGCATTACGGTGGCCAGGAGAATAAGGGCATCAACTCCCAGATCTTCCGCTTTGTGGAAAACACGCGCCGCGACGTTTTCAACCCCCACCCGATCTTGTCCAACGCGAACTCAGTGGAGTTTGAAGGCTGGACCGGACACGTTAATTACGCGCCATTTATCCGCAACGTCTGGGAACGTAACCTTCCAACGAAGTTCCTCCAGCAGTCCGACATCATGAAGTGGGAGCCCAACTCGATCACCTTCAAAAACGGCACTGTGGCGACCTCGCCCTTGACGCGCATCGACGGCGTCACGATCCCCACCAACCGTGTCATCACTTTCGATGGAGCCACCGTCTACGAGGGCGGACGCTACCTCCTTCCCTGGAAGGATGGCGGCCAGGATCGCCTCTACCACTGGAACCCCGAAGGAGGATCTTCCACGTGGACGCTGACGGACTCGTGGAAGACTCAAACCAGTGTGACCCTTTTTGAACTCACCGACCAGGGCCGCAGGGAAGTCACCCAACTTCCCGTTTCCGGCGGGCAGGTCACCATTGAGGCAGAGGCGAACACAGCCTACGTGCTCTACCCCTCAACGAGCGTCCCCGCAGCGAAGGAACCCCAGTGGGGGCAGGGCTCACACATTGTTGACCCCGGCTTCTTCTCGGGCACCCTTGATGCCTACCGCACCACCGGCGACGTTTCCATCGAAACGAGTGACCGAGTGAATCTGCAGGCTCTGCTGGGAGCGGGCCCGGCCTCGTTGGAGCAAGATCTTGCGGGAGGTAACCTCCCAGCGGGCACCTACAACGCCTCGGCCTGGGTGGAGATCGCTCCGGCAACCCAGCGTGCCGTGTCACTGAGCGTGTCTGGCGAGGGCGTCACGGCCACCACCTTGCAGCCCACTGTCAATGGTGTGCCGACCACCACGATCTCCAACAGTTTCGCTCCGAATGCGACGGCCTCGGATGAGAAGCGCAACACCTACTTCCAGCGTGTGCGCGTCACCTTCACCACCACCGGCGGACAGGCAACCTTCAAGATTGCCGCAGGTGAGGGCGATAGCCCGGTGCGGGTTGACGACCTGCGGCTCGTGTCCTTCACCGAACCGACCCTGCCTGCAGGTGCCGATGCCTCGCGCGTTGTGGCTTTCGAGGACTTTGAGCATCCAGATAGCGGCTACTGGCCGTTCGTCACTGGCATTGCGAATCGTGGGGGCGACGCCCGCACGCAGCTTGCTGAGCGTCACGCTCCCTACTCTCAAGCCGGCTGGTGGGGTAAGGACTCCACTGGCGCTGTGGTAGAGGGCTTCAAGCTTGTTGACAACGTCCTTGATGGACAGTGGTCTTTGCAGGCTCACGAGGAAAACTCCGGCCTGATTCTGCGCACGACTCCCGCGAGCGTGCCCTTCGCAGCAGGGCATGACTATCGAGTGTCGATGCGCTATCAGAATGGCCTTCCTGATACCTACCGTTTCGTTGCCGCCTTCGATTCGGTCCGCGAGTCCACGCTTCACACCACAAGGCTGTCAGACTTCGTCTTCCCCTCAACAGCAAACACCGATGTCCGCCCAGTGACCGGCACAACGAAGGAGTTTTCCACGACACTCTCTGTTGGTTCGTGCGGCTCCTACTGGTTCGGTATCGAAAAGATTGGCGCTGGTCACCAGGCTGACCTGACCGTGGATAATATCCTGGTTGAAGACCTTGGCCCATCGGCGGTTTCTCCCGCCTGTGCTGATCTGACGGTGGAACCTGAAAGCCAACTCGTTGCAGGTCAAGGCGCTATTGTTCAGACACGACTGTCTTCGGCTGAAACCGCTGAGGCACAGGCTGTCACCCACTCTTTGGCAGCGCCCGATGGGTGGATTGTTGTGCCTCTGGAACGCGCTGCTTCCACAATGGATGCGCTCGGTCAGAGCACCCAAAGGTGGGTGGTGACACCTCCAAAGGATGCTGCAGGCACATTCAATGTCACCGCGACAGCTACCTATTCCCTGGGAGGCTCTGCCCGCCAGGTCACTGCAAACGCCCAACTGAGCGTGCTGCAAACAACGATGGTGAACGGAAAGAATTATCTGTCTGACCTGCCCTTCGTGGGCACCCCCAGTAATGGGTGGGGACCCGTTGAGCGCGACGTGGCCAATGGTGAGACAAACCAGGGTGACGGACCAGCTATCAGCATTGACGGCACCGAATACGCCAAGGGCTTAGGCACCCACGCCGACGCGCGGATCGAATTTGATCTGGGCGGTAAGTGCACGGCCTTCCATGCGATTGTTGGCGTGGATGACGCTCAAACCTCGCGCGGTTCTGTTCGCTTCACGGTCACGGACGGCAACGGGAACATCCTTGTCCCACGTACCGAGGTTCTGCGTCACGACAGCCCCGCACTGCCTCTTGACGCGGACATTACCGGCGTTGAACGCCTGGTGCTCCTTGTCGACAACGGCGGGGATAACGCTGGCAACGACTGGGCTTCCTGGGCAGACGCTCAGGTTCAGTGCACGGTGGAGTCCACGGACTCGACAGCTTCCATGAGTGCCAATCCCTCTGAGGTCAAGCCCGGCGACGAGGTTACCGTGTCTGTCGCAGGCTTCAACGGTGGCGATCAGGCGCAGCCGATCTCTGTACGCGACGCGGTCAGCGCCGTAGAACTTGCCTCCATCACGCCCAATGCCTCGGGCGAAGGAAGCGCTACGGTGGTTGTTCCTGCGGATACGCCTGCGGGCACATGGACGCTTGGCGCTATTCAACAGGGGCCGGATTTTTGGACGAGTGCGACGGTGTCGCTGAAGGTTCACACCCCGACACCCACGCCTCCTCCGTCGCTCACCCCAACGCCCAGTGTGGCAGTGGACAAGATGACGGTTGCTCAAGGGGCCTCACTGACGATCATGGGTAAGGGCTTCACTCCGGGTAAGGAGGTGCGTGCCGAGCTTCATTCCGATCCGATTCTCATTGGGAAAACACCAGCCAACGCCTCTGGCGAGGTGACCTTCACCTTCGCTATTCCCGCATCGGTTCCGGCGGGTTCGCACACCGTGAAACTCATTCAGGATGATCCGAAGTTGAGCGCAGAGACTGCCATCACGGTGGTGTCCGCTGGACAACCCGAAGAGCCGGCACCGCAGCCACAGGGCCCGGCAGACTCTGATGGCGCGAAGGACCAGAACGGCTCCAAGGGCCAGAATGGTTCGAAGGGCACAGACACGGACACGTCGAAGCCTGGAACCCGCCCTGCTGACAAGGCCTCCTTGGCGTGGACAGGTTCAACAGCCATGTGGCTCCTTGGCGTGAGCCTGACATTGGCTCTCCTTGCTGGAGTTGCCTTGCGGACACGTCAACGCAGCTAGAGCACATGAACGTGTGGCCCTCAACCTGGGCATCATCCCAGGTTGAGGGCCATACTCATAGGAAGGTTCACATCAACCAAGTCTCCCGATATGTTTGTGACGGTTGAGAAGTAGCCCACGCGGGTGGGCACGCGAAGACGACAGTGGAGCGCGCGTTGTTCTACTCCCTTCTCCCAAGATCGATACACGTCAAGCGCGCCGCAGACGCTTTGTTCATGAAGATTCCCTAGCGGAATCACCTAACATCCCGCTTCCTCCCTCACAGGTACCGGCAGCCAAGTCAATGGTGAACGGTGTAGGGTTCCAATCGGCATCTGCCACTCCCCACACGCGTGAGGCATCATGTCCATCCACGCGCACACTGTCCACGGCCACGCGAGGGGAGCACCAGCGCACGCCGCCCTCGTCAATCGCGATAATCTCTCCTTCCGTGACGAGCAGTAGCACGCTCGCGCGAGTCAAAGGCAGTACGGACACGACGTTTCCGTGAGCCTCATGCACCTCCTGGAAGGAGCTCGGTACTCGCGTGTCACCAAGAAAGGGAGTCCCACGGGCGACGATGCACGCACGCCAAGGGTGGGGCGTTGCGTACAGGCCGCTGCGCACCTTGAGGCCGGGTTTTGGCGAGTGCACCCCGAGGACATACGAGATCTTCCCTGTTTCGATCCGTAGCGAGTCGAGGAAGGCTCCGTATTCGGTACCGCATTCCACGTCGCAGCCACGCGGGGGAAGATCAACCCGCTCAATCTTGTAGGACGAGGCGAACGGTGCCTCCAGTTCCATCGTGTTCCTCCTTTTAGCGTCGCCCCAGCGTCGGGTAGGAAAAGGTGATCCTGGCACGCAAGATCAACCACCGGACCTGTCCAGAGATCTCGACCCACCAACACTACTCAGAGAAGCCAACAACCGTTCCACACTCCCATCTGTGAAGAGCCGCCAGACAGGATGAGTCGCTTTAGCGATTCACGTTTGCATAATCCCAACTGGAGGATCACACTAAACCGCCGCCCGATCGAGGTAGTTGGAGTTTCCAACACGAGAAAAACATCTCCTCTGGAACCACGAAAGCACTACAACGTCCACCAGTAAACGTCTGAGCCATATTATCCGAAAGAAGAGGCATCTCAGCTGTCGCAGTTACCCGAACCAACACGGTAATTACGCTGAAGGCTTCCTCAGCGAAGCTTTCGGCGATTCTTTTCTTCCCACCACACGGCTGGAACCTAAAGCATCGCTATCCCAGCCGCCAACCCACGAAACACCTGGAAGCGACACAACCCAGCCTTCCCAATCCCCCCTGTCCGCAACAACGCGTATCCACCCATCGGTAAAAGCAAGATGAAGCCAACCCCGACCACCCTCGACTGCGACCAAATGCTGCCCCACAAAGCGGTGCAAACGGTCAGTTAGAACCGCTGGGTCCAGATCATCCCATATACATTCACCGGCACACTGCCCAACAAAATGACCCCAGATCGCCAGGGTTACCTCCCCGGCCCTCATATTGGGAATCGTGTCAGAGACGAGCACAAACTCCTCCACCAACACAGGTAAAGCCCACTCTAGACTCTGACGAACATCAACAGGCATTGCAAAGTCCTTTGTTCACTTGTTTTCACTCCAATTCGACATAAGCCCGTAAAGTAAAAGTCGCCTGAAACCTCGTCTTTGTTGTCACGACTGTCAACGCGCATCAAGCCGCAGCGAAAAGATCTCTGTCCTACTCACCAGAAGGTGGCTGGACTCGCTTCCGCTTCTGGTATCTGCGGAAAGCAGTGAAACACTCATTCCCCAACTCACTCAACCCCCGCCCCAAGGTCGCGCTCGCATCAACTCCCTGCGCGAACTCACGCAAACGCATGACAACATCAGGATCAACTTCATCGTCTTGAGCCATCAACTCAATCCCGTCCAGCAGGGGCGTGTTCTCATAATCCCATAGATTCCACTCCCACTCAGGCATCTCATAGTAGCGGCCGATCTTGGCGATCAACTCCTGATCTTCACGCGAGGGAAGCACATCAGCATCCCCAAAGCTATTAAGCAATAACTCGAACGCAAGATAATCCTCACCGGCCCGGTAATCCACTTCCATGAATTCCACAACCTGTTGACCACCATAGAACCGATCACTATACCGACGAGCCATGTCGATCATGCCGTAGGTGAAATGATCGGTATCAGCAGCACCAAAACAACTCCGCCACCAGCCTTTCAAATGGCCAAACATGCTTCCCCCCCCTGTTTCCGATTTGATTAGTCGTCAATATGAGTAGTTGCCAAAGCAAACTCATTGCGCACAGCAAGCGCACCGGGCCCCAGGGGTGGACGCTGAGTGAGATAGCCCGTAATTACTCCTTCACCAAGCGGTTCAGTGACAACACGGAAATGCAAACCATGGCGTTCGACATCGACTGCATACCTCATCGGTTTCATGCTCTTGTAGTGTGTCGCCCCGGGTTTACCACCTTGTTGCACCCAGTTCAGAGTCGGATCGTTCGCAATTTCGCTGATCTCATGCATAATCTTGTCATCGCTCCACCTAAGAGGAAAAGGCGTCTTTCCTTGCATACCTACTTCTACGGGGGGCTGTGCAGGCCAGTGATGCCCTCCACTTCTTGGGCTATCGCCAAACAGAATGTGTCGAGTACGCGCCTCGCTGGCAGTGTTGGTGTAACGGCCAAAGCCCATGCCCTTGTCGGAAAGCTGCTTGATCCCCGGAATCTGGCGCAACTGTCCACCGACTTTCCACAATACTTTTTGCCCGATGGGGGTCTTCGCTGCCCATTGGAGGCCTTTCCCAACACCGTAACCGAAAGCGCCACCACCTAAACCAAAGAGGGTGTCTTTACCGACTTGGCCCCAATCAATGGGATACC
>NZ_RQZF01000060.1 GCF_003858455.1 Schaalia canis | reverse complement strand
CGCCACCATCTTCTTCATCATCGTCGGCATCATCCTCCCCATGACCAAAACCACCGGCATCTACACCCTCCTCGTCCCCGCCGTCTACCTCACCACCCTCATCCTCACAACAGCCACCGCACTCCTGCGCCAAGTTCTCGCCCAGAGCATCATCTTCACACTCGTCGTTGCTGGCCTCCTCTACTTCCTTGGCCAGCCCTTGTCCCACGCCTCCACGCGCTACTTCCTCCTAACCATCGCAGGCGGGGGTATTACCGGCCTGTTCATCGCCAC
>NZ_RQZF01000059.1 GCF_003858455.1 Schaalia canis | reverse complement strand
TTCCATCCGGACCACAATCTGCGGCTACACTCAGATCACCTCCGCTAATTGGAATTTGCTCCCCACCTCCGGCTTCTTGAGCGGTGAGCAGTTCTGGGCGTGGGATGATGGTTTCCTCTCCGTCAAGGTAACCACACCCAGATAGAAGGCTGGCAGAAGCAAGGATGAACGCAAGACGCGCAGCGTGTACTGTGAGTCGTGTCATCTCACTTCTCACTTGCTTGTTTGTCCGCTTTGAGGGGTCAGGACTTCCTCACTGCGCTCGATAGCTTT
>NZ_RQZF01000058.1 GCF_003858455.1 Schaalia canis | reverse complement strand
GTGGCGATGAACAGGCCGGTAATACCCCCGCCTGCGATGGTTAGGAGGAAGTAGCGCGTGGAGGCGTGGGACAAGGGCTGGCCAAGGAAGTGGAACATTCCCAACACGATTGCAAGAGAGAGAATAACGTTCGATGCGGCCGTTCGCGGTAATCCAGCTAACGCCATAGGGATGAGGGTGGCGAGGTAGACGGCGGGGACGAGGAGGGTGTAGATGCCGGTGGTTTTGGTCATGGGGAGGATGATGCCGACGATGATGAAGAAGATGGTGGCG
>NZ_RQZF01000057.1 GCF_003858455.1 Schaalia canis | reverse complement strand
CCGCCGCCTGCTTGGAAGATGTTGGTCGAGATCTGCTGGAGCTGGCCACGTAGTTCTTCCAGTTCAGTCTTGGCCTTCTCAAGGGCAGCGCGGGTCTCAGGCCAGGTCTGGCCACGGAAACGCTCAGCCAGGGGACCATCCCACACATTGGGATCAGACAGGGTCCGGCCCTGAGCATCAAGCTGGGAGATCTGGTCAGTCAAGCCACCGTTAATGATGGACTGAATCTGCTGGATAGCGGCCTTGGCCTGCTCGGTAGAAAGAACGCGAGACAT
>NZ_RQZF01000056.1 GCF_003858455.1 Schaalia canis | reverse complement strand
AGCAGTTGTCATATACGGGCCAACGCGCCACCGTCCACAACCTCCACATCAAGAACTACAACAACTACCACGTCCACACCAATACTGGCACCCCCATCCTCGTCCACAACAGCAATGTGTTGGGCAAGTGTGGAGACGGGGATTCTGTCATACCGGACAGACCTCGAGATGCACTTGGACGTTTTACCACAGGTGCCGGCGGAGAAAGCCTGGAGGCTGCCGCAGGGAGACGAGCACATGAAATGTATCCTTTAGCAGTTGGGCAGGATCAAGGCTACCTATTCAACCGAG
>NZ_RQZF01000055.1 GCF_003858455.1 Schaalia canis | reverse complement strand
CCAGGGTGGTGGTGCGGCATCCGAGTGGGGTGTTGTGGCCTGCGCCTTGGTTGAGGGCGGTGACGCAGATGGTGTGTGTGCCGGGTTGGGCTGGGAGGGTGAGGGCGAAGCCTGTGGTGTTGCGGTTGAGCGCGAAGGCGCGCTGGACATCGGGTCGGGAAGTGTTGGCTGTGACGGTGTGAGGGGTGCCGTTGATGGTGGCGTGGATAGAAATGGGAGTGGGGGTGTCCTGGTCGAAGGTCCATCCCTTGATGGTTAGGGTTTGTGTGGCGCTGTTGGAGATGACCTCTTCAAAGTTCCCACGAGGGCTGGT
>NZ_RQZF01000054.1 GCF_003858455.1 Schaalia canis | reverse complement strand
CTGATTGGCGGGTGACGCCCCTTGATTTCGGTGAGGGTATCGCTGCTTTCCAGGCCGTGTACTGGGAGGGGAAGGGACTTACGCCTCCCCCACCCGAGCCTGTTGTAGAAGAAGGCGGTTTTATTCGTACTACGGCGCGAGCGTATGGGATTGTGGATGACACCTACATTATGGTGCGTATCGACCTTAAAAATGTCAGTGTTGAGCCGCCAAGTGAGGAAGAATTGCGTGCCTTGTGGGATGCTCAAGTCGCTAAAGTCCGCTACTTTAAAGCTATCGAGCGCAGTGAGGAAGTCCTGACCCCTCAAAGCGGACAAACAAGCAAGTGAGAAGTGAGAT
>NZ_RQZF01000053.1 GCF_003858455.1 Schaalia canis | reverse complement strand
TGACCAGTGGCGCCTACAGCCCAGACGGCACCACCATCCTCACCACCAGCAGAGATAACACCGCCCGCATCTGGGATGCCACAACCGGCCAGGCACTCCACACCCTCACCGGCCACATTGACTGGGTGGCCTTTGGCGCCTACAGCCCAGACGGCACCACCATCCTCACCACCAGCTGGGACAACACCGCTCGCATCTGGGATGCCACAACCGGCCAAACCCTCCACACCCTCACCGGCCACACCAACCCGGTGACCAGTGGCGCCTACAGCCCAGACGGCACCACCATCCTCACCACCAGCAGAGATAACACCGCCCGCATCTGGGATGCCACAACCGGC
>NZ_RQZF01000052.1 GCF_003858455.1 Schaalia canis | reverse complement strand
ACTCTTGAGAGCGGGTCAATTCAACTTCTACGCGCTACTGCCCTTTTAGAAGGTTTATCCACCAACGGCCCGGCGAGCGCCGCACTATTGACCGCTCTCAAGGCTGACAATCTGATTGATCGTGTTGGCTTGGCTGGTGGGTATGCCTACATGGGCAGTGGGGATGAAGCCCTCCCTTATGCTCAAGCGTTACGGGAAGTATTCCGCACGGGTGAACCCCACCTGGCCTCCATTGACCCCGCCTTGTCCAGCGCTTACGCCACGAGCATGATCAGCTTTATTAATGGTGCGCGTTTTGACGGGGCAATGCCAGGCAACGACATCCACGCCCTGTCCTACCTGTTGCATGGCTCTA
>NZ_RQZF01000051.1 GCF_003858455.1 Schaalia canis | reverse complement strand
CTATTACGACAGTTTCCGAGTGGAAACATCGTTTGACAAAGCGTTTTTTGAGAGGTTCCAGTGATGAGGCCAAGGACTGTGCGGCGTTTTGGTGCTGGGTGCGTGGCGGCGTGGCTGCTGCTGGCGGGGTGTGCTTCAGGCGATGCAGCACGTGAGAAGGAGGTGCTTGAGCCCTATCCGATTGTGCTTTCAGCCCAGGAGGTCGGGCCGGGCTATGCCCTTACAGGCAATGACTTCAGCCTTATGAAGAGTATGTGCAGTCCTCAGACGAGTTACCCTCCTTTTAGGAATGATCACCACTATATTGCTCAGTACACCAATGGGGCGCGTGTTGTGGCTGTGGGAATATGGCCAACTGACGGC
>NZ_RQZF01000006.1 GCF_003858455.1 Schaalia canis | reverse complement strand
AGTTGTATGCCGATTTTGAGGATCGTGGGGCGTATGAGTCGCGTCGGGTGGTGGATCGTTTTACTCCGGCAATGTTGGTTGAGTATTGTGCCGCTCTTGGTTTACGTCCTTTTGATGAGGATTTTTATGCCGACGAGTGTTACCGGATTGTGAAGGTTGCGAAGGGGTGGGAGTCTCCCCGTCCTATTCGGCGGAGCTTCCATGAGGAGCAGTACCGCCGGGGCTTTACGGATGTGAAGCCTGACTCCATAATCTGAGGCTGCGCTTCCTTATTCGTTGTGAAGAACCGGGAAAAAGAAAGGGGAAAGGAAGAGATGGATCATAGTGGAAAGACAAATCCCTATCTCGCGATAGCTGCTGTTATCGCTGGGAAAGAAGCATCCGTTACCGACGAACTTAAGAGTTTTCTTAATGACAGGAAGTGTATGGGTGATCTTTTTACCCAGCGATACTGTGACGTACACTCCCTATCGGATAGTGAATACGCATGGTTTGCTCTGACCTACCTACTTGAACGACATGCGTTGCTCATCCGGGTTACGCCCACCATGTACATCTCCGATGCTAGGGCGAAACTTCGAACGCTCCCTCTACTCGCTGATGCTTCCGACCTTCCCACATTTGAGGACTACGGTGCTGACGAAGACGATTGCATTGATGAGTGGCTGAGCATATATAACGAAGGACTTGAAGAGCGCGGATACTCTCTTGTAGAGCTCGTTGACGATGAGACCGAAGAGATGCACCTTGTCTGTGTTCCCCTTTGTGTCACTGAAGAGCTTGCTTGTCTTGCACGCAGTGCTGGTCAGGAAATCTCACGCTACGAATGAGACAACACACATGTTGCTCAGCCCTTCAAAACGGACAATATGTACTGGGTAGCTGGGTCACTTCCTCCAGCCTCGCACCACGAAAGAGGAAAATATGAATGCATCTATTTCCCGCCGCGCTGTCGTCACTGGTGCTTCCACCGGCATTGGTGAGGCCACCGTCCGCCTCCTACGCGCACACGGCTGGCAGGTGGTTGCTCTGGCTAGGCGTGCTGACCGTTTGCAGGCGTTGGCTGAAGAAACTGGCTGCGAGTGGGCTTCCATTGACCTGCGTGACGAGGATGCCGTGCGCGCCCTAGCTGCACGCCTTGAAGAAAGTGGCCCCATTGATGCCCTCGTGAATAACGCGGGCGGTGCGCTGGGTGCAGAAAGTGTGGCTGACGCTGATCCTGACAAGTGGCTGGCCATGTTTGATCGCAATGTCATGACCGCCCTGCACACCACCCGCGCTTTCTTGCCCGCCATGCGTGAACGCGGCGGCGACCTCGTATTCCTTACCTCCACGGCGGCGCACGACACCTACCCTGGTGGAGGCGGATACGTGGCTGCCAAGCACGCCGAGCGCATTATCGCCAACACTTTGCGCCAAGAGCTTGTGGGTGAGCCTGTGCGCGTCATGGAGCTCGCTCCTGGCATGGTGAAAACCGAAGAATTTGCCCTCAATCGATTGGGGAGCAGTGAAGCTGCAGCAAAGGTGTACGAGGGTGTTGCAGAACCACTCGTTGCCGAAGACGTGGCCGAAGCGATCGTGTGGATGTTGGAGCGCCCGCGCCACGTCAATATTGACTCGATGATTATTCGGCCTCGGGCTCAGGCGACGAACACTCTCATCGCGCGCGGCTGAGTGAACGCTGAGTGAGCGTCATGCGTTGAAGTTACGCACGTATTGCGTGATGGTTACGACTTTATTGCTCTTTGAGGTGAATGTAGCGAAGCTGTTGCTAACGCATGACGCCTACTGCATGCTCGATATATGGCTACTCTCACCGCAATGAAGCGCCCCCGGTCGACCCTATCCGCACTGGCAGGAAGTGCGGTGGCCCTCGCCCTTGCACTGTCGTTGAGCGCATGTTCAAGCTCGCCAACAGCGGCTTCCCACTCAGAAGCAGAACCTGCTATCGGCAGGTTCATGGAGTCTCGAAACTCGGCCTCCGCACAAGACGCTGAGGCTGCTGCTCCCATGGCAGCGGACACGGCCAAAGAAGCGGGGCTGGAAGCGACAATTCACTCGGTGAAACAGTCGGTCATTAAGACCGGCACTGCTCGACTGGTGGCCGACAACCCCGAAGAAACTTTTGCCACGATGTCCGCTGATGTCATCGGGCTTGGCGGGAGTATCCAGGCATCAAGCATTAACCCGCTTGATTCAGGTCCCTCCGTCTGGGCAACCCTGCGCATCCCTTCAGCAAAATATGATGCCTTCGTTGGCACTCTTGCCACCTATGGTTCGCTGAAAGAAATCTCCACCTCAACCGAGGACGTTGGCGCTGCAATCGTCGACTTAGACGCGCGCACTCAAGCCCTAGAAAGCTCTATTGCCCGCCTGCGTGAGCTGATGAATAAGGCAGAGAGCACCGCTGACCTTCTTGAAGCTGAATCTCAGATGACCAGCCGTCAGGCAGAACTTGATGGGATCAAGGCGCAGCGCACTTGGTATGCCGATCAGGTAGAAATGTCGACCCTGGATGTGACGATCACCAGCCCGCTGTCCTTTAGAAGCGAGCCAGGGTCAGTGTGGGAGCAGTCCTGGCAGGGCTTTGTTGAGGGAGTGACAACCATCGTGGTGGGAATTGTCTGGCTGCTGCCGTGGGCAATCCTCCTGGCCCTCATCCTCACGCCCCTGCTTATCTGGCGAGGCCGTCGCCGCCGCGCAAAGCTGGCGCGTAGTGCCCAGTCAGAAGGGATCACCACCACTGAAGTACAGCCGCAGCACACCCCCGCGCCCTCCGAGAATCCCTGAGAGGCGTCGCCTTCGGCTCATCCCTAGGAATCTGCGCGGCCAGAAGGCTTGAAGGAACAGTTGTGGCGTGTTCAGGCTAACAGCATTTGACGTCGTAGTGTTGTGACAATATGAGCTAGCATGAACCATGCGTTGAACCAGCCCTTGTGCAGGGGTATCACTGGGGAGCATCCGGAAGAACAGAGAATGACGCATGGCAGACTCCCATTAGACCCGGACGGGTAAGCCCGACATAGCTGCAATGAGCGGCGAACGCTCGCCCCGCGTTGACCTCGTCAAATGCCCGTGAGGCTAAGGAACGAGGGATCAACTGGGGGAGTGGTCGCAAGCGGGGTGGTACCGCGGGAGTCAGCACACGCTGAACCTCGTCCCTGTGGACAATGAACGACGCAGAGGACACCATGACTAAGCACGGGTTCTACCCCCGCCACCGCGCCACCGAGGTTGAAGCATCCGTCTCCTTCCCTCAGCTTGAAGGCGAAACCCTCGCATACTGGCGCGAAAACGGGACTTTCCAAAAGTCCGTCGACATGCGCCCCGCAGGCGAAAACGGTAATAACGAGTTCGTTTTCTACGACGGCCCTCCCTTCGCTAACGGCCTGCCCCACTACGGCCACCTGCTGACCGGTTATGTGAAGGACGTTGTCGGCCGCTACCAGACCATGCGTGGACACCGCGTGGAGCGCCGCTTCGGGTGGGACACCCACGGTCTGCCCGCAGAACTTGAGGCGCAGCGCCTGCTCGGCATCGACGACATCTCCGAAGTCACGCGTGAAGGCGGCATCGGCATCGAAAAATTCAACGAGGAATGCCGCTCCTCCGTGCTGCGTTACACGAAGGAATGGGAAGACTACGTCACCTGCCAGGCACGCTGGGTCGACTTCGACAACGACTACAAGACCCTGGACATGACCTACATGGAGTCCGTCCTGTGGGCTTTCAAGACCCTCTATGACAAGGGCCTGGCCTACGAGGGACACCGCGTGCTGCCCTACTGCTGGAACGACCGCACGCCCCTGTCCAACCATGAGCTTAAGATGGACGACGAGGTCTACCAGACCCGCACCGACCAGACTGTGACCGTTGGTGTCCGCCTCGAAACAGGCGAACTGGCCCTTATCTGGACCACCACCCCGTGGACCCTACCCTCCAACCTTGCCATCGCCGTTGGCCCCACGGTCACCTACGTCACCGTGGAACCCACTGAAGGGGAGCTTGCAGGAGAAAAGGTCATCCTCGCTAAGGACTTGCTTGCCTCCTACGCGAAGGAATTGGGCGAAGAACCCACCGTTGTCGCTGAAACCCTGGGTGCTGACCTGCTGGGTCGCCGCTACACGCCGATCTTCGACTACTTCGACAATGACGAAGCCCGCTCAGAAAACGGCGCCCCCGGCCCCAACGCGTGGACGATCATCCCCGCCGACTTCGTCACCACCGAGGACGGTACCGGCCTTGTCCACATGGCCTCCGCTTTCGGTGAAGACGATATGATCGCAGCCCTCGCCGCGGGTATCCGCACCGTCATCCCCGTTGATGATGGCGGCTGCTTCACCTCCGAGGTGCACGACTATGAAGGCATGCAGGTTTTCGAGTCTAACCGTCACATCATCGCTGATCTGCGTGACGGCACCGGCCCCATGGCCCGCCGTGACAAGGCCGTGCGCGCCGTCCTCGTGCGCCAGGCCTCCTACGCGCACTCCTACCCTCACTGCTGGCGCTGCCGTCAGCCCCTCATCTACAAGGCTGTGTCGTCGTGGTTTGTGAAGGTGTCGGAGTTCCGTGATCGCATGGTGGAGCTCAACCAGCAGATCACCTGGGTGCCCGCCCACACCAAGGACGGCATCTTCGGTAACTGGCTGGCCAACGCTCGTGACTGGTCGATCTCGCGTAACCGCTTCTGGGGCGCCCCCATCCCCGTGTGGGTTTCGGATAACCCCGAATACCCGCGCGTGGATGTCTACGGCTCCATCGCGGATCTTGAGGCTGACTTTGGCGTGCCTGTCACCGACCTGCACCGCCCCTTCATCGACACTCTTGTGCGTCCCAACCCGGACGATCCCACGGGAGAGTCAATGATGCGCCGCATCCCCGATGTTCTTGACTGCTGGTTTGAATCCGGCTCGATGCCTTTCGCTCAGGTGCACTATCCCTTCGAGAACCGTGACTGGTTCGAGAACCACTACCCGGGCGATTTCATCGTCGAGTACATCGGCCAAACCCGCGGCTGGTTCTACACCCTGCACGTCCTGGCAACCGCGCTCTTTGACCGTCCTGCCTTCACCAACTGTGTCTCCCACGGCATCGTCCTCGGTGATGACGGACGCAAGATGTCCAAGTCGCTGCGTAACTACCCTGACGTGTCAACGGTGTTTGCCTCGCACGGTTCGGACGCTATGAGGTGGTTCCTCATGAGCTCACCCGTGGTGCGCGGCGGCAACCTCATGGTGGCTGAAGAAGGTATCCGTGACACGGTGCGTCAAACGCTCCTGCCCCTGTGGAATACCTACTACTTCTTCACCCTGTACGCTGGCGCTGCCAATAAGGGCGAAGGCTTTGAAGCCACCCGAGTGTCACTGGCTGACCCTGCTGGCGTTGCTGAACTGGGTGTCATGGACCGCTACTTGCTGGCGCACACTGCAACGCTGGCAGAGCAGGTTCGTGAGAACCTGGACGTGTACGACATTGTCTCGGCCACGGAGCGCGTGCGCGCCTACCTGGATGTGCTGACGAACTGGTACGTGCGCACCCAGCGCCAACGCTTCTGGGATGAGGATCCCGCTGCGTTCAATACCCTCTACACCGCTTTGGTGACCCTCTGCGAGGTGGCAGCGCCCTTGCTGCCGCTGCTGACGGAGGAAATCTGGCGAGGCCTGACCGGTGGCGAGTCCGTCCACCTGGCTGACTGGCCGACCGTTGACCTTGGCGTAGTGGACGCGGAACTGGTGGCGGCAATGGACGAGGTGCGCGATGTTGTCTCGGCTGCTCACGCCCTGCGTAAGACGAACTCCTTGCGTGTGCGTCAGCCGCTGGCTTCTCTGCGTGTCGTGTCGGATCAGGCTGCTGGCTTGATGCCCTTCGCTGACCTAGTGGGCTCTGAAGTGAACGTGAAGGACGTTATTGTCCAAATGCCGGTTGAGTGTGGCCTTGAGGTGAACACGGTTCTCAACCTCAATCCGCGCGCATTCTCCCCTGAAATCCGCAAGGTGACGTCTGGCCTGTTTGCAGCGCAGAAGGCAGGTGCCTGGGAACTGGTTGACGAGGGCGCTGCCGTCGTATTCCCTGGCGTTGAGGTTGAGGGTACTCCGGTGCGTCTGGAGGGCGATCAATTCTCGGTGACGACCTCAGTGAATGCTGCTGACGGTCAGGTGGCAACCGTCTTGGGCAATGGCACCTTCGTTGTGCTTGACACGGAGCTCACCGACGAACTGGTGGCAGAGGGCTACGCTCGTGACCTCATCCGTTCCATCCAGGATGAGCGCAAGAACGCTGGTCTGCACATCGCTGACCGCATCAACCTGACGCTGGCCGTTCCTGCTGATCGCGTGGAAGCCGCCCAGGCGTGGAGCGAGATGATCGCTCGTGAAACCTTGGCGACCTCTATCGAGATCTCAGCATCACAAGACGGTGCCGTCACTATCGAGTGCGTGAAGGCCTGATTAGCGCGGTGAAAGCACAGTTGGGGGTGTTTCCCGGTAGGGGAGCACCCCCAACATCGCTCAGGGATGAAGAAAATCGCCATGTGGACGAGGAGACATCGCCCATGAGCGAACACTCGCACCGTCTCAAGGCATGGTGACGCGCCTGTTCCTATACTTAAGAGCCGCAGGCGCGCGCCTGCGACAACATTTTTCGCTCTGCGGGGCTCCTGTCGAGCTACTGGTGGACGCTTTCCTTATTTACCTGTGGAGGTCACTTTCGTGGGCAATGATCATGCAGCATTCTTTGGTCACGACACTGAAGAAACGCGCGGAATCCCCGCCGACCTGTTGCCTTACTTGGAGGCAGCCGACGAAGTAGAGGCCGATAACATCACTACTGGAGTTGCCCTGGTTAATGAGGAAGAAGCCGCCGAGGAAGAACGTGCAGCAGTACTGCGCGCCCTCGTGGAAAACTCCCTTCTGCTTGGCCCTGATCCGTCGATCCTTGCCGAACTCGGTCTTGATGAGGACGATGACTACTGGGAGGGCGAGGAGGACTCAGCAGCGCAGACGGCCTCCCATGAAGATGCTCTTGACGCGGCAGAGCAAGATTTGCGTGAACGCGACAGCGTTGAGGCTATCTACCAGAGCATTATTGCCCGCGCACCCGAGCACGATATTCAGCCCTCTTTGGATCGCGTGCGCGCCGTCCTCGACATCCTGGGGGACCCACAACATACCTATCCCAGCGTGCATATCACCGGTACTAACGGAAAAACCTCGACAGCCCGCATGACTGATTCGCTGCTGAGCGCAATGGGGATGAGGGTTGGCCGTTTTACTTCGCCTCACCTGAGCGACGTGCGTGAGCGTATCAGCCTGGAGGGTGAGCCGATCTCACGCGCTGGATTCATCCGCGCCTGGGAGGATATCGCGCCCTACATACAGATGGTTGATGAGCGTTCAACCAGCGAGGGCGGCCCCGTATTGTCTTTCTTTGAGGTATTTACCGTCATGGCCCTGGCGGCGTTTGCTGACTATCCGGTGGATGCTGCAGTGGTTGAGGTGGGTCTGGGCGGTCGCTGGGATGCAACCAATGTCCTTGATGGAGACGTCGCCATTATTACCCCCATCGGTTTGGATCACACCGCATGGTTAGGGCCCACGCTCGAAGACATTGCCCGTGAAAAGACTGGCATCATTAAACCCCGTCAGACGGTGGTGATCGCCAAGCAACCCAGCGCTGAGGTGCTCGATATTCTGCTGGAACGTGCCCGTGAATGTGACGCGACAGTGCGCGTGGAAGGTAGGGATTGGGAGGTGCTCTCCGCTCAGATCGCAGTTGGGGGGCAGATGATCACCGTTCGCACCCCGTCGGCCATTTACGAAGATCTTTTTATTCCCCTGCATGGCGAGCACCAGGCCCACAATGCGGCTGCCGCTCTTGTTGCCGCTGAAGCGTTCATTGGTGGACGTGCCATTGATGGGCAGATCGTGGAATGTGGGTTTGCTTCCTCGTCGTCTCCGGGCCGACTGGAGGTTGTGCGCACATCTCCAACAATTATTGTTGATGCCGCACATAATCCCGCTGGGGCCCGCGTCCTCGCAGACGCCATCGGAGCAAGCTTCGACTTCACCCGCATTGTGGCAGTGTTCTCTGCCATGAAGGACAAGGATGTTGAATCAGTCCTTTCCGAGGTCGAACCGCATATTGACCACCTCGTGGTTACGGCAATGGACGGGCAACGAGCCATGTCCATAGGCGAACTTGAACGGCTTGCGAATGATGTCTTTGGTGAAGAGCGCGTGACGGTCGCAGAAAATCTTGCCGACGCGATCGAAGTGGCTGTTCATGACGCTGAGGCAACCAGTGATCCCACGACGTCGACAGGAGTCGTTGTCTTTGGATCGGTCGTTCTTGCCGGTCAGACTCGCGACCTGTTACGACCGGCGCGTTAAACGGCAAAAACTCTCGCAATCATGGCAGAGGAATGGCACCATTGAAGCGGGAATAGTTTCCATTCCGGATCAAACCCGCTCCCATGATGCAAGGAGGCACCATGAAAAAGCTTGTCAATGACGTTCATTCCGTTGTGCGTGAATCCCTTGAGGGGTTCGCCTTGGCACACGCTGACCTCATTGAGGTTCATTTTGACCCCGATTTCGTGACCCGTCGCACGCCGAAAGCTCACGGAAAAGTGGGGATCATCTCCGGTGGCGGATCAGGGCATGAACCCCTTCACGCCGGCTACGTCGGTGAAGGCATGTTGGATGCCGCCGTACCTGGTGCTGTCTTTACCTCGCCTACCCCAGACCCCATCCTTGAAGCAACTAAAGCGGCCGATCGCGGTGCAGGTGTGGTTCACATCGTCAAGAACTACACCGGCGACGTATTGAACTTCGAAACCGCCGCTGAAATGGCCGAAATGGAGGACATCGAGGTCACGACGGTTCTCATCAATGACGATGTCGCCGTTGAGGATTCCCTCTACACCGCTGGGCGACGAGGCGTGGCAGGCACTGTCCTTGTCGAAAAGATTGCGGGCGCTTCGGCAGAACGCGGGGACGACCTGGCCACCGTAACCGCCATCGCGACGACAGTGAATGAACAGATGCGTTCTATGGGCCTGGCTCTTGGCCCCTGCACGGTGCCCCACGCTGGAAAACCCTCCTTTGATCTTGGCGAGGATGAGATTGAACTGGGTATCGGTATCCACGGCGAACCCGGCTACCGGCGCGGTTCTATGGAAAGCGCAGACGCCCTCGTTGAAGAGCTCTACACCAAGGTGCGCGACGACCTTGCGCTCACTGCGGGCGAACGCGTCATCACCTTGGTCAATGGGATGGGCGGGACGCCGTCCGTTGAGTTGTACATCTGCCATCGTCGTCTGGCTCAACTTCTTGAGGCTGACGGCGTTGATATTGCTCGAAGCATGGTGGGTAACTACGTCACCAGCCTGGAAATGCCGGGTGTATCTATTACGCTGCTACGAGTAGACGACGACATGTTGGAGCTTTTTGACGCTCCTGCATGCACACCTGCATGGAAGTGAGAGACACAATGACATGTGACGTTGCATGGGCACTGGCCTGGATGGCATCAGCTCGACAGGTCATCGCAGACAACCGTGAACTGCTGATTGACCTTGACCGGCAGATTGGTGATGGCGATCACGGCGAGAACATGGATCGAGGCTTTGCTGCGGTTGTTGATGCCCTTGCAGGTCAGGAGTGTGCGACGGTTGCTGATGTCCTCAAGAGCGTTGCCAAGACGCTCATGTCGACAGTTGGCGGCGCGGCTGGCCCCCTCTACGGCACGGCCTTTTTGCGCGCAGCAAAAGCTGCGCCATCTGCGGAGCTGAGCAGCGCAGAGGTTGTTGCCCTTATCGCTGGAGCTCTGGAGGGTATTCAGGCCAGGGGCAAGGCAGAACGTGGTGAAAAAACCATGGTCGATGCGTGGGGGCCAGCGCTTGATGCTGCTCAGTCCGCGTGCGATGCGGGTGCTGACCCAGCCGCTGTGTATGAGGCTGCTGTTGCTGCCGCCTACGAGGGCGCTCTGGTAACTGAGCCCATGCAGGCGACGAAAGGTCGCGCCTCCTACCTTGGGGAGCGCTCCATCGGGCACATTGATCCGGGGGCATTATCCTCTGCCCTGATTCTCAAGGCTGGTTTGGATGCCATGGGAGAGGATCGTTAATGCCTGACGTTGCATTCGTCATTGTCTCCCATTCGGAGAGTCTTGCTCGGGGTGTGTGCGAGTTGGCCGCTCAAATGGCTCCCGATGTTCATTTTGAGGCAGCCGGTGGTACAGACCCGCTTCCGGGTGAGACTCATGCCGCTTTGGGCACTTCCTACGACAAGGTTGAGGCCGCCCTTGGTCGCGCTCTTGACGTAGCCCCCGGCGGCGCTGTCCTTGTCAGTGATCTTGGTTCGGCCACAATGACCATCGAGTCGGTGGTGGAATTCGCTGACGAGCCTGAACGAGTCCGCTTCGTTGATGCGCCTTTAGTTGAAGGCACCGTGGCTGCGGCGGTAAGGGCGCAGCTCGGGGATCCTCTTGAAGCTGTCGCCCAAGCCGCCATTGACGCTGGGCTTCGCTATGCGCAGGTTCATGCCCCCGCCCTTACAGGGGAGCAAGCATATGAACGCTCCGCTGGAGACAGCGTACTTCGCGTGAAGGGGATCGCCACTATTGCCGATCCTGTTGGACTGCATGCACGGCCAGCCGCAGTGCTGGCAAGGGTTGCTTCGCGTTTTGACGCAGAGGTAACGATCGAGGATGCGGATGCAACCTCCGTTTTGGAACTCATGGCTTTGGGTGTGTCCCAGGGGCAGGACGTGACGGTAGCTGCCGAGGGGCCTGAGGCTGTCGAGGCTCTTGCCGCTGTGATCGCCACCTTGGAGGATCCAGAACCGTCAGCGTAGTGCTGAGGTTTCAATTCGCGAAGGCGGCCGGTAATCCGTGAAACGCTCACTGGGTGAGTGTGAAGGGAAAACTGGCCGCCTTCGCTCGTAATGTAGAGAAATCTAGGCCTAAGGGCCTATTATTGTCTTCACATGTATTTGAGACTATTCCGCGTCCTGCGGATGGTGATGCCAACGAAGGATTACCTATGCCCAGTCCCGACCTGCTCAACCCCAACAAGCAGCACACGCTCGTTCTTATCAAGCCCGATGGTTACACCCGTGGTTTGACCGGCGAAGTTCTTCGCCGCATTGAAGCCAAGGGCTACAAGCTCGTTGGCTTGAAGATTAAGAAGGCTTCGCCGGAGCTTCTCGCTGAGCACTACATTGAGCATCAAGGTAAGCACTTCTTCAATGATCTTGTGGCCGTCATGTCTGCCGCGCCCCTGGTCGCTGTCGTCGTTGAAGGCGACCGGGTCATTGAAGGCGTCCGCACCATGATGGGTGCTACCAACCCCACTCTTGCCGCTCCTGGCACCATCCGCGGTGACCTCGGCCGCGACTGGGACACCCCTGCCGTTCAGAACATTGTCCACGGTTCTGACTCGCCGACTTCGGCTGATCGTGAGATCGCCCTGTGGTTCCCTGAACTGGTTTTCCACGACTGATCGTAGCGGGCATGATTCGCGGTAAAACCGCTGAAGTAACACGCTGACACGATTCCTCATACGGGCTGCAGGCGCCACGAAGCGCCTGCAGCCCGTATATTCTTAAAGCGTGCACCTTAAAACCCTGACTCTACGAGGCTTCAAGTCCTTCGCGAGCGCAACCACGCTCAGCCTTGAGCCAGGGATCACCTGTGTCGTTGGACCGAATGGCTCTGGCAAATCAAATGTCGTTGACGCCCTGGCATGGGTCATGGGGGAGCAGGGCGCGAAAAACCTGCGTGGCGGCCAAATGGCCGACGTCATCTTCGCGGGAACAACCGGCCGTGCAGCACTGGGACGAGCTCAAGTTGACCTCGTGATCGACAATAGCGACGCTGCGTTACCTATCGACTACTCCGAGGTGACCATCAGCCGTACCCTCTTTCGGGGCGGCGGCTCGGAATACTCCATTAACGGCGCTCCCGCCCGCCTTCTTGATGTGCAAGAACTGCTCTCTGACACCGGCATGGGGCGGCAAATGCACGTCATCGTTGGGCAGGGGCAACTGGACGCCATTTTGTCGTCAACACCAGAGGAACGCCGAGGCTTCATTGAAGAAGCAGCCGGCGTCCTGAAACATCGCAGACGTAAAGAACGCGCCCTGAAGAAACTGGCTGACATGGATGCGAACCTGGTGCGCGTCCTTGACCTTACGAATGAACTTCACCGCCAGCTCAAACCTCTTGCTCGCCAAGCGAAAGCCGCACGAAAAGCGGGCCTTATTCAAGCGAGGGTACGAGACGCGCAGGCGCGCTTGCTCGCTGATGACCTCGTGCGGGCGCGGGAGCGTCTGGCAGCACAGAGTGACAATGACGAGGCCTTAGCGAGGCGAAAGAGCGCCATTGAGGACACGATCGGACAACTACGCACCCACATTGCCGCCCTCGAAAGTGAATATGCGGCTGACTCTCCGCGAGTAGAGGCAGCCGCACAGGCGTGGAGAGAAGCCACCGCAATCACTGAACGTTTGCGCGCCACAATGATGACAGCGCAGGATCGGGCAGCCAGCTACGCGCAGCCTGCCCTCCCACCTACAGGTGAAGACCCCGACGAGCTCGAACGGCGGGCCCAAGAGGCAACAGCAGAAGATGCTGAACTCATCAAAGAAGTCGAGGCAGCCCACGCAAAACTCAATGAGCTCATCGACGCCAAACGCCACGCCGAAGAAAGTGATACCCAGGCAAGCAAAGAACTTGCGCGCGTCAACCGACTTTTAGCGGATTATCGTGAGAAAACAGCGAGGCTGAGCGGCGACGTCGGCTCAGCGCGATCCCGTTTGGAAGCCGCCCGCAATGAGGAACAACGCGCTGCGCAGGCCGTTATTGCGGCTGACGCCCGAGCTCAAGAAGCAGCCCGCGTGTACGAGCACGCAGTGAGTGAAAGCTCCCTCCCTGAACGCGCAGAAGAAAATCCCGCAGCCATCGCCCACGCGCAGGCTGTTGCTGCTCGCGACGCCGCCCGAGCTCGCCTGGATGAGCTACTCCGCGATGAAAGTGAAGCGCAGGCGGAGCGTGCCCGTTGGGAAGCACGCCGTGACACCCTCGCTGAACATCTCACTCCAGATGATGCAACTGGGACCATCACGGGTAAACCCGGCTTCCTTGCCACTGTCCCTGAGCTCTTGCATTCAGAAGAGGGATGGGAAGACGCTCTGGCCGCGCTTCTCACTCCCTTCGCTGATGCGGCAGTTGTGGATTCTGTTGACTCCGCCGTGGACCTGGTACGCGAAGCGCGAGCGAGTAACGCAGGCCGTATTCGCATGCTCCTAGCCGACGCTGGCAGAGACACAGAAGCCCAGACAGATGAGTCCCCAGCTCCCTCATCCCCCGATGGCAAAGCACTACCTGCAGGAACCCGCTGGGCCCGCACAAGCGTCACCATCGCCCCTGAACTCCAACACACCGCGCACGCCATACTGGACGGCTGCGTCCTCGCTGACTCCCTTGAGTCCGCCACTGAAGCACTCAAGGTCGCCGGGGTACGCCTCGTTGCCACCCGAGAAGGAGACCTGCTCAGCTCTACAGCGCTTACGAGCGCCGGCCACGCTCATTCGTCAGTTCTGACCCTTCACGCGCAATACGAGCGGGCACGTGCCGCTGCTCGTGACGCCGGCGCGCGTGAAACCCAGGCACGCGAAAAACTCGCTGAAGCCACTGCCACCTTGGATGCTGCAATCAAAACCGCGAACGAGGCACTGAAAGCCCTCCGCGAGCAGGACGCTGAGCACGCGCGAATCGCGCAAGAACACGCCCGTCTCAGTTCGGCAGCGCAGGCTGCCATCGCCGAGGCTGAACGCACCAGAACCGTCGCTCAACGAGCCCACGAACAAACAGCATGGGCCAGTGAACACCTAGCGCAGGTGGAGGCTCGACTTGAGGAAAATAGCGGAGAGGCTCCCGCAGAGAACCTCGATACCGCGCAGCGCGCCGCTGACCTCGCCGCAGCTCAGGCTCGTGAAGCCCGCGAGCAGGAAACAGCAGCACGCCTTGAGCTGCGTGCGCTTGAAGAACGCGCACGCCAGGCCCAATCCCGCGCTCGCACCCTCCGTCAAAACGCGGCGCGCGAACGTGAGGAACGCCAGCGCTACCTACGTGCCGAGGAAGGCCGCAAGCAACGTTACGCCATTGCCAGCGCCGTCCTCGTCCAATGTGAGCATGCTCTTGAAGCAGCACGATCCGTGCTGGAACGTGTCGATGCTGAACGTCAGGCTGCAGAGGCAGCGCGACTTGAACATCTTGAGGCGACGTCGCAGGCGCGCAAAAACATTGACGCCCTCACTCAAGAACTCGCTGAGGTCACCAGTGCCGTCCACCGTGACGAAGTGGCTCGCGCTGAAATGACCCTGCGATACGAGCAGCTCCGCGAGAAGGCGCTGGCTGAGGTCAAACTCGAAGAAGAACAACTCATCCAAGAGTACGGCCCACATAATCTTGTACCAGAACTCCCTCTCGACCTGTCCTCGGAGTTTCCTGATACTGCTGAACAGGCCCAGGAGGACCCCTCCGCACAGGGAAAGGATGCTGACGCGGAGGAACCTCTCCCAACGCGGCCGTATGTCCGCTCAGAACAAGAGCACGCTCTTGCACAAGCTCAGCGGGAATTGGAACGTCTTGGACGGGTGAATCCGTTGGCCTTGGAGGAGCATGCCGCACTTGCTTCCCGGCATGAATTCCTGGTGACTCAGGTGCAGGATCTCAAGAAATCCAAGGCGGATCTGCTCAAGATTATTGACGACGTTGACGCCTTGGTGGAGGAGGCGTTTACCTCGGCTTTTGAGGACACTGCCGAGCAATTTGCCCATACTTTCGAGGTGTTGTTCCCCGGGGGTGAAGGAAAATTGCTTCTGACAGATCCCGATGACATGCTCACCACCGGCATTGAGATTGAGGCGCGACCGGCAGGGAAGAAAGTGAAGCGTCTGTCCCTACTGTCTGGCGGTGAGCGTTCCTTGGCTGCGGTGGCGTTCCTCGTGGCAATTTTTAAGGCTCGTCCTTCACCGTTCTACGTCATGGACGAGGTTGAGGCCGCTTTGGATGATGTGAATCTATCGCGACTACTGACGATTTTTTCTGAACTGCGCGAATCGAGTCAGCTCATCATTATCACTCACCAGAAACGCACGATGGAGATTGCGGATGCGCTGTATGGAGTGACGATGCGTGATGGTGTGACGCGTGTAATTTCCCAGCGTTTGAAGGAGGCCGGGAAAGACTGAAATGGCGTGTGACGTGCGCGACTGCACGTTCAGAACGTGGACGTGTCATGTCATTCACTGAGCGAAGCCTCGTCGAGAGTGCGACCCTAGAATTATGGTTTCTGTGCTTTTGACGATGATCCTCACCGGTTTTTTGGTGATTGGTTTAGCTATTGCTGTGGTCATTATTCTTGCGGTGAGTCGGCGTTCGGCTGCTGATTGGCAGCAGCACATCAAAGAGCAGACTCAGCAGATGACTGAGCCCACGCCAGAAGGACCACGAGAACAAGCAATCCAACCTCAGACGGTCTCGTTACAAACGATGATTGCAGAGGGCAGTCAGGCTGGAAACGCCTACTTTGATCCCCAGGTGTTGCCCGGTTATCAGCGGCTCGAGGAGGCCACTGAGCGTATTGAAGACCGTTTTAAGGGATGATTGACCCTATGGATGTCTTAGTTAATTTCTTATCGACCACTGAGGGCATTGTCTCTGCCCTTGCGGTTGGCGTTGCCTTCGTCAGTATGATCGGTGTCGCTGTTGGACGTCGAAGCTCGAAGTCTTCTGACACAACGACCTCGCCAGACACGACCGCTGAGGAACCCGTCGTTGCTGCGGACAGTTCGAGCATGGAGTCTGGTTCGACTCCTCATCCCCAAGAAGGAGCAGGGCCGCCTGCGCTTGGCGAGGCTGACGCTACCGGCGAGCATGATCGTGAAAGTGCGGTCGAGCCCATCGTTGTTGACGAGGCTCCTGCTCTTGACGTACCCGAATCACTGCCGTCCCGCATGGAGCGCCTGCGCTCACGTCTTGCTCGTTCGGGCAGTATTGGTGCCGCACTGCTGTCGGTTCTCAGCCGCGGTGATCTTTCGGCCGCAGACTGGGAGGAGATGGAAGACTCCCTGCTCATGGCCGACCTTGGTTTAGAAGCTACCGAGGAATTGATGTCCGCACTGCGCACCCGCGTCAAAGTCACTGGCACTCAGGACCCCCAGCAGGTCAAGACCTATCTTGCGGAAGAGCTTCTTACCCTCGTTAATCCTGACATGGACCGTAGCTTGAATCTTTCGCGTCCCGTTGCTGAGGACGGAAACCCTGTGCCCGCCAGTGTGCTCATGGTGGGCGTCAACGGCACAGGTAAGACCACCACTGTTGGCAAACTTGCCCGAATCCTCGTCGCGGAGAACAAGACTGTTCTGCTGGGGGCTGCTGATACTTTCCGCGCAGCAGCCGCTGACCAGCTTGCTACCTGGGGTGAGCGCGTGGGTGTTGACGTGGTTCGTTCCGATCGTGAGGGCGCAGACCCTGCTTCGGTCGCCTTTGATGCTGTGCGTGAGGGCGTGAGCCGAGGCGTTGACGTGGTTTTGGTTGATACGGCTGGTCGTTTGCAGAATAAGTCCACCCTTATGGATGAACTCGGTAAGGTCAAGCGCGTGATGGAGCGTCAGGCTCCCGTGAACGAGGTTTTGCTGGTTCTTGATGCGACAACCGGCCAAAATGGTATGCGTCAGGCTCAGGTTTTTGCTGAAGCAGTGGGTATTACCGGCATCGTGCTGACCAAGCTTGATGGTTCGGCTAAAGGTGGCATTGTCGTGTCGGTCCAGCGTGAACTGGGTGTGCCTGTGAAGTTTGTTGGTTTGGGTGAAGGCGTTGATGACCTCGCACCCTTCGATCCTGCAGCTTTTGTGGATGCCATCGTGAATGCCTGATTGTGTGATGCTGAGGGCCCGCGCCTCCCACATGGAGACGCGGGCCCTGCTGTATCCGCTGGGGGTCTGCCTGCACAGGGTGGGGTGCGCTAATCTAGGAGTCTGTAGTTTGCTGCCGTGTGTCGGTGGCGCTGACGGTAAGCAGCATTGAGGAAGTGGGCACGCGTGTTCGGTAACCTTTCAGATCGTCTGAGTGAGTCTTTCAAACAGCTTCGTGGCCGAGGCGTATTGTCAGAGGCAGACGTTGATCAGACTATTGGCGAAATCCGCCGTGCCCTCCTTGACGCCGACGTTGCTTTGCCCGTCGTTCGTGAGTTCACCTCGAAGGTGCGTGAGAAGGCCTATGGTGCTACCCGTTCGAAGGCGCTCAACCCCGGCCAGCAGGTCGTTCGCATCGTTCATGACGAACTCGTAGAAATCCTTGGTGGTGAAACCCGCGAGCTGAACTTCGCTCAGCGTGGCCCGACAGTCTTTATGCTCGCTGGCCTTCAGGGTGCTGGTAAGACCACGCTGGCCGGTAAACTTGGCCGCTGGCTGCGTGAGGAAGGTAAGTCCGTCCTTCTGGTGGCCTCTGACCTTCAGCGTCCTAATGCTGTCCAGCAACTCCAGGTTGTGGGGGAGCGCGCTGGCGTGCAGGTGTGGGCACCTGAACCCGGCAATGGTGTGGGCGATCCGGTGCAGGTGGCCCGCTCCGGCCTTGACCATGCGATTACCAACGGCATTAACGTTGTCATCGTTGACACCGCAGGTCGCCTAGGTGTTGACGAAGAGATGATGGATCAAGCCATTGCCATCCGCCAGGCCGTCAACCCCCATGAAGTCATGTTCGTTCTTGACGCCATGATCGGTCAGGATGCTGTGCACACGGCCACCGCATTCCGTGACGGTGTTGGCTTTACCGGCGTGGTCTTGTCCAAGCTTGACGGTGATGCTCGCGGTGGTGCAGCACTATCGGTGCGTGGCGTCACCGGCGCGCCTATCCTTTTTGCCTCCACCGGTGAAGGCTTGGATGACTTTGAACGCTTCCACGCTGACCGTATGGCAGGCCGCATCCTCGATATGGGTGACATTCTCACCCTCATTGAGCAGGCTGAAAAGCGCATGGACCAGGAGGAAGCCGCCAAGGTCGCTCAGCGGGCCATGACGGGCGAGCTCACCTTGGATGACTTCCTCAATCAGCTTCAGCAGATTCGCAAGCTTGGTTCCATGAAGAAGGTGCTGGGCATGATCCCCGGCATGGCGCAGATGCGTGACCAGCTTGCTAACTTCGATGAGCGGGAGGTCAACCGTGTCGAGGCTATTGTCCGCTCCATGACTCCCGCTGAACGCGCTGACGTCTCTCTTCTGAATGGTTCGCGCCGTGCCCGTATTGCCAAGGGTTCAGGTACCACTGTCGCGGAAGTGAACTCTCTGGTGAAGCGTTTTGAAGGCGCTAAGGCCATGATGAGCCAGATGGGTCAAATGGGTGGCGGTATGCCGGGGCTGGGTGGGATGCCAGCAATGGGTGGCAAGGCGAAGCAGAAGGCTAATGCCCGTGCGGAAGCTCAGCGGAAAGCCCGCATTAAGAAGAAGGCGCGCTCGGGTAATCCTGCTAAGCGCCGCCAGCAGGAACTTGAAGCGATGCTGCCGCGCGAGCAGCGCGGTGGAGGGGCAGTCGCCGGTTCTGCCTTCGGTGTCACTGGCTCGCAGGCGGAGATGCCTCGTCCCACGATGGACGACCTTCCTGAGGATATTCGCCGTATGCTCTCGGGGATGTGATGACCCATGCTGTTGCGCGGTGAGCTTCTCTGGCAGGATGCCCCTGAACAGGCGGCAGCCTGGAAAACAGGGGAGTGGTTGATCGGGGGCGAGGTAGTCTTTGCCTCCGAAGAGACCTCCTGTGCTGCGCAGTGGGAAGGTTACGTCATTCCCGGCATGGTGGACGTTCACTGTCACCTTGCCATTGGCCCTGAAGGCCCGGTTGACGAGGCTGAACAGCTCCGTTTCGCGCAGGCCACACGTGACAGTGGTGTGCTCCTTGTCCGCGACTGCGGGGCTCCGCGTTCCCAAGAGTGGCTGACGAAGCGCTCTGATTTGCTCCGCCTGATCCGCTGCGGTCAGCACATTGCCCGCCCAAAGCGTTACATTCGTGGCCTGCCGGTTGATGTTGAGGACGTTGCCGCTTTGCCGGAGGTTGTCGCGCAGCAGGCAGCCCTTGGGGACGGTTGGGTGAAACTGGTGGGGGATTGGATTGACCGCTCGAAAGGGGCGGACGCGGACCTGGACCCACTGTGGCCACGCGAGGTACTGATTGATGCGGTGGCTGCCGCTCACGAGGCAGGCGCGCGCGTTGCCGTCCATGCCTTCTCTCACAGGGCGATTGATGACCTGTTGGAAGCGGGCGTTGACGACATTGAGCATGGTTCGGGTATGGATGCCGACCAGCTTGCGCAGGCCCGCGCTCAGGGAACCCTGGTGACGCCCACGTTTTTACAGGTCGAGCTTTTCCACGAGTTCGCAGCCCAGGCTGGGCCAAAGTATCCGGTGTATGCGGCGACTATGCAGGCCATGTATGACAACCGCAGGGAACACGCCGAGCTGATGATCGAGTCGGGTGTCCAGTTACTGCCTGGTACTGATGCCGGCGGCTACCAGGAGCATGGCTGCCTGGTGGATGAACTTAGGCTGTGGGAGCGAGCAGGCATGTCTGTGCCTGACATTATCGACGCTGTCACCTGGAAAGCCCGCAGGGCTTTGGGAGTTCCGAGCCTATCTGAAGGTGCCTTGGCTGACTTTGTGGTGTACGAGACCGACCCCCGTCAGGATCTCTCTGTTTTGGCCCGCCCCAGCGCAGTGGTGCTGGGTGGCGTCGCCGTGTAACACATTTCGTTGTTCACAACTTGCTTCACGGTCAACAGGCCGCTTTCTGTCGAAAATGGCCCAAAACGACATTATGGGCTTCAGAAAGGCGCGTGAAGTTGTCGATTTTGACCTCTTATGGACTTTAAGCCATCTGTTGAGGGGGAGTAATGCGTCGCTGTGGTCAATGAGGGCACTTATGCGGCAGGTGTTGAAGGAGGTAGGTGGCGACTGTGCCTGATGAAAGAGGGATCCATCCCAAGCACGTTGCCCTTGAAAAACGGCGAAATATCAACGATGCAACCAACGGTTGCGGGATTATCAAGCACACTTGATAGCATGCAACTAGCCTCCTCCATAGCGTCGTAGGTGACAGCAAACCTACGGATGGGAAGGACAGAGCTATGATCCTCGCCGATAAGATTTTGAACCTCCGCAAAAAGAACGGCTGGTCCCAAGAAGAGCTTGCCCAACAGCTTGGAGTGTCGCGCCAATCCGTTTCAAAGTGGGAGGGTGCGCAAGCGATCCCTGACATTGAACGGATCATTGATCTTAGCCGACTCTTCGGCGTCTCCACAGACTTCCTTATAAGGGATGAACTGGAGTTTGAGGAACCAACTATGACGACCGCGGCACAGCTACCGGTGGAGACTGGCCGCCCTCTGCGTCATGTCAGCATGGAAGAAGCAAACGAGTTTCTTACCATGAAAGCGCGGGCAGCAGGCCGCGTAGCTGGAGGTGTTTCCCTCTGCATTCTTTCCTCAGTTCTTCTTCTTGTGCTCCTTGGACTCACTGCTACGTCAGCCTCTACCTCTCCTTTGATAACAGAGGAAGCGGCAGTCGCTATTGGTGTGACTACCCTCCTGCTGATGGTGACCGCAGGTGTTGCCGTGATCCTCATGGCGACTATGCCTCTGAAACGCTTTGAGTTTCTCGAAACGGAGCGGATTGAGACCGAATATGGTGTTCGCGGAATGGTCCGAGCGCGTTTCGACCAGTATCAAGAGTCGCACACGCGTCATATCGTGCTGGGTGTGGGTTTGTGTATCCTCTCCGCAGTCCCGATCATCGTTGTGACGGTGAACTGGGCTGAAAGTAGTGGTGGAGTAATCAGCATTTTCGCCACAGCATTGACCCTTGCCCTTGTTGCACTCGGTGTGAATCTGCTTGTCCGAACCAGCATCGTCAACGGCTCCTACCAGCAGCTCCTTGAGGAGGGCGACTACACGCCTGAACAAAAGGCAGAAAGGCCTATCTTGTCTCGTATCAGCGGCATCTACTGGCTGCTTGTTGTCGCAGGCTACCTGGCATACTCTTTCGGGTGGAACGCTTGGGAAAGCTCGTGGATCATCTGGCCGGTGGCGGCTGTCATCTACGGTGCACTCATTGGCTTGGCCTCGCTTGTTATCAAACGAGGTAAATGATTTTCCTCGAGTGCCCGGCAGCGAGGCGCAGGGTGTGCGACCCTAGAGTATGGCCAGACCACAGACTCGCAGTGAGATTCTTGCAGCAGCGTCACTTAACTTCGCAAGGCTGAAGGATTGTGTGAGTTCACTGGACGAGGACGAACAGCGAGCAACTTTCCCCCACAGCGTTCGCCTGACGGGAAGGGAAGCTCACTGGGCGCGGGATCTTAATGTGCGCGACGTCCTCGTCCACCTGTATGAGTGGCACCAACTGCTCCTACGCTGGGTTGACGCAAACCAAGCGGGTCACGAGCAGCCCTTCTTGCCCTCCCCGTACAACTGGCGGAACTATGGTGCGCTCAATGAAACATTTTGGCGCCAGCATCAGCAGACGTCCTACGAGGAGGCGTGGCACCTCCTTGATGAGACTCACCGGCAAGTGCTGGCTCTGATCTACTCCTTCTCAGACGACGAGTTATCAATCAAGGCCTACTTTCCGTGGACTGGCACGACTTCACTAGGGTCCTACTGCGTGTCCGCGACCTCCAGCCACTATGAGTGGGCCTTGAAGAAGATCAAGGCGTACTCCAAGGCTTTGGGGAAGAAATGACAGGAGAGTTACCAGGCAACACCCGTTAGCTAATGTCGGATCTGTCGTGATAGTGAGGGCGTCGTCACTGAAAGAACCTGTCCGAAGTCCTGTCGAAGCTCCGATGCAGGACTATTGTGGAGAGCATGATCAAAACACGTATCGCCGCAATCGTAGCCGCTTTCTCCATGGGCGCTATCGCCCTCGCTGGGTGCTCGTCCCCCGCAGCGCCCGAAGCTGAGCCCACGACTCCTACCGAGGTCGCCACCGAAGCTCAGCCCCAATCTGAGGCTCAGCCTGAAGCCCAGCCTGCAGACGGTGCATGGAGCGAGCCCATGCGTGACCAGTTCATGAACAGCTGTGTGTCGGTCTCTGGCCAGCAAGAATACTGCGAATGCAGCCTCGCTGTGATGGAAGAAAAGTACACCGCAGATCAGATGCGTGAAGAAGAGAAGAAGATGCTCTCGGGTGAGTCGACCGTACTTGCTGACATCCAAGAGGAACTCGTTTCTCGCTGTGGAGACAAGATCAAGCAGTAATCGCTCAAGCGAGCTGTCACTGCTACAGCAAGCATGCTTCCCAAGCGGGCTGGTCACGTTGATGACCAGCCCGCTCCTATGGTTATGACCTTTATTCTGCGCACTCGTTTTCTGCGCACTCGCGCGCGCCTCAACGGTGTTCAGCGACGGGTGGGCCAGCCTGCTCCTCCCGCAACACAGCCTCAATCGTCACCGCATCAAAAGACCCCACAGAGGCCGCCACACCTGGCGCATAGCCATCGGCACAATCAGTGCGTAGCGGAAGGTTGAGTGGCGTGCGTTTAGCTACGCACGCCACAGAAGGACTTCACTCGACTACATTGATCTGATTGAGCTCTCAGGAAAAATCAAGGACAGCCTCCTGCGAAACCTCTAGCCTGGTGAGCATGATGAAATACCGTAGTGGTCTTGTCGTCCTGACCCTTGCCGTAGCCACTGTGCTCACAGGCTGCTCGTTCTTTACGAGCTCTTCCGAATCAGCCGGCGGCCAATCTGAGGCTGCCGCCATCGGCTGGCCCCAAGAGATTAAGGACCAGTTCATGACAACCTGCAGTGCACAAACCCATGGCCAGGATGCTCTTTGTGAGTGCGGTATGGGAATTCTGGAAGAGAAATACACCGCTGAGGAGATCCTCAAAGAGGAAGAGAACCTCAAGAACGGCACCTCACAGATCCTGACCGAGATTCAGCCCGAGCTCATTCTTAACTGCGCTGACAAACTGAAGTAAGTAGCACTGATAGTGTACGTAGCTTGAGATCAGTAGGTTAATGCCTCACCCAAAGCGCTTTCCTTCGATCCAGTAAAACTGGCTGTAGTACTGCGTTTTGGCTAGGCCAAGATCTTCTCGCGCAACTTCACGAATCCTCTTGATGAGACCTTTTTCGCCAGCCGCCCAGAGAAAAAGATCGGTGCCGCCCTCAACTTTTGATACTGCCTGCGACAAGGCTTGTCCGCGAGGGCCACCTGGGGTGAGCCAGTGCCATTGAGTACCAGGGTGATGCACCTGAGGCAAGAGGTGAATGTCCGAATGCTCATCCTCGAGGAAGACATCAATCGTCATGGAGTCAGGCAGTGCCAGCAGCCAAGAGTTGATCGCCGGTAAGGCAGTGAGATCACCAGCAAGAACAAGGCGAGTGACATGGGGTGGAAGCTTTACTTCTTTTGGTGTGAGGGACACTTCGCAGATATCTCCAACTGCCACCTTCCGGGCCCAATCCATCGCTGGCCCCTCGGTGTCGTGCATAACAAGCTCAAGGGCAAAAGTTCCGGCGTCAACGTTGACCTCAGTGAAGGTATAGCCACGCTGAACTAAGGTGCCTCCACGCGCGGCATCCTCAACCCACAGGCGTAGCCAGTGAGTGGGAAAGAAAGAGGTAGAGGCCATTAGCTCGGGTGCAGAGAAGGTGACTCTTCTGTAGTGCGAGGTCACGTCTTCAACGCCGCACACGGTCACTTTGTGGGATGGTATGCGTAGAGCTCGCATAATGCCACGTTGCCATTGGGGCATCATTCTTCTCCAATCACAGATGGTGGGGTCTTGAGAGCAGTAATGACGTCAAAGACGGAAATAGGTTCGGATAGGTGTGGAAGAATCCTCGAATGGCAGTGAATCCTCGTAGATATCCCATTTCTGATTGGGGAACAACGCTACTGTGTTCAGCGAGAACCCTATTGTTTGTTGGGACCGCAGAGACTGCGGTGATGGGAAAGCCAAGAAGCGAACTAAAGGCACCCGTACGTTAAGAGCAAGGCTGGGTTCAACTAAGACTGTGTGGACGGCGATACGCTCCCGACGGTGGGAGGTGATCGCCCTCAGAGAATGCCTGGTTTCCACAGAGGTAGTTAGGCTCATCTAATTTATATTAGGGATAGTGTCTTTCGCTGGCAAGGAGTGTCAGTAAATAGGATCTATGAACGCTTGCTCCTCCCGCAACACAGCCTCAATCGTCACCGCATCAAAAGACCCCACAGAGGCCGCCACACCTGGCGCATAGCCATCGGCACAATCGGTGCGCAGCGGAAGGTTGAGCACCGTGCCTCCAGCAACGCGCACCATGTGAATACCCGCGGCCACATCCCAGGGCTTAAAAGCAGTACCAATCATGGCGCCCAGCCAACCTGCGGCAATATGAGCCAGATCAAGAGCGCAGGCTCCAGAGCGCCTGGTCGCCATATAAGCATCAACGAGGCGTTGCTCCCGTTGAGCAGCAAGAAGAGGATCTTGATGCAAGAGCCTGCGGGTGGGGTAGTAGCTAATAAGGACAGCTTCGCTTTCAGAACGTGGCCCTTGTGAGCGAAGCTCTGTAGTCCCTGAAGGACCCTCATGCCAGGCGCGCGTCGCGTTGGCAACGAAAACCTCGTGCAATAAAGGAACACTCACTGCTCCGGCAATAATCTGCCCGTCAAGCTCAGCAGCAATCGAGGTGCCGAAGTAGGCCATACCGCAGGCGAAATTAGCGGTGCCATCAATGGGGTCGACAATCCACCTCAGTCGGTCGCCTAATTCGTGAACCTCAGCGGCGTCGCCCAACTGTGCCAAGGCTGCGGCCTCGCCAGACAGAGCAGTGTCCTCTGTCGAGGAAGTAAGAGTGACCTCGCCTTGCTCTTCACCTAACACCCGCGAGCCCGGCGCAAAGAATCCCAGAATCTCGTGAAGCACACCCTCAACGTAACGATCGTGGACGGTCACAGGATCGTGGCTGTCCATCTTCGTGTCGAAAGATGTCACGGTGCGCGCAACCGACCGCAGATATGGTGCAACACTGAGGGCGGCGGCGCGAGCAACAAGAGCGCATTGGTGATCGATAGAATAAGAGCTCATGCGGTCATTGTTTCGTGTTGCCAGGTCATCGACAAGGCGTGGAGCGTTCTATGAAGATGGGGACTTATGTGCCCTTTCGTTGGTTCATCAGCAGAAAAGTGACCGATTCCACCATAAAAGGTGGGGTGGATAGAGAGGGCGGACTATGGGAAACACGCCAAAACATGGCAGAATATCCCAGTACCCGACTGCCGAGGGCCCTCTCACCGAGGACAGTCGCGTCCCGGAAAGACCACTGAACCGTGTTCCCACCGGAGCGGTGCATCTTTCCAAACCAATCTGAAACAGGAGTGACCACTCAAGTGGCAGTTCGCATTCGTCTCAAGCGCATGGGCAAGATCCATGCACCTTTCTACCGTGTCGTCGTCGTGGACTCGCGCAAGAAGCGCGATGGCCGCGTCATCGAAGAGGTCGGCATTTACGATCCCACTCGCAACCCCTCGGTTATCAAGATTGATTCCGAGCGTGCGCAGTACTGGCTCGGCGTTGGCGCTCAGCCCTCCGACCAGGTTCGTAACCTGCTCGTCCTCACCGGCGATATCGCCAAGTTCAAGGGCAAGGCTGATGCCGTGTCCCGCGTGAAGGTCGCCGAAACCGACAAGGCTGCCGAAGCCGTTGAGGCTGTCAAGGCCGCTGAGTCTGCTGCTGAAAAGCGCAAGGCTGACGCTTCCGCTAAGAAGGCTGAAGAAGCCGCTGCTAAGGCTGCCGAAGAGGCCGCCGCCGCTGAGGAAGCTGCTGAGGAGCCCGCCGAGGCTACCGAGGCGACTGAGGAAGCCTGATCATGCTCGCTGACGCGTTGGAACACCTGGTAAGCGGCATCGTTGACAATCCTGATGACGTGCGCGTCTCCAAGCGCTCCATGCGTAAGGGACAGCTCCTTGAGGTTCGGGTCAACCCCGATGACCTCGGGCGCGTTATCGGACGCAACGGCCGTACGGCACGCGCGCTGCGCACTGTCATGGGTGCGCTTTCAACGCGCGGACCGATTCGCGTTGACGTCGTCGACACCGATCGTGAGTGACTCGAGCATCTCAGACTGATCACAATCAGACATGCCTGTGGGCTGGAGGAATACCTCCAGCCCACAGGCATGTCTGGGATATGTTGTTTCTACTTTTCCTGCAGTGTCAAAGTGCCCAAGTACACTTGATGTTGATGACAGCGCACGTTGCGTTCTTTTCACATAGGCCAGCGTCACCATAACTAGGGGAGTCCCACATGAACCTGACCGCCGCCATCATTGGTCCTGCTCATGGACTACGCGGAGAGGTCCTACTTGATATTCGTACCGATGCCGCTGACCTGGTTGTCCCCGGAGCAGTCTTCGACACGGATTCTTCTGACTTACCGACGCTGACCATTGTCGGACTTCGCCAACACAAGGGACGCACCTTGGCGCTTTTTGATGAAATCCTTTCCCGCGAAGATGCCGAGTCAGCCCGTGGCGTCATCCTCCTGACCGAAGAACATGAGGAGGACAACGCGTGGTATCCGCATCAGCTTGTCGGTTTAGCTGCGCAAACCCCCGAGGGTGAATCCCTTGGGGAAGTCTCGGGCCTTCAAACGGGAAGCGCACAAGACCTTCTTCTCGTTCGTTACGAGGGGCGAACAGTGATGGTGCCCTTTGTTCACCAGATTGTCCCCGTTGTTGATATTGAGTCGGGCATTGTTGTCATTGACGCACCCGGAGGGCTCTTTGACGACGACTTCGTCAGCACCCGCGACTGACAGGATCACTGACGATGCGATTTGATCTTCTGACGATCTTCCCTGACTTTTTCGCCCCCCTTGACCTGTCGCTAATGGGGAAGGCCCGTGATGCTGGCCTTATTGACGTCCACGTGCACGACCTTCGGAACTGGACGGAGGATAAGCACCGCAGCGTCGATGACACTCCATATGGTGGCGGCGCGGGCATGGTCATGCGTCCTGATGTGTGGGGCAAAGCCTTGGACGATGTCCTTGCTGCTCCGCTTCCACATGCGGATGCTTTCGCCGCTCACGATGCTGATTTCCTTGACGATGATGGCCTCAATCATGCGCGCAGCCTCCATCATGAGCGCCGTGTTCTTGCTATTCCGACGCCTTCGGGTGTGCCGGTTACACAGAAAATGGCCGAGGATTTGGCGCGCGCTGACCAGATTGTCTTTGCGTGCGGCCGCTACGAAGGAATTGATCAACGAGTTGCCGACCACTATCGCGCCGAGGAATACGAGGTGTGTGAGTTCTCCATCGGGGATTACGTTCTCAACGGTGGGGAAGTAGCCGCGATGGTCCTCATTGAAGCTGTGGGCCGCCTGCTTGACGGTTTCATGGGCAATCAAGAATCCATCGTAGAAGAGTCACATTCAGAGTTGGGCTTACTGGAATATCCGGCTTATACCCGCCCAAAGACCTGGCGAGGATCCGAGGTGCCCGCGGTTCTTCTGGGTGGCGATCACGCTGCCATTGAACGGTGGAGGCGTGAGCGCGCTCTTATCCGCACAGCGACCCGCCGCCCCGATATGGTGCGTGCGCTAGACCCGGATACTCTTTCGATAGTTGACCGTGAGGTCCTTGCGGGAGCCGGAACGGTGCTTTACCCGCGCTATGCTCAGATTCGTTTGCGTCTGGCGCGTGCCACGGAAGCCGAAGAATTATCGAGGTTTGCTGCGCGAACCTTCCCCTTGGCCTGCCCTGAGCATCTGGGGCAGGAGGCGATCGATGCTTTCATTGCAGAGAATCTCAACGTCGCTGAGTTCACTCGTATGCTCGACAATCCTGCCGACTACCGCATTTGGGTGGCCCGCGCGAAGGAGGACAATCAGCTTTTGGGCTACACCTTGACCATTCTGGGAGGCCCAGATGGCACCCCAAATGACATGGTGCGTCCGGGAAAGATTGAACGCGGCGCGGCTTACCTCTCGAAGTGCTATGTCGCTCCTGAGTGGCATGGTTCGGGCATTGCTGGTGCTCTCCTTGAGCGGGCCGTGGCGGATGTTTCCTCGTGTGCCCGCAACTCTCAAGTTGTGCTGGGCACGAATATTGCCAATAAGCGCGCGCGAGCTTTTTACCGCAGGCATGGCTTTAAGGTAGCTGGCAGACGAACCTTTATGGTGGGCGAAGTTGCCAATATTGACGATGTCTTCGTGCGTAATATCACGGTGGCGAAGCCCTAAATTTCTTCCCACCTCTTGGGGGGTGTAGGGGAGATGTGGCAGACTGGGAAACTGGTGTGACGGGGCGTTACCTGCCGCAGGGGGCCGCCATGGCGTCACACCGTCAGTACACCGCAGGCATAGACCTGCCGTATTTTGACGTAACTGACCTGCGGCAGGTGCGTTAAGGAGTAGACATGCAGAAGCTGGATGCCGTCGATGCAGCATCGCTGCGCGAGGACCTCCCGTCTTTCCGCGCCGGTGACACCGTTAAGGTGCACGTGAAGGTTATTGAAGGTTCCCGTTCCCGTATTCAGGTGTTCCAGGGTGTTGTCCTGGCTCGCCGCGGCCACGGCGTTTCCGAGACCTTCACCGTTCGTAAGATCTCCTTCGGTGTTGGCGTCGAGCGTACTTTCCCGCTGCACGCCCCCACCATCGATCACATCGAGATCGTCACCCGTGGTGACGTTCGCCGCGCGAAGCTGTACTACCTGCGTGATCGTCACGGCAAGGCAGCCAAGATCAAGGAGCGTCGCTTCAACTGAGCTGCGTAGTGGCAATCTGCGTATAGCGGCAAGGCCCGGTATCCTTTCGGGATGCCGGGCCTTCACCCTATGCGTAGCCGTCTGCAGTTGGTCGAAGAAGGGAAACCACTATGAGCGCACAACTTCCGGGACGAGCTCCGATGCATCTGCCGTCACGGCGGGAAGCAATCGCACGCGAACGCGCCGCCCGACGTAGCCCCCTGGCATGGTTACGGGAAATCGGCATTATTCTGCTCGTTGCCTTTTGCGTCTCGGCTTTGCTACGCGCTTTTATCATTCAGGTTTTCTGGATTCCTTCCCCTTCAATGGCAGACACCTTAAGCGTGAACGACCGTATTTCTGTTTCCCGTATCTCTGCATGGGTGGGGGATGTTCAACGCGGAGATGTGGTGGTCTTTGACGATGCCAATGGCTGGCTTGCACCAGATGGCTCCACGGGCGTTGCCGCTTTCATTCGCAAAATCGGTGAGTTCTCTGGTTTTGTTCCCGCTGATGGCAAGCAAATCCTCGTCAAGCGTGTCATCGGTATGCCAGGAGACCGCGTGGAGTGTTGTTCAGCCTCGAATAAGATCTCAGTCAATGGCGTTGAGGTGACAGAACCCTACCTGCCTCCGGGCACTCTTCCATCGACAGTGTCCTTTGATGTTGTTGTTCCTGAGGGACATGTATGGGTGATGGGTGACAATCGTTCGAACTCCTCGGATTCGCGCTACCACATGGAAAATGCACAGAATCCGTTTATTCCTCTGAGTGCGATTGTTGGTCGTGCGAACGCTGTCATATGGCCTTCTGACCATTGGCGTGGCCTGGGGGATCGTGATGTCTTTGCCCATATTCCCGATCCGCAATGACTGTCCTCGCTACGCGTGAACTGGAACTTTCTCTGCTGAATGGGCGCCGTTTTGTTGCGGGGATGGACGAGGTCGGTCGCGGCGCCCTCGCAGGTCCCGTCAGTGTCGGTGTCGCCCTCGTTGATACTGACTGTGGGGAACCACCTGTTGGTTTGACTGACTCCAAGCTGTTGACACCAGCCAAACGTGTGGCCCTGTGTGAGCCGATTCGCCAATGGGTGCGCGCCTCAGGTGTCGGGCATGCCTTTCCTGGAGAGATTGATGCTTTCGGCATTGTCGGCGGGCTTCGTCTGGCTGGCCAGAGGGCACTTTTACAGGCCATCGGGGGAGAGCATGTTGCGCTGCCTGATGTGATTATTTTGGATGGCATCCATGATTGGCTGACCGAACCTCACGCCGACCTTATTTCGCTAGCCTCTGAAATGCCAGCGGATCAGCAATGGCGGGCTAAAGGGTATGCCACTCCGCCTGTGAGAACACAGGTAAAAGCCGACATGACGTGTGCCGTGGTGGCGGCTGCCTCTGTTCTGGCTAAGGTGGAACGGGATGCTCTGATGGTTGCGCAAGAGGATCCCGGCTACGGGTGGGCGTCGAATAAGGGGTATGCCGCTGCCGCGCATGTGGACGGTCTTCGCCGCTTGGGGGCGAGCACCTTTCACCGGCGCTCATGGAAGCTTCCCGGAATCGAACCCCGCTGACGTAGCCGCAGAGTAGACGCCGACTTGAGTACGCACGGAGGCGACACCTCTCTCACAGGGGTGAAAAGCCCGCGGAAGGTTCCGCAGAAAGGATGGAACAGCGATGAGTAGTGACGATATTGAGAACTACGAGAACACGCTTGAGCTTGATCTTTTCCGTGAATATCGCGATGTGATCGGCTTATTTAGCTACGTTGTCGAAACCGAACGACGCTTCTACTTGTGCAACAAGGTCGATATTCAGGCCCGACCCATGGGCAGTGATGTCTTCTATGAGCTGACATTGACAGATGCGTGGGTGTGGGACATCTACCGTTCATCTCGGTTTGTGAAGTCTGTTCGGGTGATTACCTACAAGGATGTCAACGTCGAAGAACTCTCCAAACCTGACTACGACGCCTTGTAACCTCCAAGAGCCCCTTACTTTACGGGCGTTATCCACAGGTTATACGCTGCCGGACCTCTATCCACAGGTAGAGGTCCGGCCTTTTTGTCTGCTCTCACCTTCCTGAAACAGTAGGGATGGGAGGACGACATGAACATAGAACACGTCAGGACACAACAGGCCAACTCAGACAATGTAAGCGCAGCGTCTGCGGGCTCATCGCATAAGACGCGCCTAGGCGCGATCGGCGAGGCCATCGCCGTTGATCTTTTAAGCACGCAGGGGCTGCATATTCTGGAACAAAATTGGCGCGATGGGCGGCGCGGCGAGCTTGACATTATTGCAGCCGATCCCGCTGCGGGATGCTACGTCGTTGTTGAAGTACGCACGCGGATCGGCAATTCACATGGTTCAGCCTTTGCCTCTATTGACGCTCGAAAGTACGCTCGACTTCGCCGCCTTGCTGCGGCGTGGCTCGCCACGCAGGAGCACAAACGGCACGTACGTATTGACGTCATCGCTTTGACTTTGCCTGAAAGCATGCGTGAGCTTATCTCCGCTGGCGAGATGGCGTGTGATCTTGTTTCCTCCCAGGCAAGTATTCACTGGGAAAAGGCGGTGGCAGCGTGAGCTCAACTATCGCGACGACCTTAGCGGTTGCTCTGGTGGGTATTGACGGTCACGTCGTGGAAGTCGAATCGCATGTTGGCAGGGGCCTCGTGGCCTTCACCCTAGTGGGCTTGCCTGACGCCTCCCTACGTGAATCGAAGGAACGCGTGCGCTCAGCACTCCAATCATGCAGCCTGGACGTTCCTGATCGACGTGTAACCGTGAACCTTTCACCGGCAGGGCTTCCGAAATCCGGCTCAGGTTTTGATCTCGCGATTGCCTTATCGGTGCTTATCGCGAACAGGCAGGTCGATGCCTCTCCCTTCGAAGGATGCGTACTTGTTGGGGAATTAGGTCTTGATGGTTCGATTCGACCGGTGACGGGTATTCTCCCAGCACTCATGGCAGCCGCAGACCGAGGGATCACGCGAGCGATTGTTCCGGTGGCAAATGCGCGTGAGGCTGAACTTGTTCCAGGTATTGACATCATGTCCTTTTCTCACGTGGCTGAGGTCATCATCTGGGCGGGTGGGAAAGCAGAAGTCCCCGCACTTCTTGGAGGGGAGACGGCACTTTCGCGTGCCACAGGAGCAGGCGTCCACGCTGAGCAGGGTCCTCTTGATCTAGCAGATGTTCGCGGTCAAAGCCGAGGCCGACGCGCCCTCGAAGTCGCGGCAGCAGGCGGCCACCACATTCATTTCCTCGGAGAACCTGGCGCGGGTAAAACCATGCTGGGACTTAGGCTGCCCAGTATTTTGCCGGACTTGGATGATCGAACGGCGCTGACCACCACAGCTATTCATTCAGTAGCGGGCATACTCGGTGGCGACGGAGGCCTCATCCGCAGACCTCCCATCTGTACACCCCACCACTCGATGACCATGCCAGCAATGATTGGGGGCGGGGCACAGGTGCCACGGCCCGGCGCTGTTTCTCTTGCTCACGGGGGAGTGCTCCTGCTTGACGAAGCTCCAGAATTTGCTCCCTCAGTGTTGGACGCTCTGCGGCAGCCTCTCGAAGAAGGACGCGTGTCAATTCACCGAGCCCGGGGACACACCTCTTACCCTGCTCGCTTCCAACTCGTTCTTGCCTCGAACCCCTGCCCATGCGGTAATAGCGGCGCGCGAGTCAAACAATGCACCTGCTCATCCATTGAACGACGCCGCTACCACGCGCGCCTATCCGGCCCTCTCCGGGACCGCATTGACATTACCGTCCCCATGCGCACTCCCACACGCGCCGATCTCGCTGAAGGCACCATCGAAGAATCCGCACGCGTTAAAGAACGTGTCATGCAAGCCCGCGAACGTATGGGGGTGCGCCTTCGAGACACTCCCTGGCGCCTCAATACTGAACTGCCCGGCACATGGATCCGACAACACACGCCTCTCCCAAAGGAACTTTTAGGCAATCTTGATGACTCCATCGAACGAGGGATTCTCTCGATGCGCGGAGCCGACAGAGTACTACGCCTCATGTGGACCCTCGCTGATCTCGACGGCAGAGCCCACCCCGATATGGCAGACATGGGTGAAGCCCTGGCACTACGAAGCGGAGGAGGACACGAATATGCCTGAACGCCCACACTGGTGGTATGCCGCATGGTGGAGCGCCATCATCGAACCGGGGGACGCACACGCTTCCGCGTTACGCAACGCATTAGGCGACGATGAAGCCTACCAGTGGGTCATGGCCGACCAGCCGCTCCCCCTACCGGCTCACATCGCAGGAGAGACAGCACGGCAAGCCTCCTGGCAGCAATGCTGGGAACGGTGGAAACCTCGCGCGCTCCAAGCTCGCCCCGATGAAGACCTGGGAATACTCGAAGGACTTGGCGGGCACCTCCTCACCCCGAGCATGGAACAATGGCCCCAAGGATTGCGCCGCCTGGGACCGGAAGAACCAGTCGCATTATGGGTTCTTGGATCACTCCCTGCTCAACCCGGCGTTGCCATTGTCGGAGCGCGAGCCAGTACCCATTACGGAACCCGCGTCGCCTCAGACCTTGCTTGTGACCTCGGACAAGACACCCTCACCGTGATCTCCGGCGGTGCCTACGGCATCGATATCGCAGCCCACAGCGGCGCACTCGCTGCCGATGGACGAACCGTCGCCGTCATGGCCGGGGGAGTGGCCGAGCTTTACCCCAAAGCCCATGAGCAGATCTTTAGCCGAATCCTCGCAGGCCGAGGGGCCATCATCTCCGAATCTCCTCCGCAGTGGAGACCCGCGAAATGGCGCTTTCTCGCCCGCAATCGCCTTATCGCAGCGCTGAGCGAAGCAACCATCGTCGTCGAAGCAGGCAGACGGTCAGGAGCACTCGCCACCGCCCGCCGCGCCATGGAACTTGGCCTGCCCGTCGGTGCTGTCCCCGGCCCTGTCGGCGCTGAGATGGCAGCAGGCAGTAACGAGCTCATCCGCAACGGAGCCACACTCATCCGGCATGCCCAAGACGTCCAAGAACTCATTGGCCCACTCGCCCCCACACTCAGCGATGAACTCTTCGGAGCACCCGTCGCCCGCGACGAAGGTAGCAACGCCCTTCCGCCCGCGCAGCGTCGCGTCTGGGAAGCACTCCCACAGCGAAGTAGCGCCAGCCTCGAACGACTCACACGAGCCTGCGGACTGTCAGAACGCGAAACGCTCGCCGCGCTCGCGGGCCTCGAACTAGCAGGATGGGTGACTTCCAGTGCTTCTGGCTGGCGTCGAAGGGCGGTGAGCTAACACTATAGGGGGCAGCTACACTGGCGACATGTCACGACAGCCTCGTACAGCGGGTGGTTATGCTTTGCCGACGTCCCACGCGCGCATGGACAAGAAAGCGGGCGCGCCAAAAACCCTATTAGCCGATGAAGATGAACGTCTCCTTCAACAGTGGCTGGCTTTCCTCGCTGATAGTAAGGGGCTTTCACCGCAGACTCTGCGCGCGTACGAGGCTGACCTGCGGGCATGTCTAAGTTTCATCCGAGAACGGGGAGGGAAAGAAAGCCCGCTAGAGGACCTTTTGACAACTCGCGCGCTGCGTTCTTGGCTTTCCTCCACTCTTGCTCAGGGGGCAACCCGCTCTACTGCAGCTCGCAAGACCTCATCCTTACGATCTTTCTGCGCTTGGGCTCACCACCGTGGCTTCCTCACCAGCGATCCATCGGCCCTGCTGATTTCCCCTCGCCCTGATCAACGCCTCCCTGAGGTTGTTGATGTTGAGAGTGCTGCCCGACTTCTTGATCATGCGGCCGCTCTTGTTGACCAGCCCGATGAGAGCGGACAGAATCCTGAGCAACAGCAGGTCGGGAAAGAGCAAGAGAAGCTGCTTGCGATTGCTTTAAGAGACTGGGCAATGCTCGAACTCATCTACAGCGCTGGTGTGCGTGTCAGTGAACTTTGCGCCCTGAATACGACCGCGCTTAATCAGTCGACGAGCACTGTTCGTGTCATCGGTAAGGGAAATAAAGAGCGCGTTGTGCCGATCGGAGACGTTGCCCTTCGAGCGTGGCAGGCGTGGCTGACACGAGGACGCCCACACCTTCAGGTCGAGCACTCTGGTCAGGCCCTCTTCCTTGGGAAACGAGGGGGCCGCATCGACCCTCGTACAGTGCGTGCCGTTGTCCATGACATGACTGCCAAGGCCGGAGTAAAAGATCTTGCCCCTCACGCGCTTCGACACACTGCTGCCACGCATCTTCTTCAAGGAGGTGCCGATTTACGGGCGGTTCAAGAAATCCTCGGACACGCCTCCCTGGCGACAACGCAGCGCTACACCCACGTCGATGCCAAACGCCTGTCAGAGATCTACTTACAAGCACATCCACGAGCCTGAAAGGCAAGTAGCCTGCGGGCCAGCAACCCTGGTCGGATTGTGCTCACCACGGCTTGAGCACAATAGGAGAGAGCAGTTGCCGTAGCGGATCGAGGTACTTTTTTGCTCCAACCTTCACGCCCCAATGCAAAGGGCCGGGCACATGGCCATCCTCTACCGTGCCAATAACTTGACCGGCCGCTACTGATTCTCCCAAAGAGACAAGAGGCGCTACTGGTTCAAAGGTTGATCTTCGATGATCGTGCTCAATGACTACCACATTGCGATCCACTAGACGCCCAGCAAAGGTGATCGTGCCAGCAGCAGGGGAGTGCACCTCGGAAGCGACAGGGAGTGCCAGATCTACACCGCGGTGTCCTGCGAGCCAATCCTGTGAAGGTGGTTCAAAAGGGCGTGTGACTGCGACAGGGATGCCACTGGGCCAACGCCAGGGAGTACGCGAAGGACCCTCCGCAGTGGCCTCGTCAACGGAAAAGAGCGCTGCGGCAGCGGGGGAGAAGACTGCAAGAAAGAACAGCGTTGCACAGAGAATCATGCCCACGCGGTGGAGAGGCGAACGAAAGTAAGAGTGCTGAGTGTCCATACCTTCACTGTGCGTGGTGCGCGGACAATGCCCGAAAGATGACAGCAGGGCTGTGGATATCCCAAATCCCACGATGAAGCTGTGGATAGGGAAGGGAGAGTGGGAGCCGTGTCACAAGAAGCGTGCTCGAAGCAGGCCATAGCATCGACTAGACTAGATCGAGCGTCTGGACTGTCCGAATCGTACAAATAGGGCAGAACAGATGACTTCGCGTGTCATTACCGCGTCTACACCACCGGCACCGTGCCGACTGGCTTGAGTAGGACGGAGCACGACTGCCTCAGGTCCCTTCGGGGTGGTGGTCGGCTGTGGCACCAGGGCTCTTACCGGGACTTCCGGAACGAGCAAAAAACCGAAAGACGGGCTTTACAGCCCCCAAACCTGTGCTATGCGCAGGGGAAAGGACGATTCATGGCAGTCGTCACCATGCGCCAGCTCCTGGACTCTGGCGTCCACTTCGGTCACCAGACCCGTCGTTGGAACCCCAAGATGAAGCGCTTCATTCTGACCGAGCGCAATGGCATCTACATCATTGACCTGCAGCAGACCATCGCTGACATCGACATTGCGTTCGACTTCGTCAAGCAGACCGTCGCTCACGGCGGCACCATTCTTTTCGTTGGTACCAAGAAGCAGGCTCAGGAAACTGTCGCTGAGCAGGCATCCCGCGTTGGCATGCCCTACGTGAACCACCGCTGGCTGGGGGGTATGCTCACCAACTTCTCCACCGTTGCTAAGCGTCTCCAGCGCCTCAAGGAGCTCGAGCAGATCGACTTCGAAGATGTTGCCTCTTCCGGCCACACCAAGAAGGAACTGCTCATGATGAGCCGCGAGAAGGACAAGCTCGCTCGCACCCTCGGCGGCATCCGCGACATGGCTAAGGTTCCCTCCGCCGTGTGGATCGTTGACCCCAAGAAGGAACACCTCGCTGTTTCCGAAGCTCGTAAGCTCAACATCCCCATCGTCGCCATCCTCGACACCAACGCCGATCCTGACGAGGTCGACTACCGTATCCCCGGCAACGACGACGCTATCCGCGCCGTCGCCCTGCTGACCCGCGTGATTGCTGACGCTGTTGCTGAGGGCCTCCTGGCTCGCTCCGCAACCCGCAAGCCCACCGGTGAAGAAGCTGCACCCGCAGCTGAGCCTCTGGCTGAGTGGGAGCGCGAGCTCCTCGAAGGCGAGACCACCGAAGCTCCCGCTGCTGAAGAAGCAGCTGAAGCACCCCAGGCCTGACCAGAACTTTCCTGAAAGGATCGACACCAATGGCGAACTTCACCGCTGCTGATGTCAAGGCGCTGCGCGAGCAGACCGGCGCCGGCATGATGGACGTCAAGAACGCTCTTACCGAGGCTGACGGCGACGCTGAGAAGGCGCTCGAAATCATCCGCCTCAAGGGCCTCAAGTCCCTCTCCAAGCGCGAAGGCCGCGTTGCCTCCGCAGGCCTGCTGGCCGCCACCGTCGTTGACGGCAAGGTTGGCTACATGGTTGAGCTCAACTCCGAGACCGACTTCGTTGCCAAGAACCAGAAGTTCATCGACTTCGCTCAGAGCGTTCTCGAAGCCGCTGTTGCCGCCGAAGCAGCAGACCTCGACGCTCTCTTGGCTGCTCCCCTGAATGGCGAGACCGTTCAGGACGGCATCAACGGTATGGCCGCCGTCATCGGCGAAAAGATCGAGGCTCGCCGCCTCGTGCGCGTTGAGGGCGAAAACGTTGACCTCTACCTGCACCAGACCAGCCCCGACCTGCCCCCGCAGGTTGGCGTGTTCGTCGTGACCGATGCCAACGGCGCTTCCGTCGCCCACGACATCGCTATGCACGTGGCCGCCTACATGCCCGCTTACCTTGACCGTGACTCCGTCCCCGCTGACGTCCTGGAGAAGGAACGCGCTACCCTCGAGAAGATTACCCTCGAAGAGGGGAAGCCCGAGGCTATCGTTCCTAAGATCGTTGAGGGCCGCCTCAACGCCTACTTCAAGGACAACTGCCTGGTGGACCAGGACTACGCTCGTGATCCTTCCAAGACCGTTGGCAAGGTTCTCACTGAGGTAAACGGCACCGTCACCGAGTTCGTTCGCGTACACGTCGGCGCCTGATCACTCCACATGAAGGCCCCGCCTTTTGGCGGGGCCTTCATTGGCACCCAGGATATTCACACAGTATTTTTATCTCTAGGGGTTCGCCTCTTACGCAGCGGGAACCCCAATGGCCTTTGGTGAAAACCCTCCACGGCCAGTCTCCATCTAGCGTCGAGCATGCACAAAGGAGTACATATGTCCGCCCCCACGCCGCGTCGCGTGCTGCTGAAAGTCTCTGGTGAGGCTTTCGGCGGTGGCTCTATCGGCCTTGACCCTTCCGTTGTTCGTAATATTGCCCAGCAGATCGCTGAGGCCGTCCGCAAAGGTATTCAGGTCGCTGTCGTGGTGGGTGGAGGCAACTTCTTCCGCGGCGCAGAGCTTTCACGCTCAGGCCTTGACCGTTCTCGCGCCGACTACATGGGTATGCTCGGCACCGTCATGAATGCTCTTGCCCTCCAAGACTTCATTGAACAGGCGGGTGTGCCATGCCGCGTGCAGAGTGCCATTGGGATGCAGCAGGTTGCTGAGCCCTACATTCCCTTGCGAGCAATTCGTCACATGGAGAAGGGCCGTGTCGTTGTATTCGGTGCCGGTGCTGGTATGCCGTTCTTCTCGACGGATACGGTTTCGGCTCAACGAGCGTTGGAAACACACTGCACGGAGCTGTTAGTGGCGAAGAACGGTGTGGATGGTGTTTACACCGATGATCCACGCACTAACCCTGATGCCCGTAAACTCACCTACGTCTCTTATAGTGACGCGCTGGCTCAAGGCCTTAAAGTAGTTGATGCCGCTGCATTCGCTCTGAGTCAGGAAAACGGCCTCAATATGCGAATCTTTGGTATGAATGAACCAGGAAACGTGACCGCAGCCCTTATGGGCGAAGAAATCGGTACGCTTGTTTCCGTCGCACCTGACAAACAGAAGGAGCAGCAGTGATCGACGATATTCTGCTTGAAGCAGAGGACAAGATGGATCGAGCCGTTGAGGTGGCTCGTAACGACTTTGGTAACATCCGCACCGGCCGCGCAAACCCGGGCATGTTCCAGCAGATCATGGTCGACTACTACGGCGCTCCGACGCCAATGCAGCAGCTTGCTTCCTTCCAGATTCCCGAGGCACGCACCGTTTTGATCTCTCCTTTCGATCGCGGTGCTGTTGCTGAGATCATCCGCGCACTGCGCGAGTCTGACCTTGGCGTGAACCCCACTGATGACGGCAATGTTGTGCGTGTTGTGCTTCCTGCTCTGACTGAGGAACGCCGCCGTGACTACGTGAAGCAGGCCAAGTCCAAGGCTGAGGATGCCCGTGTGTCTGTGCGCGGCGTGCGTCGTAAGGCGAAGGAACAGCTCGATCGCCTGAAGAAGGATGGCGAGGCTGGCGAGGACGAAGTCGAACGCGCCGAAAAATCCCTCGAATCCCTCACTAAGGCACGCGTGGAGCAGATCGACGAACTGCTCTCCGCCAAGGAGACTGAGCTTCTCACCATCTGATGAGTGATTCTTCTGTTACTCGCGTTGTAGGGAAGGTTCTCTCCCCGGCTCCTACCGTGGAGAGACCTCCTCTTCCCGCGACGGGCCGCGCCGGGCGTAATCTTCCCGCTGCTGTAGGAACAGCAGCGGTGTTAATTGTTGCTGTTGCGGGCTCACTGATTTTCTTCCCACCACTTTTTGTTGTTTTCGCCGCACTCATGTGCGTGGCAGGAGTGTGGGAACTGGCGGGCGCTTTCGCGCGGGTGGGTATTCACCTGTCGATGCCGCCGATTTACCTCGGTACCGTTGGTATCCTTACCTGCGCGTGGATGCTTGGTGTGGAAGCAACATTGGTTGCCACGTATCTGACGGTATTTGCTGCAACTGCCTGGCGTTTGGTTGATTCTTCTCAGCAGAATCGCATCCACGACATCGTGGCTTCGGTGTTTGCCATCGTCTATGTCCCCTTCTTCGCCGCGTTTCTTTTGCTGATGCTGCGAGAGTTTAACTCAGCCTGGCTGGTTGGTTTGCTTGTCCTTTTAGCGACAGCCAATGATTTGGGCGGTTGGGGCGCAGGCATTCTTTTCGGTAAGCATCCTATGGCGCCGCGTTTATCGCCGAAAAAATCTTGGGAGGGATTTGCCGGTTCCGTGACGGCGGCTGTCACCGCTGGCATTATCTGTTTTATTCTGCTGGGCGCCCAGTGGTGGTGGGGTGTTATCGCTGGTATTGCTGCAGCTTTTATTGGCACTCTGGGGGATTTGCTTGAGTCGCTCATTAAGCGTGAGGTCGGTCTGAAAGATATGTCTTCCCTCCTTCCAGGGCACGGCGGAGTTCTTGATCGCATTGACGCGCTGCTGATGTTCGCGCCCGTTTTCTATTTCATTGTGCGAAACGCGTTGGGAGGCTGATGTGACAACTTCTCTACCGACTCCCAAGGTCCCTAGCAAGCGTCGTGAGGTTCGCCCGACAGATCAGCCACCTGAGGGCGCGCTCACACCCGATGCGAAGCCTATTCTTTCCTTTACCGCGAAGCGCCGTGGGAAGGCTCCTGCGCATATCGCTGATCTGAGCCAGGCTGAGCGTCGTGCCCTTGTTAAGGATGCTGGTTTCCCTGCTTTCCGAGCTGACCAGCTTTCGCGCCACTACTTTGAGCACTTCACTGCCGATCCTGCGTTGATGAGCGATATCCCGGCCTCAATGCATGAGGCCATCCGCTCGACCTTCATGCCTGATTTGGTGAACGAGGTCGTTGCCCAGCGCGCAGATGGCGGTTTGACGATTAAGCACTTGTGGGAGCTCTACGATGGTGCTCGCGTTGAATCGGTGCTGATGCGCTACACCGAGCGCACGACCTTGTGTATTTCCTCCCAGGCTGGATGCGGTATGGCCTGCCCCTTCTGTGCGACCGGGCAGATGGGTTTGACACGCAACCTGTCGACAGCCGAGATCATTGATCAGGTGCGTATGGCTCAAAGAGCCTGCGAGGACGGACTGCTTGAGGGCGGCCCCACCCGACTGTCGAATATTGTGTTCATGGGGATGGGTGAGCCCATGGCCAATTACCGGGCTGTCGTTAATGCCCTGCATCGTTTGATTGACCCCAGCCCTGAGGGCTTTGGAATGTCTGCCCGTAATGTCACAGTTTCGACAGTGGGCTTGGTTCCGGCGATCGACAAGTTGGCTGCTGAGGGGCTACCCGTGACCTTGGCGGTGTCTTTGCATGCGCCTGATGATGACTTGCGTGATGACCTCATCCCGATTAACTCGCGGTGGAAGGTGGGCGAGCTCCTTGATGCTGCTCGCCGCTATTTCGTGGCCACGGGACGACGTGTATCTATTGAGTATGCGCTCATCAAGGATATGAACGATCAGCCTTATCGTGCCCAGCTCCTCGCTGATGAGCTCAACAAGCGTGGGAAGGGCTGGGTGCATGTCAACCCTATTCCCCTGAATCCCACTCCGGGTTCGATCTGGACGGCTTCAACACGACGCACACAAGACGAATTTGTCGCCATTTTGCGTAACAATGGAATCTCGACGACGATTCGCGATACCCGCGGATCTGACATCGATGGTGCATGTGGTCAGCTGGCCACGGCAGTACAAGAAGGCGGGCGCAAAGGATCCTCCTCCGATGCCCCGGCAGTAAAGCCCCAATTAGCAGCATCCCAGCAACAGGGCACCAACACACAGGAGAATCGATGAGCGACTCTTTCCCTCGGGTAAGTATTTTCACCTACGGTTACGACCCTGCATCGGTCGATTCCTTCTTTGAAGATGCCCGCCGAGCCTACGAAGGCGGCGTGCCCGCAGAGCACTTTAGTGCTGAGCAAGTCCGCCAGGCGACCTTCCTCCTAAAGCGCCGCGGTTACAGTATCCAAGCTATCGACGCCGCTTTGAACCGCTTGGAGGCAGCGTTCGTGCAGCGCGATCGTGCGGACCACATTGCTGTTAATGGCGAGGCCGCGTGGTACCAGCGCGTCGCTGACCGTGCAACCACGCTCTACCCCCGTCTGCTGCGTCCCCGAGGTGAGCGTTTTGCGCGTCCGGGGCGCGAGCCTGGCTACAACGCTGAAGAGGTGGACGCCCTGCTTGACCGTTTGGAAGGCTTCTTTAACGACAACACAGAGCTGACCGCTGATGATATTCGTCAAGCAGTCTTCAAGCCGGCCCGCGGTAAGAAGGCCTACGCTGAAGGTCCGGTTGACGCCTATTTGGGCCGCGCCATTGAAATCCTCCTTGCAGTGAACTGATATGCCCCTGCTCTCTCACACTCCAGCACACCAGTCCTCCGCAGTCATTGATGTTGTCATCCTCGGATCCACTGGCTCCATTGGAACCCAGGCGTGCGAGGTGATTGACGCTCACCCCGGGCGTTTCCGGGTGCGTGCGCTGGCGGCTGGGGGAGCAAATGTGGGTGTCCTCGCCAAACAGATTGTTGCCTATTCTGTTGAGGTTGTTGCCGTTGCTCGTGACTGCGTGGCTGAGCTGCGTGAGGCTGTGTCAGCGTTGGATGCGTCTGCACGGTTGCCGCAGATTCTTGTAGGCCCTGACGCTGCCGCGCAGGTTGCGGGGGCTTTCCCGGATGCTGTTGTCCTTAATGGCATTACGGGCGGTGTGGGGCTTGGCCCGACTTTGGCCGCTTTGCAGGCTGGGTGCACGCTGGCACTGGCGAATAAGGAGTCACTTGTCGTGGGTGGCGCCCTCGTGAAGCAGGCCATGACGCGCCCCGGGCAGATCGTCCCCGTCGATTCTGAGCACTCGGCGATCGCTCAGGCTCTTGCTTCTGGCGTCCACGAAAAAGGTATGACTTCGCCGGTGGTCACGGGGCGCAGCGAAGTTGCTGATGTGATTTTGACGGCTTCGGGCGGCCCTTTCCGTGGGAGGACTCGCGCTGATCTTGGGGACGTGACCCCCGAGCAAGCCTTTGCGCATCCGACCTGGGATATGGGGCCGGTGGTGACGATTAACTCGTCTACTTTGATGAATAAGGGTTTAGAGCTGATCGAGGCTCACCTGCTTTTTGACGTCGCGCCAGAACATATCGTGACGGTCGTTCATCCCCAGTCCATCGTCCATTCGGGTGTGACATGGATGGATGGGGCAACGACCCTGCAAGCCTCGCCGCCAGATATGCGCCTCCCGATTGCCCTGGGGATGACATGGCCAGAACGCCTGGTGGATGTGGAGAACCCCCTGCGGTGGAGCGCGGCACAGGCCTGGACCTTCGAGCCAGTCGATGACGTGACTTTCCCGGCGATCATGTGCGCCCGCCATGCTGTATCAGCTTCGGCTACCCACCCTGCCGTCTTCAACGCGGCAAATGAAGTGTGTGTTGACGCTTTCATTCATGGCCGACTCAGCTACCTGGGAATTGTTGACACGGTTCGTGAGGTCGTTGAAGAACATGTTGGTGTTGTCGAACCAACGCTGGATGACGTCTTGGGCGCTGAAGAATGGGCGCGAGCACGTGCGGCGGAGCGGATTGCCTCCTAGTAGCGCGCGCTCAGGGCAGGTCATGTGGAATGACGTGTAAGGCGGCATCGGCGACTTCGGGGAGCTGTTCCGTCTAATGTGGTAGTCGTTGTTGAGGGGGAGTGGTGATATGTCGTATGTGATCGGCATTCTTGTCATCGTGGTTGGACTGCTGATCTCGGTGGCGATTCACGAGTTGGGCCATATGCTACCTGCGAAGCGTTTCGGGGTGCCTGTCCCGGTATTCTCAGTCGGCTTCGGCCCTCTTTTATGGGAGAAAGAGTGGCGAGGAACCCGCTATGGCCTCCGCGCGATCCCGCTGGGCGGCTATGTGCGCATTGTCGGCATGTACGCACCAGCCCGCCCCGGCACTCCACTTCTGAATAAGAAGGGTGAACTGACACTGGCAGAAGAGGCGCGCCGCGAAAGCGCTGCCGAGATCCCTGAAGGTATGGAGGACAGGGCCTTTTATCGTCTGAGCGCACCCAAGAAGTTCGCTGTCATGTTTGGCGGCCCGGTCACGAACCTCATCTTGTCGGCTGTGCTTTTTGCTGTGGTTCTCATGGGTATTGGCGTGCCCGCAGCTTCACCGACTCTTGCAGCAGTTCCCGCGACTGTGACCGCAGTATCAGGCGAGGTACCCGGTCCTGCAGCAGCAGCGGGGATTGAAGCCGGTGACCGTATCACAGCCGTCGGTGAGACCCCCGTGGAACGCTGGAGCGACCTGACTTCTGCTCTCAATAACTCTGCTGGTGAGCCCTTGTCGGTAACTATTGATCGCAATGGCGAGCCTCAGACCGTCACCGTCACGCCTGTCAAACTTGAAGACGGACGCTGGGTGATTGGCGTTGGCGCAGGCGTCGAGTATGTCTCGGCCACTCCTCGCAGGGTGCTTGAGGTCACGTGGGCAACCTTCACCGGCACAGCGAGTGTTGTGACACGTTTGCCTGTGGCCGTTTGGGAGGTTCTCACTTCGTTGGTGACGGGAAGTGAACGAGATCCTGCTGGTGTGATGTCGGTGGTGGGTGTGAGCCGTATTGCTGGCGAGGTTGCCTCCGGCGAAGGCGTTTTTGCTACGACCGACTACCGTGCAACCGTGGCAACCTTGTTGTCATTGTTGGCATCGCTCAATATGGCGCTCTTCGTCTTTAACTTGTTGCCTGTTCCGCCCCTGGATGGTGGGCACATTGTTGGTGCAATCTTCGAGGGCGTTCGCCGCACTGTGGCTCGCCTGCGTGGTCGCCCTGATCCGGGTCCTGCCGATACTGCTCGCCTGGTGGTCGTCACCTATGTCATGGGTGCGCTGCTGATTGGCATGTCGGTGATCCTCATGGTGGCTGACATCGTCAAGCCGGTAACAATCGGGTAACACCACGGGCGTAACGTCTCTGTGTGAGCTGTCTAATGCATGGGTGCCCTCGCTCGATAGAGCGAGGGCACCCGTGTTGAAGCAGTAGGGGGTTTTACCAGCGGCCGTGAACGTGTTCGCGGATCATGCGGTTGTAGAGATCTTCCAGCGCAGCATTGAGATCAGCAGAGAGAGGGGGAAGTGTGGCAGCGGCAGCGTTTGCAGCGGCTTGATCTGCATTGCGAGCACCGGGAATAACAGTCGTGACACCGACCTGTTCGGTGACCCACTTGAGGGCAATCTGAGCAGGAGTGGCATTCTGTGGGCCGTAGTTGGAGCAGAGGCGGGTGAACTCGGAGGCCGCGGCAACACCGACCTCGTAGGGCACGCCAGAGAAGGTTTCGCCAATGTCAAAGGCAGCGCCCTCACGGTTGTAGTTGCGGTGATCACCTGCGGCAAACACAGTATCCGTCGTGTACTTGCCCGACAACAGGCCAGAAGCCAGCGGCACACGCACAATGACACCTACGCCACGCTCGGCTGCTTCGGGCAGAACCTCTTCAAGGGGCTTGCGACGGAAGATGTTGAGAATAATCTGCAGGGTTTGAGCCCCACCCTCCATTGCTAGGCGTGCTTGCTCGCAGGTTTCCACCGATGCTCCAAAGTTGGCAATCAGCCCGGCTTCGACCATGCGACGTAGTTCATCCCACGTTGCGGGATCAGCCAGAACTTCGGTGGGTGGGCAATGAAGCTGGACCAAATCCAAGCACTCCACGCCAAGGTTACGGCGAGAACGCTCATTCCACGCGGCAAAAGCCTCGGGCGTGTAATTCTCAGGACGTTGCTCCACGCGGCGGCCCATCTTCGTTGCAACGAACAGGCCACGATCGGGGTTGTCTGCACGGAAGGATCCAACAAAACGTTCGGAACGTCCGTCTCCGTAAACGTCAGCGGTATCGATAAAAGTCACGCCAGAAGAAAGGGAGGCATCAAGGGTGGCACGTGCGGCAGCCTCGTCAACCTCACCCCAGTCGGCACCCAACTGCCACGTTCCTAAACCAATGATGGAGACCTGTGTGCCTGTTGAACCTAATGGGCGACTTTCCATGACGGCACCTTATCTTTCACATCGATGTGATTCACGTTCCCCTCAATCATAGAGGGAACAGGTCTGAGAGCCCGGGGATCGTGCGGCAAGCGAAGGCCAAGGAGAAGCGTTAGCTATCTCAACTGCGCGATGCCGCAAATGCTCCCACCATGGGCGATAATGGAATGGTGACTGAAATTGCTTTAGGCATGCCCACCGTGAAGGACACGCCATTCCCGCGTAAGAACACCCGTCGACTCATGGTCGGAAGCGTGCCAGTTGGTGGAGGCGCGCCTATCTCGGTGCAGTCCATGACGACCACCAAGACACACGACATCGGCTCAACCTTGCAGCAAATTGCCGAACTCACAGCATCGGGCTGCGACATTGTCCGAGTCGCCTGCCCGACCGATAAGGATGCCGAGGCGCTGCCCATCATCGCCCGTAAATCCAACATCCCGGTCATTGCCGACATCCACTTCCAGCCGAAATACGTCTTTGCAGCGATTGAGGCAGGCTGCGGCGCGGTGCGCGTCAACCCCGGTAATATCCGCAAGTTCGATGACCAGATCGCTGAGATCACCCGCGCAGCCCGCGATCACGGCACCTCGCTGCGTATTGGCGTCAATGCTGGCTCTCTCGATAAGCGCATGTACTCCAAGTACGGTGGCCCCACTCCCGAGGCTCTCGCCGAGTCGGCCATGTGGGAAGCCTCCCTCTTTGAAGAGCACGACTTCCATGACTTTAAAATCTCGGTCAAGCATCACGATCCTGTCACGATGATTCGCGCCTATGAGATCCTGGCTGAAAGCGGTAACTGGCCTCTCCACCTGGGTGTGACCGAGGCTGGCCCAGCTTTCCAAGGCACCATTAAGTCCGCCACCGCTTTTGGCGCGCTCCTACGGCAGGGTATTGGTGACACTATCCGTGTGTCTCTTTCTGCACCGCCGGTGGAGGAAGTGAAGGTGGGTATCCAGATCCTTCAATCCATGGGCCTGCGTGAGCGCACCCTTGAGATTGTGTCCTGCCCGTCGTGCGGCCGCGCTCAAGTTGATGTGTACACCTTGGCTGAAGAAGTCACTGAAGGTCTGAAGGACCTCACTGTGCCACTGCGCGTGGCCGTGATGGGCTGCGTCGTGAACGGCCCGGGTGAAGCCCGTGAAGCTGACCTGGGGGTTGCTTCAGGTAACGGTAAGGGCCAGATTTTTATTCGCGGTGAGGTTGTTGACACCGTCCCCGAAGATCAGATCGTCGAGACGTTGATCCGCCGAGCCAATATGCTTGCAGAAGAGATGGGGCTTGAGGCCGGCGAAGGCAGCGTCGAGGTGATCGCCGCCAAGTAGCCCTGCCCGCAACCATACTCACATCTGGCCACACTTTAAGGAGCTCCCATGGGACTGCGTACAATTCTGACCCTAGCCGGCGTAGCAGGCGCGGCCGCCATCGTTGCTACCGGCTTTCCGAAGCGCATTGGCGTTACCCGCAGCGAGGCTGAGGCCGTCCTGCCCGGCGACGATATTCTGCCAGGCGCTTCCTTTGTTACCGACCGCGCTGTGTCGATCGAGGCATCCCCCGAGGTCGTGTGGTCGGTTCTGAAGAATGTCGTCCAGGAAGACGATGACATGGGCATTGTCGTTGATGATGAGAATGCAGCTCTTGTCTTGGCTTCAGCCGAGGTTGCTGTCGATGAGCATGGCACCGCGAAGGACGTGGACGCCACATGGGCCTTCGTTCTGATCCCTGAGGACATTAACCGCACCCGCCTGCATCTACGCGAGCGTCATCAGCCTCATTGTGTTGCCGCTCAGGCAGCGTGCTGGGCGGATGCCACCTTCATGTCGCTGATGACGATGAACATCCTGCGCGATATTAAGCTCCTTGCCGAGTCAGGTGGCAATACCGAAGAATAATCGGTCTGAAACTCGGCTGGTAGCGCCGCTCGTGCCAATGAACGTATGAGGGCCTGCCACTTCGCCATTGACTGAGCCTGTGGGCGTGCTTCATGCTGCGCCCACAGGCATTTTTATTGCCCTTCGCTGCTGTGAAAGATTGCTGTGCAACACAATGCGCAGAGCCACGCTTAGCAGGCTCGAAAACGAGCGGGGGAGTGGACTACGCTAGAGGGCGTGCTGAGAAACGTATCTTCTTTCTTCCTGCGCACTTTGCGCGAGGACCCCGCCGACGCGGAGGTCATGTCCCACAAGCTTCTGGTCCGCGCCGGGTACATCCGTCGTACCGCCCCCGGCATCTACACCTGGATGCCTCTAGGGTTGCGCGTGCTACGCAAAGTCGAGGACATCGTCCGCGAGGAAATGGACCGCATGGGCGCTCAGGAAGTTCACTTCCCCGCCCTGATTCCCGCAGAGCCCTACAAGGCCACCAACCGCTGGGACGAGTACGGCCCGACTCTCTTCAAATTGCGTGACCGCAAGGAAGGTGACTACCTGCTTGCCCCCACGCACGAAGAGATGTTCACCTTGCTGGTCAAGGATCTCTACTCCTCGTACAAGGACCTTCCCCTGGCCTTGTACCAGATTCAGACCAAGTACCGCGATGAGGCTCGCCCTCGTGCAGGTCTGATCCGCGGTCGTGAGTTCGTCATGAAAGACGCCTACTCCTTCGACATTGACGAAGAAGGCCTCGAAGCGTCCTACATGGCTGAACGCAAGGCCTACCAGGCGATCTTCGACCGCCTGGGACTGGAATACGTCATCGTTTCAGCGATGTCGGGCGCGATGGGTGGCTCCCGCTCAGAGGAGTTCCTCCATCCCAGCCCCATTGGTGAGGACACATTCGTGCGTTCCCCCGGTGGCTACGCTGCTAATGCGGAGGCTGTCACCACGCCTGTTCCAGACGCACTGCCGATTGATGGTTTGCCTGAGCCTGCGGTCTTGCCTACCCCTGATGCCACCACGATTGAGGCCCTGGTGGACTACGCTAACGCGAACTACCCGCGTGAGGACCGTCCCTGGCAGGCCTCGGATACGCTGAAGAACGTTGTCGTGGCGCTGACTCACCCCACCGGCAAGCGTGAGCTGTTGGTGATCGGCCTCCCTGGTGACCGAGAGGTTGACATGAAGCGTGTCGAAGCCTCCGTCTCGCCCGCCGAGGTTGAAATGGCAACGCCTGCCGATCTTGAGAAGCATCCTGAGCTTGTCGCCGGATACATCGGCCCGCAGGTCATCGGTCCGAATGCCTCCACCCGCGTTATTGACGAGGACGGTAATCCCTCTGGCTCGATCCGCTATCTGCTGGATCCTCGCGTGGTGGATGGCACCATGTGGATTACTGGCGCGAATGAGGTTGACACTCACGTCTTCTCCTTCGTGAAGGGCCGCGATTTTGACGCTGATGGCACTATTGAAGCCGCTGAGGTTCGCGAGGGCGATCCCGCTCCCGACGGTTCTGGCCCGCTTCACCTTGAGCGTGGTATCGAGATCGGCCACATCTTCCAGCTTGGCCGCAAGTATGCCAAGGCGCTTGGCCTGACCGTCCTGGACGAGAACGGCAAGAGCCAGATTGTCACCATGGGGTCCTATGGCATCGGCATCTCTCGCGTGCTCGCGGCTCTGGCAGAGTCGAACTGTGATGAGCGCGGTTTGGCTTGGCCTGCGCAGATTGCTCCCTTCGATGTTCACGTTCTGGCCACAGGTAAGGGTGAGGAAATCTTCGGCACTGCTGAGCAGCTTTCCGCTGAGCTTGACGCTGCTGGCTTGGACGTTCTCTACGACGATCGTGCGAAGGTGTCGGCAGGTGTGAAGTTCGCTGACTCTGAGCTGGTGGGTATCCCAATCACCTTGGTCATCGGTCGAGGTCTGGCCAACGGCACAGTTGAAATTCGTGATCGCGCCAGTGGGGATCGTGTCGAGGTTCCCGTGGGAGAGGCTGTTTCCGCCGTCCGTGACCTGCACGCACGTCTGCTTGGTAAGGAAGGAAAGTAAGATGGCGATCCGCGAGATTCGCATTATTGGTGACCCGATCCTTCGTACCCCCTGCGAGTGGATTACGGACATTGATAACAAGGTCAAGTCCTTGGTTGAGGACCTGCTCGAAGGTGTCGCCCTGGATGGTCGAGCCGGCTTGGCCGCCAACCAGATTGGTGTTGGCCTGCGCGCATTCTCCTACAACGTTGATGGCGAAATTGGCTACGTCCTGAACCCCAAGCTCGTTGAGGTCTCTGAGGACGAGTATCAGGACGGTGACGAAGGCTGCCTGTCCGTGCCCGACCTGTGGTACCCCACTCAGCGCGCTTGGTACGCCCGCGTTGAGGGCATCGACCTTGATGGCAAGCCGGTGGTGCTTGAAGGTGAAGAGCTCATGGCCCGCGCTCTCCAGCACGAGTGCGATCACCTAGAAGGCATGATCTACATTGATCGCTTGGATCGCGCGACCCGTAAGAAGGCTCTGCGCGACATCCGCAACAAGAACTACTGAGTGGAATACACAGAGTATTCCAAAAAATGAAGAGGGCTGCTACAGTGGGCGTATCAACGTAAGTTGATACGCCCACTGGCATTTTACTTTTACGTCAAAGGAGACGGAGAAATGTTTGCAAAAGGTGGGATGGTTCTCGACGTTGAGGGCCGATAGTTGCTGCGCAGTGAATCCCGTATATGCGCATATCTCCAGACGCACGTTATCGTGGGGCGTGTACCCGTGGGATATTGTCATCTCGCCATGGACGGTAACCTACCGTTCCTGGTAGTCCGTTAAGTCCGTGAAAGAAGCGTTTATGCGAGTGTTGCGTTGCTTCCCCTCCCTGCTCTTTCCTCTAGTTGGGGTCGTAATTCTATTGAGTTCATGTGTTAGCTCGATCGGATTTGCTCAGCCTTTGGAGAGTGTGGGGAGGGTTTCCCTTGATAAAATACTTTTTGCATTTGTCGCTAATCCATGGAGTAGTGACAGTCCTTTTGCGCGCGATAGTTACCTCGTTCTTATTGACGAGGAATTCAAGGCTACTGTTTTTCAGACCGACTTTTCTGAGGCTTCGCACCTAGTATGGGGCAAAGCTGGTATGTATCTTGCTGATTCCTCTAATGATTACCTGATAGATCATGATGGTCGCGTTCATGTGAAGAAGGCGAAGAAGGGGACTATCGCTAATGGTGCGGCTTTTTTGGCGCATGGAACCGCAGTGGTTTCGGTGACAAATGAAGGTTTTACTGATAGTGGCTATCGGCAGCACGTTGCGCTGTTAAATTCAGAGTCGACCGATCTTCGCACTATTGGAAAATATACAGATGTTTTTAGTGTCTGCGGTAATTCTGCCTATGTCTTGGGGGGTGAGCTCTCTAAGCTTCAGGATGAGGAAATTGAGCGTGAGAGAATATTCCTGCAGCAGGTGGTAAAAGACTCCGTCTTTGAGTATCGCGAGATTCGCCGTGTGTCTGCAGACCTGCATGAGGTAATATATGCCGGTCCTACTGCTCCTTGTGATGGGCGGAATATTTTTGTACTGGCGGATCAGGTCGAGTATCTGCCAGAAGAAAAGAAGCGCCTCGGTGACCCTGGGGAGTTTCCTCAATTTCAAAAAGATAGCCCTCTCACGCAATTTGAGCCGGGAAGTCATTCTTATGCGTCGATTGAACGCTGGAATGTTCAGACGGGGCAGAGGGATGTTATTCCTCTTCGTAGTGATGACGGTGAGTTTTTTAGGGTTGCTTCGGATGAAATATCGAATGCCTCGTATGGTGTCGGTTCGTACTTCGACGGAAAACTTCGCTGGATCTCTGGTGGAGGGATCCTTTATTCGACGGATGTGGCAACGGGAGTGACATCGCCAATCCATGGAATTAAGTTTCCCAATGCGTTCGAAAATAATAGGTATGCCATATTTTCGCAGGAGCGCGTAGATGTGTTGACTCACGCGCCCTATAGTGAGGAGCCGGTGGAAATTTTCAGTTATGACATCGCCTCGGGACATCTTCTTTCCCACCGCAAAGTTGATGGGCTCTGGGGAGACATTGATTACAGAACACAGATTATTCGAGGTTTTGCTGTTAATCCCACAACCTAGCTAGCCAAGTGGCGCCCTAGGAGACTATGATGGGCGTGTACACCGCGAAAAATCGTTGTGCAACCACCGCAGTGTTGTGACGAGGGCGTAGGGGAAGACGATCCTCACAACAAACCTGGAGGTCACAATGAGAGGGACATACACCCGTGGTGTACTTTTCGTGCATTCGGTTCCCCCTGCGCTCTGCCCACACATCCAGTGGGCCGTGGGTAATGCCCTCGAACAGGAGATCAAGCTCCAATGGAGCGACCAGCCTGCCGCCCCAGGCATGATGCGCTGCGAGTTCGCATGGGTTGGCCCCACAGGCTCTGGTGTCAGGATCGCCTCCGCATTGCGCGGCTGGGAGCACCTGCGATACGAAGTCACTGAAGAACCTACTGGCCAAACCGATGGTGGCCGCTGGTTCCACACTCCGTCACTGGGTATCTTCCACGCCCAGATCGACACTGTGGGTAATGTGGTCGTCCCGGAAGACCGCATTCGTGCCGCCATTGAACAGGCGACGGATATGCAGAGCCTGCGAGATGGCCTTGATCTCGCTTTGGGGCAAGCATGGGATGACGAGCTTGAACCCTTCCGTTATGCCGGCGCTGGGGCACCCGTGCGTTGGCTCAACCAGGTGGTCGGCTAAGCGTCCTTTCCATTCCACAAGCAGGGGCTACTTGCGTGATGCAGGTAGCTCCCGTTGTTTTCCCTGCAGGCATGACTGAAGACCCCTACGAGAGGGGCAGCCTCGCTTAGGCCCCTGGCAGGAGGCTACTCTAGTGCCATGGGCACTATTGGCGATCTCCTTGGCATTGATCTCGCGGCAGCCTTTGGGCAAGACACCCCCGAGGCAAGCGACCTCGACGAGGCGCAAGAAGAAGCACATGCGGCTGGTGTGCCTGTAAACGACGACTCCTTGCAAGCTCAAATGGGCCAGAGGGAGCAAAAACCCGACGCAGAGGGGGTCAACCCGCGTCACGAGGCTGTCCTTGCCGCCATTGTTGCCGAAACGAACCTTGAACCCTCCCGTGCTCGCCTTGACCTTACTCTTGCTGGCGATCTTGATCTTGACGACCTTGGACTGTATGCCGTTGTCGCCGCCATCGAACACGAACTACGTTTAACTTTCGCTGACGAGCACGTCCGTTCCTGGCAGACCTTGGGCGACATCCTCAACGCCGTTGATGCGGCGGAGAAAAAGAGCTAAACACTGAGCCACTTGAACTTCTGCACCCTCCACTCATGCACGCTACGCTGACTACAAGGGGGTGTTGCAATGGCGCACATTCACGGACAATATGCAGTCGCACGCCGCAGCGTTGTGCTGCCCACATGGCTGCTGAAAACGGCGACCGCAGTCACCGGCATGGCAATGGCAGCCTTCGTGCTCGTCCACATGCTCGGCAACCTCAAGGTCTTTCTCGATCCGCAAGGCGTTGACCTTTATGCGGCGTGGCTTCGAGAGGTCGGAGCCCCCGCGCTTCCACATGGCATGATCCTGTGGGCATTCCGCATTGTCATGGTCGGCTGCCTGATTATTCACCTTGGCGCAGTCCTCATTCTCTGGCAGCGCTCCGCATCTACACGCACGCGAGGTGCTCGCCGCATGGCGTGGCGCGGATACGGCGCAAAAGCGATGATGCCCACCGGCATCATCATGCTTCTCTTCATTAGCGCCCACATCCTTGATCTCACAGCGGGTGTCCTGATCGCCCCCGAAAGCTTTCAACACCCCACACCATCGGCTGACGGCGGCAGCGTCTTTCACGCAGTAGCAAACCTCAGTGCCTCCCTCGCCCGTCCCCTAGCGGCGATCGGCTACGGGGCTGCCCTCATTGCTTTAGGTATTCACCTTGCCCACGGCATAGGACTAGCCTGGCAGGACCTCGGCGGAGTGAACGAACGCGGGCGGAGGATCGCACGCCTGGTGGGCTATGCGCTTGCTTTGGCTATTGTCGCTGGAAATGGGGCCGTCATTCTTGGCGCGTGGATGGGAGTCTTCCAATGACAAATAGGAAACCGACATTACCCCCGGCACACGAGGCCACACGCCCTTGGCAGGACTACGTCCCGCTAGGGGAACAACGCATAGACGCCACCCAGGACGTGCCAACTTCTCCTCCACTTTTTCACCTCACTGAAGGCCACTCCCTTGACGCTCATCAACCTGAGGGGCCGCCTCGGAAGATGTGGGACGCCTTCGTTGCCCACGCCCGCCTGGTCAGCCCCGGCAATCGTCGCCGTTTTCGTATTGTCGTTGTTGGCACCGGCTTGGCTGGCGCCGGAGCGGCCGCAGCACTTGCAGAAATGGGATACCCCGTTGACGTTATCACCGCTCACGATACGCCCAGGCGCGCCCACTCGGTTGCAGCCCAAGGTGGTATTAACGCCGCTCGTGCGCGCCGAGTCGACGGGGATGCTCTAGCCCGCTTTGTTCGCGACACCGTTAAAGGTGGTGATTTCCGCGCCAGAGAGTCCGAAGCATGGCGACTGGGAGCTGAATCCACCCGCGTTATCGATCACCTCAATGCCCTGGGTGTTCCTTTTGCGCGCGAGTATGGGGGCTCTCTCTCAACTCGCAGTTTTGGAGGGGTGCAGGTTTCACGCACCTACTATTCACGAGGCCAGACCGGCCAGCAGCTTCAAGTGGCCGCTTCGAGCGCGCTCATGCGCCAGGTCGCACGCGGCCAAGCAACACTGTGGGTACGCCACGAAATGCTTGACATTGTCGTCGAGGACGGTCGTGCTCAAGGCGTCATTACCCGCGACCTGACAAACGGTGAACTCCGTTTCCATCCTGCGCACGCGGTGATTCTTGCCACCGGCGGCTACGGAAACGTCTACTTCCATTCGACTTTGGCAAAAAACTCATCAGCCACAGCTATTTGGCGGGCGCATCGGGCGGGTGCGGCTTTGGCCTCGCCGAGCTTCATCCAGTTCCACCCAACCGCGCTGCCAGTGTCGTCACAGTGGCAATCAAAGACCACGCTCATGTCGGAATCCTTACGCAATGATGGGCGTATCTGGGTCCCCCGCACAGTGGGGGAGGCGCGCCCGCCCTCGCAGATCCCCGAAGAGGAGCGTGACTACTACCTGGAGCGTCAATACCCAGCGTTTGGAAACCTTACGCCCCGCGATATTGCATCGCGCGCGGCGCGCGCACAAATCGACGCAGGACGAGGCGTGGGGCCTCTGCACAATTCCGTCTACCTGGACTTCCGTGACGCCCTCGAACGATTGGGGCGCACCGTTATCGCTGAACGCTACGGCAATCTCTTCGACATGTATCGGGACGCGACAGGTGAAGACCCCTACACCCAGCCGATGCGTATTGCGCCGGGCGCACACTTCACCATGGGTGGCCTATGGGTGGATTATCGACTCATGAGCACCATCCCAGGGCTTTTCGTCGCAGGTGAGGCCAACGCCGCCTACCACGGTGCCAATAGACTGGGCGCCAACTCTCTACTGGCAGCCTGCGTGGACGGTTCTTTTGTTATCCCACGGACGGTCCCTGACTATCTGGCAGGACTACTTGGTGAACCCCTTATCGATGAGGCATCTCCGGCAGTTGCCGACGCCTACCGGAGGGTCGAAGAACGCACGAACGCCCTCGTCAATAGTCAAGGACATACCCCGGCACAGCATTTCCACCGTGAACTTGGCGCGATTTTGTACCGAGACTGCGGTGTTGTGCGTGACAAAGCTGGCCTTGAGCGGGGGATCCGAGAGATCCGCAAGCTCAGGGAATCCTTCGCCACAGAAGTGCGGGTCACGGGGCATACGAAGGAATACAACCAGGATCTTGTCGAAGCAGCCCGCATTAGTGACTACCTGGAAATGGCGGAGCTGATCTGTGTCGATGCCTGGCATCGTGAGGAATCGTGCGGTGCTCATTTCCGTAGTGAATACTCCCGCGACGGTGAAGCAGCGCGTAATGACGAGCAGTGGATGAGCGTCTCAGCGTGGACAACAGTTGGGTGGGATAAAGTACCGCATTTCATTCACCACAGGGAATCCCTGTCCTTCGTTGACGTGACGGTTCAGCAAAGGAGCTACCAATGAGGCTGACACTACGTATTTGGCGTCAGGCAGGGCCGACCGCAAAAGGAGCCTTCCAGATCTACGAGTTGGATGGCTGCGATCCAGCGATGTCAGTGCTGGAACTCCTTGACCATCTCAACACCCAACTACGTCAACGCGGCCTTGCCCCGGTTGCTTTTGAATCAGACTGCCGTGAGGGAATCTGCGGTGCCTGCGGGCTGACGGTGGACGGACGCCCCCACGGTTGGCAGGATAATCTACCAGCCTGCCACCAGCGGATAGGGGACAGGCCAGAGAACACGACGATCACCCTAGAGCCACTGAGGACAGGGGTGTTTCCCGTGTTGCGTGACCTCGTCGTCGATAGAGGCGTGTTAGACGAGGTGACAATGGCTGGTGGCTTTGCCTCTGTTGATACCGGCCTTGCTGCAGATGCTGATGCGCTCCCTATCGCTCACGATGTGGCCGAGTACGCCCTCGATATGGCCGCCTGCATTGGATGCGGTGCCTGCGTGGCAGCCTGCCCGAATGGATCGGCCGCTCTGTATGCGGGCGCTCGAATTGCTCATCTCGCGGCCCTACCTGTGCCAGCTCTTGAACGAGGCCGAAGAGCACGCTCCATGGCGCTGACACTAGATGAGTTCTTTGGTTCCTGTTCAGGATACGGCGAGTGCGCAAAAGTCTGCCCTGCGGGTATCCCTCTGGGCGTGGTCGGGGCGCTCAGCCGGGAGCGGTGGGGAGCGTTCTTCCACCCAACGCGCACCTGACTGACGGAGGGCAAACCGGTAGGTTGATTCAAAGAAAACGCACTTAAGGCACTAGGATCGTCACCAGATAGACACCGGCGACGAGGCCCGTGACACGCGCGAAAGGACGACGCACATGGATGTGCGAATCGAACATGATCTCTTGGGCGACCGTGAGGTTCCCGCGAACGTCTACTGGGGAATCCACACCCTGCGAGCATTGGAAAACTATCGGATCTCAGGACATACCATCAATGAAGTCCCTGACTTAATCCGCGCCATTATCCAGGTCAAAAAGGCAGCGGCCCTGGCGAACAAAGAGCTACGTGTGATGACGCCTACGACGGCGGACGCGATTGTTGCCGCATGTGATGCGATCTTGCGTGACGGCCGGTGTATGGATCAGTTCCCTGTCGACCAATTCCAGGGTGGGGCGGGAACCTCGATGAATATGAACGCCAACGAGGTCATCGCTAACCTGGCGTGCGAACTTCTTGGCGAGGAACGCGGCCGCTACGACATTATTCACCCTAATGATGACGTCAATCGTTCCCAGTCCACTAATGATGCGTACCCGACAGCTTTTCGACTAGCGGTGCATGTTCGGGTTGCGGCGCTGCAGAAGGCTATTGATGAGTTAGCTGATGCTTTCGCACGAAAAGGTGAGGAATTTGCCCACGTACTCACGATGGGGCGCACCCAGCTACAGGATGCTGTGCCCATGACCTTAGGGCAAGAGATGACGGCCTTCGCTGTTACCTTGCGTGAGGAGGATGCGCGCTTAGTCAATAATGCTGATCTACTTCTGGAAACAAATCTTGGTGCTACTGCCATCGGCACGGGTCTCAACACGCCTCCCGGCTATCAGGACGCGGTAGTCCGACATCTTCAACGTATTACCGGCCTGCCGGTACGCGGCGCCGAATATCTTATCGAAGCAACCTCGGATACTGGCGCCTATGTGTCGATGCATGCGACCATCAAGCGCACTGCGGTGAAACTGTCAAAGATATGCAATGACCTGCGCCTTCTAGCTTCGGGACCGCGAGCAGGTTTGAACGAGATTAATCTGCCGGAAATGGCGGCGGGTTCTTCAATTATGCCGGCCAAGGTTAACCCTGTGATCCCTGAAGTCGTTAACCAGGTGTGCTTCAAGGTCATTGGTAATGATCAGACGGTCACGATGGCCGCCGAAGCTGGGCAATTGCAGCTCAATGTGATGGAGCCTGTGATCGCTCAGGCGCTCTTTGAGTCGATTCACTTGCTGATTAACGCCTGCGATACTTTGCGTGAGCGCTGTGTTGTGGGCCTGACAGCCAATGAAGAGGTCTGCCGTTCCTACGTCATGAATTCCATTGGTATCGTCACTTACTTCAATGACGTTATTGGACATCATCTTGGTGATGTTGTCGGGAAGAAAGCCGCAATGGAAGGGCGAAGCGTCCGTGACATCATTCTTGAAATGGGGCTGTTGTCGGAGGACGAAGTCGAGCAAATCCTTTCGCCAGAAAATCTTGCGAATCCTCAATATCGAGGCTCGGTCGTTGACGAATAGCCTGACTGTGAACTGCTAATCTCAAGACTTCCACCGGAAAGTGAGGACAAACATGGGTGCGTTGAGGATTCTTCCGATTGAGGAAACGGTGTCTTTCATTCAGGTGCTGGTAAATGCCCAGTGGCCACTTACAGTTGAGCGTGCACATGAATACGTCAAACAGGTGGGGTGGACCGTTGAACAACCAGACGCCGACGATGAGTATGTTCTGCCCGGAAGCTTCTGGATTGCCCCCGACGTTCGCTGCCGTCTGACTGTTCATTCCTACGGCGTCCCCGACCTGTTTTTTCACGTCTCGAATATCGTCGAACGGGAGGAACAACATCAGGCCACAGAAATTCTCACTGCTCACATGATTGGTCTCGAAAAAGAACTCACGAACCTCTACGGGCAGCCCTTCCGTTTCGCCAATGACGTCAATGCCCGAGAGTTCCGCTGGTGGAAGACACCCGCTGGCGTGTGGGTCCGCATCAACTACGGCACTGCCCGCCCCACGGTATCCATCACCGGACCTCGCCAAGAAAGCGAGCCAGAAGACCAGATTGTCGTTCCTGATACGAAGTCTTGTCTCCAAACGATCCAAACCTGGCTCAGCGCCCCGTGGCCGCTGCCAGTAGCGACCGTCCATGACTACGCCGACAGGGTGGGATGGACACCCGAGGAGGAGTCCTCAACAGAGTTTTACTCCACCCTCATATATGCCCTCTACGACGGAAACCTGCGCATCTTCTCGGAGGATTTCTTTGCCGAACCCGATGTTGGCGTCACCTATGGACGCCGCGGCGCAACACGGGTGCACTTCGATTTAGCGGCACATTGGTCAGAACGGACAGAAGCCGAGGCATGGCCTCTGATAAAAGAGCGCATGCGCGATGTTGAAGCTGCCATCACTGATCTCTACGGCCAACCCGAGAAAAGCACTCAAGGGGTCGACAATCAAAATTACGCGAAGTGGGACGTTACCCCGCATCTTTCCCTGTCTCTTTTCCACGGGCCGGGAAATAGCAACGTCACCATCGATTATCACGGTCCTGAAGATGAGCGGGCTACCGGCGTTCCGATCAACTACGAGGTTGATGACGTCCTGAGAATCATTGACGAGTGGACGCAGTCAATGGGCTCCATTGATCTTTTTGATGCGGCCGAAATTGCTAGCGGTATTGGCTGGTTCCCGGAAGACAGCAGCTGGCCCAAGATCTACTACACGCAGGTCTCTCCACCTGCCGAGCCTCGAGCGGCCATCCGGGATGAGAACCAGAAGGTGTGGCTGGTGACTTTTGACGTCGCTATGGGAGTCAAAGAACGCACGCCGGGACGTACTCCGGCAGACATTGAGCGAGTGATGACTTCGCTCGAAGTTGCGTTGACTCAGCGCTATGGCGTGGCGGAAGAATCCTCGCACTACGGCGGGCACTATCGCGATTGGGATACCAGGCGGGGGCTGCGGGTACGTATCGCCTATGGCCTGGGTATGAGCAGTGTCTGGATTTATGACCCGGCAAAGAAAGCCACGGTGGAGACCTTCATTACCGAACCTGCTGGGGTGAAGAAAACGCCACGATCTTCCGCTGCGACGGTTGAATCGCCTCAGGAAGGAAACACGTCGACTATGTCGACGGTGGCAATCGTGACGACTTTCCTGGCTGTCCTGGGAGGGATCCTGAAGTACTTTTTCTTCTGACAGAGCTTCCTCGCCACAGTGGCACAGGGGCTTTCCAGGAGTGCGCCCAAAGCAAGAGACACACCAGTGCAACAGGCAACCAGAGCGGGCGGCACTATGCCTATCGGCGCTTCCGTGCTCTTTGAGTGATACTGACTGGCTTTCAGTCCTGGAATAGTACGGGGGCTGCACCGTAACGGTGCAGCCCCCCGTAACTGTCAGGGTGCGACTACAGATCAGTCTCCGACCGGCCCAGCAGCCTCAATGGAGTTATTGAACAGGTCGTAACGCTGGATTGCCTGAGCAACCACGGAACGATCCATCACGCCACGGTCAGCCAGGGCCTTGAGGGTGCGGACCACCACGGACTCGGCATCAACCTTGAAGTAGCGGCGGGCGGCGCGGCGAGTATCAGACACGCCAAATCCGTCGGTGCCAAGGGTGATGTACTCGCCGGGAACCCACGGACGAATCTGGTCAGAAACCAGAGTGTCGTAGTCGGAGGTAGCAATGAAGGGGCCTTCGCTACCCGCAAGCTTCGAGGTCACGTAGGGCACGCGCTGTTCAGCATCGGGATTGAGGAAGTTGTACTCGTCAGCTTCGCGACCGTCGCGGCGCAGCTCGTTCCAGGAGGTCACCGACCACACGGCGGCGTCCACGCCCCATTCCTCAGCGAGGATACGGCGGGCATCGCGAGCCCACGGCACACCAACGCCTGAAGCGAGCAGCTGGACCTTGTGGCCATTGCCGGAGTGATCCTCCACCTTGTAGATGCCCTTGAGCAGGCCATCAACGTCAAGGTTCTCGGGCTCGGCAGGCTGCTGGATGGGCTCGTTGTAGACGGTGATGTAGTACAAGACGTTGGGATCGCGAGGATCGTTCTCGCCGTACATGCGCTGCAGGCCGTCCCAAATGATGTGGCGGATTTCGTAGGCGTAGGCTGGGTCGTAGGTGACGAAACCGTGGTTGGTGGCCGAGATGATGGGGGAGTGCCCATCAAGGTGCTGCAGGCCCTCACCAGTCAGAGTGGTGCGGCCAGCGGTAGCACCGATCACGAAACCACGAGCGAGCTGATCAGCGGCGGCCCAGAACTGGTCGCCGGTGCGCTGGAAGCCGAACATCGAGTAGAAGATGTAGAACGGCACCATCGGCAGGTTGTGGGTGGTGTAGGCAGTGCCCACAGCCTGCAAAGCAGCGGCTGAACCAGCCTCAGTAATACCCGTGTGGAGCACCTGACCCTGCTGGGATTCCTTGTAGGACAGCATGAGGTCAGCATCCACAGCAGTGTAGTTCTGGCCGTGAGTGTGGAAGATCTTCGCCGTGGGGAAGATGGCGTCCAGGCCGAAGGTGCGAGCCTCGTCGGGGATGATCGGCACCAGGTAACGGCCGATGTTCTTGTCCTTGAGCAGGTCCTTCAGTAGACGCACGAATGCCATGGTGGTGGCGACCTCAAGAGTGCCCGAACCCTTGGAAATAGCTTCGAAAGGACGAACCGGAAGTTCGGGGAGCTTGGGGTCGTAGTCGGTGCGACGCTCGGGCAGGTAGCCGCCGAGCTTCTCGCGACGTTCCTTCATGTACTGCAGGGCCGGGTGGTCCGCCGGAGGCATGTAGTAAGGCGGGCAGTAGGGATCGCGTTCAAGCTGCTCATCGGTGATCGGAATCTGCAGGCGGTCACGCAACTGCTTGGCGTCCTCGACGGTGAGCTTCTTCATCTGGTGGGTCGAGTTACGACCAGCGAAGGAAGAACCCAGGGCGTAGCCCTTAATGGTGTGGGCGAGGATGACGGTAGGCTGGCCGGTGTGCTCCATAGCAGCCTTGTAGGCGGCGTAGACCTTACGGTAGTCGTGACCGCCGCGCTGCAGAGCCCAGATCTGATCATCGGTCCAGTTCTGAACCATAGCCTTGGTGCGAGGATCACGTCCGAAGAAGTGCTCACGCACGTAGGCGCCATCGTTGGCCTTGAAGGTCTGGTAGTCGCCATCAAGGGTGTCATTCATGAGGTTAACGAGGGCGTTGTCCTTGTCAGCAGCCAAGAGCTGATCCCAGCCACGGCCCCAGATCACCTTGATGACGTTCCAGCCAGCACCCTTGAAGAAGGCTTCAAGCTCCTGGATGATCTTGCCGTTACCGCGAACCGGGCCGTCGAGACGCTGCAGGTTACAGTTGATGACGAAGGTCAGGTTGTCCAGGCCCTGCTGTGCGGCGAGCTGGAGCATGCCACGCGATTCGGGCTCGTCCATCTCACCGTCACCAATGAAGGCCCAGGTGTGCTGCTGGGAAGTGTCCTTCAGGCCGCGCATGTGCAGGTAACGGTCGAACCACGCCTGGTAGATAGCGGCAGCAGGGGCGATACCCAAGGAAACGCTGGGGAACTCCCAGAAGTCGGGCATCTGACGGGGGTGGGGGTAGGAAGGCAAGCCGTGCTCGGTGGAAACCTGCTGGCGGAAGCCGTCCATCTGCTCTTCGGTGAGGCGTCCTTCAAGGAAGGCGCGAGCGTAAGGACCGGGGGAGGCGTGACCCTGGAAGAAGATGTGGTCGCCGCCGCCGGGATGATGCTTACCGCGGAAGAAGTGGTTGAGGCCGACCTCGTACAACGTCGAAACGGAAGCGTAGGAGGAGATGTGGCCGCCGACCTTCACACCGGGGCGCTGAGCGCGGGTCACCTGGACGGCAGCGTTCCAGCGGATCCAACGGCGGTACTGGCGTTCCATTGCCTCATCGCCGGGGAAGTAGGGCTCTTGGTCAACGGGGATGGTGTTGACGTAGGGGGTGGTGTATTCCTGGGGGAGCTGCACGTCACGCTTGCGGGCCTCAGCCAGCATGTGCAGCAGAATGTAGCGAGCGCGAGGCCCGCCCTTTTCGTCGATAAGTCCCGACAGTGATTCCACCCATTCGGCGGTTTCTGCCGGATCGTTGTCAGGAACCTGGCTCAGCAGGCCGTTGACGACGGGATGACTATCGCTCATGTGGCTCATTCCCTCATTCCTTATGGCGACACGTTTTGGGCGCGTGCCGCACAGCGTCGTGCAGTACTGATGTTCCTATTGTCTCTTGTTCCGCGGGCTTTGGCGAGTGGCTGCGGGACTTAAAGCCCATGTGAAAAGTCTCAGTTTCCGGCGGAGGGACCGGCATGTCGTGGCAGCAGTGGCGGCTTTGTGGGCAGTGAGTGTGGGTGCAACGCTGCTAAGAGAGACGTATACCACGTTGATAAAGAGGTGCAGAAAAGTCTGCGCTTTGCTGACCAAAGGGGCCGCACTGCCTTACGATTAGGAGCGTGATTGCAATTCATGTGCCATGTGGGCATATTTTGGAAGGTGGTCGGAAGTCGTGGCGATGAGCCTTGGTTTCACAAAAGGACAAGTGATCCAGGAGTTCTACGTCGATGACGACGCCGACGAAGCGCTCCGCGAAGCAGTAGAGGCCGAAACCGGCAGCGAACTCGTTGATGGTGATTACGGTGATGTCGTTGACGGAACCATCATCTGGTGGCGAGAAGAAGACGCCGAAGAAGAGGACCTGACAGATCTTCTGGTTGATGCCATGTCCAATTTGGATGATGGCGGCCTCATCTGGGTGTTGATCCCCAAGCCCGGCCGCCCGGGCGCAATTCCCGTGGCAGACGTGGAAGAGTCAGCAAAGACCGCTGGCCTCAACACCACCTCCGCCGCTTCGGTGGGTGCCGATTGGGCGGGCATTCGCCTGACAGCCCGCTCGCGCAACCGCTGATTTCCCCTGACGTCGCCGCGTTCACCTTGTCGCCCCTGATTGACGAGGTGAACGCGGCCTTACTATGCCCTCAAATAAGATTGCGCGTTGGGTAATCTGTGTTGAGCTGGGTGCTCAGCGCTGGGCGTTCTGCGGCGGGGTGCCTTCGTGAGGTGGAGGGGGTTGTACGGAAATGTTGCTCTGCCGTGCTGTATTGGTTACCTGAGAGTTTGGGGACTGGGGTGTGTGTGGAGGTGTGGGTATCTGAGAAGACGATATTACGGCGACGGCAGGGCTGTTGTGATGCAGTTTGTGACCTAGATAAATGGCATGCAGACATAGGAACGGAATTGCTGCGCTAAGAAGGATATAGAGTCCGTAGAAGAGATAAGAAATATGGTAAATGTCGAATCCGGGAAGATAGCTGGATGCGACTCCCAGGAGGAGCATAAGAGGGGACGCGAAGCAGATGATTGAATAGATGGTGCGGTAGTTACCTCGAAGGGATATGAGGGCGCCAATGCCGGCCAAAACGTGGAGAATCCAGCCACCGTAAAACCAAAAAATTGCCCAGATCAGTAGGCCATATCCCTGTGTTGAAAAAGGGGCGTCGCGGGGGAAGGTGTCGGTAATTCCCACCAAGATAAGTGACAGAGGCCCAAGAAGGGGTGTGAGCAGTAGAAACGCACCGAACTTAGTAGCAAACCTAGAGGGTTGTATTGTCATAGAAAGCTCCAAAAAGGGGGGTCGAAAGGGGCACTGACGGGTTGTATCACTGCTCGGGCTACATCCTACTCAGAATCCAAAACAGTCGCGTTAGGTCTAAATCTTACGCAACACCACGCAAGATGTCCCCTGACGTGCACGATGGGAGTTGGGTGAGGTCTTGAGGGGCCGAATTTCCCTTAGGGTCTGACTGTGAGCTATACTTGTCCATTGTGCGCGTGAGCGCAACGGGCCTATAGCTCAGTTGGCTAGAGCAACTGGTTTACACCCAGTAGGTCGGGGGTTCGAGTCCCTCTGGGCCCACCATGATGGTCTTATACGAGCCATCGGCAACATGAATATCGGATGTAACTCCTTCGGCTGAAGCCGGGGAGTTTTTGCTATTTGCTTCCTGTCGGCTCAGGCCACCGTGGCCGCCTCACTTGTGGCCCGCACAGGCCTCGCCAAAAGAAGAAGGAGAGCGGCAGCAAGGAAGGCTAGCGGAGCACCTACTGCCGCATAGAGGAAGCCGCTTGTCCACGCGGGTTCTGCGGCCGAGGTGTCGGCTGCCTCACCAAGCGCCATGAAAGCACTCTGCGCGTACCCGAGGAAGCTCACGCCAAGCAGCCACAGAACAGCAACCGCGGCCTTTACGCTGCCGGTGATGGTGGCACTCGTTGCCAGGAGCCATGCGGCAGCAAGAAGGGCAAGTATTGCGAAGACCCACCCAAACGGCAGGATGAAGCCGAGCACGACAACGGCGAGAGGCCAGACAGCAAGGTGGATCCGCTGAATCGACGAAGACTCCGAATGCATGAAGACAGCTCACTTTCCGCCAGAAGCATGAGGTCGTCGTTGAGCTCAACACTGAAAGCCTATCGAGAGCGATTGACGGTGGGTAAGAGGGAGCGTTTTTCTTGTGTTGCTGCGTGCGGCTCGCCCCCGCGCGTTTGGATGTGCTGAGGCAATCGCAGTATGTGGGTGCTACTCTCGACGGACACTCTTCCTCGAACATACTCAGAAAGTGAGTCGTGCTCCATGCCAATCCGCAACTTTGTCAGCACTTTGCCTGTCCTCACTGTGCCCGATCTTGCTGCTGTCCAGCAGTGGTACGTTGCGCTCTTGGGTGAAGCGACCGTTGTGCCTGACGAAGGTGTTCTTGAATGGGAAGTCGCTCCTGGGCATTGGATTCAGCTTGCTGAAGAGACCGGCAGTAATTGTGCAGGTAGTGTGATTGTCGAAACCTCTGACCTGGCTGAACTACACGCCTCACTTCTTGGCGAAGGCTTCGACATCGGTGAGATTGTTGATTATGAGGTCGTGAAGTTCGCTGAACTCAACGATCCCGCTGGAAATACCATCCAGTTTGTCGAGGTCGTCGACAACGGTTAAGAAGTCGCAAAGGACCTTCCATGGCTCGTACTGTCGCCCAGGTGACGCCCGAACGTCTGGCAGAACTCGAAGCGGGTGCTCCCTCAACCCATCTCACCGAGATTTTGGCAATTACGCAGTCGCGGCTCGCTGCAAGTATTACTGACAATCAGATTCTTTTAGCGGCCATTGCACAGGTCGACTCATTGGGAATAGCCGCCCGAATGCGCAGCATTGGCCGGATTCTTCACGAACACCTCTCCGCTGACGAACTGGAAACACTAGCCAAGCATCCCTCAGACACCATTCGCGGGTGGACCTGTTTTGCCATTGTCCACGATGAGCGCGCCGCCAAGATTGATTGGCTTCTCGCAGCTCTCCGCCCGTTCGCCAACGACGAGCATTTTGGAGTGCGCGAGTGGAGTTGGCTTGCGGCCCGCCCTCGCCTTGTTGCCTCCCTTGACGAGGCTATCGCAGCCCTCTTTGCCTGGACCAGCGACGAATCAGCCAATATCCGCCGCTTCGTGAGCGAATCCCTACGGCCGCGCGGGGTGTGGGCGCAGCACATTGCCGAGTTGAAGTCCGACCCCCAGCGAGGACTGCCATTAATTGAACCCCTGCGCGCCGATCCGTCCGCCTATGTCCAAGACTCTGTGGCGAACTGGCTCAACGACGCTTCTAAAACTCAACCAGAATGGGTGGAAGAGACATGTGCGCGCTGGCTGGACGAGAGTCCCTGCGATAACACCCAGCGCATCGTGTCTCGCGCGTTACGCTCCCTCAAACGCTCATAGGAATACCGCTAGTAGGATCACCCGATGCACAAGATTTTTTCGATGCCCGTCGCCTCGGTCTACCCTCACTACCTCACGAAAGTCACGAAGAAAGGCCGCAGCGAGGAAGAACTCATGGCAGTCATCACCTGGCTGACTGGATTTACCGAGGAGGAGGTGCGAGGCCACCTTGCACAGGAAACCACCTTCGCTGACTTTTTCGAGGCTGCCCACCTCACTCCTCATGCTGTACTTATCACTGGCGTGGTGTGCGGCGTGCGGGTTGAGGAGGTTGAGGATCCCTTCATGCAAAAGATCCGATACCTTGACAAACTCGTCGATGAACTCGCCCGAGGCAAAGCGCTTGAGAAGGTTCTGCGGTCCTGACGACCACCTTCATGGGAAGTACGCTTTAGACAAGGCCCGCTGCCCACTGCGCGGCGCGTTCACTTTCTCCCGTCCGTAGGGGGCCTTTCATGCCTTCGACGAGGAAGTGCTCAAGGGGAAGATCGCTCTGGCGATAGCGTCGTGCCAAGAGTTTTCGACCCTCTTTCGCCGCCGATCCCGCAAACCAGCTTGTACTGGTGACCGTTGTGAAGAAGGCAATGCGAAGCTGCTCCGAGAAGGTGAGCGAGCTCAGCCATTCTCGTACACCTCGCTCCGCATCGCTGGCGCCGGTTTGGCGGCGAGTGTTTGTGCGCGATAGGCCGCGGCTGTGGGTCGGGGCTCCGATGATCAAGAGGCCGATCTCCGAAGGAATCTGATCGGGTGCCTCTGTCGCAGAACACTGGTCAACGTGGTGGCCAAGGGCGGACAGGGCATCGTTCAACACGTCTGCGATCTGTCGCGTGTTGCCAAACCATGACTCAACAACAATGAGTGTCTGCATCGCTTTCTCCCATCTTCATCCTTTTGGTACTGACAGTACCATATATAGGACTGCAAGTATCATATGGGTGAGGTCTTGCTACTCTGGGCGCATGCCTCGACAACGGATCAATGACCGCGAAACAGAACGCCGCATGCTCGATGCCGCCATCGAAATTGCCCAAGAGAGAGGCTTTCAGGCAAGCCTTGAGGGTATCGTCTTTGACGAGGTCGTACGCCGTGCCGGAGTCTCCCGAACGTCGGCTTACCGTCGCTGGCCTGCCCGTGAACTCTTCTACGGCGACATTCTCGTCGAACTCGCACACGGCACCGCACTCCGCGGGAGCGAAGAGAACGTGCTTCACCAACTTGTGCCAATCATCCGCGAGCGCGCTGCCTCATTAACAACTCACCAAGATCGGCAAAACCTCATCGTCGAAATCCTCAGAATCTCACTCCACGCTGACTACCGTGTCGCTAGCACCTCCCCTCAATGGAAAGCCTTTCATGCCCTGCTTGCCAGCCACTCAGGTCTTGCTGACCCAGAGCTGCGCGCACGTGTAGGCGAAGCGCTTCGCACCACACTTGAGGACTTCAACCAGAAGCGAGCACGCGTCTACGCCCAATTTGCGGCTCTCTTCGGGTACCGTCTGGTTCCACCCCTGGCAGGTCCTGATGGCTTTGACTTCATGAGCAGAGCACTTGGCGCGCTCTTCCTCGGACTCATCCAAAGTGAGGCCACATATGACACTAACGAGGCTCCTCGTCTGATGCGGCCTTTTGGAAGCAGCGAGCAAAGCGAATGGATTCCTGCCGTGTACATGCTGGCTGGAGCACTGCTGTCTTATGTCGAGCCAGACCCTCATGCGCAATGGGATAAGACCCGCGTCCAAGACTTTATTGCTGCGATGGAGTCATATCTCAACACCTCTGCGCACTCTTCATAGCGCGAAGAATGAACAAGGCTGGGGCTTTCACTTCACACTTGCCCCAGCCTTGTCTCATCTTTCTGTACTACTCCCACTCAACGGCCGCAGGATCAACGCCCTGTGCGCGAGCATTGCCATGAATGACCTCAACAAGCCACGCAGCCAAACCGGGAGCCACCTTCTCATAGTGAGCCTCAAAACGCGGATCCGCCGTGTACCCGCGAGCTATCAACACCTGCTTAGAGATGCTGACATCAAACCAGCGAGACAGATTCTGACGGTGCGCCTCAGCCAGGGCGTTGGCCTCGTCAGACCCGGGCTTCACCCCGCGCGCCATCGCATCAGCCAAACGCGACTCCAACTCGTCCAGCTCACGTTTTGCCTGCGCCCAATCCGCCGCCGACATGCTCGCCTGGCGGCGCTGACTCTCGGCCCAGTCCGGGGTATCGCCCCAACGAACGTGGGCCTCAGCCTCGTACTCAGGGGACCAATCCTCACCAAAAAGCGCGGCTTTTTCCTCGGTGGTCAAGGGCGTGTTACTCATCGTCATCTCCTCTAAAAGTGTCTCAACAGAATCCATGAGCGAATGCAGGTGCATGGCCTTTTCCCGCAGGAGTTCCAACTGCGCGCGCACATGTGACACCGCATCTCCTGGGGAGTCCAACACCTGGCGGATAACCTCCAGGCTCATGCCAGTCTCGCGATACACCAACGCATGACGAACCCGCTCCACATCAGCATCGGTATAGATCCGATGCCCCGCCCACGTTCGCTCAGATGGGCTGGCCAGGCCGATTGCATCCCAGTGATGCAGGGTACGTACCGTGATCCCGTACAGGCGGGCGACCTCGCCAATGGTGTATTCGCCAGAAGGCTGCGTTTCGCTCATGACCACCACTTTCGACTATGACGCAACGTCAGGTGCAAGTCTGCCAGTTCCAACGTGACATCACGCAAAACACTCCCCACGCGCTCAAGAGGTGAAGTCAGCAGGTTTACACTGACAAAAGCACACCCACAACACGCTGAAAGACCCTCCAAGGAGGCCACCAGTGAACACCACGTCGGCCACCACTCCCGCCACTGACAGGCGCACCCAAAAACTGCCGGTATTTCGATCAAACATGGCAGCCTCTTGGCGCTCCCTACTCTTCTGGAGCATCTTCCTCCTAGCCGCAGTGATACTTCTCCTGCCTTTTCACACGACCTTCACCACCCCATCGGTGCTTGCAGCCGTCAACCGTCTGCCTTGGGTCATCTACTGGACCCTGCGCTTTGACCAGATCCACACGGGGCCCGGCTACGTTCAAGCGATGATCTTCAGCGGTATAGGATTCCTGGCCATGATCGCTGCGGGAATCCAATGGGGAAGTGCAGCAATCGCAGGAGCTGAAGAGGACGGCACTCTTCATACCGTCATAGGCCGTGGCGTTGGCCCCATTCAATACTGCCTTGAGGCCAGCGCCGCAGTTCTAACACGTCTGAGCATCATCGCGCTCATCACCTATGTGGCGATTCGCTGGCTGAATAAGCCCCTTGGAGTCGGGCTCAAGACACGACTACTAGGGCAGACAACAATCGTGTGGCTAGGGCTTGGAGCACTCGTCGCTGCAATCGCCATCCTTGTCGGTGCCTATATCGGCAAGCGCCTTTGGGCAGTTACGGCGGGAATAATTGTCACCGTATCGAGCTACACGGTAGACGCCATATCGCGCCTGAATCCCAACTGGCATTGGATCGCTGATCTCTCCCCAGTGGATTGGGCATTCGGAGACAACCCGCTGTGGAAGGGCTTAGACGGCTGGGGCGAAATAAGCCTCTGGGTGTTAGCTCTCATGCTCACTGTCGCCGCGGCGATACTCTTCCGACAGAGGGAAGGTGGCGAGTGAATCAAGCAGATAAAAATCATTCACGAGGCGGACGCTTCAAACCCCCAGCAGCGCTGCGCAACCTCATTATCCGCACCGAGGACCACCCGTCTATGCCTCGGGTCATTATCGGTAGTCTCGGTGCCGCACTGACAATCGCATTGATCGCCCTATTGGACACGAGTTCGCACTACCCGCTGCTCGCAACTGCTTTCGGATCGTCTTGCGTGCTGGTTTTTACGCTGCCAGAGTCAACAGTTTCTCAACCCATCAACGTTGCCGGTGGGCACGTCGTCACCACCATCTGCGGCCTCGTGGCCGTGCATTTCCTGCCCATACGCTGGTGGAGCATCGGTATGACACTAGCCGTATCAATCATCCTCATGGCGCTGCTACGTGTCACCCACCCGCCAGCAGGAGCGAACCCTCTGGTTGTCATGAGTGCGGCTACCCCATGGAGCTACCTGCTGTGGCCAATGTGCGTGGGCATCGCAATCGTTATTGTGATGGGGCTGATCTACCACCGACTCACCGGAACGACCTACCCTGCACCCGTTGAGCGGTAGTCATACGGATCTGGCACGACAAGCAAGTAGACGCTGAAGTGAGCGACCCAAAGGGAGGGTGATCACTGCGTCGATCCGAGTTATCGACCCTGGAGTTCTTCGGCTGTATCAGTTAAGTATCCTCGAGCCTTACGTACCTCGAAAGGAGCTGAGCGCTCCCGGGTGATCATTGCACCTGGGACTGTGAGAACCTCCCCAGTGACAGGGTGTGTAACGGTGGCTGTCCATGTGGTTTCCAAGGCGACGGTCTGTGAGGTGAAGGGCTGTTGGTAGGTGTGGCGTAGTCGTGAAATGGGGTAGGGGCCTGACGGATCGGTGGTGATCAGGGGAGGGAGGCCATCACCGAAGTCGTACTTGTAGGAGCTTGCCGAAAAGCTCACGGTGACGTCGTAGCCCAGGATGTGGAGTGTTTCTGAGCGGGTGGGTTGGGTGGCATGGACCAGGGTGGGGACGCCAACGTAGGCGCGCAGGTGGGGTTGGACTTGTAGTCCTGCACCTTCGATTCTTGCTTGTGACAGGGCGTGGTAGAGAAGGTCGATGGGTGGGATCTCTTCTGGTGGTGATTCGTCGGGGAAGTTGATGGGGCAGATGTCGCTGTCTCCCCAGATGCCGCCGTTTATCTGGCCGCTGCAGCCCAGGTTGACGTTCTTAGGTAGTGCGCGTCGGCCAAGCTCGGCCTGAACTTCACCGGGAGCAAGATCAGGGGCGGAGTATGCTCCATCGCGGAGTTTTTCTCTTTCTAAGACGACATCAACGATGCCGCGATCGTTAGCACTTCTGGCAGAACCAAGAACGGAGATTTCTGATTCGTCGCCGGATTTATTGTCGTCGAGAGGAAAGAGTAGGGGAGCATCCGTAAACAGAATTGGAGCGAATAAGCATGTGAGTAAAGAGAGAGGGATGGAAGGCATCATTGACTTTGTTCATCCTCCGCATCAGCGCCCGTGATCTTCCATATTCCATCAAATTGACGCATCTGAACATGGAATTGAGCTTTCTCACTAGGGTATTGTTTTAATGTTGTGCCGTTGTAGAGGTTGTGCCTATCAGACTCAATATGCAGGATCGTATCCCACAACCCCGGATAGTTGGTCGATTCAAAGGCTGGTTCAATGCTGAGGACGCGATTGTTAACGTGTTCTCCCCAACCTCCTACTGCGGTGCGCTTGTCTGTTTCGTCGGCTACGGCTGTGCACCATCCGCATGATTCGGCACTGATCGAACGCAGCAGGCTGGTGTCTCCGCTCAACCACGTGTAATCAAGAACCTCAACAAAGTATTCCGCGAAAGCCTCAGCTCCGTTTTGATCGTAGACCTTCGCCACCTCAGGAAGTTCAGGAGGCGTGATTTCGTAAATGCTTTTAGGTCGTAGAAGTTTTCCCTCCGGGCTGACCTCGTAATGGCCGGACATGACTTTGTCTGCACTGCGCGTCATTCCAGACTGGGCATCGTCTGCCGAATGTGCAGATTGGAAGAAGGGTATTTCCGATATGGGCCGGTCATCTTGGGCGCAGCCTGCAAGAAGGCTCCCCGAAGTCATGATAACGACGGCGAAGATTGCAGCAGTCTTTTGTGATGCGCGGAACTTACTCATATAGCCACGCTACAACGCCACATTCTGTTTCCGAAGGCGAATAGAAAATCTGTGGATAACTTTAAGGTGCGGACTTAATGCGCGGGCCTGTCCTCTCATAAGAGCAGCAGGCCCGAGCATCGAGAACAGGCAGCGACGAGATTAGGGGTTACTTGCCTGGCGCGTCAAGGGTTTCGTCTCGATCGCGGGTTTCCTCGTCAGCTTCGCTTAGTGCGCTGTCATCGTCCGTTTCAGGGCTACTGTCATCGGTGGTACTGCGGACTTCTTCTCCCGCGACAAGGCGTCCTGACGAACCCGTACCCAGCTGCTCCAGAGCCAGGCGGCCCACCATCTGCTGGTTGGTGGTGGTGCGCTCGGATCGCGCATTGGAGACGAAGCTAATGAACCAGTGCAGCAAGGTACCGACCTGCGCCTTGAAGCCCACAATGTAGAGCAGGTGCAGGAAACACCATGCGAACCAGGCGGGGAAGCCGGTGAGTTTTAGGTTGCCCATGCTCACCACGGCCTTGAATCGGGCGATGGTGGCCATGGAACCCTTGTCCTTGTATGCAAAAGCGGTGGCCTTGGGTGCGCGGCCGTTGGTGCGGGCAACGATCTGGTCGGCTACAAAATCGGCCGCCTGAATGGCCCCCTGAGCCACACCGGGCACGCCCGGCACGGACATGAGGTCACCAATGACGAAGATTTCTGGGTGGCCGGGGATGGTCAAGTCAGGGGCGACGACCACGCGGCCAGCGCGGTCAAGTTCCACGCCGGTGCGTTCGGAGAGGACTTTGCCCAGTTCGGAGCCCTGCACGCCGGCAGCCCACACCTTACACACGGTGTCGATGCGGGTTTCCTCGCCAGAATCGAGGGACTTAATGGTCACCGACTCACCGTCAACATTGGTGACAATGCTGCGCGGGCGAACCTCGACCCCCAGTTTTTCGAGGGCGTCGCGCGTGGCATCGCCCAGTTTTTCACCAAAGACGGGCAGGGGGCGGTCCGCACCGTCCATGAGGATAACGCGCGCCTTTGCGGGATCGAAATTGCGGAACTCGCCGCGCAGAGTGTGGGAGGCGAGCTCTCGGATCTGCCCGGCCATCTCCACTCCCGTGGGGCCAGCGCCAACGACGACGAAGGTCAGGAGCTTTTCGATCTCTCCCGGATCGGTTTCCAGTTCGGCCAGTTCGAACGCGCCAAAGATGCGGGCTCGCAGTTCGAGGGCATCGTCAATGCTCTTCATGCCGGGAGCGAAGACCGCGAAGTGGTCGTTGCCGAAGTAGGACTGCCCAGCACCAGCCGCGACAATGAGAATGTCGTAGGGGGTTTGCTCGGGGCGGTTGTGGTTACGCCAGTGGACGATGCGGTTTTCGGTATCAATGTCGACAACCAGGCCCAGGATCACCTGCACGTTCTTCTGTTTACGCAGGATTTCGCGGGTGGAGGGGGCGATCTCGCCCGCGGAGAGGATGCCGGTGGCCACCTGGTAGAGCAGGGGCTGGAAGAGGTGGTGGCTAGTTTTTGCGATCAGCGTGATATCCACATTGGCTTTGCGGAGCTTACGGGTGGCAAAGAGGCCGCCAAAGCCTGAGCCAATGACCACGATACGCGGGGTAGACATGATTCCTCCTGAATTAGAACATGTCCATCTTATCTATTTTGAGGTGCTGAGAGCAGGGGAGTGGGATGAGGGGAGGGGCACACTTGGAGCAGGGCATGAAGTGTCATGCGCAGCTCAAGGGGTCCTCCAGAGCCTGCGAACAACTGCTATACGAAGTGGAAGCAGTCAGGCAAAATTGTCATATGAGCGCATCCCAGGGGCGTGAGGGCAGGACAAGGATTCTGGCCAACTTAGCGTGATAAGCCGAGAAAGGAGTCAAAGAAGTTGAGGGGAGGGCATTTTTGGCGGACATGGTCCCTGCTGAGGATGATCGCTGCGTGGGTCGCCATCGCCTTTATGTTGTTTGTTACTGCTGGACTCGCTATCTGGTGGTTTTTTATCAATGATCCACTGACTCCGGGGGCTGATCTATTTGTTGGCGAAAATGGAGTGGACCCACTGAAGTTCGTCCAGACTATTCTGGCGATTGTCGGTGGTGTAGGCGCAGTGGGCTATCTCGTCATTAAGTATCGCGAGCGTTCTGACGCGGAATCCTCAAAGGTAGATCAGCGACTCCTTGAAGCAGTGACCCAGCTAGGTTCCGACTCTCCGCAAGTGCGTATTGCTGGAGTGTATGCCTTGGCTGATATTGCCGATACTTTCCAAGGGCCGTACAAGCAACGCGTCGTCGACATTCTGTGCGGTTACTTGCGTACAGATCGATCCGATGGTGATGCCCAGCAGTCAGATACTTCCGCGCCAATCCGTTTCCTTGACGCGGCAGTAGAATCAACGGTCCTTAGCGTAATCGGATCCCATGTGGATCGGTGGTGTTCCGTCACGCGCAGTTGGAGTGAGTGTAACTTCGATATCCATGGCGCTGTACTGCACGAGGATATACCTTTCGGAGAAACCAGATGGGAGGGAATATTCAATGCCAAGAGAATCCAAATTTTGGGACAGGCAGATTTTAGCGAGGCGTGGTTTGATCATGGGCCCGACTTTAGTAAGGCGTTGTTTGATGCTCGGGCGTTCTTTGGATGGGCGTCTTTTGGTAAGAGGGCGATCTTTAGTGGATCGTCGTTTAAAGAGGATGCGAACTTTGGTGGGGCGTCGTTTGGCAAGGGGGTGGATTTTACCGGAACGCGGTATGGCGAGGGAAGCGTGCTGACTGAGCTGCAGCAGGAATGGCTTCGACGTGAGATCGCTGAAGAACAGTAACAAGATGGGCACGTTGAAGAAGATACTGCTCAAGAACCAAGCAATGAATCTGGTGTTGACAATGCTGAAGAGAATGACAATGCCGGTTCCGTTGCTGACGACACTCTTGGGGAAAGTGGTGCCGCCGACGAAAAGTCGACGGATAACAACTGAGTGGATCAGAAGCGCTGGGCTGGAAGTAGACAGAGCCTAAAAGAAACAGTCAGCGCCTAGAAAATCGAATTCACGGCCTTGCCGGGATCAGACCAGAAGTCCTCCCAGGTGCCCAATTCGTGCAGTTCATGGTGCTCGGTATCCCAGATGAAAAGCTGCCGCGTTTTCCCATGCCAGAGCACCTGGTACATGTCGTCGTAGTGTTCGAAGCTGTCACACAGCAGGAGGTACTTCTTCCGGCGGATCGTCAGGGGCCGCAGATTCAAGAAATCCAGGAACTCAATCCAAGTGACAGTCTCTTCCTCAGGGAAAGAAAGACGCCGATCCTCAGAACTGACCAGATCCACAAGCTCCTGAGGAAGTGTGAAGGGCTTGAGCTCGCGTTCCTTCTCCGCCTGGTTATGCCACTCCTCAGGCTCTAGGGATCGCAGGTACTCTGCCAGCTTCAGATCCTTTGTCTTCAAAGCCGCAGTGTATGGCCGCTCGCCTGTACGATCTGCGATCGTCACATCAGCCCCATGCTCGACCAGGAAGCGCACAACCTCCGACTGTCCATGACGGGTGGCACTTAAGACAGCCGTCGGCGCATAGGGCTCGACCATGTCGGGCTCGTGATAGTTCACATCAACGCCGCGAGCCAAGAGTTCTGCCAGCGCCTCTCGATTGTCTGTCCACGCCAGCACGCGGAACAGGTTGCCCGCAAAGTCGCGCACCGGAATGCCAATATCCTCCAGCACAGCAATATTCTCAAAGCGCCCCTCATACCCAACAGCGGAATACAGAGCCTTCTTCTGCTCGGCACTCAGCGTGCCTACCTGATCGCGGAATAACTCAATGACTTCGCGACCGGCATAACGCGCCGCCAACTGCAGCAACGCAACGCCGTCAGTCCCGGAAATATCCTGTTCACGCAGCCATCGACAGACCTCCGGCTGGTTGAGGATGACCGCTACCTGCAACAGGCTCAAGGTCGTGCCGTCTGTTGTCCGAACCGGCGCCAACGCCTCACTACTGGCCGCGACCGCAGCCTGCAAGGCGGGCAGATCGCCCTCGACAATATGGCGAACAACCTCTGGCACGGGACGCAGACGATAGATCCCCAGGCGCAGCGCCTCGCCCTCGTTAGACTCCCGAGACAAGGGGAATCCGGAGTTCGTGAACAATGATCGCTCCAACGTAGGCCTCCTCCGTTCTTGTTACAGTAGCGCTCGCAACTTCACGCAGCGCCCCAAAGAGATCGTCGTTAATGACCCACTCCAGGGAATCGAGGGCGTCCTCGCCGCCGCTGCTTGCTTCCACATGCTCGGGATCAAGACGGCGCAGGCCAGCACCCCCGATCCACAGCTCACCATCGTGAACCGTGTAGCGCGTGCTCAATAGTTTCCACGCGGCATTGAGTGCCACCGAATCCACCCGAAGACACACCTTGTACAGCAGGTCAGAGGTCGTGTGGTTCTCCCACCAGAACAGCGGAATCTGCCACCGGGTAATCAACTCGTCAGGTAGGTAGTCGTGACGTCGTAGTTCCACGTCTACTCCTTACGCGCATCCTCCAATAGTTCGCGTGCCCGGGTCGGGTCGGGTTTCCCCGTTGAGGTCACAGGCAGCGCATCTACCCAGCGTACACAGCGAACCTGCTCCCAGGGGGCCAATTCACCCGCCAGAGCCTCGCGCAATGCACGCGCATCAGGCAGCACAGAACCATTAGGCAGCACAGAATCATCAGGCAGCGCGGCACCGTCAGACAGGCCAGTACCAGAGCCAGACATATCGGCAGTAATACCAGCTGCAGGCACCAGTAGCGCCCCCACAATCTGCCCCCAACGCTCGTCATCCACGCCCACCACCAGGGCGTCAGCAACGCTGTCCAAACGACGCAAGGCCTCTTCCACGCGGCGAGGTGGCACCATTTCAGCAGCGGTGTGAATCATGCGGGACGCGCGCCCAACAATATGAACGAAACCCTGGGCATCCAAGGTTCCAAGGTCGCCGGTTCGCAGCCAGTCCCCGTTACGTGACGCTTCAGTGTCGCCAGGGCGGCGATAGTAGGCGTCGCTCACGCCAGGTCCGCTCACCTCAATCTCACCAATGACATTCGGTGCCGTGATCGCGCGGCCTTCAGCATCCACCAGACGTAGATCAAGGTAGGGGAACGGCTGGCCAATCGCGCCGGGATGCTCAGCGAACACATCGGCAGCCAGCATGGTGCCAGCCCCGGCTGTCTCCGTCATACCCCACACATGGATCGGGGCTAGGCCAATCCCACGAAGTTTGGCCTCCAAGTCGACACTCATCGCATCCCCACCAATCAACGGATTGCGATAAGAGCTGAGGTCCGCTCCCATGCGCGCCTGCGCGTCCACCAGCAGGTGACACATAATTGGCACCAGGAACATCTGGCTCACTCGATAGCGCTCAACAGAGGCCAACACCAGCTCAGGATCAAAACCTGAGAAGACCACCAGCGTTCCGCCGTGGCTGAATGCGTCCAAGGTCGTGCCGTTAAAACCGCCAATATGCGAAAGGGGAGCGCACACGCCCACCACATCCGTGCCCGGGTTGTACTCGAAGCCGTCACGGAACGAGGCAGACCCCCACCACAGGTTCGCATGCGTTAACTCCACGCCGCGCGGAGTCCCAGACGAGCCGGAGGTGTAGACAATGGCGGCCAACTCCTCACCGCATGCGGGCGGCAAGCCCTCAACCGGGGTGGCGGCGGCGACCTCGTCAGCGAATTCCTCAAAGGTCAGCACCGGGCAGGGCAGGGACGGCCCACCCCAGCCGGACGAGGCCTGCGATGCAGGCATAGCAGCGTACTCCAGCAATGGCTCAACGGGCGGCCGCTGCGCAGAGGAAAGCAGGGCACGAACCTCGTCAGTGGTAATGACCAACGCAGGCGCGCAATCCTCCAGCAACTCCAGCAACTGCCCGGCTGGGAGGCGGGGCGACAGCGGCACCGTGACACTGTGATTCCACGATCCTGCCACGTGCACAACAAAATGCCACGGAGAATTCGGGCCGCACACGACCACGCGTTCGCCAGCGCCGACCCCGCGCGCAGCCAAAACTGTGGCAGTCTGACGCACGCGCTCCGCGCTGGTTGCCACATCCCACGTCATGCCAGTGTCTGCCCAGATGAGCGAGGGGCGCCGTGGGTGCTGCAGAGCAGCACGCAGAAGAGCTCGGGCGGGGGAGAGGTCTGGTGTCGGGCTCACTGTCCGGCTGCCTCGCGCTGCAACAGGCGCTCCAGCACAGAACCGGCCTCTTGCTGCGTCGAACCCGAGGAGCCAAGATGAGCCAGGTGCTCGGGAATCTCAAAGCCGCGCGCACGCATACCCTTGGCCCACAGGCTGCCCGCACGGTAGGAGGAACGCACCAGTGGCCCAGCCATGACGCCAGCGAAGCCCATCTCTTCAGCGAGCTTCGACAGCTCAACAAACTCCTGAGGGTGCACCCAGCGGTCCACAGGATGATGCAGTGGAGAGGGGCGCAGGTACTGGGTGAGGGTGAGCAGATCGCAACCCGAATCATGCAGGTCCTGCATGGTTGTCTCGATCTCTTCACGGGTTTCACCCATACCCAGGATCAGGTTGGACTTGGTCACCATGCCGCCATCGTGAGCGCGTTGGATCATGGCCAGGGATCGCTCATATCGGAAGGCGGGGCGGATCTTGGAAAAGATTCGCGGCACCGTTTCCAGGTTGTGGGCGAATACCTCGGGGCGAGCAGCAATGACCTGGTCAATGGCGTCAGCGCCACCGCGGAAGTCATCCACCAGCAGCTCAACGCCGGTGCCAGGGCTCATCTCGTGAATGAGGCGGCAGGTTTCGGCGTAGAGCCATGAGGCGCCGTCGGGTAGATCGTCGCGAGCAACACCGGTGATCGTCGCGTAGCGGAGGCCCAGTTCGGTAACGGACTGGGCAATACGCCGGGGCTCGTCCTGGTCGTATTCGGTGGGCTTACCGGTTGCAATGTCGCAAAAATCGCATCGGCGTGTGCACAGGGCTCCGCCGAGAAGGAAGGTAGCTTCGCGGTCTTCCCAACATTCGTAGATATTGGGGCAGCCTGCTTCGGCGCAGACTGTGTGGAGGCTGCGTGAGCGGGAGAGCTCGCGCATGTCCGTGTAGTTCTGGTTGACGCGTGCGGTGGTTTTAATCCAGGCCGGTTTGTCTTCGATGGGGGTTTGAGAGTTGCGCACCTCAACGCGCAAGAGCTTGCGTCCCTCGGGATCGGGCAGGGTGCTCATTCGTTCCCTCCAAAGAAGTGAGTCAGAGTAGTGGAATCCACGGTGTGCACGCTCTCAATGGGGCGGGCCAGGCATGGGGTGATGGATGTCAGCATGTGGCCTACCAGTGCGTCGGCTGCGGCGGGCACGCTGGTGGTGATGCCTTCTGTTGATAGTGACGCTACATCAGCATCATCAAGGCCGCAGGGAATGATGCCGGTGAAAGCTGAGTCAAAATCAATGTGGACATTGAGGGCAATGCCATGCAAAGTTGCACCTCGGGCCACCTTTAGTCCAATGGCGCAGATCTTGCGGTCCGGGGTGCCGGGTGTGCGAAGCCACACGCCAGCGCGGCCGTCAATGCGACATACGTCAAGGTTCCACTCCTTCTGGAGGGTGGTGAGGACGCCATTTTCGACGGCGCGAATCCATGCGACGGTGTCGACAGGATCGCCCGAGAGTTTGACCACGGGGTAGCACACGAGCTGGCCGGGGCCGTGCCAGGTGACTGAGCCTGCGCGGTCAACGGGAATGACAGGCAGGGATGAGTCAGGGATGTGGTGGTCTTTGGTGTGTCGCCCGGCCGTGTAGGTGGGGGTGAATTCGCCGAGGATGAGGGCGTCTTCGCCGCCTTCGAGGACATCGGTGTGGAGCTTGCGCTGAAGCTGGTCTACTTCCGTGTAGTCCGTCAGCCCAAGGGGGAGAAGATCGAAAATGCGCACGCCCCAATGGTAGCCCCGAGGTGCGTTTGCGTTCCATTTGCGTAAGGGTGAGAAACGATAAGTTTTCGAATGTTTGACGAGGGCGTCGCTGCGGGTCGGGGTGGGGGGAAATGTGTCGAGTGTCGCGGAGCGGGGCGGCACATACCCGGCTATTGTGACTATATGTCAGAAAAATCTTGCGATGTTGCGACTCGCACCTGCCGCCCCTGCATTCTCAAGACCTTGGCCATCATTGCCTTGTCCTGGGCGATCCTTGGACTTCTTGCAGGTGTGGGCTTCCGTGAACTCACCCGCCATGCGACCTCTGATCCAGGAAGCCTTGGCTTGGTGCATAGCCATACCCTCGTGCTCGGCATGTTCATGTCCCTCATGCTCCTTGTCCTTGAAAAGCTCTTCCTTCTTTCGGATTGGAAGTTTTTCAAGCCGAGCCTGGCTGTGTGGAATATCGGTCTGCTAGTCACCGTTGTCATGCTCTTCGTGCAGGGCCTGCGCTCCCTGTGGGAGCTAGAACACTCTGCTGCGCTGGCGGGCGTAGCTGGTCTTGGTCACATTGCTCTGACGATTGGTTTTTTCATGCTCTTCCGTGCACTCTTTGTAGCATTGAAGAAGGAAAAGTGACCTCAGGGACTAGTGAATATGGGGGAAGGAGGGCAGAAGCTTCCCTTCCCCCATATTCACGTCGAAACCTTAGCTTGTGCACGAAAATATGCCTCCCCGCCCTGAGGTTTCGTGCGCAAGCTAAGGTTTCGACGAGGGGGCGAGGGTAAATGTGACGGGGAAATGACATGCTGGGGCAATCTGACTATTTAGGGGGCCTTCTGTTGAGGTGAGGCCCTTCTCCTAATAATCTGACAGTATGTCAGAAAAGAATGGTGGAACACAGGTGACAACACGTCGTGACTTCACGCATGAGGCAGCGGACATAGTGGATGCAGCACTTGAACATCCCAATGCTCACCTTGCCGCACCCACAGACATCACCCACCTTGACCTCACCCGCCAAAGCGACGGTGACATCTCGGAGGCAAGCGCGACTCGCGCCCCCGAAAACCCAGTGAACACGCACCGATGGTGGACCCTGGGCGTCCTCGCGCTCAGCGTCTCCCTCATCGTCATCGACGGCACCATCGTCAACGTCGCCCTGCCTGTCATCATTGCAGCCCTGTCCCTCAGTGCCGCACAAGCAGCATGGGTCACCACGATCTACGCCCTCGTATTCTCCGCTCTGCTCATTATCTCGGGCCGACTTGGCGACCGCTACGGCCGTAAAACCACGTTGATCGTCGGTATCGTCATCTTCGTTATCGCCTCACTCATGGCCTCGACCTCCCAAGGCGCCACGGGCATGCTCGCCGCACGCGCCCTCCAAGGCGTCGGCGGCGCCCTCGTTCTTCCCAGCACACTCTCCACCGTCAACGCCACCTTCTTCGGACGCGACCGGCGCATCGCCTTCGCCGTCTGGGGAGCCGTCATCGCCGGCATGGCCGCCGTGGGCCCACTCCTGGGCGGATGGATCACCACCGGCTTCCATTGGAGCTGGATCTTCACCATCAACCTCCCCATCGGTATCCTCCTCGTCGCAGGCGCGCTCGCTTTCGTCCCTCAAACTAAAGGCCACGGAGCGACAGGCAGCGACATTCCCGGCTTCCTCACCTCCAGCCTGGGCCTAGCCGCTCTTGTCTTTGGCCTCATCCAAGGCCGCGACTACGGCTGGTTTGTTGGCAAAAACGATGCCTCGGGGTGGGTACTTTCACCGGCTTTCCTCGCCCTCGTGTGCGGAGTGGGCCTCTTGTCACTCTTCATTCGTATCGAACACGAGCGTGCCCTTGCAGACAAACCCGTCCTCTTCGACCTGAGCCTCTTCCACTACCGCTCCTTCAGTTGGGGCAACATTGCGGCAATGGTCGTCGCCATGGGGGAATTTGGCCTCCTCTTCGTGCTCCCCCTGCACCTGCAAAACGTTATGGGCCTCAGTGCCATGCAGGCAGGATGGATCCTCACCGCAATGGCAGCAGGTGCCTTCATCTCCGGTGGCATGGCAGCCCCACTCGCTCAAAAGATTGGTCCCTCCCGCGTAGCCACTCTCGGCCTGGGGTTGGAAGCAGCAGGGCTCGCCCTTACCGCGCTCGTTCTCTCTCCAGACTCTGCTCCATGGCACATCGCCGCCCTCCTAGCGATCTACGGTCTGGGCCTCGGGCTCGCATCCGCCCAGCTCACATCCGTGATCCTGGCAGACGTTCCCCTCGCACAATCAGGTGTCGCCTCAGCCGCCCAATCCACTGTTCGACAGGTCGGTACGGCCATGGGTATCGCTGTCGCCTCAACGCTCTTCGTTGCCACTCTTGATGCGGGAGCTCAAGGAAGCCTCAGCGACATCGACGCTCTGCCTCAAGAAGCCGCCGTTGGTATCGAGCAAAGCATTGCCCCCAGCCTGGGACATGTCCTCCACGGCATTGAGAATCCCGACGCCACAGGCAGCTCGGGTGCTTCCTCAACCGCCCAAGAGACGGTGAAACGCATGGATCACACGACTCGACAGGCCATTGCCACTCAGATCCGTACCGTCTCCACAAGCGCTGCGCGCCAAACCATCGGCGTGGCTGCAGGAATTATCCTTATCGGCGTACTGGCCACACTGCGGCTTCCTCGTCAGAGCGGCCGACACTAAGCCCTTCCGCCACGCCTGGCGGGCGATATCCTTAGACCTATGGCAGAAAAATGGACAGTCGCAGACGTCATGGCGCTCATGGAACGTTGGTACCCGGCCTCAACCGCTGAAAGCTGGGACAAAGTCGGCCTTATCCTGGGCGATCCCGCCCGCATTGTTGAGCGAATCCACCTGGCCGTTGACCCCGTCAGCGCCGTCATCGACGAGGCCGTCAACGATGGGGCAGACATGCTCATCACCCACCACCCGCTCTACCTCCGGGGAGCCTCCTTCCTGCCCGAAACCGACCCCAAGGGCTCCATGGTCGCCCGCCTCATCCGCGCCGACATTGCCCTCTTTAATGCGCACACCAACGCTGACGTCGCCCACGACGGCGTGGCCCACGCCCTGGCAGACCTCGTCGGACTGCGCGATGCTGAACCCCTCGACCACGCTGGATTTGACGAGGACGGACGCCCCATTGGCCTGGGGCGCATCGGAACCGTCACGCCCATGAGTTTTGGCGAGTTTGCTGACCTCGTTGCCTCTGTCCTTCCCGCAGGCCCCACGGGACTGCTCGTTGGCGGCGACGAACACGCACGCATTGAAACGGTCGCCGTCTCAGGCGGGGCAGGGGACCATTTCCTCGACACCGCGCGCGCCAAAGGCGCGGACGTGTACCTGACTGCTGACCTACGCCACCACCCTGCCTCTGAGCACCTAGAAGGCGGCGCACCCTACCTGCTGTGTGCCAGCCACTGGGCGAGTGAATGGCCCTGGCTACCACGACTGGCCAGCAAACTAAGGACAGCCGCACAAGAGGCGAATGTGGCGATCAGCGTCGAAGTCTCTACCATTGTCACCGAACCCTGGACGAGCTACCGCCAGATCACCCCCAGCCGCAAGACCACCAGCACCCCCAGTGGAGGACTCTCATGACATTCTCACCCAAGGACCAACTGCTCCTTCTGGAACTGGCGAGCCTGGACAAGCGAGCCTCCGCCTTGAGCCACACCCGCGAATCTCACCCCACTCACGACATCTTGCGTGAACTTGCCGGACGCGCCGACGACCTGCGGCGCGCCGCCGTGGGGCAGAGCGCTGCCATTGCTGACTGTGAACGAGAAGTCGCCCAGATTGAAGCCGACGTTGAAAAGGTCACCACCCGTCGCGCCCTCCAGCAAGGACGTATTGAACGCAACGAGGTGCCCCTGCGTGACGTCACCCCCATGCAGCACGAGATTGCACGCATGACTGAACGTCTCTCCGACCTTGAAGAAGATCAACTCGCCGCTGAAGAGCGCTTGGAGGCTGCACGCGCAGCCCTCGCCGCCATGCACAACGAGGCCACCGCTATCGCCGCTGACGTTGAAGCAGCAAAGGCACGTTTTACTGAGGACATGGCGGAGGTTGAGCAGGAAATGCGCGACGTCCAGGCCGAACGTGATGCCCTGGTGGCAACCTTCCCCGCCGGGCTGATCGGTGAATACGACTATGCTGTGCAGCGCAATGGCGCACTCGCCATTGTTGAAGTTCGTGACGGCGTGGTGGTCAGCCCCGGTGCGCACCTGTCACCAGCAGAACTCGAAGCCGTGAGGCTTGCCCCCGCCGATGAGTTGTACTGGACGGAAGACACCTACCAGATTGTCGTGCGTACAAGCTGAGGTATCGGTCGGTCTGTGTAGCCCGCTCGCCATTTCATCGTGACGGGCTACCACTTGAGGGCGCGCTGCCATGATGAGGAAAACCTCTCACAGTGGCGCGCCCTGTTCTTTCAGTTCGTGACGAGCGTGACAGTGCGCGTCACTCCACCCTTCTTTGTGACCGTAGGCTCAGAAAATTCGACATCTGTCACGCAATGCTCAACGCCTTTTGCGTCACGGACCGGCGCCATTGAGGTTGCCGACGCAACCGCAGTTTCGGCGTCAGCCTCGTCAGTGGGCAACGCTCCCATACGCAAAAGGAAGCCGGTGAGCAGGCCACGCCATTGCTTGGCCTCGTGGGACACCACCGAACGCTTCCCTGCGGCTTCACGGACGACCCCCACTTGCCACACGGTTGCCCACGGAGCGGGGCAGGCATTGCGGTAAGGCCCAGAACGCATATCGAGGATGACACCGCCGTCGTACTCCGCCTGTAAAGCAGCATCCAGATGGGGACGCCATGAGGCAGCAAGACCACCAATGATGGGTAGTTTCACACCCATACTCAGGCGGTGGTCCGGAATGAGATCACCAACCTGTAACACCCCGAACAATCCCGAGAAGATACGGATTGCCCGTCGGGTAGATTCAGCGGCGTCGGCGTCGTGAAGCAAAGAGGGAAGGTCAGCGGCATTGAAAAGTACACCAGTGAAAACTTCCTCACTGGCAGCACACGGGTTAGTCAACAACGCTGCATTCAACTCCAAATCCGCTCGGGACTTTGCCCCTAAACCCAAGATGGCCGCAGCGTCCTCGCCACTACCAAGTCCCATCAGGGCATCTGCCACGCGTTGGCGGTGAGCGTTGAGGTCCGGGTGGGACAAACTCTCCCACCTGAGGGCAGGACCTGATAGGGGAGTGCGCTTACCTTCTGATGGGGGGAGCCAAATCTGCATGCCCTCAACAGTAGAGGAAAAGTGAAGCAGGATCAGCCTCAGGGCTCAGGCGCGAGCAGATCACAGGCTAGAATGGGTGGGCGGATGAGTCAGCCAGGCGGCCGCGGGCGTGAAAACGCGCGAGGAACGTCCGGGCTCCGCAGGGCAAGGTGGTGGCTAACGGCCACCCGGGGTGACCCGCGGGCAAGTGCAACAGAGAGTAGACCGCCATCAGCTTCGGCTGGAGGTAAGGGTGAAAGGGTGGTGTAAGAGACCACCAGTGGCGCAGGTGACTGTGCCAGCTAGGTAAACCCCACCTGGAGCAAAACCGAGCAGCAGGCGTTCGAGGGCGGCCCGCCCAATGCCTGCGGGTAGGTTGCTTGAGGCTTGCGGTAACGCAAGCCCTAGAGAGATGGTCGCCACCCGGCTGCTGGTAACGGCGAAGGGAACAGAACCCGGCGTATCGGCTGACTCATCCGCCAAAAAAGGGTGGCACCCCAATGGCTGGGGCACCACCCTTCAAGGCACTCTGAAAGCGATAAGGCCTCAGCCCTGCGCCTTGCGCGCAGCATGATAGGCAGCTCCAACGATACCTGCCGTATTGAACAAAACAGCGGGAACCATCGGGGTTTTCAACTCAAGCAACGGCATGAACTTCTCATGCTTCTTGGACACGCCACCACCCACAACAAAAAGGTCGGGGGAGAAGAGCATCTCCACATGCGAGTAGTAGCGCTGAAGGCGCTTCGCCCACTTCTTCCACGACAGATCCTGCAGGGTCTTTTGACCTGCAGAGGCCCGCTTTTCAGCGTCGTAACCATCAATTTCCAGGTGGCCGAGCTCCGTATTGGGAACAAGCACGCCGTCAACGATGATAGCCGAACCAATACCTGTGCCTTGAGTGGTGACGATGACAGTTCCCTGCACATCTTTAGCTGCCCCGTATGCCACTTCAGCGATGCCAGCAGCATCAGCGTCGTTGAGAGTAACGACCGGACGGCCCAGGTGCTTTTCCATGAGCTCATCAACATTCATGCCAGCCCATGCCGGGTCGAGGTTTGCCATGAATGGCACGACTCCGTGGATGACAGGCGCAGGCACGGCAACACCTACGGCAATATCCGGGCCAACTTCAAGCTGCTCAAGGAGCTGGCGACACACTTCAGCGACAGCCTCGGGGGTGGCAGGCTTGGGGGTTTCAATCCTGATGCGTTCAGTGGTGAACTCACCGGTTTCCAGATCAACGACGGCGGCCTTGACGCCAGAGCCACCAATATCAATTCCACATGCGGTTGATGCCATGAGCGCTTCTCCTTTGCACACTCAAGTGACGTGTCACAGACAGATTAGCCGACGTTGGCGCGCAAATCATGTTCCTGGGCTCACTAAAAGGGGAACGAACGGGCATGTCCACAATCCGTACCTCATTCACATATCTTGCGACACGCGTCACATTCACTGCTAGCGTGGGCAATATGACACTCCTTCAGGAACATTCAGATGATAGTCAGGCCGAGCAAGAGGTCGTCGTCCTCTGTAATCCTGATGGGGCTCCGCGCGGAACAGCGCTCAAAGCAGAGGTTCACACAACGCAGACTCCTCTTCATCGGGCATTCTCCTGCTACATCTTCGACGAAGACGCCCACCTACTTTTGACGCGCAGAGCCGTAGGGAAGAAAACATGGCCAGGCGTATGGACCAACTCTGTGTGCGGACATCCTTCGCCCGGCGAAAGCGATGAGGAAGCAATCTATCGCCGTCTCGCCGAAGAACTCGGCGCAAGTGCCAACGCCCACCCGCATCCTGTCCTGCCGTTTTTCTCATATGAGGCAGTAGACGCTTCAGGAATTATGGAAAGAGAGTTCTGCCCGGTCTATCGCCTCGATATCCAACGGCAGCAGCTTGGCCTCGACCCCAATCCTGATGAGGTGGCGCAAATTCTTTGGGTTCCTTTCGACAAAGTCGTGCGCACTGCGACATTCATCCCAGAACTACTCAGCCCATGGATGGTTGAGCAACTCTCACAATGGCCGGATACAGTATGACCGGCTACGCGAATACTCTCGACGTTTCACTTCTTCTGGCGGAAGTTGAAGCCCTCCTCGTTGAACGACTCAACGAGCAGGCCCTCCACGCCACATACCCTCAATCACGCGTCCTGTGGAATCTGCTTCGGCAGACCATTATTGGGGGTAAAAAGGTGCGCCCGTATCTGGCTCTTCTCGTTGCCACCTGCGGCGGGACCGTTAACGATGCTGAGCATCTGAAACGGGCGTGCGCTGCGGGTGCGGCGCTTGAACTCCTCCACGCTGGCCTCATCATTCAAGATGATGTCATGGACGGGGATGCTGTTCGTCGAGGTTCACCAACAGTTCCCGCCCTCTTGGAAGAACATTCGAACGGGCAAGGACTTTCAGATCCACGGCGCTTCGCTGCCTCTGCCGCAACCATTGTTGGCGATCTTGCGCTGACTGGCGGTTATCGTTTGCTCGTGGACTGTGGGAGTTATGCGCCGCGCCTCGTGGACATCTTCGATCGAGCAATCCGTGATACTGCAGAAGGTCAGTACCTTGACGTACTCAATGTGGAGCGCTCTGACGAGGCGGACGTTCTTGCGCTTGAACGGCTCAAAACGGGCGTCTACTCATTTGAGGCTCCTGTAGAGCTTGGGGCAGTGCTAGCTGACCTCCCGAAAAAGACGCGCAACACCCTGAAGCAAGGAGCACGCGATCTTGGTATTGCCTTCCAGATCGTTGACGATATCCTCGGCGTCTTTGGGGATCCTTCTGTGACGGGCAAGTCAGCATCCTCAGACCTGTGGTCACGCAAACGCACCATCTTGTCCCTTCACGCCCACCAGCAAGACGATCCGCACTGGCAGCGGATTTGGGAGGAACTTGGCCACGACCACGATCAGGACACGCGAGGCGAACTGGAATCTCAAGCACGCGAATGCCTGGTCAATTGTGGCGCCTTAGAACACGCTCGGCAGTTGAGCGCGCGCTTCCACCAGAGGGCACGCGAGCACTTCAACTCGGGGATGATACCCGGTAGCCTTTCGGCCCAGTTGCTTGCCTTCACCGACAGTCTGGAAAAGAGGCAATCATGATGAGCGGATTTGAACTCTATTCCTCGGTATCTCACGAGGTCGCCGCAGGGGTTATCTCGCGCTATTCGACCTCCTTTGGTGCCGCGGTGACTCTTCTTGAGGAGCCTGTCCGCAGCCGTGTTCGAGACATTTACGCGATGGTGCGTGTTGCCGACGAGGTCGTTGATGGTGCTGCCCCATTGCCTGCCGCTACGCTGCGTGCGTTGCTTGACGACTACGAGCAGGCGGTACTGACCGCATGCGAAAGAGGTTTTTCTACCGATCTTGTTGTTCATGCCTTCGCGCAAACGGCCCGCGAGTGCGAAATAGGTCCCGACCTCATTGCACCCTTTTTTGCTTCCATGCGGGCTGACCTTGAGCCAGAAACTCATGATGTGACAACCTTGGCCGACTACGTCTATGGCTCGGCTGAAGTTGTGGGCCTGATGTGTCTCAAAGCGTTCCTTGTTGAACATCCCCATCCCCAAGCGTGGGAGCGTCTTTCGCCAGGAGCACGACGTCTGGGAGCAGCCTTCCAGAAAGTGAATTTCTTGCGGGATCTTGCTGCTGATGAGAATGAACTCGGACGTCACTACCTGCCCGGAACGAACGCCCAGCACCTTAATGAGGAATCAAAAAAGGCACTTATTGCTGACATTTATGCGGACTTGGATGCCGCAGATCGGGTGATTTCTAAGCTCCCCTCGTCGTCACGCGTTGCTGTCCGAGCGGCCTATCTTCTTTTCCGTGAGCTCACGGCTGCCTTGGAGGCGACGCCAGCGGAGGAGATTGCGCGCCGGCGCATTCGCGTTTCTGATCCCCGAAAGGCTGCCCTGGTTGCACAGGCCTATATTGATGAGCGTGTGAAACCTCGTTGGAGGCGTTTGCAGGCTACTAGCCGGAGGGCACGATCATGAGGAGGAGCCCATTGAAGCACTCAACTCGCCACCCTCATGTCATGCGCCGTCCCCAGCACGGCACTCCTCCTCGAGCCGTGGTCATTGGCGGAGGCCTTGCAGGACTTGCCAGTGCAGGTCTTCTTGCTCGGGATGGCTACGAGGTTGATCTCATTGAGGCACGCGAGACAGTGGGAGGGCGTGTCGACACCTGTGAGATTGAGGGTTTCACCTTTGATATTGGCCCAACCTGGTACCTCATGGGGGAGGTGATGGAGCACTTCTTCGCATTGATGGGGGCAGACATCGCCGACTACTGCAGTTTTGAACCCCTCACCCCCGCCTACCGACTCTTTCGTGACACCGGCGAATACATTGACGTTGTCAGCGGACGTGAAGAGGTTGCCCGACTCTTCGAGAGCCGCGAGCCTGGGGCTGGGCAGCGCATTCGGGAGCATCTTGCCTCCGCTGAACGCACCTACACCCTGGCGCTGAAATACTTCCTTTACACAAATTTCGAAGCCTTATCGCCCTGGTGCCGCCGCGAGATTCTTCGTGATGTTCCGACCCTCATTCGCCTGCTCACGGAATCCTTAGAAACTCACGCAGATAAAGTGGTCGCTGATCCGGTCCTGCGGCAGATGTTGACCTTCCACGCTGTTTTCCTGTCTGCAGCCCCAGCCATGTTGCCATCGATGTATCACCTCATGGCGCATTTGGACCTAAATGATGGTGTTGTTTACCCCGTCGGTGGCATGCGGACACTGGTGGATGCAGTGGAGTCGGTCGTGAAGAACGCCGGGGTGCGTATCCATACCTCGACGCGTGCCGAAGAGATCCTTACCCAGCCGGGTGGGCGAGGCCGGTGCCGTGCCACAGCGAGAGGGGTACGCATCCGCCACGCTGATGGGCGGGTGGAGGAAATGGACGCTGACACCGTCGTCTCCACCATTGACTTGTGGGCATCAGAGACGCGCCTCCTCCCATCCGAGTTACAAACCTACCCGCAGGCCTATTGGGAGAAATCACGCAACGGTATTGGTACGGTGCTTGCCATGATCGGGGTGAAGGGGGAACTCCCTGAGCTCGCGCATCATTCGTTCTTCTTCACATCGGATTGGGAAAAGAATTTCTCGCAGATTTTCGGTGAGCACCCCAGCATCCCTGATCCGGCATCAATCTACGTGTGCCGAAGTAGCGCAACCGACGTTACCGCTGCTCCAGAAGGGCATGAAACCTTGTTCATTCTGGTCCCAGTCCCCGCCGATGACCTCATTGGCCACGGTTCAATTGATCTCGATTGCTTGGGAGATGAACCCTGCCGCGCAGGGGATGATGTCGTTGAGCAGGTCATTGATGCGGCGATTGCACAGGTGAGTTCTTGGGCGAATATTCCCGATCTGGCTGAGCGCGTGGTGGTGCGTCGGACTCTTGGGCCAGCCGACCACAGTGCACGATACGGATCCTTCCACGGTAATGCTTTCGGGCCTGCGCACGTGCTGTCTCAATCGGCGTTTATGCGCGCACGTTCGCGCAGCAGCCACGTTGATTCTCTTCTTTTTGCTGGGCAAACGACCGCCCCTGGGATCGGCGTACCGATGGCCTTCATTAGCGCCGAGAACGTCCTCAAGCGTCTGCATGGAGACACTAGCGCCCTGCCTATCCCTGAACCACCTGACGCGCCTCGCCACAGCGTGATGCAGCAGTGGCATGACAATAACCGAGGCCGCTGACAATGGGGACAGGGTGGGTCTATGGCGTGGCCATCCTTGCAAGTAGTTGTGGCATGGCTGTCATTGATCGCCGGTGGAAATTGGCGTTTTTTCGTGACGCTGCCACAAGCATTGCTGTGCTTATGGGAAGTGTGTGTGCGTTCCTCCTATGGGACCTTCTGGGGATCGCCACCGGGGTATTTTTCCGGGGTCCAGGGCCGTGGATGACAGGCTGGCAAATCGCCCCGGAGATCCCGGTTGAGGAGGTGCTGTTCTTGGGCTTCCTCACCCAGCTTTCTGTAGTTCTAGATGCCGCCATGGAACGCCTTGCCGGTTTGGGAGAACGGCTTCGGCGGCTCATGGGTGGGGGAGTGTGGCTTGGTGCTGGCGTATTCCTTCTCATCGTCGTTTCGTCGACCGCTTGGTTTGCCGTACAAGGATCGGGTGGAATCCGCTGGGATGCTCAGTCGTGGACGTATCTTGTGGTCATTGTTCCGATCACCGCCCTTGCTGTGTTCGTTGGATGTTTTCTGTCCCGAGGGCGGCCGCGCGCGCCACTGGCGGCAGGAGCGAGCGTAGTTGTCATGTGCCTACTGACTGCGCTCTTTGATTCTTTTATTGTTTCGGCAGGCATTGTTGGCTACGACTGGTCATTGACATCGGGTGTGATGATGGGGAGCGCTCCTCTTGAGGACTGCGGCTACGCCATCACAGCGGCAGTATGCGCCCCGGCAGTGTGGAAAGCCCTGCATCAGCGAAGGAAGGTGGATCAGTGAAAACTCTGTCCGTACTGCTATCGACGTCTCGTCCTCTTTCGTGGATCAACACCGCCTATCCCTTCGCCGTCGTCTACTGGCTACTCACTCGCCAGATTGATGCGACACTTGTTGTGGGAACACTGTTTTTCCTCATTCCTTACAACCTCATGATGTATGGAATTAATGACGTCTTCGATTACGAGTCTGATCTGCGTAACCCGCGTAAGGGTGGTGTTGAAGGGGCACTTGTTGGCCGTCACCACCATCGTTCGATTCTGTGGGCAGCAGGGATATCTACCGCAATCCCTGCCCTTGCTTTAGTGCTGATGAATAGCTGGTTCAGCAGTGTTGTGCTGGTGATTGTTCTTTTTGCTGTGTACGCCTACTCGGCGCCAGGTCTGCGTTTCAAAGAGGTTCCTTTTCTTGATTCAGCAACCTCAGCTACGCATTTTGTGGGCCCGGCAGTGTACGCAGTCGCAGTTGCTGCGGGTCGTGTCGGGGGCGAGGTTCTCACTGCCCCTCTGGCCGCGATCTTGGTGGCATTCTTTGCCTGGTCAATGGCATCTCAAGCTTTCGGCGCGGTTCAAGACATTGTGCCCGATCGAGAGGCAGGACTTGCCTCGATTGCCACAGTCATTGGTGCGCGCTGGACTGTGAGGGTTGCTGCCATCGGGTATGTGCTCGCAAGCGTGTGTCTTCTCCTCGGAGCCCTTCTCGCAGGTGAGGAAGCGCCAGCTCTACGGGGTGCTCTGACTATCGCTAGCATCGCCCCGCTGGTGTACGCCCTGTCCGTGAGCCCTTGGTGGTCAGTTTCAGATGCAGAATCTGAAACGAGTCATGCCGGCTGGAGTCGTTTTTTGTGGCTGAACTACGTGGTGGGCTTCGCGCTGAGCATGCTCATTATTGTGACGGTACGGTACTTTTCCTGAACCGCTATTTCTCATAGAACTGACGCCCTTGCACGACAGCAAGGGCGTCAGCGATCAAAGCGACGAAGGTTCAGGACTGGGTGAGAATCCGTGCGCCATCTTCAGTAACAACGACCGTGTGCTCGAACTGTGCCGTGCGGGCGCGGTCGGCAGTGACCACTGTCCACCCGTCATCCCATTGCTCCCAATCAATGGTGCCCAGGGTCAGCATGGGTTCGACGGTGAAGACCATTCCCACTTCCATAATCGTGTTGTGGGCGGGGGAAGCATCGTAATGGGGCACAATCAGGCCCGAGTGGAATGCTTCGCCGACGCCGTGGCCCGTGTAGTCACGGACAACGCCGTAATTGAAACGCTTAGCGTAGGCTTCGATGACGCGTCCGATGACGTTAATCTCACGCCCAGGAGCAATAGCTTTAATGCCTCGCATCATGGCGTTCCTCGTGCGGTCGATGAGGAGCTGGGATTCTTCGTCTACTTCACCAACGGTGAACATAGCGCAGGTGTCACCGTGCACGCCGTCAATATATGCAGTGATATCGACGTTGACAATGTCGCCGTCTTCGAGAGGACGGTCATCGGGAATGCCGTGGCAGATCACCTCGTTGACGGAGGTGCACAAAGACTTGGGGAAGCCCATGTACCCCAGGCAGGACGGGTAAGCGCCTTGCGAGATCACATATTCGTGGCCAATGCGATCAAGCTCATCGGTGGTCACTCCCGGCTTCACGGCTTCTCCAACAAGGGCGAGGGCGTCAGCGGCGATCTTGCCCGCGCGGGCGATCTTTTCAATAACCTCGGGAGATTTCACATCCCCTGCGGTGACGACTTCAGGCCCGTCATGGAACATGTACTCGGGGCGCTCAATGTGGGCAGGAACCTCCCGCGTGGGGGAGATAACGCCGGGAGTCAAGGTGCCCAAAGGAGCGCGTCGTGCAAGAGTATCCAAAGAAGTCATAGTCCTAGCCTAAACCTGCAACACGGGCCGAACTCCCAGCGCAGGGCTTTTTCCACGGTGGTATGCCACACCCCAACAGCAACGCCATCACGTAACAGCCTGCCGATGTCACTGAGCGTGGTAGTGATCCTCTGAAGGGAAGGAACCGTTTTCAACGCTCGCAATATAGTCGGCCGCAGCTTCCCTGAGAGCCGCACCGAGCTCAGCGAAGCGTCGCACGAACCGTGGAGTCCACTCCGTCATTCCTGCCATATCCGACCACACGAGAACCTGACCATCAGTGTCAGGCCCAGCCCCAATACCAATGGTTGGGATATCCAATGCCTGAGTGATCTCAGCGGCGATATCGGCCGGCACCATCTCCAACACGAGCGCAAAAACACCAGCTTCTTGGAGGGCCAGCGCGTCCGCCAGCATCTGCGCGCGTTGCTCTCCACGGCCCTGCATACGAGGCCCACCCAAAGCATGCTCAGATTGGGGCGTGTAGCCCAAGTGCCCCATAACAGGAATCGCCCCAGCGGTCAGTGTACGAACGGCCTCCACACGAGCCGCGCCGCCCTCAAGCTTGATCGCGTGCGCCCCCGCTTTCATCAAACGCACCGCATTGGCGTAGCCTTCACGCGCGTCGGCCTCGTAGGAGCCAAAAGGCATGTCTCCCACAATCAACGCTCGCGAAGTGCCCCGAGCCACCGCCCCCACATGATGAACCATGTCGTCAATGGTGACCGGCAGGGTACTGGAGTAACCCAACATGACGTTGCCCACCGAATCTCCCACGAGCAACATATCCACCCCAGCCTCATCAAAGATGCGAGCGGTGAGGGCATCATAAGCCGTGAGCATCGTCAACTTGCGTCCTTCGGTCTTTGCCGCGCTCAGGTGATGAAGGCGCACACGCTTAGGACGAGGTGCCGTCCCAGCCTTATCAGAAGTGACGTTCTGACCCGTAGCGGCAGTCTGAGATGCGGCATCAGGCTGAAGATACTGCGCTGAAGACATGAAAATGCTCCTTCATACATGGACGCGATCCAAAAACAGTCTAGCCGCGCAAACTACTCGACACCTGCCTCACCTTGCGACCGCACGCGGTGATAACAGCACTTCGCCCATGGGGGTAACACTGTCGCCTGCTCCTAAGCACCCCGACAGCGACCTCGACGCTACGAGTATCACGCATCAACCAGGATTACACGCGAACTCACGGGGCACTATCATGGGGAGCTGTGCATGCGCTCATCATGTGACATGTCGGGGTTTGACATGTCGGGCGCATCCTTGTCATTCATATCCCCGATCGAGGAAGCAGGACATGGCCGACACCGCCACTGACCTCAACCCGCTCGACGAGACCGCGGTCAACGCCCTCGTCGAACACGCACTGGCCAACATCGCCGCAGCCGACAACCTGGACGCCCTCAAGGCCGTCCGCAGCGCTGTCCTGGGAGATAACGCTCCGCTGGTTGCCGCCAACCGCACCATTGGCTCCCTTGCCCCCCAAGACCGCGGCATAGCCGGAAAGAACCTCGGTGGCGCTCGCGGGCGCATTAACGAGGCTCTCGCAGCCCGCAGCGAGGTCCTGCAGGCCGCCCATGACGCCCAGGTGCTCATTGACGAGGCGATCGACGTTACTGTCCCCACCCGCCGCGTGGCACTGGGCGCACGTCACCCGCTAGAAACCCTGATGGATGAGGTCGCTGACTTCTTCGTCGCGATGGGGTGGGAGATCGCTGAAGGTCCTGAGGTCGAGCACGAGTGGTTCAACTTCGACTCCCTCAACTTCGACATTGACCACCCAGCTCGCCAGATGCAAGACACTTTCTATGTTGATGGCACCTCAATCGGCGCCGATACTGCGGACGCTGGCCACCTGGTGATGCGCACGCACACCTCGCCCGTCCAGTCCCATGCGATGCTTGAACGTGGCGTGCCCCTTTACATTGCCTGCCCCGGCAAGGTCTTCCGCTCTGATGCCTTGGATGCCACCCACACGCCGGTCTTTCACCAGATTGAGGGCCTCGCGGTGGACAAGGGGCTGACCATGGCTCACCTCAAAGGCGTGCTTGACCACTTTGCTCGGGCAATGTTTGGCCCCGAAGCAAAGACACGCCTGCGTCCGTCCTTCTTCCCCTTTACCGAGCCCAGCGCCGAGATGGACCTGTGGTTCCCTCAGAAGAAGGGTGGCCCTGGCTGGATCGAATGGGGTGGCTGCGGCATGGTGAACCCCAATGTGCTGCGTGCCAACGGTATTGACCCTGAGGAGTACACGGGCTTCGCATTTGGTATGGGCATCGAGCGCACGCTCATGCTGCGCCACGGCATTGCTGATATGCACGACATTGTGGAAGGCGACGTGCGTTTCTCCGCGCAGTTCGGCCTGAACGGAAAGGGAGCCTGAGATGCCATTGATTCCCCTGAGCTGGCTGGCCGATCATGTTGACGTGGCCCCCGGCACTGATGCTGCTGCCCTGGCTGCCGCCCTCGTGCGCGTCGGTCTGGAGGAAGAGACCATTCACCCTGCGCGCGTGACCGGCCCTCTGGTGGTGGGCAAGGTGTTGACCTTGGTGAAGGAAGAACAATCCAACGGCAAGGTCATTAACTATTGCCGCGTGGATGTTGGTGAGCATAATGACGCTCCTGGCACCGGCAAGGAACCCTCTGACCTGCCAAGCCGCGGCATTATCTGCGGTGCGCATAACTTCGTTGAGGGTGACCTCGTTGTTGTTTCTCTGCCGGGCGCAGTCCTGCCTGGTCCCTTCCCGATTGCTGCGCGTAAGACCTACGGGCATATTTCTGACGGCATGATCTGCTCTCAGCGTGAATTGGGTTTGGGTGAGGACCACGACGGCATTATTGTGCTGACGAAAATGTTCCCTGACCGTGAGATTCCCGCTCCGGGCACGGATGTTATTCCCTTCCTGGGGCTGGGTGAAGAGGTTCTGGAAATCAACGTCACCCCTGACCGCGGGTACTGCTTCTCGATGCGTGGTGTGGCTCGCGAGTATGCGCACTCCACGGGCGCTGCTTTCCGCGATCCGGGCCTTCGGTCGGACCTTCCTGCTGCGAACGCCGCTGGCTTCCCCGTTGTGGTGAAGGACGAGGCTCCTATCCGCGGTCGTGTCGGCTGCGATCGTTTCGTCACGCGAATTGTGCGCGGCATTAACCCCGCTGCCCCGACACCTCGGTGGATGGTTGAGCGTCTCGAAATGGCCGGCATGCGTTCGGTGTCCCTGGCTGTTGATATTACGAACTACGTGATGCTTGACCTGGGTCAGCCTATGCACGCCTACGACCTGGCTGCTGTTGAGGCTCCGATTGTTGTGCGCCGCGCTCAAGCGGGGGAGACCTTGACGACCCTTGATGAGGTTGAGCGTGTCCTTGACGAGCAAGACCTTCTCATCACAGACTCTCCCAACGGAGAGGACGGCAGCCGCATTATTGGTATTGCGGGTGTCATGGGTGGCCGCTACTCCGAAGTTGAGGATTCCACAGTTGATGTGCTGCTGGAGGCCGCTCACTTTGATGCTATTTCGATCGCGCGTTCTTCGCGTCGCCACCGCCTACATTCAGAGGCAGCGAAGCGTTTTGAGCGTGGCACTGATCCGCTACTGCCTGCAGTTGCCGCGCAGCGTGCTGTGGAGCTGCTCGTTGAGTATGGCGGGGGCACCGCTGACGAAGCTGTCTTTGACTACAACGAACTACCCGCTGCGACGGTCATTACCTACCCGCTGGCCGAGGCTGAGCGTCTCACCGGCGTTTCCCATGAGCCTGCACGTCAGCGTGAGCTGCTCGAAACTATCGGCTGTGTGGTGGAGGGCACCGATTCGGATGTTTCTTGGCAGGTGACTGTTCCAAGCTGGCGTCCTGACCTGGTGGGCCCCGCCCACCTTGTGGAGGAGATCGCTCGCCTGGATGGCTACGACAATATTCCTTCCATCCTGCCGGCGGCTCCTGCCGGACGTGGACTCACGCTTGGACAGAAGGCGCGCCGTTGGGCGGCAGAGACCCTTGTTCAGGCTGGCATGGTTGAGGTTGAATGCTACCCCTTCGTGTCGGATTCCTTTGATCGTCAGGGCATGGGTGAGGCCGATCCGCGCCGCCAGGCTCTGCGCTTGCGTAATCCTTTGGCCGATGACGCCCCTCTGCTGCGCACGTCTGTTCTTGACACCCTGCTGGACGTCGCGGGCCGTAACGTGTCGCGTGGCATGCCCGCGGTTGCGGTCTTTGAAGTGGCGAAGGTTGCTCGTCCTGCTGGTACTGTTGCCGCTGTTCTGCCTTCCGCTGAGCAACGTCCCGCTGATGAGGTTATTGCGGCCCTGAGTGCCGGAACACCTTCTCAGCCCTGGCATGTGGGTGGCGTGATGGCGGGCACCGCAACATTGCCGGGAGTTTTGGGAACCCAACGCCATGTTGACTGGGCAGATGCTGTTGAGGCAGTGCGTCGTATCGCCTCCGCTCTGGGAGTGCGCGTTGAGGTGACGCGCGCATGGGATCCTGCCCCTCCGGCTGTCAAGGGGGCGCCTGTGCCGACGCCGGCAACGGATCCTGTTGAGGTAGCACCCTGGCATCCTGGCCGCGTTGCCCGGATTTTTGTGCGCTCTGGCCGTGATTTGGTGGATGTCGCGCTGGCCGGTGAGCTCCTTCCCGCAGCCTGCAAGGCCTTTGGCCTTCCTGCCCGTTCCGTGGCATTCGAGTGTGACCTGGATGCGTTAATTGGCGTGATGTCCGCTTCTGCTTTGCAGGTCAAGCCTGTTTCCACCTATCCGGTGGCGAAGGAAGACGTTGCCCTTGTGGTGCCTGCGAATATTCCGGTGGCTCGTGTTGAACAGGTCATCCGGCAGGCCGCTGGTGCTGTTGCAGAGGACGTGTCTCTCTTTGACATTTACGAGGGCGACCAGGTCGAAGAAGGTTTCCGTTCTTTGGCGTTCGCATTGCGTTTGCGCGCAGATCACACCTTGACTGCCGAAGAAACTGCGAAGGTACGCGCCGATATTGTTGCGAAGGCATCAAAGACACTCGGTGCCTCATTGCGAGCCTAGATGCTGATTGTTTCGCCTCGGCAAGGTGTGAAGCTGCTGACTGTTCAGGGCTTTTGACCCCTTGCCGGGGTGAAACACATGGGAGGATATATCCATGCGAATCCTGGTTACTGCCGCATCAAAACATGGTGCAACTCGAGAAATTGCCGACCGCATTGCTCAGCGGCTTGGTGATGCTGGTCATGAGGTGACTTGTCAGGCACCTGAAGATGTGACATCGGTGGATGATTTTGACGCTGTTGTCTGCGGCTCGGCTGTGTATATGACGCAGTGGATGTCCTCTGCGCAGGAGTTTGTTTCTCGTTTTGAGGATCAATTGGCGGAGCGTCCGTTCTGGGCTTTTTCGGTTGGTATGGCAGGCGTTCCTAAGCATGCTCCTCAGGATCCCTCCCGTATTGGTCCGGTGTTGTTGCGGGTACGCGCCGAGGGGCATCAGGCATTCCCCGGTCGTTACAAGCCTGAGCTTTTGAATCTGCGTGAGCGTTCCATTGCCAGACTGGCGGGCGCTGTTGAAGGCGATTTCCGTGATTGGAACGCTGTTCAGGCGTGGACGGATGGCATTATTCGTTCCTTGGCCTCTGATACTGAGTGACACGTTCTCTGTGAGTTCCCCCGCGCTGTAGGCGCGGGGGAACTTTTATTGGCGCGGAAAGGGGCCGTTTTATCTCGTGTCTGCTTGGTGGAGTGAGCTTTGTGATCCTTCGGGGGTACTCTGGGCCACACGAATTAGCAATATGCGAAGCGGCGTATTATTATTCATTCTGTTGTTGTTCGTGACTGAGGCGCGTTCAACCGACATCTCATGACATTCGATTAAAGGAGTTCGCGATGGTGGATGCGGCAATCCCCACAACCCGTGCAGCTAGGCATGGGTTAATTCGTGAACTTCTCGCAGAACACACCATCAGCTCCCAAGAGCAACTGAGGAGTATCCTCGCTGAGCGAGGCATTGAGACCACGCAGGCCACACTCTCGCGTGACCTCATGGATCTTCGTGCCACGAAGGTGCGCAGTAAGGAAGGACACCAGATCTATTCGGTGCCTGATGTGGATGGCAGCGCCACCCACGAGGTGGAGGCATCGCACACGAAACTTGCACGCTGGTGCCAAGAACTCCTTATCGCGAGCGACCGCGTAGGAAACCAGCTTGTGCTGCGCACCCCTGTTGGGGCCGCTAATTTGCTGGGATCAGCTATCGATGCTTCACGAATGGAGCAGGTTGCAGGAACGATTGCTGGCGACGACACCCTGCTGATCATTTGCCGCAGTGATGATGGCGCACTGCAGACTCAACACCATCTCATGACGCTTGCAGCCGCAGGCGACTGAAACGCACACAACACAAAAGGACACACTATGGGGCTCCATAAAGATCGCATCGTCCTGGCCTACTCTGGCGGCCTTGATACCTCCGTCGCTATCGGCTGGATTCAAGAACAGACCGGTCGCGAGGTCGTGGCAGTTGCGGTTGATGTCGGCCAGGGCGGCGAAGACTTGCAGGTCATTCGCCAACGAGCCTTGGACTGTGGTGCAGTGGAGGCCTATGTGGCAGATGCGCGCGATGAGTTCGCAGAGGAATACTGCATGCCTGCACTCAAAGCGAATGCTCTCTATGAGGGCAAGTACCCCCTGGTATCTGCTCTTTCGCGTCCTGTGATTACCAAGCATCTTGTGCGGGCCGCACGCCAATTCGGTGCGACGACCGTCGCCCACGGTTGCACAGGTAAGGGAAACGACCAGGTGCGATTTGAGGTTTCCATTACCTCCATGGCTCCTGACCTGGACTGTATCGCTCCTGTACGTGATCTCGCGCTGACGCGTGATGTTGCAATTGACTACGCCGAGCGACACAACCTCCCCATTGAGACAACAAAGCACAATCCCTTCTCTATTGACCAAAACGTGTGGGGTCGTGCTATCGAGACGGGTTACCTCGAAGACATCTGGAACGCTCCCACAAAGGACGTTTACACCTACACCGACGATCCCACCTACCCACCCCTGCCTGATGAGGTCATCATCTCCTTTAAAGAAGGTGTGCCTGTGGCCATTGATGGCCGCCCTGTGACGCCTCTTGAGGCCATTCAAGAACTCAACCGCCGTGCCGGCGCTCAAGGCATCGGCCGTATCGACATGGTTGAAGACCGTCTGGTCGGTATCAAATCTCGTGAAATCTACGAGGCCCCTGGAGCTATTGCCCTCATTACCGCCCATGCTGAGCTTGAGAGCGTGACATTGGAACGCGAACTCCACCGCTACAAGCGGACCATGGAACAGCGGTGGGGTGAACTGGTTTACGAGGCTCAGTGGTTCTCGCCTCTGAAGAAGGGAATGGATACCTTCATTGACTACACCCAGCAGTACGTCACAGGTGACATTCGTATGACTCTCCATGGCGGTCGCGCCGTTGTGACGGGGCGCCGTTCAGAGACCTCTCTCTATGACTTTAACCTCGCCACCTATGAAAGTGGCGATACCTTCGATCAATCCCATTCCCGTGGATTTATCGAGATTTACGGCATGACCTCGAAACTTGCAGCAGCACGAGATGTCCGTTTTGGCCGGGGCATTGACTTTGGAACGGGAAATCTGAACGCTGATAACTGACGCATATGCCTGATGCGAGATGTGTCCTTGGGCGTTAGCTCAGCAGGACTCATTGAGGTAACGAAATGGCGGGTGTGCTCCTCTTAGCGGGGCTGCGCCCGCCATTTTGTTATCAACCGTTTATCGATGTGTTCTACTTCGCGCGCTTCTTGCTCCACAATGGTGCCTGATGCGACTAGCGTGTAACCCGGCATGGCAATGCAGCTTCCGTCGGCTGCGGGCCATAGTCCAGCGCCTCAGACCTCGGAAGATAGAAGCGCGAGTTGGAGGAAAGGCGTGAAGAGCGTGTCGACCCACGTCGAGGTGCATGAGAAGGCTGACGGTTACAGTACGAACCTATCGGTTGCTTCGCCGCGTCGTACCTTCCACCTGATCGGTGAGGTGATTGCCCTTTTCTCTAGTGCTACCTGGCAACGCCTGCGAAAGGCGATGAACTCGAAGGCCCAGCCACTTGCTCATCTCACCTTGCCGGCGATGGGCGTATGGGTTTTCTACATTACTTTTGCCGGTCAAGGCGTTCGTAATGTTATTGGATGGAAACCTTTTGGTCTTCTTGCCGCCATTTCATGTCTCGTTTTAGTACTGCAGTTCATTGCAGCGGGGCGGATTCTTACTCTTCGGCGGATTCCTACCACAATCGCTGCCTTTGTACTGTGGTGCTCTCTGAGCGTTATATGGTCGTTCTATCCACTTGAGACGATGATGGCTAGTGCATTGATGAGCGCGACGAGTATCGCAGGCGTCATGATTGCAGTAGCCTTTCCTCCACGTCAGCTCCTCGATATTCTCACGCGCTCATTGCAGTGGATGATTGGCCTGAGTCTTGCTCTGGAACTCTACGTTGCAGCGGTTCTTCAGGAACGCCTAGCCCCCTTGTACATGCGCGAGTGGGAGCACATTCCCGATTCCTACTATTGGATCCACGGACTTCTTTTTCAGGGAGGTCCAATCCAAGGGGTTTTCGCTAATCGCAATCCTCTTGCTTTCGGGGCTGCTCTTCTCCTGTTGTGCATCGTTTTTCAGCATCTGCAGCACCGTTCCTCCTGGCAGCGCACGCTGCTATGGGCGGGTGCGAGCCTCGCTACCTTAGCTCTGACACGTTCAGCAACCGTTATCGTGTGCCTCCTCGTGTGCGTCATCGTGATGGGCGTGGGGTTGTCTTTGCGTTCAGTTCCAAGCGCTCAACGTCGTCATGTCTTGCGAGGCGTGGGCGTGGTGGCTCTTGTGTGTGCACTAGTTGCGCTTGTCTATGCAGACGCCATCTTTATGTTGCTAGGACGCAGCACGGATATGACTGGGCGAGGCGTGATCTGGGAACGGGTTTTAGCACTGTGGGCGGAACGTCCAATCCTTGGGTGGGGATGGATTATGTATTGGGCGCCGTGGATTCCCATGTTCCGCACGCTTGTGATCCGTCCTGATGGCACACCAACAATGCAGGCACATAATGCTTACATCGAGGCACTCTTCCAAACGGGTATCATCGGTGCGGCCTTGGTTCTTCTCGCCGTCGTGTGGGTTCTTTATGGTGTGGGAAAGGCTGCGGTGCGATCCATTGGCGGCGACCTGACAGGGCTGTGGGCTTTTTGTCTTGCTGTGGCCCTCATCGTCCAGTCTGTGACAGAGGCGCGTTTACTCTCTGAAGGTAACTGGGTGCTTTTTGTTGCGATGGCGACATGGCTGAGTCTTTACCGTACGGTTCCCTCGCCTGCATGGGGTGCTTCAGAGCGTGACATTCGTGGTGAAGGGCCCAGTGACAAAAAGCTGCGTGCTTTTGACCGCGAGCTTTCTCGAAGGGTCTGACACCGCACGATTCGTACAGATGTTCACGAATGTCTCGCGTTGCAGGGCGGGGGTTCATATAGCGGACGAGGCCGAGGCCGAACTAACCCTTTTGGCGTTGAAAAAGGCATGATGGAGGCATGACTGATTCAGCTTCCACTCCCAACTCCGCTTCACGTACTTCTTCCTCGTCGGCGTCTTCTGGACTGTGGGGTGGTCGTTTCACGGGCGGTCCTTCTGCTGCTCTTGCCGCATTATCGGTGTCCACTCATTTTGACTGGCGACTTGCCCAAGCAGATATCCAAGGATCTCGTGCGCATGCGCGTGCTCTTGCGGTGGCGGGGCTGCTTACAGACGACGAGCTGTCCTCTATGTTGGCGGGGCTGGATAGCCTTTCGGCCGATATTGCGAGCGGCACCTTTGCCCCTTCTGAGCAGGACGAGGACGTCCACTCCGCCCTTGAGCGCGGACTTATTGAGCGTGTTGGTCCGCACGTAGGCGGAAAACTTCGTGCTGGTCGTTCTCGTAATGATCAGATCGCGACTCTCATTCGTATGTATCTGCGTGATGAAGCGCGCTACCTTGCTGGGCTTGTTGGCGATGTTGTTGAGGCCTTACTTGAGCAGGCGCGCACAGCAGGTACCCGTGTTATGCCTGGACGCACCCACCTGCAGCATGCACAGCCTGTTTTGATTGCTCATCATCTGGCGGCTCATGCGTGGCCTCTTCTGCGTGACCTGGATCGATTGCAAGATTGGGATCGTCGCGCCAGCGAATCCCCGTACGGTTCGGGCGCGTTGGCGGGCAATACCTTGGGGATGAATCCTCAGGCTATTGCTGAGGAGCTAGGGTTCACGTCGTCGGTAGCTAATTCGATTGACGGCACGGCATCTCGAGATATTGCCGCTGAGTTTTCCTTCATTATGGCGATGATCGGTGTTGATATTTCGCGTTTGTGCGAGGAGATCGTCATTTGGAACACGAAGGAGTTTGACTACATCACTCTTGATGATGCTTTCTCGACGGGCTCGTCAATTATGCCGCAGAAGAAGAATCCTGATGTGGCTGAGCTTGGGCGAGGTAAGGCTGGCCGATTGATCGGTGACTTGATGTCCCTGTTGACCATGCTGAAGGGGATTCCTTTGGCCTATGACCGTGATCTTCAGGAAGATAAAGAGCCTGTTTTTGATCAGATTGACACGCTCAGTGTGTTGCTTCCCGCAGTGTCGGGCATGATCGCCACGATGCGCGTGAACTATGAACGTATGGAATCTCTTGCCCCGCAGGGTTTTTCGTTGGCAACTGACATTGCTGAGTGGCTGGTACGTCAAGGTGTTCCTTTCCGTGAGGCGCACGAGATCTCGGGAGCCTGTGTGCGTATTGCTGAGAGCAGGGGAGTGGAGCTGTGGGATCTGACTGATGATGAGTTTGCGCAGGCGTCCCCGGCATTAACCCCTGCTGTGCGTGAGGTGTTGAGCGTGGAAGGTTCCGTTAGCGCGCGTAGTGCTCGTGGTGGTACTGCCCCGATTCGCGTTGCCGAACAGCTTGACGAGGCTGCCGCTGAACTGGCTCGCGCTCGTCAGTGGGGAAAGCAGTAGGGGCCGGAGGCATTTGCGGTGTGGAGTTTTATGCGTAGCGTGACGCTTCCCTTCCCGCCTGGCTAGACTGGACGAGGCTTACAGTATGTAGGTCATAGATAAACCCGCCCCATGTGAAGAGGGCATGACTGTGAAGGACCGTATCGTGACGGATATTCTGGACGAACTCCAGTGGCGCGGCCTGCTGGCCCAGCACACCGACCTTGAGGCGCTGCGCGCCCACCTGGCTTCGGGACCCGTCACCTTCTATTGCGGTTTTGATCCGACTGCCGCTTCCTTGCACCATGGTCACCTTGTGCAGGTGCTGGTTATGCGTCATCTTCAGCTTGCTGGCCACCGCCCCCTTGCTTTGGTGGGTGGTGCAACAGGGCAGATTGGCGATCCTCGTCAGTCGGGTGAGCGCGTCCTCAACTCCACTGAGGTTGTTGCTGAGTGGACTCAGCGACTCAAAGAACAGATTGCTCGCTTCTTGAGCTTCGAGGGTGATAACGCTGCCGTCATGGTGAATAACCTTGACTGGACTGGCCCAATGTCCGCTATTGATCTGCTGCGTACTGTTGGTAAGTACTTCCGCGTGGGTACCATGCTCAATAAGGACATCGTGGCGCGTCGCCTGGCGTCGGATGAAGGCATTTCCTACACGGAGTTCAGTTACCAGGTGCTTCAGGCTAATGACTACTTGGAGCTTTTCCGCCGCTACGGGTGCACCCTGGAAACGGGGGGCAATGATCAGTGGGGCAATATGGTGGGCGGTGTCGACCTTATTCACAAGGTCGAGGGTGCCTCCACTCATGTTATGACGACGCCGATCATCACCAAGGCTGATGGCACGAAGTTCGGTAAGTCTGAAGGCGGTGCCATCTGGCTCGATCCTGAGTTGATGACCCCTTACGCCTTCTACCAGTTCTGGCTGCAGGTGGCCGACGAGGACGTCATCCGTTTCCTCAAGATCTTCACCTTCCTTGATCGTGCTCGTATTGAAGAGCTTGAGGTAGAGGTTGCTGAGCGTCCGCACCAGCGGGCTGCTCAGAAGGAACTTGCTGCTCGTGTGACTGAGCTTGTGCACGGAGCCGATGAGTTGGCGCGTGTGCAGGCAGCAACCCAGGCTCTGTGGGGTGGTGCTGATCTGCGTGAGGTTGATGGGGCAACCCTTGTTTCCGCTACTGCAGACTTGCCCCGTGCCACCTTGAAGCTGGGGGAGTCCACCATTGTGGATGCTCTTGAAGCAACTGGACTGGAAAAGGGCCGAGGTGCTGCACGTCGTACTGTGGCATCAGGTGGCGCCTACCTCAACAATGTCAAGGTTGAGGACGAAGACGCGCCTATCACTCAGGCAGATTGTCTACCCGGTGGGGTGGTTCTTGTCCGCAAGGGACGCAAGAATCTTGCCGTCGTGAACTTCGAGTGATGTCGTAGGACACACTTTCAACTGAAAGACTGTCAAGGGGAAGAGGCCTGAGACCTCTTCCCCGCCACTTCGTTTTTCGTTGGAATCATGAGGAAAAACCCGCGTTCACTGGAGTGTGCGCGTCCTCACGGCGAACGGATTTGACGTGGGTGCGGCGAGGTCTGTAATGTTTTCTTCGTTGCGCCGGACGGCACGGAGTCACGGGAGTGGTTATCCGGGGAATATGGCGCAGAACCTGTCACCTCAATGTTTGTGGGATGCGTGTGTGTCTTGTGAGCTTGTGTGTGGGTGTTGTTTGTGAACTCGATAGTGTGTCTTGACATTTTTTGTTGTTTTTATGCCTGTTTTTTGTTTTTGAGTTTGTTGTTTGG
>NZ_RQZF01000050.1 GCF_003858455.1 Schaalia canis | reverse complement strand
AGCATGGTGGGGGTGAGGTCTGGTGTGGTGGTGAGGGCTTCGGTGAGGGTGGCGGGGTTTTGGCGGCGTAGGCCGACCATGCGGGTGGAGACAAGAGCGGGATAGCACTGGAGCCAGCCACCGTCACTGGCGTTTTGAGTGTTCAGTCTGGCGTTACCTGCAAGCTCTGTTGATTGATCTGCTCCGATGACGGGTTCGATGTGCCAGTCGAAGTGTCGGGTGAGGCGGTGCCAGATGACGGTGTTGTTGCTGTCGAGGAGGAAGAGTTCGTAGGGGCCTTTGTGGTGTTTGCGTACCCATAGGCAGGCTAGGGGCCCGTATTTGGTGGCTAGGCGTCGGGAGCGCTTGTAGACGTAGTGGGTGGCGATGAACA
>NZ_RQZF01000049.1 GCF_003858455.1 Schaalia canis | reverse complement strand
TGTTCATCGCCACCCACTACGTCTACAAGCGCTCCCGACGCCTAGCCACCAAATACGGGCCCCTAGCCTGCCTATGGGTACGCAAACACCATAAAGGCCCCTACGAACTCTTCCTCCTCGACAGCAACAACACCGTCGTCTGGCACCGCCTCACCCGACACTTCTTCTGGCACGTCGAACCCGTCATCGGCGCAGACCAAGCCATTGACCTACGAGGAGACGCAAACTACGTTGATGCCCGTCTTAACGATGGCTCCTGGTTCCAGTGTTATCCCGCTCTTATCTCCACCCGCATGGTCGGCCTACGCCGCCAAAACCCCGCCACCCTCACCGAAGCCCTCACCACCACACCAGACCTCACCCCCACCATGCT
>NZ_RQZF01000048.1 GCF_003858455.1 Schaalia canis | reverse complement strand
AGGGGGTTGCCTGCTGAGTCCATGCCTTGGGTGCGGTTGGCCAGGTATTCGATGGTGCTGGATGCTAGGCGTGCGCTGGATGGTTGGCTTGGGTTGTTGCCTTGGGTGATGGCAGCGTCAAGGGCTGATAGGAGGCCGTCGAAGTTGTCGTGGCCCCAGCGGCGTTTTTCTACCCAGTACTGCACGCGTTCTTCCCCACCAGTAGTGAAGAAGGCGTGAGCGGCGGTGGGGTTGTTGCCTAGGGCGCTCATGTAGGAGGCGACCGGGTCAAAAGCTGCCTGGGCTTTCTCTGTGGGGAAGAGGTTGGCCATGCCTTTTGCGTGGGTGGTAGCCCGGGCCCAAGAATGGCCGGTGTGGGTGAAGCGTTTCTCGGT
>NZ_RQZF01000047.1 GCF_003858455.1 Schaalia canis | reverse complement strand
AAAGCTATCGAGCGCAGTGAGGAAGTCCTGACCCCTCAAAGCGGACAAACAAGCAAGTGAGAAGTGAGATGACACGACTCACAGTACACGCCGCGCGCCTAGTGATCCTCCTCGCGTCAGCGACTATCCTGTCAGCCTGCACCTACTTCCACACTGAGGAAACCATCATCCCACGCCCAGAGCTGCTTACCGCCGAGGAAGCCGGAGGCGGAGAACAAACCCCCATTGGCCCAAATGATCTTCCTGCCGCTGCTGACTGCGGGCCCGACGGCAGCACTTACTACTCTGACCCTAGGGGGACGCGTCATGGTGTGCAATACCTTGATGGCGGTCGCAGGATCATTCTTGGGCTTTTAGATAATCCGCAGAGTATCTTTGCGCGTGGCCCTCAAGAGATTAATCAACTTGCTCACAGTGATT
>NZ_RQZF01000046.1 GCF_003858455.1 Schaalia canis | reverse complement strand
ACTATATTGCTCAGTACACCAATGGGGCGCGTGTTGTGGCTGTGGGAATATGGCCAACTGACGGCTTTGAAACAGACTATGTGCCTAGCGCAAACAGGGAGATTGATCATTGTTTAAGTTTGCCGCCGAAAGAACGGGTCGGAGACGATTCTGAAGATTATGTGTTTGAGCGTTTAGAGGGCTACCCAGAAGAAGTCCTCGCATTCCAATCCGTGTCATGGAATGCGCTTGGCCGCGACCCTTTACCGGTCTTGCGTGATGATTATGCCAACACCCCCAACATTCGTACGAATTCGACCGCTCGGGCTTTTGGTATCTTTGAAGACCACTTCATTACTGTCATGATTGATGACCCCTCCGACCAGCCCCCCACCGAAGAAGAACTCCGCGCCCTGTGGGATGCTCAGGTAGCGAAAATGCGTTACC
>NZ_RQZF01000045.1 GCF_003858455.1 Schaalia canis | reverse complement strand
GGTAACGCATTTTCGCTACCTGAGCATCCCACAGGGCGCGGAGTTCTTCTTCGGTGGGGGGCTGGTCGGAGGGGTCATCAATCATGACAGTGATGAAGTGGTCTTCAAAGATACCAAAAGCCCGAGCGGTCGAGATCGCAATCACATGGGGGTTATTGACATAATCATCACGCGAAATGGGCAGGTCATCGGGGCCAGGGGCTTGCCATGCCACTTGTTGGAACGCGAGAACCTCGTCAGGATAGCCCTCTAAACGCTCAATCACATAATCTCGGCTGTCGTTCCCCATGCGTTCTTTGGGGGGCAGGCTCAAACAATGATCAATCTCCCTGTTGGCGCTAGGCACATAGTCTGTTTCAAAGCCGTCAGTTGGCCATATTCCCACAGCCACAACACGCGCCCCATTGGTGTACTGAGCAATATAGT
>NZ_RQZF01000044.1 GCF_003858455.1 Schaalia canis | reverse complement strand
CTGCTCACCGCTCAAGAAGCCGGAGGTGGGGAGCAAATTCCAATTAGCGGAGGTGATCTGAGTGTAGCCGCAGATTGTGGTCCGGATGGAACTGTTTACTACCCTGAACCGGATGGCACTCCCTATGGTGTGCAGTACATTAGTGGTGATCGCAGGATCATCCTTGGGGCATGGGATTATCTTGATGGCAGCTTCGACTTTGGGCCACCAGAGATTGACCGGCTTGCTCATGGTGATTACTGCCGGTTGGGGAAGGCGTATTGGGGTGAGAATGCTGCCACTCATTCGACTGACTGGCGGGTGACGCCCCTTGATTTCGGTGAGGGTATCGCTGCTTTCCAGGCCGTGTACTGGGAGGGGAAGGGACTTACGCCTCCTCCGCCTGAACCGGTCGTAGAAGAAGGCAGGTTTATTCGTACTACGGCGCGAGCGTATGGGATTGTGGAT
>NZ_RQZF01000043.1 GCF_003858455.1 Schaalia canis | reverse complement strand
CCACCTGGCGTAATTCTCTTTCAAGGGCGGTGTTTGCCCCACGCGCGTGCTCAACAAAAGCACGCAAAGCCTCAGGACGGGCACCGACCTTCCCGCCCCCGTTATGACGGCCCGCTACACGGGAACGAATACGGGGAGAAAAACCGCCTCAATCTGAGGCGGTGAATAAGGCAGGTCTGCAAAGGGAGCCCACTGGTCCACCCAGTGGTTAAACACTCCTTCCTCTTCTTGGCGCAGGCTGTCCTGATAGGCCTGTTCTAGGCGGGCTTCCTCACGCTGGGCAGCAGCAATCACGTCGTGTACTTGCTCTGCGACCTCGTCCAACGCTCGCGCCAATCCCACACGGTCTTCTGACTCTAACCGGCAAGCATCAGCAAACAGTAACGCGTAGGCCCCATGAAAATCCTCTAAAGCAACTTCAACACTATTCCTACGCCCCCACCCTTGAGCAC
>NZ_RQZF01000042.1 GCF_003858455.1 Schaalia canis | reverse complement strand
CCACCTGGCGTAATTCTCTTTCAAGGGCGGTGTTTGCCCCACGCGCGTGCTCAACAAAAGCACGCAAAGCCTCAGGACGGGCACCGACCTTTCCGCCCCCGTTATGACGGCCCGCTACACGGGAACGAATACGGGGAGAAAAACCGCCTCAATCTGAGGCGGTGAATAAGGCAGGTCTGTGAAAGGAGCCCACTGGTCCACCCAGCGGTTAAACACCCCTTCCTCTTCTTGGCGCAGGCTGTCCTGATAGGCCTGTTCTAGGCGGGCTTCCTCACGCTGGGCAGCAGCAATCACGTCGCGCACTTGCTCTGCGACCTCGTCCAATGCGTGAGCTAAACGCACTCTGTCCTCAGACTCTAAGCGGCAAGCATCAGCAAACAGTAACGCGTAGGCCCCATGAAAATCCTCTAAAGCAACTTCAACACTATTCCTACGCCCCCACCCTTGAGCAC
>NZ_RQZF01000041.1 GCF_003858455.1 Schaalia canis | reverse complement strand
TCAATAGTGCGGCGCTCGCCGGGCCGTTGGTGGATAAACCTTCTAAAAGGGCAGTAGCGCGTAGAAGTTGAATTGACCCGCTCTCAAGAGTGAGGCCCTTTAACACGGTGCTGGTGTGCTCTGCCAGTATGGGAGAAACCCGTGGATCCTTGGCTAGGCGAGTCGCGACAAGGGTGAGCTGGTCTGGGGTGAGGCTTTCATCAGCTAATAAGCGGCGCACGTAGGCGGGGTCTAAGCCTGCAACCGCAGCGGAAACTTCGACCTGTGACAGCGTGCCGCTTCCTCCGGCATCCTCGAAGGCATCAGCAAGACGAGAAACCCACTGCTCGTCCAAGCGGTTTTCTGCCACGAGGTGATCGGCGCCGTTAAGAAGTGTGAGAGTGCCGGCTTGGGCCCAGGGGCACCGGTAGGTGAAAACATTCCACGCCAGCCCCCACCTGGCGTAATTCTCTTTCAAGGGCGGTGTTTGCCCCACGCGCGT
>NZ_RQZF01000005.1 GCF_003858455.1 Schaalia canis | reverse complement strand
TGACCAGTGGCGCCTACAGCCCAGACGGCACCACCATCCTCACCACCAGCAGAGATAACACCGCCCGCATCTGGGATGCCACAACCGGCCAAACCCTCCACACCCTCACCGGCCACACCAACACGGTGACCAGTGGCGCCTACAGCCCAGACGGCACCACCATCCTCACCACCAGCAGAGATAACACCGCCCGCATCTGGGACACCACAACCGGCCAGCAAATCGGCACCCAGCTTGATTTCCTGCCGGAAGGCCAGGTAGTGGTCCGCGACGGTGCCACCCAAGAGATCCTGGGCGCCTCCGACGGCGCCTGGCGCTGGCTGGGCATCACCGTGGTGCAGGACGGCCGCCTGGTGCGCCTGCCCGCCGAAATGGGCGGCATGCTGCCGCCCATTTCGGCACTCGGCCCCGCCTCCGACTCCCCCGCAAGAGCCTAAGCCGCACGCACACCACGCTGCACCACGATGCTGCACCAACCCCTAGAAACAGCACTGCCCCTCACCGCGGAACACCCGCAGTGAGGGGCAGCGCCACAAGCCCGCATCGAGGCTTCTCGCCTACTCAGGCACCAACGATCTCCATAATGAGTTCACGCACGCGAGCAGCATCAGCCTGACCACGAGTCGCCTTCATAACCGCGCCCACCAGGGCACCGGCGGCCTGCACCTTGCCAGCCTTGATCTTCTCGACAATGTCGGGGTTGGCATCAAGTGCTTCCTGGACAGCAGCAGTGAGAGCACCCTCATCAGAGACGACCTCAAGGCCACGGGCCTCAACGACGGCGGTGGGGTCGCCCTCGCCAGCCAGAACGCCCTCAAGCACCTCGCGAGCCAGCTTGTCGGTCAGGCGACCTGAATCCACCAAGGACTGCAGCTCAGCGATCTGCGCGGGAGTGACCGCCATATCAGCCAGAGCAACCTCAGTTTCCTTGGCGCGGCGGGACAGTTCACCCATCCACCACTTACGTGCCGATGCTGGGCTCACACCAGCGGCAACGGTGGCCTCGATCAGATCAAGGGCATCAGCGTTGACCACGTCGCGCATCTCCAGGTCGGAGAAGTCCCACTCGGCGCGCAGGCGGCGACGGCGCGCCACCGGCAGTTCAGGCAGGCCAGCGCGCAGTTCCTCCACCCATTCACGCGAGGGCGCAACGGGAACGAGGTCAGGCTCGGGGAAGTAGCGGTAATCCTCAGCGTCAGACTTTTCACGTCCCGGCGAGGTCGAACCGTCCTCCTCATGGAAGTGACGGGTCTCCTGAATGACGGTTCCGCCCTCAGAGAGGATGCCCGCCTGACGCTGGATTTCAAAGCGCACAGCGCGTTCAATACCACGGAAAGAATTGACATTCTTCGTTTCAGAGCGCACGCCCAGAGGAGACTCAGGGGTAGGACGCAAAGAGACGTTAATGTCGGCGCGGACATTGCCGCGTTCCATGCGGGCCTCAGACACGTCAAGGGCGCGGAAGATATCGCGCAAGGTCTGAACGTAGGCGCGCGCCACCTCCGGCGCACGATCGCCAGCGCCCGTGATGGGGCGCGTGACGATCTCCACCAGGGGCACACCGGCGCGGTTGTAGTCCACCAGGGAGTAGTCGGCGCCGTGAATGCGCCCATCCGAACCACCCACGTGGTTGTTCTTGCCCGCGTCTTCTTCCATGTGGGCGCGCTCAATCTCCACGCGGAAGAGCGTGCCGTCCTCCAGCTCGACATCCACCCAGCCGTCGTAGGCAATGGGCTCGTCGTACTGGGAGGTCTGGAAGGCCTTGGTCAGGTCCGGGTAGAAGTAGTTCTTGCGTGCAAAACGGCAGTATTCTGCGATATTGCAGTTCAGAGCCAGGCCGATGGTGATCGCGTACTCCACGGCTGTGCGGTTGACCACAGGCAGGGAGCCGGGCAGGCCCAGCGACACGGGAGTGACGTAGGTGTTCGGGTCGCCGCCAAAAGCGTTGGGGGCGGCGTCGAACATCTTGGTGGCGGTGCCGAGCTCAACGTGGACCTCAATACCAAGGACCGGATCAAAGTTGGCAACAGCGTCTGCGTAGTCCATCAGGTCAGTCATCAGTTTTCCTCCCAGGTCTGAGCAGGGCACTGGCCAGCAATGTCACCGCTGAGGTCTTCCACAAGCTGAGCGACCTCATACATCTTCAGATCGCCACGAGCCGGCGCGATGATCTGGAAACCGATGGGCAGGCCATCAGCCACAGCGTTGGGCACCGACATGGCAGGCACACCAGCGAGGTTAGCCGGGATGGTGGCAATGTCGTTGAGGTACATGGCCATCGGGTCATCCATCTTCGAACCGAATTCGAAGGCGACCGTCGGAGCGGTGGGCGACACAAGGACGTCAACCTGCTCAAAGACGCGGTCGAAATCGCGCTGGATGAGGGTGCGGACCTTCTGAGCCGAACCGTAGTAGGCGTCGTAGTATCCGGCAGACAGAACGTGCGTACCAAGGATAATGCGTCGCTTAACCTCGTCGCCAAAGCCAGCCTCGCGGGTAGCAGCCATCACGCGCTCAGCGGTGACGGGCCCCTCGGTGGGCTCAACGCGGATCCCGTAGCGCATGCCATCAAAGCGGGCCAGGTTCGAAGAAACCTCGGCGGGCATGATGAGGTAGTAGGCCGACAGAGCGTACTCAAAGGAGGGGCAGGAGACCTCAACGATTTCCGCTCCGGCCTCGCGCAACTGGGCAACGGTGGCATCAAATGCTGCCTGAACCTCAGGCTGGTAGCCCTCGCCCGTGAGCTCGCGGACAACACCCACACGCAGGCCCTTCACCGTGCCAGCCTCGTGGACGGCAGCGGTAGCAGCGCTCAGGGCTGGGACCTCGTCAGTGAGGGAGGTTGAATCCAGCGGATCGTGTCCGCCAATGAGTTCAGTCAGCGCAGCAGCGTCAGCGACCGTGCGGGTCACAGGGCCAATCTGATCGAGGGAGGAAGCCATGGCCACCAAGCCGTAGCGGGACACCGCACCGTAGGTGGGCTTAGCGCCCACGGTTCCCGTGACCGCGCCGGGCTGACGGATGGAGCCACCCGTATCAGAGCCCAGAGCCAGAGGCACCATGAAGGCAGAGACAGCAGCAGCGGAACCACCGCCGGAGCCGCCCGGAATACGACCGGTATCCCAGGGGTTCAGGGTCGGGCCGTAGGCGGAGTGCTCGGTGGAAGACCCCATCGCGAACTCATCCATATTGGTCTTGCCAACGATCGGCAAGCCAGCGGCCTTTATACGCTCAACGACGGTGGCGTCGTACGGGGGCTCCCAGCCTTCAAGGATCTTCGAGGCGCAGGTGGTGGGCATACCACGCGCAACCATATTGTCCTTCAAAGCGATGGGCACACCCGCCAGGGGATGCAGTTCTTCGCCAGCGGCGCGACGGCGATCAATCTCGGCGGCAGTAGCCAGGGCGCCCTCGCGGTCCACATACAAGAAGGCGTTGAGGCGAGGGTTGAGGGCCTCAATACGATCCAGGCAGGCGGTGGTCAGTTCCACGGAGGTCACCTCGCCTGCGGCCAGCATCGCTGCCAGCTCAACGGCGGACTTACGCAGCATTTCCTTCATCAGTCTTCCTCCAAGATCTGCGGCACCAGGAACATCCCATCCTCATGAGCGGGAGCCTGAGCCATCACTTCGTCGCGGTCCAGGGTCTGCCCCACCACGTCCTCACGCCATACATTCGTCAGCGGCAGAGGGTGGGAGGTTGCAGGCACATCTGGAGTAGCAACTTCAGAGACCTTCGCAACGGAGGTAGCAATAACGTCAAGTTCGCCGGCGATTTTTTCAATCTCCTCCGGCGTAAGGGCGATTCGGGCCAGACCGGCAACGCGGGCGACCTCGTCAGTACTGATGCGTGACATGGGGCCAAGTCTACCCACACTGGCTGTTCCCAAGCACATATCCTCTGGCGTTCCTCGCCACTTCCAGCCTTTTTCACCCTCCACCCTTTAGGCTTGATGTATGCCTCGACGCTCCTGGACCTCACTGAACGCCGACAATGGCTGGTCACTGCTCAAGAAAGCCGGGGTGGGCATTGCCGTCGCCCAAGCCGCCGCAGTCGTGACCGTGCATGCTGTTGACCGCATGCGCCGACGCCGCGTGCCCGGTGGCCTACGAGGCTTCCCGACGCTGCCGCCCTCGGACACGCAGGTGCACAACAACGAGGTGCGCATCTACACCGAGGGAACCTCACTGTACGCCGACATGCTGGAGGCAATTAATAACGCCACCGACACCATCTACTTTGAGTCCTTCATTTGGCGCTCGGACGAAACCGGCCAACGCTTCAAGTCAGCGCTCATTGCCGCAGCACGGCGCGGCGTGAAGGTCTACGCCATCTACGACGGCTTCGCCGTGCTCAACCAAGCCCCCAGCTTCTATCTTTTCCCGGCACTGCCAACACTGCACGTCCTGCGTTTTCCCGAGATTCGCTCTGGCATGTTCACGCTCAATATGCGCAAAACCGGACGTGACCACCGCAAGATTCTCGTCGTGGATTCTGCGGTGGGCTTCGTGGGCGGCTACAACATTGGCGACCCTTTCGGCTACGAGTGGCGTGACACCCATGTGCGCATTACCGGCCCGGCCGTGTGGGAACTTGAAAATGGCTTCGCGGATTTTTGGAACCATTTCAAAAACCGCCGTCAGCCCTCGCTGCCCGACCGTGGTGCGAAGGCATGGGACTCCCAGATTACCGCCGCCTTCAATCTACCTTCTCGCCTGCTCTACCCCGTGCGTGGCCTCTACATTGACGCCATGGATCGGGCCCGCAACCACATTATGATTACCTCGGCCTACTTCATTCCCGACCGAGAAATCCTGCAAGCGTTGGTTAATGCTGTGCGGCGCGGAGTCCGGGTGCAGGTGCTCATCCCCGAGTACTCCAACCACATTATGGCCGACTGGGTGGCACGCCCCTACTACGGGGAACTCCTGCGTGAAGGCGTAGAAATCTGGCTCTACCGTCACGCGATGGTTCACTCCAAGACCATGACGGTTGACGGCATGTGGTCCACGATCGGCACCGCAAACATTGATCGCCTATCGATGCTGGGCAATTTCGAGGTCAATATGCAGTTCCACTCGCGCGAGCTGGCCGCGCGCATGGAGGAAATCTTCGCCAATGACCTCACCACCGCACGTAAGCTCACCATTGACGAATGGGACGAGCGTTCGATGATGACACGCGTGTTGGAGAATCTCCTTCAGCCCTTCCGCGTCATCGTCTAAGCGCCTTTAAGTACCCCCGTCACGCGCCCGAAGGACGAGGGCGACACGCGCCGTTCCTTGGGCGTGTGGGTGGGCGCTCTTCCCCAACGTACCTGCGCCTTATTGGGCGAGCACAGCCTCTAGCCCCTGCTCAAGCAGGGTGTCAAAGGCATTCTCATCGACCACCGGCACGCCCAAAGCCTCGGCCTTTGCCAGCTTCGAGCCGGCACCCGGCCCGGCCACCAGCAGGGAGGTTTTCTTCGACACCGATCCTGCTGCCTTCGCACCGCGAGCAATAATCGCCGCCTTCGCGCCCTCACGGTCATAGCCGGGCATCGAGCCGGACACGACAATAGTCAGACCGGCAAGGGTTTGCTCCAGGGCTTCCTTTTCCTCGTCGGCCATACGCACACCCGAGTCCGCCCAGCGCTGCACAATCTTGTGATGCCAGTCGACGGTGAACCAGTCATGAACGGACTGGGCAACAATCTGGCCCACTCCTTCCACCTGAGCAAGTTCATCCACTGAGGCTGCGCGAATGGCCTCAAGGGAGGTGAAGTGGTCGGCTAAAGCCTGAGCTGAGGTCGGCCCGACGTGGCGGATCGAGAGGGCGTTGAGGACTCGCCACAGGGGCTGGGTCTTGGCCTTCTCCAGCTCCTCCAGCATGGTGAGCATGTCCTTGGTGGGGCGGGTTTCCTGGTTCTTGCGGAAGGTGTCTTTGCCTTTGAGGCGCTTACCTGTTGACCAAAATGCCCGCACGAGGCGCCAGGATTCCTCCACCCCGTAGTACTCACGTAGGGCTTGGGGGAAGGCTGCACGCTTCCAGACGTAGAGGTCACGCACGTCCTGGGCTTGCAGGTCAAAAATGTCTGCTTCAGAGGAAAGAACCGGGGTCTGTGCAGGGGGCAGCAGGGCCTCAGCAAGAGCCGCCAACTCACTATGATGGCGCTCGGCTAGTTCCTCTGCCTCTACGCGAACTACCGGCGGTAGATCCTCTGTTTCTGTGGGGGCCAGCAGCACCGGCTCCCCGGCGATGAGCGCGGAGATGACCTCGGCTCGGTTGAGTTCCGGTTGAGTCAGGGCAAGCGCAGCTTCTTCACCCAAACCCTCAATATCGAAAGCTGAGCGTCCACCCAAGAAGGTCAAACGCTGCGTGATCTGCGCCGGGCAATGCGCCTGATTCGGGCAGCGCACATCCACATCCCCATCCTTTGCCGGTGCCAGTTCAGCGCCGCAGGATGGGCAGTGCGAGGGCATGACAAATGCGCGTTCGGAACCGTCACGGAGTTTTTCAACGGGTCCCAAAATCTCAGGAATGACGTCGCCTGCTTTACGCAGGATCACCATGTCACCAATAAGCACGCCCTTACGTTTGACCTCGTCTTGATTGTGCAGCGTCGCTGAAGAGACATGAGATCCGGCAACCAGCACCTTTTCCATCACCGCATAGGGGGTGACGCGTCCGGTGCGCCCCACCTGAGTACGAATGTCGAGCAGGCGCGTGTGGACCTCCACCGGCGGATACTTATAGGCCGCCGCCCAGCGCGGGGCGCGCGAAGTGGTACCCAGGGAGGCCTGATACTGGCGCGAGTCGATCTTGAACACCATGCCGTCGATTTCGTGGGAGAGCTCATGGCGATGCGCACCGTAGTAGCTGATGACCTCGTCAATGTCAGCGTGAGAGGAAATAAGGCGCGTATAGGGCGAGGTCGGCAGCCCCCAACCGGCTAGCAGCTCATACCAGGCGTGCTGGGAATCAGGGAGGATGTACTCCTCGGGAGCATCAGCGGCAGCCTCGTACACACCAATACCGTGGCAGACCATTGCCAGGGGGCGCTTGGCTGTTTCAGTGGAATCCTTTTGCCGGAGGGAACCGGCAGCCGCATTACGCGCGTTAACGAAGGTCTTTTCGCCCCTCTTTGCACGTGCAGCATTGAAGGCCTCAAAGTCTGCGGTGGGGAAGAACACCTCGCCACGGACTTCAATACGGCGCGGGATTGCCTGTCCTGTGAGGCGGTGGGGAACGTTGGCGATCGTGCGCACATTAGCGGTGACGTCCTCGCCCACACGACCGTCCCCTCGGGTGGCGGCGCGCGTGAGCACTCCGTCCACGTAGAGGATGGAAATAGCCAAGCCATCAACCTTCACCTCGGCGCACACCTGCGGGTTGTCAACACCGAGGCCATTGTGGCAGCGGTCGTACCACTGGTGGGTTTCCTCCACGCTGAACACGTCGTCAAGGCTGAGCATGGGAATGTCGTGGGGGACCTCAGCGAAGGTATTAGTGCGCGAACCCCCCACTGTCTGTGTGGGCGAGGTCGAGGTAACGAGCGCGGGGAATTGGTCCTCTAGCTGTTTGAGGTCCTCAAAGAGCGCGTCATAAGCGGCATCTGATTCAGAGAGCTCAATTTCTCCGCCGTCTGAAGCCGCGAGCGCGTCATAGTACTCATGGCGCAGGCGTTCGATCTGTGCGCTGAGCTCGGCATGCTGGCGGCGAGCCTCTTCAGGGATAGCCTCCGCCTGCTGGGAATGTTCGACGGATGAGGCATTGAGAATGAAATCGTCAGCGTGCATGGACTCCATTGTGTCATTCTCGCAGAGCCTTCACGCTGGGCGCGGCCTTCTTGTCGTCGTCTTGTGTTCTTCTTGTGCGTGCGTGCCCAGCAGTGTCACTTATCCACAGCGGGGGGAGGCGAATGGGTTTATCCACAGGGCCGTCACATGTTTTTCTCTCAACAATGCCGCATGAGGAGACTTAAGGGGTGACTACTGACAGCGTTTTAGAGAATGTCCGCGCTTCACGCGACGCCCTATCGGCGACGTGGCATTTGGCCTGTGTGGACGGGCCTGATCGCGGCGCTGTTCTTCCTCTTCCCTCCCCAACTTCTCATGCTCGTTTCATCTTCGGGCGGTGTAGTCCCGCTGTGACAGATCCCCTCATTTCCCGCGAGCATCTGCTGATGCGCCCACTTGAGGGGCAGGTGCGTGTGCATGATTGCGGATCAGCTAACGGTAGCGCGTTACGAGGCCGCCGACTGGGCAGTTCTTTAGTGCCGCGTCGGCCTCGTTCGATGCTGTCCGGTCACGTTGTGGAAGTGGGTTCGTCGCACTGGGAACTACGCGCACGACCAACGCTTTTTCCCGTCCCTGTAGCACCCCCATCAGAAGCCTCCCCTTCGCGGATGCGTTTCATGCCTCTGCTGGGGGCTGTCATGCTTATTGTCTCCCTAACGCTTTCTTTACGTCGCGTCTTTAGCGCGTGGGGGCCTTCTCCTGAGACTCCATCAACGATGTGGCTGGCGGTGCCATTATTGGTTGTCACCGCTGCTGTCATTGTCGCGGCAGGGATTTGGCGACACAGACGCCGGGAGCGCCCCGCGCAGTTCAATGCGCGCATCTGGAGCGATCCTGCCGCGCTCCTGTTGACCCTGGCACATATGACAAGCCACGCAGCCACGCGTGCTGGTCAGCACACCTTCTCCCCCACTCCCCTTGTCCTGCCACTACCGCTGGAGCCGTCACTCACCCCGGCGCTGCCCCCTGCCGTGCCCCTGGCGTGGCCTCGGGCTCTACTCCGGGCTCTACCTGGGGTTCTACCTGGGGCTCTGCCGTCGCGCCGCCCTCAACGACGTTCCAGCCTTGTTGTGGACCTCTGGAACGAGGGCAGCGCACTCCCTTCCTCCTTGCGGCACACTCCCTCACGACACTACTGCCGTTTTCCCGCCCTTCAGGGAGACGATCCTTTACGCAGCGCCCTCTATTGGGTAGCTTTTCTCAGCCTCCCTTCGGGAGGATGCACGATCAACGTCGATCCTGCCTGCGCTCCCTTCTTTCCCAGTGGACGGCAGTTTTCTTCCGCCCGCACGAACTCCCATGGTGGAGCCACGGCCTCGACACCCGAAAACACCCAAGTTCCGCTGACACTTGTCTGTGGCAATGGCAGCCGAGAGCTTCATCTTCTCGCCTCATCAGAGTGCCCGTTTTGCGTCGATCAGTGGACACCCGGTGTTGCCCATATGGGAATTGGCCGCGACATTGATGAGCTTGGGGCGTGGTGGGACTACCCGCTGCCTGCCGAAACGCCTGCGTCGTGGACATGGATCGAACAATGTTTTCGCAGCAACACTGACCTTCCACATTCGGGCGCTCTTCCCGAATGTGTCGAGGCCGATGCTCTGGGGTTCCCGTCGCTGCCAGAATCGCCCTATCCCCTTGGCGCGCTCGCGACCGCGCTCGGTGTTGGTCCTGCGGGCACAGTCAGCGTTGACATGGTCGCGCAGGGCCCTCACGCGGTTATTGTCGGCACCACAGGCTCAGGTAAATCTGTCGCCCTCCTGACATGGATTTCCGGCTTAGCTGCACGCTACTCACCCGAACACCTACGCATGATTCTCATTGACTACAAAGGGGGTGCCACCTTCTCTTCCCTCGCTCAACTCCCCCACGTGGAAGCCACTCTCACTGACCTTCATCCCGCCCAAACTGAACGGGCACTCATCGGGGTACGCACTCTACTTCGACAACGTGAACATGACCTTGCTCAGGCTGGCTTCAGTGACCTCAAGCAGTGGGAGGCCGCAGCGGAAAACGGCCAGTGCTCGCGCCCCGCTCCGCCCAGGGTTCTCCTGGCCTGCGATGAGTTTTCTGCCCTCTCCACCCAGCATCCCGAAGCCTTCCAGCTCCTCATGAGCCTGGCAGCGCAGGGCCGCTCCCTTGGACTCCACATCCTGCTCGCCACCCAGCGGCCAGACAGCACCCTAACCGCAGGACTGCTTGCCAATATTGACCTCCGCCTTGCCCTGCGTTGTCGAGAAGAATCCGCCTCACAACTGCTCATTAACAGCACAAAGGCCGCTCATTTGCCACGGATTCCTGGGCGAGCCATTCTGTCTGACGTCGGGGAGATTCAATGCGCATGGATCCGTGACCCCTCAAGTGTCATCACCGAACTCACCCGACAGTGGCGCGATACCTCCGCATCCACCCGCAGCATTCCAAGGCTCTGGGCACAAGATCTGCCCGAACGCCTGCCGTGGCAGGCGATGCCAGCGACAAGTGCTTCGCAGGGCCTGCCCATCGGCCTCGTTGACGGCATCGCGAACGGTTCCCACTGCGCTTTACGGTGGATCGGAGGGCATATTCGCCTGGAGGGATCCCGCCGCAATAGTGCCACTTTAGCCGCATCGGTCAGGGCCCTTGCCAGCGCCATTGCCGCATCAGAAATGCTCCCCCTGCATGTGTGTAGTGTTGACCCCCGTATCTGGGAACACAGTGAACACGCTTTTCGCGCTCAGCCCGCCTGGGGCCGACCGGCAAGCCTGCTCCCCATCAGTGATGGAGTCAGCGTCGCTCATCTGCTTCACGAAGCTGAAGCTCACGGCCCCAGCGTTATCGCCATTGAAGATCAATCCATGCTGCTACGCGCACTCGAACGCGATATTGGCGGAGCCAGCGCACATAACCTGTGGAATCACCTTCTGCAGACCGCGCAAACCCACAAGCTCACACTAGTCATCGGCCACCCCGAGCAACCCAGCTTGTGGGATCGAGAAAGCGGAGTGATGAACTATCGCCTTCTTTTCGCCCACACAGACCACGAACTCCAACGCATTGGTGCAACGCGCGCCCACCCAACCGAGGCGATCCCCGGACGAGCCCTCCTTGTGAGCGCACCTGAAGACGCCACAGATCCCCCCATGAATACCAGCACAGATACATGGACCCAGGTTCAGCTTCCGCTGGAGCTCCATCCTAGCCTCGCCGTCCCGCCTTCACACTCTGCCGTCCACTCTGCTTCGCGTTCTACATCGCCACGCCCATGGTGCGTCCGTTCTGACTCCCACCCGCCATCACACCTCTTTAACGACGAGCTTCACAGGGACTCTCGCTCTGCCCCACATGGTAGCGAGGGCGGCCCGCAGGCCCGTCTACTCGTTGGCGCTTCCTTGGAGCCTCTTTGTCTACCTGACGGTGGGGAAATCACCCTCATCAGTGATGATGCTCCTGCGCAAGCCGCAGCTCTTGGCCTCCTCGATACGGCAGACGCAGGGACGCCCACTCTCTTGTTGCCTCAACAGTGGACCCAGCTTGCGGCTTCGCCCTCGCCAATGATTATTGCCCTTGGGGTGCGCGAGGAAGTCAGCCGCGCTCTTACGATGAAAGCAGGCGGAGCACATCCATGGATTGCCCGATCTTCTGGCGACGCTCGAAGTGGAATAATTTTTCGTCAAGGAAGGCTGGAACGTTGCCTGCTTGTTGAAGATAAAACGCCGTGATGAGGCCCGTTTCACCACCGCTTCGCCAACGTGACGATTTACACACCGTTCACGCAGAGTTTCCTTCTCATTACTATTGCTTGGCCCGCCCGAATAGACAAGACTTGACGCTAGTTGTTTTTGCCTCTTACCAAGAATCTGTCCCACCGACAGAGACTTCATTGTGTGAACGGAGTACACCACCATGGACTGGCGGAGTGAAGCGGCCTGCCTAAGCGTCGACCCTGAACTCTTCTTCCCTATTGGGAATACCGGACCTGCTGTTGCACAGGCTGCCGAAGCGAAAGCCGTATGCAATAACTGCTCCGTTAAAGCGGTCTGCCTACAGTGGGCGATCGAAAACAACCAGGATTCAGGAGTCTGGGGTGGCATGAGCGAGGAAGAGCGACGCTCTCTCAAGCGCCGCACCGCCCGCGCACGCCGCGCTTCCTGACACGAGGTTTACCCCTCTTTTACTGTGGGCCTGCATTGTGCGAATCACGCACGGTGCGGGCCCACAGTGTTTCCACAACACATCCAAGGACGTCTTATCCCTGCCCGTCACGCACACGCAAGGTGACGATCGTGCCCCCTTCAGGTCGCAACGACCACTCAATAGTGCCGCGCAACTCCCCACGCACCATCTGATTAACAATTTGAGTTCCCAAACCAGACATCGGCGTCCCCGGCTCAAAACCCGCACCATTGTCCGTCACCGTAATCACCAGCGAGCCATTCACTCGCTCAGCATCAACCCAGACAGTGCCATCACGATCCTTCAAGCCGTGCTCAATCGAGTTTGCTACCAGCTCATTCAGGATCGTCGCCAAAGCTTGTGCGTGATCGGCGCCCACGCTACCAAAACTGCCAGAGGTAATAACCTCAACAGCATGATCCGTTGAGGACACTGCGCCCACCATACGCAAAATGGAACGCAAGACCTCGTCAAAGTTCACGGTCTCATCAACGTTCTGAGACAAGGCCTCATGCACCGTCGCAATCGCTTGCACCCGGCGCTCAGCCTCAGCCAACGCCACTTTCACAGCCTCCTGATCCGAACGCCGCGATTGGAGGCGCAACAGCGCAGAGACACGCTGGAGATTATTCTTCACCCGGTGGTGGATCTCGCGAATAGTCGCGTCCTTCGTAATGAGTTCTTGCTCATGCAAGCGCTTCTCCGAAACATCACGGGTAAGAATCACGGCACCCACCCGCGTGCCATCCTCCAAAAGGGGAAGAGCACGCATCGTGATCGAGGACGAATGAGCGGCGATCTCCGTCGTCCATGACGCTCGCCCCATAATCACCAGAGGGGTTCCCTCATCCACCGTCGGTGAATCAATCATCACGTCGGTGATTTCTTCAGCGAGAATACGCCCCGTCATCGAATGACGAATACCCAGACGACGCATACACGACACCGCTGGGGGCGTGCGATGCAAAATCACGCCGTCACGGTCAATGACGATCACGCCGTCACTCACACGCGGAGCGCCACTGACGGCAGTCGCCGGCGTGGAATCGTAGGGGTACTCCCCCCTTGCGATCATCGCGCACAGTTGATCGGAGGCTCGCTGCCCCCACTGCTCAAATCCCGTCGCCAAACGAGGCGAGGCAATATTCGTCTCCCGTGTAATCACAGCAATCACTCGCCCGTTTCGGTAGACAGGGACGCACACCTCGCTCACGGTGTAGGTGCCCGCCCAGCGTGCTGTCGCAGAGCGAACGACCTCGCCAGTTTCCATCGCTTCACGCAAGGCTGCCTCACGTGCAGAGGGGAGATACAGCCCAATAATGTCATCCACATGCACAGTCGAGGACGTACCCGGGCGGCAGTGAGCGATCGCAATAAAGCGCCCCTGATCCGTTGGGACCCACAGCACGAGGTCCGCTGCCGCAAGGTCAGCCAAGACCTGCCAGTCGGCAAGAAGAAGGTGAAGCCAGTTAAGATCTTCTTCGGGCAGTGGTTTTGCCGTGGCACTCTCGACCAGTTGCTTCAGACTACGCATAGCCCCACTGTAGTAGGGCCTCGCCCACTGTAAAGAATGTCCCCCACTGTTTCGGAGTTCCTATGCGTTTTGAACACACCATTACCTACCCGGCCCCCCTGGAAACAGTGGCTGCCATGCTAACCGACGTGGAGTACACCAAGGGGCGCTTCGCTGCCGCCCGAGTCAACGCAAAGGTCGAGGCTGCCCCCGCAAACCCCTCGTCCATCATCGCGCGCATTCCCCTAGACGCTTCCCTCCTTCCCGAACCCGCCAATCGTTTCGTCCCAGCAGACACGGTAATCACCCTGACGGAAACATGGGAACCACTGTCAGGTTCGACACTGTCTGGTACTGCCGTCGGGGATTTCCCTGGCCTCCCAATTCGCATGACCAGTCAGTCGCAGTGCATTGAAGAAAATGGCGTCACCCAACGCACAATCACCGGCGAGTTAACTGTTTCAATCCCTTTCATGGGGGGTCGAATCGAGCAGATGATTGAGGGACACCTGGGATCCCTTGTGCGCCAAGAAGAAGAGTTTGCCGCGCATTGGCTCACATCATCGGAGTAAAATTTCTCCCTAGTTCTACGGCATTGTGCACCCAACACGTCAAGTGAATGCCAACTCGTCGAGTGAATAACAGACAAGGAGACTCAGATGGCCCTGCATCTAGAACGCGTCGGCACCCGCCGCTACATCGCCCGTAATGAGCGCGGCGCGGAAGTCGCTATTGGCTCTGGTGAAGGTGAGTTCACCCCCGGTGATCTGCTGAAGTTGGCTCTGGCTGGCTGCAATGCCATGTCCTCTGACGTGCGCATGCAAGGAGCCCTTGGTGAAGATTTCGCCCAAATCACCACTGTTGACGGCGAATACAACGAGGAAGCGGATCAATTTGACTCCTTCACCGTTGAACTCATCCAGGACATGTCTTCCCTGAGTGAGGATGACAAGGCCGCGCTGCTGCGCCGCGCAGAAGGTGCCATTAACCGCAACTGCACCATTGCCCACACGCTGGCCAAGGCAACGCCCTACACCCATGTGTTCACCTCAGAGCAGGTAGCTGACTGACGCAACTGCTATTGCAGACAGCGTGACATCGGGCACTTGTGCCGTGGGGCGTAACCATCATGGTTGCGCCCCTTTTCATTGCTAGGCTTGGAAGGAGGCGCAGCATCAGCCCCCCATTTATTAGTCGCAGGGTTGACTCAGAGGATTCGGCTGTCACGCGCTGGCCTATGTGGAACAGAGGAGATCACTGTGACCGTCATTGACCGCCAATACGAGGATCTTTTGCAGCGAATCCTCACCGAAGGTACCGAGAAGGGCGACCGCACGGGAACGGGCACAACCTCGCTTTTTGGCGCCCAGCTCCGATACGACCTCTCCAAGGGCTTCCCGCTCATCACCACCAAACGTGTGCACATGAAGTCGATCGTGGGCGAACTCTTGTGGTTCCTGCGAGGGGATTCAAACGTGCGGTGGTTGCAGGACAACGGCATCCGCATTTGGAATGAATGGGCCGACGAGGACGGTAACCTTGGCCCCGTCTACGGCGTTCAGTGGCGCTCGTGGATGGATGCGAATGGGCAGCATATTGACCAGATTTCGCAGGTTCTCGAAACATTGCGCACGAACCCGAACTCGCGGCGCATGCTCGTGTCGGCATGGAACGTAGGGGCGTTACCAGAGATGGCTTTAGAGCCCTGCCACGCTTTCTTCCAGCTTTACGTCAATGATGGGCGTTTGAGCTTGCAGCTCTACCAGCGTAGTGCTGACATGTTCCTTGGGGTGCCTTTTAATATCGCCTCGTATTCCTTGCTCACCCACATGTTTGCTCAACAGGCTGGTTTAGAGGTTGGCGACTTCGTGTGGACAGGTGGAGACTGCCATATCTATTCCAACCACATGGATCAGGTACGCGAGCAGCTTTCGCGTGAACCGTACCCCTTCCCCACGTTGACGTTGCGTAAAGCAGCATCCATGTTTGAGTACGATTTCGATGACGTAGTGGTGGACGGCTACGAACATCATCCGACGATTAAGGCTCCGGTGGCAGTGTGATTGTGGCAAGCATTTGGGCTCAGGACCGCACGGGGGTTCTTGGCACAGGCACTGACATGTGCTGGCATGTTCCAGCGGATTTCGCACACTTTAAGCGCACCACGATGGGAGCGCCGATCATCATGGGCCGCGCCTCCTGGGAGTCTCTGGGGGGCGCCCTACCCGGCCGCCTCAACATTGTTATTACCCGCTCGCGGGATTACGTGGCCGAGGGTGCCCAGGTCGTGCATTCGCTAGGGGAAGCACTCACCGTGGCCACCCAGCGTGCTGCCGCCGACGGCGTGGACGTCGTGTGGGTGACAGGTGGCGGCACCGTGTATGCCGAGGCTATGGAGATCGTCGACGAGCTGGTGGTGACGGACCTAGATCTCGATGTTGCCGCCGACCTGCCCGCTGACGCGCCCCTGGTGCGCGCTCCCCTGATCGACACCTCTGTGTGGCGCCCGGACCCTGAGCGTTCAGATGCCGATTGGCGTGAGGTATCGGGGGATGCCCGATGGAAGGTGACCACCTGGGTACGCGGCTAACATCCCAGCACTGATACTTCTGTCCTCATTTCTGACCTGTCGGAATCTCATTCCCTGTTTCTGCAGGCGTAGCTTTACCATCCCTTAGATGGGCTCGTTGGTTCCTCATTCCAGCAGGCTGCCCTTGGACGGCTCTACTGCGGCGGTGGGAGTAGCGGGAAAATCAGGTACGACTTCCTGGGCTGGCGCGTCCACGAGTTCAGGAGCACCCACGAGTTCAGGAGCGCCAACAAGTTCAGGAGCACCCAGGGCATTGGGCACCTGTTCAATGGGCTCCAGGGATTTCAGGAGTGTTCCCTCGTCTAGGCTATTGAGCTTACGAGCGGTGACGAGTACTCGACTTTCAAGGGATCCCGCGAACTTATTCCACGCACTAACGGAACGCTCGATTGCTTTGCGCATGCTTTCAGCGTGTGTGCCGAGCGTTGCTAAACGCCCGTAGAGTTCACGGGAGAGGTCAAAGAGCTCTTTGGCTTCCTCGGTAATGAGTTGCTGCTGCCAGGCGTAGTTAATGGAGCGCATCACTGACCACAAACTGACAGGTGAGACGAGGGCAACCTTCTTGCTGAAAGCGTAGTTCAAAAGCTCGGGATCGGTTTCGAGTGCAGCCCCAAGGAGGGCTTCTGAAGGAATAAAAGCAATGACGAAGTCAGGGCTGCTGGGCAATGCGCTCCAGTAGGAGCGCTTCGCGAGTTCATCAACATGTCCGCGCAGGGCTTTCGCATGCTGAGTGAGGAGCTGCTCGCGTTGAAGATCGTGAGCGTGGGAGACACCAGAAGCAATCCCTTGAGCTTCGATGTAGGCCTCGAAGGGGACCTTGGCATCCACAGGAATGATCTTCTCCCCCGGCAGATGGATCAGCATATCCGGGCGGCCAGTGGATTCATCACCTCGTTGGGTGACCTGCACGTCGAAATCAACCCGCTCAACCATGCCCGCAGCTTCGACAATATTGCGCAACTGTGCTTCACCCCAGGAGCCTCGAATACGGCTATTCCGCAGGGCTCCGTTAAGGGATGAGGTCAGTGCGCGGAGTTTCTCATCGTTTTCTTGAGCACGAGCAAGCTGCTCACCAAGCGCCCCATACTGCTGTTCGCGGGCTTTTTCCATGTCGGCCAGTTTGACCGCCATAGCGTCCAGGTGTTTGGTCACCGGTGCAAGGGCCTCAAGGATACGGTGTTCTTCCTCCGCATTGTCTAGCTCTTCAGCGCTGCGGCGTTGGAGTTCCTCGGCGTGCTTTGCTGCTTGCTCACGGAAACGGTGTTCAGAGGCTTCCAGGCGCTCGGCCCATTGGGTGCTATCTCTGCGGCGTTCGTCCAAGTGCCGCTGCGCATTGTCAGCGATCTGCTGTTCGAGGGCGGCAACACGTTGTGCCCACTGCGCGCTGGTACGTTGGTTTTCCTCGACGTGTTGTTCCTGGAGTGTGTGAAGGTGGCGTTGAGCGTCGGCTAAACGAGCCTGCCACTGGGCGTTTTCTCGTTCGCGCTCCTGGGTGGTCAGGGCAAGGGTCTTTTCCAGGACCTCAACTCGCGCCTGCCCGTCAAGCGGGGTGCGCGACCGCGCTGCCAGCCAGCCACAGAGCGCGCCGATCGACAAGGCAATGATGCCGAGAAGAAAATGCGTCCAATCCATACCTCAACGCTACGCACCCCACCCCGCATTTGCGTAAATCACCACTGGGGGTGGGGCATAGCGGAGGGACACTGCATCTCCGACCTCGACACCCCATTGCTATATTTCATGGGGACGCACGTTGTCACCAGACCTGCGGAGGAACACTCTGATGAACACTCATTGGGCCAATAAAGCTCAGGCTTACCATCGCTCCTTTGCTTCCGTCTGCGCGGGCACCATACCGGCCATCATCGATCATCTTCAGCCGGGAGTGGTCGCTGATATTGGATGCGGCACGGGCGCACTCGCCCTCGCTGCCACGCAAGCCGGATACAGCGTGCGCGCCTGCGACCCCGAAGAAGAAATGGCGGCTTTCGCCGCCGAGTTACTGCAGGACACGCCTGCCAGCGTGGTCGTCGACACCTTGCCCAAGCTATCCACCTTCAAGGATCACAGCGTCAACAACGCTGTGGCAAACTTCGTTATCAACCATGTTCCCGATCCACGTTCCCATCTGGCAGGCCTCGGAAGAATTATTCAACCCGGCGGGCACATCCTGACAAGCGTGTGGACCTCAGATTTCCTCCCTCACCGTGATCTCATGGCTCAGGTAATGGCACGTTACCCCCTGCAGGACGCTCCCCCTTCTACGCGTCTTCCCGAACACCTCGACTTTGAACGTTCATGTGAGGGACTCTCAGCACTCAATACCGATGTAGGCTTCACCGTACTGAGTACGCAGCTCGTCCAGTGGCAGTGGAACATCTCTTGGGATGACTACTGGTGCGGTCTTGAGGCGGGCATCGGAGGCATTGGAGCGGTATACATCAGCCATCCACCGAACATTCGCGAGCAAATCCGCCAGAACATCGCTGGGCTCCTCGCACCCTACCGCGCCGCTGACAACACGCTGAGCTTTCCCTGCCAGGCTGCCCTGGTGTGTGCAACACCGTAACGCGCAGGGAAATCTTTCATGCAGGATGGCAGTAGGGAATCTGACGTGGCCGTGTCAGCCTAAGACGCCCTACCCAAGAGTCTTTGCCGCGCGCGGCATCGACACAGGGCATCCTCGCGCCGCACCTGATGCCAAGCGAACAACAGGATTACAAGCCCTTCAGGAGGTGTGCGACCTCCGGCGGGTTGAAGCCTCCGACTGTCTGCTCATCCAAGTAGCGCCAGAAGTCGACGTCCAACTCCGGTTCAGAATCGCCCCACCACATGTCCGCGCGGCCAGGCTGGGGTCCTTCAATGTCGAGTGTCAACCAGCCACCCGTCACATGCGAATAGAACGTGTACGAACCGGAAAAACGCTCATACCATGGGTCACCCGGAATGTAGTCACCCACACAATGCACCTGGTCCAGATCGATGAGCCCTAGACCGTGGGACATGAAATCGTAGAACCCGTCATGCGTCTGCTCGTAGAAGCACTTGAACCTTGTCCCACACACCCCTCACCTGGCGAATCCCACCCACTACAAGCTCATCAGGCCACGAGGGCTGCAAAGGATTACCCCCACCGTAGTACTGCGTCGAACCCGACATGGAGTCCACGGAGTAAACGACACAATAGCGCCCGTCGCTCACAGCCAGTTCCGCATCGGCACAGTGTTCCTCGAGGTAAGCAAGCGTCTGGGGCAGCACCTCGCCAACCGTTCGCCTCATGAGCGAGATCATCAACTCCACGCGCTCGACCGGCGCCAAGAGCGGCAACTTTCGCCACTCATCGGGAACAGGCTCCCCGGCCGGAACCTCACCCACCACCGGCCGAATCGGACGGCGACCGTACGTGTAGCGGCCAAGCAGCTCGTACTTCGACGGCTCACGTCGACGCCCCAGCCAGCCGAACACACCCATCAGACCCCCTTCAGGAGATGAGCAACCTCTGGCGGGTTGAAGCCGCCAACTGTCTGCTCGTCCAAGTAGCGCCAGAAGTCGACGTCCAACTCCGGTTCAGAATCGCCCCACCACATGTCCGCGCGGCCAGGCTGGGGCCCATCAATGTCGAGCGCCAAATACCCGCCCGTCACATGCGAGTAGAACGTGTAAGACCCCGAGAAACGCTCCTGCCCCGGCTCGCCGGGATAGTAGTCACCCAAACAATGCACTTGATTCAGGTCAATCAATCCCAAACCATGCGACATGAAGACGTAGAACCCGTCATGCGTCTGCTCGTAGAAGCACTTCAGAACCTTGTCCCACACACCCCTCACCTGGCGAATCCCACCCACTACAAGCTCATCAGGCCACGAGGGCTGCAAAGGATTACCCCCACCGTAATAGCGGTCCCTACCCGACTCTGTTCTCACCGTGTACACGACGCTATAACGCCCGTCGCTCACGGCCAGCTCTGCGTCCGAGCAGTGTGTCTCCAGGTAGGCAAGCGTCTGAGGCAGTACCTCGCCGACCGTTTGCCTCATGAGCGAGATCATCAACTCCGCTCGCTCATTCGGTGCCAAAACGGGCAAACGTCGCCACTCATCGGGAACAGGCTCCCCGGCGGGAAGCTCACCCTCTACCGGTCGAATCGGGCGACGACCATACGTGTAGCGCCCAAGCAGCTCGTACTTCGACGGCTCGCGTCGACGCCTCAGCCAGCCGAACACACCCATCACATCCCTTCAAGAGTCGACCGTCGCCCGCAGGCGGTGCGCCGCGAAGGTTTTAGCCCACGATCTCTCTGCACACCAGAGGTGCAAGCAGAATTGTGAAACCGGCTTAAGCCTCGCCTGCGTGCCTTTATACGAGCAAGTTTATCCAGAGGAACACTACTGAAAAAGGTTCCTGGGTTGGATTTCCTGGAAGAACCTCGGCATGCGCCGCAGAGTTCACCTGATGATGGATACGGTCACTTCTGAGCCACACGTCAACGCTGGGTTTGCGGGGGCAATGGAGCACTTGTTGCACAGCATGACACCTATAGGTGTTACACAAGGTCACTAGTGCTCCGCAGCGCAACAAGTGTCACACTATCGAAAGATCTCCAGCCGGGCACGAAAAAGCGCGACATGCAAAGCATGTCGCGCTATTTTCATTTAGTAGCGGGGACAGGATTTGAACCTGCGACCTCCGGGTTATGAGCCCGGCGAGCTACCGAACTGCTCCACCCCGCGTCGGCTTGATTAACAATACTGACTTCACCGCTCAGCTTCAACTTCTCAGACGGTGACATCGGTCATTGTTGCGCTCAAAAAGGCTCCCAAGCGACCAAATACCGCACCATCCTGGCAAAACACCGGTGCCCGCCAGGAAACTCCTGGCGGGCACCGGCCTCGCTCACTCACACAGATGAGCTCAGATCACGCAGATCGCTCATCAGCCGCCAGACTGGACGCCCGCACTACCGGCAGCAGCGCCCGCGCCCGATTGGGCACCATCAGCGCCACCTGCCGGTGCCTGAGTCACGCCAGAAGTATCCTGCCCCAGAGCGTCCTGGGCAGAAAGAGCATCCTTGAGCGCCTTATCGAGCTTCTCTTGAGCCACGCCATAGGCTGCCCAGTCGCCCTTCTGACGAGCCGCGTCAGCTTCCTTCATAGCATTGGCCGCTGTCACGAGCGAACGGTTGAGTCGATCTTGAGCTGACAAGGGTGCGGCACCCTCGTCAGCGCCTTCAGAGGGAGTCTCCCCAGCGATGGTCGCAGCGGAGTCACCGCCGAAGGTCTGATCCAGTGACGCCTGCAGAGTCGGAGCGAAGCCCACCTGACCACCGAAGGAGGTCAACACCGAACGCAACACCGGGTAAGAAGCGCTGCCCGTGCCCTGAACATACACCGGCTGGACGTAGAGCAAACCGCCGCCCACCGGGAGGGTCAGCAGGTTACCTCGAATCACCGTAGAGTCAGCCTGGTTGAGCAGGTTCAACTGCGAGGCGATCTGTTCCTTGGAGTCGTAGAGATTCTGGACCTGGCCAGGGCCAGGGACTGTCGTTGAGGACGGCAGGGCAATCAGACGCAGCTTGCCGTAGCCTTCTCGGACCTTACCGGCTTCGTTCCCCGTCTCAGAGTCAACGGCGAGGAAGCCTGCCATTGCTTCACGGCGCGACTCGCCGCCGGGCACGAATACCGATGTCAGCGAGAACTCTGCGCTCTCTTGGCCTGGCATCTGCATGGTCAGGTAGTAGGGCGGCTGCGCGGTAGACGTGGCTGCCTGACCTTCCTGCTTGTTGAGCTGGTTCACCGTCGAGGTTTCCTGGGCCAGACGCCAGCGGTCGCCGCCGGTGTAGAACTCAGCAGCCTCACGCACATGGTAGGAGGTGAGGAGTTCACGCTGGACCTTGAAAAGATCTTCGGGGTAACGCAGGTGGCTCATCAGGTCACCGGAGATGCTGGAGATCGGCTCGATCATGTCAGGGTAGATCTTCATCCAGGTTGACAGGATTGGATCCTTCTCGTCCCACTGGAAGAGGCGCACCGACCCGTCGTAGGCATCAACGATGGCCTTGACCGAGTTACGCATGTAGTTCACGGTGTTGACCTGGACGAAGTCACCAACGGCGGTTGAACGCGAGTCAGTCGTGGCCTGGTCAAGTGCCTGATGCTGCGCATAGGGGTAGTTGCTGGAGGTCGTGTACGCATCCACTACCCACACGAGGCGTTTCGGTGTGGAAGGATCGTCGTCCGTGTCGACAACTGCCGGGTAGGCGTCCTGCTCCAGAGTCAGGTAGGGCGCAACCTTTGACACGCGTGTCAACGGGTCACGATCGTAGAGAATCTGCGACTCGGAGTTGGTTTGTGAGGAGAAGAAGATATCGGTGGAACCGAACTTGACCGAGTACAGGAGCTTGTTCCACAGGTTCCCCACGCTGGGGCCGCCATTACCTGAGAAGGTGGTCGACACCTGGCCACCAGGGGCATTGTCGTCGGGGTAGTCGAGCTCTTGAGGTTCTGCGCCTTCAGGCGCGCCCACGATGGAATACAGGGGTGCTGAGGGCGAGAAGTAGATTCGGGGTTCGTATTCGCCCATTTCACCAACGGAGGGAATGGATTGCTCCCAGTAGGCGGGCAGGCCATCACCTGTGACGGTATTACCGTAGGCGGCAACGACGCCAAAACCGTGCGTGTAGACGGTGTGGAGGTTCACCCAGGTGCGCTGTTCGGGCGAGAGGCCATTGAGGTCCAGTTCGCGCATGGCAATGACCGTGTCGCGGCGCTCGCCATCAATGGTGTAACGATCGACCTTCATGCCTGAGTTGAAGCCGTAGTAGGGGCGCGACTGCTGGAGCTGACGCACCGTGGGGACGATGACTGCGGGGTCGAGCAGGCGGATTTGCGAGGTCGCCTCGGAGTCTTCGCGAAGCTGGCCGGGGCGGGCATCCGTTCGGGCCGCGTAGGTCGTGTATTCGAGGTCGTCAAGTCCGAAGGCCTTGAGAGTGGCGTCAATATTGCGCTGAATAAAAGGCGATTCAAGCTGGCGGGCGTTCGGGGTGACGCGGAATTGTTGGATGAGCCCCGGGTAGAGGCCACCGATCACGAGGCTGGAGACCACCGTGACCACCACACCAACGGCTGGCAGACGCCAGGTTCCCTTGAAGGCCGCAACAATGAAGAGGGCGGCGACAACCAGCGAGATGATTGCCAGGATCGAGTGGGCAGGCAAGGTGGCGTTGATGTCTGCGTACATGGCACCGTCAACGGGTTTACCTTGCTTAGTGAGGAGGCCGTAACGCCCCAGCCAGTATTGAGCGCCAATCAGAACCGAAATAATCGCGGCGAGGACGCCCAGGTGTAGGCGTGCAGCTCTGGAGGCGTGGGGGCGTGGAACAGCACTGATATTGCCGTAGATGTAGTGGACAACCACGGCTGCGATCAGGGCAATGCCGAAAGCGCGAAGCAGGAAGGATGTGAGGAGTTCGAGCATCGGCAGGATAAAGATGAAGAAAGAGATGTCCCAGCCAAAGACGGGGTCAACTTCCCCGAAAGAGGTGGCGTTAACCGAGGTCAACATTGTTTGCCACTGGGTTGCAAGGCCCGTGCCATTGAGTAAACCGAGCACTGCAGGTACACCCCACAGAATCACGGGGCTCAATGATTCGAGAGCTTGCTGGTAGACCCGTAGGCTTGCCGAGCTGTCCCCACGAGATGCCTGCTGTCGAGTAGCGTAGGCCAGGCGGATAGTCGCTGCTGTCAGGGCAAAGACAATCAGGAAGCCCAGCACAAAGAGGCCTGCGATAGCGCCCCAGCGGGTAAAGATAATCCGGGTGGCGTTCATCTGATCGAACCAGAGGATCTCTGTCCACACATTCGATGCGACGATCACGATACCAACGAAAATACCCACTGCGGTGATCATGATGGACAGGGGGCCCAGTCCTCGTCGATTCGACGACGAGGACGGGGGTTGAGGGGGTTGCGGCGTAGGGCCGGGGCCAGGGAAGGCGCTCACAGCGTCATCCTCTCTTCCTTGAATATTCCTGCCTTCTATCTTAGTCGGCCCCGGCTATTCTTCCCTGTTGAGCCGTGGCGTCCTGAGTCTGAGAGGACGGGGTGACATGCGTGCCTGAAAGAGGCGAGGTCGCCAGCACTGCCGTACTCGTGTCACGATTAGGACATGACTGACTCTGGATCTTCGATGATGCCCACCGCCAACCAGGTGGCCCTTGCCAATGTTGTTGTCGATATTGAGAAGGCAGCCTCCCGCGCGGGCTGGGATCATGCGCCCTCGTTGTACGCGCTTGTTCCCACGGCTGAGCTGATCGCACAACCTGATATTCCAGAGGATATTGCCCAGGCTCTCCGCGAAGGGTGGGACGGTTCTGATACGCACCTGTCCGCTGTCATTCAGGAGGATCTTCCCGAGGATGAGCTTGAGGATGTGCTCGGTCATTTGGCGTGGCCGGATCAAGTTGCCGGGGCAGCGTTGACCGTTGAGCGCGTCATTGTTCCCCCCGAGGTTGAAGCCGAAGCTCCTTCCGATCCCGAGGAAGCCGTCGAGTTCATTTCGAACCACCCTGCACGCACTGAGGTGCGTTTGGCCGTAGGCGTTTTGCGTTCAGGGGAAAGCTGGTGTGCTTTACGCGCCCGTACCTTTGATTCTGACGACAAGGTGGGCCAAGGGTCTGTGCTTGTTCCCCACCTCGTCGAGGCCCTCGCCGCTTCCTTCGCCCCTGAAGAGAGCTGACTTTGGCGACAGGCTAGGCTGCGTTCTTGACGTAGCAGGCGGGGAGGCTTTCCGTCTTTCCCTGCGCGATGGCGTCAATGGTTGCCCTCGCTTCCTTCAGGTCCTCAACGCGCACAACGTTGATACCTGTTGGAGCCTCAGTCAGTTCGCCACAGTTTGCTGCGGGGGCAAGGAACCACTCAACGCCTGAACGCTTAGCGCCCTCGATCTTTTGGGATAGTCCGCCGATGGGTTCAACGCGCCCGTCGTAGCTCAGGGCACCCGTGCCTGCAATTCGTGCGCCACCAGTCAGGTCACCGGGGGTGAGGCGGTCGATGATACTCAGGGCAAACATCATTCCCGCTGAGGGGCCACCCACATCCTCAAGGTGTACTTGCACGTCAAGGGGCATTTGAATATCCGTATTGAGGTAGATCCCCAGCTTCGAGCCGCGCCCATCAGGGCTCTCCCCAGAGACGATTTTTTCAGTGACAAGCTCCCCACCTCGACGAAGTGTGACCGCAAGTGTTGTCCCGGGGTCTTGCCTGCCCATCAGGGCAAAGACGCCTGATGCGGTGTCGATGGGGTGTTCAACGCCGTCGGGAGTCGTGACAGAGACGAGTTCGTCACCCTCCTTGACCTTTCCGACGGCTCCCGATTCTGGAACTGCGTCGACAATGGTGACCTTCGCTGGGACCGACCAGCCGAGTTCTTCGAGGGCTGCAACAGACGCAGTCGAATGCGAAGAAGTCATCTGTGCCTGTGCGATCTCTTGAACCTCTTCGGAGGAGATTTCAGTGGGATACACGTCGGCGTAGTTGTCGATCTGGGATACGCCGTCAAACCAGTATCGGGCGAGGTCAAAGAAGCTCAGGTACGTACCGGGCCCGCCGTGCTCAGAGATCGTCACCATATGAAGCTGGCCAGGATTTTCGGGCTCGTCCTCGTCCAGGGCCACGCGTGTTCCAGTTGCTGGATCTTGTCCGCTGATGGCGATAATTTCAGGCTCACCCTCGTGGTGCTTGAGGTCGAAGGTCGGGCCGGGTGAGAGGACGACATAGGGGGCGGGCAGGGATCCGGCAGCCGCAATCAGCAAGCCGCCGAGCAGGGCGCCAAGCAGCGCCCACCAGCGGCCATAACGTCGTTGTTCCTCAGGGCGAACCACAGCAGGTCCTGCAAGAGATGGGGACGAAGATGGCATGGAAAAGCGGTCATCCGTTGAGTACGACATTGTTCTATTGTGAATCTTCTGGACCGTGGATGCACATAGAGCGCACCGTTTGGGCGCGCATGTGAGCGGTCTCAACCAGTAGAGTTTTGAGTATGAGCGATGCCTTCCACGAGGACGAAAATCCCGCCTTCCACGAGTTCTTACGAAAGTTTCTTGGTGAGGAGGCCGCAGAAGAAGCCCTGCGCTCCATGCGAGCCCAAGGCATTGACCCTTCTGCCCTTGGCGCGAGCATGCCCGATGTCAATGTCGATGCCATGCTCAGCCAGTTTCGCCACATGCTCAATACCTCCACCGGCCCGGTGAACTGGTCGATGGCGCACGACCTCGCCAAACAGACGACCTTCCAGGGTGGCGATCCCACGGTGACGGCCGCTGAGGCTGCCCGTGCTCGCCAGGCTATGTCCATTGCTGACCTGTGGCTGGATGCCGTGACGGAGTTTTCTCCCGGACAGGTAGAGCGGGCAACGTGGACTCGTTCAGGGTGGATTGACAACACCGCCGACACGTGGAAACGCATTTGTGAGCCGGTAGCCGCCAATGTTGCTCGCGCGCTCTCGGATGCGTTGGCACAACAATTCGGTGAACTCGGCGGCATGGAGGACGCTCAAATGGCTGCGATGCTGCCAGGCGGCGTGCCTGCGTTACTTGGTCAGGCTGGCGAGATGATGCCCAAGCTTGCCTCAATGGTGTTCGCCACTCAGATGGGTCATGCGCTTTCCGCCATGGCGAAGGAGTGTTTCGGATCAACTGACATTGGCCTGCCCCTATGCGCCCCTGGTACGACAGCCCTTGTCCCCCACAATGTGACGCTCTTTGCTGACGGCTTGGACGCTCCTTTTGAGGAAGTCCAACAGTTCCTGGCTGTGCGCGAGTGCGCTCACCATCGTCTCTTTGCATCGGTGCCGTGGTTGGCCAGCGATCTTATTCACGCGGTTGAGTCCTACAGCGGCGAGATTGCTATTGACACCGAGGCCATTGCTGAGGCCGCTCGTTCCATGAATCCTGAGGACCTCAGTTCGATGGATTCAGCGATGGCATCGGGCGTGTTCGCTCAGAGCCATTCGCCCAGGCAGGCTACTGCTTTGGAGCGTTTGGAAACTCTGCTTGCCCTTGTTGAGGGCTGGGTGGAGACGGTGACGGCTCGCGCCTGCGCCCCCTATCTTCCTCACGCTGACAATCTGCGTGAAATGATGCGTCGACGTCGCGCCTCCGGTGGTCCTGCTGAAGCCGTGCTCGGCAACCTTATTGGCTTGACCTTGCGACCGAGGCGTTCACGCGGCGCAGCCACGCTTTTCGGCCTCGTTGAGGCTGAGAAGGGCAGGGAGGGCCGTGAGGAACTATGGCGCCACCCTGATTTCATTCCCACCGCGCAGGACTTGGATGAACCCGAGTCCTTCCTGCTGGTGCGCGAGGCCGCACCCGACGAGGTCGACGCGCTGGACGCTGAGTTCGCGCAGTTGCTAGAGGGCACGTTGGGCTGGGCTGAGGGTTTATCTCCTGCGGATGATCCTGAAGCAGAAAGCCTGCGTGCAGCAGGCTTTGACATGCCTGAAGGCTCATCGTCACTACCTGAAGATCCCGACACGCACGATGACGGCGAACACAACAAGGGTGACGAGGACGAGTAGGCGCCCAGCTCCGAAGAGCTAGTTATCCACAGTTTTCTGTGTGCGTTTCTTTTTCCCACGGTGAGGGCATAAAAATGCTGTAGAACCACCAATGAAGGGGAACGCCCATGCAACTTCGCCACGGAACCGCTGTCATCCACCGAGCCCCTGGGGTCATCCAAGTGGGAACCGATTGGGGTCGAGAACTCGTCTTGAGGGATCTCACCCGCGACCACGAACAGTGGCTTCTTGCCCTGGGGCACGCTGCCGCAATCTCACCCTTCCCCTTCACTGGCACGCTTGCACCCCCTCCCCCACCGGCAGGAAGCCTCGCCCTTCAGATTGCCCTACGTAACGCTGGGTACGCGCTGCCCCGCCCCATGAGGCACCCTCGGATTCTCTTCAACGGCATGGAGTCAGCTCTGTGCCCCGCTATTGACATGGCAATCTCTACCGGCACCCTAGGGCTCCTGCAGATCCTTGACCCTCGCCCTTATGGGCGCGACATTGTGGACGTGCTTGGCCCACACGGTATTGGCAGGACTCGCCAAGCAGGCGTTACCTCCCATTTCCAGGGCCTGTACCCCTGGCTGGAATCCTCAACATCCCCAGTCTGTGACCTCACCATTGTCACTCGCGCGCGTAGCCTCGATCACGGACTACTCGGACACCTACTGGCCCTCGAAGAGTGGCATCTGTCCATCCTCATCGGAGAGCAAGGTGCCATTGTGGGCCCTCTTGTTATTCCAGGGCGAAGCGCCTGTGCGCGTTGCCTGGCCCTGCATATGAGCGGGCGTGATCCAGATCTGAGCGCGGCAGAAATATCTGCCGCCAGTCATCCTGTGGCGCGGCTATCGTCGGCAGCACAAGCACGTTTAACCCTTGTTCTCACAGAGTTTTTCGACAACTTCTCACGCTTTTGGCACCTGGGCGATCATTCCCAGAAGGAACTGCTCCCCCTCTATAACCAGGTGAGCACTATCCTGCCCAACGGGAGGGCCGTTCAGCACACTTTGTCGCCTCACCCCGAATGTGGGTGCGCAACAGAATCACTGACCCGCACCGCACAGCCCGGCGAAAAACGCGGATCGAACAGACGATGAGAGGGGCTTCAGCTCAGTAGTCCCGAATGGTGCGCAACACGTCACCGCCAAAAGACTGAAGCTTCGTGTCCCCCACCCCACGCACAATCCGTAGTTGCTTGAGTGTTGTGGGATTAGCAGTGGCAATGTCACGCAGTGTCTGATCCGTGAAGATCGCAAAAGCTGGCATTGCCATCTCTCGCGCACGTTCCAAACGCCAAGATTTCAGTGCTTCAAAACGGGCGAGGGTGGCCTCATCAGCCTGTTCTTCAAAAGCCGCCTGAGCTTCTTTTTTCTGCAGACGAGCCTGGGATTTCACAGTCTGCAGCACTGAGCTCCCCGTGCCAGGATCGTCGGAAGGCCAGATGCCATCTAGCAAACGCGAACGCTTACGCACACTGCGATGAGCAGCTTCCGAACGACGTTTCGCCCACGAAATATGCAAGTGGTCGCGGGCCCGCGTCACCCCCACATACAGCAATCGGCGTTCTTCTTCTCTCTCACGCGGAGTGGTTGCCATAGAAATCGGCAAGATTCCTTCGGCAGCTCCCACCAGGAAAACCACATCCCATTCCAGGCCCTTAGCGGCGTGCAAGGTCGACAGGGTCACGCCCTCCACCGCCGGCGCAGCTTGAGATTCCGCTCGTTCTTCCAGCTCCGCTAAGAACTCAGGCAGGCTCGCCTGCTCCTGATCTTTCGCCAATTCCACAAGAGCATTGAGGTTATCCCAGCTTTCCCGCAAAGCCCCACCAGCCGCAGGAGCCTCGCTCGTCCACCCAACCTCACGCAGTAAATCAGCAACACACTCAGGCAGAGGAGCTTGAGGCTCTTCAGAGGTGCCAAGCGCCAATGCAGCGCGGCGGAGAACCAGCAGGGCACGACGAATATCCTCACGCTCGAAGAAACGCAGGCCCCCGTGGACGACGTAGGAAATACCCGCCTGACTGAGTTCGTGTTCAAAACTCTCAGACTGGCTATTAATCCGATACAGAATAGCCATATTTGCTAGAGGTATCCCCTGGGCGGCGTAGTCGGCAATTGCACGGGCAACGCCCTGAGCCTCAGCCGCATCATCAGCGTAGTTGTCAAAATGAACCGCTGAACCAGACGGACGCTGAGACACCAGACGCACCGCACCCTTCAACGCCCCCGGGCGGTTGACACCACCTGGATTAATAACCTGATTGGCCACGGCAACAATCTGCGGGGTAGAGCGATAGTCGCGGTTGAGTTCAACAACGCGCGCTCCCGGATGCCGTGAAGCAAAGCCCGTCAAGTGCTGAGGGCTTGCCCCAGCGAAGGTGTAGATCGTCTGAGCAACATCTCCAACAACACAGATGTCATGCCGGTCGCCACGCCACAGGTCAAGTACATGTTGCTGCAAGGTAGAAACGTCCTGATACTCGTCAACGACGAAGTGGCGGTACTGTGCCCGCACAGCCCTGGCAATATCCTCGCGCTGTTCAAGAATGCCCGCCATGATGAGCAAAACATCAGCGAAATCAATGACGCCGCGCTCATTTTTTGCCTCTTCATAGGCCTCCATGAGGTTCGCCATCTGCGTCGCTGAAATGCCGGCAGGAACCTCACGTCCCAGGGTGCGCACCCGATCGGGATAGCGAGTGGCATCCACCATCGCTACCTTCGCCCACTCAATCTCAGCGGCGAAATCACGCACAGCTTCCTTGTCACTGCGCATCCCTGTGCGTGCCGCAGCCGCAGCGATCAACGAGGCTTTACGCTCAACAATGTCAGGGGCCCGCCCGCCGATCGCAGACGGCCAAAAGTAACGTAACTGGCGCAGCGCCGCGGAGTGGAAGGTCCGCGCTTGAGCGCCAGGAACACCCAGGTCACGCAGGCGCAGGCGCATCTCTGCGGCTGCGCGGGTAGTGAAGGTGACAGCCAGGACGTTTGCCGGATCGAAAGCACCAAGGGCCACCCCGTGGGCAATTCGGTAGGTAATGGCGCGAGTTTTCCCTGTGCCTGCACCCGCGAGCACTGCCAAAGGGCCGGTAACCTGCATAGCAACACGGCGTTGATCCTCGTCAAGGGCATCAAGGAGTTGTTCGGGGTGCACAGCGCTCATAGGTCTATTCTCCATGCCTTCCCCGCTTTTGGAGTAATGCCCACTTAACCGCAGGCAACGCGCCTACTCACACCCTGGCAGCGCCCCACCAAACCAGCGCCGCAACAACCCATGAGCGATTGTTGACGGGCCTGGAAGGACGATGTCTCCAGATCTCACCGCCTCAACCAACTCCCCACGCGAGTAAAAGCTCGCCCATTCAATCTCCGTACCGTCGGGGATCGGAACAGCCATCCCAGCAGCTCCTTGCTCACTTCCCGCATCGCCCTCGTCAAGGCGCGCGTGATAGCCCAACATGAGAGAACGCGGGAAAGGCCACGGTTGAGTAGCGACAGTCTCTACCTCAGCCACCCGCAGGCCGACCTCTTCCCACACCTCCCGGACCACCGCCCGCTCAGGGGCTTCACCAGCGTCAACAAAGCCCGCCAGCACCGACACGCGCCGATCCGACCACGCCCGGTTGTGCGCAAGTAACACTCTGTCAAGACGATCCACCACCGTCATAATGACCGCAGGGTCCTGACGCGGATACTCCATATGCCCGCAGGCCGGGCAGCGCCGCACCCAGCCACTCGCCCACGGTTCAGGGCGTTGCCCGCACGCCGGACAAAAACGCATCTGGTCATGCCAGGCCGCGAGCGCGGTAGCCATCAGAGCTTTTTGAGTGTCGTCATCAGAGAGCAAATGCCCGACGGTTCGCAGTGTCTCCCATCGCATGCGAGGCTCCCTTTCGCCCACGACGGCAGCCTCGTTGCTGGTAGGGTTCTCTTTCCCGGTACTCACCTGGCGCGCGCCTCCGGCCTCGTTCTTCCCTGGCCCCCACGGCTTGTCCTCCATGAGCGCCAGGTGCAAGACCGCATCCGTGTCGCTCCCCAGCAGGGCCAGCATTGCTCCGGCGTGCACGCGTTGGAGTGCCTCGTTGAGGTCAACGGGGGCAAGGCAAATCGCGCCGTCGTCGACGTGTAGGATGTCGAGTTCGTCGCCACGCACACCGTCCTCGTTCACTGTCTCGGCAGATAGGAGCACCCGCCCGCCCGCCACCGCGCACACCTCGATACGCTGGGGCGTCACGGACTCACGCATCGGGGTGGGAAGAATCTCAGCCAAAGCGCGCCCATGCACATAGTCGGCTAAAAGCGCAGGAAGGTTCAGGCTTTCACGCAGGGCAGAGAGCGGGTCTAGATGTCCGCGAACAAGGGGTGCGTAGGAGTGCATACACCAACGCTAGCGCGTCAGCTAACGTTGAGGCATGACTACCTCTGTTTCGCGCGCCGATGGGCGCACCCCCGATCAACTTCGTTCCATTGCGATGACCCGCGGCTGGTCAGGCACTGGCGAGGGCTCCGTCCTTGTTGAGTTCGGCAATACGCGCGTACTATGCGTGGCGTCCCTGACCGAGGGCATGCCCCGCTGGCGTAAGGGCAGCGGGGAAGGCTGGGTGACCGCCGAGTACTCGATGCTGCCGCGCTCAACTGAGCAGCGTTCCTCCCGCGAGTCTGTCAAGGGTAAGGTGGGTGGGCGTACCCAGGAGATTTCGCGCCTGATTGGACGTTCCCTGCGTGCCTGCATTGATGTGGCTGCGCTGGGTGAGAACACCATTATTTTGGACTGTGACGTGCTGCGAGCGGACGGTGGTACGCGCACAGCGGCAATTACCGGCGCCTATGTTGCGTTGGCTGAGGCCGTGGAGTGGGGTCGTAAGGAAGGACTGATCGTTCCTTCTGCGACGAAGCCTGTTTTGCCGAATTCGGTGAGCGCCGTGTCGGTGGGCATTATTGACGGCGTGCCCATGCTGGACCTGCCCTACGTTGAGGACGTGCGCGCTGACACGGATATGAACGTCGTGCAGACTGGCACGGGCGCTTTTGTTGAGGTGCAGGGCACGGGCGAGCACAACACCTTTGACCGTGACGAGCTCAATGCTCTGCTGGATCTGGCGACTGTGGGGAATGCGGAGCTGGCTGAGATTCAAAAGCGAGTGCTGGAGGCTCCCGCAGGCGAGCGCGTGACCGGGGGCCTGTGATGGCGCGCCTGGTTTTTGCCACGAACAACGCCCACAAGATTGAAGAGCTTGAGGCGATCCTGGCCCCCGCTTGGGAGGGCTTCGAGCCCGGTGTGGTGGCCCGCATGGCCGAGTTCAACCTGCCTGATCCGGTTGAGGATGGGGTGTCTTTCGCAGAGAACTCCCTGTTGAAGGCTCGGGCTGTGTGTGCGGCAACGGGCCTGCCTGCGATTGCGGATGATTCTGGCCTGTCAGTGGATGTGTTGGGCGGCGCTCCGGGGATCTTCTCGGCTCGGTGGAGTGGACGCCACGGGGATGACGCAGCCAACCTTGATCTGCTGCTGGCACAGTTAGCTGATGTGCCCGAGGCACACCGTGGCGCAGCTTTCGTGTCGGCCGCCGCTTTGGTGCTTCCTGATGGGCGCGAGTTCGTCGAATACGGCACGGTGGAGGGCACGCTGCTACGTGAACGTCGTGGCGAGAATGGCTTTGGCTACGATCCAATCTTTGTTCCAAAGGGCTTTGAAGTGACAACGGCACAGATGAGCCCTGAGGAAAAGAACGCGATCAGCCACCGCGGCATTGCTTTTCGCGCATTGACCCCTCGAATTATTGAGGCGTTAACGGCGTAGTTTTCAGGGTTTCTTGCATACTCCCGTCACCGAAAAGCTATTCTCAACTGCTCCGTCCTCGATATGCTGATCACAGCAATTGTGTTAAGGGGAAAGAAAAGATACGTGTCATATTTTGGTGACTACCAAACCGATGTTGCTTATGATCTTGGTTTTGCTTCCGAGCTGGTGTGCAATCTGCGGTGGATGGCGCGGAAGATCGACGATTATGAGGTCTCCCGAGCTGGTGCTGAAGGCACTGCCGGCGAGGGGTTCGAAGGGGCTTTCTCTCAGGTCTTTGCCGACAACATGCACCACGCTCGTATTGACGGGATGAATCTGTCCTTTGTGCTAGGGATTGTGGCAGACCGGATTGATTACCTAATCCAGGAGGTTATTAAGGAGAACAAGCGTCGCGCTCATATTCGTGCGTACATGGCAGAGCATGAAGACTGGTGGTCTACCATCTGGGATTGGTTCGCCGGCACGACCATTCCTCCCTTCCCTGCGGAGATCCTTCCTACGACAACAGGCCAGCATTTGATGGTGCTTCACATTCGTGACCATTCGCGGACGGGGTCGATCGCTCGAATGGGGATATCGTCGGCTTACCCTGCGCGTCTGCGTTCTGCAGCCACAGTTATTCACGCGGCATGTGATCGTATCACCGGCGTTGATGCCTTGATCGCTGATCTTCATGAGTACCCGTCGCGCTGCCAGTATGGGTCGGTTGATATCGGGGACCTTACCCAAAATCTTCGCCGCTGGTTAGAATACAACCGTGCAGATGCCCAATGGCTCAACGTGGTCGCTCAAGCATTCGAAGAGGCCGGCGGAGGCGGCGATTTCCCTGTTTCTCTGTCGGATGTTGCCCTCCTTGCCGCTTTGGAAGCGCAGGGGGTTGCACTTGCTCGCACTCCTTTGGATATCACTGCCCCCACGTTGGCCGGCATTGATCCAGCGACAGGCTATGTCCTTGACCCGGTGAATGCGGCATCGGGTAGTTTCATTGAGCCGGAGGTGGATCTCGTCTTCACAGGGGGCTGCGTGAGTTTGGCTTTCACGCGCATGTATAACTCTGTGGGGGATAGTGGTGGCGTCTTTGGACCGCATTGGACCTCGGTCCTTGACCAGCAGTTATGTCTTGAGGACAAGCAGGTCCGCTGGGTGCGCGATGATGGCCGCCACATTTTGTTTCCTCGTTTTGGCCGGGGTTTTGAGCGTGCCGTCCAGGATCATTATTGGTGTGATCGTATTCCGGTCAACCATGTGCCCGATTTTGTACGAGGTTTTATTCCCGCACATGACGATGAGTGCTTCGTCGTTTCCGATAATCAGGGGTCATGCTGGTTCTACGACTACAGGGGTGCATGGTTAGGTTCTGGTGTCGGCGAGGGGACATTTGTGTGCGCCCAGCGCCGCGAGGATGGGATGATTCAAGCTTTAGTTCATGAGCGTGGGCGGAGCATCACCTGCGAGTACACCAATGGCCTGTGTGTCAAGGTGCAAGGTAGCGATGGCCGCGAACTGAACTACCACTACGACGATGATTCTCGCCTGATTGGGGTGAGTTCCCAGTTGGGCGAGCGCCGCTATATTCTGGGCGTTCAGGGGCTCATTGAGCAGGTGTTCTCTGTCGATGGCGTGCGTGAGGTGACCAACACCTATGACGAGGTGGGCAGGGTTGTCTCTCAGGTAACTGATTTTGGCCGCAAAGTGCGTTTCTCTTATCTTCCTGGTGGCGTCACTGAGGTCGCTGACCAGAGCGGATCCCGCGCAAACGCGTGGATTTCCAACGCTCAGGGCCGCCTGGTTGGCGTCATCGACGCCGATGGTAATCGCCAGTCGATGAGCTACGACAACTGTGGGAACCTCGTTGCTGCAACGAACCGTGACGGGCAGGTCACGGTCCACGTGTACGACCAACGAGGCCGACGCACTCGCACCGTTTTACCTTCAGGTGGGGAGTTCACTTTCGCGTGGGATGAGCATGACCGCTTGAGTAGCATGGTCACGGGCAGCGGCGGGCAGGTGAGTTACCTCTATGACAGTGATACGCAGCGCCACCCGAGTGTCATCGTTGATCCTATGGGCGGGCAGACCTCACTGACGTGGGATCGGGGCCTACTGAGCCGAATTGTTGACCCGATGGGAGTGAGTGCCTCTTTGGGGTATGACGCCTTCGGAGACCTGGTGTCAGTGACGAATGACCAGGGGGCTTGTGCTCGTTTTATGCGTGACGAGGCTGGCCGCGTATGCCAGGCGGTGGCTCCTGACGGTGCGGTGACCCGTTTGGAGTACGACGAGCGTGGTCATTGTGTGGCTGTAGAGCATCCTGACGGCGCCCGCTGGTCCTATGAGTTTGAGGGTTCACATCTTGTGGCGACGGTTGACCCGTATGGGGCGCGCACGTCTGTCACCTATGGCGAGCATGGCCAGCCCGTGTCGGTGACTGATCCACTGGGCCGCACAACGCGCCGCGTCTTTGATGACTGCGGTAATGTTGAGTCTTTGCTGTTGCCGGATGGTGCGGAGTACTCCTTCGTTCATGATGCTCTTTCGCGCCTGCATGAGCTGCGCACTCCTGATGGTGGCTTGTGGCGTCACGAGTGGGATGAGATGGGTAATCTTGCGCGCTCCACTGACCCGACAGGCGTGTCTCAGCGTTGGGCGCACGGCCCTGCGTCCTCGCCACCCAATGCGCTGGGGGCCTCTGGTGTGACAGCCAACTCCGACGCAGCCACTCCCGCCATCTCCGCTGATCAGAAGAGCCCCGATTATGGTGTGGAGTTCGATCAGTACGGTCGACCCACGCGGTGGAGCGGCCCGGCAGGAGACGAGGGCATCGTCACCTACGACCTGGCTGGCAACCCGGTAGAGTTCCTTGACGCGGACGGCGGGTTGACACTGTTCCGGCGTGACCTGGCGGGGCGCGTCGTTGAGCGCATCAGCCCTGAGGGCGTGAGCGTGCGCTACACCTACGACGCGTGTGGGCGTGTTGAGGGCGTGCATGACGTGGCCGGTACGACCACATTTGAGTACGATTTCTGCTCGCGGGTGACCAAGAGGATTTCCCCAACGGGTGAGGAAAGCTGCTTCTCTTACGATCCGGTGGGGCGCCTCGTGGAGGCGTCGATTCCGGGGGTGGGGCGCAGTCAGTACCGTTACGACCTGTGTGGCCGGGTGGTGTTCTCACGCGAGCCGCTGACGGGTGTACGGCGCTTCTCCTACGACCAGGCCGGTCAGCTCGTTCGGGCAGTGAATGGGGTGGGTGGCACGACTCGCTATGAGTATGACGTAATGGGTCGTTTGCGGGTGGTGATTGATCCTGCTGGTGGGGTTAGTCGGCGTGAGTATGATGTGGCTGGGCGTCTTGTGGCGTTGACTGATCCTTTGGGGAATGTTACCCGCGCCTCCTACGATGCGGCTGGTCGCCTCGTGACTCAGATGGGGCCAGACGGGGTGGAGCTCTCTTTTGAGTACAACGCTGCGGGTGAGCGCGTGGCCACGTATGCGAATGGGAAGCTGTTGACTCGCGTGGAGCGTGACTTGGTGGCGCGCACGGTGCGTCTGCTTGACCATACTCACCCGGATGGGCGTGCGACGACGCATGAGCTTGCGTTCGATCATGCGGGGCGTCTGGTGTCGCGCACACATGAGCGTGCCGGGCAGGTGAGGGTTGCGCGCTGGGAGTATGACCGCGATGGCCGCCGCAGTGCGTTTATTAACCCCGATGGAGCACGCACGACCTACACCTATGACGAGACCGGACGGTTGACATGCGTAGAGCACCCAACCCTTGGGCGGGTAGATCTTACCTACGACGAGGCCGGGCGCTTGCTGCGCGCCAACTCCTCTGAGGGGAGTCGCCACTGGCTCTACGAGGCTGGTTGGTTGGCCGCTCACTGGCAGGACGAGGCTGACGCTGCGCGCGGGTCCGCGCGGGTTTCTTACGACGTGTGGGGGCGCGTGAGCACGGTTGAAGATGCTGGCGTCATCTACACCTATGCCTACGATGATGCACACCAGCTTTGTGAGGTCAGGAGTAGTGCTGGCACACTCAACCAGTGGGAGTATGACCAGGCTGGGCGGCTCACTCGCAGTCTCTGTGATGGCGTTGAGACGGTTTTCGAGTACGACCAGGCCTCCCAGTTGACCCGCATGACTTCTGGTGGAGACTCAACCGTCTACACCTATGATCAGAAAGGCCGCCGCGTCAGCGCACAAAGTGCGAGCGGCAAGCGCGTGCACTACGCCTGGGATGCGCGTAATTGGCTTGCCGAAATCACTAAGCGCCCTGCGGGCGGATCACCCGTGACCCATCGCCTGTGGGTTGATGGGCTAGGAGAACTCAACTCTGTTAATGATGTGGATTTAACCTGGGATAGTGCCAGCCTCTACCCGTCCTTGACTGGCGTAAATGGTGTTCCTCTCATGCACATGCCAGGCGGGGGGAATCCGCAGTAGGAGCGCTCAGGTGGAGCCTCAGGCGGAGGGGCAGGCGGGGTGTTCTGGGGGTGCTTCGTGGCGCACCAGCCGCTGGCATGACCCAGCTAATCCGTGGACGGCACCTGCCCTGGGAGAGCTTTCGGGTGTAATGGGCCTGCAGATCAGTAGCACCGGCACGCCTGTCCTTGCTGGGCTGGAGTGGATGGGGGCACGCCCCTACGACCCCACAACCAGCCACTTCCTCACACGCGACCCACTACCACCCCTGGCGGGAAGCACCTGGGAAGCCAACCCCTACAACTACGCAGCCAACAACCCCCTCAACACCACAGACCCCCTGGGCCTACGGCCAGTAACAGACGCCCAACTGAACGCCTACAACAACTACTACGGGCTTGGTTTCCTCGGAGAGGCAAAGCAATGGTTCGACACTTACGGCGCGTACATCTTTGGAACGTTAGCTATCGTTGTAGGCGTTGCTTTGCTACTCACCGGCGTTGGTGGTCCTGCCGGAATTGCTCTCCTAGCGGCGTCGGGTGCTTTGATTGGTGGAGGATCCTCCGCGCTCGTCCAAAAGTACGAGAACGGTTTCGTTGATCCCACAGAACTCGCCATCGATACTCTTATTGGCGGTGTTGGAGGTCTTGCTGGTGGGGGGCAGCAGCCGGTGTAACAAAGATGGGAGGTGGTCTCGTTGCCCGCAAAACTGCTGAAGTAACCGTCGGTAACCTTGCACAACCAATCGGCGACATGATCTTCCGCAAACAATCCTTCCAACAAGCAGGACTCAACTACCTCACCTCAACAACCACAGGCATGGCAGGCGCGAAAATCAACCGAGTTCTCGTAGGAAATCATCATGTGCCTCGTTTAGTTGCTGATGTTGGGATTGGCGCCACCCAAGGAGCACTCGACGCAGCAACAGCCTACGGAATCGAGAGCTACTTTCCTCCCACAGACGAAAATGCACTTAAAAGCTTCGACAACAGATCACTAGGTTTTAGGATGCTCGTCTCAGGTGCCACAGGTGCGGGCGGGAGCATTGACCGCCAAACGCTATTGCACCCGCACCTGTCCCCCACAGCACCACACGTGGAAGGATCCTACCTACCAGAAGTACCCAAAGGCGGTAGACACCCCTTCCCAACCGACAACCACGTGTACAGATACGGCGATATTCGTTCCCTCAACGCACATGACATTTACAGCCTTGACGGCACCCGAGAAGGCATACCAGGCTCATACCAAGTGACCATAAAGTACGAGAGAGAAGAACCAGTAGTAACATCACGTCACTTCCTCCCTGATCCCCAAAACCCCTAAGAAAGAACCATGTTTAAGATTTTTACTGTTCCTTTTACTCGCACCATCACCCGCCCCTCCCCCCTCACACTCACAACCGCAGCAGGCGCCCTAGCAACAGCACTCACTTTCCCCGCCATCATCCCCAACACCAGCTACTTCTTCCTCGCCGTCCAAGCCCTCTCCGCCTCTGGCACCTTCATCGCAGGAGCACACCGCAACCACGCCATCAGCTTTCGCGCCCTCGTTGTCCTACCCCTGATCATCACCGCAATAAGCATCCGACACTACCCCCTCAACACCATCCCAGCACTCCTCCTGTGCTACGCCTTCTACGTCCTCGGCAACGCCTGGAAATACTGGTACCTCCAACAAGACCCCAACAGACACAACCCCAACTACCGCTACTTCAAAGACCCCAACACCCGACCCCAACAACACATCATCTACGCGCTTTTCCTCACTCCACCCGTCTTCCTCGTCGGAGGCGCAACACTGGTTGGACTTGAAGGACTTGGCCTCTACAGCAGCACTGTAGGGAGCATCCTCCTTGCCCTCCTCATGGGCGGATGCTTACTCTTTGCCCTGATCCATCTCACTTTGGGCATTGTCCAGCTCATCCGCAGGGCCTTGCGTAGACGCGCGGCCTCGACACACCCCGAACACGCATGAACCAGCAACAGACCCCACCCATCATTCCGCCTTCCACTAAGCCCACCCCACAGAAGAGGCACCGTTTTGGGTGGACCTACGATCATGAGATCACACGCCCCAAACCCCAACACCTCCTCGCCGCTACAGCCGCAGTAAGCATCGCAGCCCTATGGCCCACAATCGTGCCCAACGTCGAGCCCTTCTTCATCGCATTACAAGCCTTTATCGCCTCAGGAGTCTTCCTCGCAGGAGCACACCGCACCAGCCGCATCCGCATCACCATGCCGATCGTCATCACCGCCGTCATCACCGGCGTCATTGGCCGAATAGCCCCCCAAGCAATCCCCACAGGCTTCCTCCTGGTCTACGCCTTCTTCACCTTCGGCAACGCCTGGAAATACTGGTACCTCCAACAAGACCCCAACAGACACAACCCCCACTACCGCTACTTCAAAGACCCCAACACCAAACCCCAACGGCACGTCATCTACGGGCTCGCCATCATCATCGGCCTCACCGTGCCCCCGCCCTTACTTGTGTATGTCCTTATGACTGATTTGTTCTATCTCCCCGAGAAAGTCGCCGCCTGGACAGCAAGCATCCTTGCCCTCGGCATCCTTTTATGGGGTCTTGCACGCATTATCCTCGGAATCGTTCAACTCATCCGCAGGGCTTTGCACAGACACTCGGCCTCGACACACCCCGAACACACATGAACACACCATCTCCATCACAACACGCCACCGATACGCACCCCTTATCCTTCACAATGCGAGAGCACCTCGCCCTGTAATGTTCGCTCTAAAGCGAGCCACCTGCTGGGAAACTCACGGTCACTGTGGTCCCCGCATCGGTGCTTGTCAGGCGAATCGTGCCTTCGTGAGCTTCGACAATGGCGTGGACAATGGAGAGCCCCAACCCAGAAGACCCCTGGTTAAGCCGTGCCCGCGACGCATCCCCCCGGATGAAGCGGTCAAAGACCTTCGCCTGTAGTTCCGGTGGGATTCCGGGCCCATTGTCACTGACTTGGATCAGCACTCTGTCGCCCACGCGGGCAACCTCGCATGTCACCCGCGTACCGACAGGTGTATGCACGCGCGCATTGGACAAAAGATTCGCTAACACTTGACGCAAGGCGGATTCTTCACCCGTGATAGTGCACTGATCAGCGGCCTCAGCGTCCACTAGAATCTGCCAATCGTTGCCAGGTTCAGCGGCGTGAGCATCAGAGATCGCATCAATTGCTAAGGGGATGAGATCAACCTCCTCGCGCGTGACCTTCCGCCCAGCATCAAGGCGCGCCAGAAGCAGCAGGTCCTCTATCAGCTCAGACATGCGCGCGGATTCAGCGCCAATGCGTTCAAGCGCCTTGTCATTGTCAATGGCATGTTGCCCCATGAGCTGCGCGTATCCGCGGATAGAGGCAATAGGAGTGCGTAGTTCATGGGAGGCATCGGCAATGAACTGGCGGAGCTTCCTGTCAGATTCATCGCGGGCAGCAAAAGCCTCTTCGACATTGTCGAGCAGCGTATTGAGCGCATAGCCGACATCCCCAACCTCGCTACCACGTTGAAGGCCCCGAGTGTCAACGCGGGTACGCATATCGTCATTATTGACGAGGACGCCGCCGCCAACCCTCCGTGCGACAGACACGACCTCACCAAGGGGGTGGAGTTCTTTTTTCACCCAGCGACGCACACTAATGCTGGCAAGCAGAAGGGAAAGGAGAAGAATCGCCAGAGCGCTAGCGGCGCTCCCCATCATGACGCGGGTGATATCGCCACTTCCTTTGGCGCTGATGAAACGCGCGCCCTCGGCCTCGTGAACGATCACCCTAAAGTGCCCAAGGGTAGGAAGCTCAACGTCCTGGGGATGAGGGGCGGCAGTGAGAGCTGCGAGCTGTTGGATATCCTGCTCTGGCGGGGTGAAAACCCGGAAACGTTGGACGAGAGCAGCGTGACTGCCTTCCTGATCAACGACAAGGTACAGGTTTCCCTCGGAGCGCTCCGGCTCTGGGGGAGCATCACGGCCGGATTCAAAACGTCGTTGAGGTCCCTCCTTAGACAAGGCCCCGACGAGCCCGTCATCTGGAGCGGCAAGCTCACTGAGGAAATCCGTAGAATCGCTGTAGTTTTCCACGAGGCGTTGCACGTCTAGACGCAGAGCATCATCGAGTTGCCATACCATCCACGAGCGAGTCATGAATAAGACGATGCTGACGGAACTGACCAGGGAAATGACCAGGACAAGCGCCATGTAGGTTCCAGCGCGCGACGCCAAGGAACGCGGCTGTTTCTCAGATGCGGCGTCTGCCTCGTCAGCCATCTGTGACACGCTTGTCATGGCGTTTCCTGAGCGGGACGAAGAATATATCCAGCCCCACGCACAGTATGAATCATGGGGGCCCTGCCCTTGTCGATCTTCTTACGCAGGTAGGACACGTAGAGTTCAACGACATTACTTTGCCCGCCAAAATCGTAGGACCACACTCGGTCAAGAATCTGCGACTTCGACAGGACAATATTGGGGTTTTCCATCAAGTAACGCAGCACTTCAAACTCGGTGTTCGTCAGGGTAATCGCCTCTCCAGCGCGAGCAACCTCGTAGGAGTTCTCATTCAAGGTCAAATCCCCCACCTGTAAAACAGCCTCCGCTACGGCCTCTGCCATGCCGCTCCTGCGCAGCAAGGCATCAACGCGGGCGGCAACCTCGTTCAGGTCAAAAGGCTTAGTGACGTAGTCGTCGGCACCTGCACGCAGGCCTGCCACTCGGTCCTCCACGGCATCGCGTGCGGTCAGAAAAAGGACCGGTAACCGAGGTTGAGCTTTACGCAAGCGGGCAAGGGTTTCAATGCCGTCCAAACCCGGCATCTGAATATCCAGGATGACAGCGTCAGGCTGATAGTGGCGTGCAAGGTCAAGTGCTTCCCAACCATTATTGGCCGTTGCCAGTTCCCAGCCGTGGTAACGCAAGGCTTGAGCGAGAAGGTCCGACAGGGCCTTCTCGTCATCAACAACAAGGATCCGCGCCGGTGAACCATCTGGGCGGACATATGAATGAGCATGTGTCACCCCTTGATTCTGACAGGTTCAAGGGCAGCTCTCTACCCTCATACACCCAACTTAAGGCTTTCACAGCTGATTGATAACTTCGCCCGGCTCAATAGGTGCAACACCGGAAAGGAGTTCATCAATGACAACATTTCTTCACACTTATGCTCCGCTGATCGCAGTAGATCTGGTGGCAATCGCCATCTTGGTCTTCGGTGTGTATTTCCCGCGTCATCGACGCGCTGACCTGGTGATTGCCTTCCTGGGAGTCAACATCGGTGTCCTTGCTGTGGCAATGACCTTAGCGTCGTCCACGGTGAGCGCCGGCCTGGGTCTTGGTCTTTTCGGTGTGCTGTCAATTATTCGCCTGCGCTCCACAGAAATCAGCCAGCGAGAGGTCGCCTACTACTTTGCGTCCCTCGCAATTGGCCTGCTGACAGGTATGAGTGCCTCCATCACCCCGCTGTTGCTTGTCGGAGTGGCTCTCATTATTGCAGCCCTCGCTTTGACCGATAGCGCGTTTTTCAGCCGATACGGCTCGCAACAGGTGCAGCTTGATCGGGCTATCAGCGACGAGGCGACCCTCGTTGACGTTCTCAGCGAGCGCCTGGGGGTTCGCGTCATCAGCGCAAGCGTCGTTCGCCTCGACTATGTCGATGATTCCACCCTTGTGGATGTGCGTTACCTCAGGCAGAAAGGAGCCTGACCATGAACTCGGCCCTGACCTTTGACACTGCTATTTGTGACACTGCCATTCGTGACACTGCTATTTGTGACACTGGCACTTTTGACAGCGTCCTTGGGCAATTGGTGCCCATTGGGCTTGATGAACTCAATGCTCAGGCTAGCCTGCTTTCGCGGGTGGATCGCAAATATGCCGTGTGCGCGGCTGAAGCAACCCAGATCCTCGATGAATTATCTCACCGGTCAGCAGGCCACGCCCCTGTTCAGGTCTTACAGATTGGGGACGTGCGCTCTCACACCTACGCCTCCCATTACTTTGACACCCCTGCGTATGAGTCCTTCTACGCTGCGGCTCACCGTCATAGGCGTCGCTTCAAAGTGCGGATACGACACTACCGGGATTCAGACACGGCTTTCGTTGAGGTCAAGACCCAGGGAACACGAGGGCGAACTGCGAAGGAACGCCTCCCCTACCCTGCTGACTTAGCTCGGAGATCCTTCTTGAATCTTCCGGCCTTGGTGTGGGTGCATGAACACCTTGAACGAGCTTTATGCCCAGTGGATGTTGCCGCCTTACGCCCGAGTCTCCACGGCACTTTTCAACGCTCAACCCTGCTCTTACCAGGCTCTGAATCGCACGGAACCGACGGGGGTCACAGTGCCAGGGCCACCATCGACACGGGCTTAGCGTGGAGCACCCCAGCCGGGAAGGCCCATGCGGGCGGCGGAATCTATCGCAATCCTTCGCTGGTCATTATCGAAACGAAATCGCCTTCGGCACCCAGCTCTCTTGATCGCCTGCTCTGGTCCCGCGGTATCCGCCCGACTCGTATCTCCAAATACGCCACCGCTTTATGCGTGATGCGTCCCGAGCTTGCGCAGAATCGCTGGCACCAGACGATCCTGCGTCACTTCCCTGAATCTCACCCGTTGAATCAATTCACGGCCCTTGCCTCGTAAAACACCACATCATCGGAAGGAAACACTCATGATTCCCTTGACTCGCTCATCCTCGCGCGGTGCTTCTACCGCAGCTCTCATTGCATTTACCGTCGGAGCGATGGCCCTTGGAGCCTGCACATCAACTGCGGCTGTTTCCGATGGCACCACCGCCGAAACCTCGGCATCTGTCAGCGCACACAGCGCAATGAGTGGCGCAACGTCTGTGTACTCGCCACCGAGTGCAGAAGAAGCCCTCGCAGAAAATGAAACCCCTGCTTCCCTTGACACCCACAACTGGAGCACACAGGAAAGCACAGCAATCACGTTCTCGGGTGCTCTTGCTCAGAGTTCCCACCAAGCAGCCGAACATGGTTCAGGCAGCACGTCGCCAGTGACAATCACTGACGGGCTCACCACCATCACCGCCGCCGGGGTCTACCGGCTCTCTGGCTCATACAGCGGGCAGGTGGTGGTGGATGCTCCAAGCGACGCCAGCGTTGTCCTCGTTCTCGATAACCTCAGTATCGACACGACTGCTGGCAGCGCCATTGACGTGCGCAGCGCGGCGGAAGCCGTTCTGGTTCTTGAGGGCAGTAGTCAGGTGGCCGATGCGTCCTCTTATGCAGATTCTTCTGCAGCGAATGCCGCGATCTACGCTGACACAAGTCTGTTTGTTACCGGCGAAGGAACACTGACAATCAACGGTCGCGGTAATGACGCTCTTGCCGCCACCGATGACCTTGTCATCACCTCAGGAACACTCACGGTGCAGGCCGTCGATGACGGCGTGCGCGGGAAAGATTCTGTGACGATCTCTGGCGGGACACTGTCTGTCACTGCTGGCGGTGACGGTGTGACATCTGATGAGGATACTGATCCGGCCAAGGGCTTTATCCATATCTCCAATGGGGATGTGACGGTTGATGCCCAGGGGGATGCGTTGAGCGCCTACACCGATGTCATTATCACCGGTGGTGCTTTTGCGCTGAGTGCGGGTGGTGGAGCGCAATCGAGCGTTGCCGACGGGGAGTCCGCTAAGGGCGTGAAGTCTGGCGTCTACACCATTATCGAGGGCGGTACGTACAGCATCGCAGCAGCAGAAGATGGTCTGCATTCAGACGGTTCCATTCGTCTGAGCGGCGGCGACATGACCATGACGGTTGCTGACGATGGGGTTCATGCGGAGATTGCCCTCGTCGTGGACGGTGCACATGTGGACGTGGCCTCAAGCGTTGAGGGGTTGGAGGCAGAGATTATTGCCCTGCGTGACGGTACGATCTCGGTGGTATCCAGCGATGATGCGATCAACGGCTCAGCGAGTACGGGCACAGTCAATGTTGAGATTTCCGGGGGTGCGATCACACTTGATGCACAAGGCGACGCATTGGATGCCAATGGCGACCTGACGATCTCCGGTGGCACGGTTGTGGCCTGGGGTCCACAAAATGACGACAATGGCACCATTGATGTTGATGGCACTTTTACCCTGACGGGTGGCACGCTGCTGGCTGCTGGTTCGGCTGGCATGGCGATGGCACCGAGCGCGGGTGACCTGGGGTGGTTGTCGGCGAATGTGTCGGCAGCGGCAGGTTCCACAGTTGTCGTTCGTGATTCAGCGGGGGCCGAGATCACCACCTTCAACGCGAAGAAGGCCTTTGCCAATCTGCTCTACGCTGCTGCGAATGTTCCCACGGATGCTGAGGTGACAGTAGTGGTTGACGGTGTGAGCACCACGGTGACGACGGGCGTGGCCAGCGGTGGCATGGGGCCGGGTGGGCATGGCGGTCCCGGTGGTGCACCACACAGTCAAGCCGACGAGGTGGGGCGTTTGCAGCGCGGTTCGGCATAGGAGCCAAGGCGAAGCGAAGGCGAGTGGGCACAGACGGCCCACCTCCTTGGACTTTGGTATCACCAGCCCCGGTAAGCTCGGGTTCTTTACGTCACCCCAGCTACACGGGCGGCGGCGCGCCAGGGCCTGGTCGGGTTTTGAGGTCTTTGCAGGAAGCAAAGACCGAGCGGGCGGGGCGTGCCGCCGTTTGTGTGACTAAAACTCGGCGTTCACGCCGCCCGGACGTACACGCGCTTCATGGCAGAGAGGGTGCGTCCACGCACCTCACGCAGGCGCATGGCGAGGCGATCGCGCACCTTCCATGACATGTGCAGGCCAATGAGGATGAAAATGCCGTTAGTCACCATGGAGGGCCATGCTTCGGTGACAAAGCATGCTCCTGCAAGCATCGTGCAGGCGGCAATATTGAGGGCTTGGTATCGCAGTGAGTCGCCAGCCATGCGGCCGGTGGATACGCTCCAGTAGGCGAGCAGCGAGCATGCGACGCCAACCCAGCCCATCACTACCAAAACCTGTGTAAGAAGCCCTGTCATGCACACTATGATGCGACCACTCGACCTACAGCACAATAGAATTAACCTACACTGCTTGTTAAGAAATGCTTAACCCACTGTTGGAGGTCACAGGAGCTCGCTATGCACATTGATCCACGTCGCCTACCACTCCTGCTCACCGTGCAACGTGAAGGCGGTATTGTCGCTGCTGCGGACGTTCTTCGCCTCTCCCCCAGCGCTGTCTCTCAACAGATCCGCAAGATGGAAGAAGAGGTCGGCCTTGACCTCATTGAGCGCACTCCCAGTGGCGCAATTCTCACTCCGGCGGGGATGATTCTGGCCCAATCGGCAGAGCGTATTGAAACTGAGCTTTCTGACGTGACCCGCGCGCTGAGCCCCATGGCTGGACATGTCACAGGCATTGTCGACATCGGCTCATTCCAGACGCTTATTATGTCCGTACTCATTCCTTTTCTCGGGGAGCTTTCACGCTCTGCTCCCGGCATTGACTTACGCCTGAGTGAGGTTGAAGAAACACCCGCAATGGCAGCTCTGCGCGCTGGGCGCATCGACATTTTGGCCTTGGAGCGCGACGCCACACCAGGGCCTGCGCCTCGTGGTTTCACAGACACTCTGCTTCTTGATGAGCCGTGGGTGCTGGCCACCCCTTCTCACGCACCGGCAGTGAGCTCCGAGGACGATCTGGCGGCACTGACCTGGCTGCGCACGCCTGCAGACACTGCGGGCGGGAAGGCAACGATGCGTCTAACACATGGGATTGCCCATCCCATGTGGTCGGTGCATACCTACTACAACTACGGGGCGGCACTGTTGATGGTGGCGTCTGGTTTAGGCTCAACGGTTTTGCCTTCTTTGGCTCTGGGGGATGCCATCCCTGAGCAGGTTCGTTTGACTCCTTTACCAACCCTGGGTGTGCGTCGTATTCTTCTGCGACATCGGACCCACCTATCGGGGCCTGAGACACCTACCGGCCAGGTGATCGAATTACTCAAACGATGGGTGAGCGACAATCCCCAGTCGTGGGGCATTCAACAATTCACCTGAGTCCTACAAGGCATACACGGCGTCTGAAACGGCAACCTCAAGCGGGCCAGACCATGTCTGACGCACCTCGTCAACAACGACGGCAGGATCAGTCCAGGGCTGAATGTGGGTGACGACCAACTGCCCTACTCCAGCTTCCGATGCCAAGCGCCCGACCTTCACGCCATTCATGTGGATGCCCTCAACGTCATCAGTCTGGGTGAAGCCAGCCTCTGACAACAGCAGATCCACCCCGCGAGCGCCTTCAATCATGGTCGGGCACAAGTCCGTGTCGCCGGTGTAGAGCATCGATACCGTTGAGGGTTCTTGCGTCCCTGCTGTCTCGTGGTGAGCAGTGTGTTCACTGGGGCCTTCGACGCGCACGCCGAAGGAGGGCACCGAATGCCAGCCCTCAACAGGGGTGATGCGCAGGGGGCCACATTCGAGGATCTCGTCCGCTTGCAGGGTGTGGATGCGAAAGTCGAGGGCGTAGTCCTCGTCGGGAGGGCAGCCGTCAATCTGGCGGATGCGGTCAAGGAGGTTGCTTGTCCCTGCAAGCAGCAGAGGGGCTTTGCCTCGCGCGGGCCCCCAGCGGCGGTGAACGTGCAAGGAGATGACATCCCCCATGTGGTCAGCATGGCAGTGCGAGAAGATGACGGCGTCCAGGTCGGAAGGGTCAATGTGCTTCCATAGAGCGCCAAAGGACCCTGGGCCAAGGTCAAGCGCAACGTTCCAGACGCGTTCAGTCCCGGTAGTCGGGTCGAAGCCGGTGGCTTGGACGAGGTAGCAGGAGGCCGCTGATTTGGGGCCGGACATGGAGCCTGTGCACCCAATGACGGTGAGTTTCATCAGCAGGTTCCTTCCACGCACACGCGCTCTGCTTGGCCGACCTCTGGGCCGAGGAAACGTCGAGCCAGGTGGGAGAATGAGGTTTCCTCGGCGGTGGTGAGGAATCGGTATTGGGCCTCGGTTGCCCCCGAGCGCGGCTCGTGGAGCATGTTTCGGTCCACAAGCGTGTTGTACGTGAGGTTGGCTGTGGCTTCCGACGAGGTCACCAGGGTGACGCCTTCGCCCATGACTCGCCCGATGATGCCCGTGAGAAGGGGGTAGTGCGTGCAGCCCAGGACGAGGGTGTCAACTGTGGCCTCGCGTAGGGGTTCAAGGTATTCGCGGGCAACCTTTTCGAGTTCTTCCCCGTGGGTAATGCCCTGTTCGACGAAGGGAACGAAGCGGGGGCAGGCTTGGGTGAATACTGTCAGGTCAGGCACGGCAGCGAGGGCGTTAGCGTAGGCCTCGGAGCGGATAGTTGCTTCCGTACCAATCACGCCGACGCGGCGGTTACGTGTGGCAACAACGGCTGCCCGCGCTGCTGGCGTGATCACCTCAATGACGGGGATGCCTGCGTCAATCCAGTATCGTTCGCGCGCATCCGAGAGGGCGGCTGCGGTGGCGGTATTGCAGGCGATGACGAGGGCTTTGACGCCGCGTGAGGCCAGTTCGTCCAGTCCAGCAAGGGTCATTTCGCGGACTTGGGCGATGGGGCGGGGCCCATAGGGGGCGTTCTTGGTGTCCCCCAGGTAGAGGATGTCTTCGTCAGGGAGTTTGTCGATGATGGCGCGCGCGACTGTGAGTCCTCCAAGACCGGAGTCGAAAATACCAATGGGCGCGTTATCCATATATGGACAGTAGTTCTATTTCATGCCCGCCTGCATCGCTTGTAGCAGTGAATCCTGCCACCACGTGACGCATTCGTAGACAACGGACATCATTGTTTCTCGTGAGTTATCGCCCCGTTGGGCGCGTTGGTGGACGCGTTCAGCGTCGTCGTCGGTAACGATGTGAAGTTCCTCAGCGAGGACTAGACGCATGTCATTGAGTGCCGAAAGCCACTCCCACACGGCCTCGTGATGAACGAAGATCTTTGTTGTTCCCGCTTGGGAGATCTCCTCAAGTTGGTCAAGGACGCAGCGGATTCGATCGCTTTTCTCCGCACGCAGGTAGTCCTCGGTAAGAGCGCGCAATTCCATGGCCGTGTCATTGTCTTCTGACATGTCCGGGAGGAGTCGGCTCAGGGTTGGCGAATCTGGGCTTTCGCGGGTGAGTTCGGGTTCGGTGACGGCAACGACGATCTCTGACAGGGGGGCGGGTTCGTCAAGAATCCCCAGTGTCTCATTCATAAGTCGGCGCAGCAGATGGTTAAGGTCACTGCTGATACTGGTGGTGTATCCGCCAACGCTTCTGCGGAACTCCCCTAGCATTGCGCTGGTTCCAACAGTGCTCGTAGCCCGTAGGCGTGGAGGGCCAGCACGTCAGCCTCCATTCGTTCCCGTAATCCCGTTGATACCACGGCGCGTCCGTGGTCATGTACCTGCCACATCAGTTGATCGGCATACTCGGCACTGTATCCGAAATGTCGTTGAAAAACATGCGACACGTAGGTCGTGAGATTGACGGCGTCGTTGAGCACCACAGTCTGCCAGGCAGACATCTTCGACCGCGCAGGGGCGGTCTGGAGTGCGGGTTGTCCCAACGGTGAATGTGCCATGAGATAAGCCTAATCGTGAAAGTCACCTAAATGTAAGCGTTTTACACAGCTTGGCGTGAATAGTCAGGATACATTGAGCCTATGCCTGCTTCTCATTCGACAGCACTGCTGACAGATATGTACGAATTGACGATGCTTGATGCGGCTCTTCAAGCCGGAACTGCGCATCGTCACTCTGTGTTCGAGCTTTTCGGACGCCGACTGCCTGCTACCCGCCGTTTTGGCGTCGTTGCCGGCACCGGCCGCATCCTTGAAGCACTTGAACGTTTCCACTTCGAGCCCGAGCAGATCGCCTGGCTTGCCGACCACACTGCCCTCTCAGAGGCTGCACTTGAGTACCTGTCCACCTTCCGCTTTAGTGGCAACATTGATGGCTACGCAGAAGGCGAATGTTACTTCCCTGGCTCTCCCCTGCTGACCGTCGAAGGTACTTTCGCAGAATGTACCCTGCTGGAGACTCTACTGCTGTCAGTGCTGAACCATGATTGCGCAATCGCTTCGGCGGCTTCTCGTATGACCATTGCGGCTCACGGCCGCCCCTGCATGGATATGGGTGCTCGTCGTGCGCATGAACGTGCCGCCGTGTCGGCAGCTCGCGCAGCCGTTATCGGCGGTTTTTCTGGCACCTCGAATCTAGAGGCCGGTAAGCGTTACGGCATCCCCACCATTGGAACATCGGCTCACTCTTTCACGCTGCTGCACGATTCCGAGCGCGACGCCTTCGATGCGCAGATTGCACGTCTGGGCACGAACACGACCTTGCTGGTGGACACGTACAACGTCACCGAAGGCGTCAATAATGCTGTGGCCGCTGCCCGCGCTGCTGGAGGCGAGCTCGGCGCGGTTCGTTTGGACTCAGGTGACCTTGTCGCACAGGCCTTTAAGGTTCGCGGGCAACTGGATGCCCTGGGGGCGACCTCGACGAAGATTACCGTCACCAACGACCTTGATGAGTACGCAATCGCTGCTCTGGGCGCGGCCCCGATCGACTCCTACGGTGTGGGCACGAAGCTCGTGACGGGATCGGGTGTACCGACCGCCGCCCTCGTCTACAAGCTGGTGGCCCGCGACGACGGCAACGGAACCATGGTGCCTGTTGCCAAACGCTCCGAATCCAAAGGCACTGTGGGTGGCCGCAAGAGTGCGGGCCGACTCGTTGACGAGGACGGCTACGCCTCTGAAGAGGTCCTCGTTGCTGGCTCGGACGAGGCCGCTCGCCTGTCAGAGTTGGAATCCTTGGGTGCCCGCCCACTGCAGGTGGCTTTGGTCCGCAACGGTGTCATTGACCCCACAGCCTGGGGTCCGGGTGCTCTACGGGAAGCCCAGGAGCGTCACGTTCGTTCCCGTAATGAACTGCCCTACCAGGCGTGGCGTCTTTCCGAGGGCGAGACGGCAATTCCCACTCGCTACATTTCCTTGGACTGACGTCAGGGGCGCAGTTTTACCCCGGTGTGACACTGCGTTTCTTCCTCGACAATGCGCCCCCCAGTGTTGGCCTGATTCTTCAGGTTAACGCTGGGGCGCTTCGTCGTTGGCGCGTCTTACCGTCGCCCAACAAACCACTCGCGCAGGAGCGCGATGCGTGCAGCGATCTGCTCGGTGCTGGCCTGGGCAACTTCGGGCCCACCGCAGCGTTGACGCAGTTGAGAGTGGATCACCGCGTGAGTTTCCCCTGATCGGCGGGACCACGAGGAGACAAGGTTTTGGAGTTCCTTACGCTTGGCCGCGCGCACACGGTGATCAGAAATACCCGCATTCTCGTCACGGAGTTTCGCCGCCGCTCGGGCGCGTTTTTGGCTGGCGATCTGTTCTTCTTGGCGGGCTCGCAGGAGCGTTGTCACCTGATCGGGCTCAAGCAAGCCCGGTATCCCCAGGTATTCTTGCTCCTCTACGGAGCCGACCTCGGCCACTGATCCCCATGCGGCACCGTCGAAAAGGACGGCGTCAAACTCTGCATCCGCCCCCAGGGCCTCGAAGGAGCCCAGCAGGTCGGATGAGGCTTTCTCTTGGCGGTTTGCCTGGGCGATCAGAGCATCCTCAGGATTGTAGAGGTCACCTTCCTCATGGGGATTCGTCGGACGGTCAAGAGCGTGGTCGCGCTCAACTTCCATCGCTCCTGCAAGGTCAAGCAGTGGCAGTACGGAGGGAATAAACACGGTGGCGGTTTCGCCACGTCGGCGTGCACGCACGAAACGTCCGACGGCCTGCGCAAAGAACAGGGAGGTGGACGTGTTGGTTGCGTACACGCCAACGGACAGGCGCGGCACATCGACGCCTTCGGACACCATGCGGACGGCCACCATCCAGCGGTCATCGTTCTCACGGAAGGTGTCGATGCGTTCAGAGGCGTCCTTATCGTCGGAGAGGACGACGGTGGCAGCCTTGCCGGTGATCATGCGCAGGTGGCGGGCATAAGCGCGCGCCTGGGTTTGGTCAGAGGCAATGACAAGGCCGCCGGCGTCTGGTACTTGGCGGCGAACCTCGGTCAGGCGCTGGTCAGCTGCCTGAAGGACAGCAGGAATCCACTCGCCCTTCGGGTCCAAAGCGGTACGCCAGGCCTGCTTCATCATGTCCTTCGTCAGGGGCTCGCCCAGGCGGGCAGAGTATTGCTCGCCCGCACTGGTGCGCCACGACATGGTGCCCGAGTAGGACATGAAAAGGACTGGGCGCACAACACCGTCACGCAGAGCATCCCCGTAGCCATAGGTGTAGTCAGCCTGGGAGCGGCGGATGCCCTCATCGTCCTCAACGTAGCGCACGAAGGGGATGGGCGAGGTGTCCGAGCGGAAGGGGGTGCCCGTCAGGTTCAGGCGGCGGGTGGCATCTTTGAAGGCCTCGGAGATGCCATCCCCCCAGGAGAGGGAGTCGCCCGCGTGGTGAATCTCGTCAAGGATAATGAGCGTGCGGTGAGAGCGGGTGCGCGCCGAGTGGACCGCGGGGTTGGATGCCACCTGGGCGTAGGTGACGGCCACACCGTCATAGTGGGAGCCCGCCATGCCCTGGGAGTTACTGAAAGCAGGGTCAATGTGGATCCCTACCCGTGCGGCGGCGTCAGCCCACTGGCTTTTCAGGTGCTCGGTGGGGCACACAACCGTGACCTTATCGACCACGCCTGACCCCATGAGTTCAACAGCAATGCGCAGGGCGAAGGTGGTCTTACCGGCACCGGGCGTGGCAACAGCAAGAAAGTCTTTGGGAGATTTTTCAAGGTAGAGGTTCAGGGCAGCGGCCTGCCAGGCGCGCAGACTCCCCGCAGTGCCCCATCGGGCGCGCTCAGGAAAAGCTGGAGAAAGATTCTGAGCTGCTGAGGCGGAGACTCGTTGCGGGCCGCTGGTGGAACCAACAGGGCCGCGATTCACTGGTTGGAACCTCCCGAACCACCTGAACGTCCATCTGAGAAGGGCCAGTTCGGGCCGAAATTATTCATCTCGTCGCGCAAAGCCTTGCACTTAGGGCAGACAGGGTACTGGCTGGCATCCCGAGTGGGGATCCAGACCTTACCGCAGAGGGCAACGACGGGCTGGCCGGTGACCATCGAGGAATCAGCTTTGTCTTTACGCACGAAGTGGGCGAAACGATCACCGTCGCCCGGGTCCTTCTCGCGCTCTACCTCGGTTCGTTCCAGCAGTGCGGTCGAGGACTGGGGGTTCGATGGCGCGTTCGGGCTTTCGGGGCCTCCGGGGGCCATGGGTTCATCCAGTGCTCGCATGTCCTCCATTGTAGGTGCGCAATCGCCCTCGCCCCACTTGTCTGGGGGCGAGGGCGACGCGGGAGTTCTCACACTCGGCTCAGCGCAGTTTCTGCGCGGTGACGTGTCAGAGGGATTCCTTTTCCCAGACCTCGCGGTAGAAGTCCTTGAGTTCAAGCAGGGATGCAGCAGCCTCGTCCAGCAGGACCGTGGTGTTGTCGTGCATCTGCAAGATGGTGGCGGGCCAGCGGGCCGAAATGCCACCCTCGATGAGTTCCTTGACGGCCTCAGCCTTACCAGCGCCGGTGACGATCATGAGGTTCTCGCGAGCATCCATGATGGTACCCAGGCCCTGCGTGACGCAGTGAGTGGGGACGTCGTCAATGTTGCCCTCGAAGAAGCGAGCATTGTCGCGGCGAGTCTGCTCAGTCAGGACGCCAACGTGGGTGCGGGAGGTCAGGGAGCCGCCCGGCTCGTTGAAGCCAATATGACCGTCAGAGCCAATACCCAGCACCTGCAAGTCGATACCGCCAGCATCCTTAATTGCCTGGTCGTAGGCGGCAGCACCTGCATGCAAATCTTCACACCAGCCGTCGGGGCCATGCGCCGCGCCTTCAGCCATATCGAGGTGGTCAACGAGGTTGCGGTGAATGAAGTTGGCGTAGCCCTCGTAGTGGTCCTTGGGTAGGCCAACGTATTCATCAAGGTTGAAGGAACGAACCTGAGCGAAGGAGATGCGTCCGGCCTTGAAACGCTCAATAAGTTCAGCGTAGAGAGGAAGAGGTGAAGAGCCCGTAGCCAAGCCGAGGACGAAGTCAGGCTTGCGGCGGTACAGCGCCTCGATCTGGTCAGCGGCAACGCGAGCAATTTCATGCTCGTTGGGAAGGATTGCGACCTTCATAGTGTTTGCTCCTCATCCTTGTGGATCCATGTCACTGTCAACGTGACGTCTACACAGTGTACTCACCACTCAGTGTAGTCATCAGACAAATTTTTGGGAACCCGCTTAGGTTCACCGTTGCTCAACACGAGTGGGTAAGAAAAGAAAACGGAGGGCGGGCGCTTGTGCGCCCGCCCTCCTGAGACTCATCAGAGGCTCATTGTCACTTAGCAACAGCCTTCTTCAGGGTGGAGCCAGCGGAGATCTTCACGCCGTAGCCAGCGGGGATCTGGATTTCTTCGCCGGTGCGGGGGTTGCGGCCGGTGCGAGCTGCGCGCTCAACACGCTCCACGGAGAGCAGGCCGGTGACCTTGACAGCTTCGCCCTTAGCGAGGGACTCAACGAGAACCTTCTGGAAAGCGGACAGGGCTGCGTCAGCCTGAACCTTGGTCAGACCAGCCTCTTCGGCGATGGCGGCAACAAGCTCGGTGCGGTTGACAGACATTGGATACCTCTTCTGATTCGGTACAAGATTCGGAACCTCGTGCGAGGTCATAGGGAAACACTACGGAATAACAGGCAGTTTTGTCAGGTTGAATCGGCGTTTCTTCAGGATTTCTCACGTTTTGCCGAGGTTTGGGGGTGCTTTTTCAGGAAAAGCACCCCCAAAACGAAACATTTTCAACAAGCTGACCGCTTAGTCAGAAGCCTCAGAAAACCTGCCCGACGCCCCTCACAAGCCTTCCGCAAGACGGTAGTACACCTGATTCCACCGCAGACGATCAGCAAAGCTTCGCGTGGTGGTGTCCTTGTCGATCACCACCAGCTCCATCCCCGCGATCGACGCGAACGTCTCCCACTCGGCCACACCCACCTGCGTCGTCATTGCCGTATGATGTGCGCCACCTGCCGTCAGCCACGACTCAATGGAGGTCTCCATAGAGGGTTCAGGCACCCACATTGCACGAGCCACCGGCAACTTCGGCATATCATGAGGCGGCTCCACCACATTCACAACATTGGCAGTCAGACGGAAACGGTCACGCATATCCGCAAGAGCCACCACCATGCCAGGACCAGCATCAGCGTTAAACACCATGCGCACCGGGTCCTCACGGTCGCCAATGCCCAGCGGATGAATCTCAATACGGACCTTACCTGCCGTCAAGCTCGGGCAGATCTCCAGCATGTGCGCGCCCAGAATCATCTCCTGACCAGGCACCAGGTTATAGGTGTAGTCCTCCATCAACGACGCGCCACCGGGCAGGCCCTCACCCATCACCTTGGCCACCCTCACCAGCAGGGCCGTCTTCCAGTCGCCCTCGGCACCAAAGCCGTAGCCTTCAGCCATGAGGCGCTGAACAGCCAGACCTGGTAGCTGCTTCAAACCACCCAGGTCTTCAAAGTTCGTGGTGAAAGCACTTGCCCGACGCTCTTCCAAGAAGGATCGAATAGCGATCTCCTGACGGGCCGCATAACGCAAGGAGTCGTGACGCTCAGCGCCCGCGCGCAGCTCCTCAGCCACGTCGTAATGCTCCTCATACAGCGCAACCAAAGCATCCACGGCGGCCTCGTCAACCGCGTCAACGGCGGCAACCAGATCATTGACGCCCCAGGTGTTAATCGACACGCCCAAGCGCCGTTCGGCCTCGGTCTTATCCCCCTCAGTGACGGCAACATTGCGCATATTGTCGCCAAAGCGCACAATACGCATCTCGTGGGCGGCCGCCCAACCTGCCGCTGCCCGCATCCACGAGGCCACCCGCGCGGTCACATGAGGGTGGGAGGCGTGGCCAACAACCGTGGTGCGGGAAACCCCAAGTCGAGTAAGGATGTAGGCGTACTCGCGATCCCCGTGAGCAGCCTGGTTAAGGTTCATGAAGTCCATATCGATGGAATCCCACGGGATCTCAACATTGGCTTGCGTAGCCAAGTGCAGCAAAGGCTTCGAGAGGACCTCCATCCCTCGAATCCACATCTTGGCAGGGCTGAAGGTGTGCATCCAGGAGATCACGCCAATGACGTTATCGTCGGTGGAGGCATCCAACATGGCGCGGCGGATCGCGTCAGAGTCCTTCAGCACAGGCTTCCACACAACAGGAACGGGCAGCACACCCGAATCGTTGAGCAGACGCACAACCTCTTGAGATTGCTCGGCGACTTGACGGAGAGTTTCCTCGCCGTACAGGTCCTGGCTGCCGGTGTAGAACCAAACCTCGCGGCCTTCGTAAAAGTTTTTCATTGGGATCTCCTATTTGTGGGGCTCCTGCGCCCCCTATCGACTGCTGTGGGGAAAGCCCGCTCATCTGGGCAGTGCTCTGGGAACGGGCTCAGCGGGCCTACTGGCCGTAAACGTTCTGGTAGCGGGCATACAGGCTCTCAATGGCCTCTTGAGGAATCGGGATCAGGTCGCCCCCCTGGCGGGCAATATGCACAGTCCGAGCGACCTCTTCGACCATGACAGCAGCCTTGACCGCGGCGCGGGCATCCTTACCGATCGTGAAGGGGCCGTGGTTTTGCATGAGCACTGCAGGGCTGGGGTGGTCCTTCAGAGTATCCACAATGCCTTTACCGATAGAGTCATCCCCGATGAGGGCGAAGGGGCCAACAGGGATGTCTCCGCCGAACTCATCACCCATCATCGTCAGCACACAGGGAATGGCCTCGCCCCGGGCTGCCCACGCAGTCGCGTACGTCGAATGGGTGTGTACCACTCCCCCGATGTGGGGCATGTGCCGGTAGACGTAGGCGTGAGCGGCAGTATCGGAGGAGGGCTTCCCCTCGCCCTGGATCAGCTCACCATTGAGGTCACAGACCACCATCGCCTCGGCGCTCAAATCGTCGTAGGACACACCAGAGGGTTTGATGACGAGCAAATCCTGAGAACCATCAGCGGCCTCCCCTCGGATTCGTTGGGAAACATTACCGGCCGTCCACACAACCAGCTCCCAGCGAGGCAGTTCCGCATGAAGGTCGGCAACGAGTTCGCGCGTGCGGTGAACCTCCTGCGCAAATTCAGGGGTCCAGCTAGCAGGATTACGATGATCCATGAGTTCGTCCTTGAAACCAGTAGAGACTATTCCTTGCTAAGGATACCCGGCCTGCCCGCTCCGTCACAGGCCAGAGTAGGAACTTCAGTGAGGGGGTGCGCTCGAGCCCTTGCAGTTGAGTCCCGAAGGATTAACTCCACCGGAATCGTACGAGCTGAAGCCTCGCCCTTATCAATACATTCAAGTGCCAGCTCCACTAGAGCTTTCCCCACGGCAGCGAAATCCTGACGAACGGTTGTCAGTGCCGGCGTCAAAAAAGGCGAGGTCGGAGTGTCGTCAACCCCCACGACACTGACATCCTCGGGGACGCGGATGCCTCGTAACTGTAAAGCGTGGATGGCTCCCAACGCTAGATCGTCACTGGCAGCAAAAAAAGCGGTCGGCATTGAGGCCACGGGCAGCTCCATCACAGCCTCACACGCCGAGTGGGCCGCCCAAGAGTTCGTGGGAATCACCCAGGGGGTTAAACCAGCAGCCCACATTTCATGCCGGTAACATTCCTCGCGTTCACGCGACTCGTACCACCCATCACGGCCTCGCAAATGAGCAATACGTTCATGCCCCAGTTGCCGCAGATGGGCAAGAAGCGCGCGGATTCCCGGAATGTGATCGAGTGTGGCGGTAGGTGTTCCCAGGCGGCGGCCCATCGTGGGTGACATTACGGAGACAACCGGTATCGGCGTATCAAAATGCTCAAGGTCAAGAAGAATCGACTCAAGAGGTTCAATCACGATGATCGCCTCCACTGAAAGACTTGAGAAACGTCCGATAGCGTCGCTAAGAGTCTCAGTGGTGAACTCCTCAAGTGGCGATAAGATCGTTAAAAAGCCCTGATCGTGGGCAGCAAGCTCAACGCCGAGCTGCATGGAAGTAGGACCGAAGTAGCTTTGTGCGGGGCTGATAATACCCAGCAGACCCGACCGTTGGGTAACAAGGGCGCGAGCAGCCGAATTAGGACGATACCCCAAGGTTTTAATGGCAGCAAGGACACGCTCGCGTGTTTCTGGAGCGACGACACCCACGCCGTTGATGACTCGCGAAACAGTTTGGTGAGAGACTTTGGCGAGCTCCGCGACGTCACGCATGCGGGCACGACGATGCGGAGATGATGGCAATGCATCCATGTCTTTTAAGGCCCCTCACAATCGACCAGGTAAAACGAAGGCGCGGCGGCTGCAATACTCCGTATCGAACCGCCGCGCCTTCACTGAGACGGGCTGAAATAAGACGCCCTCAGCGACAATCAGGCAAGGGAGCCTGCGCGACGCTTGTTGTAGACGTCGAAAGCAACAGCGAGCAGAAGCACTGCGCCCTTGACGATCTGCTGGGTCGAGGTCGATGCGCCCATGAGCTGCATACCGTTCGACATGACGGCCATAATCAGACCACCGATCATGGCACCAGCAATGCGACCCACACCGCCGGTGGTGGAAGCACCACCGATGAAGCAGGCGGCAATGGCGTCAAGCTCGAACATGTTGCCAGCGGAGGGCTGCGCGCCGTTCATACGAGCGGAGTAAACAACGCCCGCAATAGCGGCCAGGAAGCCCATGTTGACGTACACCCAGAAGGACACGCCTCGCACGTTGATACCCGACAGGCGAGCAGCCGACTTATTACCACCAATGGCGTAAACATTACGGCCAAAGACAGTGGACTGGCTGATGGTGCCGTAAATGAGGATCAGCAGTGCCAGGAGAATCAGAACGATGGGCAGGCCTCGTGCCGACGCAAGCTGGAATGCGAAAAGCATGACAACGACGGCAACGGCAACGAGCTTCGTAATGAAGATCCACAGTGCTTCAACAGCCTGGTTGTATTCGACAGAGGCCATACGCTGACGCCACTGCTGGACGGCGAAGCCCACGACGGCGATAGCGAAGATCACCAGCGTGAAGACGTCATATCCCGGGCCACCTAACAGCCCGTTCAAGAAGCCGTTGGCAATGTTGAAGTATTCCTTGGGGAAGGGGGAAACCGACACGTTGCTCAGCACGTTGAAGGTCAGACCACGGAAAAGGAGCATGCCAGCCAGAGTGACGATGAAGCCCGGGATGCCCATGTAGGCAACCCAGAAACCCTGGAACGCACCAATGGCGATACCCAAAGCGAGAGCAGCCAAAACGCCCATCCACCACGGGTAGCCCATCTTGACGACGAGCACTGCCGAGAGCGCACCCGTGACTGCCACAATCGAACCGACGGACAGGTCAATCTGACCAAGGACAATGACAAAGAGCATGCCAATCGCCAGGATCAGAATGTAAGAGTACTGCAGGACGATATTCGTCAGGTTAATCGGGCTAAGGAACGCCGGGTTAAGTGCCGCGAAGAGAATAACAATCGCAACGAAGGCGATAAAGATACCGCCCTGGCGAATGTTTGCGCGGATGAGTTCTTTGAGAGAGATGGTATCGGTCACTGGTCGGACTCCCTTGTCGGCTCAATGGTCATAAGTTCCATGAGCTTTTCTTGAGTGGCTTCGGCTACCGGCATTTCGCCGGTAATACGCCCGTAGGCCAGGGTGTAGATGCGGTCTGAAATACCCAGGATTTCCTCAAGTTCGGAGGAAATGACGATGACAGCCTTGCCCTGTTCCACCATCTTGTTAATGAGGGTGTAAATCTCGAACTTGGCGCCCACGTCGATACCGCGTGTGGGCTCGTCAAGGATAAGAACGTCTGCGTCGGTGTAGAGCCACTTCGAGAGAACAACCTTTTGCTGGTTGCCACCCGAAAGTGAGCCCGCTTGCTGCAGCACAGAGGAAGCACGAATATTCATTGCGTCCTTGTATCCAACAGCAACTGCAAGCTCTTCATGGGCGTTAACGAAGCCTCTCCGGGAGAGCTTGAAAAGTCCTGCGGTGGCGACGTTATGGCGGATGTCGTCAATGAGGTTCAGGCCGTAGGTCTTGCGGTCTTCTGTAGCGTAAGCGATGCCGTGTTCAACGGCCTCGGAAACGCTATGTACCTTGATCTCCTTGCCTTCCTTATACAGGCGACCGCTAATGTCGCGGCCCCAGGAGCGACCGAAGATACTCATGGCAAGTTCGGTGCGTCCGGCACCCATCAGGCCTGCAATGCCGACAACTTCACCGTGGCGGACGTTAAAGGATGCGTCCTTAATGACGAGGCGGCCCGCTTGGGACGGATGGTAGACGGTCCAATCCTCAACGCGGAAGATTTCTTCCCCAATATTGGATTCACGGCTGGGGTAACGCTGCGAGAGTTCACGACCCACCATGAGGGAAATGATCTTATTCTGCGTGGAGGCAGGATCCTTCATGTCGATAGTCTCAATGGTCTGACCATCGCGAAGTATCGTTGTGCGGTCAGCGATGGCCGCAATCTCGTTGAGCTTGTGCGAGATGATGACGATGCTGACACCTTGGTCGCGCAGGCCTCGAACGATGTCGAGGAGCGCTGCGGAGTCATTGTCATTCAACGCTGCGGTGGGCTCATCAAGGATCAGGAGTTTGACGTCCTTTGCCAGAGCCTTACCGATCTCGATGAGCTGTTGCTTGCCGACGCCGAGCTGGCCAACAGGGGTCTTCACATTGTCGTGAAGACCAACGGTTGCCAGAAGTTCCTGAGCGCGGTGATTGACGGCATTCCAGTCAATGAGGCCCGCGCGCGTGGGCTTTTCGGTGCCGAGGAAGAGGTTTTCTGCCACTGACAGGTAGGGAATAAGGGCAAGCTCTTGGTGGATGATGCCGATACCTGCAGCTTCAGATTCCTTAATGGAGGAGAACTTTTGTTCTTCGCCGTCAAAGATGATGCTGCCGCCGTACTGGCCGTGAGGATACACGCCCGACAGGACCTTCATCAGGGTGGATTTGCCTGCGCCGTTTTCACCGCACAGTGCGTGGATTTCTCCTCGACGGACCTCTAAGTTGACGTGCTTGAGCACTTGGACGCCGGAGAAGGACTTATCAATGTCACGCATCTCCAGAATATTGGACGTCATGTCACTTCCGTTCCGCTGGACTGATTGGACTGAAAAGGGTGGGTGCGCTCGATTCGGAGCGCACCCACCCTCACTGATTACTCAGCGAGGCCTGCAGCGACCTCTTCAGCCGTGTAGTAGCCCGAGCCGATGATGATGGGCTCGATGTCTTCCTTGTAGATGGTCTGGACATCCAGGAGGTACGAGGGAACAACCTTCACACCGTTGTCGTAGGTGGTGGAGTCGTTAACCTCGGGCTCCTTGCCCTTACCGAGAGCCTCAACGGCCTTCACAGCCTGCTTGGCGAGGGTACGGGTGTCCTTGAAGATGGTGGACTGCTGGATGCCATCGTTGATGAGCTTAACGGAGGCAATTTCAGCGTCCTGGCCGGTGACGACGGGCAGGCCCTTGTCGAGGCCGGGGCCGTAGCCAGCACCCTGGAGGGCGGTGATGATGCCGCGGGAGATGCCATCGTAGGGAGAGAGCACGCCTGCGAGAGGCTCAGAGCCGCCACCGTAGTTGGAGGTGAGGATGTCTTCCATACGCTTCTGAGCGGCTTCCTGCGACCAGCGCAGGGTAGCGACCTGGTCGATGGTGGTCTGGCCGGACTTCACAACGAGAACACCCTTTTCGATGAAGGGGTTGAGGGTGTCGAATGCACCGTCGTAGAAGAAGTGGGAGTTGTTGTCGTCAAGGGAGCCTGCGAAAAGCTCGATGTTGAGCGGGCCCTTGGGGGCATCAGCCTTTTCGTTGCCGTCCTTGTCGACAAGGCCCAGGCCCACGAGGAGTGCGTTAGCCTGTGCGACGCCAACCTTGTAGTTGTCGAAGGAGACGTAGTGGCTGACGTTTTCATTGTCGCGGATGAGGCGGTCGTAGGACACGACAGGGATGCCTGCAGCGCCTGCGGTGTCCAACTGGGAGGACAGTGCAGTGCCGTCGATAGCTGCGATGACGAGGACCTTAGCGCCAGAGGTGATCATCTGGTCGACCTGCTGGGTCTGGGTGGGGATGTCGTCGTTGGCGAACTGGAGGTCAACCTCGAAGCCTGCTTCTTCCAGGCCCTTCTTGACGGCTTCGCCGTCGGCGATCCAACGCTCAGAGGTCTGGGTGGGCATTGCCACGCCAACCTTGATGACCTCGCCGTCGCCAGCAGGAGCCGGCGCTGCACCGGATTCTGCTGCGCCGCCTGCGCCTGCACCGCCGCCGGAGCATGCCGTGAGGGTCAGTGCCGCTGCTGCAAACACGGCTGCGAAGCCTGTTGCGCGCTTCCCGAAGGGGTGACGAATGTTCATTGATTTTCTCCTAGGTGATGGCCGACTGCTATGTCGGACTCACTACAGCTATGTAGCGAGGTGATTGCTCACAAAGACGATGTTAACGTTCACCCTCGGGTTAAACATAATTCGACAGATCACCTTTTGGTAACAAAGTATTTCCTCCAGACCTCCTCCCCGTGACCGAACGTTCCCCTCATGATTTGCCCCGCCCCAAAGGCACTGCCAATTCAGCAGCACTACAGTGAGTCCTATCCACTTTTTGGATGCCACACTGCGTCAGTAGTAGACGCACGAAACTCACGGCACACGCGAAGGAAAGTTCAATGGCGAAAGTTCTTCTTGCGGGCGAATCCTGGGTGAGCGACACCGTTGACCACAAAGGTTTCGACCCCTTCCCCCACACCCACATCCACATCGGCTGCGCGGAGTTCCTCGCAGCCCTACGCGCAGGCGGACACGAGGTCACGCATCTGCGCTCCCACGACGCAGGCACTGATTTCCCCTTCAGCATTGAGGAACTCAATGCCTACGACGTTGTCATCCTGTCCGACATCGGCGCCAATACACTGCTACTCCCACCGGAAGTTTTCGAGCAGGGACAGCGCCGCCCTAACCGCCTTAAAGTCCTGCGCGAATGGGTGCATGCCGGCGGCGGCCTGATGATGGCAGGCGGATACCTCAGCTTCCAAGGCTTTCGCGCCATGGCCAACTATGCCGGGACTCCCCTTGAGGACGCGCTGCCAGTGTCACTCTCACGCTGGGACGATCGCATCGAAACCCCAGAGGGCGCCCACGGTCACCTGAGCGGCATTGCTCATCCCATCACGGACGGCCTCGATAAACAATGGCCCTACCTGCTGGGCTACCAACGGCTCACACCCGACGCTGACGCGACCATCCTCGCCACTATCGAAGGCGACCCACTGCTGGCGGTTAAGGAGTACGGACGCGGCCGTTCGGCCGCCTACGCCACCGATATTTCCCCACACTGGGCACCACGCGAGTTCATGGAATGGCCCGGCTACCAGCAGCTTTTCTGTGCCCTAGTGAGCTGGTTGGCGCAGGAGTAGGCGCGTGCGCACGATTGTGGTCGCACCTGGTGGGAGAAGTCGCCCTTGGTGGCGGAAAAGGAGCCATTTTTGCCCTGTTTTTCGCCACCAGGTGCGACCACACTACTTAGCGCGTCGTGCGGCCTTTGTCAACGAGGGATGCGACGCCATTCGCGAGCAGCGCCAAGATCGAGTAGGCCGCCCCGTAAATCAGCGCCGAATCATTAAAGAAGACGTACATTGACGGCAGGAACGCGACAAAAGGCGCCAGTAACCACAGCAGACTAAAGCCTTCGGCAAGCCCATCCCAGACGGCCAGAACAATCACGATCGCTGGGAAGAAAACAAACAGGGTGGCAATTAATGCCGACGTGCTCTGGTACGGATCAGGTGTCAGAGCCGCAATCACCAGCGGGACAGCGAAAAAGACTGCCGCAAGCAGCGCGATACGCAACCATGTACTTTTTGTGCTCCACCTCATCAATCAATGGTGGCAGGTCTTGGCGTTGGGCGCTAGGGCAGCACCTACTCCAGCAAGGTAACGGTCTGCTCGTCGGCGTTGAGGTGGACCTGCCCGCCGATGGGCAAGGTGAGCATCGGATGGGTATGGCAGCAGTCGTAATCGGCGAGGATCGGGAATGCGCCTTCACCGTCGAGGACCTCAAGGAGGACATCACTCGGACTACGTCCTGTTCCGGCGTCGTCAAAAAGCTCATGCTTACCCAGGATGAGGCCACCGATTGTGTCGAACACATTCGAGCATTTAAGTAGCGCGAAGAGCCTTTCAACCGTGGCAATATCCTTCATAGAGTCTTCAATGAGCAGTATGTCACCCTCGCGAATCTGGGGCATATACGGGGTGTTCCAGATGGCCGACATGGTGTTGAGGTTGCCGCCAATCAGACGCCCCTGAGCTGAGCCTGGACGCAATGTGCGCAGTTGGTTTGGTTGACAGGTTTTAGCTCGGTCCTGCGTCAACCATGGGATTCTCTCCTCTGTCCATTCGTGCGGGTTGGGCAGAGTCAGAGGGCGTGGCGAGTCATCTCCGATCGCGTCCATCATGCGTTCAAAGGTCACATCCACCAGGGGTGGGAATTCTCCAAAGGAGGCGACCATGGCGGGCCCATAGTAGGTCGTCACCCCTGTTTTCGCGTAGAGAGCCAAGAGAATTGCGGTCACATCGGACGTTCCGATCACCACCTTGGGGTCGTCCGCGAATGCCTCGTAATCCAGGTAAGGCAGCAGCGAATTTGAATTTGTCCCGCCAATGGAGGACATCATGCAACGAACCTCAGGATCGCGGATCAGGGCGTTGACTTCATCAACGCGTTCACGGATTGTGCCCGAACGGTAGTGGTCACTCTTTCCAGTGAGCGTCCCCTCAACGACAGTGAAGCCGCGTGAAACGAGGTAGTCGCGGCCACGCTCATAGCGCACAGGCACTTCAGCGGTAATGGGGTACGAGGGCGAGAATACGGCGATCGTTTCGCCACTACGCAAGGTCGGTCGCATGGTGACTATCTTGGCAGATTCTCCAGAAGGAAGATGTGAACGCTGATCAGCGGAGTCGTCAATATCAATGTTTTCTGCCGCCCCATGAGAACGAGACGAGTGTTTACTCGTCCACGACGTTTAGCCACCAAGGTTCCCTTCGGGATCCCAAAGCATGAATTCTTGCAGACGTGGAGCCCATGAATACAATGTATTCATGAGGCGATGAAGGAGTTAGCATGCCGACAATGACGATCCGCATGAAAGCAGAAGATGCCGAGCTCGTGCGAAAGTTTGCGGAATTTGAAGGAATGACGATCTCTGACTTTGCACGCTCGGCGATCCTGGAGAAAATCGAAGACTCATACGATCTTGAGGAGCTTCGGCGAGCGATCGCAGAAGATCAGGGCGAGCGTTTCAGCATCAATGAGATTCTTGAGGAGCTCGCCTAGTGGCTTCAAAACCTGTCGCGTACCGCGTCGAGTTGACGGCGAAGGCACGCAAGCAGCTCAAGAAGATGGACCGCTTCGACGCAAGGATTCTTGCTACGTGGATCCGAGACAATCTTGAAGGATGCCTCAATCCTCGTGCTTTAGGCAAAGGACTGACCGCCAATCACTCCGGAGAATGGCGATATCGCGTGGGCTCATATCGCATCCTCGCAGTCATTCATGACGATGTTGTCACCATCGAAGTATTTTCAATTGGGCGCCGCGACACTATCTACCGATAGCTCGCCTCCAGATGAACGAGTCGCTTCTTCGCATGTCGCATGTCGGCTCCCCCCGCCGACCGATTCAAGAAGACTCTGCAGCTGAAGATACTGCTGATCCCCGCGCTGGTGAGCTAATCACGTGAACGTACGCTACCCGCAACGAAGCGTGAGCGAGCCGTCCAGAATATTGCTCCTTTTAAACCTCACCCCGCTGCTACCTCCATCACTACTGCGTCAATGCAGTGAATGCAACGACATGCACACCGTCTTTTCGTTGATAGGAAGGCCCCGTAGCGGTGATCACGACGAGCTCGGGGGGATATTCATAGCCACGGAAGTCAAGCTGCCTCTCGAAGCGCTTGAGCGAGGCCGCTGCCTCTTCAATAGTTTCGTCGGACGAGCCAAGTTTGACTTCAATGAGCGCCCAACGCCCATCACCTCGCTCAACGACAAGATCCACCTTGCAGCCTACTGAGTCTCGCGCGTGCGAGATGAGAGCGCCCCTGCCCATCAAGGCGCAAATGTCGTGGTAAACCTGTGACTCGAAGAGCTGGCCAGCAAAGCCGAGGTCTCGCAGGATCTGTTGCGGTGTCGCGCGCAGCAAAGCGACCGCAAGCGCTGGATCGGCAAGGTGACGCTTGGGTGCCTTTCTCAGAGTTGCCGTCGAACGTAGGTGCGCTGACCATGCGGGCTGCTCAACATGAATGAAAATTCTGGAGAGTGCATCGAGATAGTCCCGCACAGTATCACGACTCAAACCTGTGTCAGCCGCAAGGGTGCTGACAGTAATCTCAGTACCGATTCCTCTACTGAGAGAGCGAAGCAAGGTGGACACCTTAGTCGAGTCACGGAAGGTTCGGTCAGGAGTCCTTACGTCAACGGCCGAAACATCTGCTGCGTAATCGATGATGCTCTCGCGAGCGTCTTCATTGCTGAGATTAAGATATGCGGGCCATCCCCCTTGAGTCATTCGCTCAATTACTTCAAGGACGGAGAAGTCGGGGGCAGCCAGCAAAATGTCCTGCCCGTCAAGCAAGCCGTTGAAGAAGGCTTCTGCGGTGGAGTGCTTCGTTTCAGCAAAGGTCATTGTCGACATGCGAAGACGCGCAAAACGTCCGGCTCCAGAATGCCTTGCAGCATCTTCAGAAGGGGCGGTTGAGCCCGTCAGAATGAAAGCGCCCTTGTCTCGACTGCTGTCCACCTCTCGCCGGACCCCGACGAGGCGAGTCGCCATTTTAGAGAAAGTAAAGTCGTCACTTTAGAACATTTCTAGTCGTCAATTTAGAGCCGATTGAGTCGTCACTTTAGACACCTACAACTCCCACACCGTCTTCTGCATGAGGTCGGACTCGACGAAATCGCACCTGTCAAAGATCAAGGTGTAGGCGAAGAGCTTCATCTAATTGAAGCATCGCGGCGAAGGCGAGAAAACCGATGTAGTCACCGAGGCGGCGACTGGCACGGTTCTTATCTCTTCGGTTTAAGCTTTGGAGTCACGATTCAGTCTGGATTCTTCTGCAGGGATCGGCACATGAAACGGAGCAACAAAAGTAACGATCGTCATGAGCGGCACGACCCTCACTGTTCCTCGGCCTGTTTCCTGCACCGCGTTATTCGCACCCTCCCTGCTGACAATTACCGCCGGTCGCCTCGTATTGGCTTCACTGCCACGAAACGGCTCGAAATCTCCCCAGTAGACATCCCCGCGCCTCACGCGATGCCATCTCCAGCAGCGGCCTCCCACATCACCTTCTCTGATTCATCCTGCCATTCCTGCATGGCGCGAAGATAAGCCTCCCGCGAATCCGGGGTGACGTATTGGCTGACAGCAGTCTGAAATGGCAGCCGAGCGCGAATGAATGACTCTTTCTTCTATCAGGCGATCCAGGGCCTTCAATATCTCTTCAGGGAGTGTAATGCTCAGCTTTGCAGTCATACAGGAACGCTACTATTGGGGGACTCATGGCGCCTGGGACGGTGGGCGACTTACCAAACCAAGAAGGTTGCAACGCAGGACCACGCCCTCAGCACAGCACTCACCTGAGCTTCTCAGCCACCATGGTCAACGCCTCAGCCAAGCGCTTCGGGCAAGACACCATCGGCCAATGCCCCGATTCCAGATCCATGAGCTCCACCTTCGTGGCTTCCGCCAGCTCAGGAGCACCCCCTCCATCAATAACTTCCTGAGCGACTTCTGGCGAAAACTCTGGACACAGCACGGTCACAGGCAATGAGAATCGGGCAGTGGAGGAAAGAGTCACCATCCCCTTGCTGACGCCTTCTGGGACACCAACCATGCGGCTCTGCATGGCGTCCTTGTCGCTGGCCGACAAATCTGCAGAATCTGGGCCCTCAAAACTCTTCCATCCCGGGAACCTCATCCATCCTTCTTCAGCCTCGAAGAAGTCGGCGTAGGTCGCGCCATCTGTTTCTGGGAAGCCGCCGATAAAGACCACGCCTGACACGCAATCCGGATCTGAGTCAGCGGCCATCCATGCCAACGTGGCCGCCGCAGAATGTCCAACCAGCAGTGGGCGATCAGCGGCAGCAATCTCTCGCTTCACTGCGTCGAGCTGGTCGGCCAAAGTTGCCAGCTTATTCCCATCATCTTGCCCCGGCAGAGAAACTGGGATGCCTCGATGCCCATGCGCAGCCAGTGCTGAAATCACCGGATCCCACACATCGGCAGTTAGCCACAGGCCAGCAATCAACACGATGTCCATGTTCAGTACCCTCTCTTCCGAATCTCTGACATTAAAACGGTGAGCATTCCGTTGCGGATCAGCCCTGACGAAGTCGCTCGATAAATCCGCCAATGTCATCGACCAGGCCAGGATGGGCTCCCGGTAGGGGCACTTCGGCCTCGACAGCTCCGGATAGGTCGGCGAGCATCGTCTCGACACGTGCAGCCGCGTCGGAGATCCCCCACCGCTCACCCTCAGCAACCAGATCGGCGCCCGTCACCGACGCATGCCGGTACACGCCATTCACAGCCAACGCCAGCTCCCCATCTGTAGGCAGATGAGCCTGAGGCACCATGTCGTAGGCCGGAGCCAGTCGGCAGCTGCCGTCCGGCGGATGAAGGACGGACACGTTTTTGGCATGCATATCAAGGTTGCCGACAGCCACTGCCACCACGACTTGTCCGAACAGAGCCTCCACCATCCGCATGCCGCCCGCACCTCTGAAAGCTCGCGCCAGGCGTTCGAGGGTAACTACGCCACCCTCACGCTGATACTTCTGCACGCCGGAAGCCCCAAGCACTTGGTTGCCATCCTCTTGGTGGACACGCCCCTGAGGGGCCAGGGGGTCACGATCATAGCGTTCGATCACCACGGCCGGAATCCCATCGAATTCCTCGACCCATGTGTCGTAACTGGTCAATCCAACGGCTCGTGCCAGTCGCGCACCGTATTCCTCGTCGTAAATGAGCGTCGGATAACGAGCATGAAGAGGCTTGAGAATATGGGTCGAAGGAGCTCCGTCGACCACCCGGCTCCACCCATTGTCATCCCTGCGAGCCAGGACGATCTTGTCCTGGACGCCAGCCAGCGAGGTCTTGCCACCGATCGGTTTGTTTCCCAGCGGTTCCTCCGATACTGCTGCCAGCATGCGAGCCACATCGCTTTGCTTCACAGGCTCATACCGAGGACTCTTGGGTTCGCCGGGCACCTGCGGATCCCAGATCTGGAGAGCTCCTGCCACGTCGCGCCCATACTGGCGGAGCAGAGCGATAACATCATGCTCTGGCACTCCGGCGGTCTGCGCCAGTCGCATTCGCATCCTCCCTTCGGGCAACAGTTCAGCGAAGAAGTTGCGTCGAATGGGTGCTCGCGAACGAGTCGCTCGGACCTGCAAGGGCGCGGAGATCGACATCACCGTTGAGTCGAGGCCGAAATGAATCGCAGCAGTAGGATCCGGAATCAGATCGAAGGTGCGCCAGTCTCCACGCAGCACACCGAGCCGCTGACCGTAAAGCTCAACGACGAGGTCACCCATGGTCGCCCTCCTCTTGAGTAGCACCTTCATCAGTGGGGACAGCGATAGTGACCGTGAGTTCCATGCCGGTCGCCTGCATGGCCGCAAACAACCGATCCATCATGATAGACGGCTTACCGGACTCCAGCTCCCAGATGTACTTCTGAGTGGTGCCGATCTGTTTTGCCAGCTCGCGCTGGGTCAGCCCCGCCACTAAACGCGCTTGTTGCAGCATTCGTCCGAGCGATTCCGGACCCGTCACCTTACCCCGGTACTGCATCGCCCCCCACCTCACTGTGTTGACCACGGGAGAATTGACTTCGATATTGAAGTCATCTTACTTGACTCCAATATTGACGTCAACGGAAGCGATGAACCCACCCCACACCCACTTCTGTCCTATAACCCTGTTCCTGAGAGCACCGAAGCCGCCGAAAACGGGCGCGAAAAAGCCCTGAACCGGAGTGGTTTTCGTTTCGCGGTTGCACGCTCGTTGCACGAGAGGGCTACCTGAAAACATCACCCCAGGTCAGGGCATATTCAGTGGAGATGCGGGGAATCGAACCCCGGTCCGACGGCCGGCCCCGAAGTCTTCTCCGGGCGCAGTCTGCTGTTTTATTTCTCAGCCCCTGACGTCATGCAGACCTGCTGCCAGTAGGCTCAGTCGACTAAGTGTTGAAGCGTGCTCATCGACACGGCACGCGACCAGTGGCTCCCAGAACGACGCCAGACACCAGGCTGGGAGCACCACCTGGGCTGACGGACTAAGGGTTCACGCGGCGATATCAGGCGGCGAGAACGTAGTCGGTGCGATTCTGTTCGGCACCTATTGGTTCGAACGCATCGTTAACGAGTTGAGCGAACATCCTCGGCCCGCTTCCCTTCGATCGACGACCGTCGTCGAAACCGATCATCCCCTATTGAGTTTTTACTCATCCGAACCGTTTCACTCGCGCGAAACTGTCCGGATACATAGGGTACCCCGCCGCCCCTTTGCGCACAAGAGATCAGCGTCTCACGAGGCCGCCAGCGCTTGCTTCCGCGCGCTCCCCCACACCCTCACCCAAAAACACCGCGAGTGGTCGCTTTGAAGCGACCACTCGCGGAAAAGCGCTCAGGCAGGGAGAAAACTGGAATGTCCTCGCTCAGTTTGTTTTAGAACTCCGCCCAGGCGGGGCCTCCCCCACCACAGCGGCCATTGCCGCAGACATTACCCAGAATTTCAAGCTCTTGCAGGCTCACCCCAGCAGGGACAACAACCTCCACAACGCCGCGTTCAGCCTGATCGTGAGCGGCAAGTTGAATGGGGGTAGCTCCACCGTTAAGTGGCACGGTGCTTTCTGACGTGGCGGCCCCGTCAACACTTCGAAGAGTGACCGCCCCCTGGCCAGCAGCCAGCAAGGTCACGTGCGCACCGTAGTAGGACACGCGGATAGTTGCCCCCTCCGATGCTGCACGCATTGACCGGCCCTCGACCTCCCATGAGCCTGACAGCGCGAAGGTGTCAACGCCCTGCTCAGCAGGCAGAGCATACTCGTTCGCCCCCGCACTCAAGCCGCCGCCAACGAAGCCTCGTCCGCCCTCGCTACCCAAGACGGTGTGAGTGGTGCGCGGGCCTGCTTCTTCCTCCTCGGAGGCAAACAGCGGGTCAGGCAGGGTCAGCGAGGGGTCAGCTTCGCGCAGCAGGGTGCGGATGTGGGACTCCAAGGCGCCCTTGCCTCCGTCACCGTACTTGAAGTAACGGTTCTGGCCCTTCATATCCCCCAGGTACAGGGAGGGCCAGTAGTGGTTGTCGTAGGCTGTCCACACCGCCAGGTTCGAGTCCACCGCAACGGGGAAAGTCAGGCCGTATTCTGCGACGGCTGCCTCCACATTGCGCGTCTCTTTTTCAAAGGCGTATTCGGGCGAATGCACACCCACGACGCTCAGGCCCAGCGGGGCGTAGGCCTCGTGCAACTGCTGAATGACGGGCAGCGTGCGCTGACAGTTCACGCAGGAGTACGCCCAAAAATCGACGAGGACGGCTCGCGCGGGTACTCCGGCGCTGGTCACTGTCGTATCGGCGGGGCCAGAGGGCGTGTTCAGCCACGCTACTGCTCCATCCAAAGGCTTCATAGGCCCGCACTCGCCCAACGCGGGTGCTCCGTCAACGCAGGACTCGCCAGTAGTGTCCCCGCCGTGCAACCAGGTGTTGATCCGTGATTGCAGGGAGCCCGTCCAATCGGGCAGGGCGCGCTGCAGCACTGCGGGCACATTGAACACAAGGCCCAGGGCCAGGGCCAGCATAGAAATGCCCGCAATGGTGCGAATCAGACGCTGGCGGGTGCGGAAGGCGGCAATGCGTTCGGTGACGCGACGGCCAGCCAAGGCGAAGAAGAGCAGCGGCACTGCGGTGCCCACAGCGAAGGAGAGAGCCAACGTCACAGTGTCTGCGCCAATCTGCCCGGTCGTGCCAGCAACCGAAACGGCGGCCAACACAGGCCCCGCACAAGGCACATAGGCTGCTCCCAGAACCAGGCCCAGCATAAAACCATTGGAGGGTCGTTGAGTACCAGACGTGCCAAAACGCTGGAAGGGACGTTCAAGGGCCTCCATGACCTGCGGGATCATCATGCCCACGCCAATGAGGGTCAGCAGGACAATACCGGCCCAGCGGATGAAGTCTTGCGGCAGGCCCAGAAGGGACAGCAGGGTCGAACCCAGCAGTGTAAAGATCGTGAAGCTGACAACCAGACCGGCCACCACCAGGTAGGGCCGCCACGGCGACACAGGCCGGAGCGCCACAGAGCCCGCACCCGGCGCCCCCTTAGGGGCAATTACTCCGGGCAGCCCCTTAATAACAAGGCCGCTGCCAGAGGAGGGTGCGCCAATCGCAGCTTCGTGCTCCTGATCCGTTGAGACACGGCTACTTTGAGCCCCGCCGGAGAGGAAAATGACTGGCAAAACAGGCAGAATGCACGGCGAGATACCCGTGATAACACCACCAAGCAGCCCAATAAGTACAAGAGAAAACACCAGATTATTCCTTAAAGATGACGCCCTGGGCGCCCTAAACAGTCACAATGGGAGCTGCTGGCTTTCCAGGCTTAGCAGTGCCATCAGGCTCCACAGCGTCTTTAAGCTCCGCAGCGTCTTTAATCTCCGCAGCGTCTTTAAGCTCCACAGCGTCAACAGCACGAACCCCATCATCTGGCCGCACTCCAGAAGTGCGCCGTATATCGCCTGTATCTTGGCCAGCAGGATTAATATCCGGCGCGGTATCAGGCATAGCTTGCTCTGAGACTCGCAGCACCACCAATGGCTTAGATGTAGGCTGCGTTGATCCCCCTGCAGGTTCTAAGGTAATGAACACTTCCAGGCCAGGTTCGGGCATGGCGTCAATGAACGAAAACACCGCCCCACGGTCGGGAGCATAGGTTCCAGCGGGGGTGACCACGCCGTTCATGCGCTTCCACACCTGCAAGGTCTTCCCTGCGGGGGCCTCCATCTGTGAAGGAAGCGTCAGCGCCGTCATCTCCATATCTGCAGACCATGTCAGGGTGGCAACGTGCCCATCAGCCATGGTGTGTTCAATACGGGCGACGTCTTGCATCTGGTTGAGCTTGGCGTAACTCATGGTCGAATCCATCGAATCCATGGCGCTCCACCGTCCAACTCCCACACCGACTGCCACGAGGGCGAAGGCTGCTGCAACGCGGAGCAATCCCCCCAGGATGCGACGGGGCGTGGAAGGGCGTTGCAGGGGCAGCACCTGCGCGTCGCCCTCGTGAGGGGGACGCGATGAGGTTTCCGCCACCGACCTTGAGGGAGCAGAGCGGCCGGGAAGCGTGTGCACGTGGGCGTTGGCGACATCCATTGCCGACTCGGCGGTGATCGTAGGCTCCGGGATATGTGCCGCGAATTGTTCGGCTCTCAGCATTGCTTCGTCAACTTGGGCGATCGTCTGTGCGGCCGGCTGTGCAGGCTCCTGTGCCCGCGTGCGCACCTGTGCCTGCTCGTGCGCCTGCGGAGTGCGCGTAATCGCCTCAAGGATCTGAGCGCGCAGATGCGCGGGAGGCTCAACGGGAGGTAATGAGGTGCCGAGGATGCCGGCAACCTCAGTGTTGTCGAAAGGGTCAACCTCGTGTGTCATTGTTCCACCCCCAATACTGTTCGTAGTTTCTTAATTCCATCACGGATTCGAGTCTTTGCGGTGCCCACGGGCACACCTTGATATTCGGCAATCTCCACATGGGTCATGCCGGTGAAATATGCCAGTTTGACGGCGGTCTTGTGGGGCTCGCCAATTGCGTCGAGAGCCGCGTTCACCTCAGCACCTGCCAAGCGTTCTTCAACCTGCGCGATTGTGGTGTCACTATCGGGAAGGTAGTTCGTCCATGTGTTTTCACGTTCACGCGCGCGTTGGGAGGAACGGACGCGGTCAATGGCACGACGCCGCGCAATGGTGACCATCCACGCACGCCCACTCCCCTTGTGAGGGTCGAATTGTGGGCAGCGCTGCCAGATTTCCAGAAAGACCTCCTGGAGCACTTCTTCGCTTTGTGCTCGGTCAACGAGGATCTGCAGGATAAGGGCAAAGAGACGCCCTGACCACACATCGTAGAGAGAGGCGAAAGCCTCCTGATCTCCACGTGCGATCCGGCTGAGCATCTCAGCTTCGGTAATGGTCTGGGCATCGTTCACACCTGTCATCGTAGAAGATGGTTTTCTCCTCCCCCACCCCAGGGAGGGGATGGGGGAGGAAGATCACGCCCGGAGTGAGCGTATTGATTGAGGTGCCGATTCTTTCCTCACCCGAAGGTGAAGGAGTAGAGCTGCACGCCGGGCGAGACTGTGATGTCGATCGTTCCTTCCTGTGTCGTATCGGTCGCCACCAGTTCGAGGGCGTTGGGCACACCGCTAATGGTGTGGGTGCGGGTTTGGCCGTTGAGGCTGGTGGTGATGCTTCCTTCTCCTGAAATCACGAGGTTGACTTGCTTGCCGTGATACTTCAAGCGCAGTTTGGCCTCGCCAGCGGTGGGAGTGATGTGTTGGGGTTCGACTGTCCATGCCCCTTCAAGGGCAAAGGAGTCAGCGGGCTGGTTGGGCGGGAACGCGAAGGTCGCTGCCCCTTGAGTGAGAGTTCCTCCTGCGAAGTGTTTTGCTCGACCGTAGCCCAGGTAGGTTTCGGGGGTGCGTGAGCCACTGGTGGTTGGGTCGTCTGTGGTGAAAACGGGTTCAGGCAGTTCCACGGTGGGGTTGGCTTCGCGTAAGAGGGTGCGGATGTGGCGTTCCGTGGTGGCGTCGCCGCCTTCACCGTAGGAGAACTGACGCAGGGTGCCTTTGGCGTCGCGCAGGTAGTGGGCGGGCCAGTAGTGGTTGTCGAAGTTCCTCCAGGTGACAAGGTCAGAGTCGACGGCAATGGGGTAGGTCAGGCCGAAGTCTTTGGTGGCGGCGCGGACGTTGTCGACTTCACGTTCGAAGGCGTATTCAGGGGCGTGAACGCCGATGATTGTCAGGCCTGCGTCCTTGTAGGTTTCGTGAAGTTTTTGGATGCTGGGGATGGAGCGTTGGCAGTTGATGCACGAGTACGCCCAAAAGTCGACGAGGACGACTTTGCCGTCAAGGTCTGCGCTGGTCAGGGGCTTTTCTTCCGGGGTGTTGAGCCATGCGACGGCGCCTTCAATGGGGGCGAAGGGACCGCAGTCACCCAGGGTGCCTGCGCCGTCAACACAGTGTGGGCCGTCAGGGGTATCTGCTGGCGCTTGAGTGCCACGGCGCTCGTTACCGTGTAGGAGCGTGTTGGTGTGTTCCTGCAGTCCTGCGGTCCAGTCAGGTAGGGCGCGCTGAACGACGGCTGGGATGTCAAAGACGAGGCCCAGGGACAGAGCAATCATGGACACACCGGCGATAGTGCGGATGAGGCGTTGGCGTGCACGGAAGGCAGAAATTCGCTCGGCAACACCTCGGCCTGCGAGTGCGAAGAAGAGCAGCGGGATACCCGTGCCGATGGCGAAGGAGAGAGCCAGAGCGACGGTGTCGGCACCGATTTCACCGGTGGTTCCAGCAACAGAGACGGCGGCGAGGACGGGGCCCGCACAGGGAACGTAAGCGGCGCCCAGAACGATACCGAGCAGGAAACCGTTGTCGGGGCGTTTTCCGCTGGATCGGCCAAATCGTTGGAAGGGGCGTTCGAGTACCTCCATGACCTGCGGGATCAGCATGCCGATGCCGATGACGGCCAGCAGGACAATACCTGCCCAGCGAATGATGTCTTGAGGCAGGCCAAGCAGAGCAAGCAGGGTGGAGCCCAGCAGAGTGAAAACTGTGAAGCTGAGAACGAGGCCAGCGACAACCAGGTAGGGCCGCCAGCGTGAGACTGCGGGGTTTGCTGCTTCAGTGCTTGATTCGCCAAGTGTGTGTCCGCCAAGCCTGCCAGTTGCGAGGCCAGGTCCAGCCAGACCAGGGATGGAGCCACCGATACCGTTTGCCACGCCGACCTTTCCTGCTGAAACACGGCTACTTTGTGCTCCACCGGAGAAGAAGATGACGGGCAGGACAGGCAATATGCAGGGTGATATGCCTGTGATGAAGCCACCGAGCAGTCCGACAAGAACGAGGGAGGTCATGGGGTTCCTTTCGTTGACATTTGCCCCTAGTTCGGCGCCCCTGTCCTGAGAGTTTGCTCAGATCAGCACCATATTTCGGAGACATGGATCACGTAAAGTCCTCCAATCCAGTGTCCTTTCAGCAGCGAATACTTAGATGTCAGTGCGTTCGCCCATGAACGCCTCAACCTCTTAATAAAGGAGAACACATGAATATCCGCAAGATTGCTGCCGCTTCCGCCGTTGTCATCGCAGCCGTTGGTTTGGCTGCCTGCTCTTCCCAGACTCCCGCCGAGGAGATGATGAGCGACGCAATGATGTCCGACGCCATGATGGACGACAAGATGACCGACGATTCCATGATGTCCGATGGCCACATGCATGACGGCATGATGTCTGACGCTATGATGTCGGGCTCGAACTGATACGTCTTTTGTGACGCATTGATTTCCTCCGCAGAAGCGGTGGGGAGCTCACCAATGATCTCGGTGAGTGCCCCACCGCTTTTGACTTTTGATCGCATGATGGTGGCTTGTAGTGCCGGTGCAAACCGGGTTCTGTACGTCTTAGCGCCTAATGTACGTGGTGCACCACGTACATTAGGCGCTATGTCGTACATCAAACGCTATGTCGCGCATCCGGCAGAACGCCCAACGTATAGGGACGTAGTGGAGCCAAAGAAAAACATTGGCGGGTGGGCGTTAACCGCCCACCCGCCAACCATTGTCAGGAAATAAGGAGTTGGATTAGCCTCGTGCCCGCCGCGCGTATGCACGCATAGCGCGCTCGGCCTCGCGCTTATCTTGCTGTTCGCGTAGTGCTTGGCGCTTATCCCACTCCTGTTTACCCTTGGCCAGAGCGATCTCAACTTTGGCACGGCCACCAATGAAGTACAGTTCCAGGGGCACAATGGTGTAGCCCTTTGCGGAAACCTTCTGCGTCAGGCGAATAATCTCATCCTTATGCAGCAAGAGCTTGCGCTTTCGCGTGGGAGCATGGTTATTCCAGGAACCTTGGGCGTACATGGGGATATTCGCCCCGTACAGCCAGGCTTCGCCGTCTTTTACTTCAACCCACGCATCCACCAAAGAAGCGCGGCCCATGCGCAGCGCCTTCACTTCGGTACCAGAAAGGACGATACCGGCCTCCCACTTTTCCTCAATGAGGTAGTCGTGCAGTGCCTTCTTATTACGGGCAATGGTTCTGTGCGCGTCGGCTTGAGCCTTGCGTTTTTCTGCCTCGGTGGGCTTGGGTTTCTTCCACTCCTTGGGCATGGGTTCGCCTCCTTCCGGGATGCTGGGTGAACCTCACACGACGGCTGAGGCTCACGACACTAACTGCCCGATTCTCCTACAGGAAATCCATCGGGTCAACGTCAGCGCCATTTTGCATGAAGGACAAATGCAGGTGGCAGCCCGTGGAATACCCTGTGGTTCCCACCCATCCAAGGACGGATTCCAGTCCAACTGCCTGCCCGGGATACACATTGGTGCCTTCCATATGAACGTAGGCGCTCATCCACGATGACCCGTTCATCAGACCATGGTTGACGTAAACGACATTGCCACCAGCTTCTTCAAAGGTCACCGCCGAGACAACCCCGGGGGCACTGGGATAGATGGGGGTGCCACAGTTGGCGGCAAAGTCAGTGCCGTTGTGGAATCGGCTGGTCCCAAGCACGGGGTGGTGGCGCCATCCGAAGGGTGAAGTCATGACCAGGGGGATGCGCAGGGGCGAGTAGAAGCCGCTTGATCCACCTGATGGTGTGGAGTAGATACGCTGCTGCGCGCGGTTTTCTTCGTCAATCTTGGCAAGCTTTGCGCTCATCGCATCGTATTCTGCCTGCCACTTATCGAGTTGTCGGGCGGCCTCTTGTTTCTTCGCTTCCCACTGTGTTTGCTTAGCGTCAGCGTTCTTCTTCAGGTCGTTGAGTTCGATGACCTTCGCTTCTGCCTGCTGTTGGGCATTTCGTGCTTCCTCCGCAGAGCTTCGCGCTTTCGCTTCGAGGTCACTGATACGGTCAGTGATGGCTTGTTGGCGGGTGGCTTGGTTGCGTTGGCGTTCTTGAATGTTGAGCGCTGATGAGATCGCGGTGTTTTGTGATCGGGCAAGGGCTTCTGCAGCGGCAGCGCGTTCTGCGATCCCTTGGCTGCCTTCAGCGCTCATAGCGAGCATGACGGGGGAAGGAGCGCCGCCTCGGTACATCTCGCGTGCGAGCTCTCCGATTGCTGCGCGCGCTTGGTCGTGGAGTTCTTCGGCTTCTTCGATTTCTTCAGCGATGCGGGTTTTTTCCGCTGTTGCGGTTTCGAGTTGGCCGAGGGCGGCCTGGTGGGTACGGTTGGCCGCGTCGTAGCGATCTTGCGCCTGCGAGAGTTCGTTTTCTGCAACGGGGATCTGGGCACGCAGAGAGTCAAGTTCAAGGTAGACCTGAGCGAGGGTGGAGTCGATTCCTTCCATGTCGTGCTTGATCTGTTCGACACGGTTGGCGGATTCCTCTTGAGCTCGGGCGACGCTGTCTCGGTCGTCTTCAGCCCACGCGGGAATGATGGTCAGGGGGACGATCAGGCCCAGTGCGTAGACGGCGGCAACGAGGCTGCGCCAGGAACGCGGGCGAGCCTTCGAGGGCGAAGGGACGAGGGCGTTCGCCTCGTCGTGCGTGGGGGGTGTCACGGTGCTCATCTTCGATGCTCCTTTCCGTCCTGTCTCTGTCCTGATTTTTTCCTTGGCCTGACTTTTTCCTTGTCCTGGCTTTTTCCTTGTCCTGCGTTTCTTTCCCGAATATGCGGGGGGGCGTGTGCAGGTTTAGATCTTGGTGTACTTCGCGAGCGAGAAAGCCGAGGCCACGAGGGCGAGCAGCACGGCGGCGGCGATCAGGACGGGGGCCATGATCCACACTTCTGCCATGCCGATAAAGGTCGTCCACGGGAAGGCGGGCGCAATCCAGTCGATGATGAGGAACTTGACGCCTGCGAAGAGGGCGGCAACTGCCAGCAAAGCGCCAGTCACTGCAGCGAGCGCCCCTTCAATCATGAAGGGAGCTTGGATGAACAGGCTTGAAGCACCGACAAGTCGCATGATTGACGTTTCACGCTCACGGCTCATGGCAGAGAGTCTGATCGTCGTAGTGATGAGCAAGATCGCTGCGATTGTCATGACGCCTGCCAGGCCAAGAGAGAGCAACTTAGCTTTATCAATGACTTGGAATAGAGGCTCTACGATTTGGCGTTGGTCTTTGACTTCGGACACGCCCGCCACTCCAGAGAACTCTTCGTTGATGATGCTGTACTGCTCGGGGTCAACGAGTTTGACTCGGAAGGAGAATTGCAGCATGTCGGCTGTGGTCCAACGTCCGAAGGAGGATTCACCGAAGAGTTTTTCGAAGTTGGCGTAGGCCTCTTCTTTGGATTCTTCGTAGATCTCTTTGACGTAAGGCGCCATTTCGGCGGAGTTGAGGCGTTCGCGTACGGCAGCGATGTGCTGGTCGGTAGCTTCTTTATTGTTGCAGTCAGGGTTTTTGTCGTTGATGGCACACATGTAGATCGAGACTTCGATCTTGTCGTACCACTCTGTTTTCATACGTCCGACCTGCATCTGTGCCAAGCCTGCAACCCCCACAAAGAGCAGGGAAACGAAGGTGACGATGATGACCGCCACGGACATGGCTCGGTTTCGGGAGAGGCCTTTACCGACCTCAGCAAGGATGAAGCGTAGTTTCATTGTCTGTCACCGTGCCGATCCGTAGACGCCGCGGGATTGATCGCGGATGACGTGCCCGTCGCCCAATTCGATGACGCGCTTGCGCAACTGGTCAACGATGTCGGCGTCGTGGGTTGCCATGACGACTGTCGTCCCTGCGCGGTTAATACGGTCAAGGAGGCGCATAATTCCCAGGCTCGTGTCGGGGTCGAGGTTACCGGTGGGCTCATCAGCGAGGAGAAGTTCAGGCCGGTTCACCATGGCGCGGGCGATTGCGACGCGTTGTTCTTCACCGCCAGAGAGTTCGTGCGGTAGTCGTTTCTCCTTACCAGAGAGTCCGACGAGGTCGAGGACGTCGGGTACTGCCGCTTCGATAGCGTGGCGTGGTTTGCCGATCACCTGCATGGCGAGGGCGACGTTTTCGTAAACCGTTTTAGAGGGAAGAAGGCGGAAATCTTGGAAGACGGTTCCCACTTTGCGGCGCAGTTTCGGCACTGACCATCGCGAGAGGCGGCCAACATCTTGGCCGAGGACCCATACATGCCCTGAGGTTGCGCTGATTTCACGCATGACAAGCTGGAGGAAGGTCGATTTGCCGGAGCCGGATTTACCGACGAGGAACACGAATTCTTCACGCTCGATTTCAAGTGAAACGTCGTCGAGGGCGGGGCGCGCACCGGGCTTGTAGACCTTAGTGACGTGGTCAAAGCGAATCATGGGAACGTCTCTGTTTGGGGACAGGGTTACAGCCAGACTATGTGGGCCTCTAGCAGATCTGCGCGAGCGACACGCCCAGTTTGAAAGTCCACTTGCTGTCCCGCCAAGCCTTCAGCAAATCTTGAGGGCATGTTCTGGGCACTTTCAGCGCCAGCATCCCATCCAGGCAACTTAAAGCTTCTTCTCACGGGTCTAGCCAGGTCAGTGTGCTTCAGTGGTAGGCGGCTCAAAGCCCGAGGCGGACGCAATGAGCGCCTCATAGCCGCAAAACATACCCTGAGGACCCTAAGGGAGGAACCTCCGTGCGACTCACTCGCTTCATCGCTGCAACACTTGCGGCCAGTACCCTGATTACTCTTCCCGCCCTTGGCACTTCCGGTGTTGCTTCTGCCGTGGCCACCCCTGCACCTACGCTCTCTGCAGCGTTCCCACAGGCTCTGAGCGCGCATGAAGCCCCTCACGCTGACATGATCGTCTGGCGGGTCAATCAGTTGCGCGCAAGCCTGGGGCTCTCCCCCGTTGTTCGCGTAGCAGAACTTGATGCTGTCGCCCAAAACTGGAGCGAGTACATGGCTGCCACCGGCGTCTTTGACCATCGCCCAGGTTTCGCAGACTACTACCCCGGTGGATGGAGGCGCGCCTCCGAAAATGTGGCGATGCGTCAAAGCTCAAGCGACGATGACGCTGGTACGGAGCTGTATCTTCAGTGGGAAAACTCCCCTGGGCACTACGCCAATATGATCGACCCTGACACGAATGCTATTGGTGTGGGGATCTCTTACAATCCCTCGACTCGATCGTGGTATGGCACGCAGAACTTTGCGAGCTACCCCGATCAGTCCCACCTCACTGTTGTTTCCAGCGGATCTGTTTCCAGTGGCTCTTCGCCCTCGGTCGATACCTCAATAACCGCACCATCCTGGACCGGGGACGCTTCTTCCACCGCCCCAGCGCCGCAGGCAACGCCATCACCGTCTGAGACCACCTCTGCCTCAGAAACCACACCTCGTAACGATCAGGGGAATAGTGCTGGCGCTGAAGCAAGCCAATCGGCGCCCGACCAGGCTCAATCCCATTCTGACCGTCCCCAATCTCAGCCTCAGCCGCAGGTGAAGGGCACCCAGTACATTCAGCCCGTTGAGGATGTCGATACGACGAAGAAGGCGCCCTCTGCTGCAGGCCACATGAAGGCTCCGTCAGGGCTTTCCGCCACCGGCCTTCAGGCATCCTTCGTCGGTGTTGCACTGATCATCCTTGCATCAGGAGCGCTCCTGCTCACTCTGCGCCGTCAATACGCTCACCGCTAAAAGACGCCGTCCGCATATGCTTGTCCCCTTTCTCCTGGCACTCAGGAGAAAGGGGACAAGCATTGAACAGGATGGACAGGAAACACTCAGTTAGAACGTTCTGTCAGCGCTGGTCAGGACTCAGCGGCCTGATTCTTGCGCCAGCGGATGCCAGCATTGATAAAGCCGTCAATGTCGCCGTCAAAAACGTTTTGAGGGTTGCCTGATTCAAACTCGGTTCGAAGGTCTTTGACCATCTGATAAGGCTGGAGGACGTAGGAACGCATCTGGTCACCCCAAGAGGCCTTCACGTCACCGGCGAGTTCCTTCTTCTTAGCCTGTTCTTCCTCGTGGCGCAGTACAAGCAGTCGAGACTGGAGCACACGAAGGGCGGCAGCACGGTTTTGGATCTGCGACTTCTCATCCTGCATGGACACCACAATGCCCGTTGGAATGTGGGTCATGCGCACAGCCGAGTCCGTGGTGTTGACCGACTGGCCGCCAGGACCGGAGGAACGGAACACGTCCACCTTGAGTTCATGCTCAGGAATCTCAATGTGATCAGTGGACTCGATCAGGGGAATGACCTCGACAGCAGCAAAAGAGGTCTGACGGCGGCCCTGATTATCGAAGGGGCTAATACGCACGAGGCGGTGCGTCCCAGCCTCCACCGACAAGGTGCCGTAAGCGTAAGGAGCCTGAACCTCAAAGGTAGCTGACTTCAGACCGGCCTCTTCCGCATAAGACGTATCCATCACCTTCGTGGGGTAGCCGTGGCGTTCGGCCCAACGCAGGTACATACGCAAGAGAATCTCTGCGAAGTCTGCCGCGTCAACACCACCTGCGCCCGAACGGATCGTGATAACGGCGTTGCGTTCGTCGTATTCGCCATCCAAAAGGGTGCGGATTTCCAGGTCGGAGATGTCCTTCTTGAGGGCGGCGAGATCGCCTTCAGCCTCTTCAAGAAGCAGCTCAGCTTCGTCGGGGTCTTCACCGGCCATTTCCACCATAGCCTCAAGGTCATCGATACGCTCAGACATGGTGGTGACACGGTCCAGTTCTGACTGGCGATGGCTCAGTTCCGAGGTGACTTCCTGCGCGCGGGCAGGATCATCCCACAGGTCGGGAGCTGCCGCTTTTTCGGACAGTTCCTCGATCTGAACGCGGAGGTTGTCAGGCTGGACGACCGCGATGATGTTTTCCATCGTGGTGCGCAGTGCTTGGATCTCTTCAGAAAACTCAATGGCCACGTGGCAAGCCTAGTCGATTGATGCCGCCTCGTCGCCCCTCGACGGGGATAGAGGCGAAAAAATGAGGAAGAAAACACCCACCCTAAAAGGGTTCCTACTCTGAGCGTAGGGCCTCCACCGGGTCAGCCTTGGCTGCCTTGCCTGCGGGGATCAGCCCAGCAATCAAGGTCAACACAACCGAGATTGCAATCAGAATAATTGAAGCCACTACAGGGAGCTGAGCAATGCCCGTCACGTCAAACTGCGCTTCTACAATGGCATTAGCAGGAATAGTCAGCAGTAACGTCACACCGATGCCGATGACACCAGCAAGGAAACCCACAAGGATCGTTTCAGCGTTAAAGACACGGCGGATGTCACCTCGTGAGGCGCCAATAGACCGCAGAATACCGATCTCTTTCTTGCGTTCCAGCACGGAAATATAGGTAATGATGCCGATCATAATCGAGGAGACGACAAGGGATATCGCAACGAATGCGATCAGCATGGTTGAGATCATGTTGACGATCTCCGTCACGCCTGACATGAGTGCCCCTACGAAGTCGGTGTAGGTGATGACCTTCTTGTCCTGTCCTTGATCGCGCATCGAGGTGTTGTAGTCCTCAAGGATGGTTTTGACGTGTTCCTTATCCTCAAAGCTCAGGGGGTAGATATTGATGGTGTCAGGGTCGGTGAGGTCTCCATGACCGAACTTCTTGAGATTCGTATCGTAGGTATCGCGGCTTGAGGTGAGGATCGACGTGAAGATTGTCGACAGCTCTTCCGCATTCGCCTTAAAGACGAAAGCTTCAGCCAACTTCTTCTCGTCAATGGTGAAGGCATCGGCCATGGAACCTTGGAAGCTGGCAGCAGCATTTTGAAGTTGGCTGACAATCTGCTCTTGGATTTGGGTCATGAGCGCGGTCATCGTCTGCGCCATGGCCTGCTGGATCTGCGTGCCGATTGCCTGCGAGATCGTGTTCATGAAAGCCTTTGCCAACTGCTCGCCCACGCTGGAGACGAGGGTGTCCATCATTGCCTGGCTGACGTGTTGGAGGGCGGGATCCTCTCCCAAAGCCTTCGTGAGGTTGGCCAGGAGCTTGTCCTGGTTAATGATCTGCGGGTCAGTGAGGGTGTCACGCACCCGCGCAGAAACGCTCTCTTGGCTGAAGAATTCAATGGCAAGGTCTGTGATGCTCTTCCCCTCACCGGCGTGTTGTTGCTGGTAGAGAAGGAAGTCTTGGGCAAGAGAATTGAGGAGGGGCGTGAGGCGCTGTCCCGCGTCGGGCGCGATGACGCCGTCAGCGAAAGCGGCCTGCGCGATTTTGACGAGGTCCACCTTGGCCAACTCTGGGAACTGAGCCGTCAGTGCTGAGAAGTCAATCGCCGAAGGATCAACGGCTGCGCTCACGCCAGAAAGATCAATCTGGGACATGTCCAGGGAGGAAAGGTCAAGGTTGCTCATGTCAAGGCCGCTGAGGTCCATCCCGCTCAGGTCGAGGCCTGACAGGTCAAGGCCGCTCATATCCAACCCGGACAGCTTCGACGCCAGAGCGTCTGCGCCTCCACCAAAGGCTTCTTGGATCTTGGCCTCATCAATGCTCAAAAGCTTCGACATGTCAAAGCCCTTCAGAGGATCTTCTTTGCCTTCCTCATCAAAGGACTTTCCTGTCACCACATTGATATTGGGCCGAGCAAGCTGATCCTTCACAATGCCAGATTTTTCTGATGTTCGGATCAGGTGCTCCGTCAGTTCAGGCGTGTAGTAAATGCCGGGTACCAGCGCGGGAGCGTCATCGACTTCAAGAGCCTTTGCTACGCCGACGATCTTCAGTGTCTCGCCCGCGTTGACCAGGCGAGTCATATGTTCCTTGTTTTTTGACTGGTCAGCCCAAACCTTCAAGGACTCATCCCAGGTGTAGCGATCCCCCGCGTTGATGAGTTTGTAGGTCACCTTCATGAATTCGTCGTAGGAGTAGACACGCTCCTCCCTCCCACTTTGCGAAGAAGCTGAGGTGGGAGCATCCGCCCCCCCTGCATCACCCGACTGTCCCTTGTCAGCGGCACTTGCCCCGCTGCTACGGCCTCGTAAATTGTGACGATCCAAGCTCTTGGTGATCTCTGAACGATCACGCAACCCCATGTTGTACTCCAGGACGTCCACCAGTTCACCGCTGGCTGGCAGAACAAGGATCATTTCCTCCTTGGATTGGGGCCAGTTGCCCTTGACCAAGCCAATGTTGTCCTCGTAGATTCCCGGGCTGGAGGGAAGTTGACGGAAAACGTCTGTCTGGGCGTTTGCAGCGAAGAACGCGGGCAAGGCAGCTTCGACGCCCTGCTGTTCAAGCAGGGTCGAGGGGTGGGCCTGCACAGGCTCATCCTTGACATACTTCGCATCCATAGGCAAGAACAGGTGCGGCGTCACCTTGTAGGTGTAATCAATGCTCTGCACGTGGGAGGAAATATTGCCACCATCTCGCAGAAGGAAGGTCCTCAGGGAGCGCAAGTCATTGTTGGTCACCCGGTCGAGAGTGTCGTCAAAGCGCGAGTCCGTGCGCGCCGTGGTCACTGACTGTCCGCCCTCGGCGTCCTCCTGACTTTGCGGACTATCGTCGGCAATGTGGCCGCTGCGCTGCTCAAAAAAGACCCCGAAGTCAAAACCAACCTTCTCAATGGACAGCGGGTAGGTGGTAAGGAGCTCTTCTTCGCGTTGAGCAATGTACTCGTTCACGCCATTAGCCAAAGCGAGGATCGCCGCGATACCGATAATGCCGATCGACCCGGCGAAGGCCGTCATCAAGGTGCGGCCTTTCTTCGTCATGAGATTCGAGAAAGACAACGCTAAAGCAGTGAAGAAGGACATGGAGGCACGGCGAATATCCTTCGCCTCACGCTGTTCGTGGGCGGTCGGATCAAAGGGGTCAGAATCGGCGATCACCCGCCCGTCAGCCAGCTCTACAATACGGGTGGCGTAATGGTGCGCCAGTTCAGGATTGTGCGTGACCATAATGACCAAGCGGTCCTTGGCAACTTCCTTCAGTAAGTCCATCACTTGCACGGAGGTTGCTGAGTCGAGAGCACCGGTAGGCTCATCAGCCAGGAGGATTTCAGGATCGTTCACGAGGGCGCGGGCGATAGCAACGCGCTGCATCTGGCCACCAGAAAGCTGATTGGGCTTCTTGTGAATGTGATCGGCGAGGCCGACGTCAACGAGAGCTTGGCGAGCGCGTTCACGTCTTTCGCTGCGGCTCACACCGGAAAGAGTGAGGGCGAGCTCGACATTGGCAAGCACTGACTGGTGAGTGATGAGGTTATATGCCTGGAAGACAAAGCCAATACGATTATTACGGTAAGTGTCCCAATCGCGGTCTTTGTAGTCGCGGGTGGAGATGCCGTCAATGACAAGGTCACCAGCATCGAACTGGTCAAGGCCGCCGATAATGTTCAGCATTGTGGTTTTGCCCGACCCGGATTGACCCAAGATGGCGATGAATTCATTGTCTCGGAAGGCCACGGAGACGTCGTTGAGGGCGACCTGCACCAGGCTTGCTGTGGTGTAGGCCTTGCGGATGGAGCGGAGCTCAAGCATAAGGGGCTTTCTGTCGCGGCGGTGGGCGTGTGCGTCTTCTGGAAGGACGTCATTTTCTAACGAAACGTCCTGTCATATCAGTGTTCCCCATTTGCGCCCTCAGCGCTATTGGGGTTTCCCCTGATTGTGGATCGTTTTTCTCACCTCACATGCAACAAGGGCTCATTCCTGTTCGTAGGCAAAAAGGCGGGGCGGAGGACATTGTCCTCCGCCCCGCCGCGCAGTCTCAGCAGGCAATCCGATCAGATCAGGCCCTGAGCAACCATGGCGTCAGCAACTTTGATGTAGCCGGCCAGGTTAGCGCCAGCCACATAGTTGGCACCCTGACCGTATTGGTCCGCGGTAGCCAGACAGTTGGCGTGAATATCAATCATGATCTGGTGCAGACGTTCCTCGGTGGTCTCGAAGGACCAGGAGGTGCGCCCGGAGTTCTGCTGCATTTCCAGAGCTGACGTGGCCACACCACCAGCGTTGGAAGCCTTACCCGGCGCGTAGAGCACGCCAGCGTCCTGAAGCAGGTCAATGGCATCAGGGGTGGTCGGCATGTTGGCACCCTCAGCAACGAGCTGCACGCCGTTGCGGATCAGGGTGGCGGCGGCCTCTGCAGGAAGCTCATTCTGAGTGGCACAGGGAAGGGCAACATCACAGGGAACGTCCCAGATGGAGCCGCCCTCAATGAAACGAACCGAGCCGCCACGCTCATTGGCGTAGTCCGAGACGCGGCCACGACGCTTTTCCTTGATGTCCTTGAGGAGGTCAAGGTCAATGCCTGCCTCGTCAACGATGTAGCCCGAAGAGTCCGAGCAGGCGATCACGGTCGCACCGAACTGCTGAAGCTTCTCAATGGCGTAGATAGCAACATTACCCGAGCCGGACACGACTACCTTCTTGCCGTCGAAGGATTCACCCTTTGCTTTGAGCATTTCCTCAGCGAAGAAGACCAGGCCGTAGCCGGTAGCTTCAGTGCGGGCTTGGGAGCCGCCCCAGCCCAGGCCTTTACCGGTAAGGACGCCTGCCTCAAAGGCGTTCCGAATGCGCTTGTACTGGCCGAACATGTAGCCAATTTCGCGGCCGCCCACGCCAATATCGCCTGCGGGGACGTCGGTGTCAGGGCCGATGTGACGCTGAAGTTCAGTCATGAAGGACTGGCAAAAACGCATCACCTCTGCGTCGCTGCGGCCCTTGGGGTCAAAGTCGGCGCCGCCCTTGCCTCCGCCGATAGGCAGGCCAGTAAGAGCGTTCTTGAAGATCTGCTCAAAACCAAGGAACTTAATGATGGAAATATTCACTGAAGGGTGGAATCGCAGGCCACCCTTGTAGGGGCCAAGTGCGGAGTTGAACTCAACGCGGTAGGCACGGTTGACGTGGATGCGCCCGGCGTCATCCTGCCAGGGGACACGGAAAATAATCTGGCGCTCAGGTTCCACCATGCGCTCAAGAATGGCCAGGTCAGTGTATTCCGGCTTGGCATCTGCGATGGGCCCCAGGGTGAGAAGAACCTCGTACACTGCCTGCAAGAACTCCGGCTGGGCGGAGTTCTTGTTAATGACAGATTGGAACTGGGGACGCAGGGACGGTGCCAAGCGCTCAATATCAAGATTTGCCATGTGTTGAATTGTCGCAGAGAAAACTTTGCCATCCCTAGACCGTTTCAACATGCGAGCACTACAAACATTGAGAATGACTGATCACTCACACCCAGTAACACACGATCTAGGTCCTTCGTCATCAACACTCCTTTCCTTGGACCGGCCCCTCTTCTCTGAGCGAGGTGCCGTTTTCTCCTAGCGAGTGACCGCAGCACCAGACTCTTGAAGCCGCGGTGCCACAAGAGCATCAACAAAAGGAGGGGTCAACGGCAAACGAGCTTGCGCACCGACCTCGACCACCACATCCTTTGCCGAACGCTCCACCCTCAGCACCTGCACCCCCTCTCCCACCTGACACGTCGACGTTGACAAATCCACTAAACGCCCCCGCGCCACATCCAAAGCCCACGCAGGATTGACCTCAAGATCGTGACCACCGCTGGCATAAAAAGGGTGCGCATCAACATGACCCGAAGCCGCGAGCGCAAGGGCATCAGCGCAGGCTAAAAGCCTGCGGTGCTGTAAATGCACAGCCGCAATATTGGCGGCCACCAGGCAGGCAATAAGCACAATCATCACCAGCACTGCCATGAGGACGCCGATGCGTCCCTCCTCAGAATCGACAGTGTCCTCACTGTCGCCCAGGAGCACTCGCACGGTGTTCTTGTGCTGACCGTCGAGTATGTCCTCTTTAACGCGGTACCTATTCCAGGCCATGAACGCTCAACCCCTCCACCGGCATACTCACCTGCGCCATCACAGGAATCGACGCCCGCGCCCCTATCCAATCGGGAACGAGGGGTAAAGGAACCTGCGATTCCACGCTCACTGTCACCACACCGTCCGTTGAACACTCCGCTGGCTGGCAGGCAGCATGGATCTGCGGGGCAGGAAGCCCAAAATCACTAAAAGCCAACTGAGCTTGCCGTTCAGCCAGGGAATGGGCCGCAGGATTCGCTGCCAATATCCGAGCAGCGTTGCGTGCTGCTGCCTCAGCGGCGTAGGTGGATGCTTGTAACTGCCCTAAGGACAAGATGATGTAGAACACCGGGATAACAAAAAGGATCATCACGGCGATGAACTCAATGAGGGCTTCACCTTTTTCCTCGGGCCGCCACTGTGTGCTTCGCGGGTGCCCACGGTGTTGGACACTGTCGTTACTCACCACAGGCACTCTCACGGTCCTTCCATGACTGCACTGCCCTGGACTTCAAGCATCTGCGGCCCCAGCGTGAGAAATACTGGCAGTGTGGTGCGTATCGTGACAACAGCGACCGTCCCTGCATGGTCCGGTCGGGTAGTGAGGGTAACAGTGCGGGAGGGGTTGGCCCCCAGCAGGCTCTCCAGCAGTTCTTCTACACGCTGTTGGGCCTCCGCTGAGTTTCCTCCAAGCAGGGCGGCACGTCGTGCGCCTTCGCCCGCAGCAGAGATAGTGGTGTTGCGGGTGTGAACGAGTAGCGCGCTTTGCAGAAGGATCAGAACGACAAGAAGAACAAGGAATTGGACGAGGATGTGCGAGACAACCTCGGATCCTTCTTCATCGTCTTTCCCTCCGTCACCTGGGAGAGGCATGTTAGCGGCCAGCAAAACGCTGCATCGCCTGTTCAAAAAGTTGAGTCAAGGCTTCATTCGCCACTGCCCAGATTGCAGCAACCAGGGCAGCCGTCATCAAAGTGATGAGAACCCACCCTGGGACATCCCCACGTTCGGGGTCATCACCCTCGCGGAGAGGGAGGATCACGCGATGCAGACGATCAAGATAAGAGCGAAGAACAGTCATGTTTTCTCCTTGGTGGACAGGTGTTTCAGATGTCGTTTTCCGTTTAGGGGCCAATTTTGAGTGCCGCTAATCCGGGGTAGAGGGCAAAAAGAATGGTGATGGGAAGAATGAGGAAGACAACGGGGAACAGCATGACGATCTCTCGTTTACCGCCTTCTTCCAACAGACGCTGACGATTGTGTTCGCGGATATCTTGCGCTTGATCGTGGAGCACTAAAGCCAGTGGAGAGCCGCGTTCGATGGCTGTCACCATCGTTTGACAGAGGCGGCTCAGTGACGGCGAATCGTTTCGCTCAGCAAGCTGACTCAACGCCTGGGAGGTGGGCCTGCCCAGAGTCAGTTCAGAAACGGTCCTCGAAATCTCACCGGCGAGTTCACTAGCGGTCACCTGCGACACCCTCGATAGGGCACCGGGAATAGACTCTCCAGCCCCAACAGCCAATGCCAGCAAGTCGGACATGTCAGGCACTTGAGAGTCAATGAGTCTTTGCCGTCTTTGCGCGCGCGCCGTCAAAAGCTGATCCCACAGTGCCGCTCCTGCCAGCGCCCCAATAGCAAGAGACAGGAGGACACTGACAAACCCACTCACCGTCAGACGAGCCATCACAAGGGCGGTTGCCGCGCCAAGGGTAGCCATCGAAACAAGCGTTGCAATAACCTGTTGGAGTCGGAAATGCGCTAAAGTCTGCGCCCCACCAAGGAGCTCAAGGCGCCGTTCCACTGAAGCTGAGGTGGATCCTATGGCCTCCACCACCTGCATCCAACGACGCTGCAGCCACCGAGGAACACGCTGATCACGTTGGCTTTGCGGTTGGCGCACGTTGCGAAGCCGAGAAGCCAAGGTGATGCGATGTCGATGAAAGGCGTTCGCAATGAAGAAAATGCCAGTAGCCGCTAAGAGCGCAACGAGAACGCCCCCAAAGCCAGCCGACAGTGGCGCTGATGAAAGGCCCAGTTCCCCAGCCTGCCCGTAATACCCGGACATCATCTCGTTCGCATCAACGCCACTTTGAGCCTCGTAGGGATCAACGGGAGGTAAGGGAATCGGACTCGTCCACAGTAGGCTTGCCACTGTCACTACTGTCAGCGTGTTCATCGTAAGGACCTTTGATCAGTGGAGAGGCGACCGATTCTGCGCATGATCGCGTAAGCAATGGCGCTGACGATGGCGCCAAAGCCTAAGATCCCCAGCCCTTCAGAGGTCGCGTAAGCTGCTGCCGCATGGGACTGGCCCGAAATGAGAAGCAACACCACCCAGGGCGCAGCAACACCAAGACGGGCCGCATTTACCGTCCACGACTGCCGCGCCTCTAGCTCACCACGCACCCGCGCATCCTCACGCAGCAAAGTCGCCAGATCACGAAGAAGCAGCGACAAGTCACTACCGCCGACTTCCCGAGCCAAACGCAATGCCTCGACAATCCGATCAGCGACAGGGTCTGCACAGCGCTCCTTCAAGCGCACGAGCGCCGGATCGAAACGTCCTTCCGCACGGTAGTCTGCGGCGAAAGCTGCAAACACTCCACGCATGGACGGGGGCCCATTCTCCCCCAGGTCAATCAGTAAGTCAGGAAGGGAAGCGCCCGCACGAACACCTGAGACAAGAGAATCAATGATCTCGGGCCACACTTCTCGCATCTGACGCGAACGCTTGTGGGCACGCGCTGAAACAAACGCATTCGGAAGAGGGGCAGTCACCACTGCCAGAATCAGGCTCACCGGCCCCACGCCCGTCCACGCAAAAGCGACAACAAAGACAACTAAGGACAGCGCGACACTGACGCCCACAAGACGTGGAACGGTTAGGCCCTCCAGATTTGCCCGCTGTACGCGATCTTGCCACCGTAAAAACCATTGAGGGGAGCGCAAACGCACAGCAGGGACCCCTGCAACGACCGACAGAATCAGTAAAAGCCCGACTCCCACACCAAGACCGATGAGCACCCCTTCCATCTATTCACTCCCTAGCAGCTCAGAAAGTTCAAAGCCCGCCTGCTGAAAACGGTCATGCCACTCGCTGCCGCCGGGCCCCCGGTGCAGTTCGTGTCCATTCCAACTCCACACTTCAGAAGCCTCGATGCGTTCACCTTCAACACGGCCAGGAATGGAAAGGACCTCCCGTAAATAGCGTCGCCCCGTGCGATCCCGATGAACGTGGAGCACAAGATCCACTGAGCGTGCGACCGTGGGGGTAACGAATTGCGAGGTCACGTTCTCGCCAGCGAGCAATGGGAGCATCGACAGTTTCGCAAGCGCTTCACGCGCAGAATTTGCGTGAATGGTTCCCATGCCAGGCACGCCCGCATTCAGCGCGAGGAGGAGATCAAGGGCCTCCGCGCCGCGCACCTCTCCAACAATCAGTACCTCCGGTCGCATACGCATCGTCTCTCGCACGAGGTCACGCAACGTGACCTCACCGCGGCCTTCAACGTTGCCGGGGCGGGTTTGGAGTGCCACGCAATCACGGTTGGGAAGATGTAATTCGAATACTTCTTCACAGGTGATGATCCGCCGATTGCGCGGAATAGCACCTGTGAGCGCCCGCAATAAGGTGGTCTTACCCGCTTGTGTGGCACCTGAGACAAGGATCGACAAGCCTGCGGCCACAGCCGCCGCGAGGAATCGCCCCACCTGGGGAGGGACCATGCCGACAGCAACAAGGTCTTCTAAACTGCGTGAGTTTTGAATGTGCTTGCGGATATTCACCGACCAGTGACGCCCGGCAACCGGCGGGATAACGACATGCAGGCGCTCTCCACCGCGCAACATAGCGTCCACAAAAGGTTGAGACAGATCCAAACGGCGGCCGGAATGGTGGAGCATACGTTCAACGAGGTCACGCACCTGCTGTTCCCTCAAAATAAGGGGAGTAAGTTCAGGGGTTCCTCCACGGGCCACAAATACGCGCGTGGGTTCGTTGATCCAGATTTCCTCAATCTCAGGATCGTCCAAATAGGGTTGCAGGGGGCCAACTCCCGCAACATCAGCCAGCATTTTGGCGATAAGATCCTCACGGTCTTGGCCAACGTATAGATCACCTGAACGGTCCAGAGCATCCTCAATGATGCGAGTGACTACATCGGTGTGCGCGTAGGGGTCAATGGCGCGGGCGGTTACCTCGTCACGCACCCACTGCAGTTGAGCCTCGTAGTCTTTCATTCACCCCTCCACGATGATTTATTTTTCAGCCTCCTTATGCAGCGTAACGACTTTTTCTCCGCTTTTTGTCGCATTGAGAAAATCTGTGGATAACTTCCCTCACTCTCACCCATCAAGTCACTCACCACGGGCGTTTTCTGCTGCCCCATACCCGTGACAACCGCTACCGTGGAAGGGTGAGCCGCGCAAAAACTCCTCTTGAACTGGCCGCCCTCGCCACTGCCGCCGTCCCCGGTCTGAACGTTGCTGGCCTACGGCCACCACAATTTAGCGACGAAAACGTCTCCGTCACCGGCATCATTGACGTTGCCGGCAACCGCTGGATGGTGACCTGCCCCCACGACACCGTGGGCGGCCTCGATATGGAATCCCAAGTCAGCGTCCTGTCACGCCTGGCCCAAGCTCACGAAGCAGGCATGATTCCCTTCCGCGTCCCCCGCCCACGAGGCTTCGCGCGCACCACGGACGGCGCCCGCGTCATGGTGCACAACGACCTAGGCGGACGCTTCATGACCGAGGAAGATTTCTCAGACCCGCATGTCCTCCCGGCCTCCCTCGCGCGCGCCCTCGCCCACCTGCATAACCTCCCCACAGGCATCTATACCGGAGTGGACCTGCCCTCCTACACGGCAGCCGAATGCCGCCAGCGCCATCTTGCCCTCCTTGACGAAGCCGCGTCACACACCGTCATCCCCGCGAATCTGTGGAATCGGTGGGAAGGCGCCCTTGAAGATGTCGCCATGTGGCGCTTCGCCACAGCCCCCATCCACGGCGATCTCCAGTGCACCGCCATTTCAGTCCATGATGGTGCCGTCAGCGCACTGTCACACTTCGCCTCAGCTCACGTAGGCGACCCCGCCACCGACATCGCGTGGGTCCTCGCTCAAGGAAGCGACGAGTTCATGCTCCGTTTCCGCGAGGCATACACCATGACCCGCAGCGCTGTGGACGTCCACCTTGAAACACGCGCCCAGCTCATTTCAGAACTCTCTCTAGTCCACTGGCTCCTCCACGGCGTCCACGCAGAAGACAGCGACATCATCGAACAAGCCCGCCTCATGATTCGGGAACTCTCTGAAGACCTCGGTGATGAACCTCTTGTTGCCGCACCCCTATCGGTAGACACTCCCTCAGAAGAGGCCTACGCCACCTGGGGTCTGCACAGTCCCACAACAGACGGCGCACACCAGACTGATCCCACAGCCTGGGAAGACACAGACGAGGACGGACCGCCCACAATGGCAGCAACCTTCCTTGAACTCAGCGGCGAAGAAACACCCCGCACTCGTTCCTTCCCCACCGAACAGTAGCCGCATGCCCTAACGCTCATCGTCGTCAGAAAGAATGAGGGCAAGAGCCTCGTCCAACGAGGACTGCGATGCTGACTCGCCAGCGGCCACCAGCATGGCGCTGATCTCGTCGATGCTCAGCACTCGGTTGTGCTCAAGGAACACCAGTTGGGCGTCAACACGGTCAACAGCTTGGCCGGAATGAAGCGACCACGCCTGCTGATAGAGCCGCAGTTGATGAAGGAAGTAGCGCAGTTTTCCAACGTCCTTCACTGTTGGGACGCGCCCACTCTTCCAATCCACAACGATGCTACGCCCGTCAGAGGTAGAAAAGACGGCGTCAATGCGCCCCTGAACAGTCACCCCCGCAATCCCCACGGCGAAGGACTCTTCCACAGCAACAGGCTGGCCCGGCATCGTCATGCCCATGAAATGCTCCTGCATACGCGCCAGGCGCTGGGCATCCTTTTCCGAGAGAAGTTCGACTCCCTCCACCGGCTCCATCCACAGCTCACCGCTACGTTGACGCAGTTGGCGTTCCACCCATGCGTGAATCAAGGTTCCCAGAGTCGCGCTTGAGGAAGGGCGAGCTGGCAATGGGCGACGCAGCGACAAGGCGAAGGCTCTGTCATCTTCAAGGAGGGCCGACACGGCAGTTGCCCGCAGGCGCCCGACTGTCACCGTGAAATTCGTGGGCTCGCGACGGATACGATCCTCCTCAATCAAGGCAATCGCGTCGCGGATAATCTCATGGCTACTCATCGGAGCCAAGGTGTCCAGGACGTCTCGGTCGTCACGCATGTCGCCAGAGCGGGCCAACACTGCATCAGCAGCCGCCTCAATGAGCGTCAAAGACTCCCCTGCGGGCGCAGGAAAGACGACGTGGTCGGGCGAGTTCTGCTCGTCCAGCTCGCGTTCCTCACCGAGTGCCTGGACGATCTCATCACTGCGTTGGAAATCCTCAAGCAGAGCCTTCCATACGCGCACAGAATCTGAAAAGACTTCACCTTGCAGCTCTGGTGCGCCCACTGAATACCCCAAGCGCCCACAGGCTACTTCGTTTCCGCTTCGGGCTTGCTCAGCCAGAAGGTGAAGCGTGGCAAGCGCCTCGTGCAGGTAGATCGAGGGGTATCTGCCTTTGGCAAGTCCATCATGCCAGTCCCCACTCATCACCAGGAGTGAGCGGGCTCGAGTAACAGCAACGTAGGCGAGGCGGCGTTGCTCGCGTTCCAGGTAGCGGCCAACCTCAGGCTCATAGATGTGTGTGAGCCACTTCGGGAATGTCTGCTTGACCTCCTTACCTGTTTCAGGGTTGATGCTGCTACCACCGATCCACCCCTCAGGATCATCAAAGGCGGGAAGCTCTGCCCGGTCCCCTCGCAGGTCGTAGGGCAATTCACCAACCGCTGTTTGCCAGCCCCGCGCTCTCCAGATGCCTTCGGGAGCGGCCTCGTAATGATGTTCCTTCGCAATCAACGGACGTAACACACTGGTTGAGCCGTGGCGAGGGAAAGCCCCATCCCCCATTCCCACGACGGCGACAATATCCCATTCCAAGCCCTTGGAGGCGTGAATAGTCATGATCTGCACTGCCTCCGGGTCAGGCTCCCCTTCGGGTAATGGAAGACCGCGTTCTTCTGTTTCCGCCAGAGCCAGCCATGTCAAGAAACCTGGAAGGTCCGCGTCAAGGGTGTCGTGCTCGAAAGCAGCGGCAATGTCAACGAAAGTATCCAGGGCAACGCGCCCTCTTGAATCGTGAGGATCGGCCAGGCACTCTTCGATCAGGCCCATGATGGAGATTGCGCGTTCAACCTGCTCCACAACGCCGCGTCCTGAATAGGCGCGGATGGCGCGCAGCCGCTTCCCCAAGAGAGTCACCCTCTCGTGTGCGGCCTTCGTGAAGCGTGGCCCGCTCTCTGCGGGAGCCCACCCTACCTCGGGGGGAGAATCCACCGCTTCAAGCAAGAACGCTTGGGGGTGCCTCTCTCGTGGGTGTGAACGTGCAAGAGCTTTCGCCCACTCCCCCAGGCACATCAGGTCAGCGCTGCCTAAACGTAGGCCCGTTAAGAGACGCAGGAGCGAGGCGGATGCTTCAATGTCGCTGGCGACTTCCAATACTGCCCGCAGATCTCTCACAATCGGCTGGTTAAGAAGGCCGCCTGCACCGATTACCTGCGTCGGAATCTCACGCTCTTTGAGTGCTTGCTCATACAGATCGAAGTCTTTTCGTCGAGCACACAGGATCGCTGCTGTGGGTGTTTTCCCCTCGCTACGGGCCTGCCGGTAGCGACGCGCAATCTCTTCAGCAATAGTGGCGGCTTGTGCTTCACGACTGGGCGCATAGCGAATGAGCACTTCACCGCGTCCCGCCCCCGGACGGGACTGCAAAGTCGGAGACTTTGCTTTCACAGAGTGGGTGCGCAAGGGTTCAGCCAAGGCATTTGCCACTGTCAAGATCTGATGGTCGTTACGCCAGGCCGTTGACAGCGTCAGTGTTTGCTCAGGGTCGTGGGCGTTGCCGTCGAGCGGGTCAAAAGCCTCAAGGAATCCTTCAAGTGAAGCTGCTGAGGCACCTCTCCACCCATAGATCGCCTGATTCGGGTCACCAACAGCGGTCACGGCTAAACGCTTGCCCGCACGCGTGCCAAAGAGTGTAGAAAAGAGTGTCATCTGAATGACCGAGGTATCTTGGAACTCATCTAAAAGCACCGCGTCATATTCACTGCGTATCGCTTCGACAACATCAGGACATTCCGTGACTAAACGAGTTGCCAAAGCAACCTGATCGGCGTAATCAATAACGCCTTCACGCCGCTTGCGCTCCTGGAAAGCGTCGATCAGCTTCAGGTAGATGGTGCGTCGCTCAAGAGCCTCAATCGCGGCGCGCGCTCCTGCCGCTGGCGGCCCATCAGATTTTCCTGACGCGCCCATGTCAGCAATATGCGCAGCCAGTTCCTCGAAAGACTGGGAGATGCTGTCAACACTGTAGCCATGCTCTGCAAGATTTTGGGCCAGGCCAAGTGCAGTAGCTACCGTGCTCGCAATAGAGACTCCTTGAGGAAGATCCGCGCCCCTCCACTCGCGGACAATCTCTGACATCATCTGCACTGACGCGGCTTCACCGAGAAGACGGGTTTCAGAGGAAAAACCAAGACGCCACCCGTGTTCAAGCACAATTCGTTGCGCAAAAGCGTTATAGGTGGAACACTGCGGATCGCCTGCCTGCGCAAGTGCGGGGATTGTGCGAGCAAGCGTTCCCAGCCGCGCACGCAGACGCTCGGAGAGTTCACCGGCTGCCTTCCGCGTGAAGGTCAAGCCAAGGATCCTTTCAGGTTCAATGCCTTGATTAGCAACGAGCCACAGCACGCGCATGGACATCGTTTCCGTCTTGCCGGCGCCGGCGCCGGCAACAACCAGAGTCGGGCGTAGTGCCGCCTCGATGACCGCCTTTTGTTCAGGTGTTGGTGCTTTTGTCGGGTCAACGTACTGTTGGATGACTTCGGCAGAGAAAGTGGGGTCACCGGCCCACATATCGTGTGTACTCGTCATGTCACTCACCTAGCTCACCACCCGTTCTGCCCCGCCCTGCGCAGGGCAGCTTGCCGTGAAAATGCACCGATCACATTCGCTGGAAACAATGCTGGTGAAGGTCGGGCCTTTCATCTGTTCGACGAGCGCGCGAAGGTGCACGCGCTGGGCGCTGAGTTCCTCGGCTGAGAAAGCGGTCTGAGTTCGAGCTGCACGAATATGTCGAGGCACAGGCGGACGTTTGCCTTCTGGCACACGCAAGTATTGCAGTTGGGCGCTTTCTATCGAATACCCCAAAGCGTCCAAAGCGACCTGGTATGTTGCTAGTTGTGGGTCTTCTTGAGCTTCTTGCGCGCTCTTTTCACGACCGGTTTTGAAATCCACCACGCGCACGCCAGCGTCACCGGATTCAAGACGGTCAATGGACCCGCCAATAATGTAGTCACCCATATGTGCTGAGACTCGGAACTCTGTTTCCACCGTCTGCCCGGCTGGAACGTGAGCAAGGTAGGCGGCAAGCCCTTCGATGAGTTCTTCAGCTTTTTCGCGCTCTATTCGTTCTTCGAAAGGCTCTAGTTCCTGAGCCAGCGCAGGCCAGGCTTCATTTAACGCGGCATGTAGGGTAGCAGCGTCTCCACTGGGGTGAGCCTCGGCAATGGCGTGAATAAGGGTACCCAAGGATTGGGACAGCCCCGTTCGACTATCGGCTCCAATCCTTCGGAAAAACCATTTCAACGGACATTTCTCCATGGTTTCCACGGCCGAGGGGGACACGCGAATAGGGTCGTCACCAAAAATCGACGCTTCCGAGGTTAATCCGCCTGCCCCGCCCCAGTACACGGGGTCAGCGCCGGGAATCCCCTCTCGTTTCAGAAGGGCGAGGGCGGTCAGCGCCGCCTCCTTTTCGTCGCTGGCTTCTTCACGCGCAGCCCAGTATCGTAAAGCTCCCATTAAGCCGTGAAAATCAAGGGGTGCCGCCGTTTTTTCCGCGCGATACAGGGGGCGTCCGTCCTCTCCTCGTTCAACTGTTGCGCCTGTCGATTCAATGCCCGCCAGGACACGATCACATAGTTCAGAGGGAATGGAATCCTCATTGAGAACCACCGCAATATGCAGGTAACGGGAGGCTCGCGAGGCGGCGCAGGCAAAGAGGCGGTACTCGTCATTTTTCACCGCGCGTCGCCTGTTGCGTACGTGAGTGAGTTCCTCCCAGGTGAGATCGTCAGCGCCTTGACGAGCCCCAAGCATGAGAGTGCCCAGCGTGTCGGCGTGGAGCATCTGATTCCGCAAAGCCGTGTTGGGCCACAGGCCATCTTGCACGCCTGCAATAGCAACTACCTGCCACTGTCCTCCTGCTGCTTGAGCGGCAGAGAGGACAGGAACACCAGCCGGACGCTGACCAGTGTCAACGATCGTATCCACAGGGAGAGTCTGCTCGTTGATTGCAGTTGCGAACTCTTGGGCCCTTCCAGCAGGGTTGCGTTGTTCCCACACGTCTGCGACGCGAAATAAAGCTACAACAGCATCAAGTTGAGTGTCATACCAGAAGCTCTCGGCGGTGTCTTTAACGGCCTCTTCTTGCCATACTTGGGCTACCCCCGCCCCTTCCCATAAATCCCAAAGACCCTCGCGAGGTCTCTTCTCTGCGGCTGTTTGACTCATTCCCCACAATTGGGCTGCGCGAGTGAGGCGTTCGCACACATCAGCGTAACGGCCAAGACGCTCGATCTGTTCCCTGTCGCGTCGGGCTTGCTCAGGATCACGATAACGGGTGAGGAGTGCTGCCAGATCAACCCCGGCCTCCGCGCCGGCCTGCTCATGGGGAGTATCGGGATGGGCCTGTGAACTTTCTGGCAAGAACGCCCCTTCAGCGCTCAGAATCCGCCACAGCCTCCGCACGTCTACCGAATCAGCGCCGATAAGGGGAGAGGCAACCAATTCCTCGATGAGGTGAGAGTTATCAACACCTCGGTGAGCTGTGACTGCCAGTAGGCGCAGAAGAATCCGTGTCACGGGTTCGGCCGTGAAGGAAAAAGCCCTCTCTTGATTCTGGATGGGGACATGGGCACGCCGAAGTTGCCTGCGGATATCTTCAGCGGCAGCCGCCGATCGGACAATCACCACCTGCTCACCCCAGGGGACCCCATCGTAGAGGTGATGGGCACGCAACTGGCGAGCAAGCTGTGCGCCCATCTGAGCCCGGGTTTCAGCAATGTGGAGACGTACGGTGTTGTCCCCCTCGCCTCCCCCGGCGCTCGGAAGGTGCCCGACAGATGGGAGCAAAGCAGGAACCTCGTCAACACCAGCGCTCACGCTGACCCTTCGACGCCCAACGGGACCTTGCTGCGCGATACCCTCGCAAATGCGTTGCACCACCGCACGAAGCTGCCGATTTCCGCGGTAGACCTCCCCCAATTCACGGATGTCAATCCCTGTCGCGCCAGCAAGCAGCATATCGGCGTTCGCATAGCCGCCCCGATAAGAGGCCACCGCGATATCTGGTTCAGAAAAAGCCAAAATGCGGGCACCGCAGGAGTGGATGGCTTCTATGAGAGCAAGGGTCGCTGGCGTGCAGTCCTGAAGGTCATCAATGATCAGCAAGTCAGGGACAGGAAGAGCTTCACTCACCCCCTGGGCCGAGGCATCCTCATCCCATGAACGTAAAAGCTGTGCAGCAAGGTGCTGGATACGCGAATGTGACACGCGCATTGTTCCACGCACCTCAGGGTCACTGTCAGCTCGTTTCTCCAGCCGGTGACGCAGACGCGCCCCACCCACCCATGTGACCTGCCCGTAACGTTGACCGAGAGTTTCCAAATCCTCGGCACTCAATGCGTGCTCGTCCGCCTGGCTGAAAAGATTGCGCACCTCCATGCGCATCATGCTCGTCTCAAACAAATCTGGAGCGAACACGTCATTCCACTCAGGCACCCCCTGCCCGAGAAGTTCAGCGACAGTAGCGTCCTCCTGAGCTCCCGTAATGAGCTGCAAATCCCCTAGAGGGTCAGCCCGGCGCGTTCGCCACACATTCACCACGTTGTAGGCGTATGAAGCCGGGGTGCGCACAGGACGCACCAGATGAGGGGCCAAAAGCTGCATGCGGCCCGATAAGAGTTTTTCACGCACCCGATCAGGCACAAGAACAGCGATTCTTTCGCCCGCTTCTAGCGCTGCCTGTGCTGCGGCAAGAGCCGTGGTCGTCTTGCCGGATCCTGGAGCGCCACGCACAATCATGGACTCCCGCGCGCTCGCATCACGCACCATGCGCTGAGCCTCCCCCAATATGGGAAGGGCCGCAGCCTCCTGTGACGGAGCGACAAGATCGACCTGGATTTCACTCATGGCTCTATAGTTTCAGAGGCACCCCGGATTTGGGTCAACTAAACTGGCGCTAGTCGCCATTTTCGATAAAAAGGAGCCCTCAATGAAGGTCACAATCGGCGTGCGCAACGTCGCCCGAGAACTCGTCCTCGATCTTGACATGACCGCAGATGACTTCGCTGCGCATCTCACAACAGCCCTCAACCAGGGCACCATTCTCGACCTGACCGACGCCCACGGCCAACGTGTCCTGATCCCCGCCACCGCCATTGGTTTCAGCCAAATTGGTTCGGAAGAACCTCGCCGCGTCGGCTTCGCCCTGTAAAAGTAGCGCAGCTTTCACAGTGGGCCTCGCTTGCAGGTCGGCACTGTTTCACTCTCACGGTGGGTGAGCTTCACGCTCACCCACCGTTTTCGTGCGCTGTTCCTCCCAGTATTTACAAAGTATTCTTCACTCTCTCAGTACAGCGCACGAGGCAAACAGGCCCTAAGGCTGCAGGTGAAGCTTTTCCATTCGCTCACAGTGACGAGCGCTCAGCATCTCAATGATGCCCGGCTTATCCAGCGGTTGTGCCAGCAGATCGGGGTGTTCTTCGAGGAGCAGCAGAACCACACCGAAAACTTCACCGGCAACACGGCGCGCCCACAATGACAACCGCGCCTGCATCTGGCCGTCAACGGCAGTCAATGGAGCAAGAGCGGCGCGCTCCCACTCGTTCTGCCCAAGATCCCACCCGATCGCGCCGGAGAACAGTTCACGGCGCCGCGCGACCTCCTGCAAGAAATCAGCGAGGATACCGATAGTGACGTAGGTCTTGACCGTGCGCTCCCACCAGCTATCGGGGCGGGTACGGGCATCAAGGTCATCAAAGAGCCCCTTGTACTGTCCAGCGGCTTCTTGGAGATCCACATCGCGGTGCACGGCCCACAGCTCTAATTGGCTGAAAACCACGTAGGCGCGAGCAGACATGTGAGCGTGCTCAATGTGAGCGGCAATGGTTGGCGCGCCGTCACCGTCCTTTGCCAGACGCGTCATTGCAGCCAAGGTTGCATATGCGATGAGTCCCACGACATTGCGGGTTCCTTCATCAACGGGTTCGTAGACCTTATCCATGATCCAAGCCTAGCGCGCGCTGCTGTGTCCCCACCATTGAGCGCAAACTCACCGCTTTTCATCAGGCGACTTAGTCTCAGCTCCCCTTCCACCTACTAAACTAGGGAGTGACCGACGGCTGACCGATCGTCTCGACTGTTTCATTGACATGTTTCATTCACGCGCGCACAGCGCCGCGTCCCGCCAGATTCCGCGGGTGGTATTCCACGATCGGCTGCTCCACAACACCGGATGGTTTTGCGTCCGGAGATAAGGCTCATCGTGATGACCACTGAAAACGCTGCACGCCCTGGCGCACCCGCACCCGAGGCTGCCCCCCTGCCCGATTCTGCATCCTTCCCCGAAAACGAGGCCACCGCTGCGGCCTCGTCCCCCGAAACTGCACCCCCTGTGGAATACTCTGCCGCTGTGGTGCGTTTGGGCGACATCGTTGCGCCCGCGCCGGAGGTGGAGGTTGACGCCGACATTACCAACAGTGGCGAGGAAGACCTCAACCAGAAGACTTTCGCTGACTTTGGCGTGACCGACCCCATCGTTGACGCCCTCGAAGAACGCGGTATTGTCCACCCCTTCCCCATTCAGGCCCTGACCCTGCCCGTGGCCCTTGACCGCCACGACATTATTGGTCAGGCGAAAACCGGTACGGGTAAGACCTTGGGCTTTGGTATTCCCGTCCTCGAAGACGTCATTGCCCCCGACGAGGAGGGCTATGAGGACCTCCTCAATCCCAATAAGCCTCAGGCGCTCATTATTTTGCCCACCCGTGAGCTCACTAAGCAGGTGGGTGACGATTTGCGCGCGGCCGCGAAATACCTCAACCTGCGTATTCTCGATGTCTACGGTGGCGTCGCTTTTGAGCCGCAGATCGAGGCATTGGAGCGCGGCGTCGATATTGTGGTGGGCACTCCTGGGCGTCTGATTGACCTGCTGCGCCGCGGTCACCTGCACCTGTCGGGTGCGGAAACCGTGGTTTTGGACGAGGCCGACGAGATGCTTGACCTGGGCTTCCTGCCCGACGTTGAGGTGTTGCTGTCGCGCACTCCCGCGAATCGTCACACGATGTTGTTCTCTGCGACCATGCCCGGCCCGGTCATTGCTTTGGCGCGTAAGTTCATGGAGCAGCCCACGCACATTCGCGCTCAGGATCCCACCGATCAGGGGGCGACGGTGAAGTCCGTTAAGCAGGTCATTTACCGTGTGCATGCGATGAATAAGGGTGAGGTTGTCTCTCGCATTCTGCAGGCGCGCGGGCGTGGGAAGACCGTGGTGTTCTGTCGGACGAAACGCACGGCTGCCCGCCTGGGTGAAGAACTGACTGCCAATGGTTTTGCTGTGGGCGCACTGCACGGTGACTTGGGTCAGGGCGCGCGCGAGCAGGCTCTGCGCGCCTTCCGTAAGGGCAAGGTGGATGTGCTGGTGGCAACCGATGTTGCTGCGCGTGGCATTGACGTTGATGATGTCACCCACGTTATTAACTACCAGTGTCCGGAGGATGAAAAGACCTACATTCACCGTATTGGCCGCACGGGCCGCGCGGGTAATTCGGGCACGGCTGTGACCTTTGTGGACTGGGATGATGTGCCGCGTTGGGGGTTGATCTCGAAGGCTTTGGGCCTGGGCGTGACCGATCCGCTGGAGACCTACCACACGTCGCCTCACTTATTTACTGACCTGGATATTCCTTCTGATGTGACCTCTCGTTTGCCGCGCGCAAAGCGCACGCGAGAGGGGCTGGCGGCTGAGGTTCTTGAGGACCTGGGTGAGACCGGTACTCGTCATCGTTCCGCTGGGCGAGGACGCAGCGCTGGAGGTCGTACCGCTGGTGGGCGCTCTGGTGGCAGCCGCGCTGTTGGCCGTGGGGGCCGCTCGGGTGGTCGCGGGTCTGCCGGAGGAGGTTCTGCAGCACGAGGTGGCCGCGGCGCTGAGGGCGCTGGCGAGCGCGGTGACGCTGGCGCTGCTAAGCGCGCTGGCGGTGGACGTTCTGGACACCGCACCGATGCTGAGCACCGGATCAGCTCGCGTCGCGGGCGCGGGGCGAACGCGCAGACTATGGGCGATCAGCAGGGAGCTGCGCCTCAAGGCTCTGCTGGGAAGACTTCTGGCGCGAGTGGTGCGCCGCGTCGTCGTCGCCGCATCTCGAAGGTGCGCACAAGCGAGGACTGACGGCGCTATCTACTTAAACGTGAGGGCCGGGTGAACGCGAGTAGCGCGTTCACCCGGCCCCTTACCGTTATGGCAAAGATCCGCCTGTATCCCGCGCTTGCGCCCGCCTTGTCTGCAGGCACAAGTGAAGTGGGTTGAACTCCGCTCTCTATTAGGTATTATGAAGCAACTCTCAACGATCGCTGCCTCGTAGCAGAGAGAAAACTGCCATTCAGACCTGCAGCGGCCCGGAGCATCGGAATGCTCCCCAACGAAAACCTTGAGTATCTCGGAGATGAGGACAATGAAGTCACGTGGACGCTCAACCGCATTTTTGCTCTGCTTCGCTCTTGTCTTAGCCTCCTGCAGCGCATCAGATGCAGGTGATATTTCTTCCCCTGAAGAGGCAACGCCAGCTCCTCAATCGAGCAATCAGGGCCTCGAAGGGGCGACAAGCATCCCGCAGATCGTGCTATCTGATGCACTTCCTCAGAAAAATCAAGATCGCTGGGTGTTGCCGACGGATGCTTACAGGGGACGCGCGGTCGGTAATTATGTCGAAAATGCCAAAATTGTGGCGGAAGTTCACTGCATGCAGCAAAAAGGCTATGCAGACTTCCCGCTTCATATCAAGCTGTTCCAACCAGAAGATGAAGTTTATCCTTGGGGGTCAAGCAAGAAAATATTTAATGAGGGCATTGCATCCCGTTTTGGCTATCGCTTGGATGGAAACAACTCCTACGTGGAGGGGGCTCCACCGCCTGACACCTACGCCTCGACCTTGGGTGGCGACGCGGAACAGCACTTAGAGCAGTGTCGTGAAAGTGCGATGCAAAGGATCACTCCCGATGAATATGAGGCACTGAAGAAAGAGATGCAGCGTGTTTCCTCCCTCAAGGAAATTCCTCAAACTGAAGAGGAAGCCCGCGCTCTCCTCGGTGAAGATCCCCGCTCGGATGCTGAAAGGCAACTGGGTCGTTTGGCGTTGGATCTTCAACAGCCTGGTTTGCTTGATGCTGCACAAAAATGGCGTGAATGCATGGCACCATTGGGGATTGCTGATCTTCCAGAGTTTCCGTGGGAGACAGCAAGCTACGATCTGCCCATTTCCCTCCAGGACCGATGGAATTGGGACACTGGCGGAACACCCTCACAGGAAGAAGTGCAGTACGCCGTACACGATGCGAATTGTCGGCGTTCCTCAGGCTGGTTTGACACCTTGTACGAGGAAGAATGGAAGCTGTGTGAAGAGTTTGTCACCGCACACCGCGCCGAACTTGCTCCGCTCCTCGAGCGGCAACGCCAGCACGTCAAAAACGCGACCGAGGTCTACCTCGAAAACGGCTACGGGCAGTAGCGCTTACCAGCACCCCGGCGAAAGCCTCGTTAACAAAAGTTAAGAAGAAGGGGGCTCCGCAAGCGGCCTGAAATCCTGCACACTAAAATCCTGAAAGCACGACAAAGGAAGGGCAGGCATTGAACAAGAACCATGCATACGCCCTCTCTGCCCTTGCCCTCTTCTGTGCGGATTTCTTGGTCATCCACGTTCTGCAAGGAAGACCCCTCAGCGCCTTAACGCCCAGTCTTCTTATCTTCCTGTCTGCCATACTCCTCACCCGCTGGCCGCTGATCGGCGCACTCAGCATTTGCGCAGTGATCGGAGCCTCAGCCACTACCGCCATCGGAAATGGCATCCCCTTCAGCGGGTTGCTTCTCATACTTGCACTCGCTGAACTCATCGCCCAGAAACGCTACTGGCCCTACGCCCTCCTTGCCGTAGGAACAATCGCCTCCATTCACATTGGCGCATCCTGGCCAGTTCCACCCATTCAGCGCCTGACATCCCTGAGCATTCAGTCATGTCTGGGTGTCGGAATGGGGACATTCCTGTACACCAACAGGAAAAAGATCGAACAACTCGAAGAAGAAATCCACACCATCGCCGTATCCACACGCGCTGACATTGCCAGCTACATTCACGACTCCGTGATGACCGACCTCGCCGCAATCATCATGACAGCACGCGAACTCCACAACCTCCACCCCCACAGTGCTGACAGTCCACATGCAGATGACATGGCGCGCGGAATCGCCACCATTGAAAACAAAGCCATACAAGCATCCACATACCTGCGTCAGGTTTTCACCAACGCAGAAGGAGGGCAAACAAAGCAGAACCTCAGCCTTGGCGACGTCATCCGAGAGGGCCAAGAAATTCTCACCCGCGGCGATCACTCACTCACCATTGACCTGCCCCACCGCTCCTACCTCAACAAAGCCCTCAACCAGCGGGCGACAGAATTCCTGTGCACCTTCCTACGAGAAGGATTCATCAACTGCACCAAATACGCCCCCCACGGAAGCGACATCTCTCTCTGGGCTGAGACCACCCACCACCACCTCGAAATCGCACTCGTGTCCCCCTGCGCACATCTGAGTGAAAGTGAAACAGAAACGGCGCTCAGTTCAGGACTGGGCATTGCAAGCCTCTACGAAAAAGCCCAAACCCTCGACCTTGATGTCCTCATCGGCCCAGCAAACGGAACCTGGTTCCACAGCGTGCGCATCCCCATTTTCCAGGCCAGCCCAGAAGACAAGGAAGAACCGTGACACGCCCCGCGCCAACCCCCATGAAGGTCATGCTCGTCGAAGACAACGATGCCCTGCGTGAGGGCCTTGCCCGTCAGCTCCAGCGAGCCGGAAAGATCACGATTGTCGCCACCGCACACGACGGATACGAAGCGCTCGAACTCCTGCGAACGATCCCCACCGACCTCGTGCTGATGGACGTTGAAATGCCACACCTTGACGGTGTTGAGGCAACCCGCATCATTACTGAAGAGCACGCGAATATTCGCGTCGCCATGTACACGGCCTTCGAACGATCTGAACGCCTCAGTGCGGCAATGGCAGCCGGAGCAGTCGGATTCCTCACCAAAGACATGCCCATCAAGGACGTGATCGACGCACTTGAGCGTATCCGTGTCGGCGAGCATGTGTTGTCCCCCCAAGCAACGAATGCGGCCATCAGCACCCTCAAACTCATGGGCGACTACCACCGCTCCTCCACACACTGGAACGAACTCGTCGACGAACTCAGTGCCGGACAGCGCGCCGTCTACGACGAACTCATCACCGGGGCAACAAACAAAGAAATTGCCAAGAAAATCGCCTACTCAGAAGGCACCGTGCGCGTGTACGTCACCCAGATCTTGGATCATTTCGGCTGCCAGTCCCGAACGGAAGTGGCTCTACGAGCAGCACGTGCAGGAATTGTTAACAAAACTCAATAGAGAAACATGCCTTCCCGCTCATAGGATAAAAGAGCACGTCAGCAGATATTCAAGGAGGATTCATGCTGAAAGCGGCACGCAGGCAGGCACTATGGAGTGTCACTATCGGCGCGATCGTCCTTGCAGGCTGCACGGCCACCGAGGCTGAGGACACGTCGCGAAAGCAGGAGCCTGTGGCTGAAAGCGCCGCCCAAAGCAGCGCGGCAGAGGTGACTTTTGACCCCTCGCGTATGCCGATCTTCAGTGATGAACTTCCAGTGAAAGACCGCAAACAGTGGACGCTGCCAACAGACCCGTATTTCGACCATCGTGACTGGGAACTGGAAACTGCGGCTCAGGTTCTCATGCGCGTTGAGTGCATGAACCAGCGAGGGTTCACGGAAGAAAAAATGCACCTCGTTCCTTTCGCTCCGCGCTCCGAATCCTACGGACCGGGTGGGGAACGGCTCTTTAACGAGGAACTCGCCGGCAAGTACGGGTATCGTCTGGCTCCTGATCCCAGCCAAGTTCCAGGTGTTCCCTACCGTGATCCCCAGAGTGAATCCCACGAGCAGAGAATGGCTGACTCGGAGTGCGATTTAATCGCGCGAGCCCGTTTCGATGGGATCAGCGTTGAGGAATGGAAGAAACGAAACTACGAAGCAGCGCCAGGCACCGACTCGGGCGATGCTTCCTTCCTGGGTAGTGAAGCGGACATGGCGCTGGAAGTACTCGAAGCCCAAGCGACTGTGGGGTCACAGCTCAACCGACTCCACGCCGACCGTCAAGCCCCTGCCCTGGTTGCCGCAGCCGGGCGTTGGAATGAGTGCATGCAGCCCCTGGGCATCCCTGACCTTCCAGACCAGCCGTGGGATGTTACTTCTGTTCATGCACTGCCGGAAAGCCTTCAAGAGCGCTGGGTTTCCTTCGACGACTCCAGCAGTCCAAATGCTGACGCAGCGAGTGCCGATGAGATTGCCGTCGCCGTCCACGACGCCCAATGCCGTGAAAGCTCGGGCTGGAATGAGGAACTCTACGAGGCAGAATGGGCAATCCGTGAAGAGTTCGTGACGGCGCATCGCGAGGAGCTCCGTTCACAGTTTGACGGGAGGGCCGAAAAAGCAGCCCGAGCCCTCCAGATTCTTGCCGAGTACGGCTACAAGTAGTCAGCTTCTGCTGGCACTCCTCGCAATAAACACCCATCAATTACTCGGCACGCGAGTGCCAGAAAACCGGCCCTTACTCTGAACCGGCCCCAACTCTGAAAAGTCACGCTGCATGAGCAGTGCAAGCTCCACCTCAGAAGAGTCCTCACAGAAGAGAATGACTTGACAGTACACACAGGCAAACGGACAAAACGCCGATTCATCATCGGCACTGTCATCGTCGTAGCGCTCGCACTCATCGGCGCAACCTGGGTTGCAGCCAGCCAATTCCAATCCAGCGCGCAGCGCGCCGCCGCCGCTGCACCACCTGCCGCGCAGCCCGTCCTTGTTGCGATCGAGAAAACAGACCTGGTTGAGCGGACAACCATGAAAGCAAGCGCCAGGCGGTCAGGGGAACGAAAGTTCACCCTCCTCAAAGCTGGGGCAACATCTGTCATCACCTCGCAGGGAATCCAGCAGGGCCAAGAGCTCCGCTCAGGAGCAGTCATCACATGGATCAACGATCGCCCACTCATCGCGCTCTCCGGGGGTTTTCCTCTCTATCGTGATCTGGGCCCAGGAGATAGCGGCGAAGACGTCCGCATGATTCAAAAAGCCCTGCAAGGACTCGGCTACGACCTTAGCCCAGACGGGCACTTTGGCGCCTGGACAGCCGCGTGCATTCAGGATCTCTATTCGGAAAACGGTGCAAAAGCACCCCAGCGAGAAAAGAAACCAGAACCCCCCACATCCGAGGTCGCGCCGGATAGTGCTCAATCCGCATCCGCCGCACCCAGGCCCGCCGCCCCCACCAAGGTAGAGAAAGAAACGTACCTGCCCGCCAGCGAAATCCTCGTCATTCCTGGCCTACCCGCGCACGTCAACGCTGTTCCCGGGCTGGGCACAACCCTTGGGGATGAAAACAGCGTGCTTGTTTTAGCCTCCTCGACCATCACCGTCAGCAGCGAAGTGCCCGGACCTGTGGCGGCACGTTTGATGGAAGGACGTCCCGGAACCGCAGTGCTTGGACACGAAGAAATCAACGTCCGCATCAGCACAATCGCCGAGAAAAAAGAAGAAGGAGAAGGCGCCCAGATGCGTGAGAGCTCAGGGAGCTCAATCATTGAATTTACCCCCGAAAACGGCACTATCCCACTGGAATGGGCAGGACACAACGACATCCTCATCACCATTAACTTCACCGATCCCCTCCAGGGCGTCCTAGCTGTACCTCAACGGGCCATTGCCACTGATGCTGCCGGTCAGGCACATATCCTGCTTCAGCAGGCGGACTCTTTCATTCAAGTACCTATCCGCCAACTCGCCTGCGTCACAGGAATGTGCGCCATTGAATCCATGCACGCCGACACGGCACTCAGCGAAGGCCTCAAGGTCAGAGTGGATCGCTGATGGCTACCCTGCGCCTCGAAAGGCTCGCAAAAACCTACACCGGTCCGGTTAATGTCACGGCCCTCAAAGACGCGACAGTAACCATTGAGCAGGGTGAATATGTCGTCATTGAGGGACCATCCGGGTCAGGAAAATCGACAATGCTCAACCAGATCGCCCTTCTGGACACCCCAACAGGTGGCGGCTATTTCATTGACAACACTGACACGACAACACTGACTGACGTACAACGAGCCGGCCTCCGTTCCTCCACTTTTTCCTTCATCTTCCAGTCTTTCCACCTGCTTGATGGGCGCAACGTCCTCGACAACGTGGCTCTTGGCACCCTCTACCGAGGCCTCCCCGCCAAACGCCGCAGAGAACTAGCAGAAAAAGCGTTGAGCTTTGTTGGACTTGAACACAAAGCAGAACAAGACACCGCGACGCTCTCTGGCGGGGAACGCCAACGCGTCGCCATTGCCCGCGCCATCGCCTCCGGCGCGCCGATCCTCGTCGCCGACGAACCCACAGGCAACCTCGACCAAGCAAATGGCCAACAGGTGATGGACACCCTTGAAGCCCTCAACGCCCAAGGAATCACCATTATCCTCGTCACCCACGACCCCGCCGTAGCAGCCAGAGCACCCAGGCGTTTGCACGTCCTCGATGGGATTGTCAGCGAGACTCACCCCGCAACTCCACCGCACAAACCTGCTCGGGAACAGGAGACAGCCTCGCCCACACCAGAAGGGACTAGCTCCACAGTCCGCATCACAGATGCTGTGAGCGACGCCTGGAAGGGACTGTGGGCAAAACCCGCGCGCACCATCGCGCTCGTCGCTTCCGTTGCCCTCGGCGTCGGACTTGCCCTGACAACTGCGGGGCTAGCACAAACCGCTCAATATCAGGTCTCCGACATCTTCGACGCCCAGCGAAACCAACGTGTAGCCATGCAAAGCTCAGCGGCACATACCTCGCCAGGCGGGCGGCAAGCCCGTAGCCACGAATCCCTCGAACGAGTGAAAAAACTGGCAGGCGTCGAGGACGCCCTCATCACAGTGACTCACGGCCAACATCGCATCACTGCCACTCCCGCCACCGTCACAGAAAAAGCATCGACCCCCTACGATCTTGTCGGTGTGGTTGACGGCTACATACCCTCCCAGATCGTCACTATCGAAACCGGGAACGGGACAATCGGAGCCTTAGGACAAATAACACCGCCGACGGATAGCGCGCAGTCCGTGACTGAGAAGCGTTTTCCCGCTCTCTCTCACGGAGAAGTGCTCCTGGGAGCGCAAGTCGCCCAAGAGATTAACCTTGGGCCGCTCTTAGCCTCGCCAGTCGTCTGGATTGATGGGCAACCAAAACGAGTAGTGGGAGTCTTAACAGACGCCGGTCTTCAACTGGGCCTCATGCGCTCGATCATCACCAGCGAAGACGAAGCACAGTCATTTTCTGATGTGCGCTACTACAGCGCCGAAGTCAAAGTAGTGCCAGGGGCAGCGCAGCAAGTCGCTGAACAAGGGCCCGTCGCCTGGATCCCAGCATCCCCAGAAAACGTTCGAGTAGACGCTCCACCTGACCCAACAACACTTCGAGAAAACATTGAAAGCAACCTTCAAACCATGCTGCTGACATTGACAGGAGTTGCCCTGCTTGGCGCAGTACTCTCCATGACGAACGCCATGACAGCAGCAGTCTTCCAACGAATCGGAGAGTTCGGCCTTCGACGAGCAATCGGCGGACGCAGGATTCACGTCACCGGTTTGGTCATGACCGAATCGCTTGTCATCGGCATCCTGGGAGGTATCGTCGGAGTTTACACAGCCGTCCTGGTCATTTTAGGGGTGACTCTTGCCCGCCAATGGCAACCAGTTCTTGACCCCATCATGCTTCCACTGGGCATACTCGGTGGAATCTGCGTGGGCCTACTCGGAGGTGTCGTAGCAACCCAGCGCGCATCTCGCATTGAACCCTCCGATGCGCTGCGCTCCTAAAGTCACTCAGGGGACTTCACTCACGGGTGAGGGAGGCGTCACGCAAGGTGATCACCAACTGCACCCTGTCGCGTAACCCCGTCTTTGCCAAGATCCTCGTGACGCTCTTTTTCACCGACTCTGTTTGCAGCACTAACGCCTCGGCAATCTCAGCGTTGCTCAGGCCTTGAGCAACCAGGGTGGCGATCTGACTCTCTCGCGGACTCAGCGTATGAATGATCTCCCGAGCACGCCGCTGTTCAGGAGTGAGAGCCGTGGTTCGCATGTGCTGGTTCAGCAACTGCCGCGTGATTCGAGGAGTAAGAACAGCATCACCTGCAGCAACAGCACGGATCGCCGCATGAAGATCAGTGGTGGAAGTGTCTTTCAGAAGGAATCCAGCAGCTCCGGCGTTGAGCGCGCCGTAGGCGTAGTCATCCTGATCGTAGGTGGTAAGAATCAGGATCTTCACCTGCGGATAGAAGCGTGCGATATGGGCAGTTGCGTCAATGCCATTCATGACAGGCATGCGCACATCCATGAGGATCACTGCGGGCATAAGCTGGGCGTTGGCAGCCCGCATGTGCAACTGTTCAAGTGCCTGCGCCCCATTCTCGGCGCACTCCAGCACCATCATGTCAGGCGCTTTACGAACGATCAGAGACAAGCCCACGCGAGTAGGTTTTTGATCATCAACGATCATGACTGGAATGCTCATGGGGCCTCCGGCTCCAAGGGACGCTCACTGTTCACGGAAGCACCGCAGGAAGCACCAGAAAACCTGGGCGACGGCGCAGAAGCTACGCAGTCGTAGGGAATATGCGCGTACAGACGCCACCCCTGCACATCGCCAACCTGATCTGTGGCGTGGCGGCCCTCATCTGCGGTTTGGGGGTCATAGTCGGCGTGGCCGACAAGGGGTGCAGTGGCAACCCCGGCAGCGTATTCCAGATGCGGTCCGGCGCTCAAGCGGCCTCCCCGCGCTTCAACGCGGCGCCTCAATCCAGCCAGTCCGTGCCCTCCTTTGTGTACACCGATAGGTAGGCCTACCTGCGCCTGCGACAGCGGTGAAGGTACGCTCACCCCTCGCCCATTGTCGGTGATTGTGACCGCTACCTGCTCACTTGCGTAGTCCAAAGCCACGCTCACCCGTGACGCTTCCTGCCCATGACGCATCACATTAGTCAAGCCTTCACGGACGATAACGTAAACATCATTCACCACTTCGGACACAGCAGGTCGCACGCCAGTTTCTGTCACGACCACAATGAGTCCAGTTTGGCGCACTCGCCCAATCAGAGCATCAAGCTCCTCCCAGCTTCGCCCTCTCTCAACGTCGCCCCTCACCCTCACTCCTTGCCCACCTGCGGCTCCACCCTCGTCAGTCGCAGCGGTATCCCCTGGCGCTGAGCTGAACCGAGGAGCATCCCCCAAAGACCTCGGCGCAGGAGCATCCCTCTCAGGAGACGACTTCTCCAAAGGCTCACTCAGTGACGTGACCACCTGTCGCGTAGCGTCCAACCCTTCACGGGCGAGGGTATTAATCAGGTCAATTGCCTCGTTGAATTCTGCGCTTTCACCCGTATCTTTCAGCCCCTCCGAAAGGGCAATGATAGCGGTGAGATCATGCCCCACACTGTCATGCAATTCCGTCGCAATGCGGGCCTGGGCGCGCGCTGCATCACGCTCAGAGGCGATCACGGCACGCTCGTGAGTGTGCACCGCGCGCTCCCGCTCAAAACGCTGCTTGTCACGGCGTGCTCGCCCAATTAACGCCAGCACCACCGCGAGCGCCTCGATCATCACCGTCGGAATGAGGATATTCGTCCACGGCACCTCCCCATAATCGATAGAGCTCACCCCTACCAACGCTATGAGGGAGACAGCGACTCCGCCCAGGCGAGGCCCATCCGCCTCTCGCACCACCAGCACATACACCGCCGCAAAGAGAAGGAAAAGGTAGGCCGACGCAATGCCCACGAAAGCCGCGCTCACAACGACCGTGCTGGTAAGGAGCACCGCCAGCAGGGGCCTTCGCCAGGCAAGCGCGAGAGTGACCACACACGCGCCGGTGAGCGCGAGGGCGACGAAGGCAGGAGCTTCCTCGCCCAACTGAGTCATTACCCGAGTGAGCACGACCAGGTGCACGGCGCCCGCGCCCATCAGAACGATACGGCTAAGGAGGCCGGGAGGCTCACCCTCAGGAAGTGGGGTGAAGAAGCGGCGCACAGCGTTCACGACGCGTCCTGACGTGCCGACCACCGGCTGAGAAAGACTGTCCACACGCCCACCCACGCACAACAAAAGAGGCTCGCCAAAAATGCTGATCCCATGGAGGTAATCGTATCGACCTCGCGCGCGCCACTTGCGGTTGTGAGGAGGACCGTGGGAAAGATGCTCGCTAACGGTCCAGATGCAAGCGTCATCATCAAACCAATGATTGTCGTGACCAAAGCGGTAGACATGACCGCAGCGAAGGACGTCATGCGCGCACTCAAGGCGCTCGCGGCGAGAAGAATCTGCCAGCAGGCGAGGGTCAGCGGCACAAAACGCACCAGGTAGGCAAAGCCCTCCCCCAATGGGAACCCCAGCCACAGTCCAACAGGAATGAATAGGGCGTAGAAGATGGTAGTAACGCCAACAGCGGTGGTGAAGGTGTGCAGGAGTTTACCCGCGATGACGTCGCGCCTGACACCCACGGCGGCCATTCGTTGCCAGTTGCGGCCTGCATGTTCTTGGGCGCCGGTTTGCGCCGACGCTGCAGCCAGGATGAGAGGGAGGAAAATAATACTGACAAGAAGGGTACTTTGAGCCCATAACGCCGACCATGTCAGACCTTGTTCAACGAACTCTTCGGTATAGGACAGGTACTGTCCGGCGCCGATAGTCAACCCGAATCCCCAGAGTCCTAGCGACGCAATCCACAACCACAGTTGTGGTGCTTTGCGACGCTCCCACCGCCAAGCTGCCCTAATGCGCCCAGCGGAGACTCGGGGTGGTCGAGGCGTGGAGGGGAAGGATGGCAGAGTCGGGGATGGCGAGGTGAGACGGGCGGATACGTTGGAGGAGGTAGCTGCGTTCATTGTGCTGTTTCCTTCCTAGTGACGAGGACGCGGGCAATTCCCAACCAGAGCACGGCGGCCGCGAGCGCCCCGCAGGCGTAGAGGATTGGATAACTGATGAGTAGCGCGTCAGCTCCTGCGATTTGTTGGGGAAGTGGTGCCACTGGGTTCGCAGCGACGAGGAGGCCCCACGGCAGCAACCAACCGAGGTATTCAGCGCCAAGGAAGGGCAGAGATGAGGCGGCGATACCACCGATGACGGCACAGGCGAGGCCGATGCCTTGCTTGTCGAAGATGGTGGCGAGGGCGAGCTGTGCCGAAACTGTGGCAATAGTGCCTGCGAAAAGCACGAGGGCCGTAGGTAGGAGCGCACTGTCGTGCGCCGGGCTCGTGACCAGGCCCCATGCTCGGCCAGTTTCCGCCACGCCAAGCATCAGTCCTTCGATGAGTACCACACAGCCGAGGACGAGCTGGAGTTTAGTCAGCCACCGTCGGCGTGCGGGTTGGCCGAAGGCCGTGAGCGTGTCTCCCATTCCCTGTTCAGTGTCAATGGTGATGATTCGAGAGGCCAGAAGGGCGGCGACAATGGGAATGAGGATGCCACTGAGGTTCACGGCCTCGTTGACGGCAAAGACTGCCAGTCGGGATTCTTCCGGACCGTGTGCGCGATGGAGAGTCAGGAGTGCGAACCACAGCAGGACAATGGAGGCACTACCTGCGGCGATTGACCAGAAGCGGGAGCGTTTGAGTTTGAGGATCTCTAGGCGCAGAGCTTTCATTGTGTGCCTCCGAACACTGCAGTGTGAGACGGGCGTGTGGCAGAGGAGGGCTGCGCATTAGTGAAGGGCGCGAAAAAGGTGTGCTTTTCTGGAGCCGGAGGCGCGAGGGTCGCCGGGTCTGTCAGTTCCAAGAAGGCCTGTTCTAAGGTCTTACGCACAGTTTGTACGCGATAAATCTCCTGCCCATTGCGGAAGAGGTCAGCAGTCAGACGGGCCGCTCGCGTGTCTTCCATCATGGGCACACGCACGACACCTGCTTCAAGAGCGTAGGGAACGCTGGCGGCCTCGAAAATCACGCGCGCAGCAGCAGGGTTGGAGAGGCGAAACTCAATCGTTCCTTCATCGTGTAGGCCGGACAGCGGCCCCTGATAGCGCAACTGTCCATTGAGGATAATCCCTACAGTGTCAGCCATGTGTTCGATCTCGGACAGGATGTGTGAGGAAACGATGGTGGTAATGCCTTGCTCCCGTGAGAGGGCGACAATGAGTTCCCGTATTTCCGCCACGCCCGCCGGGTCAAGGCCATTAGTAGGTTCATCAAGGAGGAGCAGGCGTGGTTCAGGCAGAAGCGCCATGGCTAAACCCAAGCGCTGTTTCATGCCCAGGGAGTAGTGCTTGGCGCGCTTCGAAGAGGCCTCGCTCAGACCGACCACAGCCAGCACATGATCAACGCGGTTTCCAGGCACGCCGAGATAATCGGCGAGCATCTGAAGGTTCTCTTTGCCGGTGAGATTGGGGTAGTAAGAAGGGCCTTCGATGAGCGACCCGATCGAACCTGGCGGTAGGGGCCTGCGGCGGTCAACCTCGCGGCCGAGAACGAGGATTCGTCCCGCGTCGGGGCTGATAAGCCCGAGCAGAAGTTTCATCGTTGTTGACTTTCCTGACCCGTTAGGGCCGAGAAAACCGTAGATCCCACCTTCAGGGACACGCAGGTTCAGCTCGCTGACGGCAGTGTGGTCACCGTAACGTTTGGTCAGGTCGAAAGTGCTGACGAGGTCAGCCGCGGCAATGGGTGAAGTGTTCATGCCTCCATTGAAGGAGGGTTGCTACTGTCCTGTCTTTTTTGGCAGGCAAACTGTCCCCCTGGGGGGACATGCACTCTGTGGAGTTAGCGAATCTCCCCTTTGGTGCGGTCGGACAACACCCGGGATGTGGTGATAATTGCCATCGCCAGACGATGAGCCCACAGCTGTATCAACGCCCTCCCCGCCCTTCCTTCCCTCACAGCGGCAGGAGGTACAAGCTCTGCCTCGTAAAGTATCGAGGGTGTGGACGCCGGGACGGAACCCAACGCCCACACCCTCAGTGTGTTCATCCGCGTAAACCTCAGCGCACGTAGAGGTGCTTTTCGAGGGATCGGATCGCCCACCATCCAGCAATAATGCCCAGCGGGATAGTGGCCAGAGGCCCGCCGATCCCGACAAGGTTTGGCTCGCCACCGCTCTGCACCGCATTGATCAGGTCGGGCAGCATCATCGAGTATTCGATACCTGTGGGCGTGTCATTGACGATCGCCAGGCTAATGGGGATGAACAGCATGCCTACCACCGCGACGATCTGGTTGACCATGTAGAAGGCGGCCAAGGAAAGGACAGGGCCAACGTAGCCGCGCGTGGGGTAGCGCCCAGAAAATCCGATGGTGATAGCGCCGAGGAGCTGGATGACGCTGGCTGCCGATGCGAGCAGCATCATTATCACCACAACGATGCCAGAACTTGATGTGCCCAGCGTTGACAGGAGATTCACCAGCCCTTCCCACAGCGCCGCGTAGGTAGCGCTGAGGCTGCCTCCCTGCCCGATTGTTTGCGCGCTGACAAGCAGGAGGCCAGCCAGGATGGTCGGTATTGCCGAAAGGCCAACGGCCAGCAGGTAGTAGACGACTTTTGCGGTAAAAAGCATGCGCCCTGACACGGGAATGGAGTGGGTGAAAGGGGCTTGCGAGCCGTGCATGGAGCGCCAGTAATGGACCGTCATGACGATCAGCGTTGCGATGCTGATTCCGACGATGACCATATTCAAGAAGAACTGTCCGATGTGGGAGATCACTGGCAGTCCCGTGGCCACCATGACGGCACTAGCAATGCCTACGGCCGCTGACCATAGGAGGATCTGCAGGAGGCTACGCAGGGTGAAACGGAACTCTTGAGCAAGTAGTGCGCCAAACATCAGGCGTACACCTCCTTGAAAATGCCTTCCAGGCTCTTGCCGTATTCTTCGCGCAGAGCATCAGTTTCTTGGTTGAGAATGAGCCGTCCCTGCCTGATAAACAGGGTCTGGTCGATGACGGGTTCAATGTCGTGGATCAGGTGCGTGGATACCAGCATTAGTGCGTCCTCGCTGAAGTTGGTGAGGATGCCACGCAGGATGCGCTCGCGTGAAGCCGGGTCAATGCCTGAAAGCGGCTCGTCCAGCAGGTAAATCTGCGCTTGGCGGGCAATAGCTAGCAGGATCTGCAGTTTTTCTGCCGTACCGAGCGAGAGTTCACTGATGCGCTTACTCTGTGGCAGTTCGAAGAAGTCGATCATCTCTTGGGTTCTGCTGCGGTCAAAGTCAGCAAAGAATCGTTCGTAGAGGTCGACTGCTTGCATCACGGTCAGGTTGGTGGGGATTGCGGAGGTGTCCGGCAGGTAGGAGACTAGTTTCTTTGTCGCTGCTCCCGGGCGATGTCCGCCGATGGTGACGTGCCCGTCGTAGTCCATGAGGAATCCGGCAAGGACCTTCAGGAGTGTGGTTTTGCCTGAGCCGTTTTCTCCCAGCAGGCCAACGATGCGTCCGCCCTCAAGAGTGAGGCTGAGGTCGTCAAGGGCGTGGGTGCCTCGGAAGTTTTTGCTCAGATGTTCGATCTGAATGAGAGGAGTCATTGGGGGTCCTCCTTATCCCAACGGGTGGTAATGAGGTCAGCGGCGAGGTTTGAGGTGATGCCCAGTCCTTTCATTGCGCTGACGTAGGTGTCGGTTGCCTCTTGGGCGAGTTCGATCCGCGCCTGATTGACGAGGTCGGTGTCGCTGGTGACGAAGCGCCCTGCAGTGCGTTCCGTTTGGGTGAGGTGTTCTCGGTCGAGCTCCCCCAGTGCTTTTTGGATGGTGTTGGGGTTGACGCCGAGGTCGAGGGCAAGTTCACGGACGCTGGGGAGTTTGCTACATGGTCCCCACTGTCCTGAGACGATGCGACGTCGAAATTCTTCGACAAGTTGGATCCACAGTGGTCGCGAGTCATTGAGATCCATAGGCACCTCCTTTCGCTCTGAGTGTGTTCCACACACCCATCTGTATTACTTGCCTAATACAGTGATACACCATAGTCGGAGAGGTACGCAAGCCCAGCGACACGTTTTGCTCCCCCTCCCACAGGCACGCCGATTCCGAGACGACCGCGCTCCCCACTGGGCGGCAGGGAATAATTGGGGAATGCGCTTATGGTCCATTCACCCCAAATATCTTGATCGCCAAGGTCTGACGGCTTGCTGGCGAGAGGCCCTGCTCGCCCAGGCCGTCATTGCCGGTCGAACGAAGGGATACACTCGCCACCCGCAACTCGAACGCTTCCAGGCCTGCGCTGACCCATTAGAGGCAGTGGGGACCTTTCTTGCTGGCGTTCAGGAAGAGGCGACCCGTCGAGGCTACCGCTTCGACGCCTCCCGCATTGACCGCCCGGGCTCTACTCGCATCCGCGTCACTGCAGGGCAGGTTGCCTACGAGCGTGAGCATCTACTCAATAAACTTCGCCAACGCACGCCTGATTTAGTTGCCACCCTTGAGGCTGACGCTATCGCTGAGGTTCACCCCATGTTCGATGTCATTCCCGGTGACATAGCCTCTTGGGAACGCCCCTAAGCCTGTCTTAAATCACATACCCCACAAACTAGCGCCGCGTTGATAAAACAGCGCCGCACACCGCGCAAAATTAACAACAAGGCGCAAGATTGAGGAAGGGCCGCAGCACCTGGTTCCCTATCGCGAGGGATAGGCCGGTGAGGTGGGGTGCTTGCGGCGCGGTTGGGCATAGGAGCCGGAGCGAAGCGAAGGCGAGTGGGCACAAGCGCCCCACCTCATCGGCCAAGCTATGAACGCATCGCAAACCAAAGTACGAGAGCTACATCCGCCTCAGTTATTCGCGATGAATGTAAAGATCGCGTTCATAATCATCTGCGTGGCAATAGCAGCCAGCAGCAGGCCGGAAATCTTCGTGAGGATCATGACGCCGCCCTTGCCCAGCAGGCGGGAAAGCTCCACCGAGAAACGCATGGTCGCCCAGATCACCACATGCATGAGCACCACAGCAATGAGCACAGCGATCCACCCGTCGGCATGATCGCTGGCTTGAGTCACCGACACCATGACCGCCACAATCGCGCCCGGCCCAGCTAACAAGGGCGTGCCCAGAGGAACAAGGGCAACATTGACGTTGTTATCACCCGTGTCTGGTTCTTCGGCGTCACCATGATCCATTAGTAGTTCCATGGCGACCAGGAAGAGCAAGATGCCACCGGAAAGCTGCAGGGCCTCAATAGAGATTTGCAGGAAGGTCAAAATGTACTGACCAAGCACCGCAAAGAGGACGATCACGCCAAAAGAGGTCAGCGTTGCCTGGACGGCAGCGCGACGCTGGTCAGCCTTGGAGTATTTACCGGTGAGCGCAAGAAAGACAGGAACAGTACCGGGCGGGTCCATGATGACGAACAACGTGGTGAAAGTTGTCGCCAGGAGGGCCGTATCGACCCACGCATTGAGATTCACGGACGGATAACCTCCAGTCTGCCTTGTTCTTCTACCTGCGCAATCACCTCTGGGTCGGTGAGATTCTCACCGAGGCGGTTGAGCTTGCCTGTGCCATGGTAGTCTGAAGAGCCGAAAATCCTTAGTCCACACAGTGTGGCTATGCGCTCAACGTCGGTCCGCCCGGCCTCGTCATGGTCGCGATGATCCCGTTCAATCCCGAAAAGCCCTGCCTCCGACATGGCGATTATCACCTCTTCTGGCAGGAGTTTTTGACGTTGCGCGGCACGCGGATGGGCGAGGACGGGCACGCCGCCAGCATGTCGGATCATGCGCACTGCCTCGATGGGGTCCAAGGCGTCTTGATGAATGTAGTAGGGGCCACGGGGGTGCAACGCCCACTCGAAAGCGGCATTACGGTGGGGGAAGGCTCCTGCGTTGACGAGGGCGTCGGCAATGTGAGGTCGTCCGACAGGGCCGCCGTTCGGAGCAAGCGCACTCACGTCTTCCCAGGTGATGGGGTAATCCTCACTGAGGCGTTCCACCATGGCACGGCCGCGGTTTTCACGCGTGGAACGCTGCGAATCGAAGGCCGCGTTGAGCTCTTGATCGGCAGGATCAAAAAGATACCCCAGAAGGTGGACGGTGATCCCCCGAGCTGAGCATGACATCTCCACCCCACGCAGCAGCGCAACACCGCTCGACTCAACCGCTGCAGCCGCCTCGTCCCAGCCGATGGTGGTGTCATGATCGGTCAGTCCAATCATTCCCAGGCCAGCGCGCGCGGCACACTCCATGAGCTCGGCGGGAGTGTCGGTACCGTCCGAGTAGGACGAGTGGGTGTGAGGATCAATGCGCATACTCCGACACTAGAACACGGCGGGCACGTCGTGCACCCCGCGACGTTGAGAGCATCCGTTATCTTCCTCGCTTCTCATCGTGGGCAAGCCTGTGGCCCTGGTTTTTGGGCGGCCGACCTTCCGCGAAACCGCCGCCCAGAACCCCATCAGAAGAAAAGTGGGATGATGGAACACATGATGACTGAACACAACGCTGACCACGAGACTGCACATGACGCGCAGGCGATGGACGAGCGCAATGACAATCGCTCGCATCGTCCAGAAACCGACGCGTTCCGCGAGTTCATGGCTTCACACTGGGGGCCTCGCCCCTCGGAAATGCCCGAACGTTCTGCTGCCGCAGACTACCTGCAGGCGCGTGCGGATAAGGCGGGCGAGCCTTTTGCCGGAGAACGCTTAGTGATTCCTGCTGGCACCTACAAGGTGCGCAGCAATGACACGGATTACCGTTTCCGCGCTCATTCTGCTTTTGCTCACCTGACGGGTCTGGGTGGAGAGAAGGAACCCGATGCTGTACTGGTTCTTGAACCCCTGACAGCGCCGGGCGAGGCCGTTGACGGTTCGACCCATGAAGCCGTCTTGTACATGATGCCGCGCGCGTCGCGTACCAGCCAGGAGTTCTACGCTGACTCTCGCTACGGTGAGTTCTGGGTGGGTGCGCGCCCTTCTTTGGAAGAAATGGAGGCTCTGACAGGTCTGCGTTGCGCGCATATCAATACCCTGCGTGATGCGCTGGCGAAGGACGCTGGCCAGGTGCGCCTGCGCGTGGTCCCCCAGGTGGATGCGGCTGTAGAGGCGATGGTGAACGAGGTTCGCCAGCAAGCTGGTCTGCCTTCTGGCGGGGATGCCCGCGCTGAGGATGATGCTTTGGATGAGCGCCTGTCGGAGATTCGCCTGTGTAAGGATGCCTACGAGGTTGCTGAGCTGCAGCGCGCCGTTGATGTCACCCACGCAGGCTTTGATGACATTATCCGTATTCTTCCCCGTGCGATTGGTCATCGACGAGGCGAACGCGTGGTTGAGGGCGCTTTTGGTGCCGTTGCGCGTGAGGAGGGCAATGGCCTGGGGTATGACACGATTGCGGCCTCGGGGAACCACGCAAACACCCTGCACTGGATTGATAATGATGGTGAGGTTCGCCCAGGCGATCTGATTCTTGTCGATGCTGGCGTTGAGGTTGATTCCCTGTACACCGCTGATATCACCCGCACCCTGCCGGTGAATGGCACATTCTCTGAGCCGCAGGCTCGTATCTACCAGGCTGTGCTGGATGCTTGTGAGGCTTCCCTGGCTGCTGCAAACAAGCCCGGCGCTCGTTTCCGCGATCTTCACCAGGCGGCAATGGAGGTTATTGCAGCGCGCTTGGAGGAATGGGGACTGCTGCCGGTCAGTGCCGCCGAGTCCCTGTCAGCCGATGGCCAGCAGCACCGCCGTTGGATGCCTCATGGTACGAGCCACCACCTGGGCTTGGATGTGCATGACTGCGCGAAGGCTCGCCGCGAAATGTACCAGGATGCGTTGCTGGAGCCGGGGATGGCCTTCACCATTGAGCCGGGCCTGTATTTCCGCGCTGATGACTTGGCTGTGCCCGAGGAGTACCGCGGCATTGGCGTGCGCATTGAAGATGACTGCATTGTCAATGAGGATGGCTCGGTGACGCGCATGTCAGAGGATATTCCTCGGACAATTGCTGATGTCGAAGCGTGGATTGCGCGCCTGCAAAGCTGATGGCTAGGCGGCGTCTACTGCGTACAGTGAGCTAGCGTGATGCGCAAGTGATGACATGCTCGGCGGGGGCTGACACGTGAAGGTGTCAGCCCCCGCCAGTTTGATGTGCCCTTACCTGCGCAATGGCACCCACTTTGTTTGGTTTTCGTCGGGGAAATTCACGCGGAAAGAGAAGCGCTCATTAGGACGCAGATTGGGGTTGCCCGGGTTGCCTGAGCATCGGACTCTGACTTCACTACGAGTGCCGACGTAGACCTGATAGGGGCCGCCCAGGAATGTGGAGCTATTAGCTTCCTGTTCACCGCGGGCGTTCCAACAGGAAATCTCACGGTAGCCCGCTTGCCAGGCACCGTTGAAGTGCAGGGCAAATACCATGGGTTCACCAGGAACGGGGCTGAGGGTCATACCTCCTGCATCGGGAGTATCGTCGTCGTCATCATCGTCATCGTCATCGTCGTCACCTGGTGGGCGTGGATGAGCCGAGGCTTCGGCACAATTCGTTGCCGTCTTTTGGCTTTCGCTCTGCGTCACAACAACGCAGGCGCGTACGCTTTCGCCCGGGTTTACCGAGTATGTTTGCTCACCACTGCCCTCGACATCTTTTTCGATGGGACCTTTCAGCGAGAAGAATGCTGCGCGCCCATTAGGATCTCCCCCGCTCCAGCGGCAATGGACCCTCTTGTCGCCACCTTCACACGAGATTGTCGGGGCGATTGGTGCGCCGTAGGGCGAAAACTCGTTTGATGAAACGGCATCAGAGGCGACGGTATTCCCATCGCGGGTACCGACTGCTCGCAGCATGACGGTGTAGCGTCCGCCGTTGGCCCATGAGGGATGGCTCAAGAGTTCTTGGGTCAGCGGGTACCATCCCTCACCGCGACTCCATTCGTAGCTCAGGTCGGCGGGTCTCCACCCGTTTCCACCGGGGCTATTCGTCCACGTCACGCGGATCTCATTGTTTTCCCCTGTGGCCTGGGCATTGACTTGGCTCGGCGGTGGTGGCGTTCCCACTACCCAGGTTGTGACCGTTGTTGGTGCAGAGGTGTGAGTGTCTGCTTGGTTTCGGTCGTTTGTTGCCGTCACCGTGACGGTCACTTGTTCCGTGGGGAAGGAGGGCAGTTGGATGGTTGTTGCGGTGCCTTCTCCGGCTGAAACCTGCTTACTGATCCCAGCGGCAGTCACGGTGTAGTACTCAATGGGACGTCCATTTGTCTGTGCGGGAGCGGTCCATCGGATTGTGAGGATGGGAGAGGCTCCCTGCGGAGCATTCCCCAGGTCGTTGTAGTTCACCTGAAGGTCGGTAACAGGACCGGGAGGACCAAAGGGAGTCGCAGGAGTACTCTCAGGGGACCACTTCGACGCACCCTGATCGTTGATAGCGCGGACCTTTGCAATGTACTGGGTGCCATTTTGCAGGCCGCTGATCGTGACAGTTTGCTCGCTCGTGTCGCCGGGAGCGGCGTGAACAGTTTGCACGCCGTAGGGGGACAGGTCCACTTCGTAGGAGCGAATCGGCGAGCCTGCGTTGCGCGGCGGATTCCAACGCACCGTAACCTGCCCGCTACCAGCAACGAGACGAGGCGTGCCCGGTGTTTCAGGAGTGGTGTCCATAGCCAGTGCAACAACCTCTGATGCGGGGGACTCCCCCACCTCGTTGTGCGCTTTCACTGAGAAACGGTGTTCTGTTCCGGGTGTGCGTTCGCGAATCAAGCAGCTGGTCGCCAGTCCACATTCGGTGACGTCACCTTGAGTGTGGTCCGTGACGGTGTAGTGGAGGACAGGAATACCGTGGGATCCTGATGCGGTCCAGCTCACGCGCGCCGCGCCTGCTTCAGCAACCTCAGCTCGGACATTACTGGGGGCAGTGGGGACGTCACGAACATGAACAGTAATGATGCCTTCAACTTCGCGAGCAGGATCCCGGGTCGCGTCTGCCAGGCGATAGACAACAGTGAAGGTTCCACTGAACTGCGGTTGAGCACTCACGGTGATGATGTCCCCGTTAACGGTGACATTGCCACCTTCGCTCACCTTCGGTTGTCCAACAACTCGTGCGGGACCTTGCGCCGCTAGGGGGTTAATGACGTAGCCCTTAACATCAATGCTCGCTTCGCTGCCCTGGTTGATGGTGACACTCGCAGGGGAGATCTGCATGAGCGGCAGAGAGCTGGAACGCACCCGTACGGGGAATTGCGCGCTTGCTTTTCCTCCCTTTCCATCATCAACATTGACCACGATCGCTCCAGCATCGCCTTGGGCTTGCCCAAGTTCGGCACTGACTGTCAAGACGGAGCCGGAAAGCGCAGCACTAATTCCCGGTGGCACTTGGCCGAGCGAGAATGTCATTGATGCTGGATCGTCATTATCTGGGTCCGTGACCATGGGAGCCAGGTCGACGCTGGTTCCTCCTTCTCCTGCGCCGATGTCAATTGCTGTGGGCCTAATCGACGGCGGCCTATTCTGACCTGCGGTGACAATAATTGGCAGGTTGATGATAGCGGTGCGGCCTTCGGAGTCATTAACATCAGAACCGTCGGTCACTTCAAAGGTGATGGAGGTCGGGCCAGAAAAGTCAGGCCGAGACGTGAAGGTCAAAACGGTATCTGACTTCACCAGACGATCACCGTTTGCGCCGATGCCCGCAGTGACCTTCTCTGCGCTGGTCAGACGCACGCTGCGTCCTTCGCGCGTGGAGACATAGTCGTTAATGTCAATGTCGATGGTTGCGCCAGCTTCAACAGTGACAGCACGGACCTGAGTGTCGAGGACGGGGCGCGCCACCTTCGTTCCAGGAACTCGGACGAGTCCCGATGCTGAGAGGTTATCGGTATCTGTCAGGGTGTAGATCAGGATCTGCGGCTCTGGGGTGAGGGCAACAGACACTGTGCCATCAGCGTTGACGCTGAGATTCGAATCTGCACTGGTGATATGTGTTTCGAGGATGTCACCGTCAGGGTCTTCGTCATTTGCCCGTACGTCAATGGTGACACTGCCATTGGTCGAGGCTTGCACCTGCTCTCGGGTAATGGCGTCATCGCGAACAATGGGTGCAAGACGAGGTGCGTCTGCGCTGACAATGACCGTCAAGAGCCCTTCTGCGCGGCCGCCCGCCCCGTCATGGATTCCGTAGGAGATCGCATGTCGGGATTCGTTTTGTGGTGCGGTTAAGAGAATACGCCCCTTGCGGATGGTGGCTTGAGTCTCGGCGATAGTCGGGCTGGTGAGGGAGTCGGCCACGAGGCTGACTGTTGCTCCTTCGGGGTCGGTGTCGTTGCGTAGGACGTCAACGGCCACGCGGGCTCCGGGGCGGACGCGTACAAGGTCGGGGGCGGCAACAGGTTTGAGGTTGGTTGATGGTCGCGCTGCAATGCCGACGTGGATGCGTCCGGTTGCGCTGAGTCCGAGGCGGTCTTCAACGATGTAAGTGAAGCTGTCAGTTCCTGATGTGCCTTCTCCTGCGCGGTATCGGAAGGACGTACCTTCAACGGCGACTGTGCCTAGGCGCGGGGCTGTGCCCAAGCCAACCAGGGTGACAGAATCACCTTCGGGATCGATCCCATCCAAAGGAACATTGATGAGGATTTCATTTCCTGCGAGGGTTCGGGCGACGATATCTTGAGGTTTGGGGGCGGTGTTGTCGCCCTGGTCGGCTCCGATGACCGTCAGATGTACGACGGAGGTCGCTGTTTTTCCGTAACTGTCAGTGACTTTGTAGTAGATCTCGCCACTGCCGGGCGTGTTTCCTCCGCGCACGCGAATGACATTGTTGGAGGTGAATACCGTGGCAATTTCTGGGGCGATATTGTGCTCCAGGGCGTGGCTGACGGTGAGTTTAAGGCCGCTAGGGGAACGGTCATTGTCCAAGACGGCAACGCTTCCGACGTCACCAACGCGAACGGTGAGTCGATCGGGGGTGAGTTCTGGCCCTAACTGTGAGTTGTCGACGTTGCTGGGGATGATGGTCACTGTTGCGGACTCTGAGGAAACACCATTAGACACGGTGTAGTTGAAGGTCTGGGGCGAGTGGAGCCCTGAAGGAGCTGAGACGCGCACAATTTGGTGGTTCGTGAGGGCAACCATGAGCGGCGAGGAGGGAGGCACGTCAAGCTGCTGGACGGTGAGGATTCCTCCGGAGGGGTCGGAGTCATTGGCAAGGAGGTCAATGAGGACGTGCCCGCCTGTAGGGAGGACGCCGAAATCGTCCTCGGCGGTGATACGCAGATCAGAGTTTCCGTCAATGACGTCGACGCGAACGATGCCTGCTGCGGTGCTTGGCCCGTCGCTGACGAGGTAGGTCAGGTAGTAGGTGCCAACCTCGCGTCCTTCTACGGTGATGGTTCCTTCGGTACCATCCCAGGCGAGCCCGATCCCTGCTGGTGGTGGGCTGACTTGGGCGATGCGAAGAAGGTCGCCGTTGGCGTCAGTGTCATTGTCGAGAATACGTCCGACGGTGCTATTTCCTTGGCGCACGATGAGGTGGTCAACGTTGGCCACGGGGGCAACATTTTCAACGCCGGTGATGTCGACAAGGATTTCGCCGTTCCCAACGTCTCGTCCGTCTGAGACGCCCAGACCGATGCTTGCTGTGCCTGGCCCGTGCCCATTTTCGAGAACATCAATGGTGCCTGTCTCTCGCTGGCGGACGTTGAGGCCTTCGGGTGCGGAGACTCGTTCAAGGTAGAAGGGGTCACCATCGGGGTCGTACCAGTTGGCAAGGCTGTTAAAGGCTGTAGTGCTCTTCAGGCCAACGCCGATGCGCGGCACGATGGCTTGTACGGGAGCGCGGTTTTCTTCTGGCTTTCGTACGGTGAGCGTGACTTTCGCTTGTGCGATGCCTCCGCGCCCGTCGCTGACTTGATAGTCGAAGCTGAGGGCACCAGTGGTGTCATCGTCAAGGCGGACTTGAAGTGCAGCGCCGTGGCGGGCAATTGATACTTCTGCTCCGGCGGGTTGAGTGAGGGGTTCAGCGGTGAGGAAGTCTCCGTCGGAATCGGAATCGTTGAGGATGACGGGGAGAATATTTGTGCGGCCGTGGCGCACACCGAATTCGTCGTCAACGGCGATGGGGGGAGTGTTTTCCTCGGTGCGTTCGGGCAGGATTGTTTCTTTGGTGTCGTCGACGGAGTCTTCTTCTGATTCTGTGTCGCTTTCGATCTGAGAGTGGACCTCGTCCCAGTTCTCGATGAGGAGCATGTTGTGGTCGGGGAGCCACAGTGATCCGCTACTGGTGTCGTTGAGGACGATGACGTCGCGGTTGGTGCGGAAGCGCGTGTTTTTTGCGCGCTGGAGAGTTTCGACGCTGAGTTGAGTGTCGTCTTTGTCTTTTTCGCAGTCGCGGGTGAAAGTGCCGGTACCTGTCCATGCTCCGTAGGCGCATCCTTGGTGAAAGACGGGCTTAACGGGAGCGCCCGAGGCTTGGTGGGCCACCGAATGCTGAGCGTCTCCGCCACTAAGGGGAACTTTTACGAGGTCAACATCGGTGGCGAGGAGGACGTTAGGTGAAGCGACGCCTGGTTCTTGGAGAAGGAAGGTTGAGCCCTGCAGGGGTTGGGAGGTGCCGTTGGGCAGGTAGATGGTATGAGCGCGGCGGTCAAAGGCAACAGGTTCGCTGCCTACCGCGGTGAGGGAAAGCTGTGCGTCGGTGGGGAGTTCGGGAAGTTCACGGGTGACGGCTTTGTCAGCTCCTGCTCCTGCTGGAAGGGAGATGATTCGCCGGGCTTGTACGGAGGCGACGTGGATGGTGCCGTCTACACCGACCACGACGTTGGGTGAGGGCATGTCGGTGATGGCAGGGGCGATCTCTTCGGGTTCGAAGGGTACGTGCTTTTCAAGTTTTTGAGGCCATACTCGTCCGCCTCGCTGGTCGGTAATGGCCAGGGCTTGGCCTCCTGCTTGCACGTCCATTCCAGGGTAGGCACTGGATGAGGTCAGAGTTGCAGTGGCGACGTCGATCTGGGAAAGGGTGGAGTTTTCTATGTCTGAAAGGTGTAGTTCTTCGCCATTTTGGAAGATGTCGAAGGTGCTGCTTTGGGTGCGGATGGCAGAGTCGAGCGCTTGGGCGCGGTAGTTGAGGTGTCCCACGAGGCCAAGGCGAGCATTCGTTACCCATACGCCTCCGTCGTTGAGATCGACTTTGGCACTGAACTGTCCAGGGTTGAGGAGAGCTGCAAAGACGACGCTCACCACCCCGACAACGGTGGTGAGGCTTGCCATCTTCTTAATGAGGGTTTCTTTCCTCATGCGTATTCTCCCGACTACGGTTTCGCTCAGCGCGTTGTCCGCGGCTATCGCCTTAAAAGATGTTATTTGTCTTCGAGCCTAGAGCGTCGAGATGTGTTGCGCTATCAAAATGGGAGCAAACTTGGCCCCGATCTGAGTGTTTTAGCTCAAAATTCCACATTCCTGAGAAGAGAAAACATAGAATCTCAGGACTTTTTCAGGTAATTTCCATGAAATAGCCATGCTTCATGAAAAGACGCCCTATTTGCCACCTCAGATGACAAATAGGGCGCTTTCTCCCCCCCATTAACAGGAAATCTCACTCCTTCATATTCGGAGCCTCATTCTCACTTTCGTCAGACTCCCCCGCAGGAGCAACAGTACTCTGGCCGGGGTCGGATGACTCCGCTGCGGAAGAATCAGACAAGCGCACACCAAAACGCGGCTTCTCATCAGGACGAGAACCATACTCCGTAGGCCCGTCCTTTTCTTCCCTCACCCGCCTAGGTGCCGGGCGGCGCTGATTCCCCGGAGTCTTTTGAAGCAACTCAAAGGCTTTCGCCACATCGGCTGCCGCGAGAACCGCATACCGTGAGGCAACGACCTGAGAATGTGAGGTGAAGTCACGCTGTCCGCCGGTCATCATGTACAGCAGCACCGACATGACGACACCTGCCAGCGCGCCACCTCCCATACCGGCAAACACCCACAGCGAGGCACTTGCACTGGATGAGGCGAAAGACACCATAAGCCCCATGAAGCCACCCCACAGCGCGCCTGAGGAAGCACCCGACAGAGCCACGCGCCCCGTGGTTAAACGTCCCGTCACCCGTTCTACGAGATGCAGGTCAGTGCCGACAATGGTGATGGACTTGACATCAAAACCACTATCGGAGAGGTAATCAACAGCGGCCTGGGCTTCAAGGTAGCTGGCATACGAGGCAACTTCCGTCCCCGAAGGCATCATGGGGACCTGCAGGCGCGGGTTCGGTCGCGTAGTGTGACGTTCAGACATCATGTTCCTATTGTGAAGTGATTATGGGCTGTCCTGTATGCCGAACACACAGATTCATCCTATTCAGCCTAGGCTGTTCCTGTGACTAATGCACCGATGAATGTAGGAACCAGCGGCCGCCGCGTCTTTATCGCGCGTCTAGCAGGAACAGGCGTCTTTGACCCCCTTGGCGAAAAGGTGGGAAAGATCCATGATGTTGTCGCGACCTTCCGCCCAGGTGCAGCAGCCAATGTCATCGGCTTTGTTGTCGAAGTCGGCCCGCGACGCCGCGTCTTCTTACCCCTTGGTCGTGTCACCGCCATTAAATCCGGGGCCGTCATCACCACCGGCCTGCTCAATATGCGCCGTTTCACACAGCGCCCACTCGAAACCCTCGTGCTCTCACAGCTCTTCGACCGAGTCGTCACCATGAACGACGGCTCCGGCGAAGCCACCGTTATTGACGTTGCTATGGAGCAGCGCCGTCCTCGCGACTGGGTTCTGTCCAAACTACACGTCCAGCGTGTACGCCTGTCCTCCCTAGGATTCCAACGCAAAGGCGAAACACTCACTGTTGACGTTAGTGCAGTCAGCGGCCTACTCACCGTAGACGTCACCCAGGGAGCCAGTACGCTGATCCTCCAGACTGAGGCAATGAAGCCTGCTGACCTTGCCGATCTTATCCACGACCTCCCCGAGGACCGTCAGCTCGCCGTCGCAAAAGCCCTTCCCGACGATCGCCTCGCCGACGTCCTTGAAGAACTTGGCGATGACGACCGAGTGTCGATCGTTTCTCGTCTTGACGCTACCCGCGCCGCAGATGTTCTCGACGTCATGCAGCCTGACGATGCGGCCGACCTCGTCGGTGAGCTCCCCGTGGAGCAAGCCCAATCCCTCCTTGCCCTCATGGAACCCGAAGAGGCCGAGGACGTGCGACGACTCCTCACCTACGAAAAATCCACAGCCGGCGCCCTCATGACCACCGAGCCTGTCATTCTCGGCCCAGACGACACTGTTGCTCAAATGCTCGCAGCCGTCCGCAGGGAGGACCTCCCCGCTTCCCTGGCCACCATCGCCTGCATTGTGCGTCCCCCCATGGAAACACCCACCGGCCGCTACCTGGGGATGGTGCACATTCAGCGGGCACTACGTGAACCTCCCCAAACCCAACTGGGAACCATCGTGGACAGTGACATTGAGGCGGTACCACCCTCGGTTCACGTTGCCACCGTCACCCGCCTGCTCGCCACCTACAATTTGACAGTCCTTCCTGTCACAGACGAGGACGGGCACCTCTTGGGCGCAGTTTCCGTTGACGACGTCTTGGACGAACTGTTGCCCGAGGACTGGCGCGACTACGATGACGAGGTCACCGACCGACTAATGGCAAGGAGCATTGATGGCTGACGCTCTTGATACCCCGATTGAACGCGCCAGCCGTTTCCGCCTGCCGCGGATCAACTTTGAATCCGAACGCCTTGGCCGTAGCGCCGAACGTATCGCTCGTTTCTCAGGCACGCCGCAGTTCCTCGTCTACCTTTCGGCCTTCGTTGGCTTCTGGCTTGCGTGGAACACTCTTGCACCCGCTCACCTACAATTCGACCGGGCAGATCTGGGCTTCACGGCGTTGACGCTCATGCTGTCGTTGCAGGCTTCCTATGCTGCCCCGCTGATTCTCTTGGCTCAAAACCGTCAAGACGACCGCGACCGCGTGCAAGCTGAGCAGGACCGTCAGCGCGCCGAACGCAACCTCATGGATACCGAGTACCTCACGCGTGAAATCGCAGGTCTGCGCCTTGCTTTGCAAGATGTTGCGACGCGTGATTTTGTCCGCTCAGAGCTTCGTGCTGTCTTGGAAGATCTCCGCGAAGAGTTTGAAGAGGATCGACGAGAAGAGGAAGAACGGCGCGAGGAGGAGCGCCGTGCCGATGATGCCAGTGATGCTGACGCGCATGACATTCACGCGGACGAGCCGCGTGAGGTCACACCTACGTCGGAAGAGCAGCACTGACCCCACCGCGTAGACTAGAGGCATGTCTGTCTCTGAAGAACTGGTGATGGCTGCCCTGGCGACCGTCAATGACCCTGAAATCCGCCGTCCCATTATTGACCTGAATATGGTCGATTCCGTTGAAATTGACGGCTCCACTGTGCGGGTGATGATCCTGCTGACCACCGCTGGCTGCCCGATGCGCAATACAATTACGGCAGATGTTGAGGCCGCTGTCGGCGCTGTTGAGGGCGTGGAAAAGGTGATCGTCGACATGGGGGCCATGACCGACGAGCAGAAGAAGGCCCTGCGCGAGAAACTTAACGGTGGCCGCCCAGAACGTGAAATTCCCTTCAATCAGCCCGGTTCTTTGACCCGCGTCATTGCTGTGACCTCCGGTAAGGGAGGTGTCGGCAAGTCTTCAATGACAGCTAACCTTGCGGCGGCCCTTGCTAAGCGTGGCCTGAAGGTCGGCGTGATGGATGCCGATATTTACGGCTTTTCGATTCCTCGCATGTTGGGAGTCACCACTGATCCGCAAGTCATCGACGGCATGATTATCCCTCCCGTTGGTGCAGGTGGTGTCAAGGTTGTGTCAATCGGCATGTTCGTTGCCGACGGCCAGGCTGTGATCTGGCGCGGCCCGATGCTGCACCGTGCACTTCAGCAGTTCCTCGCTGATGTCTTCTGGGGTGACCTGGATGTACTACTGATTGATATGCCACCGGGCACCGGTGATGTTGCGATCTCTATTGCTCAGCTACTGCCAAACTCAGAGATTCTTGTCGTCACGACGCCTCAGATTGCTGCCGCAGAGGTTGCTGAGCGAGCTGGTTCCATCGCAACTCAAACCCAGCAACGCGTCATCGGTGTTGTCGAAAACATGTCTTTCTTGCCTCAGCCTGATGGCACTCGCCTGGAGATCTTCGGTGCTGGCGGCGGCGAGTCCGTCTCTGCGCGCCTTACCGCGCAGCTTGGATACGCTGTAGATCTGCTGGGTCAGATTCCGCTTGATATCGCCCTGCGTGAAGGCGGAGATGTGGGCGCACCTGTTGCTCTGGCCGAGGGCCCCGCTGCGGAGGCTCTTCAGGCTCTCGCAGCCCGATTGGGCGAGCACACCCGAGGGTTGGCTGGACGCCCCCTAGGTGTTTCTCCCATCAATAACTAGAGTGTCTGAGCCACACTAGGCTTAACTGTAGGATTCCAAACCACTATCGACATCCGTGGAGGGTTCATGTCTGAGAAAGCACAGACCTGGCAATACGTCGAAGAGTACATCTCTGAAGGAGAGATCATCACTCAGGCGCGTGAAGCTGCGGTTGACCTCGGCGCTGCGCCCGTCTCACCCGGTGTTGGTGCCGCCTTACGCATGTTGGCCGCCGTTGCTGGAGCCCGCGCCGTCCTGGAAATCGGCACCGGTGCAGGCGTCTCTGGCCTGTGGCTGCTCGACGGTATGGCATCCGATGGCGTCCTGACCACCATCGATCACGAACCAGAGTTCCACAAGTACGCGCGCCGAGCCTTCCAGTCTGCGGGTGTTTCCTCGCAACGTACCCGCCTCATCTCGGGGCGCGCACTGGATGTACTGCCACGAATGGCGGCGGGTGGTTACGACATGGTGGTCATCGACGCAGATGTTTCCGAAGCTCCCGCCTACCTTGACCATGCCGTGCGCGTCCTGCGACCCGGCGGAAGTGTTGTCGTCGTGCGGGCGCTGTGGCACGATCAGGTCGCTGACCCGGCCCGCCGCGACGCCGACACGGTGGTAATGCGTGAGATCGGTCGTTTCCTTGCACAGTCGGAGGACTTTGTCCCAGCCCTACTCCCCGTAGGTGACGGCCTGGCTGTGGCAGTACGACGTTAGAGCCTGTTGCCAGAACTACTTTTCTGATCCGAGCCATGTAGAGGGCCGTTTTCTGGCGGTGAAATATAAAGCGGTGTGGGGGTCGAGTGCTATGCACTCGACCCCCACACCGGTGTTGAAAAGAATCTGAGATTCAGATTTTCAATGGCACCTTAGGCCTGGACGCCCTGGTACTTTGCGTCGCCAAAGCCGAGGATCAGCATGAAAATGGGGCCAAGGAAAATCAGGCCAATAGCGAAGGCAATGCTCTTACCGAAAGCAGCGGCAAGCTTCACCATCAGCCAGATCGCGAAGAAGAAGTTGACGAGGGGGACGAGAGCGAGCAGGAACAGCCAGCCGTTACCGACGGCGATCTTGGTCAGAGTGTAGGCGTTGTAGAACGGGATGATGGCGGCCCAACCCGGCTCGCCCGCCTTCTCGAAGATCTTCCACATGGCCACGATTGAAATGACCGAGATAACCAGCGAGGCTGACAGGAAGGGAACAGAGGTGTAGAGGGCAACAAGGGCGTTGGGATCTTGATATTCCACGGTTTGACTCCTATCGGTGAGTGCATTGCCCACCTGAAAGTTTAGTGAGCATCGCTATTTCAGGTAAGACTGTAGCGTTTCCTCCCCGTCTAGATCTATCTTTTCCATATCCTGACATACCTCTTAATGAAATAAGAATCACATTGCATTTTGACGCACTTTCCCATCGGATATGCATGCCGTTTTTTGACATCCGATATAGAAACGGCTTAAACAGTCTTTAAAATATATCAGCTCTAAGCGATTTACTTATTTCTCCCCTAACTCCGTTCATCGAGCGTGCCCACATCCCACCACAGCCCACATAATCAAGCTCCCCTCACGCCCGGGGCGTGAGGGGAGCTTCGAAACTGAGAAGAATCTTAGACTGCCTCGGCAAGAACCTTGGCCAGTTCTGATGCCTCCTCCGGCGTCAGCTCAATGACCAAGCGGCCACCGCCTTCACTGGGGATGCGCATGACAATGCCGCGTCCTTCTTTCGTTGCTTCCAGGGGTCCGTCGCCAGTCCTCGGCTTCATTGCTGCCATGGTTTTCGGCTCCTCACTGTTTGTTCGCCTGCCGCATCGCCAGGATCGCTTTGCAGCTCACTACGCCATCATCGCGCAGCACACATCAGCCTCATTTTACTCAATATTGGCCCATTTGCGCAGGGAATCAGACCTCAGATTCTCACCGAGATGCTGAGTTCTGCACCGTAACAATCCGTACAGCCTCTGCAGGATCGTCAACCACCTGAAATAAATCATTATCTCCTGGAGAAATCATCCCCTGCTCCAACAGGCTCTCCTTGAGCCACTCTGCCAGGCCCGACCAATACTTACTACCCACTAACACGATTGGGAAGGAACGAATCTTTCGCGTCTGCACCAAGGTCAACGCCTCGAAGAGTTCATCAAGGGTGCCAAAACCGCCAGGCAAGACAATAAACCCGCTGGAATACTTAACGAACATCGTCTTGCGGGCAAAGAAATAGCGGAAGTTAATACCCACATTCACCCACTGATTCATCCCCTGCTCTTGGGGAAGCTCAATACCCAGACCAACCGAGGTGCCCCCAGCGTCCCAGGCACCTTTATTGGCAGCCTCCATAGCACCTGGGCCACCTCCAGTGATCACCGCATAATCGGCCTCAACAAGACGCTGAGCAATCTCGTAGCCAAGCTGCCAGTATGGATGATCCTCCTTGGTACGGGCAGAGCCAAAGACAGAAATCGCAGGGCCAATCTCCGCGAGCGCACCAAAGCCTTCAACGAACTCCGATTGGATGCGCAGAACACGCCAGGGGTCCTCATGGAGCCAGTCGGCCCCCTGCCCAACACGAAGCAGGCGCTCATCAGATGTTTCCTTCGGGATCTGCGCGCCACGCAAAACCACCGGGCCACGCTGGTAGGAACGACGACGTCCATTATTTTCAGCCATTTACCCTTGTCCAATCTTCATCAAGTAGGGAGTGCTGCTTTTACGATAGTCACGCGCGCGCCTGCATGCGCAGCGAACACATGCCCTTCCCTTAGAACACTCCAGCACTTTCCCGGACTATCCAGCCACACCGAAAACGAACTAAGGACCTCGCACCATTAGGCAGGTTCAGGAGCAAGCCATGCCCCCAACACCTCCACACACCGGCGAATCTCTGCCACGGCGACAGCCTCGTCAATCGTGTGCGCAGCCAACGGATTACCCGGCCCATAGTTGATGGCGGGGATGCCCAGCGCACCAAAGCGCGCAACATCAGTCCACCCCTCTTTAGCGTTGACCTGCACGTTCCCACGGGCCTTCGCAATAGCAGCGAACTCACGCGCAATGGGCGCATCCATACCGGGGCGAGCCCCCGGGGACAGGTCATCAACCTCAACGACAGCGCCGCTTCCCTCGAAAAAGGAACGCACGAAAGCGAGAGCGTCCTCGCCAGATGTAGATGGCGCAAAACGATAATTGACAGTCATCCTCGCCGTATCGGGGATAACGTTGGCCGCTCCCCCACCACTGACCCCAACAACCGACAACGATTCACGGTAGGCCAACCCGTCAACCACAACCGTTGGATTACCAAAGGCGGCGATAGCGTCAATAACGGGCGCCATTTTATGGATCGCGTTATCCCCCCTCCAGGCGCGCGCCGAATGAGCGGCCACACCCGGGAAGGTGGCAATCACACGCAGCGTGCCATTACAGCCGCCCTCAATGTGAGCGCTAGTCGGTTCGCCCAAGATTGCGAAGTCCCCCTCAAGGAGGTCTGGGGCTTCACGGCTTAAACGGCCCAGCCCATTAAGCGCGTCAGCAACCTCCTCATGGTCATAAAAGATCCATGTCACGTCATGCCGGGGGGCGCTCAGAGAGCACGCCAGATGCAGAGCAACCGCTACCCCCGCCTTCATGTCGACAGAGCCTCGTCCAAAGAGCGCATCCTCACCATTGAGGCTCCCCCAGCGTGAGGGCACATTATCTGCGATCGGCACAGTATCGAGGTGACCGGCAATAATGACTCGCGTGGGACGCCCCACGTTCGTGCGTGCCACCACCGCGTCAGCATTACGCGTGACCTGCAGGTGCGGGCAGGCCGCGAGCGCTGCTTCAACGGCATCGGCAATACAGGCCTCATCCCCTGACACTGATGGGATGTCCACAAGCTCGGCGGTGAGTTGAACCGGATCAGTCACCGTCAACGTCAGTGGGGTCAGCATGGCGCCTCCTCAGATTTCGCGTGATCCACGGCCTCAACACTGCTACTACACTACGGGCGCCCCGCTTCACGTGCGCCTGCTACGGGGAGGAGCGGCATGGCTCAGGCGATCAACCCGCGTGCTCCCCCTCACTCTAGGCCACACCAACACTGCCGCACGCCACCGACCACACTATGCACCCTCAACCGCCTCGCAGATTGAAAGGAAGGACAGCCTCTCACCGTGTTCTCATTCTTCTCTGATCTGAGTTAGCGTTAAGGAATGACTACTGACTCTCATTGCCATAACGCCCGCGATCCTTTCGAGCTCGCGCGCGAGGCCGCCGACGTCATCGCTGACCGATCCGGCATTGCCACCCATGAACTTGCCCTCGTTCTCGGCTCAGGATGGGGCGGCGCCGCTGATCTGCTGGGAGAAACCGTCTCTGAGATTCCTGCCTCTGAAGTGCCCGGATTCCACGCCCCCGCCGTAGCCGGGCATGTTCCGGTCATGCGCTCAATCCGAATTCACGGAACCGACCGCCACGCCCTCGTCCTCGGCTCGCGCACCCACTACTACGAGGGCAAGGGCGTGCGCGCGGTCGCTCACGGGATGCGCACGGCTGCCGCCGCGGGTGCCTCGCACGTCATTTTGACCAACGGCTGCGGCGGATTAAACCCCGAGTGGGCGCCCGGCCAGGTGGTCCTCATCCGCGACCACATTAACCTCACCGGCGCCTCCCCTCTGGAGGGCGCCACCTTCGTTGACCTCACGGATCTGTATTCTCAGCGCCTGCGCGACCTTGCCCACGAGGTTGACCCCACGCTACCCGAAGGCGTGTACGTGCAGTTCCCCGGCCCTCACTACGAAACCCCCGCTGAGGTAAAGATGGCGGGAATCCTCGGCGGTGACCTGGTGGGCATGTCCACCACTCTGGAGGCTATCGCGGCACGTCAAGCTGGTATGGAAATCCTGGGCTTGTCGCTGATGACCAACCTGGCCGCCGGGATCTCCCCCACCCCGCTCTCCCACGAGGAAGTGATCGAGGCCGGGCAGGCTGCCGCTCCTCGCGTTGCTCGCCTGCTGGCTGATATTGCTGCTCGTATCCACTGAGTTTTACTGACACCCGTTAAAAACTGACACCATTTAAAGGAGAACCTGTGTCTTTTGATGTTGACATTGTGAAGGCCTGGATCGCAGACGATCCCGACGCCACCACCGCCGCTGAAGTCCAAGCCCTGCTTGACGCCGCACTGGCTGGCGATACCGCCGCTGAGGCCGACCTGGCTGATCGCTTCGCTGGCGTGTTGGAGTTCGGCACCGCTGGCCTGCGCGGTCACCTGGGCGGTGGCCCCAACCGCATGAACCGCGCCGTCGTCATTAAGGCCGCCGCTGGCCTGATGGCGGTGCTGCGCGAGCGCGTGGGTGAAGGTTTCAGCGTGGTCATCGGCCACGACGCCCGCTACGGTTCGGAGCAATTCGCCCTCGACACCGCCGCCGTAGCCGTTGCCGCCGGTGGCCGCGCGCTCGTTATTCCCGACGCCCTGCCCACCCCCGTGACTGCTTTCGCGTTGAACCACCTCAATGCTGACGCTGCTGTCATGGTGACGGCCTCCCACAATCCACCCGAGGACAATGGGTACAAGGTGTACCTGGGTGGACGCGTTGTCACCGACGCTGGCCGCGGCGCACAGATTGTGCCCCCATTCGACGCTGAAATCTTCGCCGCCATTCAGGCAGTTGAATCCGTGGCCTCCGTGCCGCGCGCAGAGTCAGGCTGGGAGCTGCTGGGAGCAGACCTGGTGGAGGACTACTACTCACGCGTGGTGCCACTGGTTCCCGGCGGCCAAAAGGACCTACGCATCGTGTTGACCTCCATGCACGGCGTGGGCGGCGACACCATGGCCGAGGTTTTGCGTCGCGCGGGTTTCACGGATGTTCACCTCGTGGCCGAGCAGCACTCCCCCGACCCCGACTTCCCCACCGTCGCCTTCCCCAACCCTGAAGAGGTCGGCGCCCTTGACCTGTCGATGGCCCTGGCTCGAAAGGTTGACGCTGACATTATTCTCGCCAACGATCCCGACGCTGACCGTTGCTCGGCCGCCGTACCCGACGCCTCAGTTGAGGGAGGCTGGCGTCAGCTCACCGGCGACGAGGTTGGCGCCCTGCTAGGTGAACAGGCCGCCGCACTGGCTGTCGAGGCCGGAGTGGAGGGTGCCGTACTGGCTAACTCCATCGTGTCCTCACGTCTGCTGGCTCAGATTGCCGCCGCTCACGGACTCACGCACCGCAATACCCTCACCGGCTTCAAGTGGATCTCCCGCGTGGAGGGCCTGGTCTTTGGCTATGAAGAGGCCCTGGGCTACTGCGTGGATCCGCAAGGAGTGAAGGATAAGGACGGCATTTCTGCCTGCCTGCGCCTGGCATACTTGGCCTCGCAAGAAAAGGCCGCAGGGCGTTCCCTGCTGGATGCTTTGGATGATCTGGCCGTCGCTCACGGCCTGCACGCCACCTCGCCCGTCACCATCCGCGTTGAGGACCTGTCCCTCATTGCTCAGGGCATGGCGAACCTGCGCGCCAACGGTATTGCCTCAATGGCGGGCTCACCCGTGGTGACCGTCGTTGACCTGGCAGAAGGCTCCGCAGACCTGCCTCCCACCGACGGCATGATGTTCCTGACCGAGGCTGGTGACCGCGTGATCGCACGCCCCTCTGGCACCGAGCCCAAGCTCAAGTGCTACTGCGAGGTCATCGTTCCCGTTGTCGACGGCAATGTGGCTGCCGCCCGCGCCACCGCTGCTGAGCGTCTGGATGCAGTCAAGGCCGATGTGAAGGCTGCGCTGGGGATCTGACACTATTCATCCCCTCTGGGGGATGTTAAGGCTGGTGGGGCGCGGAACTCGCAGGTTTCGCGCCCCACCAGCTCTTTTGTCAGTAAACCCCGCCACTTGTATCCCAGTTCAGGCAGGAGCGCTACAACGAGCGCTTCGGCCTCGTCACTCAAAAGCGGGGTCGTGTCTGTACTGTAGGGTCATGACGCAACCACCCGGCGACGCCCTCGTCAAACCTTCTTTCGCTGACGAGTTCTTTTCCGAGCGTGAGGTACATATTCCCGCGACCGATGCGGCCTCTTTCTACGCCGCGCTTGCTGAAGGAATGGATGCGGCTCCCCACTTCAATCACACAACCACGGGCAATATTGTCGAGTTCAAAAGCGGGCAACGCCGATTCCTTCGTCAGCCAGACGTGACTTTCTTTTTTCGCGGCCAAGCCGACGCATCATTTGGGCTGAATTCTTCCTTGTACCGGATGATTACCCCGTCCATTAAAGAGGGAATGGCGCACCGCGATATTGAACGCCTCCTCAACGAGGCTGAAAACCGCGTGCTCGCCGCCGCCCAAGAGCATGGAATTGTGCGCGGATTGACAGCCCTTGAATGTCTGACAGTGCTGCAGCACCACGGGGCACCGACCCGGCTAATTGATGTCAGTTCAGATTGGCGGGTGGCCCTTTACTTCGCGGTCGAAACTGACGATGCAAGGGACGCGCGTTTATTTGTCCTGAGCGCTCAGCACGGAAGATGGTTGCGTTTCCCAAGGGCCGACGGCGGCGGGTTAGCCTGGCAGCAGGGGAAGTTTCAACAGTGGGACACCGAAGTTGTCCCGATTCTTCTACCCTTCTCAGACGCGCGAATGGTCGCACAGCGCGGATTCTTCCTCGCTGGCGGGCTAGTGACCAACGCACACGGGCACAGGCAATACCGCCGCTCAGGTGAAGGCGGAGCCACACTCACTCAAGAAGAAATGCGCCAGATTTCCACGCTGGCCGTCAAGTTCCCCGTTCCCCGACAGCAAGAGGATCTTGCCGCCACCATCGCGAGCTTTGTCGAGGCTGAAAGGCTTGCGAAAAGTAAAGCAGGCAAGTACGAGACACGATGGTCGTCACGCGGTTTCAGCGTCAAGATCCCCGCGCGTTGGAAGAACGAACTTCGAGCATTGCTCGCTGAAGAGGGGTTATCGCGTGACGCCATTTATCCGCCCCTAGACGAGGTTCGCCGCCTCCTTCAACATGTGGCCCGCACCCCCTGAGCCTATGATGACTGATAATGCTTCACCGCTAAAGGAAAGGAACCGCCGTGGGATCATCAGGAAATAAGCGCGCGCTTGGCATGGTAATCCTCTTTCTTGCCGTGTTCGGCGGTTCCGGCCTGATACTTGGCATCCTCACCGGACAGGTCGCGCTTGTCGTAATGGGTGCTCTTGCGCTACTCGGTGCGCTCCTTTTACAAAGCCGTGTGCGAAAAGCGCTGAAGCACGATCTTGCTCAGCTTGCGCGCGAAGCCATCGGCCCCGGGCGACCCCTGCCAAGCGAGGAAGAGCAAGCACAGATGGCCCAACGGGCTGTTGAAGCGATCAAACGCTCCGGCCATGGTGAGGATTTCGTCGGTGCGTATCAGTACCTGTGCCGAGAATGGGCGCGAGAGAGGCGGTAGTTTTTCGCCTGCCAATCGGGATGGAACCAACCTCCATCGGGTGGATTCATCACCACTTCGGCAAGTGTTCCTTATCCGCAGGGAGGAACTCGATCGGAACACCTGACGCCATGACCTGTTCCATGATGCTACGCGTTTCGGCAGATAGGATGTCCAGCGGGTGGAGGAGCACCGTATTTAGCGGATCATAGTCAGCCAAACCAACGACGATCCCGTTAACCCGAACGTCTTGTGACAACGCGAGAATCCTGCTTTCATTCGCGTCAGCGATCTGGCTAATGAAACCCTCAAGATCATCTGCGGAGAAACGCACCGGAACGACCCGAATCTCAGCGGCTAGTTCACTGGCGCGCTGCCCGAAATCCTCTGGAAGAGCTTCAAGACCACCTTTCACATAGACGACCAACTTCTCCTCTCGAGGCGACAAAGCTGAACCCGCACATATGGATGTCGGGCACCTTTCGTTGATGTCAGCTACAAGCAAACGGCCTAGTTCCGATGCCGGAACGTTCTGCTCCATGTCAAGCCCAAGCTCGATCATGTCATGAGGAGTGTCATGGAAAAGACAGGCTCTTCCTTCCTCCTCAGCGAAGAAACGTCCGGCCGTCCAGCCAGCGACAACAAGTAGAAGTGCTACAACCGCCGACGATACGACAACCACCGCATTACGAAACATACATGACCTCCTCACGAACAATTCGGCCCTACTTAGCGACTTTACTTGTGATTAGCAACACACGCGCGGGGAAGGGGCACAATCCACAACCCACGCCGAACGGCTCCACGGAAACACAGCCACTCGCCTCCAGCTAGCACGTCACCAACGCGGCCTAAGCCCCCAACGCGCGCAAGAAACAGCAGCCACGCGCCCGAGGATTCACAGCTCGGCTCAGGTAAACGGCGAATGTGGGGGGGAGAACGCTGCCGGGCTGCTTAGAGCAAAACTGGCAGGGGGTAACCCCCGCAGGTGGGGGGGAAGAGCAATCTTCATCGCTAACAGTCAATCAACATAGCGGGTAATCCCCGCAGGTGCGGGGAAGAGTCCTCCCCTTGACGTGTGTACGGCGCTGTCGCCGGGTAATCCCCGCAGGTGCAGGGAAGAGACCTATCAGAACATTAACGACGCCGCCACGGACGGGTAATCCCCGCAGGTGCGGGGAAGAGCGCTTCTGCTAGCAGCAGATCAGCGGGTGTGACGGGTAATCCCCGCAGGTGCGGGGAAGAGTCCTTGGTAGGTGAAGGGGAAGGCGACGGTTACGGGTAATCCCCGCAGGTGCGGGGAAGAGCCCTACACCCTCAATCGCGGGAACGGTCAGGCCGGGTAATCCCCGCAGGTGCGGGGAAGAGTGCTGATACTCCTCGATTAGGGGAATCAGGCGCGGGTAATCCCCGCAGGTGCGGGGAAGAGGACATCATCCGCAGCGAAGACGTCAACGCAAACGGGTAATCCCCGCAGGTGCGGGGAAGAGAGCTAGGGCGCTTTTGTCTATCTAGGTGGCGGAGGGTAATCCCCGCAGGTGCGGGGAAGAGGAAGTCCCCAAAGTTGCGCACGCCAGACGGCGCGGGTAATCCCCGCAGGTGCGGGGAAGAGCGCAGCCTGCTCCAGACGCACCCTAGTGCCATCGGGTAATCCCCGCAGGTGCGGGGAAGAGGTGCTCACATCCGTAACGAGCTGCCACCTGTCCGGGTAATCCCCGCAGGTGCGGGGAAGAGTGTTTCGTTGGCGCGCGAATACGCGTGGGAGGCGGGTAATCCCCGCAGGTGCGGGGAAGAGCATTGCCGCCTACGCCCGCGCGGGCAATCAGGCGGGTAATCCCCGCAGGTGCGGGGAAGAGGCAGCAGCCGCGCGGCCACGGCGCACAGGGAGCGGGTAATCCCCGCAGGTGCGGGGAAGAGGAGGACTTCAAGGTTTTTCTTTGACTCGAACCAGGGTAATCCCCGCAGGTGCGGGGAAGAGCCGACAGCGATCTTGTGGGTGATGATGCTGGGCGGGTAATCCCCGCAGGTGCGGGGAAGAGTGCACGGTGTGGGCGCGCGAGTGCCTGCGCGTCGGGTAATCCCCGCAGGTGCGGGGAAGAGGATTCGTTCAACTCGTGTGCGTAGGCGGTTGCCGGGTAATCCCCGCAGGTGCGGGGAAGAGACGCTTTTAGGCGACACGCCGTGACAGGGTTACGGGTAATCCCCGCAGGTGCGGGGAAGAGACAACACTATGACCTCGCAGGAATTGGGGGACAGGGTAATCCCCGCAGGTGCGGGGAAGAGCCGCGCGGTGTCGTGTGAGCTGAAGCCGTCGTAGGGTAATCCCCGCAGGTGCGGGGAAGAGTCTGCGCTGGAGGGCAGCAATGCACGCTGAACCGGGTAATCCCCGCAGGTGCGGGGAAGAGGAGGCAGGCGACGACAAGGGCAGCCTCTTTGACGGGTAATCCCCGCAGGTGCGGGGAAGAGTTTGATTCCCCGGCTCAGTTTTTTGGTGGGGCCGGGTAATCCCCGCAGGTGCGGGGAAGAGCTCGTGCTCAGCGGCCGCCCGAGCCGCGCCCGCGGGTAATCCCCGCAGGTGCGGGGAAGAGGCTCACTGCACGCCCCTCATGCAAAACGTTGCTAGGGTAATCCCCGCAGGTGCGGGGAAGAGACGCATACAAAGCCTCTTCGCGATGGATGCTGCGGGTAATCCCCGCAGGTGCGGGGAAGAGCACCCGATACAGGGTCTCCCCGCAGGAAAGGCCGGGTAATCCCCGCAGGTGCGGGGAAGAGGCCCCCTGCCCCTGCGCCCCCACTGCGACCACCGGGTAATCCCCGCAGGTGCGGGGAAGAGG
>NZ_RQZF01000040.1 GCF_003858455.1 Schaalia canis | reverse complement strand
TCAATAGTGCGGCGCTCGCCGGGCCGTTGGTGGATAAACCTTCTAAAAGGGCAGTAGCGCGTAGAAGTTGAATTGACCCGCTCTCAAGAGTTAAGCCCTTCAACACCCCATTGGTGTGCTCAGCGACAATAGAAGCAAGTGCAGGATCGGCACAAAGCCGCGCCGCAATGAGGGCCAACTGCTCTGGCGTGAGCGTCTCATCCGCCAACAAGCGATGCGCGTAGGTGGGATCTACAGAGGCCGCAGCAGCAGACAGTTCCACCTCTAAAAGGGCACCGCTGCTCCCGGCTGTTTCAAACGCGTTGGCAAGACGAGAAACCCACTGTTCATCCAAGCGGTTTTCTGCCACGAGGTGATCCCCGCCCTTAAGAAGTGTGAGAGTGCCGGCCCGGGCCCAGGGGCACCGGTAGGTGAAAACATTCCACGCCAGCCCCCACCTGGCGTAATTCTCTTTCAAGGGCGGTGTTTGCCCCACGCGCGT
>NZ_RQZF01000039.1 GCF_003858455.1 Schaalia canis | reverse complement strand
TACTCTGCGGATTATCTAAAAGCCCAAGAATGATCCTGCGACCACCATCAAGGTATTGCACACCATGACGCGTCCCCCTAGGGTCAGAGTAGTAAGTTCCCTCGTCGGGCCCGCAGTCAGCAGCGCCAGGAAGATCATCTGGGCCAATGGGGGTTTGTTCTCCGCCTCCGGCTTCCTCGGCGGTGAGCAGTTCTGGGCGTGGGATGATGGTTTCCTCAGTGTGGAAGTAGGCGCAGGCTGACAGGAGAGTCGCTGACGTGAAAAGGATTGCCATGAGTGCAGCATGTGCTTTAAGTCGTGTCATCTCACTTCTCACTTGCCTGATTGTCCGCTTTGAGGGGTCAGGACTTCTTCACTGCGCTCGATAGCTTTAAAGTAGCGGACTTTAGCGACTTGAGCATCCCACAAGGCGCGCAGTTCTTCTTCCGAGGGGGGTTCGACGCTGGTGTTTTCCAGGTCGATACGGACCATAATGTAGGTGTCGT
>NZ_RQZF01000038.1 GCF_003858455.1 Schaalia canis | reverse complement strand
CACGCCATGGATCACACACACGCCCCTTCCAACCTCCCCAAAAACACCCCCACCCCTGTAGAAATAGCCTGCGTGGAGGCATTACTCATCGCCTTCAAACGCTTAATTTTCCAAACTGAATACCGGCGCTACCCCAAAGACGACTGGGACTATGACCTGCTTGGCAGGGCTTATGAGGGAGCGCTTGAACACGCCCGAGCAGGCAGACGCGAAGAAGCCGGACTCGCACTGGTTGACGCAGTCTTGCACTACCAAACCGTCAACACCAATATTGAAACTCTTCCTGAGTACACTGAACGCTGCGCAGCTGTCTTGACCACCCCCGCCAAGAAGGCCCAACCAGCAGCACAACACCTCTGGTTCGACCTCACCCACTCCTGGCGAGGCAAAGGCTCCAAAGGCGTACCCACCATCCCCGACATGTCCCAATTCATGATCGCCGAAACCATCGCCACCATCTTCTTCATCATCGTCGGCATCATCCTCCCCATGACCAAAACCACCGGCATCTACACCCTCCTCGTCCCCGCCGTCTACCTC
>NZ_RQZF01000037.1 GCF_003858455.1 Schaalia canis | reverse complement strand
CGGGTAATCCCCGCAGGTGCGGGGAAGAGGCCCCCTGCCCCTGCGCCCCCACTGCGACCACCGGGTAATCCCCGCAGGTGCGGGGAAGAGGATGGAGAGGCAGGCGCGTAGACCCTCATCGACGGGTAATCCCCGCAGGTGCGGGGAAGAGGGTATGTGGTGCGGCCAGGGAAGAGGAGCGCGCGGGTAATCCCCGCAGGTGCGGGGAAGAGAACGGCCGCACCCTCTTTGATGACTTCCCACGCGGGTAATCCCCGCAGGTGCGGGGAAGAGCCTGACGTGCCTCCCGAACCGCGCCGTGCCCGCGGGTAATCCCCGCAGGTGCGGGGAAGAGCAAAGCGCGGTAGACGCCTGCTAGGCGTGTGGCGGGTAATCCCCGCAGGTGCGGGGAAGAGTACCTGTTCCTCTGTTCCTCTGTTCGGGTAATCCCCGCAGGTGCGGGGAAGAGGCCTGGGTGGGAATCGGCTTCATGGCGGCGAACGGGTAATCCCCGCAGGTGCGGGGAAGAGTGATCAGATCCGCCAGCGTCGCTCGCGCATCACGGGTAATCCCCGCAGGTGCGGGGAAGAG
>NZ_RQZF01000036.1 GCF_003858455.1 Schaalia canis | reverse complement strand
TGCCTAACCCAATCCAGGCTCGGATTCTTTCATCAGCCGCTCTGCCAGCAGTAACCTGTTGATCCCCGATCTGGTCAATAAAGAACGCCTCCAGCTTGCCTTGGTTCCTTAGGGCGGTTTCGAACATGGATTCGAAGTTGCCCTTAAACCGCCATGTCTCCTGATCGGTGCCCACATAGTGGCAATCAACCACCGTTGCTAGATGGGAGTCCTCATAACGGGTTAAGGCTGTGCGCAGCGTGGCAAGCCCCTCATCAGAACTCGCTGCAACTCTGATCATCACCTGCAAATCTTCTCGCTTGAACTTGGGAAGATTCGTCAAAGTCCCAAGATCATCACGAGTCACCTCATCCCGCATGCCACCAGCGGTCGAGCCTTCGGCTTCCTCAAAGAGCGCCATGTCTATGGCTGGCATGTGTGTGCCTAGGATGTGGGCTAGGTGTGTGCTGGCTGTGGTGCCGACGGTTTTGGGGGTGAAGGTTTCGTCGTTGGTGTGGAAGAGGAGGGGGTTGCCTGCTGAGTCCATGCCTTGGGTGCGGTTGGCCAGGTATTCGATGGTGCTGGATGCTAGGCGTGCGCTGGATGGTTGGCTTG
>NZ_RQZF01000035.1 GCF_003858455.1 Schaalia canis | reverse complement strand
GCAGAGCGGCTGATGAAAGAATCCGAGCCTGGATTGGGTTAGGCAAGGACCTGGCCAAAGAGGCTCCCCTCGACAAGATTCCCCTCGTCGGACAAGCCGCTGACTTCCTGGCCGAACAAGCCCTCGACGCCGGGGCCCAAAGGCTGGAAGAATCCCTGGCTCGTCATGAAAACCTCGCCCTGGAGAATAAAGCCCAGCAAGCTGAAGAGTCTTTTGAAGCACGCATGAATGCGATAGTGAAGACTCTTTACGATGCTGGTCATATCACCCGCGCAGACCTTGACCGTCTTGCTTTGGGTAATGAGCTGTCCTCTAGTGATGTGGATGTGTGGTTGGAGACGTCTTTTCCTGGCGCTGAAGGAATGCCCGAGGATAAACGCGATAACCTTGGCATCATCGTGAAAGGTTTGAGTGAGACCAAGGGGCATTTAGCTGTTTACGAGATGGCGTATACGACCAGTTACCTTAAGGGAAACGTGGAGTACTGATATGGCAGCACTTAATAAATATGCTGTTCGTGCAATTATCTTTATTGCTTGTGTCAGCTTGCTATCGGCTTGTGCGTATCGTGATTCCGAGGAAATCATCGTCCCTCATCCGATTCTGCTCACCGCTCAAGAAGCCGGAGGTGGGGAGCAAATTCCAATTAGCGGAGGTGATCTGAGTGTAGCCGCAGATTGTGGTCCGGATGGAA
>NZ_RQZF01000034.1 GCF_003858455.1 Schaalia canis | reverse complement strand
GCAGAGCGGCTGATGAAAGAATCCGAGCCTGGATTGGGTTAGGCAAGGACCTGGCCAAAGAGGCTCCCCTCGACAAGATTCCCCTCGTCGGGCAAGCCGCTGACTTCCTGGCCGGGCAGGCCTTCGACGCCGGGGCCCAAGGGCTGGAAGAATCCCTGGCTCGTCATGAAAACCTCGCCCTGGAGAATAAAGCCCAGCAAGCTGAAGAGTCTTTTGAAGCACGCACCAACGCAATATTCAAGACTCTCTACGATGCTGGTCATATCACCCGCGCAGACCTTGACCGTCTTGCTCTGGGTAATGAGCTGTCCTCTAGTGATGTGGATTTGTGGTTGGAGACATCTTTTCCCGGCGGTGAAGGAATGCCCGAGGATAAGCGGGATAACCTTGGCATCATCGTGAAAAGCTTGAGTCAAACCAAAGGCCACCTGGACGCCTACGAACACTCATACAAAATCGGTTACCTTGAAGGACATGTAGAGAAGTGAGAAGTGAGATGACACGACTTAAAGCACATGCTGCACTCATGGCAATCCTTTTCGCGTCAGCGACTATCCTGTCAGCCTGCGCCTACTTCCACACTGAGGAAACCATCATCCCGCGCCCAGAGCTGCTTACCGCCGAGGAAGCCGGAGGCGGAGAACAAACCCCCATTGGTCCAAATGATCTTCCTGTCGCTGCTGACTGCGGGCCCGACGGGGGAACTTATTACTCTGACCCTAGGGGGACGCGTCATGGTGTGCAATACCTTGATGGTGGTCGCAGGATCATTCTTGGGCTTTTAG
>NZ_RQZF01000033.1 GCF_003858455.1 Schaalia canis | reverse complement strand
GTCGGGTGGTGGATCGTTTTACTCCGGCAATGTTGGTTGAGTATTGTGCGGCGTTGGGGTTGCGTCCTTTTGATGAGGATTTTTATGCCGATGAGTGTTTCCGGATTGTGAAGGTTGCGAAGGGGTGGGAGTCTCCCCGTCCTATTCGGCGGAGTTTCCATGAGGAGCAGTACCGTCTTGGTTTTACGGATGTGAAGCCGGACTCCATGATTTAAGACTTGCGTGCGCAGGTGAAGACCCAGTGGGGGACGATAATGGGTATGCCTTTCCTGACATCTTTAGATGAGCGTTTTACATTGTTTGGGGAGCGTTTTGTGCCGACAACGAATGGGATAGATTTCGTTCGTGCTGATGCTGAAGTGTTGGCTCGAGGTCATGTTGAGTGGGCGAATGGTTTGAGTAACTATTCGGCGTCGTGGCGTCATGAGTCCTTGTCTGTGGAAGAAGGGCTGGCGTCGTTGGAACCCTTGTGTGGGGATGATTATCGTGTGGAGTTGATTGTGCCAACACGTGATCCTAAATGGGTGGCAGTGTTTAAAAACTCTTTTATGGGTGGCGGATCGGGGTCATTGTTTCATTGGGCAGATAGGGCTCTGAGCGTGGATAACGTGTGGGTGGATTTAACTCGATCTCTCTGGCTTGATGAGAGGGAGCGTGGTCAGTTGGGTGGGTGTCAGTTTTCGTATGATCGTTTTGTGGATGGGGGTGTGCGTGAGCATTATTCTGTGTCGGTGATTAATGAGGGGTCGTCTCGTCCGCGGTGGGTGTTTGAGCATTCGGAGTTGTATGCCG
>NZ_RQZF01000032.1 GCF_003858455.1 Schaalia canis | reverse complement strand
GTATCGACCTCAAAAACTCTAGTGTTGAGCCGCCAAGTGAGGAAGAACTGCGTGCCTTGTGGGATGCCCAGGTCGCTAAAGTCCGCTACTTTAAAGCTATCGAGCGCAGTGAGGAAGTCCTGACCCCTCAAAGTGGACAATCAGGCAAGTGAGAAGTGAGATGACACGACTTAAAGCACATGCTGCACTCATGGCATTCCTTTTCGCGTCAGCGACTCTCCTGTCAGCCTGCGCCTACTTCACCCCTGAGGAAACCGTCATCCCACGCCCAGAGCTGCTCACCGCCCAAGAGGCCGGAGGTGGAGAACAAACCCCCATTGGCCCAGATGATCTTCCTGGCGCTGCTGACTGCGGGCCCGACGGAAGCATCTACTACTCTGACCCCACAGGGACGCGTCATGGTGTGCAATACCTTGATGGCGGTCGCAGGATCATTCTTGGGCTTTTAGATAATCCGCAGAGTATCCTCGCGCGTGGCCCTCAAGAAATTAATCAACTTGCTCACAGTGATTACTGCCGGATGGGCAAGGCGTACTGGGGCGAACGCGCAGATAGACAAAGCAGGGATTGGCGGGTGACGCCCTTAGATTTCGGTGAAGGTATCGCGGCCTTCCAAGCTATCGAGTGGCGGGGGAAGGACTCGGTTCCCCCTGAGCCTGTTGTAGAAGAAGGCGGGTGGGTCTACGCGGTCGCACGAGCCTACGGCATTGTTGACGACACCTACATTATGGTCCGTATCGACCTGGAAAACACCAGCGTCGAACCCCCCTCGGAAGAAGAACTGCGCGCCTTGTGGGATGCTCA
>NZ_RQZF01000031.1 GCF_003858455.1 Schaalia canis | reverse complement strand
CCTCTTCCCCGCACCTGCGGGGATTACCCGGTGGTCGCAGTGGGGGCGCAGGGGCAGGGGGCCTCTTCCCCGCACCTGCGGGGATTACCCGCAGCCTGGGGAGGCGCCGCCATCCGCGTCGACCTCTTCCCCGCACCTGCGGGGATTACCCGCCGTCACGGACTACATGCCCGCCCGGTTCGAGCTCTTCCCCGCACCTGCGGGGATTACCCTGACCTGCATGGGGCCGCCGGGGTGGGACGGGACTCTTCCCCGCACCTGCGGGGATTACCCGGTTGCGGATCAAGCTAACAGTGTTGGAAATGCCTCTTCCCCGCACCTGCGGGGATTACCCGTGCTGCGTAGAGTTGATCGGCGAGGAATTGAGCTCTTCCCCGCACCTGCGGGGATTACCCGTGGACAACGATTGCGGTACCCGCTGCTGCGATCTCTTCCCCGCACCTGCGGGGATTACCCGAAGGGCGATCGCCCTGCTCATAGGTCTGATCGCTCTCCCCGCACCTGCGGGGATTACCCGAAGGGCGATCGCCCTGCTCATAGGTCTGATCGCTCTTCCCCGCACCTGCGGGGATTACCCGGAGCGGTATCAGCTCGGTGGCGTGGCGAAAGGCTCTTCCCCGCACCTGCGGGGATTACCCGTCGCGACGGGGAGTGTCCAGGAGCCGGGGGCGCTCTTCCCCGCACCTGCGGGGATTACCCGCCGTCCTCGACACCCGCGCCGCCGCCGCCGAACTCTTCCCCGCACCTGCGGGGGATTACCCGTGTGGCGGGCAGTAATGGTGACGGGCTGGCCGCTCTTCCCCGCACCTGCGGGGATTACCCGGATCTCCGCCGCGACCTCAACGCTAGGGCCCGCTCTTCCCCGCACCTGCGGGGATTACCCGGCCGCAAAAGTATCCTCAGCGTTCATGGCTCCCTCTTCCCCGCACCTGCGGGGATTACCCGCGCTGTGCTCCTACACCTCGCCCCTGGCGCGCCTCTTCCCCGCACCTGCGGGGATTACCCTTTGACCGCGCTCATGATGTCGGCGCGCAGTTCCTCTTCCCCGCACCTGCGGGGATTACCCGGGTTGTCCCCTCGGATGGAAGCCCGGTAGATGCTCTTCCCCGCACCTGCGGGGATTACCCGTAGGCGGGCTGGGCGGCCCCTAGCGCGGGGATCTCTTCCCCGCACCTGCGGGGATTACCCGGCCCAGGCATGAGCGTTGAAATCGCCCAGCGTCTCTTCCCCGCACCTGCGGGGATTACCCGTGATGCGCGAGCGACGCTGGCGGATCTGATCACTCTTCCCCGCACCTGCGGGGATTACCCGT
>NZ_RQZF01000004.1 GCF_003858455.1 Schaalia canis | reverse complement strand
GCCGTCAGTTGGCCATATTCCCACAGCCACAACACGCGCCCCATTGGTGTACTGAGCAATATAGTGGTGATCATTCCTAAAAGGAGGGTAATTAGTCTGCGCACTGCACAAGCTGAGTGTGAGACTGAAGTCATTGCCTGTAAGGGCATAGCCCGGCCCGACCTCCTGGGCTGAAAGCACAATCGGATAGGGCTCAAGCACCTCCTTCTCACCTGCCCCATCACGGCCCGCACACCCCGCCAACACCAAGCATGCAACAACGCACGCAGCAGCAAAACGCCGGCCTCATCACTGGAACCTCTCAAAAAACGCTTTGTCAAACGATGTTTCCACTCGGAAACTGTCGTAATAGTTATCCCCCACATCACCCACACGATTAGCCAAACCCTGGTCCTGAGCGAGTTCAGCCATGCTGGGGAAGCCATTGGCGAACACCTCAGGGATCAGTTCACGGTCGTCTTTGTCGGTGACAAGGCCGCCTTCAATGACCGCTCGGTCCAGTCGTGTCGTGTAGGAGTAATAGGCAATTTCTGCTGCTGTGTTCGCGGTTTGCACGGCTTCACTGCGAGCGCGAGCATAGGTATCCCCAGCGTGTTCTTCAATGACATCAAGACCGTAGTCTGTCAACCCCTCCACAAGAGGCCCAGCGAGGGGTATGCGATCAACAGGGATTACCTCAGCAAGATGTCGTTGCAGGCCGATCCAAGCCCGTGTCTCCCGGTCGCGTTCCTCCCCCGCCGCAATCGCTGCCTCCCCCACAGCGTTCAGGACGAAACCCTCCAGCGCGCCACCACCAGCTGCAGCACTGTTGAGCGTCTTCTCAAAATCAATACTGCCGGAGTGGTCTCTGATCACTTGAGCAAGATGGCGGTCATGGTAGGTATCCATCCCCATACGCAGTGCTACAGCCCCGTCATCTACCTGCGTGATCGCGGTGATCAGCGCGTTCAGATCATCTTTAGCAAAGACAGGCATGTCAAGGATTGTGCCAAGGTCATCGCGAGAGATCCCAGCAACCTCCCCATCTTCAACTCGCGCTGTCGGTGGTTTTGTCACGTAGAAATCAACAACGGGCATATACGCCGACAAGACGCTCGCCATATGCGTTGCCGCGCGCGGGTGAATACTGGAGGCAGCAAACTGCTCTGAAGAAGCAGCAAAACTGCGATTGGCCAGCATCTTGACAGCACTTGTTGCCAGTGAAGACGCCTGAGCCGTGCCAATATTACCCGGCGTGGTTGTCGCCGCATCCAACGCCGCTGTGATCGACTCAAACCCATCCTCACCCCAGGGCCGCTCCGCCAACCAGTAGCGCTGCCGATCGGTGGGCGCACTCATTGTCTGCGGATCAAAAGAACTGAAAAACTCAAGCGATGCCTGGGGGCTCTTCCCAAAAGCGCTCATCAGCGCCGCCGAAGCATCACTGGCAGAGCCGTGCTTATCGGCCGGGAAAAACCCCGCCATCCCTCGCCCCTGCTGGCCTATGGCCAGCCACCCCACGGCGGGATCAGGAAATTCACGCTCAAAACTTTCCAAACGAGCACCCACGGTAAGAAGAAACTCAGACGACAACGCAGAATCACGTAGCAGATACGACAACGCAAACGTGGCATTGCCCGTAGTTGGCTCCACACGCTTGGGAGTCAGTGTCGCGTCGAAGAGGTCGTGCGCGTACTGCTTCACAAACGCAGGATCAGATTGGGCCAAACAAGGCTCTCCCACACGGAAAACCTCACGCAACCCGTGAATATACCCATTCGCGTCAGCGAACTTACCAGAATAAGCAAACAATCCAGCCAAGGCCACCCGATCAATGAGATCCTCGGCAGGAACCCTCCTCAAGAACACAGCACTCGCATCCGCACTGACACTCATCCCACGCAACAGTGCCCCAGCACGAGCGATCTGCGTACCAGAAGCATCCAGTGTCAGACCATCAAGCACCCCCGCCACATAAGCAGCCAACACCTGCCGCGTCCGGCGCTCCCCAGCCAAAGCAGCAGCGATCGACTCAATCTCCTCAACAGATAAATCAGGATCACTCAGAAGCTGCCCCACATATGAAGGGCTCACACTCGCGCCAATCACAGCAACAGTCAGATCCAAACCCGTAAGCCTGCGGTTTTGCCCTCCCGCACGCTCAAAAGCACCCGCAATAGCCTCCAACCAACGCTGATCCTCCCTATTTTCAGCCAGATACCCCCGCACCCCCGAAAAAACACTCAAAGAACCAAACCCCGCCCAAGAACACGTCGAGATGCAACGCGCCCACAAACGCTCTAGCTCCCTCAAACGATCCTCAAGCAACATGCTAAAAACAGAGTACTCACGGGCAAGACCACGCAACACTACAGGATCAGCAGCAACCCGCTCGGAATATCCCTGAGAAGCTACACGCACACGCTGTAAAGGCGCGAACCCTACCCCCACATGCTTGGACCGATACTCCCCCTCAGAACCAGGATTCCACATCCCCACCACAGCATCGCCCCCAAGAAGCTCCGACGCAGCCTCCCGACGACGAAAATCCTCCGCCCTGCGCTCATCCTCACAGCAAGCCAAAAAACGAGCCTCATCCACCTGAGCCACTAAAGCATCAAACGCATCTGCCAAACGCGCCCGATCAGAACCCTCATCCCGAACGGCGCGTTCAAGCAACTTCGCATACGGCCCCTGAAAAGAGGTGAAAACCTGCTCCACACTCCGAGCACGAACTCCACCCCACCCAGAAAAGAAATCCACAAACTCCCGACAACGCCCAATAAAATCCAACACCACAGGCTCATCGAAAGCAATAAACCTCACACCCACCACACCCTTTCCGTCTGGGATGAAATTGAACCGTCCTGGGTTTTGTTCCTAGGCGGTGACTCGTAAATTGGGTGTGTTGGCACGGTGGGTGCGCCAGTAGTGGTTGTCGGTTTCTTGTGGAGTGCGGTACCCCAACTCAGAATGCAGCCGGGTGGTGTTCCACCAGTGAACCCAGCACAGGGTAGCCCACTCGACTTCGGCTAATCCTTCCCAGGTGTGGGAGTAGATCAGTTCGCTTTTGTACAGGCCATTGACACTCTCGGCCAGGGCATTGTCATAGGAGTCTCCCACGCTGCCGGTGGACTCATCAATCCCCGCATCGCGAAGGCGCTCGTGGTAGGCAATGGCGACGTATTGGGAGCCGTGATCTGAATGATGGATCAAGCTCTCTAGGCTGCCTTTGGCGGTAGCGATCGCATGATTCAAAGCCTCCAAGGGCAGGGCTTCGGTGGTGAGGCGACTCTTGGTCGCCCAACCAACAATCTTCCTGCTGTAGACATCGGTAACAAACGCGGTGTACACGAAGCCAGTACGTGTTCTGACGTAGGTAATATCAGCCACCCACAACCGATTAGGCGCACTAGCCCGGAAATTGCGTTGAACCAGGTCGGGGCGAACATCAGGAGTCTTAGCAGGTTTGGTAGTGAGGGGTTTACGCCCGCGGATCACACCACGCACACCAGCCATTTTCATGAGGCGAGCTACCTGATCGCGACCAATAGTGTATCCGGCGCGTTTCATGGCGTGCCACATCTTACGCACCCCATACACGCCATAATTCTCCCGGTGAATATCAATCATGATAGGGATTAGTTCGCAATCACGTAAAGACCGCTGAGAGGGCAAGCGCCTCTTAGCAGCGCGGTAACCACGCGCGCTCATAAACCCACCCATGCGGTGGTGAGCCAACATTTGGCAGATGAACTCTACCCCGAAACGATCACGATACTTATCGATGAACGCGATCATTTCCTGGCTCGGGGGTCGAGTTCGGAGGCGAAAAAAGCCGAGGCAGCCTTGAGCAATTCATTGACCTGGCGCAGCTCAGCGTTCTCCCGTCGCAGACGCTTCACCTCGGCTGCTAGTGGTCCATTCTCATGGTCTTGATTCACCCCAGGGTCGTGATACCACCGCCGCACAGTCTCATACCCCACCCCAAGCTTCTTGGCAATCACACCAATCGCTTTGGTTAATGACATCGTCTCATCAGCAGCCAACCGATCATTCACTAAACGAACAGCGCGCTGCTTAAACTCCACATCAAATTGCTTCGGCATAAGAACCATCCTTTCAGGCTTCACCCCGGAACAAAACCCAGGACGGTTCAAATAGCACCCAGATGAAAACTGTCAACCCTCAAACAATCATACGCAAGGAAATACGCAACAGGGGCGAAAACCGAGGTGTGAACCATCCTGGATTCTCCTCCTAGGCGATGGCTAGTTCGTTGTTGTAGCTGTTGTTGACGTGAGTGCACTATGCCGTTAACGGTCTCAACCAACGCATTGATCCCAACCGTATCAACCTATGCAAATAGGGTTTTCACCACCAGACCTGACACTTCTCACACTGATGGTCTGGCAAATTAGTGGCGTCGAACTGAAATCTCCTGCCTCCAATCGCCAACTGTGCGCAAGCGGATATAGAACTGGACAGATATCTCGCTACATTGTCACCTCTACAAACTATCGTGCAAGATGTGATGGTCGAGCTTTCTCCTCATTAATACGGACAGGTAAAACATGGCTCATACACACAGCCTTCGCCGATACGCAGCAATGAGTATCATTGCTGCTATCACGCTTACTGCCTGCAGCTCACCATCTCACCGTGAGACTGGAAATACCTCACAATCAGTTGAGAATCTCGTGGCAAGCCAGGAGGGAACTCAATCCTCCGGCTCGCCCATCTCTCCTCTGCTCTATGGCATCACCGCAGAAGAAGATGACATCTTGCACGACTTCCGCAACAAATGTCCCATGAATAAAGGGGCACGGGTCTATTTCAACCCTGAACTACGGAACATCACTGTTGACATGGACTACATCACGGCGGACAACCAGGCGGACTGCCTCAAGCTTTCCGGCGGACTCTTTGGTATTCCCCAAGGAACTGCCACCTACGCCATTAACATTTACGAGACTGATCTTCCGCTCCTTCCCAAGCCTGCCCTCTCAGAGCAAGATATCGCCGAACGAGTGCAAGCTCTTGAGCAGAAGGTAGGGTCCGGCGCCGCTGATATCTCCTACGCGCGCTTCACTGACGGTGCGATTCACCTTGGTATTCGACTTATTCCCATGCATTGTTGGCAAATCCCCTTCATGGATTCGGTAGACGCAGCAAATCCCTGGAAAGCTCTTTCACCAGAAATTCAACAGGAGATCCTTGATCTGCAATCCCTCAACGTGCCTGTCACCCTTGAGCGAGACTTTGTCTCACCTCAATGTAAAGACTGCAGTTCCGAACCCGAGTGCCACCAATTTGCCATCGGCTGCAAGTGAAAGACACCTAGAGCAATTCTCCTGACCTGCACAAATGCAAGTGGCCCCGTGGAGGATTCGCCACGGGAGCACCCCGTCCTAGGCCGACGCCGCCTGCAAACGGTCCTATCCCCTTTCGTGGGACAGAGCCAACACCATGCCACCCACGAAGGCATCCCCCAAGCCAATGGTCGTCGGGTCAGCAATCTTCACGGCATGGGAGGGGGCAATGTGGACCCCCGCCTTCCGTACCACCGGTGAAGCTGTCAAATACAGGCCAACCGGCGAGTACGCCACCCTCGCCATCGCGCGGAAATCCTCGGCGGTGAAGTCATCCCCGTAGGCAAAGCGCGTGGAGGCCATCTGGCAGCCCACGGCTGCAGCTTTGGCAACCGCCTGCGCGTCCTCCCCCATCACCGCCGCATAGTCGGCCGTGTGCACCACGACATTGCGCACGCCGGAAAGCACCCGCAGGGATTTCATCAGGCTCACGAGGTCTTCCGGCTCAGTCATCGACACCCTGCGGCCAAGGTAATGCTGGGCTTCATCCTCGTTCATGGAGTGGATGGTGGCCCATCTGCGGGCGCTGGCCAACACCTGTTGGCGCAGATGCTCGTGATGGAAACCAGCCTCTTCGTAGATGACGGGCCGCCCAGCAAAACCTGGCGGGGGAAGCAGGCAGTCGCGTCCCTGCTGCTCTGAGGGCACTTGGGCGAGCATCCTCTCAACCACGTCAAGACGACGTGCGAGCAGTTCTTCTGAGGTCATGGCGTTCAAACCAGAAATGACAACAACCTGCGCCGAGGCAATCGGTTCAGCCAAATCAGGAGAGATCGCCATTCGTTCATTGGCTGGGTCATTGACGAAGATGAGCCGGTTTGGGCGGCCCTCGCCCGCTCCCACCTCGCGCGCACCTTCCCACACGGGGCTGCCATCAAGGAAATGGAGGTCCGGTGCCGCCGGGTATTGAATGATGACATGCGGGTCAAGGCTATCCTCGCGTGCACTCGACACGTAACGCACCCTGTCAGGCAAGAGGTCGCGGAGTTCCTGGCAGGTTGATACCAGGTGCACGAGGGAGCCTACGCCGAGGCGATCCAGGCAGATTGCCGCCCTGACACTCGTACCACCCAGGGTCATGGTGTAGCTGAAGCGCTCAGCGAAACTGCGCAGCGCTTGCGGGTCCGTCACCCGTACTTCCATGCCTTTCTGGTGGCGGATCGCATGGAGGATCGCGACAAGCATCCCTCGCTCGTCCTCAACGATGCGGGGGGTGGCCTCGCATTCGGCGGCGCTGATTTCACAGTCGCGCATCAACGCCTGAAGGATCTGCGCATCCCATTCCACCTCGAAATCAACGTTTCCGCCAAGTCCGAGGACCACTCCCGACCCCATCGTCTTACTCCCTTACTCTTTGTGTGATTCCGCCATCTCGTTCAGGAGGCTCAGGCGCTGGAACTAGAAGAAACGCAACGTATCTGCCGAGCCAAACAGCTCAATCTTTTGTGCGGCACATTCACGCAAGGCTTCTTCGCAGGGCGGCTCAATGACATTAGGTTCACGGACCCCCAGGTCTTTGAGCACCTCGCGCATGCGCGTAAAGTACGCGGCTTTGATGTCTGAGGAAATATTGACCTTGTTAATGCCGCGCTGGACGGCCTGACGAATCTCATCATCGGGGTTATTGGACCCACCGTGCAGGACAAGTGGAATATCCACTGCGGCCTTAATGCGATCCAGCAGGTCGAGCTTGAGTTCAGGCTGCAGGTCGTCAGGGTAGAGGCCGTGGCGTGTCCCGATGGCAACGGCGAGGGAATCCACGCCGGTCGCCTCAACGAAGCGCAGCGCATCGTCGGGGTCGGTGTAGACGATGTCATTCGTTCCGGCCTCGCCGTAGGAGTCGGTGGCGCCAATCGTGCCCAGCTCTGCTTCCACTGATAATCCAACGGCGTGGGCGGCTTCGACAACACGGCGGGTTTGCTCGACGTTGACTTCCCATGTTTCAAGAGACTTGTCGATCATGACCGAGGTAAAACCGTTTTGAATAGCTAGGAGAACCTGCTCATAGCTAGCCCCGTGATCGAGGTGAATGGCGGTGGGCACCGACGAGCGGTGCGCTTTTTGGATGATGGCGGGCAGCATGTCCACACCAATGTGGCGCAGTTCGTCGGGGTGGATAGCAATAATGTGGGGAGATTTGAGCTCCTCACAGGTTTCCACTACTGCGTTAAGCATGGAGTAGCTGGAGATATTGAATGCCGGGACGGCAAAAGAATGATGATGTGCCACCTGAAGAATGGCGTCACCCGTTACGAGCATGGGAGTTCCTTCCTGTTGTGTTGTTTAGCTCTTCACCGAACCGGCTGACATACCGCCGATGAAGTACCTCTGGAAGAAGATGAAGAGCACCAGGATGGGGATGGACCCCAAGACGGACATCGCCATCATCTGGTTCCAGTCGTAGGAGTGTTGTCCCATCAGCAGTTGAATACCGATGGGGACAGTGCGCATGTCATTGGTGCGCGTGAGGGTGAGTGCAAAGAGGTATTCGTTCCACGCAATCATGAAGGTGTAGATCCCTACCGACACGATGCCAGGAATAGAAATCGGTACTAGCACCCGCCATAGGGCGCCAAATGACGTTGCCCCATCAACCTTGGCGGCCTCGTCGAGTTCTCGTGGCAGGGTGTTGAAGTAGCCGGTCAGCATGATGATCGCGTAGGGCAGGGTGAACACCATGTAGGTGAGGATCAAGCCCTGGTAGGTGTTGTAGAGCTTGAGGGCGACCATCAGCCCGAAGAAGGGGATGAGGAGGGTGATGGGTGGGACGGATTGGACGGAAATAATAATGACGTTGAGGATGCGTTTCCCGGGGAAGGTGAAGCGGCTGAAGGCGAAGGCCGCGAGGATTGCCACCAGCAGGGTCAGGAGGGTGACCGAGAGCGCCACGGCGTAGCTATTGACAAAGAAACGCACTTTTTGCGGGTCGTTGAAGATCGCAACGTAGGCGTCAAGGCTGGAATTTTCGGTGATGAAGCGCGGTGGGGTGGCGAAGATTTCAGAGTTCTTTTTCAGGGAGGAAACGAACATCCACACAATCGGTGAGGCCGCAAAAAGAGCACCGCAGGTCAGGCCAATCAGGACGCCGATCTTCGCCAGGATGTGACGGGCGTGTTTGGAGAGGTTCATCTCAATCCCTCAGTTTCTGGCTCTTGACGTACAGGGCGGCAAGCAGCATCGACATGATGAAGATGAGGACAGCCGCTGCTGAGGCTGCCGCGAAGTCATAGTCCGAGAAGGCGAGCTTGTAGGTGTAGGTGGCCAGCATTTCCGTCCGGTCCAGGGGCCCGCCTCCCGTTGTCATCCAAATGAGGGCGAATTGTTGGGAGGTCCAGATAATGTCGAGCAGCGCCATGGAGGTCAGCACCGGCAGGAGTTGGGGAATAGTGATGCTGGTGAAGCGGCGGATTGGCCCGGCGCCGTCGACCTCGGCGGCCTCGTACAGGTCGGGGGAAATCCCTTGCAGGCCTGCCAGCAGGCTAATCATGAAGAAGGGGTAGCCCGCCCAGATATTGATGAGCGTGACAACGGTCAGGGCCATATCGGGGTCAGCCAGCCATTCTTGCTGGCCACTGATAAGACCGATGGCGTTGAGGATGTAGTTGACCACGCCATTGGGGTTGAGGAGGAGCCGCCACAAGATGGCGATGATTGCGACCGTCAGCAGCCAGGGGAGGACAAATAGCGTGCGAAAGATTGTGCGCGTAATGGCTGAGACTTTGTCAGAGTTGAGCAGGAGTGCGAAGGCCAGGCCGATAATCATGTGGGCGATGACGCTGACCAGGGTGAAGAACGCGGTGTTTTTCAGTGCTGTATAGAACTTTGCGTGGGTGAGGATTGCCGCGTAGTTGCTGATGCCAACAAAGACGGGGTTGGGGTTGGTGATGACCGCATCTTGCAAGGAGTAGTGAATGACCATCACGATGGGCACGGCAAGGAGTACCAGCATGAGGGTGATGGTGGGCAGGAGGTACAGGTAGGGAACGAGCATCCTCCATCCACGGGTCTGAGGGCTGCGAGGGCGGATCGGGCGTGTTGGGGTGTGCGCAGATGCTGGTGCACTGTTGGGAGTTAGTGCACTGCTGGATGTTGGTGCGCTGTGGGATGCTGTCGTTGCCACGGGGCCTCCTTCCTTGAGTCGATGCGCGTAAAGACTGGGGGTTTGGTGGGGGCGAGGCTCTCTGCCTGGGGTGCGCCCGTACCGCAGGGCGGGGTGAGTTGCGCTCCGGTGTTCACCCCGCCCTGCGAGGGCGGATCGGGGTTGGCGTTACACTCTTGGCTGCTCCGTTCAGCGCATAGCGCGTATCGCCGTTGCGGGGTGTGAGGGGGCGGAGTTAGAACTCGCCTTCCCAGGTGGTTTGGACGGTTGTCAGCATCTCGTCGATGCTGATGTCTCCGCTGAGGTAACGCTGGAATTCTTCATCGAAGCTGCGCATGAGTTTTTCAGCGACGGGCAATCCGGTGAATTCGTTGGCCGGGCGTCCGGCGTTCCAGATGTCGAAGGCGGCTTTGAAGAACTCGTCGTCTTTGACGAAGGCGGGTTCAGCATCAACGTGGCCTGGGAAAGCGTGTGCACTGTCAGAGAGTCGGGCGTTGACGTCCTTGGACATGAGGAACTCAACGAGTTTCCACGCTTCGGCTTTGTGTTCGGTTGAGTTGGACACGCCAATTCCCCACGAGGCGTAGGGCATGCCGCGTTCGCCGCTGTAGCCGTCCTTGGCGGGGATAGCGGCAATTTCAAACTTCAGGTCAGGGCTGGATTCGCGGATGAGGTTGATGTGGGCGAGGGAGTCAATCATCATGCCGACACGGCCATTGGTGAAGTCTTCGACCTTGTCTTGTTCCTTCATGGTGAAAGCACCGTTGGCAATGACCTTGGCATCCCACATGCCCTTAATGAACTCAAGGGCGGATTTGACGTCCTCGTTGTTGACATTGGGTTTACCGTCCGGGGTGAGCATTGATCCACCTGATGCCCATACCCATGCCATGACGTCGTTTTGGATGCCGTTGGGGGCTTCGAGGGACAGGGGCATCACCCAGCCTGAGGCGTCAGGAACGGCTGCGGTGATCTTTTTGGCTGCGTCGGTGAACTCGGTCCGTGTTGAGGGAACGCCGGTGATGCCTGCTTTATCAAGGAGGTCACGGTTGACGAACATGGGGTAGACGAAGTTGACCACGGGGATCATGTAGGTGGCGTCAGCGACTTTAATTTGGCTGGCGAGTTGGGCGTCATCGTAGCCTGCCTCTTTCATGAGGGCGCTGAGGTCAGTAATGGCGCCTTGTTTGACGAAGTCGCTGACCCACGCGCCGTCAAGGCCAACAACGTCGGGCATGGTGCCTGCGGCAGCTCCGGCGACAAGTTGTTCCTTGGTGGAGGCGTAGGGGCCTGAAAGGAGTTCAACTTTGATGCCGGGATTTGCAGCTTCGAATTCGTCCATGAGGGCACGGAAGGAGCCGTCAGGAAGTTCTGGCTCCCACCATTGGGCGAATTCGAGGGTGACTGTGCCATCTGCGGCGGGTTCGGTGGGCGCGCCGGATTCTGCCGCGCCACTTTGTGGGGTTGATGCACATGCTGTCAGCATCATTGCCGACATTCCAAGGGTCGCGGCGATCGCGACGAGTCTTCTGTTCATGGATACTGCCTTCTTCCATCGTCATTGATGTGCAATTTTGTGCAGCTATTCGCTGTTTTTTGAGGCCGTATTGCGAGCCTAAGCCGCACAACACGCCTCTGCAACCGGAATACGGTAACAAAGCGATAACATGACGCAGGTATATGCGTTTTTCTGCATTTCGCGTTATTCTACTGTCGTGGAAGACGCACACCCTCGACTCCCAGCCGGGCGAAAAAGCCGAATCGCCACCTACATTGCCGAAGCTGGCCAGGTGACGGTCGCTGACCTTGCGCGACGTTTCGGCGTCTCCGTCGACACCATCCGCCGCGACCTCGACCAGCTTGATGCCGAAGGCGTCCTCATCCGCACCCACGGTGGCGCCATGTCCACCTCCGCCATCCCCTGGCATGACACCCAACTCGACGACCGCACCCGACTACGACCTCACGAAAAAGACACCATCGCCCGCTTAGCCGTCGGCCTGGTGGATGACGGTTCTGTCCTCCTCATCAACGGCGGCACCACCACCCTCGCCCTCGCCTCCCACCTCAGCGAACGGCGCGAACTCATCATCGCCACTAACTCCCTCGTCATCCCAACCTCCATCAACCCTGAAAGCTGCCGCGACGTGTATATGATCGGTGGCCACATCCGACTATCCGGCAGAGTCGCCATTGGCCCCGTCTCCTTCTCCTCGCCCAATGGAGGCGGGCAGGTAGCCGTCCAAGCCGACCTTGCACTTCTGGGCGTTGGCGCAGTGGATGCCGAAGGGGGTTTCTCCACCACAAACCTCGCTGAAGCCATGATGATTGCCCAGATGGCACAGCAATCCCGCAAGGTTGCAATCCTCGCGGACTCCTCCAAATTCAATAGCCGACTCTTCGCCACCATCGGCCCACTCAGCCTGGCTGACTACCTCATCACCGACACCATGCCCCCCGCGCCGCTTCTCACAGCACTGCACGAACACGAGGTCAACGTCATCACCCCCGAACGCTAGCACCACCCCCCTTTACCCACCCCCTCTCGATACCCCATCACACCACCCCCGCTGCTACTTCCTCACTGAAGTAAGGCGGCGGCAGCCTCGTCACTGATGACGACTGCGCCGCGCAAGGACGCGCACGCGCACACCCTGCCCACACTTGAACGATTGGAGATGACCAATGACGATCCCTCCCGCCCTCCGCGCTTCTTTCTCCCACGAAAGCCGCGCCCTCATTGATTTTGCCCGCCACGGCCGCACCTCCTATGGCTTTGGGTGGCTCAATGATGACGGACGCATCGACCCCACCTACGGCACACGCCTGTGGATCACCGGGCGCATGACGCACGCCTTCGCCCTCGGCCACCTGCTGGGGTATGCCGACTGCCTGCCCTATGTACGGCACGGCGTGGACGCGCTACTCAACGGCCCGCTCTACGATGCGGCCACCCGCAGTTGGGTATCCTCCGTTGACGCCGACGGCACGCCGGATTCCCAGATGCGCGTCGCCTACGATCACTCCTTCGTCATCCTCGCAGCCTCCTCGGCCCTGGCCGCCGGGGTTGACGAGGCCAACGCGCTCCTCACCCGCGCGCTGGAAACCTTCGATGCGCTGTGGTGGGATGAGGCCGCCGGCATGGTCGTTGACGCCCGTGATCCTGAAACAATGGGGGTGGATCCCTACCGCGGGGTGAATGCGAATATGCACTCGGTGGAGGCGCTGCTCGCCGCCTTCGCAGCCAATGGGGATCAGCGGCGTTTAGAACAAGCCCTGCGGATTACCTCGCGCGTGGTGGGCTTTATTGACGCGAACGATCACCGCCTGCCCGAACATTTCGACGAGCAGTGGCGGCCCATGCTCTCCTACAACGAGGACATTCCTGCCGACGCGTTCCGACCCTTCGGATCAACAATTGGGCACTGGCTGGAGTGGTCACGCTTGATTCTGACGGTTGCCGCCGAATGTCAGGCTCACGGCGTAGAGTACCCGGCATCCTTCGATGTACTGCCCGCCTACCTGTACCGCAAATCTTTGGCGGAGGGCTGGGGCAGGGATGGTGCGCCGGGCTTCGTCTACACCATTGATTTTGAGGGAAGGCCCGTGGTGCGGCAGCGCATGCACTGGGTGCTATGTGAGGCCATCGGGGCGGCTGCGGCTTTAGCTCACACCAGCGACAATGCCTCCTACTGGCAGGATATTGCCGACTACTGGGACTACGCGCAGCGATACCTCATCGACCCGTCGGGATGCTGGCATGAAGAGCTCAACGAACGCAATGAGCCCGCACCCCACACATGGACGGGCAAGCCCGACATTTACCACGCTCTGCAGGCGATGATTGTGGGCACGCTGCCGCTGCGGCCTGCTTTTGCTTGGGCGCTGAAAGAACAGGCTGGATAAGGAAGGCGCACTGCCGTGCCCCAGGTGCCTACCTCTAATCTTGCGCCTTGTTGTCAAAACTGCGCCGCGTGCGGGGCTGTTTTGACAACAAGGCGCAAGATTAGGAGGCTACTTGGGCGCATGGACTGAGCAAGCAACAATGAGCAAGGGGATCGGAGGGCCTGTCCAGCACACGCCGCCTTGGGCTTTACTCCACCCGGCGCGCCACCTCGGCGGCCTGGCGGGCAGCACCGAGGGCCACGTACTCGGCCGAGGGCGCCACGCGCACGCGAGCCCCCAGCATTCCTTCTGCCAGGGCCTGTACGGCGCGCGATCGCGCACCACCACCAACCAGGATGACCTCATCAATGGGAGCACCTAGATTCCGCACGGCATCCAAAGCGAAACGCATGAGGCTGAGCAGGCCCTCAACGGTTGCGCGGGCAACATATTCAGGTGCGGAATTGGCCAGGGTCATGCCAGAGAGTGTGGCCGTGGCGTGGGGCAGGTTGGGGGTGCGCTCCCCTTCAAAATAGGGAACGAGCACTAATCCGCGCGCGTCAGGTACGGACAGCGCAGCATCGTCGAAGGCGTCGTAGTCCAGTCCGGTGACCTTACACATGGCGTCGATAATGCGCGAGGCATTGAGAGTGCAGGCCAGGGGGAGCCAGTTGCCGGAGGCGTCGGAAAAGCCTGTGACAAGCCCGTCGGGATCACACACGGGCTGTGAGGCGACAGCCGAGATGACGCCGGACGTTCCCAGGGACAGGAGTGCTTGGCCGGGGCGTAAATCAACGCCCAGGGCCGCACCGGCATTGTCTCCGCAGCCTGGCCCGAGAAGGATTTCGCCCCAGCCTCGGGCGGCGTCCCCTCGCCCGGCAACCTCCCAGGGCTCGCAAATGCGGGGCAGGATGATACGGCGTGCGGCGTCCTCGTCAATGCGCAGGGCACGGGCGAGAATGTCGTAGCGGTAGGTGCGCCCATCGGTAGCGACGTAACCCGTGCCCGAGGCGTCGGAGCGGTCGGTGCGTAGGTCAGCCAGGTCGGTGGAGCCGGAGATTTTCCAGGTCAGCCAGTCGTGCGGCAGGCAGATGGCGGCAATGCGGGCGGCGTTTTCAGGCTCATTATCGGCTAGCCAGCGTAGTTTGGTGACGGTGAAGGAGGCGACGGGCACGGAGCCGGTGGCCTCCACCCACCAGCGTTTGCCCGCATCGTGGGCCGTGACCAACTCTTCGGGATGCTGGCTTTCTCCGTCAGATGGAAGGACATCGGCGCCTTCCTGTGTTGCAGTTCCGCATTCTTCGATGAGGTCAACGGCGGCCTGGGCTGAGCGCGTATCGTTCCACAAGAGAGCGGGGCGAATGACCTGCCCATCAGCGTCAAGGCAGACCATGCCGTGCTGTTGTCCGCCAACTGACAGGGCGTGTACGTCGTCCAGCCCGCCTGCGGCGTCAAGGGCCTGCTCGAAGGCAGCCCACCAGTGGTCGGGATGGACCTCTGTGCCGTCGGGGTGTGAGGCTTTGCCTTCTCGGACGATCTGGCCGCTGGCGGGGTCCCAGATGATGACCTTGCAGGACTGGGTGGAGGTGTCGACACCTGCAACATAGGGACGCATCTTTGCGTCTCCTTTCCGTAATTGACGAGGGTGGCCTCGTGGCTGGGTGTTGGTGTACCCGGTACCGCGGCGAGGCCACCCTCGTATTGTCCCTTAGCCAATCAGATGGCGCATGGCGTGCTGGTAGAGCTCGACGAAGTGGTATTCGCGGGCTCCTGCCGCTTCGGCGTCGAAGTCCTCGAAGGCTGAGCGGTCTGCTAGGAAGTCCTCGAAGCTCTCACCCTCAGCCAGGGTGGACTGGCCAAGTTCGGGGATGGAGGCCTTTGCCATGAGTTCTTGGGTGCGTGGGTCGGCGCGGAAGGCGGCGGCCTTTTCGGCAAGCATCATGTACATTTCGATGTTTGCGCGGGCTGATTCCCATACGCCTTCCATACCTTCGGTGCGGCCGGGTTTGTAGTCGAAGTGGAGTGCGCCGTCGTAGCGGTTGCCGCCGTTGGGGAAGCCATTTTCAAGCAGGTCAACGGTGAAGAAGGCGCTGGCCAGGTCGCCGTGTCCGAAGGCTTTGTCTTGGTCGTATTTGACGCCGGATTGGCCGTTGAGGTCAATGTGGAAGAGCTTGTCGGCGTGGAGGGCTTGGGCGATGCCGTGGGTGAAGTTGAGGTTGGCCATTTGTTCGTGGCCGACTTCAGGGTTGAGACCAACGATGTCGCCGTTGTCGAGTTCGGCAATAAGGCCGAGGGCGTGGCCGATGGTCGGCAAGAAGATGTCGCCTCGGGGCTCGTTGGGCTTGGGTTCGAGGCCGATGCGTAGGTCGTAGCCTTGGTGCTTGATGTAGGCGGCGACGGTGTCGAGGCCTTCCTTGTAGCGTTCCATGGCTGCGCCAAGGTCCTTGGAGGAGTCGTATTCTGCGCCTTCGCGGCCGCCCCACATGACGAAGGTGGTGGCGCCGAGTTCAGCGGCGAGGTCGACATTGCGCAGGACTTTGCGCAGGCCGAAGCGGCGGATGGAGCGGTCGTTGTTGGTCAGGCCACCGTCTTTGAAGATGGGGTGGCTGAAGGTGTTGGTGGTGACCATTTCAATGACGAGGCCGGCATTGTCGGCTGCGGCTTTGAGGCGGGCGATACGGTCGGCGCGTTCAGCGTCGGAGGCGTTGAAGTCGTAGACGTCGTTGTCGTGGAAGGTGATGCCCCATGCGCCGAGTTCGGCGAGTTTTTCGGCGTATTCCCAGGGGTCAAGGGCGGGGCGTGTTGCGCTGCCGAAGGGGTCTGCTGCGGTCCATCCAACGGTCCAGAGGCCGAAGGAGAACTTCTTGTTGTGGGTGGTGGTCATGGTTTTTGCCTCTCGTTGTGGGGTTACACAGATCAAAACATGCAAATATTTTCATTGCATTTTTTATACTGTGCATTTTTGTTCAGGGCCTTTCCTTGCTTCAGCTCACGAAGGGTTTAAATAATCTATACAATTTCTGCCTTTTGCTCAGTATTTTGAACGCATTTGTCCCGAATGGCCACTCGAACCAGGCACCCTTGCCGGCTGAAGGGGTATGGCAACCCCTATCACTTATTTTGTTGCGTTAAAAAACATACTGGATGTGTGGGCTACAGTCAAGCCATGCGCCTACATTCCCTGGCCTCTACGCCACTGACCCCCTGTCCCCAGCCGGGCACCCGCACGCCCGCTGCATCCGGCGTGACCGCACACAATCTTCGCGCGAAAAATCTTTCACTTGTCCTGCGCCAGATCCTTGCCAATCCAGGCACTATCTCGCGCGCCAACATTGCCAACTACACCGGCACAACCCGCGCCACCATCTCACGCCTCGTTGATGAACTCATTAGCGCCGGACTCATTGAAGAGCTCGCCCCCTCTAGTGAACCCTCGCGAGGACGCCCCGCCATCCGCCTTCAACCTCAAGCCGAACGCTACTGTGCACTAGGGCTTGAGGTGAATGTCTCCATCCTCAAAGCGCAACTTATTGACCTTTCGGGCGAAATTCTTGCCTTCGCCTCCTGCCCCAACCCCAGCCTCACCGATCCGGCAACCACTATGGCCGCGCTGAGTGAGCTTGGTCAGGAAGTTCTCGACCGCTACGCTGCAACCCCCATGACCTTCATCGGGTCAGCGCTGGCCCTGCCTGGCATCATCTCCACCGAAATGGTCGCCAAAGCGCCCAACCTTCAATGGGAAAACCTCCCTTTCACTGAACTCCTGGCTCCCATTGCGAACCTCTACCCCCGCCTCGTCACGAATGAGGCCGATCTTGCTGCTTACGCAATCGCCCACCCCCGCCCAGGAGTTCCAGGCGGCCCAGCATCCTTCATTTACGTCTCTGGAGAGGTAGGCGTTGGAGCGGGTATTGTCCTTCATCACGCTCCCCTCAGCGGCACTAATGGCTGGGCTGGAGAAATCGGGCATATCTGCGTTGACCCTACAGGCCCCGCCTGTAAGTGCGGCGCGATTGGCTGCCTCGAATCCTTCCTTGGGCGCCAAGCCCTTGCTCGTCACGCCAAGCTTCCTGAAAACACGCCCCCGCGCGAAGTGTGCGACGAGGCCGATGCGGGTAATGCCGATGCTCAAGCAGCACTCCAACAGGGCGCCGTTGCCCTGGGGCGAGCCCTGTCTGCGGCGGTCAATCTCACCGACATTCCGCTGGTTATCCTCGGTGGAAATCTGGCCGACATTGCCCCCCACATCCGTGAAACCGCCGAAGAAATCATGTCCAAGCGTATCCTTCAATCGGCATGGACCCACCCGACGATTGAAGTTCTCGACGACTCGGCAAATCTTTCCGTCACGGGGGCGGCACATCGAGTACTCCAGGATCTTGTCGACGATCCTGCCCGCTATATTCCATGAGGCACTTCCCACACCCTTTCCACGATAATCCGGGATATTTCAGGGGTGGCGGCCTCGCCGACACAATGGATCCAGTGTCAAAATGGACGCATCACAAAAAATGACGGTGCGGTGAATTTGGCGTCACACAAATGACGCGCCCTTGAGGCAGCCCCTTTCACCCACCCTCAGCCGTAAAGGAGTCCGCATGTTTGCCGTCACCACCCCCACCATTGAAGGTCACCCCATCCAGCAGTACGTTGGCATGGTGACAGGGGAAACCATTATGGGTGTCAATATGTTCAAGGACATTGCTGCTGGTTTCCGCAATATGATTGGTGGCCGCTCCACGGCTTACGAAAGTGAACTCCAGCAGGCCTACCAGAGCGCTATCAACGAAATGTGCCAGCGCGCCGAGGCCATGGGCGCCAACGCTGTTGTGGGTGTTCGCGTGGACTACTTCACCCTGGGTACGGATAACGGTATGCTCGCAGCCATCGCAAATGGCACCGCTGTGAGGATCTGATCTTCTCCACACCGTGTCACACTTGCCGCTCCGCTTTTCTGCGCTGCGCCGCTACGTCTTTGTTGCGTGTTGCGTCGCGGCGTTGAGTGCTGCCTCCACGCTGAACCCTGCCGGGCCAGCTCAGGCCAGTGCCTCTCCAGCAGCGCTTTATCCCACTCCCCTACCCATGGGTGATACGCCCCAATCTGCGTCTTCCACTGACGAGGCCCGCGTCATCTCCTCTTTACCGCTTCGTGATCCCCTCGATCTTCCGCACGCGATTATCGAGGGCGTTGACGCCTCTGACGAACGCGCTCCGGCCCACTGGGTGTCGGGGGTGGGGCTGTCGGTTTTCTCGCGCGCGCTGACAGAAGGGGCGCAAAACCTTCAAGGGCCACGCCCTTTGACGCCGATCCAGTGGAGCATTGTCGCCTCCGGCGGGGACTATTTTGCTGAAAGGCTCAATACCGCCCCTCTTGCCCAGGCACCTGCTTCTGACGCTCCCGGCACTGATTCTCAGACCTGGTTTGTCAATATTGCCAGCGGCGAGGTTACGCCCAGCCAGGCCCTCATCACCGCCGAGGCAGAGCCCGCACTGTCACGCCTGCTCACCCTTGCTCTGACGCGTTTCGACGATAAGGACACCTCTGAGCCGCAGAGCGGCAGTCACTCTCCCACGTCTCGTGCACATCCTGCACCTGCACCGCCCTACGATGATCTCTTTTTTGCTCCTGATGGGGCGCTGATCGTCACTGTGCCCAGCCGTGATCGCAGTTCTTTCACGACGGTTCGTATCAGCCGTGAAGCCTCAAAGGGACTTCTCAGCCCTGTGGGAACAAGAATTCGTGACTCTCTGACGAATGCCGGCCGTTTCCAGGGGCTACACGCCTATCCTCATGCGCAGGCCCCATTGCCCGGCGAGGCTGCTACGCTCATTGGCGCTGCACCCACGGAAGATATCGACTGCTCTCAGGCTCGCTGCGTAGCGTTGACCTTCGATGATGGTCCTGATCCCCAGCTCACCCCGCAGCTCTTAGACATGCTTTTCCGCGAGCGCGTTCACGCCACCTTCTTTGTTCAAGGTGATGCGGCTGTTGTGCATCCAGGTTTGGTGGCGCGTGCGCTGCGTGAGGGGCACACAATTGGTACGCACACGTGGTCCCATCCGCGTTTGCCTTTTCTGTCAGCGGAGGATGTGCGCCGCGAGGTGGTGGCAACAAAGGATGTTGTTATCGCTGCTACTGGCCGCACACCGGTTTTGATGCGCCCTCCCTATGGTGAGTTTTCTTCCAGGGTGTTGGAGGTTTTACGCTCAACGGGAGATACGGTGATTATGTGGAATGTCGACACTGAGGATTGGAAGAATAAAAACGTTCCTGAAACGACTCGCCGTGCGATAGAAGGGTCGAAGCCGGGGTCAATTATTCTCATGCACGACGTCCACCCCACAAGCGTTCAGTCTGTTCCGGGCATTATTCGAGGGCTTCGTGAACGTGGATATTCCCTAGTGTCTGTTCCCACTCTTTTGGGTCCTGTGACTGCGGGCGATGTGTACTACGGCAGGGAATAGTGGCCACATCGATGCGCTCTGATTGTGCAGATTGCCCTCGGCGCACTCCGCTTTCTGCCGTTGAGATCGCTAATACGGGGATTATGGCGGGCTTGTCGGTGGCCTTGGGGGTGTTGTCTACTGTTTTTCCGGTTTTTCAGCTTGCTTTCCAGGTTGCTGCGATTGTGCCGATTGCGATGGTGGCCACGGCTTTTCGCTTTCGTGCGACGCTTGCGGTGGTGGTTGCGGCGATTGTTGTGTCGGGGGCTGTGGGTGGCGCGTTAACGGCCGCTCAGGTTGCTCAATCCTGTGTGATTGGAGCCTCGATCGGCGCCCTCCACCGTCGAGGGGTGGGGCGCGCGGGGGCCGGTGTCGTGGGAGTGTTTCTTGGTGTGTTCCTGGGCGGCGTGACTGTTGCTTTGCTGTGGCTGTTTGAGCAGTCGCGCATCCTTTTTCTTGAGGCGATGCGCAGTGGTTTAGCCGGTTATGTGAAGCTGCTTGCTTATGTGCCGGGAGCATCTGGCGTTGTCGAGCAGGCCACTGGGCTACTTGATGTCTTTTTGCGCTATTGGTGGGTGTGGGTACCTGTGATGGTTCTTGTGGGAACCTTTGCGGCAACCCTTGTGTCGTTTATTCTTTTGGGCGCTGTTTTGCGTCGCCTGCATTATGGCTCGCATTGTGATCGCCTCGAAGTTAGGTTCATTCCCTCTACTGGTGGTGTGGGGGACGGGCAGGACTTTCCGGCTCCGCTCCCTTTGGAACTTCGCGGGGTGTCTTTTGCCTACGAGGATGAAGCGCGGGCCGTCTTAACGGATGTGAACTTGCGTTTCGAGGCCGGAGAGTTTGTCGTCATTGCGGGGGCGAATGGTTCTGGGAAGTCGACCTTGGCTTCGATCATTGCGGGTGCCACACCCGGTGGTGGGCAGGTTATCTCTCCTGGTTCGCGTGGTTTAGGTCAGGTGGGTGGCACGGCTTTCCTCACGCAACGCAGTGAAGTGCAGGTGGTGGGCGATACCGTGTGGGAGGACATTTTGTGGGGTCTGCATCCTGCTGACGCCTCTCAGGCTCACGAACTTCATGCCCTCGCCCGCCGGTATTTAGAGCGTGTTGGTTTGGCAGAGAAAAGCGAGTTGCAGACACGACGCTTATCGGGGGGTGAGTTGCAGCGCCTCGCCTTAGCGGGGGCGTTGATGCGCGCACCTGCTGTGCTGATCTGTGATGAGACGACGGCCATGGTTGACCCGGCTGGCCGTGAGCGCCTTTTGAGTATTTTTGCTGAGCTTGCTGCGGAGGGCACTTGCGTTATCCACATTACCCATGACCTGTGCGAGGCCGCTGGGGCCACTCGCCTGGTGCGAATAGAGGCAGGTAAGGTCATTTTTGATGGCCCCCCTGAGGGGGATCCTGAGTGTGCGCAGGCTGTGCGTGACGGGCGTTCTTCCCTTTTAGGGGATGCTTTCTCTGTTGCCTCGCTTCCTCCCAGTGACGCAGGTGAGCACCACAGTGCAGAGGCGTTCGCCGTGCAGGGGAATCGTGAGGCGGCTCAGCGCCTCAGTCCAGATGGTCAGGTTGAGCACCTGTGGTTGTCGGGAGTCCACCATTATTACGACGTGCTCACGCCATGGGAAAAGCCCGTCCTGCACGATATTGATTGCATTGTCTCTCCTGGGCAGTCTGTGTTGATTACTGGCGAGAATGGTTCGGGGAAAAGCACCTTGGCCCGTATTATGGCCGGTCTGGTTACTCCCACCTGGGGCCGCTGTCTGTTGGCGAATCGCCCAATGTGGACGCGCGTGGGCGCTGTGGGTATCTCTCATCAATTCGCTCGACTTCAGCTCCTTCGTCCCACTGTTGGTGAGGATATTGTCGAGGCCGCTGGCGCGCATGGCCTCTCTGAGGATGAACGTGCGCTCGTTGTTGAGCGGGCTCTGAAGTCGGTGGGCCTGCCTGTTTCTTTCGCTGAGCGCGGTATCGACCAGCTCTCTGGCGGTCAGATGCGCCGCGTTGTCTTGGCAGGTCTGTTGGCCTCGAAACCTTCAGTGCTTATTCTTGATGAGCCTTTTGCGGGTTTGGATAGGCAGGCGCGTCATCACCTGGTGTCCCTTCTGGCTGCGCAGCGTCGACAGGGCATGGCCCTCATTATCATCTCCCACGATGTTGAAGGGCTCGTAGGCTTATGTGACCGGCATCTTCTGCTGGAAAATGGGCGCCTTTATGACCCTTCTGACCTGCCCACCCTTCCGTCTTCCTCCGAGGCTAACGGGATGTCACAGGTTCACGGGGTGTCCCAGGTCAGCGGGGTGACACAAGTCAGCGAGGCATCACAGTCGCTTGGGCGATCCGAGCAGACGGCCTCGCCCCGCAAGGCCCGCCCTCATCGTCCGGCCTCGCCGTCAATGCCGCGCCCCCTCCCCTGGGATAGCGGGATTTCGCGCATGTGGGTGGGGACGAAGATCCTGTGCTGGGCGGCCCTGTCAACGACTGTGCTTTTTGTCCCCACATGGTTATCGTTACTGGTCAGTGCGACTGTTCTTGCTGCCGCATCCTTTGTGGCGCGCGTCCCTCGCAGTGCGATCCCACGGTTCCCACTGTGGTTCTGGGCGGGAATGGTCGGCGGCATGGTGGGAGCCTGGCTGGGTGACGGCCTACTCATCTTTGTGCGTGCCTTCGTGTTAACCGTCGTGATTATGTGGGGAACGGCCATCATCTTGTGGACCTCTCCACCATCTGCCTTCCCAGCGGCGATTCGTCAACTCCTCGCGCCTTTACGGTGGGTGGGCATGCCTGTGAAGGAATGGGCGCATGTCATGGCGATGACACTGAAAAGTGTTCCTCTCATGCGTGACCAGTCTCAAAGTATTAGCGACACGCTCGCCATGCGCCACTATGTACTCCGTCACGCGCAGGGCGGCTCTGAGGGAGGGCCTCGGCTCTTCTCGCATCTAAGCGACGTAGTGACCGCTTCCCTTTCGGTTGCTGCTCAGCGCGCGAATGACCTGGGGCGCGCAATGAGTATGCGTGGCGGGATCCCGCCCTTTCCTTCAACCTCCCCCACAGTGGGGTGGAGGGACGTCTCCGGCGTGATGGTCACCCTTGCAGCTGTGCTTGGCATTGTTGTTGGCGCGACGTATTTCTCGTGAAATTTCGACAGTTAAGAGAAATCATGCACCCATCTTTCTAATGAAGTGGCTAGACTGGCTGTGGCGGTAGTGTCGGCACCGGAGACTTTTGTTATCCCATCAGCCTCACGCATGACATGGCACCGCCCTTGATGGACCCTGCAAATGTGGGGAGAGGAGAGTAAACGAGCATGAGCATCTTCGACCGTTTCGAAAATGCTGTGGAACGAGGAGTCAACAGCGCCTTCTCCCGCGTGTTCCGATCCGGCCTGAAGCCAGTTGACATTACAACGGCTATCCAGCGGGCCATGGATGACAACACCTCCGCCGTCTCTTCCAGCCGCATCATTGCCCCCAATCACTTCACCGTTCATATCGCCCAAGGAGACGCCGACACTCTCGGGGCCGAACTGCCCGTCCTCGCTGAAGAGTTCGCACTGCAGGCCACCGAACACGCGGCCTTCCACGGATACGCCCTCCTTGGCCCCGTTGAAGTAATCTTTGAACTCTCTGCCGTTGAAGCGACCGGGCAACTCAGCATCGACACCGCCAATCGGCGTGGTTCCGTCGCTCCCGCAACCGCGGTTGCCCCCTCACCTGAACACCCCATTATCGAGGTTGAAGGGGAACGCTGGCTCCTGAAAGAAGCCGTCACTGTTTTGGGCCGAGGCTCCGAATCTGACATTGTCGTCAATGACGGTGGGGTGTCCCGCCGTCACCTTGAACTACGTATTACTCCCACTGGTGTTATCGCCACAGACCTGGGATCCACCAACGGTTCTTTCGTGGAGGGCCACCGCATTGACGCCGCCACCCTCGTTGACGGCAACCAGATCACCATTGGCCGCACGAACATCATGTTCTGGACCCACCCTTCCGATGTGACGCCCGAGGTCAGCTAATGACCAGTGACCTCGCCTTCAATATCTTTCGCCTCGGATACCTCCTTTTACTATGGCTCATGGTGTTCGGAGCCGTCGCCGTGCTTAAACGCGACATTTTCGGCACCGTCGTCACCCCGCGCGGGAAAGGCCGCAAAAGTGCTGACCAGCGGCGCAAACAATCCCGCCGAGGACGCTCGTCCTCCCAATCCATCCCCCAGTCACTGCTCATCACAGGCGGCCCATTGGTGGGCATGATCCTGCCGCTGAGTAACTCTCCCATCACGATTGGCCGCTCCCCCTCATCCTCACTGGTCCTCGAAGACGAGTACGCCTCAAGTCGTCACGCCCGCCTTTCCCCCGGCGAGGGCGGATGGTGGATTGAAGACCTCGGTTCACGCAACGGCACCTTCGTTGACGATGAACGTCTCACTGAGCCTCGTCCGCTTGCGCCCGGAACCACCGTCCGAATCGGCCAAACAACCCTTGAATTGGTGCGGTGATCATGGCCCCCCCTAACGTTGAGTTCCGATACGCTGCCCGATCTGACATCGGTCTGAAGCGATCCAGTAATCAGGATTCGGGCTATGCGGGCCATAACCTGCTTGTCCTGGCCGACGGTATGGGTGGCGCGGCAGGTGGCGATATTGCCTCCTCGGTTGCTGTCGCTCACCTTGCCCCCCTTGGTCTTGAGTCTCACTCGGCTGACACTCTGCTTCCTCTGCTACGCCAAGCTTTCCTGGATGCGCACGCTGAACTCCTGGATCGTTCTACACGCGAACCTGAACTCACTGGCCTTGGCACCACCTGCATTGCGATTTTGCGATCGGGGAATAAGCTCGCGATGGCTCACATTGGAGACTCTCGCGCTTACCTGCTGCGCAACGGGCAACTCGCCCAGATCACCACCGATCACTCGTTCGTGCAATTCCTTGTCTCTCAAGGGGAAATCACCCCCGAGGAAGCTCTCGATCACCCGCAGCGCAATGCTGTCACCAAGGTCTTGGGCTACAACGAAGTTGATGCCATCCCTGACGAAACCGTACGTGAAGCCGTTGAAGGCGACCGTTGGCTTTTATGCTCTGATGGCCTGTCTGGCCTCGTCTCTGACGACACGATTGCCCAGACCTTGCGTGACTACGAGGATCCCAGTGAGTGCGCTGATGCTCTCATTGATCTCGCTCTGCGCGCCGGTGGAACCGACAATGTCACCTGTATTGTTGCCGACGTTGTTCCCTCCACAGGCGGCGGCGACACCACCCCACAGATCGTGGGTGCTGCCGCTATTGACCGCACGGCGCCCTCTCGGATGGGACCTGGAGCAGCGGGACGTGCCGCTGCGCTTTCTACCCAGCCGGGCGCATCCGACTATTTTGACGAGGACGCCGACGCAGACGAACCCGCCCGCGCACGCTGGTGGACGCCGGTTATCTCCCTCATTGTCACCGCGATCGTGCTGGGCAGTGGATGGTTGGGCTACACCTGGGCGCAGACCCAGTTCTACGTCCTGGGTTCTCAGGGGAAGGTTGTCATCTATCAGGGGATCCCACAGTCCCTTGGATCATGGGAACTGTCCACCCCTGTTGAGATCACCGACATTTCCCTGGAGTCTTTGCCGCAGGTTGAACGTGAACGCCTCCAAGAGCCCGTCATGCGCAGCTCCCGTGACGAGATCGACCAGTATGTGATGCAGCTACGCGAAGCGGCACTCAAGCATGCGCAGCACACCTCAGCGACCACCTACCTCACGCCTCCGACAACACCCCAGTCAGATGCTACGCAGCAGTCAGGGGGTGCCCGTGGCAACGGTTAGTGTTGCACCAGCGCGTCCTCGCCGCGTCGTTGAAATGCTTCTCATGCTCATTGCTGTCGCATTGGGCGTGGGCGGGTATGCGCTGACCACCATTAACCGCACAGGCGAGGTTCCCGGTAACCTCGGCCAGCATATTGTCATCCTCATTGTTTTGGCCGTTGTTGCTGAAGTCGGCATGCATATCCTTGCCCCTTATGCTGATCCCGTTATTTTGCCGATCTCTGTGGCGCTGACAGGCATTGGCCTGGCGATGATTTACCGCCTCGATATGTCCTATGAGCTTCTCGGCCAGGACACGGTGGGGTTGAATCAACTCATCTACGTTGGCATTGCGATCACTCTTGCCGCTATCGCGTTGTTCTTTGTACGCGACCACCGTTCCCTGCGTCGCTTTACCTTCACCTTCGGCGTTGCCTCTCTGATTCTCCTGCTCTTGCCAGTTATTCCAGGCCTGGGCGTGGAAACCTATGGCGCCCGCGTGTGGATTAAGCTCGGCCCGCTCTCCGCCCAGCCCGGTGAAATCGTCAAGATTACGCTGGCGATTTTCTTCGCTGGCTATTTGGTTGCTAACCGCGACAAACTCGCAATCGCCGGCCGGAAGATTTTCGGTTTGCAGCTTCCTCGTGGGCGCGACCTGGGGCCAATTATTGCCGTTTGGCTCATTGGTATTGCCATCCTCGTTTTCCAGCGCGACCTGGGAACCTCGCTACTCTTCTTCGGCCTGTTCGTTGCCATGCTGTATGTGGCAACCAACCGCGTCTCGTGGCTGATCATCGGTGTTGCTCTGTTTACGCCCGCCGTTGTTCTTGCCATCTCGGCGTTCCCGCATGTTGGCGTGCGATTCAACATTTGGCTCAACGCTATGGATCCAGAGGTCTACAGCGCCAAAGTTGGTAGCTCCCAGCAGCTTGTGCAAGGGATTTTTGGTCAGGCCTCTGGTGGTTTGACCGGCACAGGATGGGGCGAGGGTTACCCGCAACTGGTGCCGGTAGCCAACTCAGACTTCATCTTGTCCTCCCTTGCTGAGGAACTGGGCCTGACCGGCCTGGCAGCGATCCTCATGCTCTACCTCATCCTCATTGAACGCGGTCTGCGCGCCGCTATTGGCGTGCGCGACGGCTTCGGCAAACTCCTCGCAACGGGCCTGAGCTTCTCCCTTGCCCTGCAGGTTTTCGTCGTGCTGGGCGGCCTCACCCGCGTTATCCCCCTCACCGGCTTGACTGCGCCCTTCCTCGCCGCTGGCGGTTCCTCCATGGTGTCATCATGGTTAACCATCGCCCTTCTGGTGCGCATTTCTGACGCCGCGCGACGCCCCTCGCACAACTACACGCCGTGGGTGTCAGGTTCTTTCCTTCTGGGCGATGCTCCCGCTGCGCGAAAGGCAGCAGAAGGAGCGCAGGCATGAACACTCAAATTCGCCGGATTTTCATCGTCATCATGGGCCTCTTTGCCATCCTTGGCCTAGCGGTGTCGAATATCCAAGTTCTTCAAGCACCCAGCTTGAATGCGGATTCTCGGAACTCACGCACGATCTTGCACTCCGCTTCCCTTGACCGTGGCCCCATCATTGTCGCCGGAACAGCAGTGGCGTCCTCACAAAAGATTGAGGACTCCAAACGCTACCAGCGCCACTACAGCGAAGGCCCTCTGTACGCACCCGTGACCGGCTACTTCTCATCCGCGTTCACCACCGCCACCGGCCTGGAGGCTGTCGCTGAGAACGTGCTTGACGGTGAATCCCAGGCCCTCCTTGGCCAACGCTTACGTAACCTTTTTGCCGGCGAAAGCCGTAAGGGCGGTGGCCTCGTACTGACAATCGACCCCACCTTGCAACGCCTCGCGGCAGAGCAACTGGGCAACCGCAAGGGGGCCGTGGTCGTTCTCAACGCGCAAACGGGGGCGATTCTGGCCCTGTACTCTTCGCCCTCCTACGATCCGAACGCCCTGGCCGTGTTTGATTCTGCTGAAGCCGAAGCCGCTCACGAAGCCCTCATTGAGGACCCGCGCTCTCCCCTGACGAACCGTGCCATTGCCGGAAACCGTTACGCACCCGGGTCGACCGCGAAAATCCTCACGACCATCGCGTTGCTGGAAAAGGGTGCTTTCACCCCGGAATCACGCATCCTGTCTCCTGTGACTGTCAATCTGCCGGGCACGTCCACGCAGGTGTCAAATATCGAATCCTCCGAATGCGGTGACGGTAATCCAACCCTGCAAGAAGCCTTCGCCCGCTCGTGCAACACAACCTTTGTCAAAGCAAGCGAGCAGCTCAACGCCAAGGATCTTGCCACTGTCGCCTCACGTTTTGGTTTCGGCCGTGATCTGGATATTCCCCTCGAAGTGACGCCGTCGTACTTCCCTGACGAGACGGACGCAGCGCAAACCGCTTTGGCTGCGATTGGCCAGTACACCGTTCAGGCAACGCCGCTGCAAATGGCGATGGTGGCACAGGGTATCGCCGCCAATGGTGTTGTCATGCGGCCGTTCCTCGTCTCTGACATCGTTGACGCTGACCTGCAGGTTCGATCGACAACGACGGCGAAGGAATACTCCAACGCCATCAGCCCTGAAATTGCCGCCCAACTCAATGCCATGATGCGTGACGTTGTCCACCAGCCCTATGGCACCGCCAATGCTCTGGATATTCCAGGACGCTTGGTTGCAGCAAAGACAGGCACAGCCGAGCTCGGAGATGGTTCCGGTTTCGCTAATGCGTGGGCCATTGGTTTTGCTCCCGCTGATAACCCTCAGTTGGCATTTGCCGTCCTCGTTGAAGGAGATGACACTGATCCCGTCCCCCATGGCGGCACCTCTGCCGCTCCGATTGCCCGTGTTCTTCTGGAAGCGGGGTTGAAATGACAGGAACTTCTCGCAATAGCGCCGGCCGTATGATTGGTGGCCGCTACATGCTGCTCTCCCTTATTGCCAAGGGCGGCATGGGTGAAGTCTGGAAGGCACGCGACCAGCTCTCAGGCCGTCTTGTTGCCGCTAAGGTCCTCCGCCCCGAACTCTCGGGGGAGGAACTGCCCCTGTCACGCCTCCGTTTAGAGGCGAAGAATACCTTGCGGATTGAGCATCCGAATATTGCTGCGGTTCTGGATTCTGGCGAGGACGGCGGCTGCGGGTGGCTGGTGATGGAGCTTATCGACGGTCGCCCCCTGACGGACTACCTCAAGGGTGGACAGCGCCTGAGCGCTGAGTACCTCATTCCCGTGCTCATTCAGATGGCAATGGCGTTGAGTGCCGCGGCTGCGGCGGGCGTTGTTCACCGTGACATTAAGCCCGCGAATGTGCTTATCCGCCCCTCTGGCATGGTGAAGATTACTGACTTTGGTATTTCACGGACGGCCGATCAGGTTGATCTGACTGCCGTTGGCATGGTGATGGGCACGGCTCAGTATTTGCCGCCAGAACAGGCTCTTGGTGAGGTTGCCACCACTTTGGGTGACCTCTACGCCCTGGGCGTTATCGCGTACGAGGCCGCAGCCGGTAAGCGGCCGTTCACAGGCTCATCGCAGGTGGAGATTGCTTTTGCTCATGTGAATGAGGCTGTGCCGCCACTGCCGTCCGACGTGCCTGCCCCCTTAGCGCAGGTCATTATGCACCTGTTGGAGAAGGAGCCTTCTCAACGTCCTGCTTCAGGTCGCGCACTCGTTCGTGACCTGGTCGGGGCGGCGCAGGCTTTGGACATTCCTATTTCTCCTCGCCCACTGCCTCAACCTGGCGGTGTTACACCTCAGGCTCCCGCGCAGCCGGTTGTTTCTCCCATTGAGCACACGCCGGCGCGGACCCTACCTGAGGAAATGCTCCGACCCGTTGACTTTGAGGCTGCCTCACTGGATGCGGTTGTCGGCCCTGAGTCTTCTCGCGCACCTCAGCCTCACCATGCGGCTCCCGCAGCGGTTGCCGCCGTTGATGTGGCCGCCACCGCTGAGGGCAGTGCTGGGATCACCGTTGGACAAGCCGATGTGGGGCATGAGCCCCATTCGGATACGAGTATGAGCGCTCAGTTGGCTTTGAAGCTACGCCACCGTGGTTCTCAGCACAGTGAACGTGGAACCGCTGATTCTGTTGTGGTTCCGCACTTTGCGCCGGTTCGGGAGGCCCACTCAGGCGCTCTCCCGCAGGCTTCAGCTCCAGCAGCTCTTCCTCAGCCTGTCTTGCCTCCCACCTATGCGCCTGCTCAGACATCAACACCTGAAGTACCCGCAGTGGCACCCTCGCAGGCCCCTCCTGCTCCCACTCCAGCAATGCCGACCCCCGCGCAGGCAGCGCCAGCAGCCCCCCAGCGGCCTGCTCCTCCCAGCTTTGCACCACCCCCGCAACGGGTGGCGGCCTCGTCCCACGCGGAGACTGAACGCGCAGGAAACGTGCCGTCCTTCCGTCCCGTGCGAGCCGACTCGACCACGGCACCCCAGCGTTTCTCTCGCCGCCCGCAGCGTCATGCTCCGCAGCGGCGCGCCCCTATCCTGTGGCATAGCGTGACACCGGCTTCCATTGAAGCCGCCGCAGCTCCCACGCGACGCCCCATGCGCACGCGCTACTCGCGTTCCATCACTGCGCCACCCACACCACTGTGGCGTCTCATTCTTCGGTGGCTGATCGCCGGGATTATCTTCCTGGCCTTAGTCGCCGTCGCTTTGGCAGTATTGTTTTCAAAGTTAGGGTTCGCGTCGGCTGTGCTCGGCGCTGAGTTCCATCCACTCCAGGAGGTCACAACATGGTCGACTCCATGGCCCACCACCTAGGTGGCCGATACGAGGTACGCTCGCTCATCGGCCGAGGCGGCATGGCCGAGGTCAACCTAGGCTTCGACACCCGCCTCAATCGCATTGTCGCTATTAAGCGACTGCGGACGGACCTCGCGCGCGATTCCGTGTTCCAGGCGCGATTCCGCCGCGAAGCACAGTCGGCGGCCTCCCTGAACCACCCCAATATTGTCGCCGTCTATGACACCGGGGAAGAAGACATCATTACCCCCGACGGTTCCACCGTGTCCGTGCCCTACATCGTCATGGAGTACGTGGAGGGCCACACCGTGAAGGACCTCCTCTCTGACGGCACTGCGGTTCCCATCGACGAAGCTGTTGAGATTGCCGCGGGTGTCCTCTCGGCTCTGGCGTACGCGCACACGGCAAACCTCGTTCACCGTGACATCAAACCGGGCAATATCATGCTCACGAATGATGGCAAGGTGAAGGTGATGGACTTCGGTATCGCCCGCGCCCTTACCGACTCCCAAGCCACCATGACTCAGACGAACGCTGTGGTGGGCACCGCGCAGTACCTCTCCCCCGAGCAGGCGCGTGGCGATCAGGTTGATCCTCGCTCCGACCTGTATGCGGTGGGTGTGCTGCTTTTTGAGCTCCTCACCGGCCAGCCTCCCTTCCGCGGAGACTCAGCAGTGTCGGTGGCCTACCAGCATGTATCTTCCCTCCCTCCAGCACCATCCACGCTGGCTGCCGATGTCCCCGTGTCACTTGATCGTGTCGTCATGAAGGCGATGGCAAAGGACCCCGCTGACCGTTATGAGTCCGCTGCGGTCATGCGCACCGACCTTACTCGTGCCATGCATGGTATGGATGTTGAAGCTCCGGCCACCGAGGTCTGGGGCACGCCCTCGGAAATGACAGCAACGATTCCGATGCCTCCCCCGGTGACGGCAATGCGCCCCCGCCCCACCACTGAGACTACGGTGGCGCCCTCCTTTGCTCAGGTGACCGCTCCTGAAGCTCCTGAACGTAAGAAGCCTGTGGCACTGCTAGTGTCCCTGCTTGCACTGCTGGCGTTGGCCATTGCCGGTGGCGCTTTCTTGCTCTTTGGAAACGACACCGCTCAATCAGATGAGATGCTCGTTGAGGTACCCCGCACGCTTGCTGGTATGACTCAGGACGAGGCCCGTCGCACCCTCGAACCCCTCGGGCTGAAGTTCGCTCTTGGCGGCGAGGAAAACTCCGACACTGTCGAGAAGGGGCGCATTATTCGTACCAGCCCTGAGGGGGGCCAGTCTGTCAAGCCTGGCGAAACCGTCGTTGCCACGATCTCGCTGGGCCCGAACTCTGTCACGATCCCTAGCGACATTCTGGGACGCTCCTACGATGAAGCTAAGAAACTTCTGGAGGATCTCGGGCTGACTGTTGAGAAGGATTCTGAAACGGTCGCCTCTGATGAGATTGCGAAGGATCTTGTTGCCAAGACCAACCCCTCCCCCGGACAGAAAGTGAAGGGGAGTTCTACGGTGAAGCTCACGCTCTCCTCTGGCCCCGATTCAGTGGAAGTCCCAGACCTGTCGAATATGAACCAGGATCAGGCCCGTGACGCCTTGACGGCTAAAGGTCTGATTGTCGGTAATGTTGACATCATTGATGGGCCCTACACCAAGGGCTTGATCGTCAGCTCTGAGCCTGCATTCGGTGAGTCGGTGAAGAAGAACAGTGCCGTGCGCCTGATGATTGCCTCTGGTGACATTGTCATTCCCTCTGGCCTGGAGGGTAAGACTGAAGCTGAGGTTGTCGCCGCGCTGACAGAGGTTGGCTTGACCGCTGAGGTGAATCGCCAGCCTAATGAGGCCGCGAAGGATATTGTCTTTGCGATTTCACCCAAGGGCGGCCAGAAGGTTCCCTTCGGCCCTTCAAGCCGCGTGACGGTGTTTGTCTCCACCGGACCGCAGCAGCCACAGCCTTCCAACCCGACTACTCCTGGCACCCCTGCACCATCCACTCCGGGTAATGGGAACTGATCTCATCGCACTCATGAGACCTATAGGCACTCAGAAGCTGATTCGGTAAAGCCTGAGCTGCTTAGTCTCCTGGGGCGTGTGGTGGTGAACGGCAGTTGTCGTTCACCACCACACGCCCCATTGTTTTAGCCGTTATCGCGCCTAACAGTGTCCCCTTGGACCAAGGGGCACACCCGGAGGCAGCGGAGACGGATGCGGCCCTGGCAGGCGGATAGAACTCCGACAGGCAGATAGAGCCCTGGCAGGCGATAGGACTCTGGCAGGCGGATGGGCGCGTGGTCGCATGCCCATCCGCCCGCACCGCGCTTCAGCTCATGTGCCGAGCCGTAACACACCCACCCCTTCCATCGCATTGGGACGCATCGCGCTCCCGCATGTGACTCCAGCAGAAATGCACCCGCCTGGGTGGGTTTTCACCTTTGAGCACACACCTGGACGCCGCGCTAACAATCTGCCTCTCTCATCCCAACGCCTACCTTCACTCCCAGGGCATGCCCGGCACAAAGAAAAGCTCGCGTTCTGCGGCTTTAAGCCGGAGAACGCGAGCTTCGAAGGTTTGAGGTTGGGCCTACCCGATCAGACGGAATTGTCAGCGAGGTTGAGGTAGTTCTGTGCCCACGGGTAGACGTGCTCAAAAAGCAGATAGAGCACAGCCATCACGATGATCAGTGACTCAATGACTTTGAGCCAGACGGGGCCGGGCAGGTGACGAAATAGCCATGCGTACATGAGAGAAATCCTTGTTGGTTAAACGCTTGTCGCGGCTCAGGAGGCTGCGGGCTTGTTGTAGGGGGCTGCCACGAGCTCGGCGGGTACACCCGTTGACTTGGGCGTCCAGTACTCGAACTGCAGGTGAGCGATATAGCGCTCGTAGTTGCTCCACTCGGGGTGGCAACTCGTCATTGTCATCCACCGTTCACTGGGGACCAAGCTAAAGGTGGGGTCGTCAATGACGGGGGCAATGACGCGTTCATTGCCTTCCTCTTCTGCACCAACGATCTGGGCGCGCTTCATGCTGTAGACATAGTAGGTGTCTGCCACCTCAACAATCACCTTGTCGCCATCCTTGAGACGATCAATCCAGCGGAAGTTTTCACCCGAGGTACGGCGGTGACCGGCCACCGAGAAGTTTCCAATTTCACCCGGCTGGGCTGAATCTGCGTAGTGGCCAGCGTTGCCATTATCAAGGTCAAGTTGCGCAGTGCCTTGGGTCAGAGGCGTGCGCATCCAGTCCCACGTGGGGAAGTGAATGAGGCCGTATGTTTCGCCAAGTGCTGGAGTTGCTACGGGCGGTGGATCATCCGTACGGCGCTCGCCCTCGTTAGTGACAGCAGGCTTATGCTTTGTTGCAAACTCGGCAATGCGCTCCTGGCGGGGGCCTTCGACCTTGTAGCTGGTGTAGTAAAGCTGCCAAAACGCGAAAAGGGCAACGACTACTGCCGCCGTAATGAGCAGTTCACCGATAACGCCGATTGTGCCGTAAAACACTCGGGCTGCCGGGCTCAATGGCGGGCGACGACGCACATGTTCAGCCATGCTTCTCCATCACTTGTGCATATTTCACTGCTGCATCCGGGGTGGCTGCAGGCAGGTCAAGGTGGTCATTCGTTTCAAACTTCCACCCCAAGCCATACAGGGCAACATACGCCTTGTAGTTGATGATCTGCGGATTCACATTCACAGCCTCCCTCAACGCCGGCGGATCCCCAATGGCAGAGATCCGATACGGCGGAGAGAAAGATGTTCCATCAATAAGAATGACATTACCAATACACCGCACTACCGTGCGCGACGTAATGCGCACATCCTGGACAGTCATCGCCTCGGCGCCTCCAGACCATAGGGCGTTCATTACATCTTCAATGTCTTGCTGGTGAATAACAAGGTCATCCGGCTTAGCGTTCTCAGGCAGTGGGCCTGGAGGGGCATCATTTAAGGTCACTGTCACGCCCGGACCGCTCACCGGAAGGTAGGTTACACCTCGGCGCTGGTTAAGGGTGTCTTCCAGTCCTCCGACCTCTTGTTCAAGATGGCGTGCCACCTGAGCTTGGGCACCCGACATCTGGTCTTCCAAGCTGGCAACGATCGTTTGGCGTTGACGTACCAGTGATACCAGATCTCCATCATGTTCGGCATTATCGCGGGCATTTGAGGCTGAGAGTCCAAAGAGAAGCCCTGAGGCGATGGTGACGACAAGAACCGACGCACCCTTTTGCCAGCGGCGAGGGGCAAGCGCCCCTCGCAGGAAGCCAGAGAATCGCGGCCCGCGTGGTGATGCTGGAGGCGTTCCTCCTGCGCGGGGAGCGAAACTTGGCGGTAAGGAGGGCGCATGGGACGTCTGCGTGGGCGCGTCATGCTGCGACTCGTGCTGTGTCATGCCCCTCCTGTCTCAACACTCGTAGGCTTTCATTTCGCTAGTTTCATATCCGAGACTACGCTAGGACAGTAGGTGTCGCTAGAAAGCGACGGAAGCCGGGCGCGTGTCCGGAAGAAATACACTTGTTATTGAGGAGTCAACGTGGCTGAGTCGAAGAAGCGCAAGAAGCACGGCAAGGTCGTGTCGGATGACCTGGAAATCCAATCCTGGACGGATGGTATTCCACTGAGTCCTTCATGGTGGGCTCCCCTATTCTCCACTCTGCTTATCCTGGGCCTCGTGTGGTTGGTCGTCTACTACATCTCCGGTGGCCTCTACCCCATTCCCGGTATCACCTGGTGGAATATGCTCATTGGTCTGGCGATCATGATGGCTGGATTCCTCATGACGCTAAAGTGGCGATAAGAATATCCACACCCTGTGTGATTCTTAACGCAGAGCCTTAGGGGCCTCCCTTCCTGTGGAAACACTGTGGGGCGCGATCCGAAAGCGGATCGCGCCCCACAGTGTTTCCACAGGTATTCCACAGTCCTTCCCCGGACTTATCCACAGGACTATCCACAGTTGGGGAAAACGACAGGCGTGTGATTCTAGCCGTACCAGTTAATCAAAAGGGAGTAGATCCCCGATTGAGCAGCAAGAAGAATCACAGCCGTCACTCCAAGCACGCCAGCAGCCTGCAAATTCTGCGTCCTTTCTGTCACCCCCGGACGTGGCCGATCCGTTTTCAACAGCAGCCACGCAACGGCGACACCCACAAGAAGACCACCCACATGGCCTTGCCACGATATGCCCGGAACGATGAAGCCATACGCCAAGTTGATCGCTAACAACACAAAGATTGATCGCGTATCAGCACCCACAGCCTTCTGCAGGACAAAGATTGCGCCGAAAAGACCAAAAACTGCACCTGAAGCACCCACCGTCACCGTGGTGAAAGACGCTGGAGAGACCAGCACCCACGCAAGCACAAAGGTTGTCCCTCCAAGCGCACTCAGCGCATACAGGCCGATATAGCGCATAGTGCCCATTAACGGCTCAAGGTATTGCCCCATCCAGTACAGCGCCAACATGTTAAACGCCAGGTGCATCAGACCTGAATGAAGGAACGCCGTCGTCAAAAAGCGCCAGGGCTCGTAATACGCTGATGGCGGATAGAACGCGAACCACTGGTACACCGGCAACAGCCAGTCAGCCACATACAGCACCGCACATAGACCGATGAGTGCCGTCGTTACTGGCATGCCAAAAGAACGCGCGCGCATACGTTTTGCTGTGGAGGTCGTACAGTCGACACAGATTGCACGTACTTCAGTCGGAATCGCGCACGCCACACACATCGGGCGATTACAACGCTTGCAGTAGTCAACAGACCGCTCATGGGGATGGCGCGGGCAATTCGGTGCCGCCGCAGGATTCGAGCGCTGCCCAAAGGTCGGGATCTCAGTCACAACACACCCGGCTTTCTTTTTTAAACTCCCCCACCCGCATCGACTCGACAAACAGGATGGGGGGTAAGGGAAAGCGGGCGCGCACTCCCGGCACGCGCCCGCCCTCGTTCATCAGATGGTCACTCGGAAATGGTCACCGAGTTAATGGTGACATCCTCCAGCGGCTTGTCATTGCGGCCGGTGGGAACGTTGACGATGGCGTCCACAACGCGCTTCGAGTCCTCGTCGATGACGCGGCCGAAGATGGTGTGGTTGCCCAGCAGCCACGGGGTGGGGGCAACGGTGATGAAGAACTGGGAACCATTGGTGCCCTTGCCCATGCGCTTACCGGCATTGGCCATAGCCAGAAGGTAAGGATCGTTGAAGTTGAGCTCGGGGTGGATCTCGTCGTTGAAGGTGTAGCCGGGGCCGCCGGTACCCTGACCCAGCGGGCAGCCGCCCTGGATCATGAAGTTGGGGATCACACGGTGGAAGATGATGCCGTCGTAGAAGGGGGCGGTGCTCTTTTCGCCGGTGGCTGGATGAACCCATTCGCGGTTGCCTTGCGCCAGGTCAACGAAGTTCTTGACCGTGTTGGGGGCGTGGTTGGGGAACAGTTCCAGGCGGATGTCGCCTGCAGAGGTATGAAGAATAGCTTCCATGCCTTTATCGTCGCAGAGTTGAACGCATTGTTCACCTCTTACAGGCGCGAATTCTCGAACGATAGGCTGCACTTCACACTTAAACAAGGCAGAATAGGAAGGGAAAGTGCGTGTTGAACGCAGATTAAGCCATACACCAGGAGGGCATCATGGCGAAGACCCCCAATTTCGATGCGGACAAGATCAAGGCTGAAGCCGCTCAGCTTCGCGAGGCTGTTGCCGTCCACGCTGGACGTGCAGCCGTCAAGGCCACTGATTTGGCCAGCGCTGGCCTGGATTGGGCCGCTCCTCGCGCACAGCAGGCTCTGGAGAATGCTATCGACCGCGCCACCCCGCTGCTCAGCGGTGCTGCTGATCGCGCCCAGGCTGCCGCTGACCGCGCAAAGCCCGTTATCGAAGACGCCCGCGAGCGCGTCATTGACGATTACCTGCCACGCATTAACCGTGCTGCGCACGACGCCACTGTGGCTGTTTCCTCCGATGGCGCCCTGCTGGACCGTGTTCGCAATGCCCGTGAAGCCACGGCTGTTGCTCTGACAACCCCCACGAAGAAGGCTCGCCGTCCCCGTCGTCTGCTGCGCGCCCTGGGCTGGACCGCCCTGGGCGCCGGTGTCGCTGGCGCAGGCTATGTTCTGTGGAAGCGCAGCCAGCCCATCGAAGATCCCTGGGCTGAGGAATACTGGGCAGATCTGGAGTCCGAGGTCGATATCCAGGAGATGCTGCCCGAGTCTGTCTCTGATGCTGTTGACACGGTTTCGGAGAAGACTGCCGAGGTCAAGGATGCTGCAGCTGAGAAGGCTGCTGAAGTGAAGGACGCGGTGGCTGACAAGGCTGCGCAGGCGAAGGATAAGGCCAAGGATCTTGCTGACGCTGCTGCCGATAAGGCCGCTGAGGTCAAGGACAAGGCGAAGGATGCCGCCCAAGCTGTTGCAGATAAGGCGGCAGAGGTTGCTGAAGACGTCAAGGACGCTGTCGACGGTAAGTGACGGCTGCGGAGCTCTCAGCTCTGCTTCGTAGCGTTCGGGGGTGCTGGCCTGTGGCCAGCACCCCCTTTTTATGTTCCAGCTCGTGACGCCCTCGTCGTTCAGGCGTCCAGGTCGAAGACTGCTCGCAGGACTTGCAGTACCCCGTGCTCGGCATTCGAGGGAGCGATATAGCGGCTGACCGCATGAATGTCCGGGTGAGCGTTGGCCATGGCGAAGGAGTGTTCAGCCCGGGCGAGCATACCCAGGTCATTGTGGAAGTCTCCAAAAGCCATGGTTTGGGCAGGCGTAATACCCAGACGTTCTTGGAGGGCGGCAACAGCGTGGCCCTTATCAACGGTGGGGTTCATCAGATCACACCAGTGCTGACCTGAGACGACATATTGGTGCGTCGCAGCAAAGGCACCCATGGAGACTGCGCCCGTGGGGGTGATATTCGTGAAGTCGAATTGGGCGAGTTTGAGCAAGGAATCCTCATGCTCACCTTGTTCCATCTGCGCAAGCGTTTCGTGTAGGTCGTCAACGACAGTGGTGCGGTGGTAGAACTCGCGCGCGATAGTCAGGAAAGCATCGTCGTCACGTTCGACGTAGGCGCTGCGTTTACCGCAGACAACCAGGCCTGTGTTCACGCCTGCTTCTTGCTGGGATCGCACGTTGAGGACAACAGCCTGCGCGGTCGGGTAGTCCAGGCCGTTGGAGAAGAGTTCTTCCCCGTCTCGCATCGCGATAGAGCCGTTTTCTGCAATGATTGTCAGCCCATCGCTCACGCGGTCAAAGAGATCACTCAGGGTCCAGTATTGGCGGCCCGAACAGGGAACAACAGTGATTCCGCGGGCGAGGAGCTGCTCAATAACCGGCCATGTTTCTTCGGGCAGTTTCCTATTCTCATCAAGCAGGGTGCCATCCAGGTCAATGGTAATGAGCTGAATGTCGCTGATGGTGAGTTCATCGAAGGGTGTGGGAGCGGGCTGTGCGGCGGGCTTTGTCTGTTCACTCACCCCTTGATTGTGCCTCAAGTACTCCCAGCATTGCACTTTCGTCTCCCGGATGTGCGTCCAAGCGTTTTACACCCTTTCGTGGCTGCCTTTCGCTCTTGGATGCACATATGGGAGCACGGCCCTCCAAAAGAATGGAGAGCACAGCATGGGAGCGTGTCCATGAACGGCGCTTTTCCCCCCTTGCCGCACAGGTCTTGATAGCGTCAATCTGTGGATCTTTTTGCCCGCCCTGACACCAATGACTTACCAGCAGCCGCTGATCGTGTGATCCTGCCTGACCTGTATGACACAGGGTCTCCTGTCGACGCCCCCTCTGTGTGGGCTCAGCGCGTGATCCGCTCTTTCGCGGCTGCCACCAATTTATTGGTATGCGGCCAGCCTTTTGTCATCGCTGCGCCCGAGTCGTTGGCACGCACACCCCAGGTTGTTGAACTCGTGGGCACGCTCAGTGCCTTTGGTGCCCACCCCACCCTTATTACCCAGCCATCGGAGCTCCAGCCTGATGCGACCGCGCACAATTTTCCAACGGCCCAAGCATTGATCTATGTGTCCGATACGCCAGAAAATCATCCAACTGACCCTGGGCGACACACCTCACCCGTCATCGTGTACGCGCCACTGTCGGGGCCGATGACCGTCACCACTGGCGATGGCACACTTTTACGCTCCCCCTACGAGCGGCCGGCCCCCCTCGATACTGCCAGCATCGTGTCCTATGACGATGGGGCTGACTATGGCCGCGAACGCATTGCGTGGGCGCGGGCTCATATGCCCATTACCCGCGCAGCCGTTGCTCGCCTGGCAGAAGCTGGCCGACTCGAAGGCCGTCGGATTGGTCTGGCTCTTGTCCTTGAACCCAAGACCGCTGTCCTTGCCCTGGAGCTGGCGCAGGCCGGAGCGCAGGTGTCGGTTTTTGGTCACGCGGATGAAACCCGAGACGATGTTGCCGCCGAGCTGCGCACTCAAGGCATCGCTGTCTTTGCCGACTCTGCTGCCACCGCGCAGCAGGAAGAGGCTCTTGCCCGCGAGTTCCTCGACCAAAAACTAGAGTTTCTCCTGGATGATGGCTCGCACCTGATCCGCATGGCCCACGATCCTGCGCGTGCACCGGGAGCCTTGGATTCACTTGTTGGTGCGGCAGAGGAAACCACCTCTGGCCTGCGACCCTTGCGTGCTATGGAGACCGAAGGCACCTTGCGTATTCCTGTCATCGCTTCCAATGACGCTCGTTCAAAGACGCTGTTTGACAATGCCTACGGCACTGGCCAGTCGTGCCTGCTCACCATTTTGGACCTTCTCGACCCGGCCTCTGAGGGCTATCCTCTGCAAGGTAGGCGTGCAGTGGTGGCCGGTTATGGCGATGTCGGTAGGGGTTTTGCTCGCCTGGCTGCTGCTTTGGGGGCGCAGGTGAGTGTGGCCGAGATTGACCCGGTTCGCGCCCTCCAAGCCCGCATGGATGGGTACTCCACCGGCGCCTTGGTCGACCTAGTGAGCGACGCTGACCTGTGCGTGTCGGCTACAGGCGTTGCTGACACTATCAGCCTTGAGGTTCTTGCTGCCTTGCCCGATGGCGCTGTTGTCAGTGTCGCCGGTGGTGTTGATCAGGAGGTTGCCCTTGAGGCTGCCCTGCGTGCAGGCGCGCAGTGGCTCCCTGCCCCTGGGATGCGTGCGGTAGAGCGCTTGCGCCTGCCAAGCGGTCGGGAGCTGCTCGTCACCGACCGGGGTGGTTGCATTAATTGCACGGCCGGCGAGGGCAACCCCATTGAGATTATGGACCTGTCTTTTGCCGTCCAGTGCGCAGCCCTGGAAACTCTGATTGACGAGGCCGAACGCCGCTTAGCTGGCCGGGGTGCATTGCTTGCTCCTGGCCTGCACGCCTTGCCCGCCTCTGCCGATGATGCAGTGGCTGCCGCAGCGGTCGACGGCTGGCTGCGCACCCCCGCCCGCCCTGCCGCCTCTTCATCTCCTACCATCTCGCTGCCCTCTCCATCCACCTCGCTCTACCCCTCATCCTTGGAGTCTCGCCCATGACGACACCTCCCGCACCGGCCGCGCCCGCGGCCCCCCTGCCCCTGCCGACCCCGTCGAATGCGCCCATGCAGGTATGGTCGGCTTCCTGCGTGATCCCCATTACCGCCCCATCCATGCTGGGCGGTGCCGTAGCAGTGCGTGACGGGCGTATCCAGCATGTGGGGGATCGTGAATGGCTGGTGGGCATGCTGGCCGACAACGGCGTGCCTTTCACGGAGACCCATGTGGATGGCGTGCTCATGCCTGGCCTGGTCAACGCCCACACGCACCTGCAATACACCGGCATGGCCGAAGTTGGTGCCCGCCAGTACGCGAATTTCCCTGAATGGATGGCGGCCTTCGACGTTGTCTACGACGCCGGCCCGCAAGATTGGCGTGCTCATGCCGCCGAGGGTGCGCGCATGTCCCTGCGTTACGGCACAACCTGCGCGGCCGACGTGGTGACGGACGCCGAGGCGGCCTCGGCCCTCCATGATGCGGGTCTGCATGGCGTGGCCTACTGGGAGGTCATGGGGTGGGAGAATACGGCCTGGCGTGAGCGCGGCTTGAACACGGTGAACGCGCAGTTGGATGTGATGCCGACCTCGCCGGGCGTGGGTTTAAGCCCGCATGCCCCCTATTCTTTAGAGTCTGCTCCCCTGCTGGAGCTGCCTGACGTGGCTAGGCGGCGCGGTATGCGCCTGCACATTCACCTGGGCGAATCGCATGAGGAGGCTGAGTGGAATGGCGGCCAGCGCGGTGAGCTGGCCGAACTGTGGAAGTCGAGCGCGGCAGGCTCCTACACGCAGATGCGTCAGGGCGGTGGCGGGTTTTCCTCCACGCAGTTCGTTGACCAGCTCGGGGTGCTCGGCCCGGATTGCCATATTGCACACGGCGTGTATATGACCGCTGATGACCGGCGTCGCCTGCGGGCGCGCTCAACGGCAGTGGCCTTGTGTCCGCGGTCGAATCGAGTGATCGGCTTGGATGCGCCGCCTGTTGCCGCCTACTTGGAGGAGGGCAATATGATCGCTGTCGGCACGGATTCGCTGTCCTCTTCGCCGTCCTTGGACGTGTTGGAGGATGTGGCACTGCTGCATGAGATCGCGCGCGAGCAGGGCTATCGCCATGAGGATTTAGCGCGTCGTTTGCTTCATGCTGCCACCTTGGGTGGGGCTCACGCCTTGGGTTTGGCGACTGGCCATGAGCGCGTGGGCCAGTTGCAGGCGGGTGCAGTGGCGGACATGGTGTTCATTGATGTGCCGGTCAGCGATATTGTCGGCACTATTGAGGCCGTGGCCTGCCACGGTGCGGGCCGCCAGGTGGCGACGTTGATCTCAGGCCAGGTGCGGTGGGCGCGCCCAGATTTTGCTGAACTGGTGGGCCAGGGCAAGGAGGCTGCGCTGTGAGCACTCCCGCCTCCCCCAGCCGTCCGTGGATTCCCTCTGACGAGGCCGCCGCCCTGGTTGCCTCCCTCGATTTGGCGCCCCACCCCGAGGGTGGCTGGTTTCGCCGCACGTGGACGGCGCCGGCACGGGTGATGACTGCCAATGGGGAACGCGCTACGGCTTCGGGGATTCTCTTTCTGCTTGATGACGGCCAGGAGGCCGCCTGGCACAAGGTGATCTCTGATGAGTTGTGGCTGTGGCATGGGCCGGGTGCTTTGGAGATTCACCTGGGTGGGGACGCAGATGCGCCCGTGGAGGATCCCTCACCGACTGTTGTGCAGGGGAATTGGGCGGGCGGTGCTGACTCGTCTGGCACGCCCGCCTCTACCTCCGGTGAGGCAATACCCCTCGTCCAGTTCCTTGTCCCTGCAGGCACCTGGCAGCGCACTTTTGCGCGCGGCGGGGTAGCCCTGGCAACCTGCATTGTCTCGCCCGAGTTCAGTTTCGAGGATTGGCAGCTTGCCCAGTCGGGCAACTAGTCCCACTTCGCAGGCTTTGAGCGTCCAGTAGTTCATTGCCACAGCGAGTTGAACTCACAAGAAGGATCATCCTCGGCTAACGTCAACTAGCTGCCTTGGCTCCCAGATGTGCGCCCAACGCAAAAATCACCTCCAGAAGGCGACAAAACCCCGTGGACTCACACGCGGGAGACATGCAGCGCAACCCGCGACCAGTATTATCCGGCGCTTGGTCGGCCTTCGCCTCAGACAGACAGGGGGCTACTTCCCCAGCCTCAGTGCCCGCCGCACCACTTTGCGCAGCTCATCAACCCACAGCACCAGAGATCCCAGAGCAATGGCAACACCCCAGTGCACCAAGTCCAGCGGAGCGGTCGAGAAGGCTGCCTGGAAGAGCGGCACATGGACGACAACCACCTGCAACAAGGCGCCCAGGGCAATGGAAGCCCACAACCAACGGTTCACGAACAGGTGAGAGAACGCAGAGACGGTCTCAGAGCGCGAATTGAACGTGTTAAAGAGCTGGGCAAACACCAAGGTGGTGAAGGCTGCGGTGCGCGCCGTGTCCAGGTCATCGGTGGAGTAGGCGTTCTCAATGAGGCCGCCAGGCAAGAAGAAATCAAGGGTCAGGAGTGTTGCCACCGCCATGACAGCGCCGACCAGGACCACGCCCGCCCACATGCTGCCATCAACCACGCGATCAGTGGAGCGTCGTGGTGGCCGAGCCATGACATCCTCAACGCTGGGATCCACACCCATGGCCAGGGCTGGCCCAGAGTCGGTCACGAGGTTAATCCACAGGATCTGCGTGGCTACCAGTGGCAGGACAACACCGGTGGTGGACTGTTCACTCAAGCCAATGACGCTGGCCAAGACCACTCCGCCAAAGACGGTGAGGACCTCGCCCATATTGGACGACAGTAGGTAGCGCAACACTTTCTTGATGTTGTCAAAGATGCGTCGCCCTTCACGCACGGCAGCAACAATGGTGGCGAAATTGTCGTCCACCAGCACCATCGTTGCCGCTTCCTTCGTCACCTGCGTGCCGGTGATACCCATGGCTACGCCAATGTCGGCGGCGCGCAGGGCCGGCGCGTCATTCACGCCATCACCCGTCATCGACACCGTTTGCCCCTGAGCCTTCAGGGCACCCACGATGCGCATCTTATGTTCGGGGGCGACGCGCGCGTACACATTGGACGAGGCGACCGTCGCCGCCAGAGTCTCATCATCCATGACGCTGAGCTCTCGGCCCGTCACGACTTGACCGCCAGCCTCGTGGATGCCCAAGTCAGCGGCGATGCGTCCTGCGGTTGCCGGGTGGTCGCCGGTAATCATGAGGACGCGCACACCTGCCCGGCGAGCCTCCGCCACGGCGGCAGCGGCTTCAGGGCGCGGCGGGTCAATAATGCCAACCACGCCCGCCATGGTCAGGCCGCTTTCACAGTCGCTCAGGTCAGGAATCTCAGATTCAAGGGAAAGATCAGTGTCTTCCGCACCTCCGTTTCCATTCCACCCGTCTTGGGCGCGCATGGCGGTACGGACGCGACCGGTCTCGGCCTCGTCCAAGGGGCGGTAGGCGACGGCGAGGGTGCGCAATGCGCGGCCCGACATGTCGGTGACGTGCTCAAGGAAGGCACTGCGCCGCTGCTCGGTCAGCGCCTCTTCGACACCGTCGTGGCGCACGCTCACGCAGCGTTCAATGAGCACGTCGGGCGCTCCCTTGGACACGAGCACCATGGAGCGGTCGTCTGCTTCGTAGATGACGCTCATGAGTTTGCGTTCGGAGGTGAAGGGGAAGTCCCACACGCGGCGCGCACCCTGATGGGGCAGGGGCTGGGCGGCCAGTTTGCGTTCAGCAACGAGGAAGGCGCCCTCGGTGGGGTCACCGATAACGCTCCACACGCCCTCGTCCTGGTCAAGTTGGGCGTCGGAGGCCATGGCCCCGCCGGAGAGGACGTAGCGGACCTCGTCGGCGAGTGCGGCGCTGAGGGGATCGGCGTCGGGCTGTCCGTCGCGGTCAGCGTCGGGGGCGAGGGTGCCTTCAGGGGTGTAGCCCGTTCCAGAAACTAAGGTCACGCCCGAGGCGGTGGCGACCTCTTGAATGGTCATCTCTGAGCGGGTGAGCGTGCCGGTCTTATCTGAGGCGATCACCGAGGCCGAGCCCAGGGTTTCCACGCTGGTGAGTTTCTTGACGACGGCCTTGTGTAGAGCCATGCGTTGTACGCCCAGGGCCAGTACCACCGACAAGATCGCGGGCAGGCCCTCGGGCACGGCGGCCACTGCCAAGGAAACGCCCAGCAGGAGGGAGTCAATGATGGTGTTGGCGTTACGTTCGGGGCTCAGCAGCAGCAGTGTCGCCACAACGCCAACGGCAATGAGGACAACGATGCCACCCAGAACCGTGGAGATTTGGTGGATTTCGCGCTGGAGCGGGGTGGGTTCTTCCTCGACCTCGTCGAGCATGAGGGCAATGGCACCCATCTGCGTGTGCGCGCCGGTGGCGACAACAATGGCTTCGGCGCTGCCTTGTGCGATGGAGGTGCCGCGGTAGACCATGCCCGTGCGGTCTGCCAGGTCAGTGTCGGGGGCGAGGGCGCCGGTGTGCTTCGCGACGGCGTCAGCCTCACCCGTGAGGGAGGATTCGATGGCGCGCAGAGCAGCGGCTTTGAGCAGGCGAGCATCCGCGCCCACCTGGTCGCCTTCAGCGAGGACGAGGATGTCTCCGACAACGAGTTCGCTGGAGGGGATGACCTGGCGGACGCCATCGCGCAGGACCGTGGAGGTTGCTGCCGTCATGGCTGAAAGTGCGGCAACTGCGTCGGCGGCCTTGTTTTCTTGGATGAAGCCAAGGACGGCGTTGAGGAAGATCACCAGGAAGATGACGATGCCGTCAACGGGTACGCCGTGGGCGCCTTCAATGATCCAGGCGATGACGGAGATGACAATCGCACCGATCAGCAGGAAAACCAGGGGGTCTTTGAACTGGTGGAGGAAGCGCAGCCACGCTGGAGTGGGTGGGCTAGAGGGTAGTTCGTTGGGGCCGTGCGCCTTCAGGCGTGCGGCGGCTTCGGTGCTGGCAAGGCCGGTTGCGGTGTCGGTGCTGAGTGCTGTTGCCAGTTCAGCTCCGCTGCGGGTGTGAGCCTCGTTCGCAAGGCGTTCAAAGGTATCTCCGCCAAGATTGAGGGCGGATCCTGCTGGTGTCTGCATCCGTTCAGCCTATTGCCTGCGGCTCACCTCGGCCCGATGAGGGATGGTTACCTCCTTCACTTGCGGGGCTCGGCTGGTTTCAGGGCTCAAGCTAGCAGGTAGCCGTCCATCAACGACCACTGTATGAGACTTACCTAAAAAGTTACTGACATGAGTCGGATGCGTGGAGGACAATAAATTGCGCATTATTAAGGAGACCAACGTGAACCTGCATCACTCCCTCACCACAAGAAACTCCGGGCGAATGTCTGCATTTCTTGTACTGTCCACTTGCGCCGCAGTAAGCCTGAGCGGGTGCGCTCTTGTTCCGGTGGCATGGAATCCACGGTCAGCTGAATACCTGGATCTCAACATGTCGATGACATCCCTGTGCGAAGAAGCACCTAGTGCTGACGAAATCCAGACCATCTTGTCACGCGCCTGGTACTACAACGCCTCCACACCTGTACCAAGCCAAGTCGCGGATCACAAGACCGCTCTCGATAAGGCGTGCGCCGAGGACATTCGGACACTCGACCATTGGCTCACGGATGACGACTTGACTGCTGCACGTGAAAGCCATAAGAAGATTTCGGACCACGTAGAGGCCATGAAAGCTAGTCGGGACGACGCCATGGCCTACTGGGAGTTTTCCTACGCAGTCCTTCAATTTGATTTCGCACTGTCACGCCTTCTTCATCTTCAAAGAGGTCTTGTTGGAATCACTGAGGAGGACAATGCCTTCCTCAACACCGTTACGAAGATGAGGAGCCAACTCGAGAATGAAACGACTCTCTCCAGCAATGTAGGTGGGCAGGCACTTCGAGACAAGACTATGGAGATCCGCCAGCTCGTCGCCAGTATCAAAGACTATTTATTGACCCGTGATGTGGAGTATGGCCCTCCACTGACCGCCGGACTCGATCCTCTGATCCCCGATCTCAACAACCCTCTCCACTCCACGATGTTCCCTCCCATGATTGCCGAGGAAATGCCGAAGGTCTCCGCAACCACTGAAGACCTCCTCAAAAATCCGCCGCCGCCAGTTCACGGCTATCCTTTCTCGTCCTACTCCAGTGTTGGCGAGTCCCCGATAGTGCGCTTCATGTATGAGACAGACGGCGGCTCGCTTTCCTTCACGCAGATTGACGACCCGTGGGAACGCATCATTCATCAAGGAGGTAAGTCCTATGGTGATGCCGAGTTCCCTCACTACACCGGCTACGGCAATGAGGTGTGTGCGAGTACTTCCTACGAAGCTGACGATTGTCTGCTTCAGAGCGCGGATGGCCGCTGGTGGGTAGCGGCCGTACCCTGGGGATTATCCTTAGCTAGCAGCCGAGGAATCCTCTCCTCATGGCTCAAAGCAATCAGTGATTAAGACCCAAACCACTACGGCAGCATGTAGATTGCAGCCTCCGCCAGCACCTCACGCCCCACGCTGACGTTCCCTCAACGCCTTAGCGCAGTGCCCGCACAGCCTCGCCCAATCGGCGGGCGTCACGCAGGCGCGCCTCGTAGGTGGAAGCCACGACCACGAGGATGAGGCCCGCAACGCTCAGCCACACCCACCAGGGGATCACGAGCTCAGGCAGCGCGGTACGGACGGCAATGACAGCGTGGATGAGGGCGGCGATACTGCCCGCAAGCAGCGGTGCCTGCAGCCTCCCGTGAGCGCCAATGACAATGACAACCACCACAAGGACGGTGACAAGGCCGATACGCCAGGCACTTGGCGTCACAATCTCAGCCAACACGGGCACGACAAGGAGGGCAAACAGCGCAGGAGTGATCGTGACCCAGGAACGCCAACGTGTCTCACCGCGCACAGCGACAAGGCCCACGATGAGGAGCGCCACGCCCAGGGGGACGGTGAACAGTTCAATCTCGCCCCGCATCCCTGTCACGAGGTTTCCCACGAAGGAGTAGGCGGCCGCGAGCGCAGCAAGGCCTCCGGCAATGAAAGCGCGGATGACAATATGACGAACTGTTGCCGCGCGGGTGGCCTCGTCTGTGAGCGTGTGCGAGGTTGCAGGACCCCGCAGGGCAACGAGGATGGCAATCACCGGGAGAGCGTTGAGAACGCTGAGCGCACCATAGGCGATGTGCTGTCCGGTTTCGAGGCTACGGAAGAACCCTTCATTGCTGATGATGGCGGCAACGAGTGCGACTCCTCCGCTGACGATACTGCTGATGAGCAGTGGCATCAGGTGCGAGAGCCAGTGCTCCTTGCCCTGTATAGCCCAGGAAGTGATCGTGAGGGAGATCAGGGCCGCCACTATGACGACGATGCCGATGGCGTAGTCGACTGCGCCAGCCTGTAGACCAAATAGAGCCCTGGCCTGCTGTGGCATGGTGAGGAGCGTTCGACTGAGTGTGAAGGTGATGAGGGCGATCAACGCTGCTACATGACTGCTGACCACGGCGAATAGTCGCACTGAGCCGACAGTGACGCCGGCACCACGCTTCCATGCGCTTACTGCAACCCACAGGCTCAATACCAGGCCGAGTGCGCTCAGTGCCGCCGCGTAGCCACTGCTCCACAACGGTGAACTGACGACGTAGAGCACAGAACCAACCCCGAATAGCGGGGCGAGAATAAGGCCACCGCCGATCATAAGAGGCGTGAGTGAAGCGTAGAGGCGTTGAGCCGACAGGCCGTAGAGTTCACGCGCTCGGCTGACGTCAGCATCATCCCCTTCACCTGCGGTGAGCGTGTTGAAATAACGCACTGCCCACATGTTCGCCGCAGACAGTGCTGCCGGGATAAGTACCAGGACTGGCTGCCAAGCCTCGGGAAGTTTGGGGGAGATGAGCAGGCTGCTTGCATAGGCCATCACAATGGCAGCAACACGCATGAGGCGGATAGGCGTTGTCGACCACCGTGGCGGCTCGGCGTAGAGGATCACTGTTCCGGCTAGAGCGATAAACAGTAACGCGACGCCTATGTCTGAGGATGTTGTCCCGATGATAAAGAGTGCGATTCCGGGCAGTGGCAGGGCGGCCAGCGCTGCATACAGCCCGTGCATGCGATTGGGGCGTGAGCGTAGTACGAGGGCACCTACTGCGGTGAGGAACGCGCAGCAGGATGCGACGGCCAGCGGCCACCGCTCCCACGCGAAGGGAACAGGAATATGAGCCAGTGTTGCCCACAGTGCGGCGGGTAGTGTTGCTACGCTCAGGCGTGACAGAGCCGCCCATGCGCCGTGCGTAGAGCGCTTCGTGGGCGCTGCATCTGCTTCATCAACAGGCTGTAGTTGGCGGGCCTTTTGGCTGCTGAGGATGAACACTGCCCCACTGGCACACAGGATCACCAGGGCAATGAGCATGTGGTTCATCTGAATCTGCGTCAGTAGCCTCATGAAGGCATCGGGTTTGTCCTGATGTGCCTCACCCAGGATGCGAGTGGCGTTAAGAACTGTCAGGCTTCCGATAATGGTCGTTGCGATTGTGGCGACAATCGGCGTTGCCCACACGCTGATATGGGCTTTCTTCGTGCCCTCTGGGGTGCTCGCGTGGAGGAGGGTCCGCATCAATGTTCCCAAAGCCGTGCCCGCGCCGACACTAAGAATCAGCAGGCCAATAAAGTCCGTGGCGGATGCCGATGTCGGAATGAAGAAGGCGAAGGCTGCGGCAATACACACATCAGCGACAGGGGTTAGGCGCGTTTTTGACAGGGCGTTGACGGTGATGGCGGCTCGTCGTGCAGGGAGGCCAACGATCAACGTCACTGCGACGATCGTCAGAGGGAAGACGACGCCGTCAGGCAGCCGGTAGCTTCCCATGAGTTGTCCCAGGGATGCTGCGGCACATATTCCTGCCGTGAGGCTACTGGCCCACATGGCCGGGTGGAGGCGTTCGGGCACACGCAGCAGGTGAGCGCTCACGCTGATCGCCGCCGACGTGATAAGAGCAAGGATCGTGAGCCACGGGCGCGAATGGGTGGAGGCTGTGACGAGGGCGCTTGCGATGAAGGTGGCGATACTGCCAGTGGCGAGGGAGGCAAGTAGCCACTGGCCTACCCGACTGTAGGAGGCAGGGCGGGTGGCAAAGCCCAGGGCGCTGGCGGCAAGGGTAAGCGTCAGGGGTGCCATGACGAGTAGCGGCAGCGGGTTATTCAGAGTTGCCTGAAGAAGCACTGGCCCGTAGAGTCCAGCAACCCCGGCTCCGATCCAGGCGATGGGCGAGCCAGCTTGCACCTTGCGGCCTACTACCCCGCCCAGGATGACGAGGGCGACGACCGCCGCGCACAGTCCCACGCCGTCGTAGATGCTGGCGGTAGCGGTGCTCAGCATGAACGTCAGGCTCAGAAGGTGGAGGCCGACAATGGCGAGGATCGTGATCGCGCCTGATAGCAGGTGGGCGGGTGTCCCCACCGGGCTTTCACCCGTACTAGAAGAAGTGGGTGCAGCCACGCTTGATGGGCGGTCGGCGTCGTGACCCGTAGCGCGTGCGGCTTTCCGTTGCGAGATGGCGGCAAGGATCAGGAGGATCAAGGCTGAGAGTGCAGCCGATACGCCCATGACGGTGGGGGCTTCAGCGATGGATAGCCACTGGTTGCTGGTGCTTCCTTGCGTGGAGTGCACTTGGGTCATGGCGTGTCCAAGGGCCGCCAGCGCTGCCGTAATAAAGAGGGGCAGGGGGGCGGCGAGGGCGCGGGTGCGTGGTTGAGTGTGGCGAGCGGCGGCGGGAAGAAGAGTAAATCCTGCGCCGGCAATGAGGGCGGCCGCGATGCTACTTGCCGCGATGCTGCTGGTGCTCATCCACAGGCCGCCCTCGGCGGGCAGTAGGAGCAGCACGGTATTGAGGGCACTCAGCGCTGTTGCCCCACCGGCAAGGATCCAAGTGTCGGGGGCTCGAAGGCGTGTCGTCCACACCAGGGGTGTGAGGGCAAGAGCGCCAGCGATGAGGAGCCCCCACAGGGGGGTAGTGTCAGCCATTCCCGCAGGTGCGATGACAAGGTGGAGGTGTGTACTGAACGCTCCAAGAGTGGCGAGGATCGTGCCCAGGGTGGCGCGTAGAGCGTCCACGCGAGCGAGTAAGGACGGGCCCTCCGAAGGTAGGCCAGGGTGCGGCAAGGCAGGATGTGGCAGGCTGGCTTGCGGCAAGGCAGGCTGCGCGAGGCCGGCTTGCGGCGAAGCAGACTGTGACAGGGCAGGGTCTGCCAAACCGGGGTGTAGCAGGGCAGGATCAGCCGCAGGCGTGGTGTCGCATGGTGCGTGGGCGCCAGCATTGATCAGGAGGGCGCGAAGGAGGCCTGCGATCAGGACGATTCCGCTGATAAGTGCCGCCTGAGTGCTTCCCCATTCATTGACGCAGAAGGCTCCGATGGCGCTGAGACTCATGAGCAGGTCCATCTGCATGGGCACATTGATGCCTGCGGCTGGTTTGCGCCAGATTCCCCCGGCCACAGCTCCAACGGCTACGAAGACGCACAGCAGAATACTTGCGAAAAGACTCGACAGAGCCCACGCACTTACGACCGCAGCAAAGATCCCAATTCCGATCAGGAGATTGGCCCGTTTCATCCACAGGGCTGCTCCGGCCTGGCCTCGTCCCAACAGGCGGTACAGGCCCGCCGCACAGAGGACGGCGACCAGCGTTGCCCCGCCAAAGGCAAGAAGCGTGGGGGATTCGATGGTGAAGATGTCGGGGTTGGTGGAGAAGGCGCGTCGAATCAGAACCTCAAGGCCATGCGGTGTGGTGGTACCCACAAGCAGTGGCAACCAGAGAATCCCCAGGGTGATAGTTGCGACGAGGCCCACCCTGCGTGCCCGCGGGCGGATAGCTGCATCGGCGATGACCAGGCCCAGTCCTGCCAGCGCTGCGAGGGCCGCCGGAGCCCAGGCGAGGCTGGGTTCAAGGCGGTGCGCAGTGTAGGTGGCCGCTGACATCCATGCCGCTGCTGCGAGGATCGCGGCCGAGTAACGCAAAGGATTGAGGCTGTTCCACTGCTGCGAGCGGCCAAATGCCGCCATTTGAGCGATCAGTGCCGCGACGATGGCGACATGACCGGCCACTGTCCACGCCCAGGGTTCGGGTACCTTGAACCATGACGTCATCAACCATGGCGTGCTCACGACGCTGAGGCTGGTGATGTGGCTGGCCGCAATGACGATGCCTGCTTCTAGCACCCCTTGGGTGTTGGCGCCATGGGGTTGTGGTGTGTCAGCGCTGCGGGCGAGTGTCGCATACCGAGTGAGTGGCGGAATGAGTGCGGTTGCTGCGACAACTCCAGCAATCCCCAGGGGGATAAGTGCTGGCAGTTGGGCGCTGTGTCCGAACAGTCCAAGAACCAGGCCGCTTGCGGCGGGAATGCACGCAATGGCGGCCATAATGCGTGGTGCTTGCAGGTGGGAGATCCATCCCCAGCCCAGGCACAGGATGCTAATGAGGGTCAGGGCGCTTCCCCAGTACAGGCTGTTGGGGGTGGAGGCGAGGCCGAAGAAGTTGAGTGCTTGAATGGCCCAGGCATCCAAGGTGAGAAGGATGCCCCCAAGGACGGCCACACCTTCAGCCGTAGCCGTGAGTTTTCGCCATCGGAGCACGCTGGCAATCCCCATGGTGGACAGGGTGATGGCAGCGGTAATGATGGCCTTGGTGGTCAGGCTGAAGGTGACGAAGGCGACGGTGAGGAACACGGCCGCTGCAATGGCTAGGAAAGTAATGCCCACGGCGAGGATCAGCATGGGGGCGGTCAGTGTTTGACGAGGCCGGGGCGCTGCGGGCGTGTGGGGAGGTGCTGCGTTGAGTGGGGGCGTGGGGAAAGGGAGTGCGCCCGACTGAGGTGATCCCAGGGGGGAGGCGGTGTGGCCTGCAGGTGTAGCCGCCTCTGGCGTCACGGGAAGTGAGGCTGCCGTATTGGCTGATAATGCCGGTTGGGCTGGAGGTATTGCTGCGGCGCCAAATGCTGACGGTATCGGGAGAGAGGGGGCAAGTGCCGACGTTGCTGCGACTGTGGGGGCGGCGGGTGCCTCGTCCTCGTGCGCTGGGGCGGAGCGTTCGGGGGCGCGTGAGGAGGCCATTGCGGACGTCAACAGCGAGGAGCGCTGATCGAGCAGGTCGGCAATCTGGAGGGAGTGGGCGTGAACCGCGCGTAAAGCTGGTTCGGCTAGGTTCAAACCGCAGTCTTGGCAGCGTCGGTGGCCTGTGGGGATGAGCGTGAAGCAGTAGGGGCACAGGTTGGTGCTGCGCAGGTCTTGCGCTGAGCGTGGAAAGCTCTGTGGCCGAGGCTCGTGCATACCGCTCATCGCTCAGGCTCCTTCGTAGTGGATTCACTGTGGTCTCTCGCGGCAGTCCACGAAGGCGCCGCTACTTCTGAGCTTAGTTGCAATTTCTGAACAACGAGGGTTATCCACAGGCTGACGCACAATACTTCTCTGTTATTACAGTGGGGGACAGGATTCAAACCTGACTCATGCAAGTCGTAGTGATTTTGAGGGTCTGATTCCTGCTTATATCGATTTTCTGGCGCTCCTCGTATTGAGGTTTCTCACTAATTGGATGGCTCGAATCACGAACGTTCGCCCATCTTATTCACCGCGCACGAACTGCCCCTGCTACGACCGCTACGCAGTTCACTACCCCTGTAAGCGTGACTCAGAATGATGCGACAAGAACAGGCTTTGAGCGCTCATTCTGTAACTCCGCAGACTTATCTGCCCGAAAATCCAACAGCGCTTCCACCACCCTCGTCCTCCAGTCCTCAAATTTCCAAAGTTCCATCCTCCGGACGCTGCTGACAGGAAAACCGCGCAGATACTAGCGTTTAAGGTACCCTCGCGGCCCGACCAACCCGGTCATTCCGAACCACCCCGGTCACCTCGGCCCACCAGCCATAAAAGATCGGGAGCACCTCCGCCAGGGCTGACATCTCCGCCGACCCACTTCATGGAGGCCCCTCATGTCCGTGTCCCGCACGTTCCGCTCGCTCGTTGCTTTTGGAGCAGTCGCCACCTTTGCGCTTGGCGCCTGCAGCGGCGGCTCTGCTGACACCGCCCCCTCCGCCGCCGAGGATGCTGCCACCAGCAGCTCCACCGGCCTGACCACCGTCACCGAAGGCAAGCTCACCATTGCCACCGGTGAACCCGCCTACGTCCCCTGGGTTCAAAACGACGACCCTGCCTCCGGCGAAGGCTTCGAAGCTGCCGTTGCCTACGCTGTCGCTGAAAAGCTGGGCTTCGCCAAGGACGACGTCGTGTGGACTCGCACCACTTTTGATTCGGCTATCACCCCTGGCGCGAAGGACTGGGACTTCAACCTCCAGCAGTTCTCCATCACCGATGAGCGTCGCAACGCCGTAGACTTCTCCAGCCCCTACTACACCACCTCGCAGGCTGTACTCACTGTGAAGGGCTCGAATGCCGAAAAGGCAACCTCCGTGGCTGACCTGAAGAATGTTCTTTTTGGTGCGCAGGCTGGCTCCACCAGCCAGCAGTTCCTCACCGAGCATGTCACCACCGACAAGGATCCGCAGATCTACAACAGCAACGCTGATGTCGTTCAGGCTCTCAAGAGCGGTCAGGTTGATGCGATCGTTGTTGACCTGCCCACTGCTTTCTTTATCTCCGCCACCCAGTTGGACGATAAGGGCGTGATTGTCGGCCAGTTTGAAGGCACGAAGGATGGCGACAACTATGGCCTCGTCCTGCCGAAGGGCTCAGCGCTGACTGACGCTGTCACCAAGGCGGTCGACGAACTCCGCGAGGACGGCACCCTGGCCGCACTCGAGGAACAGTGGCTGTCCCTCGCTGTGGACGTTCCCGTCCTCAAGTGACGCTGACACTCTAGATACTCCCAAAGGACACTTGCGTGCGCTCCACTGTGCAGCCTGATCCTGAAGCGACGGCGACCGAGCTCGAGATTTCTGACATCGAGCTCGGTCGCCGCGCCTATCGGCGTTCAAAGGCTCAGCGTTCTTTCGCTCTGTCGATTGTTTCCTTCCTCGTTTTCGCTGGCGCCATCTGGTGGGTGTTGGCGAACTCGCCGGGCTGGGCTCTGGTTCAGCAGACCTTCTTCTCTCCCGAACATTTCGCCCGCTCTTTCCCGAAGGTTCTTGACGGCCTGTGGCTGAACCTGCGGATGCTCATTGTGGCAGCGATTGGCGTGGCGATCCTGTCCACCCTGCTGGCCGTGGCCCGCACTTTGGGCGGCCCGATTTTCTTCCCCATCCGTTTCGTAGCGGCCGCCTACACGGATATTTTCCGAGGCGTTCCCCTGCTCCTGGTGCTGTTTGTTATTGGTTTTGGTGTGCCCGGGCTCAACCCCTCCCAACGTATTCCCGTTGAGGTGCTGGGTACGATCGCCATTATCCTCACCTACTCGTCCTACGTGTCCGAGGTATTGCGCGCGGGCCTAGAGTCCGTCCACCCCTCCCAGCGTGCGGCGGCTCGGTCGCTGGGCCTGAGTCACGGTCAGACCCTGCGTCACATTGTGGTTCCTCAGGCAGTGCGTAAGGTGACGCCAGCGTTGATGAATGACTTTATTGCCATGCAAAAGGACGTTGGCTTGATCTCTGTGTTGGGTGCGACCGATGCAATTCGTGCCGCCCAGCTCTACACGGCCTCAACCTTCAACTACACGAGCTACATTGTGGCTGGCCTGCTCTTCATCGTGCTGAGCTGGCCGCTGATCCGCTTCACCGACTGGTACACGGCCCGCCTGCGCCGCCGCGAACAGATGGGAGGTGCCGTCTGATGAACGCACCCACCACGCCCGTCCTCGACGTTCAGCGCGTCGTCAAGAGTTTCGGGTCCAATATGGTTCTGCGTGGCCTGGATTTGACTGTTCATTCTCACGAGGTTGTTGTGCTTCTGGGCGCTTCGGGATCGGGCAAGTCCACGCTGCTGCGCTGTGCGAACCTGCTAGAGCGCGTCGATGACGGCCAGATTTTCCTCTCAGGTGAAGACATTACTGACCCGCGTGTGAATGCTGACGCTGTGCGTGCTCGCATTGGCGTGGTCTTCCAGCACTACAACCTTTTCCCACACATGTCGGTGCTTGACAATGTCACCCTGGCGTCGCGCATGGTTCATAAGCAGACCCGTGACGAGGCTGAGGTGCGCGGCATGGAGCTGCTGACGCGCATCGGCCTGGATGCGAAGGCTCAGGAGTTCCCTGATCGCCTGTCGGGCGGTCAGCAGCAGCGTGTGGCTATTGCCCGTGCGCTGGCGACCAACCCTGAGCTGCTGCTGCTTGATGAGATTACGGCCGCCCTCGACCCGATTTTGGTGGGCGAAGTGCTTGACGTGGTGCGTGAGGTCAAGGAGCAGGGCAGCACGATTCTCATGGCCACCCATGAGATCAGTTTTGCGCGTTCGGCTGCTGATCGTGTGGTGTTTTTACAGCATGGGCGCATTGTTGAGCAGGGTCCGCCCGAGCAGGTCATTGATGATCCGATTGAGCCTGCCACCCGAGAGTTCCTTGCTCGTTTCTTGCACTAAGCGAATGACGCACGGTCTTTGCTGACTGATCTTAAGGCCCGCCGCCTCCTGTTCCTACAGGTGCGGCGGGCCTAGACTTTCCGTAAGTACGTTGTTTGAGCACTGTAGCGGTCGGCACATGACGGAGGTGAGGAGCATGTCTGAGGAGACCCCTCCCCTGCTGGTAAGCGCCTGCCTGGCTGGGCTCCCCTGCCGTTATGACGGGCGGGCAAAACCCGATGCCGCGATCATTGCCCTTGTTGAGAAGGGTGAGGCCATCCCCGTGTGCGCTGAGGCGCTCGGCGGGCTGCCTACGCCTCGCCCTCCTGCTGAGATCACAGGCGGGAGCGGGCGCGACGTCCTGGACGGCACGGCCCGGGTTCTCACCGCTTCTGGTGACGATGTCACCGCGGAGTTTGTTTCCGGCGCTCAGGAGGTGGCACGCCTTGCCCGGAAGGTCGGCGCGCGTGAGGCGATCTTGCAGGATAGAAGCCCATCGTGTGGCTGCACGCAGATTTACGACGGCACGCACAGCGGGCAACGGATCGCAGGTGAAGGCGTGTTGGCAGCCACCCTTGGCGGCATGGGCATTACGGTCCGCCCAGCCGACAACTAAGAACCACCGATACTGGCACACCTGGTGAAATGCAGCGCATCCCCATCTATGAAACCTTGGTGAAGCGCCCTGTGGTCAGCACTCACTGTCTAGCGCACATCAGCTTCGCCACCTTCGGCTCCCGCATGTGCATCCAAGCGGATAATGGCAGCGAAACCGCCATCTTCTTCTCTGGATGCACATGTGGGATCCGGCGTTATGAAGATCCTCTTTCAGGGCGTATTGATCTGCCTCCATTCCTTTCCCATTGCCCATCCCATAATTTCGTAATACGATAATTGCATGAAGGAGACAATCCAGGGCACACCTGTCACTGAAGAGCAGATCACAACGTGGGTGGCTGAAGCGGAGGCTGGCTACGATGTCGATGCTCTGCGCACACGCCGCCGCGGTCGACCCGGACGCGGCGCAGCGCCCGGTCAGGTCGTTACCATTCGCTTCACACCCGAAGAACTTGCCGAAGTTGATAGACGAGCTCAGGAACGTCACATTTCCCGGTCAGACTTCATCCGCAAGGCCGTCCTCGCGTGAGTATTTCTCCGCACGAGTCCGCTCGCAAACACCAGAATGCTCACCGAATAACCGATGCAGATATCCTCTATGCAGCAGCCTGGGCGCAATGGATTGAACCTCTCGATGACGAGCATCCCCAACGAGAGTTAAGACTCGGATTCGACCCACAAGGACAACTATCAGAGCTGGTCGTACTGATTTTCGACAGCGGAAACGAATTAGTCATTCATGCGATGAAGGCACGTCCTCAATATTTCGATCTTCTTCCATGAGTACCGATCTCCCCCGTGGTATCGATGGAGTTTTTGTGGATACCCTCTGCGCTTATCATCTCCCGCATGTGCATCCAAGCGGACAACAGCAGCGAAACCGCCATCTTCTTCTCTGGATGCACACCTGGGCGCCGATGGTGGCAGGACGTGCCACCTGCCCTTCAAGAGGGCACACTCATTGCCGGAACTCACAGGACCAACTCATTACCGGAGCTCATGGTGCCACTCACAGGGCTGGACCGCCGCCAAGAATGACGGCGGTCCAGCCCTATGCCCTAGCCGGGAGCCACAATGCCCCTCAGTTGGGAGCTGGGCTTCCCTCAAGTGAGGCTACAGTGCCCGAGCAGTCAGAGCCTTAGGCTTTCTTCTTCTCGAAGAAGCGCCCACTTTCAGCGGCTGCCACAATCAGGACAACCGAAACCAGAAGGGTGACAGCCAAGACGGTGAGCGGCACAATCGGATTGCTGACGGCCATGACCGGAGCCATGAACAGCACACCTGCCAGCAGGGCACCACCAATGGTCACCACTGCGGGGATGGCCACCTCACGACGGCGGCTGCGGTGCAAGAAGCTTGCGGTTGCGCCCATGCGATCAAGGGATTCAGCTTGCGCAGCGGTGTCCACCACGCGGATGGACTGCTGGATAGCGGTGGCAATGGCTGCCAGCACCACTGTCATGCCCAGGGTGAGGAACAGGCCGGTTTGAATATCGGTGAAAAGGGTTTCGATCTGCGCAGCCATATCTGCCGGCATGGTGCTGTCGACCGGTGAGACAGCCCGCACCAATTCGATAGCTGGAACCGTCAGGCCCACAATGAAGCCCACCAGGCTCATTGCTCCGAAAGAGCGCCACACGGCCTTGGGATTGTCAACGATGCGGCGTCCAGCCAGGAGAGTTTCAGGGCGGCGTGCGAGACGCGCAATGATTCGGCCAAGGATTTGCAGGGTCCAGGGGCCCACAAGGTTGACCACGGCAATAGCACCAGCGAAGAATCCCATAAAGATGGTCAGCACCAGGGTTTGCCCCAGGTCCAAACGCATCACAATCTGCCCGGGCCCAAACCAGAGGGCCAGCAGCACCAGTGCCACAGCAATATTCACCCACGATACCTTCGCGCGCTCCGTGCGGCGCACAACTCCCAGGGGCGTGATCATCACCTTACGCATGGCGGTCACAGAACTCAGTGCGGTTAGGCCCAACATAATGGCCCCGCATGCCACGAGCGGTACAATGCCCATCCACATCTCCCCGATCGTCAGGGGGACGCCGTGGAAGGATACGAGCTGCCAGACGGGCAAGAATGCCGCGTAGAGGACGCTGCCCACAGCGATGCCGACGGCCGCATGCACCAAGGTGTCGAGCATGGCTGCACCTTGTGCGGGGGCGGGCGGTAGGCCGATCAGGCGTTGCACGGCCAGCGCCTGCGCCTTGCGGCTCACTCCCAGACGCGCAGCGGCTGCCCCCATAGACAGGGCGGGAATGACAACGAGGACGGCAGCGAAGATGGCCAGGGGCGTGTAGGGCTGATCTTCCATGACCGAGTTGATGGGGTGAGCCTCGCGTCCCATGAAGGCATAGACGCCACCAATCACGCTGAGGAACACGGCGTGAGGCAGGGCTAGGGCGAGGATTGTCAGGATTGAGGTGGCTCGGTCCCGCGAGCGCAACAGTGCTCGGGAGGCGACAAGGAGCTGGTTCATTGCTGGCCTCCCATGGCGGTGGGTGCCTGATGCGTGGAGGACACAGCGGGCTGGCCACTTGCAGGCTGCCCACCGGCAACCTGTCCGGCGGCAGGCTCTCCAGCCACCGCTGTGGCCTCGCTTGCATTCATTACTCGCCCGTCGCGCACGCGTAGCTGCCCGGCGCACCAGCGGGCAACGCCCTCGTCGTGGGTGACGAGGACCAGCGTCGCGCCCGAAGCGCGGCATGCCTGGGTGAGGACGCTCATTACTTCGTGGCCGGTGGCCTGGTCGAGGGCGCCGGTGGGTTCGTCAGCGAAGACGACCTGCGGGTTGGTGACGAGGGCGCGGGCAATAGCGACGCGCTGGGCCTGGCCGCCGGAGAGCTGGCCGGGTCGGTAGGGTCCGTGTCCCTCTAGGCCGAGGGCGGCGAGCTGGGCGTTGGCGCGGGCAATAGCCTCCGAGCGAGGCACGCCAGCGAGCATGAGAGGCAGTGCCACATTTTCTTCATTGGTCAGCTCGGGGAGGAGCTGGCCGTCTTGGAAGACGAAGCCGAAACGTTCCAGGCGCAGTGCGGACAGGTGGCGTTCTTTCATGCCGGCGATCTCGACACCTTCAATGAGGATTGATCCTGATGTGGGGGTGAGAATACCGGCCATGCAGTGCAGCAGCGTGGTTTTGCCTGAGCCGGAGGGGCCCATGATGGCGGTTTGGCTGCCGCGCGGCAGGTGGACGGTGACGTCGTTGAGTGCGGCGACGGTGACGCCTTCGCGGTGGTAGTGCTTGGTGAGGTTGCGGACCCACAGGCCTTCGTTGAGGTTGGGCGCGGGTGCGCTGTGTCCCACCTGGGTGGTGGTGCCAGCCTGTGAGGTGTGTTCAGGAGTGGAGTAGAGGATTTCAGTCATGTATCCATCTTGCGGGCGACTTGGTGCTGTGGGCTATGGGGGTTGGCACGGATTGAGCCCCCACCTTCCCCTGACTGCCCCCGATGCGGAGCCACGCTGGGCTTAGGGGTGTTCTCCCCTGAGGATGAGGGGCACAATGGTGTGGACAGAGACATTACCGCTGTGCGCTTTGCCTTCTTATCGCTGCTGATGGAGGTGTGGCGCTGATGGAGATGCGTGTTTCTGTGTACTGTGTTGTGACTGTGATTGCTTGTGAGGATGACCGTGACTGCCCTGATTTCTAACCCCACTATTGATCTACTCCTTCGCCATCGTACGCATCGTGCTTTCACCGATGACCCCGTTGACGAGGCCACCCTGGCCACTCTTTTTGAGGTTGCCCGCCGTGGGGCGACAACCTCGTATAACCAGCAGTTCACGATCATTCATATTCAGGACGAGCAGCTCCGTCAGGAGATTGCTGCGGTGACGGGGCAGGCTCATGTGGCGGGCACGAAGGGTGAACTGTTTATCTTTGTCATTGACCTGTATCGCAATGCGTGTATTCGCCAGGCGGCTGATGCTGATTTGGTGCATGCTTCGCGGATGAATGCCTATATGGCAGGCCATAATGATGCGGCGATTGGCGCACAGAATATGGTGATTGCCGCTGAGTCCTTGGGGTTGGGTACGGTGTATTTGGGGTCGATTAATGCTGATCCGCGCCGCATGATTGAGCTGCTTGGCCTGCCGGTCTACACTTACCCGGCGTTTGGGCTGCTGGTGGGACATCCGGCGTCGGAGCCGGAGCGTAAGCCTCGTTTGCCCTTGTCGGTGACGGTGGCTGTGGATCGCTATCCCGTTATTGATGACCCTGTGGCTTTCGTGGAGTCCTTGGCTGAATACGATGCTGAGGTGCAGGAATACTACGGTACGCGCGCGTCGAATACGCGTGAGGACTCCTTCACTCACCTTATTCAGACCCGCCAGGGTTTGGGTGCTGCGGAGTGCTCGCCCATGCGGGAGGTTTTCACCGAGCAGAAGATTGGGCTGTATTAGGCCACTTCACTCGAGTGGTACTGGTGGAGGTGCGCGGGGTTTAGCATGGGGGTATGACCTCCACTGCCCCGCGCACTTCGGTTTTTATTGAACGCATTGCTCCGAATGCGGCGATGCTCCATCCCCATCCTCAAGAGCATGCCTCGGCCGTGTGCGATCTGTTGACTCGCCTGGGTTGGGCGGCCTCACTGGTGGGGCCAGAAAAGCCGGTGCGTGGTGGCGTGTTGTTTTTTGATGGGTCAGAGTTTGACGATGCGGTGTTGGGGGATTTGGCTGATGCCCTCAATGACGAGGTCGATGCTGGGGTGGCGGCCTACGCTTATGAGTGCGTTGAGACGCTGGGTGAGGACGGTGATCCGGCTTTGGTGTTTCGCCGCGTGGGGTCACATATCCCCAAGGTTGGCAATGGCGTGCTCCTTACTCACACCTATCTCTTTGACGATATGGCGACAACGTGGCTCTATGGTGCGGCGCAGGATTTGGTGAAGGCCTGCGTTGCCATTGACGAGGGCGTAACGGGTGTGCGTATTCTTCCTGTTCACTCCGGTCCTCGCCTGGGGGGACAGTCCCTGCCCCCTGGTGTGCATCCCGGTCTTGATGCTGTGGAGATTCGCCACCTCTCCCCTATTCTCGACAGTGAGGAGGCGGTCGATATTGCGCGTGATGTGGTTGATGCGTTGATTGTGGCGGGTTTGAGTGGGCCGATTATTCTCACCGATCACCGTCAGGGCGAAGAGCCTGATTCGGCTCGCCTTGAAGCACGCTATTAGTGCCGGAGGGTGCTTGACTGGTTTGGCTGCACTCTTGGCGAGGCATCACATGTGGGTCTCACGGCGGCGCTCAAGCGTTGTCATTGAATGGCTGTCACCTCCATCGCCACTGGCACCGGCTCGTTTGTGTGACACTTGTTGTCTTGGGGAGCATGTGCGACTTTAGGTGACAGCCCCGCCTGTCACACAGCACAACAACTGACAACCCGTGCAACAACTGTCACGCAACCCGCACGGCCGCCCGGTCATATCTACAATCGGCTCCCCCGCAGCCGTTGACTGCTCCGTTAAGCAGATTCTGCGCACGCCCGGGCCTTTCAGCAGGTTCTTTAGGCCGGTTCTTCCCGGCCGGTGAAGTTGGCAAAGCGCGCCAGGTGTCCTTGGAAGAGTGCCGGAATGGTTTTGGTCTGGCCGTTTCGGTGCTTGGCGACGATGATGTCAGCCTCGCCCGGCCGGTCATCTTCGTTGTAGTAGGCGGGACGGTGCAGGAGCATAATGATGTCCGCGTCCTGCTCCAGTGAACCTGATTCACGCAGGTCCGCCATCATCGGTTTACGGTCGGTTCGTCCTTCTGGGCCACGGTTGAGCTGGGCAACAGCAATGACGGGCACCTCAATCTCTTTGGCCAGCAATTTCAACTGGCGGGAGAACTCCGAGACTTCCTGCTGACGTGATTCGACGCGTTTGCCTGAACTCATGAGCTGCAGGTAGTCGATGACAACCAGGGCAAGGTCGTGCTGTTGTTTAAGGCGTCGGCATTTGGCGCGGATTTCGGTGATGGCCATATTGGGTGAGTCGTCAATAAAGAGCGGCGCGTCGGAAATCTTGGACATGGTCGTTGACACGCGTTCCCAGTCGCGGCCTTCCATCGAGCCGTCACGCATTTTCGACAGCCACACGCCTGATTCGGCCGACAGCATACGCATGGCGATTTCGCTGCGCGACATTTCAAGGGAGAAGATCACCGAGGCGCGATTGTTGTGGATCGAGGCCGATCGGCAAAAGTCCAGGGCCAGGGTGGACTTTCCCATGGCGGGGCGGGCGGCGATGATAATCATCTGCCCGGGGTGGAGGCCTTGGGTGAGTTTATCGAGGTCGGTAAAGCCGGTGGGGACGCCTGTGAGCTTGCCTTTATTTGCCTCGATCTCTTCAAGTTCGTCGAGGATGGAGTCGGTGAGTTCGCTCATGACGACGTAGTCGGTGGCGGCACGACGTTCAGAGACGGCATAGATCTCTGCTTGGGCTTGGTCAACGATTTGGTCGACGTCTCCCCCGGCGTCGGCGTATCCCAGTTGGACGACGCGCGTTCCTGCGGTGACGAGGCGTCGTAGGACGGAGCGTTCGCGGACAATGTGAGCGTAGTAGCCGGCGTTGGCGGCGGTGGGGACGGAGGCGATGAGGCTGTGAAGGTAGGCGGCTCCGCCCACGCGGGTGAGGTCGCCGCGGCGTTGGAGTTCGGCGGCCACGGTGATGGCGTCGACGGGTTCGTCGCGCCCTGAAAGGTCGAGGATGATGTCGTGGATTGTTTCGTGGGCAGGCAGGTAGTAGTCGCTGCCGCGGATGATTTCGGTGACGTCGTGGATAGCTTCTGGGGAGAGCATCATGGAGCCCAGCACCGACATTTCTGCGTCGATGTCTTGGGGTGGAGTGCGGTCGAAATCCTGCTCCGATGACATGGTGTGGGGCTATCCCTTCATCCTGCGTCCCCATAGCTGGGAAAGTGCTGTGGGGAGTGGGTTATGCCTATAAGCATTAGGCACCTTAGCGCTATGGTGGTCGGCTGAGCGAACCCAGAATGTGGATGGGGGTGTGAATTGCCTGTGGACAAGAGGGGAAGTTTTCCACATCCTGTGGGTAGACCTGTGGAAATTCCTCACGGGCCCTCGGAGAATTACACGAATGTCACTTGGCAGAATCTCGGGCCATATCCTTTCCCTCTCATCCACAGCTCTATTCACAGGTTGTGGATACACATCCACATGTGTAATCGTCATCACATTTAAGATGGAGATGCCGCTCATCCCCGAAGGCGTTACACTTCCCTCACACACCTGAAAAACCCTGAAATTCTCCCGAATATCTCCAAGAAACGCCCTATGACCTCGGCACCTTCACTCACCCGTCAAATCCTCAACCTCGCACTGCCCGCACTGGGTGCTCTTATTGCTGAGCCCTCTTTATCCTCATTGACTCTGCCATGGTTGGGCACCTGGGTACCGCCGAGCTTGCAGGCTTAGGCCTTGCCTCCACCATCGTCCAAACCCTTGTTGGCCTCTTCGTCTTTCTCCTGTTTTCCACAACCACCCAGGCTGCACGCGCCCTCGGTGAAGGAAAACTCTCCCACGCTCTGAGCGCAGGAATTAACGCGGTGTGGCTCGCTCTTCTCCTGGGCCTCACCTCCGCGCTTATCCTCACCCTCGGCGCACACGCCCTCATTGGCTTCTTTGGCCCCGATCCAACCGTCATCCCTCACGCCGTGGACTACCTGCGATACTCAGCTCCTGGCGTGGTCGGCATGTTCATCGTCATGGCACTGACGGGAGTTCTACGAGGCCTGCACGATACGACCACCGCCCTGAAGGTTGCCTCCCTGGGGGCCCTGTTCAATACGGGCGCCAACGCTGTGTTCATCTACGGCCTGAGCTGGGGTGTGGCCGGTTCTGCTGTGGGCACTTCCCTCACCCAGCTCCTCATGGCCGCCGCCCTCCTTCGCGCTTTCCTACGCCGATCGCGCGGCCATGCCCTGACGCTGCGGCCTCGTTTTGCGGGGATTTTTGGCAGCGCCCGCGATGGCGTGCCCTACTTTGTGCGCACCCTGGCCTTGCGCCTGTCTCTGCTGGCTCTGCTCACGGCGGCCACCGGCATGGGGGTCACTGCTCTTGCGGCTCACCAGATTGTCTGGTCATTGTGGTCTTTTGCGTCCTACGCCTTTGATGCTTTAGCGGTGGCCGGTCAAACCCTTTTCGCCACGGCTGCCGGCAGGGGCGATCATGCGGCTTCACAACTGCTCCTGCGTCGCCTGAGCATGTGGGGTGTGGGCGCTGGCCTTGTCCTCGGTGGCGTTTTTGCGCTCGCCTCTCCCCTACTGCCCATGTTCTTCTCCACTGACGAGGTCGTGCGCGCCGCCACCACCGCCGGCCTGCTCGTTGCCGCGGTGGGGATGCCGATTGCCAGTGCGGTCTTCCTTTTTGACGGGGTGATGATGGGGGCGGATCGGGCGCGCTTCTTGGCTGGGGTGCATGCGGGCCTCCTAGCCGGACATGTGCCGCTGCTATGGATGATGAGTCCACGGATGAGCCAATGGCCTGCAAACTGGTCACTTGCTGGCCTCTGGGCGGAGTGGGCCCTGCTGTTCATGGGGGCGCGCCTAGCGTGCTTGATGTGGGGATTACGCGATGAGTTCCGCCACGATTCCCAAACGCCCAGATAATTCTCAAAAAACTCTGTTTTTCTGCGCCTTTCTGGGCTATCGTAAGGGCACATTTCCCTCCCGGAAAGGAGCCTTCCATGTCCACCACGCCCCCACCTCCCGGCCAGATGCCCGGACCCGACCCCATGCCGCCCTCGGGCCAGACGCCCAATCCTGGTCAGATGCCCCAAGCTGGCATGATGCCCACCCCCACCCCCATGCCGCTTCAACCGACAAAGAAAGTCTTGTCAATGACGGCACTAGGATTGACGATCCTCGCATCCCTGATGATCCTTGGCAGCAGTTGGCTTGCCCTGCGTGGCATGACCCCTGAAGCTGTCAGTCAGATGGGCATGACTGAACTGGTGGAAGCTGCCGAGAACGCTGATGCCATTCGCTTCGGCACACTGGGGATCGCCGGCCTCATTAACCTGGTAGCCCTTATTGTGGCCATCGTCGCTATCGTCAAGGAACGCCCCAAGACCATGAGCATCATTGCCCTGGTGACAGTGTTGGTTCTTCCCGGTATTGCTACCTTCATTTCAGGCAGGATGATGCAGTCGGCACTGGAGACTTTGATGGCGGGTTTGAGCCTCTAATTCCCTTCGGGGGTGCTCTATTGCACGCGTTCAATGTTGAGCGCACACATGACATGTGGCCTCTACCCCCACTAGGATAGGAAGTCGGACTATTCTGCGCCCGTCCCGGGTGAGAAGCGGTCCTGAAGGCGGGGCTTCGGCCTCGTCTGACGCATGACCCTCCTGTCACGGAAAGACCGTGACCGCGAAGACCATAGGAGGTGGGTATTCACGTGCGTGCATATGAACTCATGGTGATCCTCGATCCCTCGATCGACGAGCGCACCGTCGCACCCTCAATGGAAAAGTACATGCAGCTGGTGACGGCTGATGGCGGCTCCGTTGAGAACATCGACATTTGGGGCAAGCGTCGCCTTGCCTACGACATCAACAAGCGTTCTGAAGGCATCTACGTTGTCATCAACATGACCACGACCCCTGCCGTCGCGCTGGAAATCACCCGCCAGATGGGCCTTTCTGAGGCTATTCTGCGCACCAAGCTCCTGCGCCCCGACGCTCACTGACGTCGTATCCGCATCACTCTTTCACCTTTGAGTCCACTCAATCGATTCCACTGAGGAGCAGAAATGGCCGGAGAAACCGTCATTACGATCATCGGTAATCTCACCGCTGACCCGGAGCTGCGCTTCACGCCCTCGGGCGCTGCAGTTGCTGACTTCACGGTGGCATCGACCCCCCGTAGCTTTGACCGTCAGTCCAATGAATGGAAAGACGGCGAGACCCTGTTCATGCGCTGCAGCGTGTGGCGTGAAGCCGCTGAGAATGTGGCTGAGTCGCTGCGTAAAGGTATGCGCGTGATTGTGCAGGGTCGTCTGACCCAGCGCTCTTACGAGACCCGCGAGGGCGAGCGTCGTACCGTCGTCGAACTTCAAGTTGACGAGGTCGGCCCTTCGCTGCGTCGCGCGAAGGCTCAAGTGACCCGCGTGCAGGCACCGTCCGGCCAGGGTGGCTACAGCCAGGGAGGCGGCTACGGTCAGCCTCAGGGTCAGGGTGGATATGGCCAGCCTCAGGATGGTTACAACCAGGGCGGCTATAACCAGGGTGGATATGGTGGCCAGGCTACCTACTCGGCTCCCGCTGGGGGCAGTACAGGTGACCCGTGGCGTACCGATGGTGGTGCGGCCTCGTTCGGCGACGAACCGCCGTTCTGAGTCTCACGCTGAGGGATTCTCTCAGCAACGCTCACACAATGCTTGGGGCGGCCCGGCCGCCCAGATCACAAGGAGACCATCATGGCGAAGCCTCAACTTCGCAATAAGCCCATCAAGAAGAAGGCCAACCCCTTGAAGTCGGCCAAGATCGAAAAGATCGACTACAAGGACACCGCTCTGCTTCGTAAGTTCATCTCGGACCGCGGCAAGATCCGCGCTCGCCGCGTGACTGGCGTGTCCGTGCAGGAACAGCGTCGCATTGCCAAGGCCGTTAAGAACGCCCGCGAGATGGCTCTGCTGCCGTACTCGTCCTCCGGCCGCTGATCGAGGGGAAGGGATTACTACTCATGGCTACTAAGCTCATCCTCACCCACGATGTCGAGCATCTCGGCGCTGCCGGCGATGTTGTCGAGGTCAAGGACGGTTACGCCCGTAACTACCTGGTTCCCCGTGGCCTGGCTACCGCCTGGTCTAAGGGCGCTCAGAAGCAGATTGACCAGATGGCTGCTGCTCGCCGCAAGCGCGAGATCGCTTCCATCGATGACGCTCGCGCCGTGCGCGACGTCCTCCAGGCTGCTGCTCCTGTGACCATCTCAGCCAAGGTCGGCGGCAACGGACGTCTCTTCGGCGCCGTGTCCACCTCTGACATTGCTGAGGCTGTCAAGGCTGAACTCGGCCAGACCATCGACCGTCGTCGCGTGGTGATCGCTTCTCCGATCAAGACCACCGGCGACTACACCGTGGTTATTAACCTCCACAATGAGGTGACCGCTAACCTCAAGGTTCGCGTCGTCGCTGCCAAGTGAATCTTCACTGATGGGTAGCTGATTCGCTGAGCGGATCACTGCTTAAACACTGTGGGCCTGGCTCCCTTAGGGAGCCAGGCCCACAGTGTTTTCTCGCTACAGCCCGGGCGTTTCCGGTTTATTCAGTCGGCCGCCAAATCCCGTTCTCATCGATACGGCCATTACTTGGTGGAGCAGGGTCTCCGGGGCCTATCGGTGTGGGAATGTAGGTGTCGTCGTCGGGGTTGGTGCCCTCGTCAGGGTTCTCTGATGCACCTGAGCTCTGCTCGTCTGGTTGAACCTCCACAGGCGTTTCCTCGCTTTGAGGTGCTTCGGGCTCAGGCTCAGGCGCAGATTGAGGTTCTTCAATGTAGCGCGTGGGCTGGCGGACGGCGACACGCCAGGGGTAGTCGATATTGTCCATGCCTTCAGTGGCCTTTTCCATGTAGGACAGCCACACATCTGCTGGCCAGTCGCCGCCGTGGAACTGATCGAGTCCACCGATGTTTGTCAGCGGCACGGGGTTGCCATTCTCATCGGACTGATACATGCTCACCGTGGTGACGAGCTGGGGGATCATGCCAACGAATTGGGCTGACTTTTGTTCCTCGGAGGTTCCTGTCTTTCCAGCGACCTTCCGCCCAAGCGTGGCCACAGTTTCACCTGTGCCGCCGCGTTCCATGACGGCCTCAAGAGCTGGCAGGATGCCCGATAGTTCGGTGGCTTCAAAGACCTGCTTGGGGTCGATGATGGTCTTGTAGACAACCTGCCCATCACCATTCTTGACCTCACGAACAATGTGGGGGGTAATGCGGTATCCACCCGATGCGATGGTGGAGTATGCGGCGGTGATGTCGATATTGTGCGGCGCAGCAAACCCCAGGACGTTCAACAGAGTTCCGTCCAGACCAAGGGTGTCTTCCGGGATGCCCGCATCGATGGCGACTTTGAGGGTCTTATCGGAGCCGACTTTTTCGTTGAGTTCCACGAAGGCGGTATTGATCGAGTATTGCATGGCCTTTGTCAGGCTCACACGCCCCCAGGAGTACCCACCGTCGTTTTCAACGGTTTCTGCCAGCCCGTCAAAGCGACGCGGTGAGCGACCATCGTAGATGTCCTCAATGGACCCGCCGTTGATCTGATTAGCCAACAGGGTGAAGGTTTTAAAGGTGGATGCCGCAGCGGAAATGTCCTGAGTGACGGCGTTTTGTTGACGCTCCAGGTAGTCGTGTCCCGCGTATTCGGCCACGATCTCTCCGGTGTTGGGGTCAACGGATGACAGCGCCAGATGCATGGTCTGCGGGTTCCAGCCTTCGACCTCGTTCATGGTGTTGGCTGCTGCAATCGCCGCATCATTCTTGGCCTTGTCAATGGTGGAGATAATCGTCAGACCACCATTTTCGATCTGCTCGTCGGTAAAGGCACCGGTGGCCTTGAGCTCTGCTCGGACCTGTTCAAGAAGGTATCCTTGCGGGCCGGCCCAGTCGTCGGTGCGTTCCGCATTTGGATCAACAGTTTGCGGGAAGGTGGCGGCATCAGCCTCGGCCTTATTGATCCACCCGTCTTCAACCATGAGGTTGAGAACACGCTTCCAACGGGTTTGGGCCTGTTCCTCATCCAATGCAGGGTCCCACAGGGATGGGGCTGGGATGATACCGGCAAGCATTGCCGACTCTGACAGCGTCAGGTCCTTAGCGGATTTGCCGTAGTAGGCCTTTGCTGCCGCCTCAATGCCGTAGGCGCCACGACCAAAGTAGATCGTGTTCATGTAGTTGCCGATGATTTCATCCTTGGTCTGCTGATTATTGATTTTCAGCGCCAGGATGGCTTCTTTTGCCTTGCCGACGTAGCTGGTGGTGTCCCCCATGTAGTAGCGCTCAACGTACTGCTGGGTCAGGGTTGAGCCGCCCTGACGGCTACCGGTGGTGATATTGGTGTAGAGGGCGCGCAGGATGCCGCGGATGTCGATGCCGGAGTTGGTGTAGAAGGTCCGATCTTCGGAGGCGACGATAGCGTGGGGGACGTAGTCAGGCAGGGTCGAGGCATCAATGATGGTGCGATTGACCTCGGAGAAGGTGCCCATGCGTGTGGTGCCGTCGTTGTAGTAGACAGTGGTGGTTTGGGCGAGGGCAACTTCGTCGGCTGCGGGAATGGTCAGGCGGTTGTAGAGGTAGCCGAATACGCCCAGGCCGGCCAGGACGAGGAAGAGCACGGAGAAGGCGATGCCTTTACCGATGCGGCGTGCCCAGCGGCGTCCTTTGGAGACGTTCTTTGTGGTGTCGGCGGGGGCGGCTGCATTGCGTTTGGGTCGGCTTTTCGTCGTTGAGGCTTGGGGCCAGTCGTATTCTGGCCTGGGCTCATGGCTGCGTTGGAGCACGGAGCGGCGTTGCGGTGCCGCACTGGACGGGGCCCCCGCCCCTACTTGCCCGTGCACGGTTGTGGCCGCGGGTGTTGGGCGAGGCTGGGGGGTCGGCTCGGGGGTTCGTGCACTGCGGGCCCGAGTGTCTGCTTGGGCTTCGGCTGCTGCTGCGCGTTGGCGGGCTGCCTCGGCGCGGGAGGGCAGGTGTGAAGGGTCCATGGGCAGGTCCTGCGGGTTGCGTGCCATTGAGTGCTCTTTTCGTCGGCAACAGGGACTGCGGTGTTTTACGGAGTCATCCGTCAGAAACACTGCTGCTTCTCCACCCTAGGGTGCGCAGGGCTGTGGGCGCCAGATATGCGGGTCACTTTTTGCAAATCGTGGCCAAACCCGCACTTTATGTCACCAAAGCCCTCCGTCGCTCGACCTTAAGTATTTCGTCACGTCGAGAGTGTGAGGCGTTGGCGCTCCCGCCGTAACGCTTCCTTTGTGGCGTCGGGTATGCGGCGGCTTTCGCAGGCCTTCGTGATAGCCATTCGTCGCGTCTGGGGGTCAATGATCTCACCTCCATCCTCGGCAAAAAAGTAAGGCCGAGCGGTGTGAGGTTGTTTGGCGAGGGCGGTAGCGAAGTACCAGGCGCAGGCCATGCGGGCGTAGTAGTCGGGATTGCTCACTGCCGCCACCCAGTTGAGGTGTTCCTTTCGGAAATAGTCGTCGAGGTAGTACGACATGAGGAGCTGCACAGCGACCCTGACGGGGTAGACCTGGTTGCTAGTAAGCCATTGACTGATTGATCCTTCGAGCTCCTCGTGGTGGGTGGCGGTCAGGCGTGGAGAAATAATGTCGGAGACCATCCAGTTGTCGATGAAAGGGAAGAAGGCCTCCACCTGTGCAATGAAGTGTTGAGCGTCCTTTTCTTCATTGAGTATCAGACCGTGCAGGAGGTTTTCTTCCAGAGTCTCGTGTGGAAGGGAGGCCAGGAAATCCTCTGCGAGCGACACCTCTTTTTTACGTAGGAACTTTGCAAGTTTTCGTAGTGCGGGGACGCGAACGCCAAGAATTTGTTCGCGAGGCACAGTGGGGGCAAGCTTGGCGGTAAAGTCTGCGTGCTTTTCCTCAGCAAGTTCCATAAGGCTAGTGCGGATACTGTCGGTTCCGGTGGTCGTCATGGTCGGATATTCCTCGCCTCTTTGGGTCCTGTGGTAGGCCTCCTATAACCACTACCCTATTCCCTCACTGCCTTCTTTATCGGGGAAGCGATTCTTATTCGCCCTCAGGTCAGCACGGCTATTTGCGCTGCTGATCCCGTCTTTTTCAGGGATAATGACAGAACAGGGTCTTTTTCGCAGTGAAGGGAGGGAGACACCATGAAATACCTGTTGTGGGCAGCCATCGCGTGCCTCGTGCTCGCCGCTGCAGCCGTCGTCTTTTCTTTCGTGAGCTCAGCCATGATGCCTGAGGGAAGCGGAGCGAATATCGGCGGTGGCCTGGCCATGCTTGCCGCAGGCCCACTGGCCACTATCGGCGCAGTCTGCACCGTGATCTATCTGGTGGCACGCAAGCGCTGAGGTGTTTCCTGCGCTTCCGCCAGCCCACCTAAACTCCACGGATGCCGCCATGGACGCCGCATCAAGGCTCCGAGAAATCAGCCGACACAAAACCGGGCCTGGACGATTGTCCAGGCCCGGTTGGTTGTGGAGCTAAGGGGACTCGAACCCCTAACCCCCTGCTTGCAAAGCAGGTGCGCTACCAATTGCGCCATAGCCCCATTTGGGTTGTCTCCTCGGATCAGGCAAGAACCGGATCGTCAGTGACTGACCTCCACAATTCTGCATTATCAGACAGGTCCTGAGCAACTTGTCTCACCACGAGTCCGACTGCTACTGCAGCTCCGACGACCACAATTGCGGTGATCCACTTGTTCACGATGCCTCCTGCGGCTAATGCCGAGATTGCGGGAGTGGGCCTAGGTGGGCTCGAACCACCGACCTCAGTCTTATCAGGACTGCGCTCTAACCTACTGAGCTATAGGCCCAACTTTTTGCTCCCTTAACGGGTGCTCCACAATGGTAGACAAAACATGACCCAAAGAGCAAAACGGCCCCGCGTGAAGTGGAACACTCTCCGATAAGAACCAGAGAACACGCCCACCCAGCGGGGCCATCAAGCCCTGTCTAATCCACGAATTCAGGCCTCACTCATCCATCAAAGACACGCGCACGCCACCCACAAGCGAGGCGATCACGTTGTACAGCATGGCTGCCACGGTAGCGATCGCCGTCATCAGAACGACATTAGCGACGGCTGCGATCGTCGTGTAGGACAGCAGGCGTGAGAAACGCACGTAGTCCAGCAGGACAGTGAAACGCTCTGCACCCAGTTTGGTGAGGAACTCATCAATGGAGGCAAAGACGTGCATGGCATCAAGCATCGTCCACAGAATCGCGGTGGCAATGACCGAGACGATCCCCAACGCGACACTCAGCAGGAATGACACCTTCATGACGGTCCAGGGGTCAATACGTGCGATCGCAAGATTGACCTGGCGGGGGCCGTCTTCAATGATGGCCGCAGATGTGCTCTGTTCGCTCACTGGTCATCCTCCTCAACTGTGGATTCTCCCTCTGACGCTACATCCTCAGCGGGGGTTTCGTCAGCATTCGGAGCATTTTTGTCCGAGGTTGGTGCCGAATGTTCAGGATCGGACGCCTTCTCAGATGCCCCATCCTTGCCAGCATCCCCGTTGTCTGCACTGTTGTCTCCACTGTCGCCATTTTCTTCAGGCAACTCGCGCTCAGGGTTACGGGTAATGGCGATAATGCGATCATCACCATCGGGGCGAGCAAAGATCACACCCATGGTGTTTCGGCTGGTGGGACGCACGTCGGAGGCATTGACCTGGACGAGCTTGCCCGAAGAGGTAATGACCATGACATCCTCTTCAGCATCCACCATGAGGGCACCCACGAGGCCACCGCGCTCCTCAGAGAGCTTGCCGACGCGCACACCCAGGATGCCGCGGCCCTTGACCGGGTATTCCTCAACGGGGGTGCGCTTAGCGTAGCCGCCCTCGGTGACAATGAGCAGGTCAGCGCCTTCACGCACAACCTCCATGGTGAGCAGCTCATCGTCATCGCGGAAGCGCATCCCCTTCACGCCCGAGGTTGAACGGCCCATGGGTCGCAGTTGCTCATCGGTGGCAGCAAAGCGCGAGGCCTGGCCGTCACGAGACACCAGCAGCAGGTGATCGTCAGCGTTCACCACGTGTGCCGAAACCAGCTCATCGGGGCGCCCGGCCTCGTCCTCGCGCAGGTTAATGGCAATAATGCCGCCCGTGCGCGGGGAGTTGTAGTCGGCGAGCTTCGTCTTCTTCACCAGGCCCGACTTCGTGGCAAGCACGAGGTATTCGGCCTGCTCGTAGTTCTCAATAGCGAGCACTTGGGCGATGGTCTCCTCTGGCTGGAAGGCCAGAAGATTCGCCACGTGCTGGCCCTTGGCGTCGCGACCGCCTTCGGGAATCTCGTAAGCCTTGGCGCGGTAAACGCGGCCCAGGTTCGTGAAGAACAGCAGCCAATGGTGGGTGGTGGTGACGAAGAAATGCTCCACCACGTCATCGCCGCGCAGCTGCGTGCCGCGAACGCCCTTACCGCCGCGCTTTTGAGAGCGGTAGTTGTCGGTGCGGGTACGCTTCGCGAAGCCGTCGCGGGTGATGGTGACGACCACGTCCTCTTGGGGGATGAGGTCTTCCATCGACATTTCACCGCCGAAAGGCAGGATCGTTGTCATACGCTCATCGCCGTACTTGTCGACGATTTCAGCCAGCTCGGTGCCGATAATCTGGCGCTGGCGCGCAGGCGAGCTCAGGATGTCTTCAAGGTCTTCCACGCGGGCGCGCAAAGCGGCGTGCTCGTCAAGAATCTTTTGACGTTCCAAGGCAGCCAGTCGGCGTAGCTGCAGGGCGAGGATCGCATCGGCCTGAACGGCGTCGATGCTCAGCAGCTCCATCAGGCCTTCGCGGGCGGCGTCAGCGGTGGGGGAGCGGCGGATCAGGGCGATCACCTCATCAAGGGCATCAAGAGCCTTGAGGTAGCCTTCCAGGATGTGCAGGCGTTCGCGGGCCTTTGCCAGGCGGAAAGCGGTGCGACGTTCAATGACCTGCATCTGGTGGGTGATCCAGTGGCGGATGAAACCATCCAGGCTCAGGGTGCGCGGCACGCCGTCTACGAGGGCGAGCATATTGGCCGGGAAGGAGTCCTGCAGGGCAGTGCGCTTGTAGAGGTTATTGAGGACTACCTTGGCCACCGCATCGCGCTTAAGCACGATAATGAGGCGCTGACCGTGACGGCCCGACGTTTCGTCACGAATGTCGGCAATGCCTTGAATCTGGCCATTCTTCACCAGTTCGGCAATCTTGGCCACGAGGTTATCGGGGTTGACCTGGTAGGGGAGTTCCTTGACCACCAGGCATTGGCGGCCGTGGATTTCTTCTACGTCCACAATGGCGCGCTGGACGATGGAGCCTCGTCCCGTCCGGTAGGCGTCCTCAATGCCCGATCGGCCCAAAATAGTAGCGCCGGTGGGGAAGTCGGGGCCCTTAATGCGGGCCATGAGGGCCTCAAGGAGTTCCTCGCGGGAAGCCTCAGGATTATCCAGGGCCCACTGCACGCCGGAGGCCACTTCACGCAGGTTATGCGGAGGGATGCGTGTTGCCATACCAACGGCGATACCCTCAGAGCCGTTAACGAGCAGGTTGGGGTAGCGCGAGGGCAAGACGGTGGGTTCTTGGTTGCGCCCATCGTAGTTGTCCTGGAAATCGACGGTATTTTCGTCGATGTCGCGCACCATTTCCATGGCCAGGGGGGCCATCTTACATTCGGTGTATCGAGGTGCTGCGGGTCCCAGGTTACCGGGGGAGCCGAAGTTACCCTGACCTGCGACGAGGGGGTAGCGCAGTGACCATGGCTGGACCATACGGGCCAGGGCGTCGTACACCGAGGCGTCACCGTGGGGGTGGTAGTGGCCGAGCACGTCACCAACGACGCGCATGCACTTGTAGAAGCCAGCGTTGGGGCGGTAGCCGCCGTCAAACATGGTGTAGAGGATGCGACGGTGGACGGGTTTGAGGCCGTCGCGCACATCCGGCAGGGCGCGGCCCACGATGACGCTCATGGCGTAGTCAAGGTAGGAGCGCTGCATTTCCGAACGCAGGTCAACGGGATCGATACGTCCGTGCGGGTCGTGGCCGTCGGGTCCATCGCCACCGGAATCAGTGCCCTGGGGTTCGACGAGGTCGGTGCCGGTGGCGAGGTCGTGCGCCATGTCGTCGTCGTTGGGGGTGTTGGCGCCCGGGGTCAGGTCTGTGGTGTTGTCACTCACGGGGTGTTCTCCTGTGTTCTACGGGCGGGATCAGGCGTCAATGAAACGCACATCGTGGGCATTACGTTGAATGAAGTGACGGCGCGATTCGACGTCATCACCCATGAGGATGGAGAAGACTTCATCGGCGGCGGCGGCCTCGCCTACTTCCACCTGCTTGAGGATGCGGGTGGACGGATCCATCGTGGTTTCCCACAGTTCCTGGTCGTTCATCTCACCCAGACCTTTGTAGCGTTGGATGCCACCTTCCTTGGGGAGCTTGTAGCCTGCGGCCATACCGGCAGCGAGGCTATCGTCACGTTCCTTGTCGGAGAAGACATACTCGTGAGGGTGGTTGGTCCACTTGAGGCGGTAGAGCGGGGGAGTGGCCAGGTAGACGTGACCGAGTTCAACCAGGGGTGTCATGTAGCGGAAGAGGAAGGTCAGCAGCAGGGTGACGATGTGCTGGCCGTCCACGTCGGCATCGGCCATGAGGACGATCTTGTGGTAGCGGAGCTTATCGACATCGAATTCTTCACCAATACCGGTGCCCAGGGCGCCGATAAGGGCTTGGATGGTGTCGGAGTTGAGGGCGCGATCCAAACGAGCTTTTTCAACGTTGAGGATCTTGCCACGTAGAGGCAGGATCGCCTGATGCTCAGGGTCGCGGCCCAAAACGGCCGAACCACCGGCGGAGTCACCCTCAACGATGAAGATTTCACACAGGGAGGCGTCACGGGAGGAACAGTCACGCAGCTTGGTCGGCATGGAGACTGAATCCAGGGCGCTCTTACGGCGCGTGGCTTCACGGGCTTTACGGGCAGCAACGCGGGCGAGTTGCGCCTGCTGGCCTTTAGCGACAATGGCTTTGGCGTCGGTGGGGTGGGCGTCAAGCCAGTCCAGAAGATTTTGGTAGAGCTGCTGTTGAACGAAGGTGCGGGCTTCGGTGTTACCCAGCTTGGTCTTGGTTTGGCCTTCGAACTGAGGTTCGGTGAGCTTCACGGAGATGACGGCAGTGAGGCCTTCACGAACGTCATCGCCGGAGAGGTTGTCGTCGCGTTCCTTAATGAGGCCCTTATCGCGCGCATAGCGGTTGATGAGGGTGGTCAGCGCGGTGCGGAAGCCTTCTTCGTGGGTGCCGCCCTCGGTGGTGGAAATCGTGTTGGCATAGGTGTGGATCGAAGAGGTGTAGGCACTCGTCCACTGCATGGCGATCTCCAGGGACATGGTCCCTTCAGCGTTTTCACACTCGAAGTCAATGATCTCGTTGTTGATGACATCGATTTTCTTCGCTGAATCGAGGTAGGCCACGTAGTCGCGCAGACCGTGTTCGTACATGTACGACACCTCAAGACGGGTCGGCTGTTCAGTGGCCTCCTCTTCCTCGCCGGCAATCTCGTCGCCGTCACCCATTGCTGCTTCGAGGGCCCCCTCACGTTCGTCAATGAGAGTAATGCGCAGGCCCTTGTTCAAAAAGGCCATCTGCTGGAAGCGAGCACGCAGGGTTTCAAAAGAAAACTCCACCGTTTCGAAGATCTCAGGATCAGGGTAGAAAGTCTGAGTGGTGCCGGTTTCGTCCGTCTCTTCACCCTTGACCAGCTCTGTGATGGGCGTTCCACCATTGGCGAAAGACATGCGCCAGACGTGGCCTTGGCGGCGAATTTCCGTGTCAACGCGTGTGGAAAGAGCATTCACGACAGAGATACCCACACCGTGCAGACCACCGGAGACGGCGTAGCCACCACCGCCGAACTTACCGCCTGCGTGAAGGATGGTCATGACGACCTCCACGGTGGGTTTTCCTTCGGTGGGGTGAATGTCAACGGGGATGCCTCGCCCGTTGTCGACCACGCGGATACCGCCATCAGCTTGGATGGTCACTTCAATGTGGTCGGCGTATCCGGCTAGGGCCTCATCAACAGAGTTGTCGACGACTTCATAGACCAGGTGATGGAGGCCGCGTTCACCGGTGGAACCGATGTACATGCCGGGTCGTTTACGGACGGCCTCAAGGCCTTCAAGAACGGTAATGTCGGACGCGCCGTAGCTTTCGGACCCGTTACTCACCGTGGTATTTGCTGTCATATCAGCCACTCAATGGCTCCCCTCGTCGGCCGAATATGCTCCGGCCCGTTAACAGACCACCAGGATTGGCGGTTCTGCCTTATTTCCAAGGGTTTCATTCTATCAAAAACGCTCGTGCATCCGATTATTCTGACAGTTGGAAGAATGGCAGGTAAATCGCTGATGATCTGTGAAAACAGGGAGGGTGAGCTGTCCCACCTTAGCTCTACCCGTAGGTATCGCGCGGGCCTCTGCCCGGTACCGAATACAAGCCCTTTTTCCATGAAGGGCGATGAGGGCCACGAATAATCAGCTGAGTGACCACACCATGCCCAACTTCCTCAGCAATTCGACGCTCAATATGGGGCAACAACAAGGTGAGCTGATTTGCCCACGCTGTTGAATCACAGCGGACAATCAGACGATCATCCTCGAAGGTCTCAACAACACAATGCTGGGCGACACTTGGCCCGACAATTACCGGCCATTTCGCCATCACCGAACCCAGTTTCGTCGGCTGATCCCACCCTTCAGCACGCACCATTGTCCCCAAAACCGCACCAAGGGAAAATGAGCGCCGATAGTTTCGCCGTGAGGACGCCAAACCCGGGTGCGCAATCCAGGCAGCAGGGGAGCGACGGCGATCTCCTTCCAGGAACACGAGGTCTTCAGGGGTGGGTTCACCGTCGCGGCCGACCTGGGCACGATCACCGCCTGCTTCGGCTGCTGCGGCGTCCTCGCCTGTGGGATCATCCTCTTCGCTGTCGTCAGCGTCGGCGGGCAGGGCAAATTCTTCACTGGCTCCTGCAATGTGTGAGCGTTGACGGCGCCGCCAAGAACGCCGACGCAAACCCGCCTCAGCGGCCTGCTCCTGAAAACGCTCTAAAGCGTTGAGAGCAACCTGGGAGCGTTCACCGCGTGTGGAGAGGCTCGCCGGATCAATGTTTTCTTCCTCGGGGGTGGGGTGGTGTTCACTCATCGACATTCTCCCGAGTGACCACCGTTCCTAGCTGTTCATCTACACGCACATGAATCATGGCGCCCACAAGACCTTCTGGAACATCCTCTACGACGGCAGCAGTGACAAGTACCTGATCAACGTCAGCAACAAGCCCAGCTAGTCGAGTGCGGCGGCGAGCGTCAAGTTCAGCAAAAACGTCATCGAGGATGAGGATAGGTTGCTCGCCCTGTTCGCTGAGAATCTCAAAGGCAGCCAGGCGCAGTGCAAGCGCTACCGACCAGGATTCTCCGTGGCTGGCATAGCCGCGCACGGGCATGCCACCCAGTTCAAGATGCAGGTCGTCACGGTGGGCTCCCACGAGGTTCACGCCGCGTTCCATCTCTCGTTCACGCAGGTGAACCAAGGCTGCTAAGAGGCGGTCGGTATTAGCCTCAACATCTTCAAGATCGGGGTGTTCTTCTACCCCGCTCCCCTCAGCGTTGTGAGGCAGAAGCACGCTATCGATGGCCGCATCAAGACGGACGCTGAGCTGTTTGGGAGAGTCGGCAACCTTGTCGTAGGCCCGATGGGCAGGATCAGCCATTTCCCGCACAAGAGCGGCTCTTTCAGCGGTGATGCGTGCCGACAGGCGCGCAAAGTTTTCATCCCAGATGTCGATGGTGGAAAGGTCGGGGGAGTGGCCTCGACGTAAGCGCGCCTGCGCCTGCTTCATGAGAGCAGCGCGTTGCTTGGCAACCTTGTCAAAGTCCGCTTTGATCTGCACCATCAGCGGTTTTCTTTGGATGGTCAGCTCATCAAGGAAGGTGCGTCGCACCCCTGGTTCGCCTCGAATCAACGACAGGTCTTCAGGAGCAAAAACAACCGTTTTCACCATGCCAACAATGTCGCGGGGGCGAGTCTGGGTGCGATTGAGGCGCGCACGATTCGCTTTACCTCGCACGATTTCGAGCTCAATAACATGCTCTCGTTCACCGTGAATAAGCCGCGTGCGAACAACTGCCCCGCCGACGGGATCTTCTCCGGGTGACGGGATGCGGACGAGGGCGGCCTCGGCTGACACTCGATGACTGGAAAAAGTCGAGAGGTAAGCGAGAGCTTCAACGAGGTTGGTTTTCCCCTGCCCATTCGGGCCCACCAGGACCGTCACACCCGGATCAAACTCAACGACGGCGTGCTTGTAGGAACGAAAGTCGTCAACGGCGAGGTGTGAGACGCGCACCGGAACTACGTGCCTGAACTTCTTTGAAGCCTAAGCCTGCACATGGCTTAGACGCCGAAGCGAATAGGCATGAGCAGGTATTGGAAGTTCGTGATTTCGTCGCTGTCTTCCTTCTCCTGGCCTGTGAGTACGGCAGGCTTAGTGGAGTGGACGAAGCCAAAACGCACGTAATCAGCGTCGATGACAGACAGTCCTTCGATGAGGAATTGAGGATTGAAGGCTGTGGCAATGTCTTCACCGCTGAGCTGGGCTTCAATCACTTCAGAGGCCGAAGCATTCTCGCCCTGACCAGCCTCAAGAGTGACTTGCCCTTCGGAAAAGGCCAAACGAACTGAGGTTTTACGTTCTGCCACCAAAGACACGCGCTTGACCGACTCCAGCAGGCTTTGACGGTGACACACGGCAACGATTGGTGTTGATTCAGGCAGGAGACGACGAACAGCAGGGTAGTCGCCATCCATCAGGGTCGAGGTCGTGCGTCGGCCTCCAGCAGCGAAACCAATGAGGGAGGAGGTGCCCATCTTTGCTTCGTGGCTGACGCCCAATTCGACGGCACCACCCGATGTCATGGACTTAGCGACATCTTGAAGGATGCGTGCCTTGACAAGAGCTGCTTCCGAGTACGCCTCGTCACTGGGTTCCCAGCTCAATTCACGCACCGCCAAACGATAGCGGTCGGTTGCCAGGAGGGTCATTTTCGATCCCTCGATCTCCATGCGCACTGCAGTGAGGAGCGGCAAAGTGTCATCACGGGAGGCCGCAACAGACACTTGGTGAACGGCTTGAGCAAGAACGGCTGCGTCTACCCGGCCGCGCGCTTCAGGCTGTGCGGGCAGCAGAGGGTATTCATCCAAAGACATCACTGCCAAAGTGAAGTGAGACGATCCGCAGGTCAGGCTGACTTTTTGGCCATCAAGTTCGACGCGCACAGGACGATTAGGGAAAGACTTGGAGATATCGGCCAAAAGGCGGCCGGATACAAGAACTTCTCCGGGTTCTTCGACAGTTGCCGCCACTTCAGAGTTCGCGGATACCTCGTAATCGAAGGATGACAAGGTGAGGACATCATCGGCTGCACTCATACGCACACCGGCCAGAATCGGACTTGCAGGGCGGTTGGGAACGGCCCGTGCCGTCCATGAAACAGCCTCAGAAAGTACGTCGCGTGCGACGGTGAACTTCATGGATGTTCCTCCACTGTGAATTGCGGCAGTATCTTCCTAACTGTACCCGCATGCATGTCGATTCGTGTAGTCATGCGTTCGCAGCAAAAATTGACGGCCACTTTTAACGCCAAGAATGTCCTCCAATGGTGTGTCACTGAGGGAGGGGCCGCGCAGCATCTGTTCTGATTCCCTACCGAATGACAAGAATTTCTTGTAGTTCGTCATCATCATAGGGTCTGTGGATTCTGTGGAAAACAACAGTTTTCACCGAAAAATCAGGGCTTAGCGCCGTGGATGCTGCTGTGGGTAACTTCTGCATCAGCGTAGCGATCCTGTGAATGACAAAAAATCACAAGTTCGAGTATCCACACTCTGATCCTTGTCATCCACAGCTTGCGCTCACTCATCCACCCGCTAGTCACAGCGCCTGTGAATAGACAAAGCGCGCCAGCTTTTTACAGATCAGCCCGAGTTGCGCGCAGCCTGCTTGATACGGTTGGTCAGCTCGGTCACGTGCGTGTAGGTTTCTTTCTTATTGGGCATCTGCTGCTGAATCTTTTTATGCGCATGGATGACCGTTGTGTGGTCACGCCCACCGAACGCTTCGCCAATCTTGGGCAACGAAAGATCAGTAAGGTCACGGCACAGGTACATAGCGATCTGGCGGGCCTCAACGAGTGCGCGTGCACGTTCGCTGGAACACAGTTGTTCAACGGTGAAACCGAAGTAGTTTGCGGTTTGGGCCATGATGAGATTGGCGGTGATCTCTGAATCATTGGGGTCAGAGATGACATGCTTGAGAACAACGGCCGCTAGATCAGTGGTGATCTCTTGCTGACTAATCTGCGCGTAGGCTGTCACACGCAAGAGTGCGCCCTCAAGTTCGCGCACGTTGGCCGAGATGCGCGAGGCAATGTAGTCCAGCACATCGGGGTTGACCACAAGGTCTTCGGCCTGAGCTTTCTTTTGCAAAATCGCGATACGCGTTTCCAAGTCAGGAGCTTGAATATCGGCCATCAGACCCATGGCGAAGCGCGACCGCAAGCGATCCTCTATGCCTGAAAGTTTGGCGGGGGGCAGATCGGAGGTCATGACGATCTGCTTATTGAGGTTGTAGAGGGAATTGAAGGTGTGGAAGAACTCTTCCATCGTCTGCTCTTTGCCGCCAATGAATTGGATATCGTCAATGAGCAGCAGGTCAACCTGGCGGTAACGGCGTTGGAACTCTTCGATGTGGCCTTCACGAATGGAGTTAATGAAGTCGTTGGTGAACTCTTCAGAGTTCACATAACGAACCTTCAAATGTGGGTAGAGCGTCAGCGCATAGTGCCCAATGGCGTGGAGCAAGTGGGTTTTGCCCAGACCTGAATCGCCGTACATAAACAGAGGGTTGTAGTAGCCCTGGCCCGGGCTTTCAGCGACCTGGAAGGCGGTGGCGTGCGCGAAACGATTCGAGGGACCCATGACGAAGGTGTCAAAGGTGTACTTGGGGTTGAGATTGGTTGTATTGCGATCAATCGTCAAGCTGGTGACGTGCTCGCCACTGTCAGAACCAGGTAGAACCGCTGCGGAGGAATCTTGAAGGGCAGGAGGAACGGTCACAACGGGGACCTCGTCCGTTTCCGGCGACGAGGCCCCCGCCCCGTGGCCGGCCTCGTAAGAGGCCCCACCGTGGTGAGTGCCGACACTCGAGGTATTCGGAAGCGAAGGGTGGGGCAGAGCATGACTGGTATCACCGTGCGAGGCGGGACCCTCTGATGAACTATCTGCCGCATACGCGTGGCTTGTGTGGGGGGGATCGTCTGGCGTTTCGACAGGGGTGTCGGGAATGGACAGGGGATCAACCGTGAAGTGGATGCGAATTTCGCGCCCCATTAGTTCACTCAAGGTGGGAATGAGTGTGGCCAGTGCGTGGGTTTCAATACGGTTTTGAACGAAGGTGTCGGGGACTGCAACAAGAATGGTGCCTTCAATATTGGCCAGGGGCCGCGCGCGGCGCATGAGGCTAATGGTGGCAGGTCCGATTGTTTCGGCAAGAATCTCCAGGGAGTGGGCCCATGCCGCTGAGAGATTGTCTGAAACCACGATGAGCTCTCCTGCTGGTGTTGAAACGTAGTGAATTTGGCCACGAATTGATGCCCGTAGGGGCTGTGTTCACGCATATGCATACTATCGTGTCCACAAGTTTTCCACAGGCTGGGGACAAAGGTGTGTATACGGCATCAGCAAATCACAACGATGTAGTTACACAGGTGATGACAGTGAGCGCGCCAAAAGATGGGCATTGGCACTTTTGCAAGGATAAAGCGTTACGGACAGATTGTGGACTGCACTATCCACACCCTCATCCACACATGTGGATAACTCCTTGTGTTCACACGCCGACGTCTTTCATTGACCGAAACGCAAATGCCTCCTAGTCTTTTGGTTTGTCTGTGTTCCCCAGAGGACACATGTCGGCACTTGTCAGAACCTCTGAAAAGGCGTCGACACATCTGACCGATGAACGAGGGAAGTTCCCTCGTTCCCCCCGAGGAGTACTGTCGTGACCAAGCGGACTTTCCAGCCCAACAACCGTCGTCGTTCCAAGACGCACGGCTTCCGTCTGCGCATGAGCACCCGCGCCGGCCGCGCCATCATTGCGAGCCGTCGTCGCAAGGGTCGCGCACGCCTGTCCGCCTGAGACTGGCGCCGCGAGGTGTTGCCCCGCGCGCACCGCATGGTTGACCCGGCTGACTTCCGGACAACCTCCCGCCAGGGAGCGCGCGCCGGAACGCCGTTGGTGGTCGTGCATTGTCGAACCGACGAGGATCCCCACGGATGCCTCGTCGGTTTCGTCGTACCCAAGCGCGAAATCAAGCGTGCCACCGGACGCAACCGCGTCAAACGCCAACTTCGACACCTCATGCGCGAACGTCTCGCTCACATCCCCAGCGGAACCCACATCGTCATCCGCGCCAACGCAGCAGCCCTTGAATCCTCCTACGAGGAACTTGGGAATCAACTCGACAATGCGCTTGGACGCGCCCTTCGTAAATGTCGCACCCGCCGGTCGACATCGCTGCCACAACAGGCTGACAATGGGGCACGGCAATGACCTTTACTCAGATAGTGCGACGTTCATTGCGGGGGGCAGTCATCCTTCCCGTGCGCCTGTACCAACGCTTCATCTCTCCGATGATGCCTCCGAGTTGCCGCTACGCGCCGACCTGCTCGAACTATGCAATCGAAGCACTGAGCGTCCACGGCATCATCAAAGGGACTATCTTGTCCCTATGGCGTCTGTTGCGCTGCAACCCGTGGTCCCACGGGGGAGTGGATCACGTTCCCCAGCCAGGACGATGGAAACCAGAGCCGTGGATTCCGCCAGAGGATTGGGTAGGACACCACAGCGGGGAGTCATACATCCCCATGGGATTGGAGGCCGATCCCACACAGGTCGACGACACCGACCTCACACCAACACACTTACGGCGCACGCCGGAATGACCACGGAGAAGACCTCTCCGACCAAACTGAGGAGTCACGAATGTTTGATTTGATCCTTCACCCCTTCGCGGTGGCCATCACCTGGGTGTGGGTCATGATTCACCGCGGCCTGGTTGCTATCGGCTTTTCCGGTGGTTCCGGTGTTGCCTGGGTAATCTCCATCATCCTGGTGACCATTGTTGTTCGTATCCTCATCATTCCGCTCTTCCTCAAGCAAATTAAGAGCTCGCGAGGCATGCAGGCCATCCAACCTGAAATGAAGAAGATTCAGGAAAAGTATCGCGGTAAGACAGACCCTCTTTCCCGCCAGAAGATGGCCGAAGAAACTCAGAGCCTCTACAAGAAGCACGGGACCAGCCCCTTCGCCTCCTGCCTTCCGGTTTTGGTCCAAATGCCCATCCTCTTTGGCATGTACCAGGCCTTCATCGCCGTTAAACTCATCGCCGACGGTGTCTACACCTACCGAGGCGAAGCCGCTGAAAGTCTTGGCCCCATCGACCAGACCCTCGCCAAGGAAATCGACGGCTCAACTGTGATGGGTGTCCAACTGTCCAACACCATCGGATCCACCTCGGATGTCCTTGGTATTGCCACCTTCATCGTCCTTATCGCCACGATGGTGACATTGCAGTTCCTTTCCATGCGCATGATGCTCGTGCGTAATATGCCCCCGGTTGATGATCCCAACAACCCCATGGTGCGCTCCCAAAAGCTCATGATGTACATGATGCCCGCCATGTTCATTGCAACGGGCTTCGTGTTCCAGATGGGTCTGCTCGTGTACATGGTGACGGGCACCGTGTGGGCCCTCGCCCAGCAACTGTGGACCTTGCACTACATGCCCACCCCCGGCTCTCCCGCCTACCTGGATCTTGTTGCCAAGCGTCAAAGCCGCTACCAGTCGTGGGCTAAGGAGTTCTTCACCACCTACGATGCCGAGCGCACCGCTGTGTCCGGGGATACTTCCGCCGTGGAAGAACTCAACGCACGTACCCGTCAGACCTTGGTTGCTCGCGGCAAGTCTGCAAAGATCGCCTCAGATTTCCCTGCAGAGCTCTCCGATGGTGAAGTCATCACCATCTACCGCAACCTCGCTCACCAGGAATGGACGACCCTGCCCGATGAACTGTGGATGCGCGGGGTAAAGCGACAGACAGAACGTAACCTTGAGCGACGTGCGCAACAGGGCTCACGCCGCGAGCAGCCTCGTCGTCAGAGTAAGGCCCAACGCAAGGCAGCAGCCGAACATCACAGCGACAGTGGCGACGCGACAAACCCTGCAGGCCTTTCGCCAGAAGAACTTGAACGCCGCCGTCAAGCACGACGCAAGGCCCAACGCGATAAGAAAAAGGGCCGCTGAGCCCCCCAGAACCGACAACCCACAAGTGATGAGGAATACCGATGACAGAGAGCGAAAAGGAACGCCTGGCTCACCTTGAAGAAGAAGGGGAGATTGCAGCGGACTACCTTGAAGAACTCCTCGACATTGCCGACTTTGACGGCGATATCGAAATCGATGTTGAAAATGGTCGCGCCAGCGTCGAAATTGTGGCCGATGATCCAGAGGGGCTGGCCCGTCTCGTCGGTGACGAGGGCGAGGTGCTTGATGCCCTTCAGGAGCTCACCCGTCTGGCCGTTCAGTCAGAAACGGGCGAACGTTCCCGCCTGATGCTTGACATTGCCGGATTCCGGGCCGGTCGCAAGGCAGAACTCCAGGCTATTACCGAAGAGGCAATCTCGCGCCTGCGTGCTACCGGAGAACCGCAGCGTTTGGAGGCAATGAACCCCTTTGAACGCAAGGTATGCCATGACGTTGTTGCGGCAGCCGGCCTCGTGTCCGAATCTGAGGGCGTCGAACCCCATCGTTTTGTCGTTATTCTTCCTGCGGACACCGCTGGAGACGATAACGAGGATGGAAGCGACGCAGAAGAGTGAGCATGCACCACCACGCTCATGACTCCACAGGCACTGAGGGTTCAGGATGTCAGGGTCACTGTGCCAATCCCACGGCTTACCCTGACGGCGCTCCTGAACTCCCAGAAGTTCTGACTTTCGAGCAGCCCACTGATGCGGTGCGTGAGTTCTTCGGTTTGTCCTTTGGGCAGATGGAAGCTTTCGCCCACATGCTTGAAGAAGAAGGCGAACTACGCGGACTCATTGGTCCACGTGAGCTGCCGCGCTTGTGGTCGCGCCATCTGGTGAACTCCGCTGCGGTACTTGATTTCCTGCCCCGGCAGGCGCAGGTGCTTGATATTGGTTCGGGTGCGGGCTTCCCAGGTATCGTGATCGCGATTGCGCGTCCCGAGTTGGATGTCCACTTGGCTGAACCTATGCAGCGCCGCTGCGAGTGGCTAGCTGATGTTGTCGACGAGCTGGGCTTGGATAATGTCACTATTCACCAGGCCAGGGCCGAAGAGCTACGTGGCAAGGGGAAGGCAGATGTCGTCACCTCACGGGCAGTGGCAAATATGAGCAAACTTGTGCGTATGACATCGAAGCTGATTGCGCCGGGAGGCTCTTTGGTGGCTTTGAAGGGGCGTCGGGCTGAGGCCGAGGTTACGGAGGCTGCTGGCGAATTGAAGCGTCATCATCTGAAGGCTGAGGTTCACGAAGTCCCCTCAATAATGGAAGAAGAATCAACATTCGTTGTCGTCTGTCGACGCATCAAGTGAGTGTGCGCTTCACACGACGCAGGGCGAGGTCGTCACCTAGAGGATGACCTCGCTTCTGCTCTAAAGTGGTGGGTAGATACGGTTTTCTAAGGTAGGTAGCAATGGGCACGTCAACAGGAGGCACGCCTCTTTCCGCTCAGCTTGAGCGTAATTTGGCTGATCAGCGCATGTTAGATCAGGCTCAGTTCCTACGACCAGCATCACCTGTGGTTATGACGATTGCCAATCAAAAAGGCGGCGTTGGTAAAACAACTACCGTCGTTAATGTGGCAGTCGCCCTGGCCAATGGCGGCCTTAATGTTGTTGTCATTGACGCCGACGCGCAGGGCAATGCCTCCTCTGCACTTGGCATCGTTCACTCTGCAGGGACTCTATCTACCTACGATGTCATTATCGGCAACACGCCCCTTGTCGACACCTTGCAGCGCTGCCCCGATAGCGAACGACTCTTGGTTTGCCCAGCGACGATTGACCTCTCGGGCGCTGAGATTGAGATCGTCGATCTTGAACGACGCGAGTACCTTCTTGCAGATGCCGTTTCCTCTTTTGTTGCTGATCATCAAGAGGTCGATATTGTCCTCATTGACTGCCCCCCATCTCTGGGTCTGGTCACCCTCAATGCTCTGGTTGCCAGCGATCAGGTGATGATTCCCATTCAGACTGAGTACTACGCCCTTGAAGGTCTGACACAGCTATGGAAGACAATCGAACGTATTAAGGCTGCACTGAATCCACGCCTTTTCGTGTCGACGATGCTGTTGACCATGGTTGACCGTCGCACGAAGCTATCCGAAGAGGTCGAGGCCGAGGTTCGTGAGCATTTCCCCACACAGACTTTAGAAACGGTGATTCCGCGCTCTGTGCGTGTTTCTGAAGCGCCATCCTACGGCCAAAGCGTTGTTTCCTATGATCCTCGTTCAGCAGGAGCCTTGGCCTATCGCAAAGCAGCCTTGGAGCTCAGTCAACGGCTTGCCGCGCAATAGACTGCCTTGAGGACGAGCAGGGGAGAGACGTGCCGCCCCTTGTTCCGTGCGGTACGACGCGTGTTCTAGTGCACTAGATGGCTTGGATCATCTGGGGTGATCCTTGTGTGGTTTTCTGCTTCCGCTACGTTTGTCGCCTTCGGATTCTTCAGCCTTCGATTTGACTGGCATAGGTTGTATTGTTTCTGCCTTCGCTGTGGCCTCACTTTGTGGCGTGCACCCTTCGAAAAATTATCTGCAACGCCCGCATCAACGCATGGGCTTCGCCATCTGTAGTGGTGTACGGACATCTTGTTCGGAGCATCTTTGCCGTTGTTTCCAGCCTCTTCCTGTCAGTTGAATGCCCACGCTCTTCGATTGCGCGTTAGACTAAGTACCTACGATGAGTTGGTCGCGCTAGCTGTTCGCAACGGATGGCCTGAGTTCTCCTGGCAACGGATAGTTGGCGATTGCACCGCATTCGAGAAAAGGACATGACATGGCCGATGGTCGCTCGACGCCTCAGGGCACATCTTCTTCCCGCCCTCGACGTGGGCTGGGTAATGGTCTGGGCTCTTTGATTCCCGATGCTGCACCAGCCTCTCCCGCTGAAGGTGCGCGGCCTCTTGATGTTCTTTTCCCTGAGTCCGCATCGGCACAGTCATCTCGTGCGCGCGGTGGTTCAGCTCGTGAGCTTTTACAGCCGCGACGTTCAGCTAAGTCTGGGAAGAGTGTTTCACGTGAAACATCTGCTGATACAAAGGCGTCGCGCCGTCGAGGAAAGGCTGCGGCGAGCCCTCTAGTGGAGGAAGATCGTCAGAGGGAAATGGTCTCCGAGTCGGCGAACTCTGGTGTGATTGCAGCACAGCCTAGTGATTCCAAAGTAAAGGCATCCGTGCGTGATGGCAGTGTTTCACGTGAAACATTGTCGGGCGGGGAAAATGCTTCTGTGAAGGCAGGGACGGCCTCTGTAGCTTCAATAGAGGCCAATGGTGCGGAGCAGAGTTCAGGCGGTGCTGCCCAACAAGGACGTGTGACAAGCAATGTGCTCGACGCCATTATGGGAACAGGTCCTGGTGTTTCACGTGAAACATCTGACGATGAGCCGGAGCTTATGGCCGTACCCGGAGCGAGCTTCGCCGTGCTTCGGGTAGAGGAGATCATCCCGAACTCCCGTCAGCCGCGTGAAGTCTTTGATGAGGACGAGCTGGCAGAACTTGCCGCATCGATCACCGAAGTCGGTGTACTTCAACCTATCGTCGTCCGGCCAATTAAGCCGACGGATGAACCCACCGAAGCGTTGCGCGCGCTATTAGAGGCAAAGCCAGAAGCTCGTTATGAGCTGATCATGGGTGAGCGTCGGCTTCGTGCATCCGAACTAGCCGGCAATAGCACTGTGCCGGCGATTATTCGCGATACAGAAGATGATGATCTCCTGCGAGATGCCCTCTTGGAGAACCTTCACCGAGTACAGCTAAATGCCCTGGAAGAGGCGTCAGCTTATCAGCAGCTCATGGCTGATTTCGGTGCCACACAGGAGGAACTGTCGAAGCGTATTGCACGCTCTCGTCCGCAGATTGCTAACACCCTTCGTTTGTTGAAGCTGCCACCGGCGGTGCAGCGCAAGCTCGCAGGAGGCTCAATCAGTGCCGGACATGCGCGTGCACTACTTGGCCTACAGGAAGCAGCCGACATGGAGCGGCTAGCCGAGCGTATCGTGGCCGAAGGACTCTCTGTTCGCACGACTGAGGAACTCGTGCGTCTCGGCTTACCGCGACGTCCCGTAACACCAACACAACCGCGCACAAAGACAATCTCCCCACTAGGGGAGAGGCTTGTGTCAACACTTTCAGATGCTTACGACACACGCGTGACAATCTCCGAAGGTCGGCGCAAAGGAAAAATTGTCATTGAGTTCGCAGGTACAGAGGACCTCGAACGCATCGCGGCACTGCTCATGAAGGAATAGTCACTCTGAGGTTCTCGCTCAGTAATCATGGGACGTGGCGGTAGATTTAACTATCTCTCGCCACAATCTGACTGCAGGTGTAATGCCGTGCTCTAAGCGTTGGGTACTTCCATCCCAATTACTTTGTTGATACAGGCCCGCCTACATCATGGGTGCTGGGAACACCTCCTTTACCGACCGCTTGATGAAATCGTGTAAGACACCGATGTCGAAGTCCTTGTCGATGAGTCTTCGATAATGTGCGAGGCGAACATTTGTCTGGCCTTTAGCGGCGCATTGCTCAAGACGGCGCCACGCTCGCGCACCAAGAGTTCTTATGACTACGCGCAATGCGTATCCTCTACCGATGCGTGTGAAATGTCGGGCGCCAGAGACGCGGCGTGTCGCCATCAAGAGGTGGACCGACGTCGTTTCACGTGAAACATTATCGGAGCGAACTGCCCAATCGTCAGACAACTGACAAAAAAGCATCGAAACTCAGGCCTTTGGACTCAGGTAGAGGATAAGAAAGTCTGTCCGTGCCGAAAAAGAGCCTTGAGGAACGGTGACAAGTATCTCCCTTCTGTCCACAGCACCTCCTCAGCCACAAGAAAACGGCAAAATGGAAGATGCGCAGGCACTATTGTCGCCACAGCACACCCAAGGCGGTGTTCTTCGGTGGTGACAAGAGCCTTCAGAAAGGGAGATCCCCATGACGACTTTTACTGGTATCCATACGGTCTACTTCGACATCACCGGAGTGCTTGTGACTGAAAGACCCGATCCTGAAGAGATTTGTCGCCTTCTCTCCCTCGATTGCACCGATCCTGTCATCGTCTCGCTTGTGGATCATGCCATCTGGGCACACCGAGATGAACATGATGCTGGGGGCAGTGACTCTACGTTCTGGAATGCGGTTGCAGGAGACTGTGGTAACGCAGAACTTAGCAGTGCACAGATTGATGCCCTTGTCGAAGCCGATGTGCGTCGTATGCTCAGCCCCAATGAGCGGGCACTGAACTGGGTTGATCAAGCGCTTGGGGCCGGATGTACGGTTGGGGTGCTCGCTAATGCTCCCGCCTGTGTGGCACAGGCTTTACGGAATGCTCCGTGGGCCAAAGAGCGCTTTACCCACTTCATCATCTCAGGAGAATGTGGTCAACGAAAGCCTCAATCGACGATCTACCGTTTAGCTGCGCAGGCGGCCGAAAGAGAACCCGAGGAAATTCTCTTTATCGACGACCGTGAAAAACATCTGCGGGGTGCGCAATATCTTGGAATGAAAACAATGCTATGGAGCGAAAAAGAAAATAAATCAAGAGCTGAATAGAGCTGGTACATTTCTATAAATCCAGTTAATTCCCAGTATAATATCTCGAAATTATCAGATAATAAGGTTGTCTGACAAGTAGAGTGGGGTAGTGCGCAAACGCGCATGATGTCAACGTTGCCATCTGGAGACACAATGAATACCCCTCAACGCCGCGCGCGGAAAATCCTTCCAAGCGCGACACTGACACTGGCACTGCTACTGGGAATGAGCGGACATGCGCATGCTCTTCCCGTTCATATAGAAGCAGATGAGCCGTTATCCAACACATCGACAAGCCAGCCGGGAACACCGTCGGAAAACGCATCCACTGACGTCACCGTAAAGGCTGAAGAAAATGATGTCGAATTAGCGTCAGGAAATCCGCAGGGGGTGATTGAGAAGCCTGAAAAACTCACAGAACCCGCTGCGGCAGAAAACGCTGTCGACGACACGCCACCTATCCCAGTACAAAACGACGATCCGCTCCACGCCTTTGCAAGCATCACCATGGAACGTTTTGATGCAAATAAAGACGACGATAGCGTCTACGTTGGCGATATCGTGGAATGGGATATTACCTACACGAATAAAACAACAAGCGACACTCTCAGCTTCCATCCCGTCCGTGCCACTATCGAGAACACCGCAATCTCAGGAGGCCGTGGATTCTGCCGGTGGGGTAGCCTCAAGCCCGGTCAAAGCGCGCACTGCCGCGGGAACAACCTCGCATTCCTACGAATCACACAGGCCCACATTGGTCAAACCATTACGCCCGAAGTAACTTTCACGGTGAAAAAGGGTGACGAGGTCATTGCCGAGAACTACGTTGTACGTGGAACCCCCTTCACCGTCAAAGAAGGACAACGCCGAGATCCCAGTGAGGTACCAACGCCCCGCGTGGATGGCCAGGCCATCGAACTTGCACGGCACAATAAGGCAGGATTCTCCTGCTACAGGATTCCAGCGCTGACAACCGCACCCAATGGTGATCTTCTTGCAGCCTGGGACGGGCGACCCGACAACTGTAACGATGCCCCTAATCCGAACTCTATTGTTCAACGCATCTCGCGAGATGGCGGACAGTCATGGTCCGCCCCCGTTGTCATCGCACAAGGCGTGAAGGGCCATGCCAAGTACGGCTATTCGGATCCTTCCTACGTGGTAGACCGCGAGGCCAACAAGATCTTCATGTTCTTCGTGAAGTCCTACGACCAAAGCTACTTCGGATCGCGCCCGGGTACCGACGAAAACCAACGCAACGTTCTCCACGCCGCAGTCATGGAATCGAGCGACAACGGTGTCACCTGGGGCCCTATCAGAACCATTACCGCAGACATCACCCCTGATCTGGTCAATATGCGTTCACGTTTTGCTGCCTCTGGTGAAGGTATCCAATTGCGCCACCCCAGCCACAAGGGACGCCTCATCCAGCAATTCACGTACGCCGTCACCCGACCGGGCGCATCTGAGGAATGGAAAGCAGTCTCTGTCTACTCTGATGACCATGGCCAGACGTGGAAGGCGGGCGTGCCCGTTGGCGCAGGAATGGATGAAAACAAGGTCGTGGAACTCTCCGACGGAACCGTGATGCTCAACTCCCGCGCATCCGGCGGGGGAGCACCGGGCGTGAAGGCCCGCAGAGTCACCTACTCGCGCGACGGTGGCCACAGCTACGGAGAGGTCACTATCCGCCATGACCTCGTCGATCAGAACAACAATGCTGGGCTCACCCGCGCATTCCCTGACGTTCCTGCCGATGACTGGCGTGCAAAGGTCATCATCTTCACGAACACCGCCAATGCTTCCGCACGTAACAATGGCACCGCGAAAGTCTCCTATGACGATGGCAAGACTTGGGCTATCGCTAAGGAGTTCTACACGGAGCACACCGGCTACTCAACGATCACACCGCTGTTGGCCGAGGATGGAACGCACAACTCCGGCAAGTACGGCATCCTTTTTGAAAAGGATGGCACGGGGATCAGCTACATGCAGATCTCGGCAGAATGGCTAGGACTGTACCGCGCGTTCCCCTCAGGCGAGGACCGCGACGTCAAACGCGGAGGCAATATCGTCACCTTCAATGTGGAAAACCGTGGAACATCCACTCTTGAGGGAGCCACTCTCACAGCTGTCCTGCCTGCCGGATGGAAGCTCGCGCAGAGCCCAAGCACCCCCATTGACCAGGCTGACGCGACGGCGAGCGAAGGACGGGTCAACCTCGCCCTACCGGCTTCCATCCCAGCAGGTGAAAAAGCGGCAATTTCTGCCAAGATCCTTGTTCCGGCCGACCAGGATGCCGGTAGCGTGCCCATTCCACTGACCTTGACCAGTGCAGACACCACCACGAATGGCACGGTCACGCTGACAGTGGTCATGGATGAGAGCAAGGGCGAAAAGAACGCCATGTGCCAGGCAGGGGTTGCCATCACCAATAATCCCCCCTCAGAAACACGCAACGAGGCTACCAACTACACCAATATGCTTGACGGCAACCTCGCGACCTTCTGGCATACGCCCTGGGGGGAGCGCCATGTGCCCATTGATGTTGAGTTCAGCCTGACGCGCAGTGAGTCCCTCACGGACCTCATTTTGACCAACCGCGCAGATTCGAAGAACGGACGTATCCGCGAGGCCGAACTCAGCCTCCTGACTAATGGCGAGGCTCATCCCGTAGCGACCATTGCCGAGATGGGACTGACAACGCGCATTAACCTCGCCCCTGTCGTTGAACGAGTAGCGATCGGTGAAAAGGCCACACTGCGTCTGCACATTACCGGCACTGATGCCGAGTCCACCGCACAGCGTAACACCTTCGCTTCGCTGGCGGAACTGTGCGTGCGTGAGGTCTACCCCTCACGCGATCTTCACGATGAGATTCCGGCAACACCCCTTCAGCCGTCAACGCCTATCACCCCGCAGGAGCCGCCGGCCCCAGAGCCGCCTGCGCAAGAGCCTCCTTCACAGGAGCCTCCTGCATCGCCGTCCTACGCACAGGGGAGTGAGGTGCGAATCGTGCTCAAGGGCTTCACGCCCACAAGTCAGGTGACCTTCGAAGTGCACTCTGACCCCCTGATCATCGGCACGACGACCGCGAATGACGAGGGGGTCGCCGAGATTACCTGGACCATTCCGACAACCTTCCCTGCTGGCGCACACACGATCGTTGCCCGCGATACGACGGGTAAGGAAGTCCGCCAACCCATCGTCATTACCGGCACGAATGATTCGGCAAATCCGCCAACGCACCCAGGCACTCCACATATTCCAGGCGGTAATGGCACGCCTCAACCTCCACAGAAGCCCGGTGACCAGAACACTGATTCGACAACTCCGGGATCAGATGGCGGCGATGCCAAGAAGCCAGGAGCAGACAATGGGGAACCCAAGAAGCCGGGTACACAGGGTGGTGAGACGAAGAAGCCTGGTGAAACAGGCAAGAAGGTCACGTCACCTACAGCGAAGGATCACACGACGTCCACTGGTTCGCACACTGCCTTGGCACGCACCGGCGCATCCACCCTTATGGCCGGAGTACTCGTCGTCGTACTCAGCGCCTGTGGCACGGGTGTGTACCTGATGAGACGCCGGTACTGAGAAGGCGATGACACAGCCAGCACGCATGGGATGAACATGCTGGACAATGCCGGGTAGATCAATCGCCCGGTGTTGGCAGCGCACAGTGTTAGCGCCGCATGGTGTTGACAGCGCATAGTGGTGGGTCCTTCAGATGCGAACAGCATCTGAAGGACCCACCACCATTGTCAAAGCACTGAGGAGCACCGCAAGGCGCGCTGAAAAGGATTTAGACCTCGATCTCCGAAGCGTCATCTGCAGCAATTCCGTCTGCGTCGATGATCTTGGTGCCTGCGTCCTCTAGCTCCTGAGGATCGCTCAACGGGCGACCTTGAGCGACAAAATGCACGATCTCAGAACAGACATCAGGGAATGAACCCGCAGCCTCGGCCGCCTGAGGCAGCAAAGACGTATCTGTCATACCCGGGCACACATTAGCGTCAATGAACCAGCAGGTACCATCTTCGCTCACCACGAAATCAATACGCGAAAGATCACGCAAACCCAAAATACGGTGAACATCCATCGCGGCCAACTGAACCTCGGCGATAACCTCGTCAGAAAGACGGGCCGGAACAAAGTATTCGGTCTCGTCAGTGGTGTAGCGCGCGTCGTAGTCGTACTCGCCAGAATCAGTAGAGATCTCCACCGGAGGCAACGCCACCACGCCATCACCCAAATCAAGCACCGACACGGCCACATCACGACCAGCGACAAACTCTTCAATCATGACGCGCTCACCGTAAGCGAAGGCATCAACCATTGCGGCACGAAGTTGCGCAAAATCCTCCGCCTTCGAAATCCCCAGCGCCGAACCGCCGTCAGCAGGCTTAATGACCACGGGGAAGTGGATGGCACCCTCAAGGGCCCCCAGCACCTGGCTCGCTCCAAGTTGACGGAAGAAAAGCTGGGGGAGGGACATCCAGCCGGGAGTATCAAAGCCTGAAGAGGCCACCAGGCCCTTAGCAGTGGGCTTATTAGATGCCATCATCGCCTGGACAGAACCCGTGCCAACGAAGGGAATGTCCAGCGTCTCCAGGAGGGCCTGCAGGGAGCCATCCTCACCCACAGAACCATGAACGAGAGGCCAGATGACATCGGGGGCAAACTCTTCGATCGAGGCAAGCAGTGCAGAATCAAGATCGCACACACGTACCTCGTGGCCGAGCTGGGTCAGAGCATTGGCCACGCGGCGTCCTGAACGCAGGGAAACCTCGCGTTCGTGGGTGAGGCCACCGGCGATAATGAGAACCTTAGGAATGTCAGCCATTGTCATCTCCACAGTATATTCGCAGGTCAAAAGTGTTTGATTAGTTATCGTGGTGGAAGCCCGCGCCGAACATATCCACCAGTTCCTTCTCTGCCTTCACCACCGTGGACAGGCGGCGAACGCCCTCGCGAATATCCTCCGGCGTGGGGTAGCAGAAGGACAAACGCAGATGATTCGCCCCGCGACCGTCATAGTAGAAGGCCGTCCCTGACACGTACGCGACTTGAGCGCGCACTGCGCGAGGCAACATGGACTTTGCATCCAAACCCTCCGGCAGAGTCACCCAGGTATAGAAGCCACCCTGAGGTGTCGTCCACGTGCACTCGGGCAGATACTCGTCCAAGGCGCCCAAAATCGCGTCGCAACGCTCCTTGTACATGGAACGGAAGGACTTGACCTGGCTGTACCAGTCATAGTCAGTCAGGTACTGCGCAATCGACATCTGACCGATCATTGAGGGTGAGAGGATCGCAGCCTCGGAGGCAAGAATAAGCTTGTCACGGATCGCATGAGGGGCATAGGCCCACCCAATACGGTAACCAGGGGCAAACATCTTGGAAAAAGACCCCAGGTACACGACGCCCTCAGGGCTGTAGGACTTCAGTGCCGGCAGAGGGTCGGCATCAAAACCCAACAAACCGTAAGGGTTGTCCTCAAGGATGAGGATATTTTCGCGGCGGCAGATCTCGGCAATGAGTGGACGACGTTCAGCCGAAAGAGTCACGCCAGCGGGATTGTGATAGTTCGGGATCGTGTAGAGCAGCTTAATGGTGCGACCCTCAGCACGCACCCGAGCAATAGTCTCTTCCAAGGCCTGAGGAATCATGCCGTCAGCGTCCATATCAATGTGGACAACATGAGCCTGTTGAGCGCGGAATACACCCAAGGCACCAACATAGGTGGGGGATTCAGCCAGGACGACATCGCCTGGATCGACGAAAAGTTGGGTCATTAGGTCGAGGGCCTGCTGGGAGCCGGTGGTCACCACCACGTCGTCGGGGTCGCCCCCAACAATGCCGTCATAGGTCATGACGTGACAGATCTGCTCGCGGAGCACCGCCCATCCTTGCCCCGAGCCATACTGCATTGCCTGCGCGCCGTGATTGGCAATGAGACTCTTGGCGGATTCGGCCAAAGCGTCGAGAGGAAGATCCTTCAGGTTGGGCATACCGCCGGCCAAAGACACCACTTCGGGTCGCGACACGACGGAGAAGAGCGCGCGGATCTCGGAGGCTCGCAGGTTGTGCGCTCGCTCGGCGTAGGCGCCAAACCATGGATCAAGACGAGTTCCTTGCGTGTCACCCGAAAGGCGATGCTCTCCGCTCACGGGACCTTCCTTACATTGAGAGATAGACGGCCTCGTGGGATACGAGGCTAAACCAAGTGTGCCACTGTCGGGCTCTGAAAGCGATCAGAGCCAAACAGTGGCGACACTTGAGGATGCGTTAATGAGTGAAAACGCCCGTATTATGCGGGAAACCTCATCCCTGGTCTGCCAGCCAGCGTTCAACGTCCAACGCTGCGCGGCAGCCTGAGCCGGCGGCTGTGATCGCTTGACGGTAGCTGTGATCGACGAGGTCACCGCAGGCGAAGACGCCAGGAAGATTGGTGCGCGTCGTTGGTTCCTCAACACGGACGTAGCCTGCGTCGTCGAGCTCAACCTGACCGGCCACAATTTCACTGCGGGGCAGGTGACCGATAGCCACGAAGACGCCATCGACAGGAAGGGTGGACTCCGATCCATCCACAGTAGATTCCAGACGCAGGCCCTCAACCTGAGCGCCACCAAGCACTTCGGATACAGCCGAGTTCCACACGAACTCGATCTTGGGGTCATTCATGGCACGGTCAGCCATCACCTTGGAAGCGCGTAGCTGATCGCGGCGGTGAACAACGTAGACCTTGGAAGCGAAACGGGTAAGGAAGGTGGCCTCTTCCATTGCCGAGTCGCCGCCGCCAATGACGGCAAGAACCTTGTCGCGGAAGAAGAAACCATCGCACGTGGCGCAGTAGGACACGCCGTGGCCCATGAGGAGTTCCTCGCCGCGCACATGGAGCTGACGATGAGCCGAACCGGTGGCGAGAATAACAGCGCGAGCCTGCAGGGTCTCATCGTCAATCGTCACGGTTTTAATCTCGCCCGTGAGGTCAACAGCCGAAGCGTCCTCGAAACGAATATCGGCACCGAAACGTTCGGCTTGGGCGCGCATATTCTCCATGAGGTCAGGCCCCATGATGCCTTCAGGAAAACCGGGGAAGTTTTCCACATCTGTTGTTGTCATCAGGGCACCGCCTGCGCTGATCGCACCGGCAACCACCACGGGAGCCAAACCTGCACGAGCCGTGTAAATGGCGGCAGTGTAGCCAGCAGGACCCGAACCCACGATCACGACATCATGGACTTTTTCCGACATTTCCTTTTCCTCTACTTCGTTGAACAACTCGTTTTACTTCGCTGTGATCTCGTAAATCCACGCCCAATTTGCGTCATCAACTGAACGTGGAACTTGCCGGAAGGACAAGGTAACAGAATCAGTTTCAATCGGCGAGGGCAAGGTGATCGTCGTCGTGGGGCTCATTTCTGTGGTCACCAGAGTTTCACCGCGTCGAGGCTGGTCCGGGTTAGGTGCCTTGAGCATAAGCTCACCACCGGTGGTGCTCTCAGGCATGTGCAAGGTCAGTTCTGACAGGGTGGTCTTTTCCTTGAAACGCACCACCAGAGACAAAGACGTGTCGTCACCAAAGGGGCGATCGAACTCACGAGAATGCCACTCGGTTTCAAAATCGCCGTCAATCATGTTGATCGCACGATTTTCGTAATCACCCTGGTCATCACGCCAGGACAACACTGTAACCGAGGAAATAACCGGGCCGGGGACAGGTTCATCCGGCGTAGGTTCCTGTTCGGTTGGGGCATCAGATTGAGCAGCGGACTGGTCCTGCAGGGGCACCTCATCTGGGCGACTAATAGAAGGCTTCTCCAAAGGAGCTGTCGCCGTCATCACTGCCCACACGAACGCAACGATGGTGAAGATGACGAAGAAAATAATCGTCGGGCGAGTCGGATCAAAACGACCGGGTGTGGCCTCAACCGTTGCCCTGTCAGAAGATCCGGCGGGCGTGGCCGCTGATGCGGCGCTGAAGCGAGGCGTGGTCGTTAGCGTGTCGTCCATACTGTCCCCCTCAGGCTGGCTAGAAGCCGGGACAGGTGTTGCCGAGGCAGCCGAGGTACGTGCTTTTTCTGCAGCCTTACTAAAAGCTCCCTGAACGGCGCTCAAGGCCTTACGCGCATGAAGTGCTGTCGCTGCATAAGCCGTCGCGGCACCCGCACCTACGGCTGAGGCAGCAGCAGCCACTTTTTCCTTCGTGCCGACAGAATCCGACGAATCCGTGCCGGTATCACCGTCTGCGTTGTCACCGGTGTTGGCCTCATCTGGGTCGTTTGGCAGGGCAATGGGGGCGTCGCCAACCTCGTCGACCTGTGCAGGCTCGTCAAAGGGGACAGCTTCTCCTGGCTGGTCGGCCCCGGTATCGGCAGAAGCTGGAATCGCATCAGGGTAGATCGGGATACCCGCTGGTCGCGTAGCCGGCTCATCATCGTCACTGAGAGAATCCTCTAAAGCGTCATTAAAGGCGCGCAAATCCTCACTGAAGTCATCACCCATGACCGCATCATCGGAAACGTCAGGATTTTCTGACAGTGCTGACAGGTCAGCGACCTCGGTGGGAGTTAACTGCATCCACTCGGGGAAGGAAAGATCGGGAAGATGCTGTTGATCCTCAGTGTCACCAGCAGGAGAGGGGAAAGCATCCCGAGGGACGGCCGGAGGCGCGAAAGATTCGGGAACAGCACCCTGCTCCTCGTGCTCGTCATACTCATTACGGTTCATGAGATCTCCCGACTCGCCAGTATCGCTTCGGTCAGTACTGTCAGAGGACACGGAATCCTCCCCCTGCCGACCAACTATAAAACGGGCCAGTCCAGTAGGCAGAGGAAGACGCTGCGCAATCAGAGCACCCACCCGAGCAGTTTCAGCGGGGGTTAGGAAGCGCATGACAAGCCAGAACACAATTGTCGCAACGATTGAAACCACCACAAGACGGCCCATTGAGGCGCCGACGCGGCCCAATACACTTCCAGCCGCCGTGTGCCACCCCATGAGCATCATCGCCCCAAGACTCGCGAAAAGGGCGGCAATAGAGGCTGCAAAAGAATACCCGTAGGACAACAGAAGCTGACGCTGATTGACATAGGCGTTACGACGCGCCACCCACACAATGGCAATCACGCCCTGCACTACGCGGCACACTGTCTCGGCCAGTGCCGCACCAACCACCCACCAGCGCGGGCCGGTGGCGAAATAGACCGACCACCCAACGATGACTTGGAGGAGCGTGGGCGCGATACCCATAAGAAAGACAGGCTTAGCGTCCTCGTAAGCAAAAAAGACGCGCTGACTCATGAGAATCATGCCCGTGGAGGCCACGCCCGGCATGAGAGCCAAAAGGACCCACGCGTATCCCTCCACCACGGGCGGCTGAGTGGTTGGCGCCACCATCTGCATCATCGGAATTGCGCCGGCCATCAAAATCGCGGCAGCCAAGAGTGTCAGAGTCGAGATCGCCTTCACGCCGAAGGAATAATTCTCCGCCACTGTCCGATCATCATTTTGTGCAGCAGCATGGCTCAGTCGCGTAAACACGGCCGTCGCCAAGGACACTGCAATCAACGACTGCGGAACCATAAAAATCATAAAAGCTGTGGCATAGGCGGCATTGCCCACGACCACCTGCGCGGCATCTGCCACAGCGCTCGGATTGGGCTGATAACGATGAGCCCACGCATCAGCCTGGGCGGCAATATTCGACGTTGACAGCACACCCACCTGACTGACAGCCAAGGTGGCGAAGGTCCATCCCGCAACCTTTGAGGCCGAACCAAAAGACGTGTTACGGAAATGGAAATCCGGTCGAAGTCGAATACCTGCCGCGCGCAAGGGGATGATGAGAACAAGGGCCTGAGAGATCACGCCCAGCGTTGATGAGCCGGCGAGTACCCAAAACTGTGGACCCGTGAAATCTGCAATCGGTAAAAGAGTAGGCTCCACGCCCCACATTGCTAGGAATACTGCCAGACCGGCAATGCCGACAATGTTATTGACTACCGGCGCCCACATGTAGGGGCCAAAGACACCCCGGGCGTTGAGAACCTCTCCAAGGAGGTTATACAGGCCATAGAAGAAAATCTGCGGCAAGCACACGAGAGAAAAAGCGATGGCAAGGGCGCGAATTTCAGCGTCATAACCGGCTGCGGTAATGAGGATCAACAAAGGTGAGAGAACCATTGCCACCATCGTCACGGCAAAAAGGATGGTGCCCGCCAAGGTGATCAAACGGTTGACATACACATCGCCCTGACTACGCTTCATCGCCCGCACAATCTGCGGAACGAGAACAGCATCAAAAACGCCCGCAGCCAAAATATTGAACACCATATTGGGCAAGGTGTTTGCTGTTTGGAAGGACGCCATGACACCGCCGGCGACCGACCCTAAAGCCGCCAACAGCATACTTGCGCGAATGAATCCCAGAATGCGTGACACGAGCGTGCCCGAAGCCATCACGGCACTTGAGCGCAGCAATGACGATGAACGCTGAGCCTGGGGCGTGGTCGTGTCAGATGCAGGTGAACTCATCACTCATCCTTGTAATGGGGAACTAGGGTCGTCAGTAAGAGTATCCGGGGCCGTCAAGGATGGGGAAGCATCAGAAACAGGAATCACTGTATCTGTCGGAGTGGAACCACCCGCACCTGGCAGGCCCGTTGAGCCTCGTATTCGACGACGAAGCGTGCGCAAAAGACCACCAATAAAGGCCATGCCAACGACAACAGCGATCGCCATTGTCGCGGCGTCTTCCCAGTCAGCACGCAGACGTACGCTCACGGAATGAGTGTTATCAAGAAGTGTCCCATCAGCGGTCAAGACCCTGTAGGTGACATTGATATCGCCAGAACCAATGGCCTTAACCGGCACCTCAACCGTGCGAGAAGAGTTTGCCGGAATCGTCACTTCAGGGATCTCCACGACACGCATGCGACGATCTGAAGGATCAAGATCGACGCGCACACGCACCTCCCACGGCAAAGCATTCACGATCCGCACCGGGAAGTTCACCGACGTTGAGATGACATTCACCGGAGCAGAAGGCTCCGCATGAACAGCATGGGCGTAGCCTGAGGTCCTGATGCGTAAAAGATTTGCCGCGACCTGACGCTGGCGAGGCTCATAGGACGCACTCAAAGCCTTAAAGGTGTGACGCGTTAACTCTTCACGCAAAGGCTGGGGATCCACCAGCGCAGCCTCCGTGGCCTTGCCGTTTTCAAGTACCGCGTCAAGGGTTGCAATAGCCTGCACACTTGCATCATCAAGGTGCGTTGGCCCGACCGGAAGGCGCTCAATATCCGTTGGAACCGAGCCTGCAATTGCACTCAGGGTCGCTGGCGCAACCCAACGGTGCTCAGTAAGCGCACGCAACCTGGTTAAAGCATCATCACTGAGTTGAGAGCGACGCGGCATCACAGCAAGGAAAGAACGCTCGGTTTGAGGGCGCTCGCGGGTGATAATCGCCCCTGCAGCACTAAGCAACTGATCCCGGTCCAAAGTGTCGGCAGGCGTCGAAGATCCCCACCCCAATAAATCCGACAGATACTGCGGGCTTGTCAACACCGTTGCCCCCACATCCGCATGGCCTCCGATCAGCGTGCCGCCTGAGACGGGATCAACCTCAACGCGAGGAGCGGGCAAGAAACTCACATCTTCTGTTGCGGCCAAAGCTCCAGCGGGTGCCACAGTGATCGCAGAGGATGCATGTGCCAGGAAGTCAACACCGAAACTTTCATCCGATGGCCAGCGCACATCACGAAGAATCCGGGCAGCATCCCGGCGTTTCAACAGGTCCGAAACGCTCGCAAGTGTCGTTGGATGAGTGGAGCCGCTTTGAGGACTCTGCGCAGAGTCACCATCAGGTGCTAACTGGGCGCTCTCTCCACTTTGGGGGGCGTTAGCATCCTCATCAGTAGTGGTAGATAGCAGAGCAGGAAAACCCTCGCGGGAGCGATCACATAACTGCTGAATCCACTCGCTTGACATCGCCATCGTTAACCCAGGATCCGCGTCAAAGGGAAGCAGGGGAATAACCTCGTGAGTGCCAGTTAAAAGCCGCTCACGAACCACTCCGCTCATCACCTCATCGCCAACATCCAAAGCTTCTGGATCAACGGCAAGAGTCACCCCTGGGCGGCTCTGAAGCTGTCCTGCAATCGCAGGCGCGTACGCGGCAAGAGGAGCATTCGTTGCTGTCCACGGGACAAGTACATTCAGCCGAGCTGGCACAAAGTTCTGACCCGCATCCCACACCACCAACGAACGATCATTCACGCGATGGTCGCCGGCGGAAGCCTCGACAGTGAGGCCACGAGGACCCCACGCCCACTGGCCCTCCAACGGCAGGGAAGCACGATCCACTGTCACTGTGAAAGAGCGTGACTCTCCCGGTGCCAGCGTGCCCGCCAGAGCATCAGTGGCAATAAGAGGCCCATTCCACAGAAGACCGGCAAAGAAATGCGACATTTCCTCCATCGACACCGGAGTAGTTGCCTGCATGAAAAGCTGCAATGTGGGAGCAGGAAGGGGTGAGGTGCCATGATTTGCCACCATTCCCGACACCACAAGCGAGGACTCGTCAGTGAGGACGCGAGGTTCCAAATTATTAATAGAAACCACTAAATCCTGCTGTTCGCGATACTCCTCCGCAAAAGTCAACGGGCGAGCCGAAGGCGAAGTGACAGCAGCAGGCAGTGCAACAGGGGCGGCAGCCGAAAGGATCGGCAGGGAGAGGGCGGCAAGAGCGGCTGACGTCAATGCGGCAAACAGTCGGGAGAACACCACTTAGTCCCCCTGATACAGCAGATCCAACGCAATACCGACGATACGACGTTCATTGGGGTAAGCAAGCTGGCGTGTCATCTCGCGCAGAGGAATCCACGCGGCGTCCTCTGCCTCATGGTCAGGATCGCCCTCAACGGTGATATGGCCTGACAGGTAATCCATGAGGTAGTGGTGGACGACCTTATGAACGCGACGGTCATGGCCTGAGAACCAGTAGTCAATGGTTGCCAGGTGACTGATAATGCGCCCCTGGATGCCTGTCTCTTCAAAGACTTCACGCAGTGCCGCCTGCTCGGGCGTCTCGCCATGTTCCACATGACCTTTTGGCAGACACCATTCGATGCGTCCTGCACGGTTACGTCGGGCAATAATCGCCGCGTAGGGGATGCCCCCCTTCACATCAACGACAATGCCACCAGCGGAGGTCTCACCCACGATCGGCAGATGCGTGGCCTGCGCATGAACCCCCTTGGAGACATGGCGACGTGGGGGTCGTGGGACCCCTGGGCGTCTCTCCGTGGAATAGGCAGGCATGGTTCAACTTTAGGCGGCTTTGGCCTCAAACACCCATACGCCCGAGCGTGGCGCACGTCGCGGAGCAGACCGTAGGCGCAAAATCGCGCCAAAGCACGAGCATTCCCGTGGCGAAAGTCCCCTTTCTTTCCAGCGCGCATAACACCCGATGGCTCAGTGTTGAGCTGCCAGGTTTGACTGGGGGCATGATCTGAAGAAGTAACTCCCAGGCGAACACGGTAGATGCCCAGGCTGCACGCTCCCACCTGTGCACCCACGCAGTTTTATGGTCGACCACGTCCGATCAAGGGGGTGAACTCACACCCGGGAGCCTGGGGGCAAGGATCGCGGTGTGGGACGATAGAAGCCTGAGGGCTGAAAGGACACACTGTGGATTCCACGTCGAGCGACATGAACACCGCCACCAAGGCACACCCAGGGCTGCATGCACATGAACGTGAAGCCGCTGCCGGTAGCACGGTCGGCACAACCTCAGCTACTGTCCCGGGCACCGCCGACATGGCAACCCTCATGGCTAACGCTCAACGCGCCTTTGCTCAGCTCCCAGCCGGAGTGCTCGAACTCGGACGCGTCTTTGAAGCCGCAGGTGAGGAGCTCGCCCTTGTTGGTGGGCCCGTCCGTGACGCATTCCTTGGCGTCACCCCCCATGACTTTGATTTTGCTACCTCGGCACACCCCGACCGCACGGAGGAAATTCTTTCCTCCTGGGCTGACACCACCTGGGATGTCGGCCGTGACTTTGGCACCATCGGTGCGCGCAAGAAAGACCTGACCGTTGAGGTCACCACCTACCGCACTGATTCCTACGAGGTCGGCTCCCGCAAACCCGAAGTCACCTACGGCGACACCCTTGAAGGCGACCTCACCCGCCGCGACTTCACTGTCAACGCCATGGCCATGCGCCTACCAGGCATGGTTCTGGTTGATCCACATAATGGCCTGGAAGACTTGCAGCAGGGACGGCTACGCACCCCCGTCACCGCTGAGCAGTCCTTCGACGATGATCCCTTACGCATTATGCGTGCCGCACGCTTTGCTGCCCAGCTGGGTATTGATGTCGATGAGGACGTCATGAACGCCATGGAAGTCATGGCGCGCCGCTTGGAGATTGTCTCTGCCGAAAGAATCCGTGCCGAGCTAGAAAGGCTCATTATTTCGCCCTACCCTCGCCGCGGTATTGAACTGATGGTGCACACAGGCGTGGCAGATATCGTGCTACCAGAACTGTCAGCACTTCAGGACACCAAGGACGAGCACAAGCGCCACAAGGACGTCTACGAACACACCCTGACCGTCCTCGATCAGGCTATTGACCTGGAAACAGGGCCCGACGGACCCGTCCCCGGCCCAGACTTCATTTTGCGTTTTGCCGCCCTCATGCACGATGTGGGTAAACCCGCCACTCGCCGTTTCGAAGGTGCGAATGTCGTCTCTTTCCACCACCACGAGATTGTGGGGGCAAAGATGACGCGCAAACGCATGAAAGCCCTGCGTTTCGATAAGGCCACCACCGAAAAAGTGTGCCACCTAGTTGCCCTGCACCTGCGCTTCCACGGGTACGGAGAGGCGTCCTGGACGGATTCGGCTGTGCGCCGCTACGTTACCGATGCCGGTGACATGCTGGAGCGTCTTCACCGTCTGACTCGCGCGGACTGCACCACTCGCAACCGTCGTAAAGCCCAGTTCTTGTCGGCCGCCTACGACGATCTGGAATCGCGCATTCAGGCGCTGCGCGAGCAGGAAGAACTCGACGCGATCCGACCCGACCTTGATGGCGCTCAGATTATGGAGATTCTTGGACTCACCCCGGGCCGTGAGGTGGGTGAGGCGCGCACATTCCTTCTGAACCTGCGCCTTGAGAATGGTCCTATGGGTGAGGAGTCCGCTAAAGCTGCCCTGCTGGAATGGTGGGCCTCACGCTAGTGACGCACTAGCCGCGTGAAACAGTGTGCCCACGTGACGCACACCAATAAATGCGGCGAGCACGACAGACACCTCTCCGCATAGGCTTAAACCAGAACATCCGCACGGATTACTGAACGGAGAACATCATGAGTTTCCCTACGCCTGCCGCAGCCTCTGCTGACATCGGCGTGTACGGCCTGGGAGTGATGGGCGCCAACCTCGCCCGTAACCTCGCCCGCAACGGCTACCGCACAGCTGTCTTTAACCGCACCCTGGCGCGCACCGAAAAACTCATGAGCAACCACGGCGACGGCTCCGAGGGCACCTTCATTCCCGCTGAAAGCGTTGAAGAATTCGTTGCCTCTCTGGAACAGCCCCGCGTCGCCATCATCATGGTTCAAGCTGGCGAGGCTACTGATGCTGCGATGATCCAACTGGCTGACTACATGCAGCCTGGCGACATCATCGTCGACTGCGGAAACGCCCTCTTCTCCGACACGGTCCGCCGAGAATCCTGGGCGCGCGACCGCGGCCTGCACTTCGTGGGCGCTGGCGTATCCGGCGGCGAGGAAGGCGCCCTGTGGGGACCCTCCATCATGCCCGGCGGCACCGTTGAATCCTACGACCGCCTGGGCCCCATGTTCGAGAAAATCTCCGCCCACGTCGGAGACGAACCCTGCTGCACCCACGTTGGCGCCGACGGCGCAGGCCACTTCGTCAAGATGGTGCACAACGGTATCGAATACGCCGACATGCAGGTGATCGCCGAAGCCTACGACCTGCTGCGCCGAGGCCTGGGCATCACCCCCGCTGAGGTCGCCGACATCTTCGCCCAGTGGAACGAAGGTGAACTCAACTCCTACCTTATGGAAATCAGCGTTGAGGTCTTGCGCCAGGTGGATGCCGAGACCGGCACCCCGCTGGTGGACCTCATCGTCGACGAAGCCTCCCAGAAGGGCACTGGCGCATGGACTGTGCAGACCGCCCTGTCCCTGGGCGTGCCGGTGACCGGCATCGGTGAGGCCACCTTCGCCCGCGGCGCGTCCTCCTCGCGCCCGCAGCGTCAGGCTGCCCGCGCCCTTGACGGCGGGGCTACGCCCGTCATCATTGATGAGGCCGACCGCGAAGCCTTCATTGAGGACGTGCGTCAGGCCCTGTACGCCTCGAAGATCGTCGCCTACTCGCAGGGCTTTGACGAGATCAGCGCCGGCGCTGCCGCCTACAACTGGCAGATCGACAAGGGCGCGTTGGCCAAGATCTGGCGCGCGGGCTGCATTATTCGCGCCATCTTCCTTGACGACATCACCACAGCCTACGAGGCCAACCCCGAACTGCCCCTGCTGCTGGCCGCTGAGCCTTTCGCCTCGCGCATCCAGGAGGCTATGCCTTCCCTGCGTCGCGTGGTGGCGCTCGCGGCCGCTGGCGGCGTGCCGATCCCGGTCTTTGCCTCCTCCCTGTCCTACTTCGACATGATCCGCGCCGAGCGTCTGCCTGCTGCCCTCATTCAGGGTCAGCGCGACTTCTTCGGCTCGCACACCTACTTCCGCGTGGACCGCGAGGGTGTCTTCCACACCCTGTGGGCGCAGGAGAGTCGTCCCGAGGAACAGTGGAGCTGATACTCCTTTAGCCCTGGCTTTTTAGAGGTCCCCCTGGCTGCTACGAGGTGGCGCTGCGCGTCAGCCCATAGCGGCCAGGGGGATTTCCGTGACTGCGGAAGGGAGCCGGTGGTGGCCCGGTGCACCGTGCCTGGCGAACCTGGCGCAACGCATCTGGTGGGGTGCTACTGAATCCGTAAGGTGACCATGCCACTCGTTGCTGTGCCTGCGGGGTTGGTGGCCTGTACGCGTAGTTTGGCACCGTTGAAGGAGGTGTCAATGATGCGCGTCCAGGTGGTGGCGCTCTGTCCGGGAAGGTCCTCCCAATCCACAGCCCCGCTGCGCAGCACCTGCCACTGCAGGGTGGGGTAGGGGTCCCCACTGACCTCCACCGAGCAGCCCAGCACGGTGCCCGCACTGATGGTGACAATACGGTTTGCCCCATCGCCGGACATGGACAGGTTCTCACCCATGACAGCCTCCACCGTAATCGCCCCCACACGCGCAGGGACGCCGCGCTGGGCCTCGCCCGAACGCAGGGAAACGCTGGCGGGCTGGGTGCGGACGCTGCCGCGCTCATTGGTCGCAACGAGGACGTAGCGGGCAGGCGAGGTTACGCTCTCAGGTGCTTCAACCTCCAGCACCGAGGTTGTTGCGCCGGGAAGTGCGTTGTGACTGGGCAGCTCGTCGCTCAGGTACAGGTGAACGTCACGTGGTTCGTCCTGGCTTTCGTCAGGCAGGTCTGCCTTGATCTCCAAGCGGTACCACTGGTAGGTGGGTGGCGGCCACGCATCAATAGCAGCGGCCAGGCGCACACGCTCGCCCCTGTAGGCCTCAACACTGGCGGGCTCGGCACAAACGACCGGCGCGGTGGGGGAGGGGGCCTGCTCTGAGCATTCCACCTCAATGCTTGCCACACGCAGGTCAAGGGCGTCCGCGTAATAGAAGGGGTGGGCGTACTCGATCCGTAAGCGTGCAGCAGCATGTGCACCCACATGTGCGCCCACATGAAGAGGGCCAGCAGACAGCTCAGCGCCACTGACCTCAAGCGAGGTATCACCCCAGGTCAGGCGGTACATGGTAGTGGGGGAGGGGAGGGCGCCCTCGTCGAAGGAGAAGCGTAGACGCACATGTGGGAACGCAGCGTCCGAAGGATTGACCACCACGGCGTCATAGGCGGCAACACCCCCGCTGTAGCCCTTCGCACTGCGGTGAGCCACGAGGTCATGCGCGCGCACCTGAGCCCGAGCACGAGAGGGCGCGGTGTCGCGGTGTGCGGCGTGCTGTTGGTCGGGGGTGATGGAAGGAGTACCCTCCGGGGAGGGGATGAGTGTCTCAGCCGTATCAAGGGCGGCAGAGGATAATCCGGCGTCTGTCGCAGCGGTGAGGACGACCGCCGAGGCCGGCAACACACGCAGCGGTCCATCAAGGTCGAGGCGGATAACCGGCTGGATGTCATCAGGGCAGGGGCCAACAAGAGTCACCACGCAGTCGTTCCCTTCGCGGCGGACGGGAAGGTCGCGGGCGGCCTCGTTGGAGGTGGCGTGATCGCCAGCGTTGCGGTCAATGCCGTCAACCTTGGCCCGCAACACCGCGTTCGCTACGCCCGGCAGACGGATCTCCACCTCCTCTTCCCAGCGGGCGGGGAAAAGGTAAAGCTCCGAGCCTGCGGCGGTCGCCTGCCCCCACGACCCGCCAGAGGCTGCCTCTATCGGCAGCCACGTGGGGCGCGCCCCCCGGATCGCTCGCGGGTGGCGATCCATCCATGCGCCGATCCCCTCCAGCACCTGCCGGTCGTAAGGGTCAATCGCCCCCGAGCCCATTGGGCCAATGTTGTAGGCAAACTGGCCGCCCCCAGAAATGACGGTTACGAGGTCAGAAATTGCGGCCCTGATCTGGGGAATGATTGTCTCGGGCGAGCGGTCGCACTTGTCCGTCGTGCAGTAGGACCACGCGGCGGGGAAGATCGAGCGCACCGACTCCCAAGGGCCGTATTGGAAGAAATCGGGAATGTCATTGTCGCCGCCAACCTCGAAATCCCCGCGGTCATTCCACACCCGCGAATTCATCACCGTCGTGTCAGGTTGGCAGCGGCGCACCGTGGCCGCCAGGCGATCCGATTGATCGGGCGTGGGGCCGCCCATGTCGAACCAGAACTCAACAATCGGCCCATACTTGGTCAGCAATTCCTCAATCTGAGCCTCAATGAAGGGCATCATCGACTCAGGGATGGCATTGAGGTTGGCGTAGGGCTCAGCCTCGTGCTGAGTCCAGTCAATAATCGAGAAATAGAAGGCCAGGCCCAGGCCCTGAGCCGCGCACTCCTTGGCCAGCTCCGCCAGGGGGTCGCGGCCAAACGCGCTCTGAGCGACGATATTGAAGTCCGTTGTGGACGTATCCCACATGCAAAAACCATCGTGATGCTTCGTTGTGATCATCACGTAGGTCATGCCGGCGTTCTTCGCAGCAGCGCACAGGGCGGCTGGATCCCACTCGGTGGCCTGCCATTCGTGGGCGGCGTGAAGGTATTCCTCGTCAGGAATCTGCATCCACGCCTTGATCTGCTCAGGGTATCCGATGCCCTGCGCTACTCCCTTGTAGGAACCCTCGTAGACGGAGTAGACCCCCCAGTGGACGAAGAGGCCAAATTGTAGGCGCTGCCAGGCGGCAATGCGGGGGTCGCTATTGAGAGGCACGATACCGTCCACGCCGCGAATGGGGAGCGCGGGCACAGGTGGGGTGGGGGCTGGTGAGGCGAGGGCGGGAGCGCTAGGGAGGGCGGTAGAGGCAGGAACGTCATTGGCTGCGAACATGGCTGCCATTCTAAAGGGCGAATATACAGGTCAAGAGTGCGTTCCACGCCTGTTCAAAAGAGTTTGATCGCACCTGCTGGAAGAAGCGAAGCTGCTTGGCGCGGCTTACCAGTCGCACGAAGCGGACTTGCTTCCCGACCATAAGACTCCACTACCCCCGTAGCCTGGATTTCTGCAATGAATCTCCTTGGGGAACTATGGGTGTTTGCTGAAAAGATCTGTCTACCTAGTGAGATCTGTTGGACGCGGGGAAGTATCTGAGATCGGTGATGTTTGCCACAAACTAGCGTCCATCTTGAAGGGTTGGAGATCTTCGTAGTGTCATTTAAAGAAATGTATATGCAGGTCAGGTGAGTTTGAGAGATTTCCCAGCAGTATGCGACATTTTCCTATATGTATTTATTGAAAATATTTTCATTGCGTGCATGTTTAGATACAGGAGTCGTTGCTGAGTCCATCCTTGAGGAGTCTGTCGCAGCAATGGGGAAAGATCCCCATTGGGAAAGGCGCGCTCTTTTGGCACCGTGGTCTCAGTTGCCCAAGGAGAGGTGTCATTCATGGCGCGGAGTTCACGTGTACGTAAGGTGGCGGGTGTATCAGCCACTGTTGGAGCTGTGACCTCGTTAGTTGTTGCACTCTTGAACCCCGGTGTTCACACCACAGAGGTTGATCTGAACGACGGTGGCGTATGGGTGACGAACGCCAACTTGCGTCTGGTTGCACACCTTAACTACCCCGCGCGTCTCCTCGACACGGGATTACGTGCCGCGTCAGCTGTTTTCAACGTCTTCCAAAACGGTGAACAGGTTCTGCTCTCTGACGGCGAGGCCTCAACGCTGACTGGTATCGACGTCTCCAACGCTGCGCTTACTACACCGGTTGAGTATGCCGGCATGGCGACAACTGCTGGTGGTCCAACAGTGGCTATCACCGATGGTGTATCAGGCAAGGTATGGATTCAAGATGCCGCTGCACCCGCGTCTTTTCTTCCTGAAGAAACCGATCCGGATGTGACGGAGATGCCGGGAGCGCTCACTGCAGTTGGTCTAGACGGATCGGTACATGTTGCCTCCTCAGCAGGATCAAAACTGGTCAGTGTAATTCCCAAGGGGCAGGTGAAAGAGACCGTTGAACACGACCTCAGTGGAAGTGGAATCAATGGTGATTCGACACTTCAGGTCGCCGCAGTTGGTTCAACTCCGGTGGTCCTTGACCGGAACACATCGACACTTATTTTTGCTGATGGGAAGACACAGGTTCTTGAAGGAAAGAATCTGACCCTCCAGGAATCCGGCCCGCAGGCAGAAAGTGTTCTTGTCGCCTCCGACGCTGCATTGCTTGAGGTGCCAATGGGCGGTGGAACTGTGACCACCTACCCTGCCATGGAACAAGCTGGCAATCCTTCACGCCCCGTCCGTCATCAGAGTTGCATGTATGGTGCATGGGCTGGAACCGGCGCTTTCTTACGTCAATGTGCAGTCGAAGAAGACACTGTTGCTCTCACCGTTGACACGATGAAGTCTGCCGAACAGGCAGTATTCCGCGTCAACCGTGACGTGATTGTCCTAAACGACGTGAAGTCTGGTGGCCTGTGGCTTCCAGATGAAAATATGCTGCTGGTCGATAACTGGGATCAGATTGAATCCACTATCGAATCTGAGGACGACACCGAAGAAGAGTCTCCCGATGAAACCGAGCAGACACTTCTACCGGAACGTTCGGAGCAGAACACTCCCCCCGTAGCTGTTGACGATGAGTTCGGTGTACGAGCAGGGCGCACCGCGATCCTTCCTGTCCTTCAGAACGATTCTGATATTGATGGAGACTTCCTCACCGCAATAGCCGTGAGTCAGCCTTCAATCGGTGAAGTGGTGAGTGCTCGGGACGGTTCTGTACTGCAAATCCACGTTGCCCCTGATGCCTCCGGAGCGGCTTCTTTCGAGTACGAGGTATCCGATGGGCGTGGCGGTACAGCAAAAGCCCGCGTCACCCTAAGCGTGCACGGCGACGACGTGAACTCTCCTCCAACTCAAACCATTGTCCCCACCATCTCACTGGGGACGGGACGCAAGGCAACAATTAACGCGCTGGCGAATTGGGTGGATCCCGATGGCGATCCCTTCTACCTTGAAAGTGCAACAGCACCTGCAGGCATTAGCGTGCGCACGCACGTTAATGGCAGCGTGGATGTGGCCGAGATTGGACACGGGCCAGGAAAGGATCAGGTCACCCTGTTCGTCTCTGATGGACGTGATACAGGTGAGGGGCAGATTGTTGTCAACGTTAAGGAATCGGGTAATGAAGCCCCTGTTGCGAACGCTGACCATGTGATTGTCCGGCAGGGTTCCTCAACGTCGTTTTCTCCACTGACCAATGACACTGACCCCAATGGTGATCCACTACGTTTGGTTCAGATTGAGAACTCCCCTGCTGGTGTGACGGCCACAATGGATGGCGCCGCTGGCACGATCAGCATTCAGGGTAATGCCGTGGGCACCTACTACTTGGGCTACGTCATTACTGACGGCCCAGCAACAGGCCCGGGTGTTATCCGTATTGATGTCATTGATGCTGCAACGGAAGCACCGCCCAGCGCTGAACCTGACTTGGGTGTCCTGCCTGAAGGTGGCCAGGTTTTGGTTGATCTTCTGGCGAATGACTCTGATCCCACCGGTGGCGTACTCACCGTTCAGAAGCTTGATGTACCTGCAACATCGCCGCTGGTGGTGGCACTCATTAATAACCAGATGGTGCGTGTGACGGCGCCGCGTGGTCTGAATGGTCCCGAGACCTTCAGCTACACGGTGTCCAACGGTGTTGCCTCTGCAACAGCGACGGTCACCGTGCTGCCAAAGCCTGCACAGACCGGCAATGAGCCACCTGAGCTCAATGATGATCAGATCATTGTCCGAGCGGGTGACGTGGCCTCGGTGGCCGTTCTTGCCAACGACCGCTCGCCTGCGGGTTTGAAGCTGACCGTGTCGAATGATCTGCAGCATGAAATCAAGCCTGATCTGGGTACGGTGTTTATCTCCGACAATGTCATCCGCGTGCGCGGTGGTGAGCGCGGCGGCTCAGGGAAAATCGTCTATACCGTTCATGACGCCATGGGAAATGTCGCCTCCGCTGTGGTTAACCTGGTGGTGGTCGCAATGGATGCTGATACCAACACAGCCCCCCGTCCGAAGGATCTGACGGCCCGCACGATCGCGGGGCGTGAGGTGGATATTCTCGTGCCCCTGGACAATATTGACCCCGAGGGCGACTCAGTGAGCCTGGTTGGTTTGGCAAGTGCGCCAAAGTTGGGCACCGTCACCCAGGAGGGAACGCTTCTGCGTTACACCGCCGCTGAAGATGCCAAGGGCACTGACAGTTTCACCTATCTGGTTGAAGATCGCCTAGGTAAGCAGGCGAGCGCGACAGTGCGTGTCGGTGTGGCTCCCCGCGCGGGCACCAATCAAAATCCTGTGGCTTTGCCTGACCAGGTTCAGGTGCGCCCCAAGACCAAGGTTGCCGTTGCCGTGCTGAGCAATGACATTGACCCTGACGGCGATGATGTGGTGTTGGAAAAGGACTCCCTGTCGTCCCAGACTGCCGGACTGGACCTGTCCGAGCGTTCAGGACGCGTAGTTGTTGTGGCGCCAGAGGCCGAGGGTAGTCATGTGATCTCCTACGCTGTGAGTGACCGTAAAGGCGGTTCAGCCCAGGGCATTTTGACAGTGATCGTCAAGAACGAGGCTCCCGAGCTCGCACCAATCGCACGTGACGATTCGGTGACCAGCGAAGACCTTCAGACCGCAGAGAACAATGCAGTCACGGTCCCCGTCCTGGTCAATGATGAAGACCCTGACGGTGACATTGCAGATGCCACGATTAGCTCCAGTGACGCCAATGTGCGCGTCAATACTGACGGTACCGTGTCAGTGAGTCTGACCCCCGAAGCCCAGATCTTGATCTATACCGTGACTGATCCAACGGGCAAGAAGGCATCGGCCGTGATTCGCGTTCCCGGAACGGACATTACTCGTCCGACCGTCGATACGACGAGCGTGCCGATCAAAGTCAAGGCTGGCCAAAAGAAGGAAATCCCGATCAATGATCACATCATTGCCAGGGATGGACGCTCGGTGCTCATTACCTCCAATGACAAGGTGAGTGCCGGTTTGGGCACGAATGGCGATCCCCTAGTCAAGGACGCCAAGACCTTGGTGTTTACAGCTAAGGAGGATTTCTCTGGCCTGACGTCGATCACCCTGGAAGTCACCGACGGCAAGGACCTTAATGACTCAGAGGGACGCACCGCGGTGGTCACCTTACCGATTGAGGTTGAACCGGCTGATAACCGCCCGCCGACCTTTACGCCTACGGCAGTTGAAGTAGCTCCTGGCGAGGAAGCAGCGGTGGCTGACCTGGCGCTAATGGTGACCGATCCCGATAAGGACGATCCAGCGTCGATGAGCTACACGATCGTGGGGAATGCGCCTGCCGGTCTGAGTGCATCGGTGTCGGGCACGAAACTGTCGGTATCGGCCCCCGCAGATGCCCAGCGCGGTAGCGCTGGTTCGCTTCGGATCAGCGTCGATGATAGGCGCGGAGGGACTACCGAGGCTGATGTGCCGGTGACGATCGTTTCCTCCTCGCGTCCGCTCATTCAGACCTCCGAGGCTCAGGTGACCTTGGATGCGGGCAAGTCAACGACGGTGGATGTCACCCAGTACGCAACGAACCCCTTCCAGGATCAGGGCGCTATTACCCTGGTTGGCGCGCCCAGCGCTGGCGAGGGTGGCGCAGTGACCGCTAATGGCACGCAGCTGAGTATCAGTGCCAATACTGGTTTTAATGGCACCTTCACGGTGAGCTACACCGTTGTGGACGTCACGAAGGATCCCTCACGCGAAGTCCGCGGGATTGTGACAGCCACCGTACGCGATAAGCCTGGGGCTCCTACCAATGCCTCAGTGGTGTCGAACTCTTCGGGAACCGCTCAGGTGTCTTGGACGGCAGGCCCAGCCAATGGCACGCCTATCACCGGCTTTACCGTCACCGACCATACCCAGGGTGATACCCAAGAGTGTGGGCTGGTCACCACCTGCCTTATCCCGAACCGTAAGAACGGCGTGGAGCATACCTTCTCGGTGACGGCGACGAACGAGGTTGGTGTGTCGGAGGCGTCGAATCAGGCCACGACCATGATTGATATTGAGCCTGAGGCACCGGCTGCGCCGACACTGAAGGCAGGAGACCGGGAGCTGACCGTCAGTTGGCAGCCGCCCCACAATGAGGGATCGGCCTTGATTGATTACGAGGTCACGCTCTCACCAGCGGGTACGCAGACGGTTTCTGCCTCAAACCAGAGTGTCACCTTCACGGGCCTGACCAATGGCGCTGAGTATGTTGCCACGGTGACGGCGCGTAATGGCAAGGGATCATCGCCTGCGTCGCAGGCCAGCCCCGCTATGGTGCCCTACGGTGCGCCTGGGCCTGTTGGTAGCCTGGCCGCAAGCTACGGCGGCCTGGGGAGTGGCACTGGTCAGGTGGCCAGCGTGGATGTCAGCTGGACACGCCCAGCGAATATTAACGGCCGTGAGATCGAGTATTACACGGTGAGCGCCGGTGGGGTGACAAAGACCGTGCAGGCTCCGGCAACATCTACCTCCCTTGAAGGAGTGGGCTTTAACGCCGAACAGGTGCAATTCACGGTGACCGCCACGAATGACGGGGCAAACGCTGTTGCCAGAACCTCTGAGGCAGCAAACGTGAGCACCTGGGTGGTGGGCCAGCCCCTGCCGCCGAGCATCGCTTCTGTGCGGGCAACCGGTGAGAACAACCAGGTGCGTATTGAGTACTCAGGCAGCCCTGCCGGTCAAGGCTGGAGTCCCGGACAACTGCGCTACGAATGGAGCGCAGGTGGAGGCTGGGCGCCGCTGGACGGCAGCGTGCTCTCAGGCAATGGTCTCAGCAATGGACAGGCCACCACCGTGCGGATTCGTGCAGTCGGTGAAAAGACTGGTAGTGCTGTGTACTCCACTGAAGTCGCGAGTGCATCAGTGTCACCCTTTGGGCCGCCGTCAAACCCGCAAGTCTCATGCTGGGCAGGTGGAGTTGGATGGGTCGATTGCACGTGGAAGGGATCAACAAATGGTGGCCGAGGAACGCAACTCGTCCTTTCGGGAAGCGCTTCGGAAACCATTGCACACAGCGCTGAAGGTCACCGGCCATTTAACGTCGGCGAAGGTAATCGTGGGCAACTCTGCGTCCAAGCTGTTCAGACCTCAGATGAATTAGGACGTCGAACCTCTGAGACTGTCTGCGCAGAAGCGAATGCACGTAGCTATGGCCGCTACTACAGCGTTGACCGTTTCGGTGGTACCCACAATATCAGCGGCTATGTGCCCAACTGTGGTGCCGGTTGTCAGTGGGTGAGAATCAGACTCGAGGATTGGCCCCCCCACAGTCAGGTGAAGTGCTGGACCACCGGTGCATGGAGCAAAAACCTGGGCGATGATGACGAAATCATCACCGTTGACTCCAATGGTTTCTATCACTCAATACCGCCCTTCTTCGGAGCCGGAATCTTCGCGGCCGCAGATAGATACTTAGTCAATGTTCATTGTGAGGGTAATCGTCGATAGAAGGACCTGGAGCCACCGCTCGAAAGCTTGAAAGGAAAACCTCAAATGACCGTCACACAGGAAAATGCACAATGGTTCTCAGATACCTTCGAACGCATTGTGGAAAATGTCGGAAAAGCACTGCTCGGTAAGGAAGATGTCATCCGCCTGGCATTGACCACCATGCTGGCAGAAGGCCACCTGCTCCTCGAAGATGCCCCGGGCACCGGCAAGACCGCCCTCGCCCGCGCTATCGCCGCCACCGTGCAGGGCACGCACTCGCGCATCCAGTTCACCCCTGACCTGTTGCCCTCCGACATTACGGGCGTCACCATCTACGACCAGCGCACCGGCACATGGGACTTCCACAAGGGTCCGATCTTTGCCTCCATCGTGCTCGCTGATGAAATCAACCGCGCCTCGCCCAAGACCCAGTCGGCGTTGCTGGAAGTCATGGAAGAATCCCGCGTCACTGTTGACGGCGTCCGCCACGAAACCGGTCGCCCCTTCATGGTGATCGCTACCCAGAACCCGGTGGAGCAGGCTGGCACCTACAAGCTGCCCGAAGCACAGCTCGACCGCTTCCTCATGAAGACCGAACTGGGCTACCCCGACGAAGACGCCAGCGTGGAAATCATCCTGGGCTCCTCCGCCCCGGACCGCTCCACCCAGCTCACCCCTGTCATCTCGACCAAGGCTGTGGCCGACATGGCTGACTTGGCGGCTGAGAACTACGTTGACCGTTCCGTCGCCCTCTACGTCCACGGACTGTGCCGCGCCACCCGTGACGATGCCACTGTCCGCATTGGTGTCTCCACTCGCGGTGCCATCGCCATGATGCGCGCAGCCCGCGTGTGGGCCATGGCCCAGGGCCGCAACCACGTCATCCCCGACGACATTCAAAGCCTCGCCCACCGCGTCTGGGCACACCGCCTGGTTCTCGACCCCGACGCAGAATTTGGCGGCGCCACCCGCGACGGCGTCATTGATGCAGCCCTGAAGTCCGTGCAAATCCCCACCACGAAGGCCTGACAGTGGCACGCCGATCCATCGCCTCTACCCGCTATAGGCGGAGTAACCTTGGCCCGCTGATGCGGCTACGCCTTGCGCTCAGCGAGCGCTGGAGTGCCGCATCAGCCTACGCCCACAGGCTCCGCAATGCCGCGCGCGCAATACCCGTCCTCGGCTCCCTTCTGTCCCTCACCGAAGGCATCACCCCCCTGGGGTGGGGCATTCTGGCAACGGGCGTAGTGGCGATGCTCGCAGGCTGGCAGCATGCGTGGATGGAGATCGCTGGCATCGGCACCACCTTCGTCGTCACCGTCCTCATCGCCCTCATCTGGTCGATCGGACGCTCCGGCTACGCCATTGACCTGAACCTCGAACGAACGCGGGTCAGTGTGGGCGAGCGTGCCCTCGGTGAACTCACCGTCACCAACCCCACCAGTCGCGCCCTCCCAGCCGCTCGCATCGAGCTGCAAGTTGGTGCCGGCGCCGCCTCCTTCACCACCACCAGGCTCGCTGCAGGAGACAGCCACGCCGAACCCTTTGGTATTGCTACTACCCGTCGCGGCATTATCCCCGTCGGCCCAGCCAGCTCCGTGCGCGGTGATGCCCTGGGCCTTGTACGCCGGACACAAACCTGGTCAGAGGCGACGGAACTCTACATTCACCCGCGCACCGTGAATGTCTCGGCCACCGCCATCGGCTTTATCCGCGACGTTGAGGGCGTCACCACGCAGGACCTGTCCTCCGCAGACGTCTCCTTCCACGCCCTACGCGACTACATTCCCGGCGACGACAGGCGCAATATCCACTGGAAAACCACTGCCCGTACCGGCAAGCTCATGGTCCGCCAATTCGAGGAAACCCGACGCTCCCACCTGCTCATCATCCTCGATCTTGACCAGGATGCCTGGGGCAGCGACGAGGAATTCGAAGACGGTGTCTCGGCGGCGGCTTCCCTGGCCCGCGCCACGATGACCGAATCAAAAGAGGTCTCCATCGTCACCCAGGCTGGCCAACTCAAAACCCCCAGTGTTATGCACGCCCTCGACTCCCTCTCCGGCATTGAGCGTGTCATCGCCGCTGAGCGCCTGCCTGAACTTACCCACAAAGCTGGCAATGACGTCCCCCAAGCCTCCGTGGCCGTCGTCATCACCGGCTCCCGAACAGCCCCCAACGATATGCACGTCGCACTGGCACACCTGCCACTCAATATGATCGTCGCCGCTATCCGCCTCGACGCCTCTCAAACGCTCGACCTGCGCACCATCGGAGGATTCCCCGTGGTCACCGCTCCCGGCCTCGACGATGTCAGCGTCGCAATCTGGAAGGCACTGGGATGAGCGATTCCACGACGACTGCAACCAAATCCTGGGCCGAACAAGCCCGTGAGGAACACGAACGCGAACGCACAGCGACCATTAAGGCGCAGGCCAGAGCACGCAAACAACACCTCGCCCGCACCCTGCCCGATATCCTCGTCATTTCCATCCTACTGATTGCCGCCGCACTTACGCACGGCCCCGTCTTTGGTGGTTTCGGCGGATACGTGGCAGCCCTTGGTGGCGTTGCTCTGGGGCTCGCAGTAGCAGCCTTGACCTACCGCCTGCGCCTGGGCGTGCTCTTAAGCATTGTCACCCTCTTCCTGGCCTACATTCTCTTTGGCGGCCTCATTGCCGTTCCTCAAACGACCCTCTACGGTGTCCTCCCCACGCTACGCACCCTGCAAATGCTTGTCGTAGGCACCCTGGCCACATGGAAGGACCTACTCACCGTACAGCCACCGGCAGGAGTGTTTGTTGGCCCGGCCATCATGCCCTACCTCAGTGCCCTGCTCACCGCCTTCCTGGCCCTCACCATTACGCTACGAAGCCGCCGCCCCCTGTGGGCACTGCTGCCGGTGGCTATTCTGCTTGTGACCGGCATCCTGTGGGGGTCTCAAAACGCCCCCACCGCCCCAGTGCTGGGCATTGGAATCGCTGTCGTTGCCCTCGTGTGGGCAAGCGTGAAGGTCGCACAGAACCGCGCCAGTGAGGCACGCGGAACAGTGGAGTTTTCCGGCGCATCCCGTACAGGATCTGTGAGCCGGTGGGTGACCTCGGGCATTATGGTGACAGCAGCGGTGATTGCCGCGCTCGCTGGCAATATGCTCCTGCTGGCTGGCCAGCACCGAACCGTCCTGCGCGATTACGTTGAGCCCCCGCTTGACCTACGCGAATACCACTCGCCAGCATCAACCTTCCGCCACTGGAACACCACCGAGAAAGACACCGCACTCTTTAGCGTTGACGGCCTGGCTCAAGGAGCGCGCGTTCGTCTGGCAACCCTCGACCACTATGACGGCACGATTTTCCAGATTGTCGGAAACGACGCCGGCTCAGGCTTCCGTCACGTCGGCACCACTTTTACTGACGCCCCCCTTCCCGAAGGGAGCTCAACCGAGACACTGTCTGTCTCCATCGGTGAATACTCGGGCTACTGGCTGCCAGGCGTTGCCGCTACACGCGCACTGACCTTCACCTCTGAGCGTGCTTCAGAGCTGGCAGAGAACCTCTACTACGCTGACCTGTACGGCACCGGTCTGAGCACTGCGAAGCTCGCCGGTGGGGACACCTACAGCCTTGTGAACGTCACCGAGCGCGCGTGGAGCGATGCAGAACTTGACGGAAAAGCTGTGGCGAAAGTTGTCACACCTCAAGACCTCAATGTCCCCCAGGCCCTCAGCGAAGTCGCAGCAACCCTTACCGCCAATGTGGAGCCAGGGATTGAACAGGTTCGCGCCATTGAGAATGCCCTACATACGAAGGGCTTCTACTCTGACGGCTCCGATGGCCTGTCACTACCGGGCCACCGCGCTGATCGCCTCGACAAGTTCATCACCGCTGACCAGATGATCGGTGACGACGATCAATACGCACCAGCCATGGCCCTCATGCTGCGTTCCCTGGGGATTCCTTCCCGCGTGGTCATGGGCTTCTACCAAGATAACGCCGCTGGTGGAGCGGTAACCTTTACCGGCAAGGACACTCACCTGTGGGTTGAGGTGCCCTTCGAAGGAGTCGGCTGGGTGCCTTTCGATCCCACCCCACCGAAGGATCAGACTCCGCAAACGGAAACCCCCAAGCCCAAGCCCAATCCCAAGCCTCAGGTGCTTCAACCCCCAGAGCCACCCGAAGAACCTGCCGAAGTTCCACCCGACGTTGTCGAAGAACCTGAGGATGACGAAGAAGGAACGGGAGCATGGCTCGCCTGGGTCGTATTCATCGCCAAGATTGCGGGCGTGAGCTTCCTGGTACTGTCTCCCCTGCTCCTCCTTGTGACCCTTAAGGCACTGCGCCGCAAGCGCCGTCGCACGAAGGGACGTGAAGACTCGCGAGCTGCCGGCGCTTGGGATGAAGTGATTGACGAGGCCACCGACCTTGGAGTGACAGTCACGACCGGCGCAACTCGACAGGAACAGGCTCGCAGGATTGATGCCCACCTTGACGGCAAGGACCTCACAGGGAGCGTCGGTTTCCACCGCTACAACGCGGAGCGAACCCCTCTGGCCCAACTTGCACTCACCCTCGACTCAGCCGTGTTCGGTGAGGGCATGCCTGATGAGGACGTCTGTCAGCACGCGTGGGTCTCTGGCAAGCAGGCTATTCGCTCAATTAAGAGTCGGGTGCCGTGGTATCGCCGCGTGCGCGCACTTGTCTCAACACGCTCACTACGCGCCCGCAGAATCCCTATGCGGGTGCGTATCGAAAAACTCATCCAAAAACTTGAGGCGCGCAACAAAGAAGCTGCTCGCTCCGCACCACACAAGAGCCGCAAAATGAAGCGGTCACGAAGGAGGAAGAATAATGGCTAAGATGCAGGTCGAAGGCAAGGTGCCCGTTGAGGTGCCACGCCACCTCTCAGGAGCCGTTGCTGCTGGTAATGAGAAGCGAATCGTTGCCCACGTTATTGATGCGGGGATTGTTGTTGCGATCTACCTTCTCTTCATGATTCTTCCAACCATGGGTATCAGCAATGCAGCTAACTTTGATGCTCTAGAGAGCGCTCTTTCCACTGCCGCCACCATGTGGACGCTTGGTATGCTCGCACTGATTGCCTTGGGGATCGCTCAGCTGGCTCTTATATTGACCAAAGGCCAGACTATTGCGATGAATATTACCGGCCTCCGGTGGGTGTCTTTTCTTGATGGCAATATCAACGGCGGTTCAGCTTTCGGTAAGACCCTACTTGAAGGCGTTATTAACAGTGTTAGCTTTGGTCTGGCCACCCCCATCATCTGGCTGGTCAGCCAAGACAATATGAATCGTCACTGGTTCGCGCGCACCACCAACCTCATCACCATCAATATCAAAGACGGCCGTGACACAGCTTTTGTTCCTCCACGCCTTGAAAGTGATGAACCCGAGACAGACTCCAACCAGCCGTGGAGTCCCACCTCCGGCACCCCACGACCAATGATCACCGACAACATTCCCTCACCCCCGGTTCTGCCCAGCACCCCAGCCACTCCACCCGTGGGAACACCTAATTCTTCAAGTGCCTCTGCTCCCATTACAGAAGTGCCAGGCATATCCTCTAGCCCCACCCCCTCAGCCCTGACACCACCTGCCCCGGCAAACCCCTACGCGCCCCCGGTAGAAGCACACACACCACCCGCTCCCACAGGCATGCCCTCCGCCTACCAGCCGCCAGCCCCGACTGGCATGACGCATACGCCTCCCGCGCCCGAGGCACCCTCGCCCTACGCTCCTCCTGCAGCAACGGCCGCAGTCACACCCCCATCCCTGCCCACGCATCCTTTTGGAACCCCGCAACCCTCCATCACGCCAAGCGTGCAGGCAGATCCCTTTACTGCCCCACAAACACCAGTCGAAGAGGTTGATCGCACAGTAGCCCGCCGCCCTGTGGACTCAATCCTGCTTACCTTCGATGACGGATCTCACCATTTCCTTTCAGGCCAGGCACTTGTTGGACGCGCTCCCGAACCTGAACCAGGACACCCGAACGCACAGATGGTCAGCCTTCACGATCCAGGACGTTCCATCTCCAAGATTCACATCGCACTCAGCGTCCAATCCGGCGCCGTGCTTGTTGAGGACATGCACTCCACAAATGGGACCACCGTCATGCTGCCTTCAGGTACCACTCAAGCAGTGCTGCCAGGGGCACCTGTTCTGGCACCCGCAGGTGCAACTGTTTACTTCGGAGATCGATCGGTAAAAATTGGTGGCTGATAACGAACTCTCTCAGGCACACTCAACGACACCCCACGTCAGAGTCACCCACGGCGCACGCAGCGACGTGGGGTGTCGTCGTAAGCTCAACGAAGACTCTTACATCGCGCGTTTTCCGCTCTACCTCGTTGCTGATGGCATGGGAGGGCACAGCGGAGGAAACATCGCCTCAGCTGAGGTGATTGCCCAAATGGGTGCCCACATTGGAAGCGAAGACTTCGTCACCCAAGAAGAGCTCAATCACGCCCTGATGGAAACCACCCGGGCATTGTCTGAGCTTGGAATGAACGAGGGGAGTCCAGGCTCAACGATGAGCGGCCTGGTTTTCTCCACCCATTCGGGAATCCCCTGTATCCGCATCTTTAATATCGGTGACTCGCGTACCTATGCCCTTGCAGAGAACGAGTTCTCACAGGTCACAGTCGATCACTCCGAGTTCCAAGAACTCAAAGATTCGGGTGCATTAAGTGAAAAGGACGCACGCGACTACCTTCACCGTAATGTCCTCACTAAAGCACTCGGTGCGGGATTTAGCCCCTCTATTCCCATTGATCACTTCGTTGCGCCAATCGCAGATGGAGACCGCTACATCATCTGTTCTGATGGGGTCAGCGGAGAGGTAACCGACGCACTCATTGAGATGGCTGCACGCAATATCGCCGATCCTCAAGACCTCGCTGATGAACTGATCAACATGGCATTACGCGCAGGCGGAAATGACAACGCCACAGTCATCGTTGTTGACGCTCACGACGTCCACCCCCTATGGCAGGCTCGGGGCGCAGGCGACACTATCCGCCGAGACGACGCTCGACATCAAATAGATGAGAAGCAGGCAGACGGGCAAGACATCCAAGAGTCACACAACGCACCAGAAGTCGATGATGCTGACGATGGCGACGACACCCTGCCAGGTGAGCGTGTGATCCATCTTCGAGCACTTGCCGAATACGCCTCTCAATTCCAGGGAAGTAACACTCCAGAGGAGGAAGAACTCTAATGGAACACTGCATGTGGACCCCCGGCACCAACCTTGCTGTCATCACGCGAAACGGGGTCATTGTTCTTGAAAATCCAGCAAGCGGACTCGGCGCAGAGTTTTGGACACTCCTCGAAGAAGGCGTAGATCTTGGCACCCTTCTACAGGCGCTTACCTCCGCATGTGGGACAAATCTGGCAGCCCTTCCCAACTTCGTTGCCATTGTTCCAGAAGGCGACACCATGCACATTGCCGTGCGCGGTGCCTTTGAACTCAGCCTTGACACCCACGAGGGTACCTCATCCTTCACCAGCGGCAATGTCATCACCTGGGAGGAAAAACGCGTTCAGCAACTCAATGGCTGGAGGATCAATGCGCCCATTGGAGAGGAGGTTCTTACCCTCCCGCAACCGACAGAATTCATCGCAGCGAGCGCCGTCATCCCCGTATCTACCCTGAGCTATGGCACACTTGCCGCTACCGTCGACGGACAGACCTCCACCGCTGAACAGCTTATTCCTGGACAAACTACCTCCAGCGGAATGTCGAGCATGATGCCAAGTATTGCGCCTACCGCAGCATCTTCGGATGAATTAGCGCTCGCGGCACCACGGATCGACGAGACTGCGTCAGAATTAGCCCCACTAAGCGCTGCCCTAGACGATTCTGAGGATCCCGATAGCGGGGCGATCGAGACGAGGAGCTTTGACGACACTCCAGAGGTCATCAACCTGCCCGAGGTGAGTGCCGAAGAGCGGGCTGGATATACCCTCAGTGAAGACATGATGAACCTCACCCGAGCCTATCCCGAAGATGACGAAAATGAGGGAGATGGGGAAAGCGACCACCTTAACCAAGGTATCGGCACTGCTACTGCTGCCGATGGTCACCTCGTTGATGAGCAAGGCTTGTCACCCGTTGAACCTCAGCAAGATTTCTCAGATCTCTTTTTGGAACACACCCGCGCTCGCTCTGTCGAAGAAGCGGCAGTTCGGCAGGTACGCAACGACGATAACCCCTACTCCGACCCAAGCAACGCGACTCCCGAAGCACCCGCCAACGTGCCCACCGCCGTGCCTGAGCCCGCCCCCTTCACTGCCGGTGAGTCGACGGATGCCGTTGACGAAGCCGCATACGCCATGCCGCAGGGCAACATCGGCTACGTACCCCCAGCACCTCCGATGTCACCTGCACCCCCAGAGCCCGAGCTCCCTCGCCAAGCTAATGGATTCTTTATTGACGAGGTGCCTCGCGCACACAATAGTCACGCAGCAGCAACACCCTCCCTGATTGACAATGTTCCTACTCCGGGTGCAGCCAATCATTCCGGTGCGCCGAATAGTGCGGCCAGCACTCCTGACGAAGGCTTCCACGACGGACATACTGTTCGATCAAATAAACTCTCCCACCTGCGTGAACACGCCCAAGCTATCGCCCAAAGCACCAGTGCGCCCGAAACGGATGCGCAAGCGGGTCCCCTCGTTGTTGCCTGCCTATGCGTCCACGGCCACCCCAACCCTACGCATGTGCAAGTGTGTCGCACGTGTGAGGGGGCAATGACCGAGCAAACGGTGAATATTCCTCGCCCACCTTTGGGAACGCTTCACGTTTCCACAGGCGAGGTCATCACCCTTGATCGAGATGTGGTGATCGGACGTCGCCCCAGCTACACCCCCCAACCGGGCAGACCTCACGCCCATGTTGTGCTTGTGCCCAGCCCTAACCAGGAAATTTCCCGCACACACTGTGAGATCAAGATTGATGGTTGGGATGTGCGTATCCGCGATCTCGGATCAAATAACGGCACATTCCTCCTTCGTCCGGGACAATCCCCTGTTCGAGTCACGGACTCTGCGCCAATGATTCTGCGCCCCGGCGACATCCTTGACCTGGGAGATGCTGTCACTGTCCGAATGGAGGCGTGATGTCAGATCGGATCGTCCCCCCGAGAATCCCTAATTCCGAATACCATAAGCACCTCGGAAGTGGCGGATTCGCCGATGTTTTCCTCTACCGGCAACGTATGCCTGAGCGCGACATTGCCGTGAAAGTGATTCGCCCAGACGCTTCCGCCGAAGAAAACGGCGCTTTTGAAGCCGAGGCGAACCTCATGGCGAAAATGTCCGCCCACCCTTCGATTCTCTCTGTCTTCGGTGCTGGGGTGAGTGACGATAACCGCTCCTACCTCATTATGGAGTACTGCCCGCCTCCTCATCTTGGGGTGCGAGCGAAGAAGCAACAATTGCCAGTGCCTCGCGTCCTTGACATTGGCATTAGGATCGCTGGCGCAGTGGAAACCCTCCACCGTTCAGGCATTCTGCACCGCGACATCAAGCCCGCCAATATCCTCATCACCCAATTTGGTCACCCCGTGCTGACGGACTTCGGTATCGCCGTCTCCACACAACCTGGCGCTAATCAGGGCGATTCCGGATTCTCTGTGCCGTGGGCACCACCCGAGCAAGCCACCGGCCAAGGACCCTTCGGACCAGGGATGGATGTCTACTCCCTCGCGGCGACTATCCACACGCTCCTCACGGGACACTCCCCCTTCGAGATTCCCGGCGGAGACAACCGCGAAATCTCCATGCTCAACCGAGTGCTGCGCTCCCCAGTGCCCAAAACCGGGCGCACCGATGTGCCACCAGAGCTCGAACGTATCCTGACCATCGCCATGGCGAAGGATCCAGGGCAGCGCTACCCGTCAATGATGGACTTTGCCCTTGCCCTCCAGCAGGTGCAAGTCGACATGCACCAGCGCACCACCCCCATTGACGTCCTCGAAGACCGAGTGGTGGACGATCTGTCTGACGAGGGCGATGACGCCACACGGGCTCGTGCTTTCATGAGCATCGATCCCGATGGTCCCATCACGGGCCCTGGTCCGACCCGGAATGTTCGTGACATTCCCTCCGATGACGGGACACGTTCGGTTATTCGTCGTATTGACCCCGTTGGGGGCAACGGTGAGTTTGCCGTTGAAGTCGACGAGGCCACCCGCGTGGGCCGGGCCGCATTACCGCCGAGTGAACCCTCAGCATGGGCACCCGCCGCGCAGCGATTCGCCGGTGACACCACGACAAGTGGTGCATCTACGCCTTCGGCTCCTCCCATCACTCCAGCGGCGGCTCCGGCCTCGTGGGACGGAGGCATGCAGGCATATGCTGAGGTTTCCGATGCCACTGTTGCTCGACCGGTTGGCCTGCAGCAACCGAGCATTCCCGCAGCGAGTGTGCCAGCGTACGCAGCCTCAACTGCGTCGGCGCCAATGGAGGAACTCTCTGCTCACCAGAGCTCAGAGAAAGAGATCGTTGAGGAGACGCCAAGCGAGGTTCCCGCGCGTTCTCCCCTCAAAGTGATCATCGCCGTGCTCGCAACTTTGATCCTTGTGGGTGCCATCGTCTTTGGCGTATGGAGCGTCCTACGTGACGAGGGCGGCACTGAAAATCCTGCGGGAGATACATCAACAACTGAACGCCCCGACGCACTGCCGACCTCGAATAATGCTGAACCCGTGACCGGCCTAGTGGGAACCCTTAAAGACGATGGCAGCGTTGAGTTTTCCTGGGACAGCCAGGGTGAGGGGGCTGAGTATTTGTACCGCCTGATCGATCCCCTGGAGAACCATCAGGTACGCCAGACGCAAGACACCACGGTGTCTGTCAACAAGCTTGATGGACGTACGTGCTTGGAAGTCATCGTTCGACACAGCAACGGAAAGACCTCTGATCCGACAACGGGATGTGTGGACACACCATGAGCGCTGAACAACACTCACCCGCTCGCCGTGCCTGTGGGGCCTCAGAGACTCCCTGCGCTGTTGTTTCCTACTGTGGGGAAGAATATCGGATCGATCCAGAGACAACGTTTGTTGTTGGCCGTGAAGCAGACCTCTCCGTGGACGATAATCCATTCCTGCACCGCCGCTTCCTTGCCATTAGCTATGACAATGGCATGTGGTGGATAGAAAATATCGGCTCGAGAACCTCAGCAACCGTTGCTGATGCTTCAGGCATGATGCAGGCCTGGGTGGGCCCAGATGCCCGCCTCCCCATCGCCTTTGATGCGGTAACCGTCGTGTTCTCCGCAGGCCCAACCACCTACGAGTTCGACATTGAAGTCAACGGTGTGTCCTACAAACGTGCAGGAATACCCGAGGTCGGAAATGGCGAAACCACTGTTGGGGAGGTCACTTTCACTCCCTCGCAATTCCTCCTCATCCTCTCTCTGGCAGAGCCGTGGCTCCTGCGCGCAGGCTCGGGACCGGTCGACATTCCTCGCAGTTCTGCCGCAGCAAAGCGTTTGGGATGGTCGATGACGCGTTTCAACCGCAAGCTCGACAATGTTGCTGACAAGCTCGACCGGCTCGGAGTGTCCGGCCTACGAGGAGGCCCTTCCTCCCACGCAACCCATCGCCGTGTGCGCCTCGTGGAATATGCAGTGGCTGCGCGACTTGTCACCCGGGACGACCTTTATCTGCTTGACGAGGAGTATAAGCGCAACAACGCAAGCGGCCAGTAAAGACGCGATTACCACTTCAGACCATCTACACAGTAAGGAAACCGATCGATGAGGATCAAACTGACCCTGAGAGGGCGAGGCCCTTCCGACATTGACCTGCTGGTAACCACTGACAATACCGCCACTATCGGTGATATTGCCGCCACTCTGGCTACTGCGGGACCCGAAGGGGCAGCGCCCGCGATCGATCCGGAATCTGTGACCTTGCGACTACTGGAGCCAGCAAGCGGACGAGTGCTTTCTGTTCTCGCTCCCACCGCCTACGTGACAGAATCGGGCCTGCGCTCTGGCGCGGTGGTGGACATTGCCGGAGCCGAGCAGAATATCGGCACCGGTGCGGCAAAAGCCGCTGAGATGCACATTGTCTCCGGCCCCGACAAGGGGATGGTTGTCTCCCTCCCCTTCGGCTCAACAACAGTTGGACGCGCCCAATCGGCGACCGTGACATGCACAGATCCCATGATTTCTAAGAAGCACATGCGTGTAGTGGTGGGATCCCAGATAGAAGTACACGACCTCAACTCAGCTAATGGTGTGCTTTTGGGTGATCAGCGTGTACAGCGTAGCGTCGTTGGGCCCCATGATGTCATTACCATTGGTGACACTCAGGTGAAGTTCGTCCACTTACGTCAACCAGAAGAAGGACTTGGCGACTCAACCGACATTGGTTTTATTCGTCCCCCTCAGGTGATCCCGCACGTAGGCGTCAAGAAGTTCAAGCTTCCTGAGAATCCGAATGTCCCAGATAAAGGGCGTTTCCCGATTCTGGCTATCATCGCCCCCCTCATTATGGGCGGTGTCATGTACTTGATGACCCGTCAGATGCTCTCCGTTGTCTTCATGGCGCTGAGCCCGCTACTGATGATTGGTAACTGGTTCGATCAGTGGAGCCAGACACGTAAAGCTATTAAGAAGGGCAAGGCCTCTCACGCTGCTGCACTCGCGCTACTGCGCGAGGATCTGGAAAAACACCACAAGGACGAGCGTTCTGCACGAATGGCCCAACATCCTCCCGTGGAACAGGTCATCAATGGTGCGCTATCTCGTGACGGCTCGCTGTGGATGCGCCGCCCTGAACATCCTGAGTTCCTCAAACTGCGAGTGGGTATCGGAACGGATCAGGCAGCTATTGAATTTGAGACGGCCTCAACAGGCCAGGGTATTCCCGAGTGCCTCGAAGCAGCACGAGCACTGCAAGAAGAATTCATCGAAATTCACCAAGTGCCGATTGTCGTTGACCTTCGTCGGGAAGGTTCAATGGGGATGTGCGGGGATCGTACCTGGCTCGATCAGGCCCAAGCCGCAGTCGCAGCTCAGCTTGTCTGTCAGTATTCTCCCGCCGAGGTCACCCTCGCCTGCTTCACCTCAGCTCAGCGTCGCGCATCCCTACAGTGGCTTGAATGGCTCCCACATGTGACGTCACCACATTCACCTTTGGGATCCTCCCTTCATCTCGCTGATGACGCTGCCTCCGGTCAGGAACTGCTCTCAGCACTTGAAGGAGTGCTTGAAGCACGCAAGAGTGCAGAATCATCACAAGGGCAGAAGTTCTCGCGCGGTCCGGTGATCCCCGGAAACCACGACAAAGAACAGGGGGCTCCAGCAGCCCCCATCCCCGCAGTTGTAGTCCTCGTTGACGATGTGGTGGTCGATCAAGCACGACTCAACCGTCTCGCCGAGCTCGGCCCCGACTATGGCATTCACATGGTGTGGACCAGCCCAGACTTCGCTGCTCTGCCAGCAGCATGCCGCAGCTTCGTCGTCGCTGAAGAGAAGAAGAGCCTCGTGGGTGATGTTCGAGGGTCCCGCATCATCACTCCCCTTGAGCTTGACCGTGTTCGCTTAGAAGATGTGGCCAGACTTGGTCGAGCGCTCTCACCAGTGGTGGATGCGGGCGTTCCGGTTGACGATGACTCTGACCTCCCCGGTTCCATCTCCTATGTCCAACTCACCGGCAAAGATTTGGCCGACAACCCTGACACTCAGATCGAACGCTGGAAGGCAACACACTCCCTCATTAACCGCACTCCAGGCGCCGAGATAGTTCCAGGCCCAGCCGTCAGCCTCGCCGCCCTCGTTGGCCAGGGCTCAGCTGGCCCTGTTGCTCTCGACCTGCGCTCTCAGGGCCCGCACGCCCTCGTCGGCGGAACGACCGGTGCAGGTAAGTCAGAGTTCTTGCAGGCCTGGGTGCTGGGCATGGCACAGGCTGTCTCCCCCGATCGTCTAACCTTCCTCTTCGTTGACTACAAGGGCGGTGCAGCCTTCGCGCGATGCACCGAGCTTCCTCATTGCGTGGGCCTCGTGACTGACCTGTCGCCATTCCTTGTGCGGCGCGCACTCGATTCACTGCGCGCCGAATTGCACTACCGTGAGAAACTCTTGAACCGCAAGAGCGCAAAAGACCTGGTCACTCTTGAAAAGAGTGGCGATCCAGAATGCCCGCCATCTCTGGTGATCGTCGTAGACGAATTCGCAGCGCTGGTCAGCGAAGTGCCCGAGTTCGTTGATGGCGTGGTGGACGTTGCTCAACGAGGCCGCTCCCTTGGTCTTCATCTGATCCTTGCCACGCAGCGCCCGGCTGGCGTCATTAAGGACAATTTGCGTGCGAACACCAACTTGCGTGTGGCATTGCGTATGGCTGATACGGACGATTCCCAAGATGTGCTTGGCGACAGGATGGCCGCCCACTTCCCGCAGAATGCTCCCGGGCGTGGTGCCGCTAAGACGGGGCCGGGGCGTATCACCACTTTCCAGTCGGCCTATCCGGGGGCGCGTACTTCGGAAGAGATTAAGGCCGTGGCCGTCAATGTTGAAGATCTTGGCTTTGGGAAGACTCGAAAGTGGCGTCTTCCGGAACTGCCGAAGGTTGGTGGCGAGGTGGAGACCGACATCGATCGTGTCGTCACCACTGTGCGCGCAGCCGCAGAAAAGGCTGCGATCCCCACTCCTCGTAAACCGTGGCTGGAGGAACTTGCGCAGACCTATAACATCCGTAACCTTCGCCAACGCACCGACACGGAACTGGTGCTGGGTGTTATTGATGTGCCCGAACATCAAGCGCAGGTGCCGGAATACTTCCTCCCCGATAGGGAAGGCAATATCGCCTACTATGGAGCCTCCGGGTCAGGAAAAACCACGGCCCTGCGCTCCTTGGCTATTGCTGCGGCAATCACACCCAAGGGTGGCCCTGTCGATGTCTACGGCCTGGACTTTGCTGGTGGCGGCCTAGACATGCTCAAGGCTATGCCTCACGTGGGTGACGTTGTACCCGGAGATGACGAGGAACGTGTTGCACGCCTGTTAACCCACCTGTCGTCCATCGTTGAAGAGCGTGCAGCTCGATACTCGGCTGTTCATGCCGCAGACCTGACGAACTATCGACGGATTGCCAGCCTACCCGATGAGCCCCGCATCCTACTGCTCGTCGATTCGGTGGGCGTGTTCGTGGAGGAATATCAGTCGGTGACCCGTCATATTCCCACATGGAACAAGTTCCAGCAGATTTTGCTGGATGGACGAGCTGTTGGTGTGCATGTTGCCGTAACGGCGGATCGATTTGCAGCGATTCCAACCTCGGTAGCCTCGAACTTCCAACGCAAGGTCGTTCTGCGGCAGACCGATGAAGACGCCTACATGAACTTCGGCTTGCCTAAGGATGTTCTGAATCCCACTAGCCTGCCCGGACGCGCTATGCAGGTGGGGCGGCCGGATCTCATGCAATTGGCGATCCTTGGCGACAATATCAATGCTCTTGCTCAGGCTCGACTGATGGCCCAGCTCGGTGAGTTTATGACCTCTCAAGGTCGAGTGCGCCCACAGGCTATCGGATCGCTACCGATGGAGATTCCTGCTGCGCAAGTCTCCGCATCCGTACAGGGGATGCCCGTTATCGGTGTGGAGGGTGAATCCCTCTCCCCCCTGCCCTTCCGGCCTGTGGGAACAGTGTCGGTGGCCGGCGGTGCACAAACAGGCCGCAGCAACGCATTGGCGTGGATGGTGCACTCGCTGCGCACCTGTAATGCACAGACCCGTTTCCTGCATGCCTCGTCTGGACGTTCTGCGTTGAGCCGCAGCAGTGTATGGCATGCGACCGCGCAGGGGGCCTCTGGCTTGGCGGAGATGCTACAAGAACATCGGGCGCTCTTCGAGGCTGAGGCTCCTGAGAATAGCCCCGGGGTGGTGTTGGTTATTGAAGACCTGGGCGGGTTTAGCTTCGACTACACGCTGGAACCTGAGGTGGTTGGGTTGCTGTCTCTTGCCAAGAGCAACGGGCACCTTGTGATCGTTGAGGCTGATCTTGCTGGATGGAATCGAGGAAGCCAGCTGACTGCCACCCTCAAACAGTCGCGTTCGGGCCTGATTCTCTGCCCTGGCGCGGGAGACGGTGACAGTGCCCTAGGAGTGACTGTGCCCGCTATTGGCAGCCGTGAACTCACACCCGGTCGAGGCTATTTCACGCAAGCCGGCAAGGTGTGGAAGGTTCAAGTTCCGCTGATGTAGACGAGCTTTCGATGGGGAGTTCTCCATGGGTAGTCCTCCCCATTGTTGATATTTCATCGCTTTGGCACGCTAGAGGCATAGGGCGATGGAGTCCTGAAAACACACTTGGATCACCGTGATCCAAGGGAACAGACACAGAGAATGGAGAAGGTCATGGCCGGGTTCTACGGGATGAACATCGAGCAGGTACGTCAACTGGCTAGGCAGCTGGAACAGAAGGCTCAGACGATTGATGAAGTGATCTCCACGATCACCAACCAGCTTGGCACCACGGAGTGGAAGGGCCCGGATGCTGATCAGTTCCGCAATGACTGGAACACTACCCTGAGCACTCAGCTGCGCAACGTTGCACAGGCTCTGCGCAATGCACAGCAGCGTGCCAACAAGAATGCTCAGGAGCAGGAGCAAACATCCAACAACAGCCACTGACGAAGGTGGGGTGTGTGGCCGGGTTCACCGGCCACACACCTTATTTGCAGACACGCTACTGTGAATGAAAAATGTAGGAGAGTGAGCTCGTGACAGCGGTCGGCGCAAATGTTGATGATCTTCGGCGCCTAGCGGCGACATTCCGCCAAAAGGCTGATGTTCTAGAAGGTGATGTGATTCCTGCTGTCACGTATGCACTCTCCTCGTCTCCGTGGCAAGGTCGCGATGCCGATGGGTTTCGTGGCGCATGGGGTTCAGCTCTAGCCCCCCGAGTACGCGCTTCTGCAGCAAGCTTGCGTGCACAGGCTGATCGTCTTGAACGGAATGCAAATCAGCAGGATCAGGCGTCGGCGGTATCTGGTGGCAGCGTTGGAGCCAGCAATGTTGCGAGAAGCGAAGATCGTAGCGTGAAGGCGTCTGACAGTGGTGCGATCCGAGGATGGAGCAAGGTTCTTGGCAAGTCCGGTAACCTTATTGAAAATTTTGGGGCCAACGTTGCCGACGGGGTGGTTCGCGGACTCGCACTTGGAATGCCTGGGGTTGCTGCATCAACTTTCCTAGGTCGAATAAAGCAAATTCGAGACGGTTTCCGACCAGAGAGATTCGTAAAGGATTTCATTCAGGGTGCTGATCGTGTAGGGCATGCGGGACAGATTCAGAAGATCGCGAGGGGATTCAATAAAGTCGGAAAATATGCTGGGAGGGTTTCGACCGCTTTAACCTTTGCCTCTGATGGGCTCTCGAAGTATCAGGAACTCCGCTCAAATGCGAATATGAGCGAAGGAGAAAGAATCCTTCATGCGAGTGTCTACTCCGGTGTGAAAACTGTTTCTGCCTGGGCTGGAGCGAAGGGTGGAGCTGCAGGTGGCGCTGCGCTTGGATTTGTGATTGGAGGTCCAGTAGGTGCAGTTGTTGGTGGTGTCATCGGAGCGGTCGGCGGTAACCTCGCAGGAGGAGCTTTAGGTGACATTGCTGGGCAGTTCGTTACTCAATCCGCAGCCCCAGCCCTTAAAGCGATTGGTGGTGCAGCGACAAATATTGTGAAAGCAGCTGCCCCAGTGGTGTCAGTGCTCGAACGGGTCTCCCCGGTCGTTTCAGGTGCTGCACACGTCATCCGAGGTGGAGCCAAAATTGCCGGGAAAGTTGGAAACTTTCTTGGCGGATTCTTCCGATAGAAACTGATGGAGTATGTTGGTGTCGAGCGTGAATAACACTGAGTCACTTGTAAAGGTTCCACTCCCCAAGGGTTGGGCGGCGGTAGATGCCTCCGAATATCAGGGTAAAACCCAGGAAATCGTCGAAGCGATATATGTGGGACCCGAAGCTGTAGAAGATTTCGTGGCCAACATGGTGGTCCTTTCGACTCCTTCGATCCCACAGAATATTGAGGAATGGCTACAAGAATCGATTCAATCTCTAGTTGATGAGATTCCGGGGTTCTTTGTTGTTGATCAGCAGCCCTGGGCATCTGACTACTACTCAGGTGCTCTTGTGTGCGGAACTTACATTATGGAAAGAACGGCTGTCACCCTGTTGAGATGGCTGCTGATTGGTGAGACAAGCACATTCACTTTGGATGCTACGTGTGCCACCTCAGAACTGAGCACGATGACCGAGGTATTTTTTGATGTTGCGAATTCTTGCCAGGAGCGATGAGAAATGACAGAGAATCGGGAGGAAGCTCCGACGGTATTCCTTAACCGTGAGGAGCTCAACGCATTCATTCAGTATGCTTCTGAGGACGATGGGAGTGATATTGAGGGCATTCATGAAAGCATCCTCGAGGGCCTGAGAGACAAAAAACTACTTGATCATCAAGGTATGACAGAACTTGCAAGGATCATCCTTTATGGAATGGCAACTTCGCAAGAAGTCATCGAAACAATCGTGACGACCAAGGATGGCTATACTCGCACCTCGGGGTATAACGGATCTGAACAATCGACGGTAGTGACGACTCAAGGGGATAATCAGTACCGCCTTATGGCTCTTAGTAGAGCCGAAATGATTATGCATTTCGCGGACGCTCTTCGACTGCTGGCTCAACCGGTGGGTGCTCCTAGCGCGGTGTATCTTCCTCAAGAGTTTGTGTCCGCAGCGCTGTTGGGAGAGTGCGAACGCCTCGAAACACTCCTGCGGAACGTCAGCGCTGAAGATGAGACTTTCCTGCAGGCAGTCAATGGGGGGAGCTGGTCTGTTCACGCAGGAAGCAAGGTTGTTCAAGGAGAAGAGGACTCTGTTAATACCGAGCTCTTTATCGGACTAAAGGTTGGTGGACGATTCTTCCTTGTTGACCTGGAAGAGACGGAGTCTGGCTGCCTCGCGGTTGCGATTCCTCCGATGGTGGCATGGTTCGAGATTTCTTCGTGGTTCGCAGTATCTGAGAGTTCGTAATCTATTCCACAACAAAAGTGAAACACAACGAGGTGTCATCATGATGTACGGAGCGAATCTTGAAGATATGGAGAGGCTTGCGCAGGTAGTGCAGCAAGCAGCGCAGCGTCTTGATGGAGAAAAAGGCGAGATTAATGCCCTTATACGGAATGCGTCATGGCAAGGGCGTGATGCCGATCAGTTCCTCTTTCTATGGTCTTCGGTTTTACTTGGACAAATGACCGCGGTTGTCTATGCGCTTAACGAGCTGGCCATGAAGATAAGGAAGCACCTGAATGAACAGGACGATGCGAGCTCTCATGAAGCGCCGAAGACTTGGCTCGACGCCCTTGGTTATGGCATTGCTAGAGCGATGAGAGATGCGGAAAAAACTGTGCGCGGCGAAATCATGCGACATAGTGCTGTTGAGAGCTTCCTCAGAGCCTATCCGCCGGGAAAACCGGTTGAGTATAACGGTGATGCGAGATATGGCCGTGGCTACAAATATCAATGTGTTGATTATGTGCAGGCATACACAGGACATATTTATGGTCTAAATCCGAAAGAAGCAGTGGCGGCGACGGGAGCAGGAGATGCTTCTACGCTCTTCTCGCGAGCTGATCCAGCTTACTTCGATAAGATTTCTTTAAATGACCCGGTAAAGGTCGGCGACATTGTATGTCTGGGTGGGGGAGCATATGGGCATGTCGCGGTGGTTACCAAGGTAAATGACGACGGCTCCTATCTAGTTGCAGATCAAGATGGTTTAGCAGCTACCGACGCGGGACGCAGCCCTAAAATCCACCGACTTTCAGAGTGGCAGTTAAGGCATGTTCAAGGCTATCTCAGGCCAAAAGCCGACAAGATCAAGGTCAAACTACCTACTTCCTAAGGGTGAAGTGCTCGGGATTCTGGAGCACTGAACTAGTGTGGAAAAGTGTCTGCTACAGGAACGCTATCCATTTGCGATGCGAGATGAAGTTCAGTAAAGGTGCTGCTATGCCTCTTGAATCAGGCGCAAACGTAGGCGCATCCGGCGCGACAACGGGCGTGCCTCTTGCTGCCAAAGTAACGCTCGGCGTGCTCAGCGTGGTCATTGCGATCACGGGAGGCACTATCGCCTACCAGCTTTTCACTCCCCAGCAGGTCGACTCGCTTCACAGCGACAGACCTCAGTCGACTGCATCGGCCGCCAACGCTCCACAGTCCGCCCCCTCAACCGAGACGATTGCGACATCAGAACCGGAAGTGAAACTTCCCCCTACTCGCGAAGAGATGGGCAATATGACCCTCGATGTCCCCCTTGGATGCACCTACCTGGTGGGGGAATACGGGGCTTCCCCTAATACCGTCAAGGTCGCCTTCACGGATGGGAAAGCCTTGGCCACGGGTGCTGAACTAGCCGTGCGCCTCTCTATCGAGGACTATGCCGTCGTAAGCAACGGGAATGACCGAGGCGCCCTCATCCATTTCAAGTGCCAGTACCCAAGGGGAGACTTCCAATCCTTCCTCACCGTGTACTCGCCGGAGATGCTCGTAAAAGGTAACCTCTATGCCGGATCCGATGAAATAACTGATTTCATTCCGGCCAGCGGTAATTCCAGGCTTTTTGCGGATATAGCAGTTGATGGGAACGCCGTTGGCTTCACCATTCCCAAGATTCGCCTCGCTGAAGATCTTCAGTGTGAGGAGTGTGGGCATGCGAGTGCGCATGTGACTGCCTCCTGGGACGGGCAGTACCTCAACCTTGAGGATTACACCTACGAGGCCAATGGGCGCACCCTTCCTCGCCTCAATGAAGCGCGCGTGCAGGAGGTTGTCGATGCCATCGCTGCAGGGGACTACAACAGTATCCGCCCTCTATTCCTCGAAGGTGCCTGGCAAGAGTGGGATGCCCCGATCTTCCCAGGGTCTACCCGCAAAGCCTCGTTACGTACAGTGACGTTTGACCACAACCCCCACATCAGGAACTGTAGGCTTATTGGTTCTCTCCAAGATAGGACGTACACCTATTACCGAAACGATGGCATGAACTTCACTGTGCCCCAAAGTTTGGGCTTCGAGGCAGGAGATTACGTCTGCCCGATCTACCAGAACAACATAGGAAGTGATGAGGTCACCGCTCAGTCCCTGCTCGTTGTGCGCCCACTCGATGACGGTGACGTTCGGATTGTCGCCTTCAACCGCTACTACGGGTGAAGTGAAAGATCCCCTGCCGAGTGCCGTTAGTAACAAACGAGATGCGTCAAGATGAGATGTCGTCACTCTAATGTAGGGTAAGCTCCGCTTGTCCCGCGCCAATGAACAGGTTGCCATCTCCTGTCAGAGTCCAGAACTCATAGCCGGTTGTTGTTTGACCAACAAATTTAGGGCCGCCAATCTTGGTCCATTCGGCATGAATAGGAACCAGGGCAAACATCAGCGATCCGTGCGGTCCTTGAATACCCTGCCCCGCGTCATAGCGTGCAAAGAACTGAAGGATAGGGCGGCCATCAGCTGTCTGTGTGGATGGTTTCTGCTCTATAGTCCATTGGCCTTCCCACTCGCTGGGAACACTAATCGTGAAGTGTTCATGTTCGTAGCGTTGAGCTGCAGCTTGACTCTCTTCTGCTTGGCGTTGGGCTTGCGCTTGGGCTTTCTTGGCATCTTTGCTACCGGGAAGGTTCTGCTCACTGGATTGAGGACCTTGCCCGACCGTAGTGCCTCTGTCAACTGAGGTCATTGCAGTAGTGGTCGGAAGCGGTTGTGCATCGAGTGCGCGTTGCGCGGTCCAGTGGCGGACCACGAAAAATGTACCCGCAAACACTGCGACTACTAAAACGCTCCAGGTGCCAAGGAGTGCAATTTTCTTAATATTCATAAGGAAAGCCAATCAGTTACCAGAGTCTTGCGGGATCAGGTGGCGTATTGCAGGTTGCCCGCCTCCCCAATGGAGAGGCGGGCAACCTTAGAGAGCTAGCTAGCTATCACTTGCGACGACGATACATCAGTCCCGCACCGCTGGCGGTCAAGACTGTTGCGAGGATGATTAGACTGCCATCGAAGCCAGTCTTGGCAAGCTCCTTGCTACTGGTTTTCATTTCAGTGCTGCGCGAATGCGTGCGCTCCTTCGGCTTCACAGTGATTGTGGTGTCAGGTTGCTGTGTATGCGTTGCCGGAGGAGTGGTTCCGGGGTTGGCCGGAGGAGTGGTTCCGGGGGTGGTTCCGGGGTTGGCCGGAGGAGTGGTTCCGGGGTTGGCCGGAGGAGTGGTTCCGGGGTTGGGAGTGTCGCCGGGTGAGGAAGCGCCCTTCTTGCGAATGTAGACCTTGACGATGGTCAAAGCACCGTCTTTACCGTAGGCAATTCCGGTGGGGGACGGACGTTGAGGGTCCAGCTCGTAGCCTACGGGAAGCTCAGGGTAGGTGGAGAAATCCCAGACACTACCGGGGGCACCTTCGTTCGACGTGGAAGCGAGAACGGTTTCTGCGCCAGATGAATTCACGCTGATGTAGTCGATGCGTACGGATGCAACGGTCTTGATGCGTTGAAGGCCTACACTGTAGGAGTAGGAAAGAGAGTTTCCAGGAGCCATCGCGCGCGGATCAAGAAGCATAATGGTGTTTCCCTCAACGGGGGTGCCTTCCTTCAGCTCATCAAGCGGCTTGGCGGATTCCCGGGTGATTTGTTCCCGCATCCCATCCCCTGTGTGAGAGGACGAAGCTGTGTTATGGGCCGAAGCAACGTAGACCTTTCCCGCAGGAAGATCTCCATAGAAGGTCGTGTAGAAGGTCACATTCCCGTCAGTACGTATGTGGGCGTTTCCACCCAAAGCTTGCGCTCTAATCGACCCCCTGGACCATTCAATAAGATGCGTCCCAAGAGTCTTATCGGTGATATTAGTGACCGTTACCTTAGAGTGAATAGTACCGTGATTATCAACGGTCCGAACCTCGTCACGCTGGAACTTTCCTCCGACTAAGTGTGAAAACTTAATGCCAGATGGAATCTTTTCCCACTTCAGTGGGCGACGTTCATCGCGTGAATCGGGGGTGATATTGAACAGAGGTGACTCGCCGTGATCCCAAGAGAAGTATCGCTTAGTCCCATTGATAACGTAGGTACCCCAGGAGGGCATACGCACATCGCCGACAGTGTGGAAGGAGGTGCCACATTCCTCCGGATCATACTGTTGCGGAAGGCCGGCGTGCACAATGTCGACAGCGGGGCACATTGCTGAACCTTGAAGGCGAACTCGGACGAGCGAGGGGTTCTTTGAGATATCCAGTGAGGTGATGGAGGTTTCGCGGAAGTCTGCCTCCCTCAGACTGGTGAGCAGCTCGATGCCGCGGGTGTCAGATAGAGCCTTCTTATCGGCGATGTCGCTGGACCGAATACCAATGAGATTGGCAATATGCTTGTATTTCGTTGTGTTGATATCTTTGCGACCTGACCGGTTGACCGCTTTCTGTACGACAGCGCGGAATGTAGGATCGGGGAAGTCTGCTTCCCAATTCACCAGAGCTTCAGGATTGCGAGGCTGTGTGCTTGGCGGCGTAGCTGTGCCAGCTGAGCGGAATCCCGCACCTTCGGATGATACTGCGACTGCAGGCTCGCTGGGAATACTCTCACCTTCATCCGCCACCTTTTCGGCGGTTTCCGAGGGGTCTAAGGGCGCTTCCTCTGAACTCTCATTCGCTTGCTGAGGGCTGCTTTCGCTGCTGACGGTCGTGCTGAGATTCTCGGATGGAGTGCCGTCATCAGGAGTACCGGCATAGGCGCCACTCACTAAGAGCATGCTCAGCAACGAGGAGGTCGCGGATATTGCTAGTGCGCGTCGAATTGGAAGTCTTTTCATCGCTACTCATTTCGTCCGGAATAGTACGGGTGCGTGATGCCTGTTTAGTTCTTAAAAAACTGACAACACAGTGCATGGTCACTATTTCAAAAGGGGGGGGGGTTGTCTATGGGTAATTGTCCCCGTCATTGATGCAGTAGTTGAGAGAGCGTGAAAACTAGCATGTCAAATGTAGTTCGTTAGTAAAACAAACGCTCGTCATGCTTTTGCATGACGAGCGAGTGTCTCGGAATGTGGGGTGCGGTGTGATGATTCCGCTTTCCAATCCATCACCCGCTACCCATAAAGTCCCGTGAAGTTAATGATCTCGAAACTATCCAGACCGGTGGGGCGAACGTGGAAGAACCCGGTCACCCCATTTGGGTTTACGATTGTGCAGGCTTGATCTCCTGGGTGAAGCTCTTGCGAGGTGGAAAAGTCGATCTGCAAACCGTCGCGGCGGGCCTTTGGCTTGTCGCGCACGTCCCAGAGCAGCTCACATGAATCGATGGTTACGCCAGGTTTGAAAAGGATTTGCCGCTCGCCTGGCCCGCCGAGGGGACTATGTGGCTTATCCCAGTCCATCCACGCATCGTCACGGAAGAACGGACGAGCAACGTCGTCGTTCCCCTCGCTAAGGGCTGTCGCGACATCCTGGATGGTGGCGACGCTCGCGGGACGGTAACGGAGTCCGTCGGATTCGAAAAAGTAGTCGGTCAGATTGATAGCTTCACCGTCCCATTGAGCAAAAACACGAGCCACAGTACGACAATCAAAGCAGGGATCTGGTTCGGCAAGAGGAATCTGTTCGATGGCGAAGGTGATGGTGTTGCCCTCGACGCTTACCTTCGAAAATGGTGCACCCGAGACGACCAGGGGAACGTAGTTTTTCATTTCCTCACTGACTTGCACCAGACGGCCTTTGATGGTCATGTCAGGGGCATAGGCCACCAGGTAGGAGCGTGGCGCGCTCCAATACTCATAGGAGCGGATCATATGCACCAAGGTCACGCGCGTGTCACCGAGTGTCATGGGGAACGCTTCGACAAGCTCAAGACGATCGTAGTCGGCACCCTCGGCAATAAAAAGGCCGTCGCGGAACTGGCGGGGCGTTGTGTCAGGAGACTTGCCATCGGACTGATCACCGATGACCTTGCGATCCAGATCAACCACGGCATTGCGTGGGACATCAAGGACGGCGTTCTTGAGTTCGTCAAAAGTAGGTGGCTGAGGTGCATCCACGGGTTTCGCCTCCTGTGCGGAAGCTGTCTCACTCATGGGCGGGGTATCCCGCCCATCGGATTGAGGTGAAGATACCTCACGCGCAGGAGCACTCGCTGGTGAAGTCCACAGAGCAGCGGCACTTCCTGCTCCGGCCGCTAGCAGGACACTAAGAACGCCCAGAGTCACCTTCGCTGCAAGAGGGATTGAGGTGGTCGCATCTGCGGCCGTTTCAGGGCTGAGGGGAGAGTTACTCATATGTACCTCTTGAGGGGTAGGACGAGGGCGGCGGTGGAATACGAGGTGAGGTGACATGCGTGAACGCCAGTCTTAGTAGCCTGACGGCCACCAACTATCAATACGAATTGAGCACTGATCAGGATCTCCCCTGGTAATGGGTACGTAGATGCTGAAGGGCTGGGGAACACCGGCAACAACATGGGTGAGATCAATGGTTTCACTATTGAGCGTATCTTCGCCTCGGACCGAAGAGCCTTCAATGCGGAAGTCCAACAGGCTGTTTGATACTCCGCCAGGGAATCCTGACAGTAGGCCGTATTGCAATGTTCCCGAGATCGTCATCAGAGAATCCGATGATGTGCACGAAAAATCGAGGCCATCTCGCGCGGAATCAACAACCTTATTGGTCAAATCTAAGAGCGTCATCTTTTCGGGGCACAAGCGTTGCGCCTCCTGCTCCAGTCGGCCAGCCATGTCTCCGGCCAAAATGGCCTGCTCAATCAAGCCTACAGGCAATTCCCCCAGGCCCTTCTGGTCGCAGAAGTCCTTCGCCTTTTGGAGGTCTTCACGATACTGCTCCATCTCAGGACTCGCCTCAAGCTCATCAACGCGCGCACGCAAGTGATCGTGTTCCCTGATGAGTGAATCAACTCGGGCATGGAGGGCGGAGGATTCCCGGTGAAACCCAACGATTTCAGCAAACCTAACCCCTGCAACGAGACCTGTCAACGTGAAAACCACCGCTGAAACACCAGCAATGATCCTCACGGGTGTTGAGGTACGCGCCCTGCGAGGAGCTCTAGAAACTGTCATCTCTTCCGTTTCCATTGTTCACATCCCGTTCGCAATGTCTTCGAGACGCTGAATCTCATCTTTGAGTCCTGCAATTTCCTTACTCATCTGCAGTTCAGTTGCGTGCAGTTGTTCGAGATCATCTATGTAGGAAGAAGCAAGACTGTCGGAATGGTGAAAGACGTAGAGCATAAAGGCCGATGTAATGAGTAATAGTACTGATAACAGGGAGAGGAGAAGGTTACCCACAGCGGAAGTTGCGGGTGTCATCGGCGTTAGGCTCTCGACGCTATGTGACGTTGGTGTTTCTGACGGCGTTGAAGTCACGAGAAGATCAGGTGCCGATGTGGCTGGGTGCTGCGCCTTTGAGGCATCCCCCTGCATGGCACTGGCAGGCAGAGGGTGACGATGCTCTGTCCAGGCAGTGCCATCCCACCAACGGAGTAGAGAAGCGTTGTCTGGGTCGGGGTACCAGGCTGCAGGAATAGACACTGTTTGAGGCTCCTAGTAGGTTGCGTCCCAGGGGACTTTTGCCGCTCGAGTGACGTACAGAGAATGCCCATACGCATTGAGGCCCCAGAGCGTCCAGACCTCGCCACCAATAAAACGATCTTCAACAGGTACGGAGAAGTCATTGGCTCGCGATAGCGGCCACTTCCGGCCGGTTTCTTTACCGTCAGTGTCAAGTTCGACCAGTTCGGAGGTTGTTTTGACGTAGAGTTTTCCGCCTGAGGCTCCAAAGATGCTCAGATTGAGTGCTTCTACTCTTTCAGCCGACAGTAGTTCGACAATCTCACCCGTGTCTGTCAGGCGAATGAGGCTCTGATCGCTAGAGAGGTAGTCTCCGAATGGCTGTTGGAATCCGAAAGTCGCCCAATGATCTTTGTCGATCCGTGATAGGTGGGTCAGCTTGGGCTCAACTACTTCGTTGAATAATGGCTGTACGTTGCCCCCAGAGACAAGGTATGGGTGTTGCAAGTACACGCTACAAATCACGTATGAATCTTTGCCAATTCGTCCGTGGACATGCGGATGTTGACATGAAGTATAGGCGGGCTCAACCTCTGATGGTGCTGAGAAAATCGGCTGACCCGTATCGGCGTTATTCACGGTGGTGGGAAAACCTTCTTTATAGGGGTCAATGAGGAAGGTGTTCTCGCCTAGAGGATGGTGGGGAGGAAAGCTGTATGTGTCCCATTCGAAGGACTCGCGCCAAACAATTTCTCTTCTTTGCGGATTGACGCCAATGGCCTCACTTCCGACGCGCAGGACTAGAGTCTCTTCGGAGTAGGAGATGAACCCAACCGGAATCTCAGCCTTGGCCGCCTCGTAGCTCACTCCCAGATCAAGGCGCGGACCGAGAGTGCAATCTTTCGGGTTGAGGGTCTGTAAGTAGGTGTTGGCCTTATCGCCCACAAGCCCCGTTCCCTTGACCCTGACGTCATAGGCAACAGCAACAACGGGCACATCTGCTGTTGTCGCAGAAACATCTAGGTACCTGTAATCGTGGGGGACATTGTAGGCGTCGTCGTTTGTTGGCTCTTCACCACTGAGCCACGGGCTGAGTCGGCATTCCCTGAAACTCTCAAGTTCGGGTGTCCACACCCGAACAATAGCTTGTGGAGTGCCCATCTCATTCGTGAACTCTCGGGAGACGATAGCGCCTCCACGCCACCCGTCAAATCCGCTGACGTATTCCCCAAGAGGTATAACGTCAGGTATCGACTTCTTGACTTCCGCAGGCGGTTCTGCGGGTACGGGGGTGACCTTCGGTGCTTCGACCTTCACCTTCCGAGGTGGTGGTGGCACGCTTTGTGCGGATTGCTCCGAAAAATCTGGTGGATTGATGAGAAAACTAGGAACGCATCCTGCCAGGGTACAGGCCGCTACGACCATCAGTAGATGCTGTCTCTTACGGCTCGTCTCCACAGGACCCCTCCATCGCAAGCGTGGTTCCATGCAAGCGTGGATCCAGGGATGTTTGGCACCGTAGCCTGGTCACCATTCTTGCAATAATTACCGACCGTAGCAGCTCATTGCGACAGCGCCTATGGGGAGCGATCCCCATAGGCAAATCGGATCGAGAGTGGAAGAGTTGACGCGACGACAGTTGAGAACTGTTGCAGAGCTATGGGAGATATGGATCATAAAGAAAGGTGGACGACTGTGGAGACTGAACACGCTATCGCCCTTGGATTCAGGTACGGGGGTTTTGTCCTCGCTGTGATAGCCTTCTTCATCTTTCTAACCACCAGGGACAACTATGGCACAGCATCGGGTGCAGGATCCTTTTGGGCGCTTCTCTTCTTTGCCGGACTCGGTCTGTCCTACTACGGCCATGTCTTGTGGCAAAAGATCCGTCTTGAACGCGACGAAGACTGAGGACTAACGATGAGCATCGAAGATAAGATCGCTGAATACGAGTTCGACATTCCCACCACGCTGTCCTTCGAAGAAGTTCTCCAACGCTCCGAGAATGTCGTTGCAGGATTTCGTGACCTCGGACGCCGAGTCACAACCCTCGGGCATATGACAGATGATGACGGCGCAGACTCCATGATTGGCTACGAACTGACCAATCTAAAGTTTTGGACCCTGGGGAAGTTCGCTCTGACTCACTACGAAGAAGATGGTCATATGAGACTACGTTTCGATGTTGTCGAAATGCTCCGCACACGTACCAATCTCTTTTACTTCATCCCCGTGACTCCCTACACCACCCCAGGATTGTGGGATTTCCGCATCCTCTCAGCTCGCCTCCGCCGAGCTCTTGAACGTTGATCCTTAACATACACATACAAGAAATCGAGGGGGAGCTGTGACGCTTCGACATCACCATATTTCCCGCATCTGTACGGCAGTTAGCGCCCTTGTACTCGCCACTGCGATGAGCGCGTGCTCCTCGCAGTCGATGCCCTCTGCCGACGGGCCCAGCCTGGTGACCGACGAACAAGTAATGACAGAAAATCTCCCCGATTCGCCAATGCCCGCAGAGGAAAGCACCGGTTCCGTCAATGAAACCGCCGACACGAGTGACATTGCCATCGAAGGAAAGTGGAAGGCAACAGGAGACCAAAAGTGGGGCATCGTCACGCCCGGAAGCATCGTGATCTTCAATGGGCAAGAGACAAATATCTTCAGCCCGAAAGACACCTACGCCTTCTATGAAGACGGAGGAAAGCTCCGTTTGGACCTCACCGGCGCCCTCGGTGGCAACGCGAGCTTCACTATCAACGTCGTTGATGACACGACCATTGAGTTAACCAGTGGAGGTGAAACCAAGCTGGTTCTCACTCGCGTCTCGTAACACCTCCCTATTTGACATTCCCATCCACATACACCCAGCGCCCGCCGCGCTTCTCAAAGCGGGACACCTCGTGCATAACCCCACTGCGTCCGCTGGCGTCGCTCCAATGGGCGCGAAACTCCACCACACCGATGGGTGCTGCGGCTCCCGTGGAAGTCGCAGCGCCGCCCTCGCCGTGCACCTCTTTGTTATCACGCGCGCCATCCTCCGCGACGCCAGCACGCACTACCTCCAAGCCTCGCCAACGAATTGACGGATCATACAGGGGAGGGCGAGGGCGGGTGCGAGGGTGCCAGGTGCGAAAAAGGTGGTCTTCGTCGCCAAAGACGAAGGCCGTGTAGCGCGAGCGCATGAGGACTTCAGGCGTGGGGGCGGGGGCTCCCTCAAGGTAGGGCAGGCAGCACTGCGCAAGAGTATGACCCGAAAGACAGGGGCAGGGCGCAGTTGCCGAAGATCTCGCATTGGAAGATGAAAAGATTGCCATGCGTCGAGCTTACGCGTGGGGAAAAGCACCACGTAGGGGCACATCGGAAAAATGCTGAAGAAGATATCTGTGAGTGCCTTCGCAGCACTCTTTCCTGGGACTACAATCACGGTAGTGTTGCTGGCGGCGCGTTGGCCTCGACTGTCACATGAAAGTGGCTGGGGGATGATACGCGCTGCGAGGATCGCTGAGTTTGATGCCACGACGCCCAGGAAGCAAATATGGATACTTGGCCCACCGACGATGATGGCCAGACACAAAGGGGGATACTCTTATGGGCTGATGCGCCCATTTCTCCTGTGTGTATGCCTTTTCTGGCCTACGCGTATCGGAGGCAAGTGGCATGTTCTTAAATGCAAATGCCACCACGGATGGAGAGAAAAGTCCGTGTGGGGTGACCGTTGCTTCCGGTGTCTCAACGGATCAAGGTCTGGTTCGACGCGGTAATGAAGACTCCTATATTGCGCGCTTTCCGCTATTTGTTGTTGCAGACGGAATGGGCGGGCATCGTGCGGGTGAAGTTGCCTCCGCCAAGGTGATTGAGGAAATGAGCACCCATATCCCTCACGGTGGTTTCGCAGATTCAAGTGATGTGCTGGCCGCGCTCTACTACACCACTCGAAGTCTGTCTGAACTCGGACGGTCAGAGGGTGCACCCGGATCAACGATGACCGGAATTGTCTTCTCAACACATGCTGAACTGCCCTGCGTGCGGATCTTCAATATTGGGGACTCTCGGGTCTACCGGTATCGGAGCGGGGAGCTCACACAGCTGACAGTCGATCACACGGAATACCAAGAGCTCTGTGCGCTGGGATTTGTCGAATCGGTATTTCCTGAGGTGATGCCGCGAAAGCATGTGCTGACAAAGGCGCTGGGTGCGGGTTTTGGTGCCAGCTTCGCCATTGACCAACTCACTCTCCCTGCGGTCACCGGAGACCGTTACCTTCTTTGCTCAGATGGTCTGCATGGTGAAGTCAGCGACGAGGTCATCATGCACATCCTCGCAGGCGTGCAAGAGCCTCAAGAGGCCGCCCAGTGCCTCGTGAAGTCCGCGATCGAAGCAGGCGGCAGAGACAATGTCACAGTGGTGGTGGTCGACGTGTGTGAAGCCTGGCCATCGTCGAGTTCTGCCGAGGAAATGGTGATTGATGCGGATCTGGGAATCGTTGATGGTGACACCCTGCCTGAAGACCGCGCCGCGAGGTGGCGCACGCTTGTGCAGATGCACGAGGACAACGGCATGTGATGTGAGGGCGTGTGAGTGTGGGGTGTGGCCGGGGCAGTGAGAGTCACCCACCTGCACCCTTTTTGCCTATCAGAGGCCCTTTGAGGGGAGTTGGTGGCGGGGGAGCGGAGGCGATGCTAAATGACAGTACAAACTATCTTTGTTAGTAGCCATGCACAGATGTCCGCGGCGTGATGGAAAACTTGCGGACCGTGATTTTTCGACGGAATTACGCCAGATCTGACAGAGGTCTGAAAAAATAGCTCCCGTTCTATTGTCCTGACATAGAGTTGCCATGTAACATTCAAGTGTTGACACCCGACGGAGGGTGTAGTCGCCTAACTCCGGTAGCGCTAACGATGGCGTCAAGGCATGGGCCACAGCGAACTACGGAGTTCGCTCCACATAAGCACAGAATGACTTTCGTGACGATGACGTCAAACACGCACGAAGGGGTGACATCCTCAGGAGGATGATGACAGTGAAGACGTTCCACAAGGTTGCCGCCATCGCGTCCACAGCGGTAATGGTTCTCGGTGTTGCTGCCTGCTCAGGCGGCGGCGAGCAAAGCGGTTCAGGTGCCGACCACACCAAAGAAATGTTCACCTGGGTCTCCACGGCCAATGACCGCGCACAATGGCAGGCCTTCGTAGACGCCGCAAAGGAGGCCGATCCCGAGTTCAGCCTCACCTTCGACGGCCCTGCCTTCAGTGACTACTGGACCAAGGTCAAGACCCGCATGACCGACCCCGATGCCCCCTGCATCCTCACCACCCAGGCCGCACGCTCCCACGAACTCAAGGGCATCCTCACCCCCCTCGATGACCTCATTAAGGCCAACAATATCGACGTCTCCATGTACAACGACGCCATGATGCAAGGCATGACTGTTGATGGACAGATTCTTGCCCTGCCCTACGACGCTGAACCCGACGTCCTCTTCTACAACAAGGCCATGTTCAAAGAAGCAGGCCTCGAACTGCCCGGCCTGAACTACACCACCGAGCAGTTCCTCTCCGATGCCAAAGCCATGACCAAGGACGGTAAGTACGGCGTCGCCATCAAGTCTGGCTTCATGGATAACGCGCCTGGCACCCTCGCCCACTCCTTCGGCGGCGTTGTCACCAAGGAAGACGGCACTCTGGGAATCACCGATAAGGAATTCGTTGACGGCGTCCAATTCGCCTTCGACCTCGTCAATGTCCACAAGGTCGCAGCCGCACCCTCCGCAGCCGACGGTGACGATGTCGGCCAGGGCGCATTCAACGCCCGCACCGCCGCCATGATCTTCGACGGCCCCTGGATGTACGGCGCTTTTGAAAAGGAACTCGGCGAAGACCTCGGCGTAGCTGTCGTCCCCTCACCTTCCGGTGACACGATTGGCGTTATCCAGGGCTCCGGCTTCGGCATCTCCCAGACCTGCCAGGACAAGGAAGGCGCTTTCAAGGTCCTCATGAAGCTGGTCACCCCCGAGGTCATCGGCGCTGTCGCTGAAACGCAGGGCACCGTTCCCTCCGTTGAATCTCAGATTGAACGCTGGGCAGCCAAGAAGCCCGCAGACAACGTTGCCGCCATTGAGGAACTGCTCAAGAAGGGCATTCCCTTCGTGTCGAACAACTCCTGGAACCAGGTGTCGACCTCTTTCGTCCAGTACAGCCCCGAAGGCTACCGCGGCACCCAAACCGCAGCTGACATGCTTGCCGCCATTGCCGGTAGCGCACAGTAAGAGCCATCACCTCAAACCGCTACCGAATAGCGAGGACCCAACGTGAGTGTTTCCAGTGCAGCCCTTGAGGGCACGCGCAATGGAGACAGGAAGGGTGTCCGCAGGGACAAAGTCTCTGCGGACACCCGCACGGGTGACGGCCTGAAAGCCGCCATCTACCTTGGCCCGGGCATGCTCGGCTTCCTGTTCTTCATCGTCATCCCCCTGATCGCCTCCCTTGTTATCTCCTTCTTCTCGTGGTCACTCCACGGAGGAGCCGAATTTGTCGGCATCGATAACTACACGAGGATGCTGAGCGGAGCAGACCCGGCCTTCTGGACGGTCATGCGCAACACCGTGGTCTTCGCCATCCTCTACACCATCCTCAACCTCATCATCGCCATTGCCCTGTCCTACTGGCTCCAGGCAATCCCCGAAAAATGGTCGCGCCTCATGCGCGTCATCTTCTTCATCCCGGTTGTCACCCCCATGGCAGGAAACGCCCTCATCTGGCGCCTCCTGCTCAATGACAATGGCGTGGTCAATAACGCCCTGGGCACCTTCGGGATCGACCCCATCCCCTGGCTCAACCACCCAACGCTGGCCATGGGCTCCCTGCTGCTCATGTCCCTGTGGCAGGGCCTGGGCTACAACATCGTCGTCTTGACCGCAGGCCTCAACGGACTCAACACCTCCGTACTGGAAGCAGCCAAGATTGACGGCACCAACGGCTGGAACCGCTTCTTCCTCGTGGTGTTCCCGATGATCTCTCCCACCGTCTTCTTCTGCACGGTCATGACCGTCATCGGTGCCTTCAAGGTCTTCGCCCAGCCCTACTTCCTGACCCTGGGTGGCCCCGGCGAATCCACCAACACCATGGTGCTCTACCTGTACCGCAACGGCTTCTCCTTCGACAAGCTCGGCTACGCCTCAGCAATGGCATGGGTGCTCTTCGTCGTCGTCATGCTCATCACCGCCCTCCAATTCACGCAACAAAAGAGGTGGGTGAACTACGATGCCTAAAACTCGCACCGCCACTACCAGCCACCACAGCGTCACTCAGCGCAGCATCCTCAACCGGGCGATCTCCACTATCGGAATGACCCTCATCGGGGCTTTCTTCCTCTTCCCCTTCTTCTGGATGGTCGTCACCTCCCTCAAGCCCACCGTCGAAGTTTTCTCTACGGGAACCTCGATCATGGGTAGCGAGATCGCCTGGTCGAACTATCCCTCGGCCCTGCAATCCATGCCCTTTGGGCGAATCATCCTCAACTCGCTGCTGGTTGCCACCGCAGGCTCCCTGCTGGTTATGACCGTGTCCGTCCTCTCGGCCTACGCCTTCTCCCGCCTGCGTTTCCGTTTCCGCGATCATCTCTTCCTCCTGTTCCTGGGTACCCTCGTCCTCCCGCAGGAAGTCTTGGTCATCCCTCTGTATATCGGCATGCAAAAGGCCGGACTGGTCAATAGCTACTTTGCTCTGATCGTTCCCTTCGCCTTTGGTGCCTTCGGCGCCTTCCTCATCCGCCAATTCCTGCTCTCACTACCCGGCGAGTTTGAAGAAGCCGCACGCATTGACGGCTGCGGAGACGTGCGCATTCTCTTCCACGTCCTCCTGCCACTACTGAAAGCCCCCATTCTGGTGGTCGGCGTATTCGCCTTCATTGACTACTGGTCCACCTTCTTGTGGCCACTGATCGTCGTTAACGACTCTCACCTGGCCACCATCCCCCTTGGTCTGCAGATGTTCTCCGGTGAACGAGGCACCGACTGGGGTCCAATGATGGCTGCCGTCACCATGGCGACGCTCCCATCAATTGTCATCGTCGTATTCTTGCAACGACAGCTTGAAAAGGGCGTTGCCCTGGGCGCTTTCGGAGGCCGATAAGCATGGAGTTCACCGCAACAACCTGGGACGACCTCAAACGTCCCACACCTCAGTGGTTTAGCGACACCCCCTTGGGAATCTTCATCCACTGGGGACCATACTCCGTGCCCGCCTGGGCTGAACCCTACGCTGAACTCGGTGAAGAGGAAGACTGGGAGAAGTGGTTCACCCACAATGCCTACGCCGAGTGGTACTTCAACACCATCCGCATTGAAGGTTCCGAGGCGGCTCAGCGGCACTTCGACCTGTACGGCACTCTGTCCTACGAGGCCTTCCTCGACATGTGGGACCCGGTGAACTTTGACCCAGCAGCCTGGGCTGACCTCTTCAAGCGAGCGGGGGCCGATTACGTCGTGCCCACCACCAAGCATCACGATGGTGTCACCTTGTGGGATGCGCCTGAAACAGGGGATCGCAACACGGTTCGTCGTGGGCCGCGCCGGGACCTCGTTGCTGATATTGCCGAGGCGACCCGTGCAGCCGGTATGCGCTTTGGCGTGTACTACTCGGGTGGTTTGGACTGGCATTACCGGCGCTTCCGCCCGATCATCCATCAAGATGACGTGATGGATCGCTGCCGCCCCAAGGACGCTGAGTACGCCCGCTACTGCTACGTCCATTCAGTTGACCTAATTGATCGCTATGCGCCCGACGTGTTCTGGAATGACATTGAGTGGCCTGATGAAGGCAAGCACTTCAATGAATACGGCCTCGGGCGACTCTTCGAGTACTTCTACGCGAAATGCCCCGAAGGCGTGACGAATGACCGCTACGGCGGCGTCCATCACGACTTCCTCACCACCGAATATCAGCACATGTCAGAGAACGAAGGTGAGGAAACCTGGGAGAACTGCCGAGGTATTGGCCTCTCCTTTGGCTACAACCGCGCTGAAGGCCCCGAGCACTACCTCAGCTCCGCTGCTGCCCTCAAGCACCTCATTAACGTCGTCAGCAAGGGTGGACGTCTGCTCCTTGATGTGGGTCCGCGCGCCGACGGTACCCTGCCTCAAGAACAGATCGACTGCCTGGAAGGCATGGCAGCGTGGATGGTTGCTGGTAAGGAAGAGCTGGTTCGCGGACATGCCATGGATGCGCCAGAAGCCGTGTGCGCCTTCACCGGCACCTCGGCGTGGGTGCGAGCGATCGGCCATGAGGATCACGGCACGGTGTTCATCGCCTCAGAGAGTGTGAGCGATGACTGTAAAGGCACATTTATCGTGTCCAGTCTGCCTGAAGGTTTTGATTGGTCCTCCGCCCGCATTAAGGGCGCTATCACTGGCAGTGACGCTGAGTACGCTGATGGGTCGCTGACGGTTCATGGGGTGTTTGATACCCCGCTCATCGTCGTGGCACCGAAGGTTTCAGGGGCGTGATCTAGCGTTTACCCGCTGAATCACTACGGCCTGAGTGGTACTGCCTGAATCAGTCCCGCCTCGGCCGGTATTGCCTGAGCCTATACCGCCTGAATCTGCAGCTGCGGGGGTGGAGCACATTGTGTGCTCCACCCCCGCAGGCTTATGTCAGCGCAGCATTGAGCCGTGAAGCACGGGTGAGCCTCTGTGCGTCCGGATGGGACTTCATAGGGCAACACGAGAGTATGAGGCCATTTCCTACTGCGGGGTCACATGTGGGAGCCGATCCGGGTATGTGCCTGCAGGGGAGTGGGGGCGGGGATAGGAAGGAAAGATGGTGTGAAACTGGGCGAATGCAATAGGGCATACGGCGCTCAACGCGGAGTGAGGAATCCCCTTACACCTCTCTTATTCTGCATTACCTGTTCGTCATGATCTCCAAAAGAGCTGATCAAAACGGCTTGTGAATATAGAATTACAGAGATAGGCTCAAAATACTCAGCAATACATCAGGCATTAAATGCCCAGAACAGTAGGGAGTTAACTCATGTCTCGCGTTCTTTCTACCGAGCAGGCCAAGGCCGCTATCCAGCAGATTCAGTCCATCATTAACGGTGGCTTGACTGACCAGATCTCCC
>NZ_RQZF01000030.1 GCF_003858455.1 Schaalia canis | reverse complement strand
GCGCGCTCAGGGGTATTGGCGTAGGAATGCGGTGGAGAGTGCGTTGGAGGATTTCCGTGGCGTCTATTCCATGTTGTTTGCTGATGCTTCGCGTTTGGAGTCTGAGGATAGGGTGGGTTTAGCTCGCGCATTGGATGATGTTGCTGAGCAGGTGCGTGATGTGATTTCTGCTGCCGAGCGTGAGGAGGAACGTCAAGAGCGGGTATATCAAGCGAGTGTGCGGGAACAGCAGTGTGGGAAGGATTCACCTTTTGCTTGGGGTGTTCCTTTTGTTGATGATGTTCCTATTTCTCCTCCCGCTATTGGTGTCTCTTTTTCTCCCCGTATTCGCTCCCGCCTGGCGGGTCGTCATAATGGGGGTGGGAAGGTGGGGGCACGGCCTGAGGCTTTGCGTGCTTTTGTTGAGTACGCGCGTGGGGCTAATACCGCCCTTGTTGGGCAGGTGCGTGAGGTTGAGCGCGCGTGGGTGAGTTTTACTGGCGCGTGCGCGTGGGCTAATGCTGGGGCGCTGACTCTCCTTGATGGTGCTGATGGGTTCATCGCTGAGAATCGCTTGGATGAGGGGTGGATTGAGACTGTGGCTGCGGCTTTTGACAAAGCTGGTGCTGAAGGGTTCATCACCGAGGTAGAGCTCTCTGTTGCTGTTGCCGCCTTGGATCCGGCGTATGCGCGTGGTTTGCTTTTGGATGAGACGCTCACGCTCCAGCAGCTCACCCTGGTTGTGTCTCGGCTTTGTGTCGATCCTGGGCTTGCTTCTATTGTCGCTGAGCACACCAATGGGGTGTTGAAGGGCTTGACTCTGGACAGTGACTCTGATCAGGTCCTACGTGCTAGTGCTTTATTGAAGGGCTTGTCGACTAGTGGCCCTGCCAGTGCCGCGCTATTGACCGCCCTGAAGGCTGAGGGGTTGATTGATCGTATTGGCTTGGCTGGTGGGTATGCCTACATGGGTAGTGGGGA
>NZ_RQZF01000029.1 GCF_003858455.1 Schaalia canis | reverse complement strand
GGAGAAAGCCTGGAGGCTGCCGCAGGGAGACGAGCACATGAAATGTATCCTTTAGCAGTTGGGCAGGATCAAGGCTACCTATTCAACCGAGCGATAAGGGGTTCGAACCTTCGACCGGATGCCTTGAATTACCGAGAGCGTATTGTGAGAGAGTTGAAGCCAGACACTCCCAGTGGACGAAGCCAAGGAAAACGTCAGCTCGCAATGTACGTTGCTGAACTAAGGAGAACCACAGGTGAAGAATGGACACCCCAGTTAGATCTCTACGCACCATAGTCGTGTCTCCTCGAAATGAGAGGTGTTGCAGCCAATGTTAACCCCCCTGGATGTAGTGACAAACCTTCGGATTGGTCTGAAGGAGCGTGGCTTTAAAAAGAAAGGCTTTACCTGGACGTGGCAGTCTGCCGAGGTGGCGTGGAAGATCCATGTGGATCGACCGCCGTATGGTAACCGTGTATACATCGAAGTTTTCGCTGCGCCCCTGTTAGAAGAGTTCCGTACGGGTGAATCACTCAAGGCAAATGATTTTCCGATCTTCCCAGTGGCTCAAGAGCTCCCTCTAGATATCGACTTTGATGTCAGTATCCTTGACTTCTTGGATTATTGTCCGCTTGCAGATGACGAGTGTGCCCATAAGATTCAGGAGTTAGGGTATGCGCTGGCTCAGTTCGCGCATGAGCATTCGACGGTGGAATCTCTGGTGCGCGCGTATATGGCTGGAGTGATTCCTTCTCATTACGTCACCGGGGATTTGAAGCGAAAATTCAATGCCGCCGCACGTGAAATGGGCCTTCCTTCTCCCCCGATGTCGGTGCTTGAAGGTCAATGACCTATTGGCACATGTTAAGGGTCTGCAGTTCTTTTCCGCGTGAAGGGTAGCCGCGCGTCGGCCTACGTCCTGTGTCTGAGGCTGATTTGCGTGCTTATCAGCAGGCGAGCACGTCAACGTTAAGTGCGGGCGTGGTAGTGCCTTTGAGGGAGGGGCTTTTGGTGCGGGTGGGGGCGCGCTCACCAAAGTCACAGGCATAGCCCGTTTTGGCTGCTTCACAGCCGACACCCCCGTAGTCATGGCTGATGGGACCACCACCCCCATCAGTCAGGTTCAAGCAGGCGATGAAATCC
>NZ_RQZF01000028.1 GCF_003858455.1 Schaalia canis | reverse complement strand
CCAGTGCCGCGCTATTGACCGCCCTGAAGGCTGAGGGGTTGATTGATCGTATTGGCTTGGCTGGTGGGTATGCCTACATGGGTAGTGGGGATGAGGGGGGTGCGTTTGCTCAGGCCTTACGGATGGTGTTTCGTAGGGGCGAGCCTCACTTGGCGTCTGTTGATCCTGCGTTGTCGAGGGCTTATGCCGTGGATATGGTTGCGTTCATTAATCAGGCTCGCCTTGATGGTCGGCGGTTGTTTAATGATGATGAGGCGTTGTCGTACTTGTTGTATGGTTCTACGCTCTCCACTCCTTTTCTTGTGGCGATGGGGAGTGAGCTTGAAGCCCGTGAGAAGCGTTTCATTCAGGGTGGGGCTGGTTGGCAGGCTGGGGTGAATAAACCCAGAGCGGTGGCGGGTCTTTTCCCTGAGGGGAAGACGGCGATGGCCTTTGACCCGCTTGCGTCTTACATGAGCGCCCTGGGCAACAACCCCACTGCCGCTCACAGCTTTTTCACTGGCGGTGGGGAGGAGCGCGTGCGGTACTGGGTGGAGAAGCGTCATTGGGGTCATGATAATTTCGATGGTCTCTTGGCAGCCTTGGATGCTGCTATCACCATGGGTGATAACGCGGGCCAACCATCCAGCGCTCGCTTGGCTTCCAGCATGGTTGAGTACCTGGCGAACCGCACTCAAGGCGTGGATGTGGCGGGTAACCCGCTTAAGTTTGGTAATGACCTGTTGGGGTTCATTAACCGTGATGAGGCCTTCACCCCCAACACAGTGGGTATTACAGGTGCGAAGCACCTGGCTCATATCCTCGGCACACACATACCAGCAGTCGATATCGCACTCTACGACAGGGTCGAAGGCTCGACCGCTGGTGGCATGCGGGATGAGGTGACTCGTGATGATCTTGGGACTTTGAGGAATCTTGCCAAGTTCAAGCGAGAAGATTTGCAAGTGATGATCAGAGTTGCAGCGAGTTCTGATGAGGGGCTTGCCACGCTGCGTACAGCTTTAACCCGCTATGAGGATTCCCACCTGACAACGGTAGTGGCCGATCATTACGTGGGCAGTGAGAGCGATGGGCGTTTTCGCGGTGACTTCGGTACCAAGTTCGAAATGGCTTTGAGAAATCAGGGCAAGCTTGAGGCGTTCTTTATTGACCAGATCGGGGATCAACAGGTTACTGCTGGCAGAGCGGCTGATGAAAGAATCCGAGCCTGGATTGGGTTAGGCA
>NZ_RQZF01000027.1 GCF_003858455.1 Schaalia canis | reverse complement strand
GTGAGGGTTTGGCGCGGTGGGGTGTTTTATTGGGTTGCGCGGCGGCGGGCTAGAACACCCGCAGCACCAAGTAGCATCACCAGTACCGCGACACCACCAGCCAGCGCCGTATCAGCACCAGTCTTGGCAACCTTGCCAGGCACAGGATCCTTCACCTTGACAAAACCAAAGTCCAAGGTCAAATCCTTGTCACCATGCTTAACCAAGCTCACCGAAGAAACCGAACCCGACGACGAATCATTCGACACATCCCCAGTCGCATTCGGCTTAGTCGCCACATACCCAGCAGGAGCCTTCGACACTGTCACGGTGTACTTGTGACCATCCTTGAGCACAGGCAAGTTCTCAAAGACATACTTACCGTCCTTGTCAGTTGTCACCACCGGCACGGCCTTACCGTCAACATCGGTCACAGACTTACCATCAGGACCAGTCAAGGTCAGCTCAACACCAGCGATACCAGGCTCACCAGCATCCTGACGACCATTGCCATTGGAATCAAACCACACGAAATCACCCACAGAGACCGTCGACTTCACAAAACCGAAGTCAAGAGTGTCATCAACACGCTTATCAACAGTCAACGGCTTAACCGTGCTGGCCTGCCCCTTAGACGAGTCATTATCAACACCCAAACCAGGAGTCGACACCTCATCACGAGTCACAGTCGGCGTGTACTCAGCACCAATCTCAACCACCTTCACCGTGTAACGCTCCGTATCCGAAGCCAACACAGGAAGATTCTCAAACAGGTACTTACCCGCCTTATCCGTCACAACCTCAGACTTATACGGCTGACCATCAGCATCCACAGCCACCGGCTGACCATCAGGACCCAACACCGTCAGCTTGACACCCTCAATACCAGGCTCGCCATCATCCTGCTTACCATCCTTATTGGCATCAAACCACACAAAGTCACCAACAGGCACACGCGCACTAACAAAACCAAAATCAAGAGTCTTGTCCTCAGCGCCGTCTACAGCCAGCTCTTCAGCCTCGGCCTCACCCGTGGAAGAATCCTTCGCACGATCAGCACCAACACCAGCCTCAGTGGGAGCGTACTTCGCAGGAACCTGAACCGAAACCTTGTACTTCACGCCCTCAGGCAGAATCGGCAGATTCTCAAACACGTACAATCCGTCAGCCTGCGTAACAACGGGAGCAACCACAGGAGCGTCAGCCTTATCCACATCATCAACATGAACAACAGGCTTACCATCCGTGCGAGCAATCGTCAGAGTTGCACCCTCAACACCAGGCTCACCATCATCTTGCAAACCATTCTTGTTCGTATCGAACCACACGCGATCACCAACCGACACCTTGCCATGAACATAACCAAAGTCCAAAGTCACATCAGAGGCGCCATCAACAGTGAGATCACCCGAGGTCGCGATACCAGTCTTAGCTGAAGAATCCTTTGCAGCATCATCATCATCAGCCTCAACAGTAGGAGCCAAACCACGAGGCAGCTTGGTCACAGTCACCACATAAGACGTACCAGCAGGCAGA
>NZ_RQZF01000026.1 GCF_003858455.1 Schaalia canis | reverse complement strand
ACGACACCTACATTATGGTCCGTATCGACCTGGAAAACACCAGCGTCGAACCCCCCTCGGAAGAAGAACTGCGCGCCTTGTGGGATGCTCAGGTCGCTAAAGTCCGCTACTTTAAAGCTATCGAGCGCAGTGAAGAAGTCCTGACCCCTCAAAGCGGACAATCAGGCAAGTGAGCTCACCACACCAAACCCTCCCACCCAACATCAGGCCTTGCCCTCCTGCTTCCACCTGTGTCTGCCTCCCTGACCGCTTTTAGCCTCGCCCCTAACGAAACCGTGCCCGCGAACCGCCTCCTACCATTCTTCGACGCCCTCGTACCTCAAGGGCAAGCTTGAGGCGTTCTTTATAGACCAGATCGGGGATCAGCAGGTTGCTGCTGGTCGTGAGGCTGATGAAAGAATCCGGGCCTGGATTGGGTTAGGCAAGGACCTGGCCAAAGAGGCTCCCCTCGACAAGATTCCCTTCGTCGGACAAGCCGCTGACTTCCTCGCCGAGCAAGCCCTCAACGTCGGAGCCCAAGAGCTGGAAGAGTCCCTTGCGCGCAACGAACATCTTGCTTTGGAGACGAAGGCTCAGCAAATTGAAGAGTCGTTTGAGGCGCGAATGTATGCGATCTTCGCGGCTCTGTACGATGCTGGTCATATTACCCGGGGTGATCTTGATCGTCTTGCTGAGGGGAATAGTCTTTCATCCAGTGATGTGGATGTGTGGTTAGAAACGTCTTTTCCTGGCGGTGAAGGAATGCCCAAGGACAAGCGGGATAGTCTTGGTTTTGTCGTGAAAGATCTCAGTGTATTCAAGGGGGATCTAGCTACCTTTGAGACCGCGTATAAGCTTGGGTTCCTTGACCTTGAAAAGTGAGGGTGTGCACAGTGATGAGTTCAGTGAAAAAGTGTGGCACTGTTTTGGTGGCTTTGTGTGTTTGTGCTGGCCTGCTATCAGCGTGTGGGGCTGGTGATGGTGAGGAGAACATTACTCCTGATCTGATGCTCCTGACCGCCAAAGAGGCTGGTGGTGGCGTGCAGACTCCAATTCAGGGAGAGGATATGAGTACGGCTGCTGATTGTGGTCCTGACGACACCATTTACTACCCTGAACCTTATGCGACACCCTATGCTGTGAAATACATCAGTGGTGATCGTAGGATCGTCCTTGGCGTGTGGGATTTTCTTGATGGTAGTTTTGACTTTGGCCCACCAGAGATTGACCGGCTTGCCCGTGGTGATTACTGCCGGTTGGGGAAGGCGTATTTGGTTGCGAAGGGTGCGACTCCTACGACTGATTGGCGGGTGACCCCTCTTGATTTTGGTGAGGGTATCGCTGCTTTCCAGGCCGTGTACTGGGAGGGGAAGGGACTTACGCCTCCTCCGCCTGAGCCGGTTGTAGAAGAAGGCAGGTTTATTCGTACTGCGGCGCGAGCGTATGGGATTGTTGATGACACCTACATTATGGTGCGTATCGACCTCAAAAACTCTAGTGTTGAGCCGCCAAGTGAGGAAGAACTGCGTGCCTTGTGGGATGCCCAGGTCGCTA
>NZ_RQZF01000025.1 GCF_003858455.1 Schaalia canis | reverse complement strand
CCACCTACCTCCAACACACCCCCTCACCCCTATCCCCACCCCACTACGACCAACTCCCCACCAACCCCCACTGGACAGTCCCCCACACCACACCCTGGTAAACCAGCCCACCTGAGGTTGTCCCCAACTTGTGGACAACCTCAGGAGCTCTTGTTGTTGGCAGGGAGGCACTCATGTGCACCGGCATTGGTGGGCCAGTTGGACTCGCTCTGTTAGGCGCATCGGGAGCCTTGCTTAGAGGAGGCATCTCAATCGGAACCCAAAAATACTTCGACGGTGCTGTGGACTGTGAACAAGTGGGATACGACGACGCCGTGTGCGCAGCGTCTGGAACCGCTGAATACCTCATGACAGCTGACTCGTATTCAGCCCAAGGCCTCGCCCAAGCAGCCTTCGTCAACGGTGGAATCGGAGCAGCAACAGGCGGGATCATGTCCTCCCAACCCCCCCTGGCTTAAGTTTGACTATATGAAGAACTTCAAGTGGGGAATCTACCACGGATCATACCTGGACATCCCCCAGGTGCTTCACCGAGCAGCTCCCGTTGATTCCCCCTATGGAAGCTGGCACTCGGTAGATGCGCCCTTCTCCATTTCCCAATTCCGCCAGGACAAAGCACTCGTCGAGTACTGGGAAAAGGGGGGCGAGTATCGTGATGTCGCTATGGGGTACACGTGGATCCACGGCGGTGGGCAACCTGCCTACTCAGGCACAGTCGCTCCCCAGATCGATGCAGAAACTAAGATTAGATATCCTGGCGGAGGAGGGCAGATATTCCTCCCCGAACAACAAATCTACAAAGGTCTCCATGAAGACGTTTGGTCATGGCGGCTCGCACCATAGAACATCACAGCTATTTCTCCATCGCGAAGAGAAAAGGAAAATCACCCTACCAATAGAAGGGACACGTGATATGGCTATGCAGTATGTGAGGATTCGTTCTCGCGCCTGTAAGGAATATACTCACCCGCCTTTGTGGAGGAGAATCATCGCTCCTCAAAACGCGCACAAAGTGACGAGAACATATTGGATCGAGGTCTTTTCCTCCACGGAGAACGAACGTATTGGCTTAGTCAAGATTGACGACGCATTGTGGTTTCTATCAGAGTACAACTCCTACCCGTTAGAACAGGCCCAGGTCCTCCTACACCACCTCCACGCCAGCGAACGCCCGCGAGAAGATCTCCATCCAACATGCGTGGCCAGCGAGTGGACACTCATCGACGCTCCCATCGGTTACTCCGATATTTTCCTCACCTTCCTCGCCAAAGCCACCGAAGCCAACCTTGACCCCAACTTGTATTGCTTTGGCAAACCCCAAAAGCTCCAACAGTACGTGCTCTTCTACCGCAAAGGACTCTTCGGTCGCCACCTGCAACGCCCCTGGATAGTCGCATGGCATGATGAAAGGGCAATTCTGTCAGCAAAAGGTCGCTTTGAAGACGAGAAGGCAGCCTGCAAATTCTTACTCGAGCAAGTAACTCTTGAATCCGAGTTCCGTAAACTCTACTCGCCAAAGTCCTCGTAAGATTTTCCGCTGCATTTCATCAGGGCAGTAATATTGAGCCTCCGAGCAATAGAGGTGCTCCTGCAGGCCCTGGCCAACCTCCCCACCCTGATGGGGGACGCCACCACGTTCACTCTCTGGCGATTTACTTGGAAGGGGGACACGCACGCCATGGATCACACACACGCCCCTTCCAACCTCCCCAAAAACACCCCCACCCCTGTAGAAATAGCCTGCGTGGAGGCATTACTCATCG
>NZ_RQZF01000024.1 GCF_003858455.1 Schaalia canis | reverse complement strand
CCAGTGCCGCGCTATTGACCGCCCTGAAGGCTGAGGGGTTGATTGATCGTATTGGCTTGGCTGGTGGGTATGCCTACATGGGTAGTGGGGAGGAGGGTGCCTCTTTTGCTCATGCGTTGCGTGAGGTGTTCCGTAAGGGTGAGCCTCACCTGGCCTCCATTGATCCTGCTCTGTCACGTGCCTACGCCACGAGCATGATCGACTTCGTTAACACTGCGCGTTTTGACGGGGCCGTGCCGGGCAATGACATCTTGGCCCTGTCCTACCTACTGCACGGCTCTACGCTGTCGACTCCTTTCTTGGCTGTTGTGGGTAAGGAGCTAGAGGACATGGAGAAGCGTTTCATTCAGAGCGGGCATAGTTGGGCTCAGGCCACCACAGCCGCTAAAGGCATGGCCAGCCTCTTCCCCACAGAGAAAGCCCAGGCAGCTTTTGACCCGGTCGCCTCCTACATGAGCGCCCTAGGCAACAACCCCACCGCCGCTCACGCGTTCTTCACTACTGGTGGGGAAGAACGCGTGCAGTACTGGGTGGAGAAACGCCGCTGGGGCCACGACAACTTCGATGGCCTCCTAGCAGCCCTAGACGCTGCCATCACCCAAGGCGACAACGCCGGGCAACCATCCAGCGCACGCCTAGCCTCCAGCACCATCGAATACCTGGCCAACCGCACCCAAGGCATGGACTCAGCAGGCAACCCCCTCCTCTTCGACAACGATGACGAAACCTTCACCCCCAAAACAGTTGGCACCACAGCCAGCTCACACCTGGCCCACATTCTCGGCACACACATGCTTGCGATGGACTACGCACTTGATGCCTTAAAGTTCGATGGAACATACGCGGGCAGACTTACTGATCCAACACGTCATGATCTTGACGGGATCAAGGATCTGCCTCTTTTCAGGAGAAGTGATCTTGAGATCCTAACTAGGGTTGCGGTTGCGAGCGATGAGGGAATGGGTTCTCTTCGCCGGGCTGTGTCTACCTACCAGGACGCGCATTTTGCTCACATCCTTCGAGAACACCACGGTAAACCCACCTACGATCTCGCCCTTGCTGATGCGCTCAGAACAGATGCGAGGTTGGAGTCCTTCTTTATCGACACAATTGGCGAAGTCCATATCTCAGCCGCCCAAGATGAAAAACAAAGAGCACAGGCCTGGATTGCTGGTGGAAAGAAACTCGCAGGTGAAATTCCTGTTTCAAAGATCCCAGTCCTAGGGAACATCGCAAGCCTCTTGGCAGAACACACCCTCCAAGAGGTTGAACACGCTGCACTACACAGTCTGAACAAGGACATTCAAGATGCTATTGAGGACGCCAACGATCTTGGCCAAAAAGCACTTGAGGCCCGCTACGCTGGGATAGTTGGTAACTTCTATGATGCTGGACTCATTGATCCTGGACAAGTAATGGAGTTTTCATACGATGCTGGTTTGGATCCGGCGCAGGTTGATCTGTGGATACGTAACGGTTTGCCAAACCCCGATGGCACCGCCCACCCGCTGGAGTTTCAACGAGTCATCGCCAGGTTAGCCCACACGCATTTTGATCCACACGGCAACTACGAGCAAACATACAAGGACGGCTTCACGGAGTTTTTCAATGACTAGACACACCCGCATAGCGCCTGTGAGGCGCTTCCTCGTTCTTGCTCTTGCGTCAAGCATTGCTCTAGGCGCATGCTCAGACACTGAAAAGAAGCCCCTTCCCAACTACCGCGACGAGCTATTGTCTTCTGACCAGGTGGGAGAAGGCACGATCGCTCACCCTGACGACTACGATCCCGGTCCTGCAACGGCTTGTGGGCCTGACAAATTCGACAATCTGCCGTTGCATTACGAAAAAGAACCAAACTATGTCAGTTACACACAGGGGAGGCGTGATGTGGACCTTGGCGTGTGGGATGGACTTGAAGCATCTTTTCAAAGGAACCTCGAAGGCATGCGACAGGACCTGGAAGGAGATGCTTGCCGTCTAGGTAAGGCCTACCACGGCTACACAGGAACTGAGGGCCATGAGGATTGGCGCATCGAAACCTTAGATTTCGGCGAGGGTATCGTCGCCTTCCGATCAGTGCAATGGCGCGCCCGAGGAAACGGCCCACTCCCCCTTTCACCGAAAGAGCGCGACGACATTTACGCCAACTCGTCAGCACGAGCGTACGGGCTAGTTGGCGGTAAGCTCGTCATGGTCCGGATCGACGATACCACCGTTGAACCGCCCTCAGAGGCAGAGCTGCGCGCCCTGTGGAACGCCCAAACAGGTAAAGTCCTCTACCTTGGCGGCCTCGAAGGCAGTAAAGAACTCCTCACACCCCAAAGCGAACAAGCAGACAAGTGACGATGCTAGATCTCCCCCTGCCTCGTGTCGTGCTCGCACTCACCCTGCTGTTGAGTGCAGGCTCACTCACAGCCTGCGCTTCCCTCACCACTGAGGAGGCCATCACCCCGCGCCCAGAACTGCTTACCGCCGAGGAAGCCGGAGGCGGAGAACAAACCCCCATTGGTCCAAATGATCTTCCTGTCGCTGCTGACTGCGGGCCTGACGGGGGAACTTATTACTCTGACCCTAGGGGGACGCGTCATGGTGTGCAATACCTTGATGGTGGTCGCAGGATCATTCTTGGGCTTTTAG
>NZ_RQZF01000023.1 GCF_003858455.1 Schaalia canis | reverse complement strand
GGTATCCCATTGATTGGGGCCAAGTCGGTAAAGACACCCTCTTTGGTTTAGGTGGTGGCGCTTTCGGTTACGGTGTTGGGAAAGGCCTCCAGTGGGCGGCGAAGACCCCGGTTGGGCAGGCCGCAACCCAGTGGGTGGGTGATCAAGCTCAGCGGATTCCTGTTGTTCAGCACATCACCAACCGCCTAGGCGCACGCAGCGCGGCAGAAACCGCCGAAAGCCTCACCGACGACGCCCTCAACGCGCTCACCACACCAGCACGAACCGCACCAACACCAGAACTACCCACACCACCTGTTCCACCTCGTCCGGCAACGATCCATTTTGACGGAGTTGATTATCCGGGTGTTCCTGAGGGGGCAGTAGGTACGCTCGCCAGGAAGGGGAAAGGAATGATCTATGACATTCCGCCAGGAACAGACGGACTCCATCCCTCCATTACGTCAGTTCGAGTAATGGAGCCAACGCACGGGAAATACCCTTATCCGCATGGGTATGCAGGATACTTCCGAGGGAAACAGCCTGCCCACCCGGGAACAGGAAGAACTGTGGATAGAAGCGACCCAGCGTGGCATATTCCTTTGACGCCTGAGCAGGGGTGGCCGTGATGGATAGTTGGATATTGAAGACGGGAGGGTCATGATGAGAGTGATGACGATGCGGCAGTTGATGTATGCGCCGATTGAGTCTGTGCAGGATTTGCCGCCTGTGGATCCTGAGACGGATCCGTTGTGGCTGGAGGACATGCTTGATGAGTGTGAGTTGATGGATGTCCTTATTGACGTGCGGCGTGAGTATGTGGGCCTCTTGTTTTATGCGGCGGGGTCGTTGTATCAGGAGGTTGGGAACGCTTTTTTGGTGGTGGCGAGGCAGTTGAAGTCTGCGCAGTGGTCTGATCCGATGGGGCTTGTTCAGGGTGAGATGGGCGCCCATATAATCGGTGATTCGCATGTGCAGGACTGGGGGACGGGTATTACCTTCGAATGTGGAGGTCTTTTTGGTGGTGTGGTGAGGGTGGAGGGTACGTCTTTGTCGTTTTATTGTGTGGATATGCCGGGGATGGATTTGCCGATGCCGTTGTATGACGGTGAGGATGTGGAGGCGATTGAGGCTGGGGTGGTGACTTTTGATAAGGTGGCTCGTCCTCTTGCTGCCAGCCATCGTCGGGCGGGTGAAAGATCGCGTACCCAGTGGACATTGCTCTGATAGGCCTGAAGTGCTGACTGTGCCAGATAGACGTGTTTCGCTCTGAGGGAATTCTGGGATTCGAAGCTTTCATCCATTTCTGAACGGATTTCTGGCGTCGAAGGATTTGTCGTCGTCGAGCTGCATGTTGGTATTTTTAGTCTGCATGCTGGTGACGAGGGAAAATAGGGTTTTTACTGAGGGGTACATATGAGAAATAGGCGGTAGTGGTGAGTAAGAATCTACGTGCTGTTCCTCTTGAGAAGAGTTTGAATGGTGTGGACTTTTCTGTTGAGTGTGATCTGGGTAGGTATGCGCGTGGTGGCATTCTTGCACCGGTCGATGTTGATCCCATGCGTGGTTATGGCGGGCCGGAAACGGGTTTCTTCCACGTCTATACGGCCACTGATGATTTCACAGTTATAACGCGTGCTGTGGGAAATGATTGGGAAACGGGAGCTTCTGGGATGTTCCACATCGGACACGCCGGAGCAGTCTCTATCGTGTGTGATGGCGTGGCTCTCTTTGGGGATGTCCATGATCGCTCGTCGTTCACTTGGGTTCAGACTCAAGCGCCTGTTCGCGAAGGAATCGTCTCTGCGGGTGGGGAGTTCTTACTTCTTAATGCCAATTCGGGGCTGGTCATCCTTGGCGTTGGTGGAGAGTATGCGCGAACAGAACGCCTTTGTTGGGAGTATGTCAAGATAGGGCGTTTTGATGACTCTTCAGTAACGGGGGTCATTGATCCCGAGGTCATGCCGATTGAGTTTGGCTGGGATTTCCATGCGGATAGAACAGGCGAGGGAATCCTCGGACGAGCCTAGTAGCGGGTTCCGTCCCAGGTCCTTCGCAGCGCAGTGGAGGCGAGCTTGTGAAGTCTGGGCGGAACATTCAGGCAAAGAGTGGCTGTTCAAGTCCCACGGTCAGGGGGAGTGTCAGCATGGGTGGTGCCAGTAGTGCGAGTGTTGGCCCTCAGTGAAATAGCGCTTGCAGACAATTCATTGGGTCCCAGCTGTGTAGTGGGGCGGCGTGCTTGAGGTAATCTCGTCTGTTTAATTGCGTGTGGGCCGCTCTTGGGGCTTCTAGACTGGGCATGTAGCTTGACAGGAGGGGCAGGGCATGTATTTAAGAATGTTGCCTCATGATGATGCCACGATGCTCACCACTGATGAGCCTGTTGTGTTGCAGGAGGATTGGTCGGGGGTAAAGGTCGAGCGTTTCGGTGTTAACGGCGGATATTTTGACAGTTGCGTGTTTGATCGTTTGCGGGTCGGTCGTTTTAGTGTTGGCGGTCTAGGGCTGGTCTCGGAGTTTGTGAACTGTTCTTTTGATTCGGCGAATATTGCCTTCGGTACGTGTGGTCCTGCCCGGTTTGTGAATTGTTCTTTCCGTGGGGCCAGACTCAAGGGTTTCAATTTTCAGTTTTTGGATTTGGTGGGGTGTGATTTCTCGGGGACGGTGTTGCGTCAGTGTGTGTTTTGGGGTGCTCCTACAGCGCGGAGTGCTGCGGATAATCCGGGGTTGGCGCGTGTGAATGTGGTGGAGGGGAATGATTTTTCGAGTGCGCGCCTGATTGATAGCGATTTCCGTTATGGGGTGGATTTGACGCGTCAGAAGTTGCCGTCTGGGCCCGAGTATGCGTACTGCGCGGATGGTGCTGGGGCGTTGGTGCGGGTTCGGCGTGTGGTGGAAAGCTGGCGTGAGTCTGCCCCAAGAGACTATGAAGAATTTATGATTTGGTTGAAGCTGTGGGAAAAGAAGGTTAAAGATGGGCAGCCGCAGTTGTTCTTCGTGCAGGAAAAACCTGATATGAGTGATGCTGGGTGGGCTCAGGTTCGTCAGGCTGTGTTGGAAGAGCAACGCTAGAGCAGTATTGCTGTTAGGGAGAGTCTGTCGTGTTTGTTGAGTTCTTTACTGCGCCTGATGATGCGTGTGCCTGTGCCCTGGTCGATGATCCTGAGGTGGGGGGTGGGTTTGATGGTTATGGCAGGTGTGGGTCCTTTCTGGATATGAATGACCTGCTTGTTTTTATTGCTGATCATGCTGATCCTGTGCTTGACGGCCAGGACGGGGGTGCTGTCGTTGTTCGCTTTCGCCAAGAGGTGGTTGCTTCGTTGGCGGTGACGAGCGTGGAGTGTGATCCTTTGTTCTTGGAGGAGTATGCGGATTTGGAGGAGATCGTGGAGAGGGCCGGTCCGGTGGTTGATCTTGCGCGTCAGGCGCGTGCTCATGGTTTGAACCTGTACTGCGAGATCCTCATCTAGTACCCGGCCCCGCTTCTCCTGCCCGGCACAGGGGTGACGCTGAAGGGAGGACCGCAGTGGAACTGTAGGCGGCGTTCGCCTCGTTCTACCAGATTGAGTAGGCTGGGTGGCTAACCCGTATGCGTACGCGGGGAATAATCCTGTTTGACCCTGCGGGGTTGCGCCCTATCACCACAGAAGAACTTGACGCCTACCGTAAAGCTAACGCCCCTAAATGGGGTACTGCGCTGGCAATTGTTGCCGGGGTGGGGTTGGCGTTTGTGCCCGGCGCTCAAGGGTTTGCCGCCGCGCTGATTGCTGGCGCTGTTTTAGGTGGCGGGGCCAGCATCATCGACCAAGCCTGTAGTGGGTATCCCATTGATTGGGGCCAAGTCGGTAAAGACACCCTCTTTGGTTTAGGTGGTGGCGCTTTCGGTTACGGTGTTGGGAAAGGCCTCCA
>NZ_RQZF01000022.1 GCF_003858455.1 Schaalia canis | reverse complement strand
GGAGAAAGCCTGGAGGCTGCCGCAGGGAGACGAGCACATGAAATGTATCCTTTAGCAGTTGGGCAGGATCAAGGCTACCTATTCAACCGAGGACTGCTAGACTCCAGGCTTCGCCCAGATGCCTGGAGTGGTGACTTGAGAATCGTGAGAGAATTGAAACCGAATACTCCGAGTGGTCTAGCAACAGGCCGTCGTCAATTAGCCGGATACAGACAAGAAGTAGCTAACACTCCTGGCCAGAACGTTGAGGAATGGACTTTTATCCTTGACTTGTATGAGCCTTAAGTTGGGATCGAGAATCGATAGAGCTGGAGATCATGGTGATGACGCGTCAAGAGGTGCGGGATTGTCTGCACGAGGGCTTGTCCCGGTGTGGTTTTCGTCGTCGAGGTTATGAGTGGGTCTGGGAGAGTCCGCAGGTGCGTTGGCGGGTCTTTCTCGACCGCTTACCATTCGGCAACAGGGTTGCTGTTGAGGTCTTTGGTGGGTTGCGTGACGAGGGATTTATGGATGGCTATCATACGCTGACGGGAAGTAGTTTTCCTTTGCGGGCTGATGCTGGTGCCCTGCGGTTGAATACGCAAGAGTCTCTACACACCTTGTGTTTCCTTGATCAAGGGGAGATGAGTGATGAGCGACGCGGGCAGGCTTTCACGCACGTCGGCGGCGCGCTAGGGGAGTATTTAACGGGCTTGTCGTCAACTGAGGCGCTCATTGAGAGTTACGCGTTGGGCCACCTTAGGGGGCGGTTTTCTGTTAATGGCTTGTTAAGGGACATGCTTAATGCTGAACTTGTGCGCAGGGATCTGCCCATTCCTCCTGATGGCCTTAAACCGTGGAAACGGCCTGGCTCTGGACAGGTGAAGCTTCCCGTGATTCTTATGCCGGACGGAGTGTAGGACATTGTTGAGCCGTGAGCAGATTCGCGACGCCCTTGCCCAAGGGCTTGCTACGCACGCAATCCCGTACCGTCTATTCACCTGGGAATGGTCTAGCGAGCAGGTGCGTTTTCATGTCTATCTTGAGTTTCTACCTGAACAGGAGCGGGCGCGGATTGAAGTGTACTTTGCTCCTTTGAGGATGCGGGAAGTTGAAGGCTTTGACCTGGTAGGAAATAGTTTTCCTTTCTATGTGCTTGCGCGTCGTCTGCCTTTGGGGGTGGAGTGTGATGTCGAGAGTGTTGAGAATTGCGGTAATGGTGTCTACTCTGACCAGGAGCGCCTTGCGCTCTTCCAGGTTATTGGGGATGCCTTAGGGGAGTACATTACGACCCACTCCAGCGAGGAAAGCCTCGTCAAGGCCTACGCCAACGGTGATTACAACACTGCGTTCATTCATCCCAGCCTCAAGCCCGCCTTCGACCAACGACTTGAAGCTGTGGGGATACCAGCACCGCATGTCGAATGCACTCCTGCTAACTGGATGAATTTTTTTCGTTAACCTAATGAATGGCCTGGGGGCGCTTGTTGGGGCGTGGCACAGACCAGTAATGACGCCACATCACATCACGCCGGAAGTGGTGATCGATTCCAGGTCAGAGGCGTTGACTAGCTCGGAGGATGAGATGGAGACAAAAGATTTTCGGTTTAGCGTGTTCCCCCTTTATGCGCAGGTGATGATTCTTGATTCGAAGGCTACTGACTTTCCGGAGTGGAACTGTGATGCGTCATATGTTGCGAGCGAGCAGGCGATCTATGTTGCTACCCGTCCGGACTATGTCGGGGATGTGGTCGTTAACGTCGATGAAGGGAGTGTAAACCTTGCTGCTGATGAATGGGCGTTGGTCTATGACGGGTCAATCTCTTGTGATAGTGGGGTGTTGCAGATAGGTAACATACCGGCAGCCGATTTGGCAGACATCCACCTTGCGTCCGCCGGAAAAACGGCCGTGAAAGTCTATGTCAAACCGTTGGATTTGCCAGAAGAAGTCAGGATCGTTCTCCCTGTAGGATCGATCCAAGAGTTTCTCCACCCAGCATAGGAGTCATTGACGCACTCTCGCTTTCCTACTTTGGGCTCTTGTGGTTGTGGTAGAAGAATGATCGGTAGGGTGGAGGAGTCGGCGTTGTCGTCAGCGCCAAAGGATTGAGTGCGTTGACGTGAGGTGGGGGCCGCACCAATGTGCGGATGAGTCTGTTCCCCCTGAAGGAGAATCACGCGTCCCCCTCAACCGTCGTAGAGTGAACCGTCCTGGGTTTTGTTCCTAGACGGCGGGTATTAGTGTAGTGGGGTTTGTTGCCCAGTAGTGGTTGTCGATTTCTTGCGGGGGTGTGGTAGGCAAGTTCGCTGTGGAGACGCTGGAGTCTGCTGTAGGTTTGGTTGACACTGAGCTTGCTTCACGCGGCCGAGGTTTCAGGGAGGGTTGCGCAGTGGTAACAAGGCAGGAGCAGGTTTGCAGGAAGTATCAGTCAGTACTTGCGAGCGCGCCTCTTCAGGAACGTGCACGCATCGCGTGTTCCTGCGCGACGTGGTTGCGCGCCTTGCTGCCATACGCGGGGCGGAGCCTTCCTGACGTCGCTACATTGGCGTGGGAGGCTCTAAAAGCCGCAGCAGAGCCCGAACTAGGGTGGCGCCACCTAGCTTTCGTTGTGGAAGAAAGCATTCCTTACGAGCAAGAGATCGCTGACTTTAATGTGGGGGATGTCTTTGTGGGCAATGCGATGGCTGCTCTTGTGTATGCATGCGAGTATTTTGCTTCTGAGGATGATGAGGATCTCGGTGCCGTGATTTTTCAAGTTGCGGATGCGATTGAGTCTTCGTATCAGTTCACTTCTCCCCAGTGGGTGGATGAGGATGCGATTGATTACGAGGAAGTATTCGATGCGATCTGGAATTCAGCTTCCGAGCAAACCCTCCGCGTTCACGCTGAGCAGTGGAGAGATACTCACTTTGCATGAACGTTACTGACACGCTGAACGTGAACCACGCAAGAGGCTGCGCGCTCTACGATTGCATGAAATGAAAATAGGTGTGACGTGGTCGTTCCCGTGGGAGCATAAGGAACTACGAGATGCATCCAACTCTGCTTTGAAGGAAGCAATGAGGGGGTTGTTCTGATGGGTCGATTCTTCCGGTGTGGGTGAAGATTCATCCGCGTGGAGTTGTCAGGGATTTGCTTGGCGAAGACATCCTCTCGGTCTTGGAGGGGAAGGGGCTTTCTTTTCTCACCAAGGAAGATGCCGTGACAGAGCCTGTTTTGGATGAAGCCTTTGGTGTTTTGCCTTTCGCTCAGTGGGGGTATGAGAGTTTTATCGGTATTGACCTGGAGAATTTTGAGATTGTCCAGATTGCCTCGGACTTGTCGCTACGTTTCTTTGTGAATTCCTGCCTTGAGCACTATGTGAAGTGTTTTGAGGTCTTTGTTGAAGGACCTCCCTATGGCATCGACGGATGCGGTGGTTTAGAGGTCGATCCGGCACAAGTGCGCCAGGACTTCTTAGCATCAATCGCGGCGATTGATCCTGCGGCCGTGGCTGAGGACTCCTTATGGGAGTCCTTAAGTTGGGATACTGCTATAGGCGACTGAGGTCCTGAGTGAAGCGGGTGAGTTGAGGGGAGCCTAATCAGCCTTTCTGAATACTTCGTCTGTTGTCGGGTTATTCCGAGTAAGCGTGTGTACTGCGCGCTGATAGACGAAGTTAGATTTGCCGTCTGGCGAGGAAGCGCGTGTCGGCCTTGTTGGGCGTACGATCCCCGCTGGCCGTATGGCAGCGGGGATGACTTCGTGCCTGGGGCGCAATATTCTTGTTGGCGGCGTGGAAAGCATGGCTGACGGGACAACCACCCCCATCAGCCAAGCAGGCGATGAAATCCTCGCCTTTGACGCGGCCACTGGCCGCAACGTCCCAGGCCAGGTGGTGGAGACTTTCACGTATGAGGACGTGGCTGTACTCGAACTGGAAACCTCTGCTGGGAGGGTGGAGACTACTGCCACTCACCCGTTCTATGTGGAAGGCAAGGGCTACACCCCCGCCCAAGACCTACGCGCAGGCGATCTCCTACGCACCCCGACAGGCCAGCGGGTAG
>NZ_RQZF01000021.1 GCF_003858455.1 Schaalia canis | reverse complement strand
TGCAGCATCATCATCATCAGCCTCAACAGTAGGAGCCAAACCACGAGGCAGCTTGGTCACAGTCACCACATAAGACGTACCAGCAGGCAGAACTGGCAGGTTATTGAAATGGTAGGACCCGTCAGCTGCGCTAAGAATCGGCTGAACTGGAAGTGCGTTAGCCTTGCCCAGGTCATCGATGTAGTAGACCTTCTGGTCGTCGGAGCGAGAAATGCTCAGAGTCACGCCCTCAATGCCGGGCTCGCCATCATCTTGCAGGCCATTCTTGTTGGTATCAAACCACACGAAGTCACCAACAGACACGGAAGCGTATACGAAACCGAAATCAAGGGTCGGATCGTTTTGACCGTCCTTCGTTAGCGGACCAGACGTGGCTTTTTCCGTGGAAGAGTCGTTAGTGGAGTCAAGACCTTCGGCCTGGGACTCAGCAGCCGTCAAGGTTGGGGCGTAAATAGCCGGGACGTTCTCAACGGTCACCACATACTTCACGTTGTCAGGAAGCACTTGCAGATCATTGAAAGAGTATCGGCCATCAGCGTCGGTCGTTGCGGTTAACGCCGAAGCCGGACGGTCATTACCATCAGCGTTCTTCACAGTCCCGTTATCATCGCGGGAAATACGCAGGACGATGTCCTTAATGCCGGGCTCCCCGCCATCCTGCTTACCGTCCTTGTTGGCATCAAACCACACGAAGTCACCAACAGACACAGCAGGCTTGATGTAGCCGAAGTCCAGGGTGAGGTCCTTTTCATCGTCCGCCAGGACTCGCGCAATTGCGTGACCCTCATGAGCGGACGAATCCTTCTCTTCATTACCCTGCGTCACCTTGGTGGGAGCGTACCCCCTAGCGGGGTCAAGAGAAACAGCGACCTTGTACTTCTTGCCTCCAGGGAGGACAGGGAGGTTCTCGAAGAGGTAACGTCCGTCATCCACGGTGGTGAAAGGTGCAACCTTCTTGCCGTTGACGTCAGTAATTTCGTTGCCGTCTTCGTCAGTCAGGGTTAATACGGCGCCGCCAATTCCGGGCTCACCGTCATCTTGCAGACCATTCTTGTTGGCATCAAACCACACGAGGTCACCAACAGACACCTTCGCTTCCGGCGTCTTTGCATGCCAGGGGTCGTTATCCGTCACAGGAGTGCCAGATCCGACGCCCGTCCCGCCGACGGTGACGGAATTTGCGTGAGTCTTGCCCCATCCGATAGGCGAGAGGGTTGCAGTACAGGTGTACTTCTTTCCTGCTTTGAGGACGAGGTTTTGATCAAAGGTCACGATGCCATTGACTGCGTTAATGGTGTGTGTGTCCAAGGTGCAGGAGAGGTTTTCGAGCGCTGGACCGTCTGTGGTGACATCTGTGAAAGTCAGCTTGCTCAGGTCTTCATTGCCCGTGTTGGTGACGTCAATCGTGACGGTCTTTGGCTGAGCAGGATTCAGCACGACGGCCGCGTCTGCAGTGTCGGCATCTCCTGTTGCAAGGGTGTCTGAGTATTTCTCGACGTCGATCGCCGGGGCAACCTTGATGAAGCCAAAGTCGAGCGTATCGTCGCGTTCTTGATTGGCGGTCAATCCCTGGGATGCGGCAGAGCCCGTTGAGGAGTCATTCGCACGATCCTGTGTTGCTTCAGCCTCTGTCGGTATGTAGCCAGCAGGGGGCGTCACCGTAACGGTGTACTTTTGGCCAGCGGTCAGCACCGGGAGGTCGTCGAAGCTGTAGTGTCCGTCCCCATTGGTCTTGACGGGATCAACCTTCTTATTGTGAACGTTGGTTACTGCTCCGCCGCCGGGACCGGTGAGGGTCAGAGTGACATTTTCGATCCCGGGTTCGCCGACGTCTTGTCTGCCGTCCTTATCGCTGTCGAACCATACGAAGTCGCCAACCGAGACGGATTGCTTAACCTCAAGGCTATTGACCAACCCAACTTGGGTAATCACATTGTCGCCGACATTGAAGGAATTGCCTGCATCATCGCCCACCTTGAAAGCAGGGGGGAGCCATCCGTATCCCGCTGGTGGTGTCACTGCTGTTGGATCTTCCTCAAGGGTGATAGTGGTCCCCTTCGGGAAGGTTCCGGGGAAGACAGTTTTCTTTCCGAGTTCAGCGCTCAAGGTTAGTTGACCGGCGTTTTGAGTGGGCTGCGCGCCTGCGGGGGGCGCCCAGCCCGCATAATCTTGAACCTTTGCGCCGCCGGGGAGGGTCCAGTTGACTACGACCGGGAAGCGCGTGGCAACTGCGAGAGTATCGGCTCCCGGCCCTGAGGCGGTCTTTGTAAGCGCGAAGCCACCAAAACCGGGTTGCATGGTGATGCTCGCCGAGAACTGGTCGGTGTAGGAAACCGACATAGATTCTTCAATACCGAGGTCTTGGTTCCTCACTCGGTTTTCATAGAGGAAACCTTGACGGACATATCCATCATCGCTGACCGGCTTGGAGGTGTAGAAGAACTGGTAGTTCGTATTGGGCAGGAAGGGGCCGGAGACGGTCACGGTTGCTGTGCTGCCGGTGGGTGTTTCGGAGTCGAACACGACCGACATGGAGTACCCGTTACGGCTGTATCCTGCTGCGTCGGCAATCTTACGCTGGCCCTCAGGGATAGGGTTTGCATCCCCTTCGCTCTGGTACTGCTCGAGGTACCACGTGCTCTTGGTTTTATCGAAGCGCTGGCCAGGGCCCAAGTTGTCGACAAAGGTCAGGGTGTGGTGCGTCTGACCGTCGAAGGTCTTCGGCATGTTCTTTGCGGCATACGCTTCTGCAAGCTTCTTGGTGCCAATACGCGTGTGCCAAATGATCTCGTCGCTCGTTCCCTCGATGTCGTAGACACTCTTCGAGGTGGCAGGGTAGTCATAGTAGTCTGCGGGCCACTCGGTAATGCCATTTCCACCGGGAAGATCGGTGGGAGGAATTGGCGGTCCTGAGACAGTGATATCAGTTTGCGTATTATTTGTGATTTGAACAGCCTGGACCACTGCCTTGATCTGCCCCGCAAACAGGTCGAACCCTTGGGCGATCTTCTCATCAACCGCCTGGTTGAACGTACAAGTAAGAATCTTGTTTTCGCGAACACAATCACCATATGAAGTCGGATCGGTCGGCCCAAGGGTGATGGGAGCGGCAGATGTCGCGGATTGGAAAGAGAGCTCTTCCGGCAGAGTCACTGTGAAGGAGTCCCCTGAGCGAAGGCTGGGATTCAAGCCCTTGGCATCCCAGTCGAATGTCATGCGAGCATACTCCCAGAGGCGAAGTCCGTGTCCAGGAAGCGTCTGCTCACTATTTGCATCCTGCAGCTTCACCAAGGTCATGTTGGTGATCTTGATGCTGTTATTGACAGTGGCGCGTGCGGCGGGCGCAGGGACGAACTGCAGGACGAAGGCGAGAAAGACTATGGCAACCAGGGCCACGAGGCTTATGGTGCGACCGAGCCTACCCTTCCCGACATCAGCAGCTCGATAAGGGCTGACGAGAATCATTTCCACACTCCTTTTAAGCGAATTGCCCGTATGATTTCGGGCAATACAATCCAAATTGAGCCTATCAGCGTTCCTCATAAAAATAAACAGCAAAACCTCAGGCTCACCCCCCAAGAGCTATACTTAATATTGTTGCAAATAACAGATTGTACATTCTAAGAAATTCTTCGCCCCCCGACCTGTCACCACCAAGGGTGTAACTACTCAAAAAGCCGAAGAACAAACTGACCAGAGATGGGGTTAGGCAGAGAGAGAGTATGCAGCTTTTTTCAAGGAAACGAAACCCTTTTCCCTGTTTCAATTATTTCTATCGAGCCGCTTTTTACCTATCGCTCACATTTTGCTAGATGTGCGATAGTGTCCCAAGCTCGAGGCTAGTCAAACGGCGTATGAGGTATAGTGCTGACTTTTCGCGTCCGGAGACACAGGTGGAGAGTATTGAAGAGCACATCTCGCTGTTCTGTCTCAACGAGGATTTACTTCGCTCAGCAACTCTCGGCGACCGCAGCGCAGGCATTGAGATCTCAGGGACCCGAAAGGCGCAACTGCTAGGCGGGCGACGAAAAGGAGGGCCCGCTCCACCTGCGCATGACTGTTGAGAGCCTCCACCGTCAGGTCTACGCTCCTACCTTCTTATAATGACGACTCTCCCAGCCCATGAACGGGCTGGGAGAGTCGTCATTGGCGCGTTATCTACTGTGAGGGTTTGGCGCGGTGGGGTGTTTTATTGGGTTGCGCGGCGGCGGGCTAGAACACCCGCAGCACCAAGTAGCATCACCAGTACCGCGA
>NZ_RQZF01000003.1 GCF_003858455.1 Schaalia canis | reverse complement strand
GTATCGACCTCAAAAACTCTAGTGTTGAGCCGCCAAGTGAGGAAGAACTGCGTGCCTTGTGGGATGCCCAGGTCGCTAAAGTCCGCTACTTCAAAGCTATCGAGCGCAGTAAAGAAGTCCTGACACCCCAAAGCGGACAAACCAACGAGTGATGTCAAGCCCACACAATTGGCGAATGAATCTGGAAGAATCCTATGAAAGTAGGTGTATACGGGGGTCGGTCCGAAAAGAATCGTGCCTCCACCTCCCACCTTCCGCCAACCCGTTTTCTAAGGAGATCTCATGGGGCTTGAACGCGTCACGGATCAAAGGCCGCAGTCGTTTAGTGCAAGTGACATTCTGCGCGCAGGGAAAGAGGCAGTTCTTGGTGGTCTGGGAGATCAGTGGCTTGAGGTCATTGAAGCCACAAATATGGGCGAGGGCGTTGTTTTCACAAAAGGCTCACTCCTCACAGGCGTAGGTCGTTCCAACGGCGTCAACTCGGGCACCGAAGACATCATCTCCTCCGGATCACGCATTCACGTGTACGACAACCAGGCGATGCTCCTCGTCGACTCCGGTGCAATTGTTGACGTGACTGCTGAACCTGGCGTCTACACCGTCAATACATCCAGCTCCCCATCGCTGATGGTCGGCCAGCTTGACGCCAGCGTCCGCGACACCTTCGAGCGCTTCAAATTCGGCGGTGTAACACCTCGTAAACAGCAGGCATTCTACGTCAACCTTCAAGAAATTAAGGGCATTCGTTTCGGAACACCCAACCCCATTAACTACTTCGATGCCTTCTACAACGCCGAGCTGTTCTTGCGTTGCCACGGCACCTTCTCCATCAAAATCACCGACCCGATCCTGTTCTATCGTGAGGCAATCGCCCGCAACGCCCAACACGTGCACATCAGCAACATCCAAGAGCAGTACATGGCGGAATTCCTTGAAGCCCTCCAAAGTGCCATCAACCAAATGAGTGTTGACGGAGTACGAATCTCTCAAGTCACCTCGAAGGCCGTGGAGCTGTCCCGCTACATGCGCGAAGCACTCGATCAAGAGTGGCGAGAGCGTCGAGGCATCGAAGTATGCTCGGTGGGTATTGCCGCTCTGAGCTACGACGACGCCTCCCGCGAGATTATCGACATGCGCTCCAAAGGTGCTGTCCTTCAAGACCCATCGGTCCGCGAAGGCTACGTGCAAGGCAGCGTCGCCCGCGGCATCGAGGCAGCTGGGTCTAACGAGGCCGGAGCGGGAAGCGCCCTCTTAGGAGTCGGCATTGGAATGCAGGCTGGTGGCGCCTTCACCCAAGCGGCGTCAGCCTGCAACCATGCTCAGATGACTGCAGGAACTCCCACCCCCACCGCTATAGCGGAATGGAACTGCCCCGGCTGCGCGACAGTCAACCGCTCGAAATTTTGCCCCAGATGCGGTCGGCCCCGCCCGAAGGAGGATGCGGTGGCCTCGTTCTGCGGCGGCTGCGGCGTGCGCTTTGAAGGCGCGCGGCCGAACTTCTGCCCCGAATGTGGGGCGGCCCAAGCGTAGGAGCTACCTCGCTTAGCGAATGGGGTGTGTGGTCGTTATCAAAAGCGTTCCATGTCCTGTCCGTTTGTGGGACGAAGGCGGGGAGCGGCCCTGCGATAGTACCGCTGAAGGCCGAAATCCCGGCGAAGATCACGCTGGCGGGCGTGGTGACCTAGGTCCCACAGTTGCTAGGATGGGACCGACGTGCCCAAGGAAGGGCCGAAAACGAGAATCTGAAGGAAGAGGGCCTCAATGGTCAAGTACGTGTACGACTTCTCCGAGGGTGACAAGTCCCAGAAGGACCTGCTCGGCGGTAAGGGTGCCAACCTGGCAGAAATGACGAAGCTCGGGCTGCCCGTGCCTCCCGGTTACACCATCTCCACCGAAGCCTGCCGCGCCTACCTGCGCGAAGGCGTCGTCCCCGAAACCCTCGCCACCGAGGTCACCGCTGCACTGCGCAACGTTGAGGACAAGATGGGCCGCCACCTGGGCGACGCCACCAACCCCCTCCTTGTCTCCGTCCGCTCCGGCGCCAAGTTCTCCATGCCCGGCATGATGGAAACCGTCCTCAACATCGGCCTGAACGACCAGTCCGTCCTCGGCCTGGCCGAAGCCTCTGGCAACGAACGCTTCGCATGGGACTCCTACCGCCGCCTCATCCAGATGTTCGGCAAGACCGTTCTCGACATTGAAGGCGACCTCTTCTCCGAGGCCCTCGACGCCCTGAAGAAGGAACGCGGCGTCACCGCCGACACCGACCTCACCGCTGAGGACCTGCGCGGCCTCGTCGAAACCTACAAAGCCATTGTCAAGGCCGAAAAGGGTATGGACTTCCCGCAGGACCCCCGCGCCCAGCTCGACATGGCCACCGAAGCCGTGTTCCGCTCCTGGAACACCGAGCGCGCCCACATCTACCGCCGTCGCGAGCGCATCCCCCACGACCTCGGCACCGCCGTCAACGTCCAGACCATGGTGTTCGGCAACATGGGCGATGGTTCCGGCACCGGCGTGTGCTTCACCCGTGACCCCTCCACCGGCCACTCCGGCGTGTACGGCGACTACCTCGAAAACGCTCAGGGCGAGGACGTCGTTGCCGGTATCCGCAACACCCTGCCCCTGTCCGCACTTGAAGAGCTGGACAAGAACTCCTACGACGAACTGCGCGGCATCATGCGCAAGCTCGAAACCCACTACCGCGACCTGTGCGACATTGAGTTCACCGTTGAGCGCGGCAAGCTGTGGATGCTTCAGACCCGCGTTGGCAAGCGCACCGCTGCCGCCGCCTTCCGCGTCGCCATCCAGCTTGTCGACGAGAAGCTCATCACCATGGATGAAGCCCTCAACCGCGTGACCGGCGACCAGCTCACCCAGCTCATGTTCCCGCAGTTCGACGCCTCCGCATCCAAGGAACTTGTCGCACGCGGCATGGCAGCTTCCCCCGGCGCAGCCGTCGGCGTCATCGTCTTCGACAACGCTCAGGCCGAGGCCGCCGCCGCTGAAGGCCGCAAGTGCGTCCTCGTCCGCCGCGAAACCAACCCCGACGACCTGCCCGGCATGGTGGCCGCTGAAGGCGTGCTCACCGCCCGTGGTGGCAAGACCTCCCACGCAGCCGTCGTCGCCCGCGGCATGGGCAAGACCTGCGTCTGTGGCGCCGAGGCTCTGCAGATCGACGCCGAGGCCGGCACCGTCACTATCGGCGATCGCGTCCTGACCGGCGAAGACACCATCGCTATCGACGGACAGACCGGTGAAGTCTTCTTCGGCGAGGTTCCCGTCACCGACTCTCCCGTCACCACCTACCTGGCCGGTGGCCTGGAGGCTGGCCTGGCCGCCGCTGAAGGCGACGAAGGCACCACCGAACTCATCGAGGCAGTTCACAAGCTCCTCACCCACGCCGACTCCGTGCGCCGCCTGCGCGTGCGCGCCAACGCTGACACCCCCGAAGACTCCCGCCGCGCGCTGGACTTCGGCGCTGAAGGCATTGGCCTGTGCCGCACCGAGCACATGTTCCTTGGCGACCGCCGCCCCCTTGTTGAGCGCGTGATCCTCTCCGAAGAGGGCTCCACCGAACGTCAGGAAGCCTTCGACGCCCTCGAGAAGCTGCAGAAGGAAGACTTCCTGCAGATGCTTGACGTCATGGACGGCAAGGCCATGACCGTGCGCCTCATCGACCCGCCGCTGCACGAGTTCCTGCCCTCCCTGTCCTCCCTGGAGGTCAAGGTGGCGCTGGCAAAGGCTAACGGTGGGGCTGACCCCGCCGATGAGGAAATGCTCGCCACCGTGCGTCGCTTCCACGAAGAGAACCCCATGCTGGGTCTTCGCGGCGTGCGTCTGGGCATCTACCTGCCCGGCCTGTTCGCTCTGCAGATGCGCGCACTGTGCGAGGCTGCTGCTGAGCTCGTCGCCCAGGGTAAGGATCCCCGCCCCGAAATCATGGTGCCCCTGGTTGGCTCCATCCGCGAGCTGCAGCTCATCCGCGCTGAAGGCGAAGCCATCATCGCTGAGGTTGCCGCTGATAAGGGCGTTGACCTGTCCAAGGTCACCATCGGTGCCATGATCGAGCTGCCCCGCGCAGCTATGACCGCTGAGGACCTCGCCCACGAGGCTGACTTCTTCTCCTTCGGCACCAACGACCTCACCCAGACCGTGTGGGGCTTCTCGCGTGACGACGTTGAAGGCGTCTTCTTCCCGCAGTACATCGAGGCCGGCATCTTCGGCACCTCGCCCTTCGAGTCCATCGACGTTCACGGCGTGGGCACCGTTGTGGCCGAGGGCGTGCGCCGCGCTCGCTCCACCAAGGGCGACATCAAGCTCGGTGTCTGTGGTGAGCACGGCGGTGACCCGCTGTCCATCCACTTCTTCCACAATGTCGGCCTGGACTACGTGTCCTGCTCTCCCTTCCGCGTGCCCGTCGCGCGTCTGGAGGCTGGCCGCGTGGCAGTGGAGGCCAAGGTTTCTGAGTGAGCCTGACAGCTGGGGCTGGTTTGAGGTCCTGCTGAACTGAATACGCCTGTGGGGAGGTGCGCCGAGTGCGCGCCTCCCCACAGGCGTTTGTGCTGGGGTAGGGGTTAGGGGTTGGGCTGTTGAGGCTGGCCTGGGCTGTTGAGGGTGGGTTGCTTGGTCGAGTGGGTGGTTGCGCGCTTCAGCGGGAGGGGTGTTGGTATTTCTGGGGGTTGCGCGGTGGTGAAACTGCAAAGCGGTGTGTAGTGCTGTTGGTTGTGCGTGCTCTGAGAGTCGCGCAATCGGCTTCTTCGTCGGCTGTGTGCAAGATATTGCGTTGCGTGGCACTTGTTGCGTGAAGTGACAGGTGTAGGCGTCACAAAAAGTCGCACGTGATACACAATCCTGGTCAGGGCGGCGCTTGCCTCGTTCACTGCTGTGACCGCCGACGTTGTTTACTGCTGTGACCGTCGGCGTTTCTTATGTCGCCGGGTGGAAGGCGGGGAGTGCTCTGCTGGCACACTATCCGTGTTTCACGCGTGAAACACGGATGATAGTGTGCTGCACAGCGGAGCGCGCCCATCAACACCGTGCCCTCAGGCAGACCTCCATCGAAACCGGTGCCGTGTCGCCAAATAGGTGGCGTGTGCGCCACCGGTATGACAACAAGGCACCGGTCTGAGGGCAGTGTTGTGATGAGAATACTGTGACATGCAGAGGGATCCGGGAGCGTATTACGCTCCCGGATCCCTCAGTGCTTCTGGCTGCTTATTTCATCCATTGTCGGCGGGCAAGCCGCCGCTTGGCCGCCGACAATGGGTTGAGCTTGGGTAGCGTCACGGCACAGGGCTACCTATGCGCACGTCGCAGCGGCGAACTGCTACCCGTCACTCACAGCGCAGGATTATCTGCGCTCAGCATTACAGCGCCGCTGCGGCAACGAAGCCCTTCTCCAAGTCAGCGAGAATGTCAGCAATATTCTCGATACCGATCGACAGGCGAACGGTGCCGCCCGAAATCCCAGCAGCCACGAGTTCAGCTTCGGACAACTGCGAGTGCGTGGTCGAGGCAGGGTGGATCACCAGGGACTTGGTGTCACCAATATTGGCCACGGTAGGCAGTAGTTCCAACGCATTTGCGAAGGCCTTACCAGCCTCTGTGCCACCTTGAATAACGAAGGACAGCAGGCCGCCTGCACCCAGGGGCGCGTACTTCTGGGCAAAAGCGTAGTGGGGCGAGGACTCCAGCCCTGCGTAGGCGACGGACTCAACCTGTGGGTGAGCCTCAAGGAACTTTGCTACTGCCAGAGCATTGTCGGCGTGACGCTGCACGCGCAGTGAGAGTGTTTGGATGCCCTGCTCCAGCAAGAATGCGTTGAAGGGGGACAGTGCAAAGCCCATGTCGCGCTGGATCACCGTGCGGGCGCGCAGAATGAACGCAAGGTTGACACCAAAGACGCCCTCGGCCCCCAGATCGCGGCCAAAGACAATACCGTTGTAGGAAGCGTCAGGCTGATTGAACAACGGGAAACGCTCAGGCTGGGAGGTCCAATCAAAGTTGCCGGAGTCGACAACAACGCCCGCAATGGAATTGCCATGTCCACCCAGGTACTTTGTGGCCGAGTGGATGACAATGTCGGCGCCCCATTCGATCGGGCGCACCAGGTAAGGCGTTGCCACAGTATTGTCAACGATGAGGGGAACTCCGATAGCGTGGGCGGCCTCGGCAATGGGCTCAATGTCCAAAATGTCGCCGCGCGGGTTCGGAATGGTTTCACCGAAGAAGGCCACCGTGCGCTCATCGGCCAGTGAGGTCCACGCATCAATGTCGCGCGGGTCGGAAACAAAACGAGTCTCGATGCCCAGGCGTCCCAGCGTGGACTTCAGTAGGGAAACAGAACCGCCGTAGAGGGAGGGGGAGGCGACGACATTGTCGCCGGTCTGAGCCAGGGTGAGGATTGCCAGGGTAATGGCAGCTTGCCCGGAGGAAACGACGAGGGCGCCGACACCGCCTTCAAGGGCGCTAATGCGGTTTTCGAGGGCATCAAGGGTGGGGTTGCCCAGGCGAGTGTAGATCGGCCCGAGCTCTTGCAGAGCAAAGCGGGCGGCCGCTTGCTCGGCGCTGTCGAAGGCGTAGGAAGCAGTCTGGTGGATCGGTAGTGCTGTGGCGCCAGTGGCGGCGTCGCGATCCCAGCCTGCGTGGATCTGCTTGGTTTCGAAGGACCAGTTCTCGGCGTTAGCGGTGGACATGACAGCTCCTTTGCGGGTCATCCACCCGCTGTTGTGACGTGAACACCTCTAACGCTAGTGGGCTATCTGCCCAAGGGCGTGCGGGCGTTTGCATGGTGGAAGTGTGTAACGCCCGCGTCTTTGGATGCTGGGGTGCTTATTGCTGGAGAGGATGGGTGGTTTAGCGGCCTTTGAGTTCTTCGGCTGTATCGGTGAGGTAGCCCTTGGCTTTACGTACTTCGAAGGGGAGTGATGTTTCCCGGGTGGTGAAGGCGTTGTTGAGGCTAATAATCTGACCGTTTGTGGGGTGGGTAATGTGTGCGCTCCAGATTGTTTCAAGCGTGATGGTTTGGGAGGGGAAAGCCTCCTGGTAGATGTGCCGCAGTCTGCTGATGGGGAAAGGGCCCGAGGGGTCAGTGGTGACCAGCGGAGCACTGCCGTCATTGAAGGAGTAGGAGTAGGAAGACGCTGTAAAGCTGACGTGAACGGGGTGTCCAAGGAGTTCAACGGTTGCGTCGCGTTGAGGATTGGTGGCATGCACGAGGGTGGGCACGCCGACGTAGGCGCGGGAATGAGGCTGCACTTGCAGGCCCGCTCCATCAATTTTTGCCAGGGCAAGTGCGCGGTAGGCGAGTTCGCCCGCTGGTAGAGCGTCAATGGGGTCTTCTGGTTGGGGTTGGTCTTCGGGGTAACAGGCAAGATTATTTCGGGGAATGTTCGCAAAGAAGCCTTCGCAGGACTCGGCAGGAGCTGTATGAGGGATGATGCCCCACCCTTGCCACAACTCACCAGGAGCAGGAGTCGGGGCAGGCGGTTTGAGGGTGTCAGATTGTCTGTGTAAGTGCTCTTCATCCGCTTCATGATTGCCACGCTACAGCGTGACAATGCCGAATTTCATGAAAACGGTAAAACTGTGGATAACTTTTCTTCTGAATGCAGGAACGGCTGTTCTGTACATGTTGGCGTCATGAGAACGCCTTAACACCTTTTGTACGAGGTGTACCGCGTACAAAAGGTTCTAACTCGCACAGAAGGCGTCGGCCTGCACAGAAGGTGCTGACAGGGGATGAGTTCTCACGGGGGCAGCCCCTCAAGAAAAGCTCAAAATTCGGTAGTGCGAAAAATAGAGGGGTGCTGCTTGGGGGAATCTCATTGCAGGGTGCGAAGGGCCTTGTGTTCGCTGAAAGAAGTGCGCTCTTTCCTGAAATGACACGCAAGCCTTTGGGTGTCAGATTATTTCGGCCGCTCGAATCGTTGGAATTACGCCAAAAAGTGGTTACGAAGGTCCCGCTTTGAGGGCTTAGGGCTTACTAAACTCCCTTATATGCTGCTCGCTAAATGTCCCGTGAATGTACGCGCGAGATTGACCTCCATTGATGTCGATCCCGCCTATCAACTCCGTCTTCAAGAACTCGGTCTACGCCCCGGCGCCGAGTTCTTTTTGACGAACCGTGCCGCCTTCGGAGGCGTCGTCATCAATATTGCTGGCACTCGCGTTGCCGTTGACCGCCGCTCCGCTGGCCGAATCCAAGTAGAGGTGGCGAAATGAGCTGCTCAAAGTGTGGGCCCGGAACCCCCAATCAAGGACCAGTCCTCGTCGAAGAAACCGCTGACGGTAAAAAGGTTGAACCCACCATCCTGATCGTTGGTAACCCCAACGTCGGTAAATCCACGCTTTTTAACGCCATTACGGGTGCTCGTCAGGCCGTCGTCAACGCGCCCGGCACCACCGTTGAGGTCATGCGAGGCCGCTGGGGAAGTCTCGGCGCCCGAATCCTCGACATGCCCGGCACCTACTCTCTGATCGCCAACTCCCCAGACGAGCAGGTCGTTGTCGATACCCTTGCCGGGGCGCCAGGATCCTTCACCGACCCCGCGCGAGGCCAAGGCGTTGACCTCGTTCTTGTGGTCCTGGATGCTACTGCTATTACCCGCTCCCTGTACCTGCTGGGCCAGGTCGCCCGAACCGGCCGCCCTGTCGCCGCTGTTGTGACCCTCAATGACGTGCAAGAACACGACACCGGCAAGCGCGTTGACGTATCCGCACTCTCGCGCACACTGGGCATCCCCGTCATGTCCATTGACCCGCGCTCAAAGAAGGGCATCGAAGGACTGGACGACATGGTCGCCGCAGCCCTGCGCACTCGCCCTCGCGTGACGGGCATTGTGCCCGACCCGCGTTCCCCCGGATACAACCACACGGCCGCTCTTGCTGCTGCCTCCCGCGGACATCGCGAGGTTGACCCCCTGGAGATGACGGCACTCACCGTGGCGGACGCTCACTCCACCACCCCCTGTGGCTGCGGGCATGAGGCAATGAATTGCAGCGAGGTGCCCGACTCCTCGGCTGCCGCTGCCGCCGCCCTCGCCGCAGAAGAAGCTGGCGGTCGTGACTCCCTGGCGGACGCTGACGAGATCTTCCACTGGGTCGAGGCTGTCGAGGACGGAGCCTTCGGTGCGCGTGCCGATGCGGCCACCCTCTCCACCTCGGATAAGGTCGACCGCCTACTGCTTCACCCGATTGTGGGTATTCCCGTGTTCTTTGCCCTGATGTGGCTGCTGTTTAAGGCCGCCGCAGAATGGGTGGGCCCCCTGCAAGAACTCTTCGACGGGCTCTTTTCCTCCACCGATGAGGGCGCATTCTCGCTTGCGAACCTCATTATTGCGGGCTTGACCGCCGTGGGAGCCGAAGGTGGCTGGCTGCAAGAGTTCCTTGTCGGCGGCCTGGCTGCCGGCCTGGGTGTCGTTGCCTCCTTCCTGCCCCTGATGTTCGTTATCTTCCTCATGATTGCGATCCTGGAAGACTCGGGCTACATGGCACGCGCTGCCTTCCTAGGGGATCGCGTGATGCGACTCATCGGCCTGGATGGGCGCGTCATTATGCCTCTCATTATGGGCTTTGGCTGCAACCTGCCCTCTTTGGCTGCCACCCGCACCCTGCCCAGCGCCAAGCAGCGCCTGGTGACGACGCTGATTATCCCCTACACCTCGTGCGCCGCGCGCCTGAGCATCTACCTGATGATCGCCCGCATTTTCTTCCCCGACAATGCGGGAACCGTCGTCTTTACCATGTATGTGCTTTCAATCATCATGGTGGTGATTGGCGCGCTCGTACTCAAGCCTTTCATCACGAAGGGTGAGTCCCAGGCGCCCCTCATGCTGGTACTCCCGCCCTACCAGGTGCCCCGCGTCCTCGTCATCCTCAAGAACACCTGGATGCGCGCATGGTCCTTCGTTCAGGGGGCGGGCAAGATTATCGTCATTATGACGATCGTCGTGTGGCTCATGTCAGCCATTCCCGTCACCTCGAAGCACTCCTTCGCTGATGAGATCCCCATGGAGGAATCCCTTTACGGCGCGACCGCCATGGCCCTTGAGCCCGTGTTTGCCCCCGCAGGCTTTGGCGAGTGGCATATGACGGGTGCACTCATGACCGGCTTCGTCGCGAAGGAAACCGTGATTTCCTCTATCGTCCTGTCCTACAACCTTGATCCTGAGGTGGACGGCGGCGACGCTGAGGATGCAGGCGAGGACTTGGGTTCCCTGCCTGAGCTGGTGACCCAATCCTTTGAGAAGTCGGCAGGAGAAGCCGCGCCGCTGGCCGCTTTCGCCTTCCTCATGTTCGTTCTGACCTACACGCCGTGCCTGGCCACCGTTGCCGAGCAAGCGCGCCAGATTGGTGGGCGCATTACGGCTTTGTCCGTGGTCGTGCAGTTGGCGGCCGCATGGGTGCTGGCGGTGGCGATCTTCCAGATCGGACGCCTGTTCTGGTGACACGCTCGTCGTTACGTGCTGCGTGGAGGAGGCTCGCTGAGGGCCGCCTCCACGCGGCGCGCTCGCCGCAGGACGAGGCTCCTGCCGCCACTACGTTGAGGGGAACAGCGCCTGCCCGCCCGCCTGGCGCTCGCCAGAAACTGTATGTCGCCCTACGCAGGGGCGCGACCTTAAACGCGGCCGCAGCTCAAGCCGGTGTTGATCTGGCATATGCGGAGATTATGTGCGACGAGATGAAACGCCAAGGGCTGCTTGACCGGGCTGAAAGCCTGTGCGCTTCAGGTCTTGGCGCATGCGGAGGCGGCACCTCCGATGAGGTGAAGATTCACTGCGCGGGCTGCCCGATATTGCCCCTCAAAGTGTCCTAACCTGCCCGGTCAGGCCGGTGCCCCAGGCGTAACGCCTGGGGCACCGGCCTTGAAGCTACAACCAGTTCTTACGCTGGCAACACAGGGCGGCTGAAATGGTAGGAGCTGATCCGATATCCGTGCCGGAAATATAGGCGGTGTGCGTCCTGGCGTTCCGCCTGCACACCAGAATCCAGATGAATCTGAGCGATACCCAGGTGGCGGGCTTCCTCCGCAATCCAGTCCAGTAGTAGTGAGGCCGCGCCCTTGCCGCGAGCCTCAGGCAGGGTGGAGAGGTCGTCAATATAGAGGTGCTCACCCCAGGCCAGGTTTCGCCCCATTCGGAAGCCCGCCACGGCGATGGCCTCGTCAGACGCGCCCTCAAAGACGCCGAGCAGACGGTAACCCTCCTGCATGTGGGCCGCCACAAGTGCGGAAAAGGATGAGGCAGTCAACGCTGGGCGCAGCGTCTGCATAGCAGTAAAGCCGAGGTGGGCATCACGGGCAGTGAGCTCACGAATGTCCATGAGGGGCCTTTCCATAGGAGAGCGAAACGGTAGAGCGCTGCCCGGTCTGTTGGCCGATTGGCCAGCAGACCGGGCCGGAGCGCCAGCATCCGTCGGGAGTTACTTCGCTTGAAGAGTCACTTCAACCTCGGTGCTCTTCCCGTCGCGAATGTAGGTGATCGTGACCGTGTCCCCCGCACTGTAGCGGCGGATGAAGCCCGACAGGGATCGCGCGGAGGTCACCATAGAGCCATTGACGTGAGTGATCGCATCCCCCACACGCAGGCCGGCCTGCTCGGCGGCGCCACCGGGAACGAGGCTTTCAATGCGGGCGCTGACATAGGTGTTTCCATCAGATTCAACGGCGGCGGTTGCAATATTGACGCCAAGGATCGCGTGGGCGACGGTGCCAGTCTGGATGAGCTGGTCAGCGACACTACGCACCAGGTCAACGGGAATGGCAAAGCCCAGACCGATGGAGCCGGCCGTATCTGATGAGTTCTGGGCCAGTGAGGCAATAGAGGAATTAATGCCAATCACTGAACCGGCCGCATCAAAGAGGGGACCACCGGAGTTACCGGGGTTAATGGAGGCATCGACCTGAATAGCGTTGGTGACCACGGATTCAGTGGCATTCGCATTGGGGTCAAGCTGGCCGAAAGGATCGTTCGGATCGTACTGAGGCTGCGACTTGGCTTGCACGGCCACAGGACGGTCCAGGGCGGAAATAATGCCGGTGGTGACGGTGTTCGACAGGCCCAGTGGGGAGCCGATGGCCATGACATGCGAGCCGACGGTGAGGTTCGCAGAGGACCCAAATTGAGCAACGGCAAGGTCAGCGGGCGGGTTTGTCAGGCGGATGACGGCGAGGTCGGTGCTGGGGTCGGTACCGACAATGGTGGCTTGGTAGAGACGCCCATCTTTCAGCGTCACCTGGATGCGGCCCTGATTATTCACGGCGGGCATGATGACGTGGTGGTTGGTGACGATAGTGCCATCAGCGGCGTAGATGACGCCTGAACCAACGCCCGATTCCGTGGGCGCGGCAACGTTAATCGTGACGACGGTGGGGGAAACGGATGCGGCAATGGCTTGCCAGTCGATGGAGTCGCCTGCAGGCGCGGCGGCTGCGGGGGCCGGTGCGGGCGACTGTGACGAGGCTGGAGCGGTTGCCATGTTTCGGGGGCCAAAATACTTCCACAGTCCGTACATGCCGCCCATGCTGAGGGCTGCGGTCAGGAGCATGGCGAGAAGAAGGGTGCCCAGCCCGACGCCCTGACGTTTGGAGGTGTGCCCATGCTGAGGCGGCATGGGAGCGGGGAAAGCAGGAGGTGGGGCAGGAGTTGGGCGACTATCTTGCGGCCGGGGCGTGGCGGGCTGGTCGCTTCGGGCGAAGGACGAGGCCGGAGCTGGGGGTGCAGTTGGGGGTGCAGGCGTGGGCGTGGAAGCGGGGGGCGTCATCGCAGTAGCGGCAGGGACAGCCGGTGCGGTAAAGGGTGAGGGCGCATTGGCTGAAGTTTGCGCGCTGGCTGGCGTCGGCACGCTGGCTGATGCTGGCGCGCTGGAGGAAGCTGGCGCAGCGGTTGCAGCGGCAGCGGGCGTGGCATTGGGGAATGCTGGAGGGAGAGGCCGCTGAGGAACCTCTCGGGAAGCACTCTCTGCAGGAGGCTGCGTCGTTGAGCGCGCAACAGATGAAGCGGCTGAAGCGTCCGAGGTAGTGGTTTCTTCACCCGTCCAGCGGCTTTCGGGTGCGGGCGCCGGCCAGGGCGCGGCGATGGGATCCATCGGCGTGTTGTGTGCGGCCTCAGTCAGGGAAGCAGTGGCAACATTCTCGCGTGTCTGCGCTTGAAGAGCTTCGGGCACTGCGGGCATCGCGGGTGCCTCGGGCTTTACGTGGTGTGCGGGCTCTGCTTGTGCCTCAGCCTCTAGCTGGCGCGCGGGTTCTGCTTGCGCCTCAGGCGCGACTTGACGAGCCGCCCCCTCAGATGCAGATGCGGGAGGCGTCGCTGCGCGCGCAGGGTCCTCATCGGCGGGAGGCGTTGGCGTGGGAGGAGCAGGCACAGGCGGAATGATGGTGCGGTTTTCGTTATTTTCGCTGAAAGGTAACTCGGACATGAATCCTTCTTTCTTATGTCGCAACGCTAACCATTGTGCGTCAGAGCCGTCACCGGCACCTGATATAAAACTGAACGTATCCAAAAAGACATAGGGGAAGGTAGGGGAGATTCCGGGGAAAAATCAGGGTAGAACAAGGCAATCTTTCACCCACCGCAACTCTTCGCGCGGAGCCTGAATCCTGACGTGAACGACCTCAATCCCACTGGGGCGAACCCTGCACATGCGGCGTAAATCCGCCATATTATCCGCCTGCCTGTACGCCGCGCCGTAGGCGCGAGCAAGGTCTTGTACCGACACCTGCTGAGGGGTGCCAAACCAGCGTTCAAACACCTGCGCATACTCGGGCCGCCCATGTTCCAATGAGGCGAAAATCCCACCACCCTGATCGTCCACCACAATGATCTGCACATCAGGAACAGGCTCGCCCGGAGCAATCGACAGGGCAGAGACGTCATGGAAGAACGCTAAATCACCGAGCATCACCCGCACCGGCTCCCCTGACCCCCAGGCCAGGCCTAAAGCGGTGGCGATAGTGCCATCAATCCCAGCAAGTCCCCGGTTCGCGCACACGCGGGTGCGGCCACGGCCTCGTGCCACAAGATCAACGGCGCGCACCGAGTTCGACGCCCCAAGAAGCAAAGTGGACTCTTCACTGCCCCAGACAGCCTCAGCTACTGCCAATAATGACAAGGCCGCGTCACCAGGCTGAGTATTACCAGCTTGAGCATTATCACGCTGGGCACTACCACGCTGTGTGTTGGCAGCCGGGGTGGTAGCAGCCTGAGCGCAATCAGGGAAAGCCGCAGCCTCCTGCGCGGCGGAGCGCTCATCGAGACGCTGACCCACCCGGGCAGAGGCCTCGCGCCAAGAGGGCAACCATGCCGCGTCAGCATGAGGCCCCTGCGGCGCGTTCAAAGCAGCGCAGACCACATCAGCCTGCCCCGCAACGTCAGGCCATTCCTCCCAGGGATGCACAACAATAATCCGTACATCCGTGCGAGCAAGCAGAGCCGACACAGGCCGAGACAGCGTTGGCCTGCCGGTCACCACCAGCTGCTCAATTGAGGCAATCGAGGAAGCCTCAGCCGAGCCCGAATCATCTGGCAACGTGGCATCCAGCGCCGTCAGCAGCGTTTGCTGGTGAGGCACCCACGCCGCTGAGTCCGTGACATTACTTGACGGTTCAGCCAACAAGGGCACGCCCGCAATCTCGGCCCACGAGGCCGCCCGCCGATCCGCCCCATCGCCGGCAATAATCACTGTCCGCAGGTCAGGGTTGACCGCCTGCTCCCATGGCAGGGGAACGAGAGCGGCGCGGAGAACCTGCGGGCCAACCGCCCCGTTTGCCCTTGAGGCGAATGCGGGAGGAACGCCGAGAGAAGCAGGATCACTAGGAGGAAGTGCAGGAGGAGTGCTTGGACGCAGAGAAGCGTCAGGTTCTGTCGATCCCAGGCGTAAGGATTCTGGCACCAGCGGATCACGGAAACCCACATTCAGATGCACAGGCCCAGGCCGCCCCGATGGGCAGCCCTGAGCAGCCGCACAAGCCCGGGCGACCAACGCCTCAAGACGATCATCAGCGCCGATGCCAGCAGGAACATCCCAGGAGGCCCGCACGTGAGCGCTAAAAATCCCCACCTGAGTGGTCGTCTGTGAAGCCCCCACATCGCGCATTTCAAAGGGTCGATCCGCACTGACAACAATCAACGGCAAAAAGGAATGGGAAGCCTCCGCAACACCCGCATGAAACTCAGCAACAGCGCCACCAGAGGTACACATCAGCGCCACAGGACGAGGCGCTGCACTTGACCCTGGCACCGTGTTTGTCGTGAACTCTGCCCTTTCGCTGAACGCAGCCAGCGCACCCGCCCTCGACAAACCGACGGCAACGAAAGCAGCCGCACGCTCATCAAGACGAACATGACAACGAAGCTCGCCGGCCGCCTCGGCCTCGGCCAAAGCGTACGCCAAAGGTGCCGAACGTGAACCAGGGCAATACACCACGTCCCGCACGCCCTGCGCGCGTAAAGCCCGCAACAGCGTGCGAGCTACAGATATTGACGACGACTCAGCGACCGACACCCTCACACTGCCTTTCCACCCGCTGTCTTTCTGCTCACTGCCTTTCCAGCCGGGGCAATACAACCCCTGTGCCCACAGAATACCCCCGCGAGCCACCACACTTGGCACACGAAGCGACAGAGGCCACTCAGGCAGAACCCATCACGTCACACATCGCCTCAAGACGAGCCAACCAGCGCGTCAAACACTCTTCCTCAACCGGAACGCGATCAATGAGCTCCTCATCAGGAGCAACCGAGCGGCACTCCAACATGCCATTCACTGGCAACAATGGAGACGCCGACACATCCGCCGACAGTAACTGCGAGGTCGCTAAACCACAGGCATAGGGCAGCTCAGGCAAAGCAGCAGCCAAAGCCACGCCCTGAGCCAAGCCCACCGAAGAATCCACCGCAGAAGACACCACAACATCCAAGCCAGTTTCCGCCGCAATCGCCAAAGCGCGCTCCACACCACCTAGCGGAGCAACCTTCACCACCGCAATATCAGCGGCCTCAGCGCGCACCACCGCCAAAGGATCCTCCGCACGGCGAATTGACTCATCGGCAGCAATAGGAATATCGCATGTGCGTCGCAACTGCGCCAACTCATCAACCGTCGCACAGGGCTGCTCAACGTACTCAAGGCCCCCCACAGCCTCAGCCGCCCGATCTAACTCCAGCAGAGCGTGACGCGCCTGCTCCACATCCCACGCGCCATTGACATCCACACGCAGATGCGGACGCGGAAGATTCGCCATCGCCCGCAGCGCAGCAGGGCCCGCCATTGACGACACATCCTGCAAAGGACGGGCAAGCTCAGCTAAAGCCTGCGCGGTAGCCTCCACGCGAGCGCAATCCTCAGCGAGGCTCCCGCCCGGGTCAGCCACCTTCACCTTCGCCGTCAAGCAGCCATCAGAATTGAGCACGCGCTCGCGGGCGACAGACGGGGAACACACAGGGATCGTGACATTAACGGGAATACGCTCACGCAAAGCAGGCGGGGCCGGACGCAGGGCCGAACGCAGGGCGGAACGCAGCCATACTGAAGCCTCGTGGGGCCCGTAGTCCCAAAAAGGTGCGGCCTCCGCCCAGCCGTGAGGGCCATGGAGAAGCAGGCCGTCGCGTACTGTCACCCCGCGAAAACGCATCCGCAGTGGCGTTGAATACACGAGCAGGCGGTCAATACCCTCAAGCGTGCGTTGAACAGCGGCGGGCAAGGAAGAAATCGCCACTTCACTGAGTTGGAGGCCCGAACCTGCCGATGGAGGCTGCATTGAGGTGCGCTCACCGATTGGCGTTGAATCAGAAGGAAGGGACGTTACCCCCGGAGGCGCGGCATGGATACCACGAAGATCCGTGCGGGTAGAACTCAGAAGAAAGGCATTCACAGTACTTCATTCTCTCCTGAAACAACGGCCCGTTGTGCGCGCAGTTCGGTAACGAAATTGCGATGCAACACAGGGACATGAACAAGGGGGCAAACGTGGTGGGAGGCGCCTTCGCCGTAGGTTCCCAGGTGGCCTGTCATACGGTCAAGCACAGCAGTAAAATCCGCGTACTTCTTGTTGAGGCGCGCCTGCGTTACGCGGTCTAACTCTGCGCGGCGGATCGGGCAGGTGTTATCAGCCAGGTCAGCGCGTTTCACGCATACGGCATCGGCTTCAAGGAGGCGCTGAATGTAGTCCTCAGAGGATTCGCCCTCACGCTTCGTCATGGCATCAACCATGCAGACAACATGCTCGGAGAAACCGAGATCCCCCAGGATGTCTGTCGTCATCCAGGTGTCCTCAATAGTGTCGTGCAGCCATCCTGCAGCGACGATCTCTGGGGAGAAGCCCTGCTCCTTCAGAAGGTAAGCCACCCTTCGTGGGTGGTCAATGTACTCTTTGCCAACCTTGTCGAGCTGGTTGCGGTGCGCTTCGCGGGCAACAATTTCGGCTGCCTCATCGGGGGTTTTGGCAGCGAGGGCGTGGGCGCGCAGTTCTTCAAGAACGTCTGCACGAGGCAGAGGCGGCGTTGGAGGAACGCTAGTAGCATCCTTTGCCATTGCTGTTCCTCCCTCCACTGGCTGCTTTTGGCACCGTAATATCCCTATTGTCCGCCCGCAGGGTGCATGTGTGCTAGAGGAAGGACGTCAGTGTTGACCTGGGTCAGAAAAGCTGCCCAGATGTGCAGCCTAGGTAGTGAGCCCAGACAATCAGCACAGTGAGTCGGGCCAGCAAATCAGCCCACTTGCGTGCTTCATCGGCCTCAGGATAGTGCTGCATCCACAACCACGGCCGAACGTGGAGCCACCACCACATGCCCCGTACACTCAGCGCCGGTCAGAAGATCCCTGCCGACCACGCCGGAAAGCTCGCCAGCCCGATCCGAGTGGTTGAGAATGAAACTCACGCTGCCACGCTGAACGGCCTCGATCCCGTCAGGCAGCCCCGTCATCGCAGGGCGGACGCGCGCATAGGCGCACACAACGGTCAGCAGCGCGTGGCGAGTCACTGCATCACAGTCGGTCGCCACATACCAGGCGGTGCCCCCACTCTTGACCGCAGCGCGAGTGATCGCGGCGTTGCCCACCATATCCGTGCTGCCACCTCGTCCGTCGAAGGCGGCGACTACCTCGGCAACGGCTCCTTCGCTGTCGTCGCCCTGCGTGTGTGGCCATAGTGCAAAATGCGCGGGCAAAGGGGCATCTGGCGACATACCTTCGCTGGAGGGCGAAACGGGGTGAGTAGCAGCGGTGCTGAAGGGGCGGATGTCCTCCACCCAGCGGCCACCTTGTAAATCAGGGACAGGCTTACCCAACCCGTCACGGGCACGCAACAGCGGAGCTGACAGCGGCTCAATCCCCACCCACATTTCTGCAGCCGGAGTAGTGACCGCGCGCGAGATGCGGGCCGTCAACGTGTCCCGTTCACTCACCGTATTCACCGGCCCCGACAGCGGCGCATGGTCAACCACCTGCACGCCCAACACGGGCCTCCACGACCCCAGGTAGCCGCCCAACGAGGCCCCCAGCGTCGAATCAACAACGCCGCTGGGGCCCGTCACCAGCACCTGAGCGCCGCGCGCAACCGCCCGCTCGCAGGCAGCCGTGAAATCGGGATAGTCAACGAACAATGCGGGAACGATCACCAGTGAGTAGGCATCCAGAGAGTCCTCAACGCCAATAATGTCAGCGGTGATTCCAGCCTCCCACAAGCTACGATGCCACGCCCGCGCCTGCGTGAAGGGCTCATCCTCGGCGGCAGGGCCAATCGAGGCGCGCCGCGCCCACTCCGACTCCCAATCAATGACGATCGCTACCTGCGCCAACACGCGCTGCTCGGACACAGTACCCAGGCGCGCCAGGGCTTCACCGGTGTCCACCACCGCCTGCCAGGTGGGGCTCAGGCGCCCAGCGTGGGGCACCATCCCCGAGTGGAAAGCCTCTGAGCCACGCGCCGACTGACGCCACTGGAATTGCAGGGCACCCTGGGAGCCTCGCGCAATAGACGACAGCGTCCACAGGAGGAAGGTGCCAGGACGCTTCGGGGAGTTGCGCGGACGCCACTGCACGGCCGAGGGCGCCTGCTCCATCAGCAGCCAATTGTCGCCCTGAGCCAGGCCGCGCATGAGGTCACCATTCCAGGCGATCTCCCACGCGGCGGCCGGGTCAGCCGGATCGGGGTAAAGGTCGTTCGTGATGATGTCCAGGTGCTCGGCCCACGCCCGGTAGTTGAGCCAGGGGAAAGCGCCCATAAAGTTCGTCGTGATGGGCAGCGTCGAATGGGCGCGGATCGCGGCGGCTTCTTCGGCCATCATGGAGCGAAGTTGCGCGTCGCAGAAACGCCGCCAGTCCAGCATCTGGCTGGGATTGTGGAAGGACGGCATCGCGCGCGGCGGGGTGACCTGGTCAAAGCTCGTGTAGGTCTGCGACCAAAAAGCGGTGCCCCATGCGGTGTTGAGGGCATCAACGCTGCTGTAGCGTTCGGCCAGCCAGGAACGAAACGCGCTGGTGCAGGCGTCGCAGAAACATTCGTGAACGTGGCAGCCGTACTCATTGCCGATATGCCACATCACCACGCCCGGATGGTCTCCGAAACGCCTCGCGAGGGCGTCCGCGAGCGCGCGGCTGCGTTGGCGCAGGTAGGGCGAGGTCAGGCAGGTGTGCTGGCGTGAGCCAAAGCCCAGGCGCACGCCCTGGGCGGTGACGGGCAGGATGTCGGGATGCTCGTGGGCCATCCAGGCCGGTGGCGAGGCCGTTCCCGTGGCCAGGTCCACGAAGATACCGCGCTCGTGGAGGCGGTCGATAATGCTGGCCAGCCACTCAAAGTCGTAGTGGCCTTCGCATGGTTCCAGGCGCGCCCAGGAGAAGATACCCAGGCTGACGAGGTTCACCTTCGCCTCCGTCATGAGGGCAAGATCCTCGTCGAAAGTGCTGCTTTGCCAGCGGACGGAAGGGGAGGGGGCAACGGTGGAGGGGGTGCTGGTGGGAGGGGCGTCGACCTCGTTCACCGAAGCGGAGGAAGATTCCGGGAGGGCGGGCCAGTTGCGTGCGTCCACCCACTGCTCGGGGTTGTAGTCGCCACCGTAGGCCAATCCACCCAGACGCTCAACAAGGCGAGCAGCGGCGGAGAGCGTGCCTGAAGGCTCGGCGCTCGACGGTGAGGCAGTGCTATGTGAGGCAGCGTGAGTTGAGGCAGGAGAGGCTGGCACAGAAGTCATGCTCCCAGCATATCCTCCTGTTGAAGTGGCCTCTCTAAGTGAATCTTGGGTGATGTTAGGGCGTATCGCACCTGAGGCTCAGCCTTTTCTCACTTGCTGCAGAGCTTCAAGGGCGGCTGCGGAGTCTATGTCGTAGAGACCGTTCTCGATAGCATCCCGTGACAGCGCATTGAGAAGCTCATGTTGCCTCTTGCGTTGGCGTTCCATGTAGGCGAGCATGTCCGTGTTGCAGAGGCCTGTCAAGTGAACCGTTCTGGGTTTTGTTCCGGGGTCAAACCTGAAAGGGGATGGTTCTCGTGGCGAAGCAATCGTGCTGGGGAGTTTAAGCAGTGCGCTGTTGGGTTGGTCAATAATCCGTTTGGTTGCCGATGAGACGATCTCCTTGACCATGCCTATTGGCCTGAATGTTAAAAAGCTCGGGATTGCACCTGAGAGCGTGCGTCACTGCTACCACGATCCAACCATGAATGAGCATCATGTTGATCGGCCACTGGCCCAAGAGGTCAAACCTGACTTGCATAGGTGGTGCGGTTTTTCCTTGCTTGGGGCCTGTTTTTGTTGATTTTCTACGGTTTATGGTGTTGGGGTTGGTCACTAATGGGGTGTTTAGAATAGGGGTGTGGCCCCGTTTGTTCGCCCGTGTGAGAACTGCTTCTGGTGCCGACTGGTGTGCAGATCGTGGAAAAGCAGGGACGCAAGAACGTCGTACTTAAGCATGTGGGCTCTGCTCGCAATGAGGTTGAGCTTGCCGCATTGATGCAGGCCGCTCACGATGAGTTCCATCCTGGCCAAACAGTTTTAGACTTCGAACCTGAGCGGCGCTATGCCACGAGCGTTTTGCGTGTGGGAGGTAAACGCTCTGCCCTGTTGTGGAGTGTGTTGAACAAGGCCTATGCGGATGTTGGTTTTGATGTGCTGGGGGATGAGGCGTTTAAGCAGATGGTGCTGGCGCGTTTGATTGAACCATGCTCAAAGGAAGCCACCATTGGCGTGCTTGAGCGCCTCGGTGTTGAGCATGTCAGCTGTCGGAGGTTGTTTAACTCCCTCAAGCGCTGCGCTCAGCGTTCCTATCGGGACCGGCTTGCTCAGGCCTGCTTTGCTCACGCCAGCACTCATGGGGATTTGTCCCTTGTGCTTTATGACGTGACGACCCTGTATTTTGAGGCCGAACGCGAGGACGAATCCTGGGATGCCAACGGGGCGTTTCGCCGTATCGGGTACTCCAAAGAACGCCGGGTTGACCCCCAAATCATTGTTGGCCTACTCGTTGACCGGGCGGGAAACCCTCTGGAGGTGGAAGCCTTTGAAGGGAACAAGGCTGAAACCCACACCCTCATCCCCATTATCGAGCGCTTCCAAGACCGCCACGGTGTTCATGATTTCGTGGTGGTAGCAGACGCAGGCATGCTCAGCGTGGGAAACCTTCGCGCGTTGGATGCGGCAGGCCTGTTCTTCATTGTCGGCGCCCGCCAAAGCCGCGCACCCCACGACCTTGAACAGTACTGGAACCAGCATGGGGACTACATGCAAGACGGGCAAATTATTGGCCAGGTGATCCCCAACCCTAACCGCAAAACATACGAGTCAAGCCTTGAGCAGGTCTCTAGCGCGCAGATGGGGCAAGAATCATGGCGGGCGTTGTGGCAGTATTCGGCTAAACGCGCTGCGCGCGACAATAAGACCCTGACCGCTCAGCAACGCCGAGCCATAGACGCCATTGAAGGTGCCAGGCCCGCGCGCAGGCCCCGCTTCGTATCCCAAAGGAGGAAAGGCCTAGCCTTTGACCAGGCTGGGGTCGACCGCGCCCAGCGCCTCGTGGGACTCAAAGGCTATATCACCAACATCCCCGCACACATCAGCGCTGGCAGTGAAATCATTGGGCATTACCACGAGCTATGGCACGTCGAGCAGTCCTTCCGTATGAGTAAGCATGACCTCAAAGCCCGGCCCATCTTCCACCACACCAAAGACGCCATCCAAGCCCACCTCACCGTCGTCACCGCAGCCCTAGCTATCAGCAGGTACCTCCAAGCCGCAACCGGACACAGCATCAAACGCATCGTCCAGACCCTGAAACGACATCAAGACATCACGATCACTCTGCCCAACGGGCAAACACTCCAAGCAGCCACGCCACTCAGCCCTCAAACCCAAGAAATCCTTACAGCTCTGGGTCACTAAACCTGTGCAAGTCAGGACCAGTATCGCGATCGTTTCGGGGCCGGTGTTCATCTGTCAGATCCTGGCTCGCCGCTGGCATACCCCAGAAGAGGTCGCCACAGCTATCGATGCCTACATTCGCTTCTACAACGACCACAGAATCAAACTCAACCTCAGAGGGAAAAGCCCCGTGCAATACCGACAATCACTGGCGGCATAGAATCAAGGAAGACTCCAAAAAGAGTCCGCACCGCCATTCGTGCGATAATGCTCTCGCTGAGACAATCAATGGCCTGTAAAAGAGTTAACTGATCTATTCCCAGTCCTGGGAAGGATTAGCAGAGGTCGAGTGGCCTACTCTGTGCTGGGGCCACTGCTGGAACATCGCCCGCCTGCATTCCGAATTGGGGTACCGCACTCCACAAGAAACAGATGACCACGACTGACACACCTACCGTGCCAACACTCCCAATTTACGAGTCGTCGCCTAGGAACAAAACCCAGGACAGATCATCAAATAACCGCACGCCGCATAAGCAAGACATGTCCACAATTTGCGGACAACCTTCAATGTGAAAGTAGTCGGATCGGGCGCGGTGGAGGAAGCCGCAGACATGTTGAGGTCTTTCAGATGGGCGGTGCGACAACTCCCATCATCGAGAAAACCCCAACCCCCCTACCTGCACACCAAGGCACCCACCATCACTACACCCCAAATGAGAAGAGTTGCTAACCGATAACAAATACCCTCTCGCAGGGATTCTACTCCAGTATTGCTCGCAAAACAGCTGATTGCACCTTTTCTAAGATCTTTTTAAAAGGTTTTTCTGAACCGACCATTGAACCTAAGGGGCACTTTTCTACGATGTTAGATGTGCTCGTCTCAATGCAATTAAGAGCTGAGTTAAAGGTGTCAGAACCTCGGAATTCGTGGCACCACAAATGTCCATCTTCACCGAGAAATGTGATGCGATGACCCCAATGTCCGCCCATGTAGTAAGGGTTTCGCCCCGGCATTACATCCTCATAGGAAGGAAAATCCTCATATTCAACGCTCCATCCATTAATAGAAGTGCCTGAATCATCTTTGTACTCCTGAGAGGGAACGCCCCGCTCCTTTAGTTGTTGCACAAATGAATGAAGCTGGGATTCGAACTCATGGAACGACTGCATGATATCCATAACAATTGCCTTTCTGTTTGAGGTCTTGCTGCAATATGAACTGATAGACTTTTTCGTCTTTATAACAGGATAGGTAGACTCGTCTGTAGAAGCTTCCTCAATGAGATGTGAATTCAAATGAGGATATCTACTTTGGATGTGAAATATGAACTCTATGTGCGCTTCCATTCTCGACTAATATCAGCCGCATCGTTCGGAAAACCTATACCGTGAAGTACGTATATTGGAAAACTTGCTTCAATTAAACATGGGACGGGAACCTCGACGTCCTTCCCCTTTCCAGTAGATAACAATATTCCTGCCTCGGGGATCACTTTATTAATCGAAATACTCCATGGCCCCCAATCGATTCTCAAAGAGTGGGATTCATTCACGGCGTTCGGGTTGGGTCTTATGTGAATCCACACCCGCCCAGAGTAGGAAGCAGGCCAAGTTAGCACGTGCGCACTCTCTGGAAACTCTGAAGCCCAAGGGTCCCAATCGCTCATCCAAAGACTCCGAATCGCAAGTTCAAGCCAGCCATCGCCACCGTACAAGTCGGAGATCAACTGAGCGTAACGGAGGGGAGGACGAAGCCCTCTCTCGTAACGACTAAGAGAACTCTTTGATAAACCCACCGTCCTACAGGCTTCACTGCCAGCAAGTTCCCGCAATCCACGTGCGCCACGGAGGCGACGCATCGCCACACCAAGAGCCGCAGAGTCTTTTGGTAAGGGATCCACAAGCAGAGTCTAGCGCATTCAGTGGTTGTGCTAGCCCGAAATCCAATTGGCTCGGGCTAGCACACGACACTTACTTTTTGCCGCTAGTTGGCGCTGAGCGGCGTCCAGTGTTCACTTGAGCAGCTACCTGCGGAATCCTACTTTGCTGGTACTGGCCTGCTTGAGTAACCGGGGACTGGGGTTGTCCTGCTACAGATGTAGCAATTGTCCCCACAATTCTCGCAGTAGTCCAAGCTTTGCTTAGGGGTCCTGAATTAGCCATCTTTGTACTCCTTTCTAGAGGACTCCAGGCGACGTCCTCACTTCTATTCTGGCGCCGCCATCAGACTTTGATATTGCCTGGGACACAAATGGGACACATGCGGCGAGTGCTTTTACTTTCACGGATTGAAACCTAAACGGGCTCCCCCCCATTTGAGCGTGTGGTGATAGTGCGACCCGGGGACGTGTTGGTGTGGGGGTAGAGGGTTGGGGTCTTATCGATAATGGGAGTTTTCACGCCGTCCATCTGAAAGACCTCAACATGTCTGCGGCTTCCCTCACCGCGCCCGGTCCGCCCACTTTCGCCTGTTTAGAGGCCCTTGGTCTTGTCGTTGACGGCCAGCGTGTCACGTATGAGCGTGCAGTACTGGAGTGTCGTATGGTCAAGCGTGATGACTGGTGTGACTGCCTGGCAGTAGTACGCGACGCAGTGAACCGGCGGTTGGCTCACGAACCCCTTTTGAGTGGCGCTCCACCCAATGCTAGAAGTGCGGTTGCGTCGCTGCCGCAGCCAAGAATACGGATATCTTTAGCGTCGGAACATGGACCTAGTGGCTGAACCTAGCGCCTGCCCATCTCGGCGAGTGGGCACGAGGGGCAACTTTACCGGGTTCGCGCAGCCACTGCACCAGAACTACCCCAGACTAGGTCCGTGCTCGATCCCTTCCATGTTGTCCGACAAGCAGGTCCGAATCTTGTTCGGTGTCGCCGACGTGTCCAGCGAGAACCACACGCACACTAGGGGCAGTGCTGCCGATCGGTTGCAGAAGGGCGCGCAAGACCCTACTCACTGGGAAAAACATGTTCACCCCGGGCAATGCGCTCCTCTGGAAGCACTGTTCGCAGCTACTGAGTACTCCCCCGGACTTGGGGTGACCTGTAGTGTGTACCAACGGATGGTGGCGGCCTGCCGCCAGGCTGATAAAGGAAAGGTAAACCCTGTTGCAAGAGCTGAGCAGCATGATCTGCACCGGAGTGTCTTCCGTCTTGAGTGAGGTCATCAAGCTAGGGCGCAAGCTGCAGAACTACGCCGCTGACAGCTTGGTCTGCTATGACTCCGACACCAGCAGCGGTCCCACTGAAGCACTCAACGCTCGACTCGAACACTTACGCGGCGCGGCACTCGGCTTTTGTAACCTGGCCAACCACATTACCCGTAGCTCCCCCGAAACCGGTGGATTCACACCCCATCTACAGCCTTAAATTAGAAGAGCTTATAAATCAGTCTTCTTATACTAAGCAACACGCGTTGGCAATAGATCATAGGATCTCTAATACCACCGGAGCTAAAGACAGCAATGAGGCCAGTAGAATTGAGCCGCTATCTCACACAAGGTCTCGCCCCATGGGGTTCTGACCCCTGCCCCGCTTGAAACGCGTACCCTTGAAGGTATGAGCGTTCTTCCCTTTGTCTCCGACACTTTTGACCCATCGCGCTGGCGTGAAGTGGAGGGCTTTAGCCTCTCAGACATCACCTACCATCGGGGTATCTCTCGTGGGGAAGAACTCGACGGGCGTCCCGCAGGGGCAGACATGCCCGTCGTGCGCATCGCCTTTGACCGCCCCGACATCCGCAACGCCTTCCGGCCCTTGACCGTTGATGAGCTCTACCGTTGCCTCGATCATGCGCGTATGACCAGTGACGTTGCTGCCGTGATCCTCACCGGAAACGGCCCCTCGCCCAAGGATGGGGGCTACTCCTTCTGTTCGGGAGGCGACCAGCGTATTCGAGGCTCCGCCGGCTACCAGTACGAGGTTGAAGGCGCCAACCCTGACGCCGACACCGCGCGGCGTCGCGAACAGGTTGACCCCGCCCGCGCCGGACGCCTGCACATCCTGGAGGTTCAACGCCTCATCCGCACCATGCCCAAGGTCGTCATTGCTGCTATCCCCGGCTGGGCGGCGGGCGGTGGACACAGCCTCAATGTTGTGGCCGACATGTCGGTAGCCTCCATTGAACACGCAGCCTTTATGCAAACCGATGCCAATGTGGGCTCCTTCGACGCCGGGTACGGCTCGGCATTATTGGCCCGCCAGATTGGCGACAAACGCGCCCGCGAGATCTTCTTCCTCGCTGAACGCTACGACGCGCACACCGCTGAACGCTGGGGCGTCGTTAACCGCGCCGTCCCCCACGCCGAACTAGAAAACACCGCCCTGGACTGGGCACGCACCATTGCCCGCAAATCCCCGCAGGCGATCCGCATGCTCAAGTTCGCCTTCAACCTCGCCGACGACGGACTGGCTGGCCAGCAGGTCTTCGCGGGCGAGGCCACCCGCATGGCCTACATGACCGCAGAAGCTCAGGAAGGCCGCGATGCCTTCCTTGAACGCCGCGAACCCGACTGGTCCGACTACCCCTACTACTTCTAGCTACTTCTAGCAGCTTCTCACCACACCCCAACCCCACACCCACACAAAGGAGAGGCCGTGACCGACAGCGTCGAACTTCCTCTTGCTTTCCTCGACGAACTCCACGACTACGCCCAAGAGCACGGCCGCGAGAACCTCGTCGATCTGAGTGTGGGCGGGCGCGCACGCTACTCCACCGACGCAGGAAACTACCGCGTCGTCCCCGCCGCCGTGTGCTTCCCCCAATCCACCGAGGACGTGCTCGCCATCCTGGCAGCCTGCCGCACACACAACATCCCCGTCACCAGCAGAGGCGGAGGCACCTCATGCGCGGGCAACGCCTGCGGGCCCGGCATCATTATCGACTTCACCCGCCACCTCAACCGCGTCATCAGCATTGACCCCGAGGCGCGCACCGCCCTCGTCGAACCAGGCTGCATTCAAGCCACCCTCCAAGCCGCCGCCGCCCCCTACGGGCTACGTTTTGGCCCCGACCCATCCTCCATGAACCGGGCGAGCATTGGCGGCATGGTCGGTAACAACGCCTGCGGCCCCCACGCCACCGCCTGGGGGCGAACCTCGGATAATGTCGTCGCCCTGGACTGCGTGGACGGCCTGGGCAGGCGCTTCACCGCGAATCTCACCCACGAGGCCACCCTGCCTGAAGTGCCCGGCCTAGCTGACCTCATCTCAGACAACCTGGCTCTGATCCGCACCGAACTTGGCCGCTTTGGCCGCCAAGTATCAGGGTTCTCCCTCGAACACCTCACCCCCGAAGGCAAGCGAAACCTCGCCGCCATGCTGGTGGGCACCGAAGGCACCCTCGTCACCGTCTTGGCCGTCACCGTGCGTCTCGTCCCCCTGCCCACCGCGCCCGTCCTCGTCGCCCTGGGCTACCCCTCCATGATCGAGGCCGCCGACGATGTGCCAACCCTGCTGCGCCACAAACCACTGGCCGCCGAGGGCCTGGATGCGCAGCTTGTCGAGGTCGTCCGCCGCCACAAAGGCCCTGGTGCCGTGCCGCCGCTGCCTGAGGGGCAGGGGTGGATGATGGTCGAAATGGGCGGAGATTCGCCCGAAGATTCCCTCGCCCGCGCCCAGGCTTTGGCCGCCGATGCTCACACTGACGCCGTTGCCGTCTACCCTCCGGGGGACGAGGCCGCTGCCCTGTGGCGTATTCGCGCGGACGGGGCGGGCTTGGGTGGGCGCACGCCTGTGAACCCTGAGACGGGCGAGGGCAACGCTCCGGCCTGGCCCGGCCTGGAGGACGCCGCCGTCCCACCAGAAAACCTGGGCCGCTATCTGCGTGACTTCACTGCGCTGATGTCCGACTATGGCATTGATGGCCTACTGTATGGGCACTTCGGGGACGGGTGCGTGCATGTGCGCCTGGATATGCCCCTCGAAACTGACGAGGGCGTCGCCCACTCGCGTCGTTTCATGGAGGAAGCAGCGAAGATCTGTGCCAGCTACGGGGGCTCAATCTCGGGCGAGCATGGGGATGGGCGCTCGCGGTCTGAATTGCTGCGCTTCATGTACTCACCCGACATGCTTGACCTGTTTGCCCAGGTCAAAGCCTTGTTTGATCCGCGCAATCTGCTGAACCCTGGCGTGCTGACCGCGCCCATGAGCGCCGAGGTCGCCGCCCAGCGGAAAGAAGAACGCAAGAAGGAACCAGGTAGTGGCCAGGCCGGGCAGGATGCTGAGGCAGGGCAAGACCCTCAGCCTGGCGTTGACCTGCTTGACCAGTATCTCCGCCGCCCCCAGGCCGCCCCCATCCCCGCCACCCGAGGCTTTGCCTTCCACGAGGACGGCGGCGACTTCACCACCGCTGTCCACCGCTGCACAGGCGTGGGCAAGTGCCGCGCGAACACCCCCGGCACCTTTATGTGCCCGTCCTACGCGGCCACCGGCGAAGAAAAAGACGTCACCCGAGGCCGCGCCCGCATCCTCCAGGAGGCCGTGAACGGTCGCCTCGTTACCTCGCTTGCAGGGCCAGAGGTCGCTGAAGCCCTGGACCTGTGCCTGGCCTGCAAAGCGTGCTCATCGGATTGTCCGGCGGGCGTGGATATGGCGAAGTTCCGCTCAGAGGTACTGTACCGGCGCTACCGAGGCAAACTGCGTCCAGCCTCGCATTACATGCTGGGGTGGCTGCCCAGGTGGGGGCGCCTGAGTGCTCGCGTGCCTGCCGTGGCAGCCCTGGGGAATCTCATGCTGGGGATCGAGCCCATCCGCCGCCTGTTCTTCCGTATTTTCGGGATGGATGTGCGCCGCCAAATGGCGCCCTTGCAGTACGGGACTTTCTCGGCGTGGGCTCGATCTCAGGGGTTACAGGACTCGCCCGCGCCTGCCCCCCATGCGCGCACCTCGCACGAGCAGACCCCCGGTGCGCAGGCTTCACATGCGCAGAGCGTGGGTACTGAGTGCGCTGCGCCCTCGACGGATGCTCGCGATCCCCGCTATGTCGTGCTGTGGGCGGACTCTTTCTCGCAGACCTTGGAATCCGAGGGTGCGAAGAACCTCGTGCGCGTTTTACAAGCCAATGGCTTCACGGTGCTCATCCCACCCGATGCCTGCTGTGGCCTGACGTGGATCACCACCGGACAGTTGGAAACAGCCCGCCACAAGCTTGAGGATCTGCTTGGCGTGCTTGGCCCCTACGCCGCTAATGGGATTCCCATTGTTGGCGTGGAACCGTCGTGCACGGCTGTTCTGCGTGATGACCTCGTTGATCTACTGCCCGAAGACCCACGCGCGCATGCCGTGAAGGCCGCGACACGGACCCTGGCCGAAGTATTGACCGAGGTCCCCGCCGAAGAACGCACCCTGCCCGACCTGACGGGCGTAGAGGTCGTCGCCCAGCCGCACTGCCACCACTACTCAGTCATGGGATGGGCGGCAGATCGGGCGCTCTTGGCATCCCTGGGAGCCCAGGTGACGGAGCTGTCAGGCTGCTGTGGTCTGGCTGGAAACTTCGGGATGGAGCAGGGCCACTATGAACTCTCCGTTGCCGTTGCTGAAAACTCCCTGCTTCCTGCCCTGCGTGAGCATCCTGATGCCGTGTACTTGGCTGATGGGTTCTCCTGCCGGACGCAGGCGCGCCAATTGGCTGACCGTGACGGCGTGCACCTGGCGACACTACTGGCTGGGGGCAGGGAATGAGAACTCTACCGTAGCCCTAATATTGCGCGTTGTTGTTAAATCTGCCCCGTGTGCGGCGCAGTTCTGTCAACAAGACGCATATTTAGGGCCCACAACCGCCACAGAAGTGCCTCAGCCCGCAATGCTCATCCCCAGCGCCTGTAGCAGGGGCGCCATCTTTGCCCGCGTTTCACGCAGTTCGGCCTCGGGAATGGAATCGGGCATGATGCCACCTCCTGCCAGAATGGTCAGGCGGCGTCCTGCTTCGGACAGTTGCCCGCAGCGCAGGGCGATACCGAATTCGCCCTCGCCAGCCCCATCAACCCAGCCCACGGGCCCGGAGTAGCGGCCGCGTTCGGTGGACTCGAAACGCTCCAAAATATCGAAGGCTAGTTTGGTGGGCGTACCGCACACGGCGGCCGTGGGATGTAGGGCGGCAATCACGTCCAACACATTGCCGCTGGCCAGGGTCGCGGTGACATCGGTGGCCAGGTGAGACACATTCGGCAGGTCAAGGACTTGCGGTACTTCGGGAACGTCCAGAGTCTGAGTAATCGGCGCGAGCGCGCGGGCCACGGATTCCACGGCAAACATGTGCTCGGTGCGATCCTTCATGGACGACATCAGGGCCTCGCCCTCTCCTGGCGAGGTCGTGCCCGCCAGCACGCGAGAGCTCACCTGCCCGCCGTGCATGGCCGCCAGCATTTCAGGGGTGGCACCAATGAGTCCTTCGACAGCATACGCCCAGGTAGTGGGGTAGAGCGTGGTGAGGCGTTCCAGGAGGAAACGCGGATCGATGGGGGTGGGGGATTGGACGACCATGTCACGGCTCATGACCACTTTCGAGGCCGCCCCCGCACGCAGCAGTTCAATCACCTCACTGACGGAGGCCATCCACTGTGCCTGTGTCATACGTCCCGGCGCTGTGGTGATGCCCTCGGGGGCGTTGGGAGCAACAGCGGTGCGAGTGGCGAGCGCCGCGTCCAGAACAGCCAGCGGATCGTTGAGTGAGGGAGCGTCTAGCCCGGTGGACGTTGCGTCGTTGGACGAGGTTTGAGCCGCCGCACTCGCGCTGTCAGCGCCCTTTTCGTGGGCAGTACTCTTCACACTGCCAGCTTCTCCGCGGGCAACCTGGGTGGTGACGACGTATCGCGTGCCACGGGCAGGGCCGAGCCCACCCCAGTCAGTACCCCACAGTGCGGTTGTTGAATGAGGGGTGTCATCGTTGCCTGCGGGCATTTCAATGACAGCCACGTCAGGCACAATAAGGAAACCGGGGGTGGTGGCTGAGAAACCGAAGGACCCAAACGCAAGGGGCAGGGCGGGCATTTCATCATCAGCGCAGGCGGGTGTGCACACGCACTCCACACGGGCTGAGCCTCGCAGGTCATCCCAGGTGCGGGCAGCATCACGGATTGCGTGAGGGCCGACCACGGTGATGCGAGCGGCCTCGCCCCAGCCAACCATGCGGCGGCTGTGTCCAAACCATGCTTGCGTGCCGTCAATGTCGGCGGGCAGTAACTCGTGGAGGCTGAGTGTCTGCGCCGGATGTTCTACGGGAATCCTCGCGATACGGACAATTAACTGCGCATCAGCGGGAGTGGTTGAAGGGGAGGGCAACAGCGTGGCAGACAGGTCGGACATGCCCCCATCGTAGCCAAGATGCTCTGCCCTCAGTTTCCCTCAGTGCCAGAGGGCGTGGCGCCCGCCGAAAACCTAGGGGTGTGGGTCTGAGCGGAAATTCTGAGCGGCAGATGCAGAGAGGCTTTCCGCGACTGCGATATTTTCCTGCCGTCCTTCCAGCTTTTCCTGATGCCTCGCCCTGGCGTCCGCCTCGTTTTGCGTATAGACGCTGGGGCCCCGGCCAACAGACCGGAGCCCCACGCGTGATGTCACATGAAATGCTGCTCAGATGTGCTCATCGTGGAATGAGCGGTGCGCGGCGCATGCCCCACCAAGTTGCCGCCGTCAGGAACAGGACCAACGCCGTAGTGGCAAGGTAGCCCACCAGGCCTTGTTCAAAGACAAATCCAAGCCCGACAGTCGCGATAATCAGGAGGACAACCAGGGGAACGATGTCAAGCGTGCGACCGCTGTGCAGGTAGAGCGTGGCGAAAGCGCCGCTGAGCAATGAGAAGATCGCAATGAAGAGCACGGCTGCAGCTACCCAGGTCCACCCGTGAGAAGCACCAATCTGAATATCGAAGGCCGTCTCCTCCAGGGAAAAGGCCGTCCTGAAGCCAAAGCTCATACGATCGTCGATGGTGGCGATCATTCCAGCAGGGGTAATCAACATGTGGAGGACACCCAGGAATGCGGTCAGGCCGAGGGCGGCCGCGATAGCCGCACAGTAGGAGACATAGAAGTCCCAACGTCGATCCCCAGCGTTGACGCTCACACGCAGCCATTGGGTGAGGACACTCCACGAGTAGATCGCCATGACCGCACCCGCCACCGTCAGCGAGCCATACCAGCCCACAATCGCCCCGCTAAACAGGGCCTTCCACACGCTATCGACCAGATAGTCATTGATGGTCAAAGGAGTGCCGTTCCTACTGGCCACCAGGTAGGTGCCCAAGGCAAAGACTGCGCCAATGGCCATCATGCCCAGGAAGATCCCCAGGGCTGTGCCCACGGCTGAGGGGACAAGAGCAAAAGGCTTCTTGATGGGAGCGTTGGTGTTCATCATGCCTCCATTTCGGTGGTGTCCACGCCAAGGGCCGTGACACATTCGTCAAAACTTACGCGCGCCTCGCAGGTGATGTCAGCGGGAAGGGTGCGGGGAGCCTGTCCGCGCAGAAGAAAACGCGTGAAAGAGCCAGCGTCGCGGCGGTCAAGCAGGGTGTACTCAGGGTGAGAATCAGTAAACGCCTGCACCTGCCGGGCCTCGCCGCTGACAGCGAAAACACTGCTGGTAATTTCCTCGGGAGTGCCCTGGGCCACCAGGCGGCCATACTCGATAATGACCGCCGAGGAAATAAGGCGCTCAACCTCGGCAATCAGATGGGTAGACAGGACGACGGTGCGCGGGTGCGCCTCGTGGTCGGTGAGCAACATGTCGTAGAAACGCTGGCGCGTGCGCGCATCCATGCCCAGTGTGACCTCGTCGAAGATTGTCACGGGTGCCCGGGATGCCAGGCCAATCGCGGCCGAGATTGCCGAGCGTTGCCCGCGTGAGAGGGCATCGACCTTCTTACTGAGGTCAATATTGAGCGGAGAAAGGAACTCATCGAAGAGGGCGCGCTCGAAGGTGGGGCGGAACTCAGCGTGGGTTTTGATGCTCTCGTCAAGGCTGAAATCCTTAAGGATCATATCGGCGCCCGTCCCTACCAGGGACACGTTGCCGGAGAAGTAATCCGTGCGGGTTTCCTCGCCAATGTGGATGGTGCCAGCAGAGGGGAAAAGCAGGCCGCCCATGAGGCTGAGCAAGGTCGTTTTGCCTGCGCCGTTGGAGCCGAAGAGGCCACTGATCTGGCCTGCCGGGAAGGATAGCGTCAGATTGTCGAGGGCAAGGGTGTTCCTGCCGTAACGGTAGGACAGCCCGGTTGCGCTCGCGGTAAGGGGCGTGGTCATGATGTCCTCCCTGTGAGTTCGGTGAAGTGGGTTCTGATGAGGTCGATGAGAGCCTCGGGGGTCATGCCAATGTCGGCTGCGCGGTTCAGTAGGGGAGCAAGGTGATCGTCAACGAAGGCTTCGCGGGCTCGTTGGTTGAGGCGATCGCGGGCTCCTGGGGCAACGAAGGTGCCGATGCCGCGGCGTTTTTCGAGGATGCCGCCGTCGATGAGGAGTGAGAAGCCTTTGGCGACGGTTGCGGGGTTAATGCGGTAGAGCGTGGAGTATTGGGTGGTTGACATCACCTGGTCTCCTTCCGTGAGTGCGCCCGTCAGGATTTGGTGTTCGAGGTCGTGGGCGATCTGGATGTAGATCGGTTGGGAGTCGTTATCGAACATGCTCACCTCCTTGGTTCGTTACATGACTAATGAACCATAGAACCAGTGAGCCTGTCAAGCGCTGACCGCGTTAGGAGGTAGGCGAGAGGAGGTTGAGCCTGGGCGGGTGGGAGGGTTCAGGGTGTCCGGGCAGGTTTTGTGACAGTTGTTGCACAGGATGCCAATTGTTGTGCTGTGTGACAGCTATACCTGCTCCATAAAGTCGCAAGTCCTCCACAGCGCAACAAACGTCACGTCATGCGGGGGTGGCGTGCCTGGTCGCGCGGCTGGTTGCGTGGCTGGACGAGGTGAGTCGCGCGGCTGGGAGGGGTGCTGGCCCGACTGGATGAGGGCGCAGGTTTGGCTGCTTGATAGGGGCAGCTTGCTGGGCAGGGGTAGTGGCTCAGATATGGAAAGATAGTGGCTATGACTGATGCCCCTTTGTCCACCAATGTGTACCTGGATAAAAAGCCTGAGCATATTGCCAGCCTCTTTGATCGCGTGGCCGCCCGCTATGACCTGAGTAATGCGCTACTCACCGGCGGCATGGATCAGGTGTGGTTGCGTGCCCTGCGTAATGCCGTTGGCCCCCAGGTGGGTGAAAAGATCCTTGATGTGGCTGCCGGGACCGGGGCATCCTCGGCAATTCTGGCTGAATCAGGGGCGCGGGTGATCGGGTGTGACATCTCTGAAGGCATGATCGAGGTTGGCCGGCAGCGTCATCCCGAGATCGAATTTGTCCTCGGCAACGCTATGGCCCTGGACTTTGAAGATGACACCTTCGATGCTGTCACCATCTGTTGGGGCTTGCGCAATATTCCCGAAACGGACACTGCTCTCAAAGAGATGCTGCGTGTGACCAAGCCTGGTGGACGCCTTGTCGTCTGTGAGTTCTCCACGCCCCCCAATGCTGCTTTCCGTGGACTCTATCGTGCGCATATGGAAACGGTGATGCCAGCAATTGCTCGCGTCTTTTCCTCTGACCCAGACGCCTACGACTACCTGGTTGAATCGATCCTGGCATGGCCCGATCAGGAGACGCTGGGGCGCATTATTCGTGAAGCGGGTTGGGATGACGTTGAGTATCGCAACCTCACCGGCGGTATTGCGGCACTGCATCGAGCGATTAAGCCCCTGGCGTGAGCGCTAAGTAGGCGTGAGCGCTAAGTAGGTGCGAGTCTCATATAGAGGCGTGTGTGAGGCGGCAGGGCAAGGTGTTCTGTCGCCTTTGCGTAGTGCCCGCACGGGTCTCACTGTGTGCGTCCAGTTCCTCTACTTTTCGTGCCGAGCGGAGGGGATTGCTGCGATCTGGTAGTGCTAAAGCCTCAGGGAGGGGCCATTTTTAGGCCAAAAGTCCTTGTCGTCGATAAGTGTGCGACTGACTTGTCTCACCTGGCCCTGAATAAGATAAGCATTCCCTTTCGCAAATGCTGATTCTTTGACCCCTGTGGCAGGCGAAAAAAGCGCGAAATAGCGGGAAAAACCTGCCGTGGTCATCGCCTCGCTGGAATGTCGCTAATCTTCATGAGGAACTTCGCTACATCATCAGCGTTGTTTGTGAACACTCGTGCAGCCGACGGGTTGCGCGTTCAGTCATGGAGGAAAACAGTGACGGGTGGGCTCGTGCGCTCCGCGCAAGCCGTCCGCGTCGACGTCAACGACGCCGCATGCGATTCCGCGCACCCTCATATCCCCATGACACCCCCTGTATCCGTGCAGAAACTGACTGAAGCTGCGCGCGTTCACAGGGGTTTTCGTGCATTAACAGCACATTCCAACGGTGACGCCGCCACTCACGTGCTGCCTGGGCGCATCCTCCGCGCACACGCCAGTGCTGACAGGCACAGCCTTCAATGGCCCGCCACGCCTCCACTGCGACCACCGGAGGACCCACTCCGTTCGCAACACCTGCGACAACCCCGGCGGCCCCATAGAGCCGCACCCCCGCATACTCCACTGACCCTGACCCGATCCCGCTGGGAGGAACAATGACGAATCCCTACTGGCCGCTTCTCATTATGTTTGCGGCCGCCCTGGTCCTGGCACTCGGTGGCCTGGGCGCTTCGGCGATCCTGGGTCCGACCAAGAAGAGCAAAATCAAGGCCGACAACTACGAATGTGGCGTTGATCCTTCTGGCCAGTACGCCGACGAGGGCCGCTTCCCCGTGCGCTACTACCTCGTTGCCATGACCTTCATCATCTTCGACATCGAAGTGGTCTTCATGTACCCGTGGGCGGTGAGCTTCAACATGCTCGGCCTATTCGGCTTGGGCGCGATGCTCACCTTCATTGCCCTGATCACGGTGCCCTACATCTACGAGTGGCGCCGCGGCGGTCTGGACTACTGAGGACAGGACTGAGGAAAAATAATGGGACTTGAAGAACACCTGCCAGCGGGCGTTGCCCTCACCAGCATCGAAAAGATGCTGGGCCTGGCTCGAAAGCACAGCCAGTGGCCCGTCACCATGGGTCTGGCATGCTGTGCCATCGAAATGATGGCCACCGCATCCCCTCGTTTCGACATGGCACGCTTTGGCCTGGAAGTTTTCCGCGCCTCGCCTCGCCACGCGGACCTGATGATCGTGTCGGGCCGACTCTCGCACAAGATGGCCCCCATCGTGCGTCGCGTCTACGACTCCATGCCCGAACCCAAGTGGGTTATCTCCATGGGTGCCTGCGCATCCTCGGGCGGCATGTTCAACAACTACGCGATCGTCCAGGGCGTCGACCACATCGTGCCCGTCGACGTGTACCTGCCCGGCTGCCCGCCCCGCCCCGAGGCCCTCATTCACGCGGTTTTGACCCTGCGTGAACAAATCGCCAACGAGCCCCTGGGCGTGCACCGCCGCGAGATCGCGCGCAAGGCCGAACAGGCCGCGCTGGCCGCCACCCCCACCCACCAGATGAAGGGACTGCTGGCATGAGCGACAACCTGCCCGAGGTCGCTTCCGTCGACCTGCCCGCCACCGGCGAGGCCACCCGCGGATTCGCCCATCCCGAAACCATCGCCCGCCGTCAAGGCTCCTTCGGTGTCAAGGATGCCGGCGACACCACCGGCTTTGGCGGCATGGTTGAAACCTTTGCCCTCCCCGGCGAAAGTGCCCGCCCCTACGGCGGCTGGTATGACACCGTGGTGGACATCCTCGAAGAATTGATTACCGAGGACGGTTTGGCCGTCGCTGAGGTCATCGAAAAGGTGACCATCGACCGCGATCAGCTCACCATCTTCATCGCTCGCGAACACATCCGCCGCGTCTGCCAGTACCTGCGTGACGACCAGGATCTTCGCTTTGAGCTGTGCCTGGGCACCAACGGTGCCCACTACCCGGCAGACCTTGGCCGTGAACTCCACGCCATCTACCCCCTGATGTCCGTCACCCACAACCGCATGCTGCGACTGGAAGTGACCTGCCCCGATGCAGACCCCCACATTCCCTCGGTGGTGGATATCTACCCGGCCAATGACTGGCAGGAGCGTGAAACCTGGGACCTCATCGGCATTGTCTTTGATGGACACCCGGCGTTGACCCGCACCGCCATGCCTGATGACTGGACCGGTCACCCGCAGCGTAAGGACTACCCCCTGGGTGGTATCCCCGTTGAATACAAGGGCGCCACAGTTCCGCCCGCCGACTCGCGGAGGTCGTACAACTGATGAGCGACGCACAGACTTTCAACACGCGCATCCACGCGCCTCAGTCGTCCCTGGGCATTGACGTTGACGAGATTCCCGAGGTCCTCGCCCAGGGCGGTGACTGGGAAGACGTCCTCGCTGAAATCGAAAAGATCTCCAGCGAACGTATCGTGCTCAATATGGGCCCCGTGCACCCCTCCACTCACGGCGTGCTTCGCCTCATCCTCGAACTTGATGGTGAAAAGGTGCGCGAAACCCGTGTCGACACCGGCTATCTGCACACCGGCATCGAAAAGAACATGGAGTACCGCACCTGGACCCAGGGCGTCACTTTCTGCACCCGCATGGACTACGTGGCACCCTTCTTCCAGGAAGTGGCCTACTGCCTGGGTGTTGAGCGACTGCTGGGCATCACCGACGACGTGCCCGAACGCGCCACGCTCATTCGCGTGATGCTCATGGAACTCAACCGCATTTCCTCCCACCTGGTGGCTATCGGCACCGGCGGTAACGAACTCGGTGCGACCACCATGTTCGGTATTGGCCTGCAGGGCCGCGAGGAAATCCTGCGTATCTTCGAACGCATTACCGGCCTGCGTATGAACCACGCCTACATCCGCCCCGGCGGTGTCGCACAGGACATGCCCGCAGGCACCGTTGAGTACGTGCGCGAAAAGCTGCCCCTGGTGCGCAAGGCTGTGGGGAAGCTTGAGGATCTCACGCAGGCCAACCCCATCTTCCATCAGCGTTTCGGCAAAGTCGGCTACATGCCCCTATCGGCCGTCATGGCCCTGGGCGCCACCGGCCCCATCGCCCGCGCTGCCGGTCTGCCCTTGGACCTGCGTAAGATGCAGCCCTACTGCGGATACGAAACCTACGAATTCGACGTGTGCACCCACGACGCGTCGGACGCTTTCGCCCGTACCCGCGTGCGTTTCGACGAGTGCTACCAGTCCCTGCGCATCCTCCACCAGGTCCTTGACCGCCTGGAGGCCTGCGAGGGCGCACCGACGATGGTGGGCGACGCCCAGATTGCTTGGCCTGCACGCCTGTCTGTCGGCAACGACGGCCAGGGCAACTCCCTGGAGCACATTGCTGAGATCATGGGCCGCTCCATGGAATCCCTCATCCACCACTTCAAGCTGGTCACCGAGGGCTTCCGCGTTCCTGCGGGCCAGGTCTACCAGACCGTTGAGCACTCCAAGGGCATTATGGGCGTCCACCTTGTCTCTGACGGTGGAACCCGCCCCTACCGCGCTCACTTCCGCGATCCTTCCTTCGCGAACCTTCAGTCCCTGGCCATGATGACCGAGGGCGGCCAGCTGGCCGACGTCGTTGTCTCTCTGGCCGCCATCGACCCGGTGCTGGGAGGCGTCGACCGATGAGCTACACGCAAGAAGTCGAGGCGCGCCTTCGCGCCGAAGCCGCCCAGATCATTGGGCGCTACCCCACGGGGCACGAGCGCAGCGCACTGCTGCCCATGCTCCACCTCGTCCAGTCCGAGGACGGCTACGTCTCAGCCGACGGCATCGCCCTGTGCGCTGATGTCCTGGGCCTGACCCGCCCCGAGGTGTCCGCTGTGGCCACCTTCTACACCCAGTACAAGCGTCACCCCAACGGCGACTACCTGGTGGGCGTGTGCACGAACTCCCTGTGTGCCGTTATGGGCGGCGACGAAATTTGGGAAGCCGTCTCTGAACACGTTGGCGTGGGTTCTGATGAGACCAGCGAGTCTGGGAAAATCACCCTTGAGCGCCTTGAATGTAACGCGGCCTGTGATTACGCCCCCGTGGTCATGGTGAACTGGGAGTTCTTCGATAACCAGACCCCTGAGTCGGCGATCGCCCTCGTTGATGATCTTGAGGCTGGCCGCCCTGTGCGTCCCACTCGCGGTCCCAACACGGTGGCAACCTTCAAGGAAATCGAGCACGTTCTGGCGGGCTTCCCTGACGGACGCGTCCACGAGGGCCCCTCCGCCGGTGAGGCCTCGCTGCTGGGCGTGCGTATCGCGGCTGAGAACGGCTGGACTGCACCGGTCGCCATTGAAGGCGCAGCCGACACTGCCTCTGAGAACTCCGAGAGCACGGAAGGACAGGCCTGATGACCACCTACTCTGCACCTTCCACCCTCACTCCCATCCTCTCCAAGGGCTGGGGCGAGGACCGCTCCTGGACCCTGGAGTCCTACCTGGCACGCGGTGGATACGAAGGCCTGAAGAAGGCCAACACCATGGAACCCGCCGACATTGTTGAGGCCGTGAAGGCTTCGGGTCTGCGCGGTCGAGGTGGCGCTGGCTTCCCCACCGGCCTGAAGTGGTCCTTCCTTCCCCCTGACGACGGCATGCCGCGTTACCTCGTGGTCAACGCTGACGAGTCCGAGCCGGGCACCTGCAAGGACATCCCCACCATCATGGCCAACCCCCACATCCTCGTGGAGGGCATGGCGATCACCTCGCGCGCGATTAACTGCACCCACGCCTTCGTCTACCTGCGTGGCGAGGTTGTCCACGTCTACCGTCGCCTCATGAACGCCATTGAGGAAGCCACTGCAGCAGGGCTGCTTGGCGATCTGAAAATCACCGCACACGCTGGTGCTGGCGCCTACATCTGTGGTGAGGAAACCGCACTGCTGGACTCCCTGGAAGGCTACCGTGGTCACCCCCGCCTCAAGCCTCCCTTCCCCGCAGTGGCAGGCCTGTACGCTCGCCCGACCGTCATTAACAACGTCGAGTCAGTGGCGCAGGTTCCCGGTATTTTCGCCAACTCTGTGGAGTGGTACACGGCTATGGGGACGGAAAAGTCCCGCGGCCACGGTATCTTCTCCGTCTCTGGCCATGTGACGAACCCCGGCCAGTTCGAGGCCCCCTTTGGCATCACCATGCGTGAACTCATCGAGATGGCCGGGGGTATCCGCGAGGGACACACCCTGAAGTTCTGGACTCCGGGTGGCTCCTCCACGCCACTGCTCACCGAAGAAGACCTCGACGTGCCCCTGGACTACGAGGCCGTCGGTGCCGCTGGTTCCATGCTGGCAACCCGCGCCCTGCAGGTCTTTGATGAGACGACATCGGTGGTGCGCGTCATTACCCGCTGGATCGAGTTCTACCAGCACGAATCCTGCGGTAAGTGCACGCCGTGTCGTGAAGGTACCTACTGGCTCAAGCAGATCATGCTTCGTCTGGAGGCCGGTAAGGGCCTGCCCGGCGATGTCGACCTGCTTGACGAGATTGCACACAATATCTTCGGCCGCAGCTTCTGCGCACTCGGCGATGCGGCAGCAACGCCGGTGATGAGCGGCATTAAGAAGTTCCGTGAGGAATTCGAGGCCGGACTGACCACGCCCGCTCGGGAACTCTTCCCGTACGAGCGCTCCGCTGTTTTCGCACGAGGAGGAGCACGATGACTGAGCCCACCACCATGGTGGACGTCACCATTGATGACGTGCAGCTAAGCGTCCCCGCTGGCACGCTCGTCATTCGCGCCGCCGAAGAGGCTGGCATTCGCATCCCGCGTTTCTGTGACCACCCGCTGCTGGCACCCGTGGCTGCCTGCCGCCAGTGCCTCGTTGAGGTCGGCATGCCCGACCGCAACACCGGCGAGGTGCGCTTCATGCCTAAGCCCCAGCCCTCGTGTGCGCAGACCGTCACCCCCGGTATGGTGATTAAGACCCAGGAAACCTCTGAGGTTGCCGCCGTCGCTCAGCGTGGCGTCATGGAGTTCCTGCTCATTAACCACCCCCTCGATTGCCCCATCTGCGATAAGGGTGGCGAGTGTCCCCTGCAGAACCAGGCAATGACCGACGGGCGCGCAACCTCGCGTTTCGCTGACGCTAAGCGCGCCTACCCCAAGCCCTTGCGCCTGACTAGCCACATTCTGCTGGACCGCGACCGCTGCATCCTCTGCCAGCGTTGCGTGCGTTTCGGCAAGGAAATCGCAGGCGACGCCTTCATTGATCTGCAGGGTCGTGGCGGCGGTTCGGCTCCGACCGACCACCACTACTTCATGGCTGAGCAGATTGGCTCCTTTGACACTCAGGTGCTCGACTTCCACCAGGATGGTGCTCACGGCGCTGCCCCGGCTGACATTTCGGGCCCCTACGGTCAGGCGGGCATTATTGGTTCAGCCAACTCCGGTGACATGCGCGAGTCGGACCGCGATCAGACGGGCCGCACCTTCGCTTCCTACTTCTCGGGCAATATCATCCAGATCTGCCCCGTGGGTGCCCTCACCGCCGCCTCCTACCGTTTCCGCGCTCGCCCCTTCGACTTGGTCTCCACCGCGTCGGTGACCGAGCATGACGCTTCGGGCGCTGCGATTCGCGTGGACGTGCGCCGTGGCGAGGTTGTCCGTCGTATGGCAGGCAATGACCCGCAGGTCAACGAAGAGTGGATCACCGACAAGGATCGCTTCGCCTTCGAATGGCACAATGTGGGCCGCCTGACCCAGCCTCTGGTTCGTGAGAACGGCGAGCTGGTTCCCACCTCATGGTCGGACGCTCTGCACCGGGCTGCTGAGGGCCTGAAGGCTGCTCGCGCCAAGGGCCGCGTGGGCTTCCTGCCCGGTGGCCGCCTGACTTTCGAGGACGCCTACGCGTGGTCGAAGTTCGCGCGTACTGTATTGAGTTCGGACGATATTGACTTCCGCTCCCGCACCCTCTCCGGTGAGGAACGCGCCTTCCTGTCCAACCGCGTGGCTGGTTCGGGCCTGGGCGTGACCTACACGGATGTGGAAAAGGGTGGGCAGGTCCTCCTCGTTGCTCTTGAGCCCGAGGACGAGGCCGGTTCCCTCTTCCTGCGTCTGCGTAAGGGCGTGCTCGCCGGCAGTGTGAAGGTTGCAACCGTCGCCCCCTTCACCACCGCTGGCTCACGCAAGCTCGGCGCTCAGGTGCTCCATGCAGCCCCAGGCACCGAGGTCGAGGTGCTCGCCTCTATCGCTGAAGGTGGCATCAACGCTGAACTTGCTGAGGCTTTGCGTGGCGGCATTATCCTCGTTGGTGAGCGCGCCGCACGGTCGGCTGGCCTGCTGACTGCCGTCGCTGAGTGCGCTGACCGTCTGGGCGCTCGCCTGCAGTGGGTGCCTCGCCGCGCTGGCGACCGCGCTGCTGTTGAGGCTGGCCTGCTGCCGGGTCTGCTGCCCTTTGGCCGTCCCGTGGAGGACGAGGCCGCCCGCGCTTCGCTGGGGTGGGCGAACCTGCCTGAGCAGCGTGGTTCTTGCGCTGCTGGGATCGTCAACCGCACCACCCAGGGTGAGATCACAGCCGTTGTTGTTGGCGGTGTTGATGACCGTGACTTCTGCTTCAACGATCCTGCGTTGAGCCTTGAAGGAGCTCTCACGGCCGCCGACTTCGTTGTTTCCCTTGAGGTGTGCGAATCTCCGGCCACTCAACTGGCCGACGTGGTGCTCCCCGTCGCTCCGGTTGTTGAGAAGCACGGCACCTTCATTAACTGGGAAGGCCGCCTGCGTCCCTTCGGTCAGGCTATCGCCGCCCGCTCCCTGAGCGACCGCGACGTCCTCGTGCGCCTGGCGCGTGAGTTTGGTGTGGATCTTGGCCTGGAGACACTGACGGACGTCTACGACGAGGTCAACCCCCTCATGTCCTGGACGGGTGCCCGCGTGGAGCCTCTTGCTGTTGAAGCCCCCGCTCCGACCGCTGTCGCTCCCGGTCAGGCACTACTGACCACGCACAAGCCGATGCTGGACGCTGGTCGTTTGCAGGCCGGCGCCCCTCAGCTTGCTGGTACCGCCCGCCGTTCGGTGGCCTTCGTGTCGCCTGCAACCTTGCAGGGCCTGGGCGTGGCAGAAGATGCCCGCGTTACTGTCACCAGTGAACGCGGTGCTATCACCCTTCCTGTTGAAGTGGCTGACCTGCCTGACGGCGTCGTGTGGGTCCCCGAATGTTCGCAGGATTCCTTCGTCCACACGTCACTGGGAGCTGCTGGCTCCATTGTGACCCTCACCGCTACAGCGGAGGTGGCCCGATGAACGCTCTTCCCTTCGAACTCCCCATGGCAGTTCAGAGCGCAGTTGCGGACTTTTCGCAGGAAACATGGTGGCTGACCCTGATTAAGGCTGTCTTCCTCATTGTTTTCCTCATCCTCAACGTGCTCATCGCCCTGTGGGTGGAACGTCGAGGCCTGGGCCGCATGCAGTCGCGTCCCGGCCCGAATGTGGCAGGCCCCTTCGGCTTGCTTCAGGCCATTGCTGACGCCGTGAAGCTGCTCTTCAAGGAAGACATGTGGACGCGTCGTTCGGATAAGTTCCTTTACCTGCTGGCTCCTGTCATTGCTGCCTTCTGCGCATTCAGCATCTTCGCCGTGATGCCGCTGGGTCCGAATGTCAATATCTTCGGCTACTCCACGCCGCTGCAAATGGCTGACATGCCCGTGGCTGTTCTCTACATCCTCGCAATGGCCTCCCTTGGCCTGTACGGCATCGTCCTGGGTGGCTGGTCGTCTCGTTCGACCCTGCCTCTGTATGGCGCTATCCGTTCTTCTGCGCAGGTGATTTCTTACGAACTGTCAATGGGTATGGCCCTGGTGTCCGTGTTCATCATGGCGGGCTCCATGTCGACCTCGCAGATCGTTGCCTCCCAGGAGAACGTGTGGTGGGCCTTCGCCCTCATGCCGGCCTTCATCGTCTACTGCATTTCTGCAGTCGGTGAAGTGAACCGTCTGCCCTTCGACCTTCCCGAAGCTGAAGGTGAAATCGTGGCAGGCCACATGACCGAATACTCCTCCATGAAGTTCGCCTGGTACTTCCTTTCCGAGTACGTCAACATGCTCAACGTCTCTGCCGTGGCTACCACCCTCTTCTTTGGCGGGTGGCGCGCACCGTGGCCGTTTAGCTACTTCGGCATCATGGATGGCGGCTGGTGGGGCATCCTGTGGTTCTTCCTCAAGATGTGGTTCTTCATGTTCCTCATGGTGTGGACCCGAGCTACACTCATGCGTTTCCGCTACGACCAGTTCATGGCCCTGGGCTGGAAACGCCTCATCCCCATCTCACTGGTGTGGATCGTTCTGGTGGCCATCTTGCGTGGCGTCACCAACTGGGTTGACGTCTCCTTGCCGGTCATCGCCGCCGTCATTGTCGGTGTCTTCGTCATCGCCCTCATCGTCGTGTGGTTCACCGACGGTGGCGAGGAAGAAGAGGACGAGGCTCCCGCCGATAAGCCCTTCGACGCCTTCGCTGACGGCTACCCGGTACCACCCCTGCCCGGACAGACACTGCCGCCCTCGCCTCGTGCGGGCCGCGCACCGATCGTTATTGAGGAGGCCTGATCGTGAGCGATAAGGAAATGCTCTACGAGCACGACCCCATGGGGCCGATTGCCCGATTCTTCGCCCCCCTGGCTGGCTACGGTGTGACGATCACGCAGTTCTTCCAGCCCACAGCAACCGAGTCCTACCCCTTCGAACCGGCGGTGCTACAGCCCCGATTCCACGGACGCCACCAGCTCAACCGCTACGCGGATGGCCTGGAAAAGTGCATTGGCTGTGAGCTGTGTGCCTGGGCGTGCCCCGCTGACGCGATCTTCGTTGAGGCTGCATCGAACACTCCCGAGGCTCAATTCAGCCCCGGCGAGCGTTTCGGCGCGGTCTACCAGATCAACTACCTGCGCTGCATCTTCTGCGGCTTCTGTATCGAGGCCTGCCCGACGCGCGCATTGACGATGGGGCACGACTTCGAGATCGCGAAGTTTGATCGCGAATCTGAAATCTTCGAAAAGGACGACATCCTCGTTCCTCTTTCTGAAGGTATGCTCCAACCGCCACACCCCATGGTCGAGGGCCTATCTGACGGCGACTACTACCGCGGTGCGGTTGTGGGCGCCACCCAGGCTCAGGTTGACTGGGTGCGTGAACATCGTCCCGAGGACGAAAGCCTTGCGACCGTGAAGGTCGTTGACTACCCGCAGGAGGCACTGAAGTGAACCTCTTTGGAAACTGGCCTGCGATGGCCTCCACAGGAGAGGCAGTGCTCTTTGCCTGCGTCGCCGTGTTCATGATCGCCTGCGCCTTCGGCATCCTCCTGTTCAAGAAGGCCGCCTACGCAGCGATCAGCATGGTGGGCGTCATGCTGGGCCTGGCCGTCCTCTACGTCACCATGGGCGCACCCTTCCTGGGGACCGTGCAGGTGATCGTCTACACCGGCGCCATCATGATGCTCTTCCTCTTCGTCATCATGATGATCGGCCTGGGCGCCTCCGATGAATACACCCGTCAGGGCCGTGCCCGCGTGATCTCGTCAATCCTGGCTGGCCTCGGCGTGGTCATCATTCTGGCCAGCGCAATCGCCCAAGCCACCGTGGTTGCCACGCCCGCACCCGAGGTTGATCCCTTCACGGATGCGCCGATTACCTCCTTGGCTGTGGAGCTCTTCTCCCAGCACTGGTTCTCCATGCAACTGGCAGCCGCGCTGCTGATCACCGCTGCGATTGGCGCCATGCTGCTGACCCACACCGATGAGCTTGGCCCCAAGGTTGACCAGCGCTCCACCGCTGAAGCGAAGATGCGCGCCTACAAGGCCACGGGCCGTCACATCGGCCAGCTTCCGTCGCCCGGCGTGTACGCCACCAGCACTGCTGTTGACGTCCCGGCTCTTTCGGGTGAAACTCTTGGTCCCGTTGAAGAGTCCGTGCCCCGCGTGCTGCGTGTGCGTGGCCTTGAGCGCAGCGTCGGCATGATTGAACCCGAGGTCGCCCAGTCCTTGCTGCTCGCCCGCATGGGGGATGCTTCGCAGTCTCCCTTCGGCCCCGGTGCCGCCGGTACCGCTGAGCGTTCCGGCGCATGGGGCATGCCTGGCCCCGAAGCTCCCACCGGACTCAACCAGCCTCATTCGCCCGAGGTACCCGCAGCGGTGGCCTCGTCCGATGAGACTGCAGAGCCCACCACCACTACCGAGGAGGCAGAGAAGTGAGCCTCGCATACTACCTGCTGCTTGCCGCCATCCTCTTCACCCTGGGAGCCGTCATTGTGATGGTGCGCCGCTCGGCGGTCATCTCCCTCATGGGTGTTGAACTCATGCTCAACTCGGCCAACCTCACCCTCGTGACATTCTCACGTATTCACGGCGAGGTTGCCGGCGAAATCATGGCTTTCTTCGTCATGATCGTCGCCGCCGCAGAAGTTGTGGTGGGTCTGGCCATCATCGTGTCCATCTTCAAGTCGCGCGCCACCACGAGCGTTGACGACGTCAACCTGCTGAAGAACTGAGGGAGGTCACTCAATGAACATCGGATTCCTCCCCGCCCTGGTGGGTATGGATGGGCATGGCACGATCGCTGAGCCCGTAGCTGCCACCGGCGCAGCCTCCTTTGCGTGGCTGATGATCGCAATTCCCCTGGCCAGCGCCGCATTCTTGCTGCTGGCTGGACGCCACACGGATAAGTGGGGCCACTGGATGGGCGTCCTCGCCTCCTGGTCCTCCTTCGCCGTCGGCGTTGCCATCCTTATTCAGATGCTGGGCACTGCGCCTGAAGGCCGCCGCTATGCGTCCACCCTGTTTAGCTGGATTCCCGCCGGAGAGTTCTCCGTGGACTTTGGCCTTATGGTGGACCCGCTGTCGATGACCTTCGTCATGCTGGTCACCCTCGTCGGCTCCCTTATCCACGTGTACGCCGTGGCCTACATGGAGCACGACAAGGATCGCCGCCGCTTCTTCGCCTATCTCAACCTCTTCATCGCCGCCATGCTCACCCTGGTTCTGGGTGACTCCTACGCGGTGCTCTTCATCGGTTGGGAAGGCGTGGGCTTGGCCTCCTACCTGCTCATTGGCTTCTGGAATGACGTTCCCGACTACGCCAAGGCTGCAAAGAAGGCCTTTGTTATGAACCGTGTTGGTGACATGGGATTGCTCCTGGCCATGATGGCCATGGTCGCTAACTTCGGCACCGTCAATATGGAAGCCGTTGCCCACGGAGTCTCTGAGATTCCTGTCGCGCAGGCCACCATGATCGGTATCTTCCTGCTGGTGGGTGCCTGCGGTAAGTCCGCGCAATTCCCCCTCCAGGCATGGCTGGGCGACGCAATGGCAGGCCCGACCCCCGTGTCAGCCCTCATTCACGCAGCCACCATGGTGACCGCTGGCGTGTACCTCGTGGTTCGCTCCGGTGCTGTCTACCAGGCTGCCCCCGTTGCCGCCACCGTTGTTACCATCATTGGTGCTATCACCCTGCTCTTTGGTGCCATCGTTGGTGCCGCCAAGGACGACATGAAGAAGGTGCTGGCAGCCTCCACCATGAGCCAGATCGGCTACATGATGCTCGGCGCTGGCCTTGGCCCCATCGGCTGGGCGTTCGCCATCTTCCACCTTTTCACCCACGGCTTCTTCAAGGCGCTTATGTTCCTTGGTGCGGGCTCGGTCATGCACGGCATGGGCGATCAGGTCAATATGCGACGCTTCGGCGCTCTACGCACCGCCATGACAGTCACCTGGCTGACCTTCATGATGGGCTGGCTGGCCATCCTGGGCGTGCCCCCGTTCTCGGGCTTCTGGTCCAAGGACAAGATCATTGAGGCCGCGTTCTCAATGGATACCTTTGCCGGTAACCCCGCCCCCTGGGCCGGATGGGTCTTTGGCGGTATCGCACTCTTTGGTGCAGGGCTGACAGCCTTCTACATGTCGCGTCTGTTCTTCATGACCTTCCACGGCACCGCCCGCTGGACCACTGAAGCTGAAGGCGCGCCCGTGCACCCCCACGAGTCGGGACCTTTGATGACCATTCCAATGATCATCCTGGCTGTGGGAGCGGTTGCCATTGGTGGGCTGCTCTCCATCGGAGACTTCTTCTCCGTATGGCTGACCCCCGCTATCGGTGCTACCGAGCACGGGCACCCCGTGTTGCCGATCCCCGTCATTATGGCCGCCTCCCTGATCCTTGTGGCTCTCGGTGCGGCACTGGCGTGGGCCAAGTACGGCAAGGGCGAGGTTCCCACCTCCGTTCCTGCGGCTAACGCCCTCGTGCACGCCGCCCGCAACGACCTCTTCCAAGACGCCATTAACGACACCCTCGTTGTCACCCCCGGTACCGCTCTTGTGGCCGTGGCCGCCGGTGGCGACAAGCGTGCAGTGGACGGCATAGTCAATGGAGTGGCCGCATCCGCAAAGGGATTGGGTCGCCTGGTGAGCATCACGCAAACCGGTAACGCCCGCACCTACGCGTCCTACATCCTGGGCGGCGTCCTGCTGTCCCTGGTCGTCATTATCGGTTTCCAGCTGTGAGCGTGGGAGGAGAACTCATGGAAATCAGCACTCTCATCCCCGCCACCACCCCGTGGTTGAGCATCCTCGTGGTGCTGCCACTGCTGGGTGCGCTGGTTGTGGCTATTCCGGGGCTTCGACCCCAGGCACGCCCGATCGCTCTGGGTGTGTCGATCATCGAATTGATCCTGGCTGTATTCGCAGCCGCCACAGCCTTTGACTGGTCAGAGTCGGGCACCTATCAGATGGTCGAGTCCTACTCCTGGATTCCTCCAATGGGTGTCTCCTGGGCGCTGGGCGTTAATGCCCTTGGCCTGGTGATGGTCCTCTTGGCCGTGGCCCTGGTACCGATCGTCATTGGCGCCGCATGGGCAGACTCGGATGAGGACCCTCGCGGCTACCTGGCGTTGATTCTGCTCCTGGAAACCTTCATGGTCCTGATCTTCGCTGCTTTCGACGTTGTCCTGTTCTACTTCGCCTTTGAAGCAATGCTCATCCCGCTGTACCTGATGATTGGTCGCTACGGTGTGGGTGATATTGAGGCGCGTCGTCGTGCCGCGATGAAGTTCCTGCTCTTCTCGTTGGCTGGCGGTCTGGCAATGCTCGGTGGCATGGTTGCTCTCTGGGCAGCAATCCCGGAGCACTCCGCCACCTTCTTCCGCTTGGACACCCTTTCCAGCCTCTCAGGCAACCTGCCTGCAGGCCTGCAGATGGGTGTGTTCGTCAGCTTCATGATTGCTTTTGCTATCAAAGCCCCGATGGTGCCCGTCCACACCTGGCTGCCTGACACTGCCGCCGTGGCCCGCCCCGGTACCTCGGTACTGCTTGTCGGCGTGCTCGACAAGATCGGTACTTTCGGGATGATCGCCCTGGTCCTGCGGCTCTTCCCCGTCGCGTCGGCTCAAGCAGCCCTGGTGTTGTGCATCCTCGCTGTTGTGTCGATCCTGTGGGGCGGCTTCGCTGCTATCGGCCAGAACGACATCATGCGCTTGGTGTCCTACACCTCCGTATCCCACTTCGGTTTCATGGTTTTGGGCATCTTTGTCGGCTCGTCCATCGCCATGACCGGTGCCATGGTGTACATGGTCGCTCACGGCGTTTCAATCGCAGCAATGTTCCTCATCTCGGGCTTCCTCGCAGAACGCGGTGGCAGTCGTGACATGCGCGACTACGTCGGTATGCAGCGCGTCACCCCAATCCTGGCCGGCCTGTGGCTCGTGTCCGCTATGGCCTCAATCGCCCTGCCCGGCCTGTCCGGCTTCGTCCCCGAATACCTGGTCCTCATGGGCACATGGTCAGCCTCAGCGGGCTTGGCTGTGTTCGCTGTTCTGGGCGTCGTTGTGGCTGCCGTCTACGTTCTGCTGCCCTACCAGCGCGTCTTTACCGGTCGCCCGGCAGGGAAGAACGCTTCACTTGAAGACCTCAACGGTCGTGAGAAGGTTGTCGTTGCTCCCTTGATTGCCGCAATGGTCATCCTGGGCGTGTGGGCAGCACCGCTTGTTTCCTCGCTGACCCCTATCGCTGATGAGGCTGCTACCACTCTGGTGGCTGCCTCCCACGTCGCCACCGAAGGGAGCGCGAAGTGAATAACCTTCCCGTCGACGAATTTGTCGCCCCCACCATCGCGTGGGTGTCGCTGCTACCCATCATCATCGTCCTGGGTGGCGCCGTTGTCGCTGTCTTGGCTGAAGCTCTCGCGCCCGTGCGCCTGCGTCGCGCCATGGGTATCGGCATCGCATTGGTCTCCACTATGGGTGCGGCTAGCGTCCTCGCCCTGCGGTGGATCCCCGTGGCTGCAGCACCGCAGTCTCTGGGGGAATACATCGAAGATCCGCTGACCCTCGCAGCACAGTTCATTCTTGCCGTCCTGGGCTTCTTTGCGGTCCTCGTGATCGCTGATCGCTCGGAGATCGGGGATGGCGCTTTCGCAGGCCAGCCTTCGGATCGTCCAGGCTCACACGAAGAAGAACTTACTGACGCGAAGAACTACCAGCGGACCGAGATTTTCTCCCTCGTGCTGTTCTCCCTGGGCGGCATGATGGTCTTCCCCGCAGCGAACTCCTTCATCGCTCTGTTCGTGGCGCTTGAAGTGATGTCCCTGCCGCTATACATCCTCGCTGCGACGGCTCGCCGCCGCCGCCAGCTCTCGCAGGAAGCCGCTCTGAAGTACTTCCTGCTGGGTGCCTTCGCCTCGGGCTTCATGCTCATGGGTTCGGCCCTGCTGTACGGCTTCTCCGGTTCACTCACCATCACTCAGGTGGCCACCGCAATTCCGAGCATGGTGAATATGGACTGGCTGCTGTTCATCGGCGTGTTCATGGTCATGGTCGGCCTGCTGTTCAAGGTGGGTGCAGCCCCCTTCCACGCCTGGACACCTGATGTATACACCGGCGCTCCAACCCCTGTTACTGGCTTCATGGCTGCCGCTGTGAAGGTTGCGGCATTTGCCGCAATGCTGCGCTTCTACCAGGTGGTTGCTGGCGCCCTACAGTGGGAACTGTCGTGGGTCCTGGTGGGTATTGCCGCTCTGACGATGCTCGTCGGCACCTTCGCTGGCCTTGTGCAGACCGACATTAAGCGCATGCTCGCCTACTCGTCGATTGCACACGCGGGTTTCATCCTGCTGGGTGTGTTCTCGCTGGTGCAGGGTTCGTCGGGCAACGTGCTGTTCTACCTGTTGACCTACGGTTTGGCTACCGTTGGCGCCTTTGGTGTGGTGTCGCTTGTGCGCCGCCAGGACAGTGAGGGTGCTATTGGTGCTGAGGTCACAGATTTCACACGCTGGTCGGGCCTTGGCCGCACCAATCCGGTGGTGGCAGGAGCATTCCTCGTGTTCCTTTTGTCCTTCGCAGGCATCCCGCTGACCGCTGGTTTCATTGGAAAGTTCGTTGTTTTTGCCGATGCTTTCGCCGGTGGATGGGGCTACCTTGTCGGCCTGGCACTGGCATGCTCGGCTGTGACGGCCTTCTTCTACTTCCGTGTTGTACGGGTGCTCTTCTTCGAGGAACCCACGGGTGAGGTAGTCATTGTTCGTTCTGAAGGTTTGAGCACCGTTGCGATTATTGTCGCCGCATTGGGTACGATCGTTCTGGGCCTCTTCCCGGCTCCAGTCCTGTCCCTACTCAATCAGGTGGTCGTGCTTCTCCCGTGAACGTCTCCACACCCGATCTTCACGTTCCTGACCTCGAGGCCCGCATTCTGCCGGGCCTCGAGGCCGTCGAAGAATCCCTTCACCAGGCTGTTTCTGGTTCGCGGGATCTCATTGACGAACTGACCTCGCATCTTGCTGTCGCGGGGGGTAAGCGTATTCGCCCTCTGCTGACCTTGACGTGCGCACAGTTCGGCACCCCGCAGCTTGCCCTTGGCGAGAAGGTCTTAAATGCTGCAACAGCGATTGAGCTGACGCACTTGGCCTCGCTCTACCACGATGATGTGATGGATTCGGCTCCCACTCGTCGTGGTGTGCCTTCAGCTCAGCATCAGTGGGGCAATAATCGGGCGATTCTCGCTGGAGATGTCCTCTTCGCCCGCGCTTCAGTGCTGGTTGCTTCTTTGGGACCGGAGTCTGTGGCCTATCACGCGCATACCTTTGAGCGCTTGTGCATCGGCCAGCTCAATGAGACCTTCGGCGTGACTGAAGGCGCGGATCCGGTGGAGTTCTACATTCAGGTTCTCGCTGATAAGACCGGGTCGCTGCTGTCCTCGGCCGCCCACTTTGGGGCTTTCCACGGTGGTGCGGGTGAGGAGATTGCTGCAACCGTGGCCCGCTTTGGTGAAAAGATTGGCGTGGCCTTCCAGATCGCTGACGACGTACTCGATTTTGCCTCCGAGGTAGTGACCTCTGGGAAGACGCCGGGCACGGATCTGCGTGAGGGCGTTGACACCCTGCCTGTCTTGTTGCTGCGCCGCCGTCAGGCAGAGGGCACCATTGACCCGGCTGGTGCTCGTATTTTGTCGATGCTGGCGGGGGATCTGTCGTCCGATGAAGCCCTGGCTGAGGTTGTGGCTGCTTTACGCGAGCATGATGTGGTGGAGGAAACCCGTCAGATGGCTCGTGAATGGGCCGCTGATGCCATTGCTGAGTGTGATGCTTTGCCTGAGGGCGAGGCAAAGACGGCGCTGGTGTCTTTTGCTCATTTGATGGTGGACCGGATGGTGTAGGCCATTATGAGTCCGGCACCGGTTGACGGTGCAGCCGTTGAGGCTTTTCAAGGTCCGCGTGGCAGGTTTTCCTGCCACGCGGACTTTTGCTTTGCGCAGCCACATTCTGCAGCCACATTGTGCAGCATCTGTGCCCAAGCAGAGAAATGTACGGGTTAATGCATGATGTACGTGGTGCACCATGTACATCATGCGCCAAGGTGTACAGATTGCTAGTGGGCGGGCAGCAGCCTTGAGAGGGCTGACGCCTCCCGTTACAAAAGTCCAAAATGTTGTGCCCCTGGGAGAGGCCTTTTACCCCCTTGCTACCGTTCGGAACTGTCAACAGGCATAGAGGTGTTGCCCTCACAGAGGCCCTCCTCCCATACTCCGCACAATGAAAGAGCATCATGAGCGCACCGAACACCGAACATCGCACTGCGGGTCTTGCTCCCGCCACGATCCTGGGCTATCCGCGTATTGGTCGACGCCGAGAGTTGAAGAAAGCCGTTGAAGCCTACTGGAAGGGCACCATTACCGAGGCTGAACTCGCTGTCACTGCCGCTGCTCTGCGAGCCGACGTGCGTTCACGTCTGAAGGACCTGGGTTTAAGCAGCCAGGATGGTGCAATCCCCGAATCTTTCAGCCTCTACGATCAGGTTCTTGACACCACCGTGGCTTTGGGGGCGACGCCGCTGCGCTTCGCAGATGTGCAAGGGAGTGACATTGACCGTTACTTCGTGCTCGCCCGAGGCGATGAGACACATCAGCCTCTTGAGATGACCAAATGGTTCGACACGAACTACCACTACTCGGTGCCGGAGATTTCCCCGCAGACTCCGGTGGAACCTCATGCTGGCACCCTGGTGGGCTATGTTGAGGAGGCTCGCACGCAGGGCATCGATTCGCGTCCCGTCCTCGTTGGACCCGTCACCTATCTTTTGTTGGCAAAGGCAGCCGATGAGGCGCCAGAAGGCTTTGCACCAATCTCACGTCTGGATGATGTCGTTGAAGGGTACGCGGCCCTCCTTCGCGCTCTTCACGAGGCCGGAGCCCGTTGGGTGCAGTTTGATGAGCCGGCCCTTGTTTCGGATTCCTTGGGATATACACGAGAGGAAATCCTCGCCTTCGTGACCTCTGCCTACACGGAATTGGGTGCTCGCGCCGATCGTCCGGCTATTCTTCTGACCGCCCCCTATGGGGATTCTTCCTACGCTCAGACTCGTCTTGGGGCGCTTCCCGTTGAGGCTATTCAGGCGGATTTGGTTCGCGGGCGTCTGGATGAGCAGGCGCTGGCAGAAGGCTCCTTCGCCCGTGCTTTTGAGGGGACAACATTTGTTGCGGGCGTCATTGATGGGCGCAATATCTGGCAAACGAACCTCAGCCAGGCTTTGGCCACTCTTGAGCGTATCCGCCAGGCAGGGGTCACAGTGTCGGTTGCTACGGCGAATAACCTTCAGCATGTTCCACACGATGTTGCTGATGAGCCCTCACTTGACGCTCGTCTTGCCCGTTGGCTGGCTTTTGCCGATCAGAAGGTGGAGCATGTTGCCCTGCTGGCCGAAGGGCTCGCTCACGGTAGGGAGACTATTGTGACGGCACTCGAAGAGAACGCCGAGATCCTTGCTGATCGTGCGCATGCACCGGGTGTCCGTGTTGAACATGTGCGCCAGCGTGCAGCGGCTGTCACTGCGGAGGATCGCACGCGAGCCGGAGAGACTGAGAGGCGCGCTGCTCAGCTTGCGTTGAATATCCCCGAGCTTGCGACCACCACCATCGGGTCTTTCCCGCAAACAGCCGAAATTCGTCGAGCGCGAGCTGCCTTCCGCCGCGGAGAGATCGACGTCGACGCCTACGAGCAGTTCCTCCGTGAGGAGATCGCGTCGGTCATTCGTCTTCAGGAGGAAATCGGCCTAGACATCCTCGTCCACGGTGAGGCCGAACGTAATGACATGGTTCAGTACTTCGCTGAACTCCTTGACGGCTGTGCGGTGACAACGAACGGGTGGGTGCAGTCTTACGGTACTCGCGCGACGCGTCCCTCGATTCTGTGGGGTGATATCAGCCGTCCGGCTCCGATGACTGTCCGCTGGTCAGCCTACGCTCAGTCCCTCACGGATCGTCATGTGAAAGGCATGCTGACTGGCCCTGTGACGATTCTTGCCTGGTCTTTCGTTCGTGACGATCAGCCCTTGGCTGACACTGCCACCCAGGTTGCTTTGGCGCTGCGTGATGAGATTGATGACCTGGTGTCTGCAGGGATCGAGATTATCCAGGTGGATGAGCCTGCATTGCGTGAACTCTTACCTTTGGATGCTGACCGTCAACAGGCGTACTTGGAGTGGTCGGTGGGTGCTTTCCGTTTGGCGACGGGTGGGGCCGCTCCTGAGGTGCAGATCCACACGCACCTGTGCTACTCGGAGTTTGGCGAGATTATCCACGCTGTTGATGGGCTGGATGCTGATGTCACCTCCATTGAGGCAGCCCGTTCGCGTATGGACGTGGTGGTTCCCCTGGGCGCACACAAGTACTCCCGAGGGATCGGCCCGGGCGTGTATGACATTCACTCCCCGCGTGTTCCCTCGCAAGAAGAGCAAGAAGAACTCCTTCGCATTGCCAGCGCGCATATTCCCGGCGACCAACTGTGGGTTAACCCTGACTGTGGTCTGAAGACGCGTGGTTACGACGAGACTGTTGCGTCCTTGACGAATATGGTGCGTGCCGCTCAGGCTGTGCGTCAGGAATTAGCATGAGCACGCCTTCTCTTCCGACCGAACACGTGGGTTCCTTGCCGCGCCCTTCTCGCCTTCAGCAGGTGGTGCTGGATGCTGAGATTGGCGCGGCAAGCGCCGCGGATGTTGAGCGGGAGCAATCTCGCGCTGTGCTCGATACCGTCCACAAACTTGAGGCTACGGGCTCTCCTTATGTCAATGATGGCGAGCAGTATCGCCTGAGTTTTTCCAGCTATCCGCTCAGTGCCGAGGGCATTACTGAGGGCCCACTTTTTGCTGTCTACGCCGACGGGCACCATCGTGTGATTCCTGCCCTGAGCACAGCACCCTTCCGTTTCCACTCGTGGGCTGCTGAGGACGTGGAACGCACCCGCACACTCACCGATCACCCGCTGAAGCAGGCGGTCGTCTCTCCATCGATGCTTTCGCTCATGGTGGGCCCAGAGGGGATCGGGGACTATTCCCGTCAGGATTTTCTTGATGACGTGGTGCAAGGATGCGCAGAAGATATTACCCGCTGCTTTGCGGCCGGGGCCTCTCGAGTGAGTATCGATTTCACGGAGGGGCGTCTGGCCTTAAAGAAGAACGTCGCCAAGCCGGGGCATGCAACGCCAGTATTGTCCTGGGCGGGGCCGGAGTCGTTACAGGGCTTTATTGAGCTGCTCAACCGAGTCCTTGATCGCATTCCCGAGCATCTACGCGCCAATGTGGGGGTTCATACCTGCTCGGGTAATGACCACGACAGTCACCATTCACATGATGTCGACTACGCCGACCTTATCCCAGAGCTTTTTGCCATTGAGGCAGGCTACTTCCTTATGGAGGCGGCAAGTGATGCTGAGCCAGACAGGGTGGCCAGGCTTGTGGGGGAGCAGTTGGCGAAATGGGACCATGTGAGTCGGCCTCGTCAGCCGCAGATTCTTCTTGGGGTGACGCGCACGGTTACGCCGAAGTTAGAAACCGCAGAGGACATCTGCGATCAGCTTGTGCGGGCTGCTCGCTTTATCCCGCCGACGCTTCTGGGGTCAACGGATGATTGCGGCTTCTCGCCGTATTTGGTTGATCAAAAGCCGCGGCATGGTTCGCCGGATTTTGCCCGCGAGGTAGCGTTTGCGAAGATCGCGGCGCGTGTGCGAGGTACAGCGATGGCGGCCGAGGTTCTCAGTGGGGGTGGGGTATGACGCTGTTGCTGACGGGTTCGGCGCCCACGAAGCCTCGCTTTTCTTTCGAGGTTTTTCCGGCGCGCACGGGGGCTGCGGCTCTTGCCCTAGGGCATTGCGTACAGCACCTGTCCGCTGCTGGTCCTGATTTCATTTCCGTGACCTATGGAGCCAATGGGGCTCATCGTGATGGGTCGGTGGATCTGCTGCGCTATTTGCGCAATTACACGGACGCTCTTCCGATGGCACATTTGACGACGGTACGTGAGGACCGGGCTGCCATTAAAGCGGTCATTCATTCGATGATGGACGCGGGTGTTCATGATTTTTTGGCTTTACGAGGTGATCCGCCGCGTGGGATGGATGAGTCAGACGCCTCTGTTGCGGGGTCCTTATCGTCTGTGGAACTTATTGAGTTGATTAACGAGGTTCGCGGTGAGCGTCCGGCGCTGACGAGTGTGGGGCGTATTGCTGTTGCTGCTTATCCCAATGGGCATCCACTGTCGCGATCTCGCCGTGAGGATATTGATTGGTTGATTGCTAAGCAGGAGGCGGGTGCGCAGCTGGCGATTACTCAGTTGTTTTTCCACGCTGATGAGTATTTAGGCTTTGTTGCTGAAGCTCAGCAGGCGGGTGTTACTCTTCCGATTCTGCCGGGTTTGATGCCGGTGTCGACTTTGGGGCAGTTGCGGAAGGTTGCTTCTTTGGCGGGGCGGCCTGCGCCTGCTGATTTGCTTGCGGCGATGGAGAAGGCTGGCGGGTACGCCCCTGAGCTGGGGGTGGCGTATACGGTGGCTGTTGCGCAGGAGATTTTGCAGGGTGGGGCTCCGTCAGTACATCTCTATACCTTTAATCGGCATGAGTATGTGCTGGAGGTTTTGCGGGAATTAGACCTGCTAACACCTATCGCTTTCATCTGAAACTCCACAGGGCATCGTTTTTCGTTGTGATACTTAGGTTTTGTGCTACCTCCCGCTGTGGATGAGCTTGACGACTATGCCCATATTTTGAGACAAGCTATCTCAAAATATGGGCATAGTCGCCCGAGCAATAATGACCGATTGGAAAGATTTTATCTCGGCGCCCAGGAGTCAAAGGCGATTCTTGTGAGATGTCTTATGAGCTGATCTTTATCGAAAATTAAGATTTCTGCACTTCAGAAGATGTATTCCCCCATCCTGAATATTTATTTCTTAATGGCCTTTAGGGGGTGTGAATTATATGACGGTTTTTGTGACTTACTGTTTGGTCAATTTTCCCTTCACCTTTATGAAGGCTGAATACTTCCTGTTAATTCAATTAGAAATGCGCCTTGATTGCTTGTTTAAGCTGTGACATTCTGGTCAAGATTCCCCATTGTTTCAATGTCATACAAATGGGATGTTTTACTCGAATAGACGATGAGGTTTGTCATGAATGTCAGTCCACTGCCGATATGGCAACGAGTCCGATCACTCCTGGCCTTCGCTCTGGCCAGTGTGCTTCTGGTGCTTGCCTATGTCTCCACCGCTCAGGCCGACTCCCCAGGACCGCGAATCAACTCAAAGATCGTCGTCAGAATCACCCAGCTCAGTAAGACCGATGGGCAACAACAGTCCGTTCCCGGGCAGGTGCACCGCTGGGATGTTTTAGGCATGAACTTCACCTGGGATGCCACGCAAGCAGACCCTCAGCCCGGAGAATCATTCGTCATCGAACTTCCCAAGGGGCTACGCAATCGGATGACAACAGGAACTCGCATACTCCTCGGCGCCAATGGTATCCAGGCAGGAGAGTGCGTCCTCGAACCTCGACGCATCCTGTGCACCTTCAGTGACAATATCCGCGGATACGTCAATATCCACGGTAAGGGCCGCGCTGAACTGATCGCGACCGAGACAACGACCGAAACACAAACCACTATTACCGTCAACGGGGAGGTGCAAAGCGTCCCCCTCCCAGGAGGAGAGGCTATTACCGAGCCGCCAGCTCCAAAATACTGGGAAGCTGGCTTCGCAAAATACGAATCCACAATTAATCCTGGGCAATCCACGATCTACTGGTCGATCTGGTTTAACCCCTCTGTCCTCCTGAGAAAATGGACAGGCCAGACGCCCATTACCTCGATGACCTTTACCGATATTGTTGGCGAAGGGCACGACCTATGCCTTGATAAATGCGTCGTCAAACTCAACCTCTATCGGCATAAACTGGATCCCTCACAACCGGAAGTCACCCTTGCCGACAGCTCAGGTAAAAGCACAGACGGCTTCTCCCTCTCGGTCACGCCCGACCCGCACAACCCCAAACAATTCACCGTTCACCTTGCGGGGCCTTTTGGGACACACCTCAATGGTGAAGCAAACTACCGCATCTTCTACCAAACTCGGCCAGCCAGCCCCAACGGCCAGACACATATGGGGCAGACCTACACCAATAAGGTCACGCTGGCGGACTACCCTGCCGAAAGTAGCAGGGAAGGAAGCGTTCGAGAAACCCTTGATGTGAGCGCGCAGATGGAGCAGGGATTCGGCGGATTCTCCCTCCAGAAAACCCTCTCCGGGTCAGGTGCGGGCGTTCTTCCAGCGCAGCAGCGATACCGCTTCCTCATCAACTGGACCCTGCCCGACGGTAAAACCGCCCAGGACTATCCCAACTGGGCGCCTCCCACTTCCAACCCAGCCGAGTTCATCATTGAAGAAACTGGCAAAGCAGTTCCTTATCCGCTGAACTTCCCCATCGGAACACGCATCACCGTCACGGAAGATACGCAGGCGCTACCACACTCTGTTGGTGCGACCCTCCTTGAATGGGGCCAGCCTTCCTACGTGGTGGGAACAGAAACAGCTCAAGGAAACAGCCCCACCTTTACTATTCGTAACCAAACCGTCACAACAGTAGCCGTCACCAACCCTGTCGAACAGAAAGCGACCTTCGCTATCCGCAAGGGCATTCAAGGGATTGACCCCGCCTTGATCGGCAGCCAAAAATACACATTCCGCTACGAATGCGGTGGCGAAAGCGGCACCATTGATGTGCCCCCCACTAATGAGAGCATCCCTGTCGGAAAGAAGTTCGCCCCCGGCACCCAATGCGTCATCACAGAAGTTGCCCCTGCCCCCAACCACCTCAAGGACTACACCTTTACCGTCCCTGAAAAACAGACCCTCACTCTCGAAGCCGGCAAGGAAAACCTCGCCTCCTTCACGAATGTCTACCAACGGATGATGGGGCGCTTCAGCATCATCAAAAAACTCGACCCCACCACACCCGCAGAAGTGCGCACGCGGCTGGCGGACCAACCCTTCCCCTTCATCTACAACTGCGGTGGAAATGATATGAACGCTGCAGTGAAGATCGGGGAGGTATGGATCAGTCCGGAACTACCCGTCGGATCAGAATGTACGGTGAAGGAAAACACTGCAGCAGTTCCACGCATTGCCGGATACGCCTTAGTGGAGCCCCTGGCGCAGAAGGTCACCATCGCAGCAGGGACAGCTCCCCTGGAACTGACCTTCACTAACGCCTACGAGCTAGAGCGTGCCCACTTCACCCTCAGTAAGATCACGAGCGGTGATGGTGCAGTGCTCGCACCTCAAAGCTACTCCTTCACCTACACCTGCGACCCGCTCGCAGAGGGCCTCGATAGCGTCACCGGCACCCTCAACGTCACCCCTGGCACCCCGATTCGTGTGAAGGACCTTCCTCTTGGGCGTTGCACAGTGACGGAGAATGCTGTGACAGTCGACCACGTGGGGCACGTCCTCAGCTGGATGATTGATGGGCAAGCTGCTGGCACAAACAATGCCCCTCTCAGCTTCGACCTCAGCACGAAGGGGACAGACATTGCGATCAGCGCTACCAACACCTTCACTCGCGAACGAGCACCTTTTAGCATCCTCAAGCATGTGACAGGAGACGGCCCATTCAGCGCTGACACATTTGAGATCGCTTATGAGTGTCGTGTTCCTGGAGCCGACGCCATTAACGGCACCGTGAACGTTCCCGGCAATGGCACGCCCGTCACTGTCCATGACAGCCTGCCAGTCGGCACGGAATGTGTGGTGTCAGAAAGTGCCGCCACTAAGAACCGCGCAGGCTACGAGGTTCAGACACAATTCGTGCCCCTGACGGCGCTGCGGATCGAGAAGGGCCGCACAAACACGGTAGAAGTCACCAACCACTACCGCGCACTCACAGGTGGCTTCAGCGTCGAAAAAGTCGTAACCGGTGACGGCGCCCGCATTGCACCCTCATCCTTCACCTTCGACTATTCGTGTACCGCTCTGACCGGACAACTTCTCAAGGGCGAAGTTACGGTGTCCCCAGGACGCCAGGAAACAGTGACGAACGTTCCTGCCGGTCGTTGTGAACTACGAGAGCGCCCCAGCCTCGTCAATGGAACGACACTGACCAGTCGCCTTCGTATCGGCCAGCAGAGCTTCAACGAGGGTGTCGCTACCTTCGACGTTGCCGACAAGGCAAAGGTTGAAGTTCACGCCGACAACACCTATGTGCTCAGGCGCGGTGATCTATCGGTTCGTAAGGTCGTCAAGGGAGCAGCCGAGAACGCCTTTGCACGCCACTCCTTCGTCATCGACTACACCTGCAGCGGAGTAGAAGCCCCTGTGAAAGGCAGTATCGCGCTGAAAGGCAATGGCGAAGCAGCGACGTTGACGAACCTCCCTATCGGCACACGCTGTGTCCTCACGGAACGAGCTGATAGCGCCGTCCTGCGTGGATACACGTTGCGTGAACCTCAGCCGGTGACGGTCACGATCGGTGAGGTGAGTGCGAACGCGCAGATCGAGTTCGTCAACACGTACACCCCAGACAAGCCCTCTCCGACTCCGCCGATTGCCCGCACAGGTATGAGCGGCGGCCAGGCGGGTGCGCTGCTCGCGGTTGCTCTGACTGCGGTGGGCGGGGGATTGATCGCCCTGAGAAGACGCAGCCGCTCATAGGAAAGCGCTGAGAGAAAAGCGCTGATAGGGAAGAGCGGGGGTGGAGGCTTCAGAGAAGCCTCCACCCCCGGCTGGGTGATGTCTGCCGAGGGTGGCTCACACCATGACGGGGGACTGTAACAGCGCGGGATAGCGGCGCTAGAATTAGCGAAGTATTCTTATGCAAAAATCCCCGCAGCTTAGCGGAATGACTTATTCGCTCGTGCGAAGAAAGGGGAGTGCTGACGTGAGCACTCTGAACGTGGCCGTCATTGGTGCAGGTCCGGCAGGCATCTATGCATCGGACATCCTCTCCAAGTCAGGCCTCGAAGTAAACATTGATCTCTTCGAACGCCTCCCCGCCCCTTACGGCCTCGTCCGCTACGGCGTCGCTCCAGATCATCCCCGCATTAAGCAGATCATCGTCGCCCTCTACAAGATCCTCCAGCGCGGCGACATCCGCCTACTGGGCAATGTTGAGGTCGGCCGAGACGTCACCGTTGAAGACCTGCAGGCGCACTACGACGCCGTGATCTTTGCAACCGGAGCTGACCGTGATGCTCCGCTCCCGATTCCTGGCATTGACCTGCCTGAATCCTACGGCGCCGCTGACTTTGTTTCCTGGTACGACGGGAACCCTGACTACCCTCGTGAATGGCCGCTCAATGCCAAGGAAATTGCCGTCATCGGCGTGGGCAACGTGGCCTTGGACGTTGCGCGTGTCCTCGCCAAGCACCTGCCTGACATGATGACCACCGAAATCCCTGAAAATGTGGCGGCAGGCCTGGCAGAAAACCCTGTGACCGATGTGCACGTCTTTGGCCGTCGCGGTCCCGCTCAGGTGAAGTTCACTCCCCTGGAACTGCGCGAACTGGGCCACGTCCCCGACGTTGACATCATTGTCAGCGAGGAAGATTTCGACTTTGACGAGGGCTCGCAGGAGGCTCTGCGTAGCTCCAACCAGCAGCGCCAGGTCGTCAAAACCCTGACGAATTACGCCTCGATTGACCCCGAGGAACGCACTGCCTCTCGCCGCATTCACATTCATCTTTTTGAATCCCCGGTTGAGATCGTGCCCGATGAGAACGGCCATGTGAAGGCTCTGCGCACGGAACGCACCGAGCTGACGGGTGACGGTAATGTGCGCGGCACCGGTGTGATCACCACTTGGCCTGTCCAGGCCGTGTATCGGGCGGTTGGCTACTACTCCTCACCGATTGACGGGATTCCTTTCGACACCGTCCGCGGTGTGATTCCTAATATCGAGGGCCGCGTGGTCGCTGAGGTGGGATCTGAGCAGACCCTTAATGGCGTGTACGCCACCGGCTGGGTCAAGCGTGGCCCGGTCGGTCTGATTGGCTCGACGAAGTCTGATGCTCAGCAGACTATCGCTCACCTGGTGGAGGACGCTCAGGCCGGCCGCCTTGCTGCGACTACCAGCGAGGTTGGCCACGAGGCGATGGTGGCGCTGCTGGAAGAGCGTGGCGTGGCCTACACGACCTGGCAGGGCTGGGAGCTGCTTGATGCTTACGAGCAGGCTCTGGGTGCGGAATATGGTGAGTTGCCGGGGGATCGCGGCACGCGTGAGCGCATTAAGGTTGTCTCCCGTGAGGCGATGACTGCGATTTCTCGTGGTGAAGAAGTCACTGCAGACCTGATTGGCCAGCCCGGTGAAATGGGTGTTCCGGGAGCTGTGGAGCGCTTCGGTGATGATTTCACTGGCCCGGGTTCAACACGTCACGCCTGAGTGTTTCTGATGTGATTGCCGGGCAGTAGGCTGCCTGGGCCCTGTGAGTGTGGCAGTAGTAGGCTGCCTGGATTCTGGCGGTGGGTGCGACAGTGGTCGCACCCATCGTTTTGTTTCTGCCTTTCTTATTCCCACCTTGGGGGTTTTGCTCCCCTCGTTGCCTAAAGTACGCCGCCTAACCCCCGGAAGATGTAACAAGCCTGCCATGAGCGAGGCGGGGAATAAGTGCAGCCGTGCGCTGTAGAGCATCCGAATGTGCGTTTTCAACATGCTGGGTGAGGAAAACGCGGCTACGGTTGAAGCAATACTTGAAAGGATGATGATGGGACACGGTCATCACAACGGCCTAAAGACCGCGATGCTTTTCGGCGGCCTGTGGCTGATTCTCTTGGCAATTGGTGGGATTATCGCCCAATCCACGGGGCGTCCGATTTTTCTTTTTGGGTTCGCCCTGATTGGTCTGGGGACGACCTTCTATTCCTATTGGAACTCAGCGACGCTGGCCCTGCGTTCAATGAACGCCTACCAGGTGTCCGAGGCCGAGGCCCCCGCCCTGCATCGGATTGTCAACGAATTGTCGGCGCGTGCCGGTCAGCCTGCTCCAACGATTTGGATTGCGCCCACGCGTACTCCCAATGCTTTTGCTACGGGTCGTAATCCGCAAAATGCTGCCGTGTGTTGTACTGAGGGTATTTTGCAGCTCCTCAATGAGCGCGAGCTTCGTGGTGTTTTGGGGCACGAGCTGATGCATGTCTATAACCGCGACATTTTGACGTCTTCTGTTGCGGCGGCAATTGCGGGTTTGATTACCTCGGTGGCGCAGGGGTTGATGTTCTTTGGTGGTGGCCGTCGTGATGAGAACTCCGTGAATCCTCTGGTGATGCTGCTTATGGCCTTCCTTGCCCCTGTTGCGGCGATGCTTATTCAGTTTTCGATTTCGCGCACCCGTGAATATGACGCTGACGAGGATGGGGCCGCGTTGACGCAGGATCCTTTGGCCCTGGCTTCAGCCTTGCGGAAGCTAGAGGCTGGAACGGATCATGTGCCGCTGTCTCCGACGCCAGCACATCAGAATGTGGCCTCAATGATGATTGCCAACCCCTTCCGTGGGGCAGGGATCCGTAATCTCTTCGCCACACACCCACCAATGGATGATCGCATTGCTCGCCTCGAGAAGATGGCCGGCTACTGACGTCTGTCTGACTTGTGTACGGGTTAGCGCCTTTTGTGCGCGGTACACCATGTACGCAGGGCGTCAACCTGTACATGAAGTGCCGGGGTGTTAACTGTCGAGGAGCCACCGGTGAGGCGGCTTCGGTGTAAAGACGCCCCCAATCACTTGACGAAGATGAACATGGAGTTCCATTGGATCGACATACATCTGTCGTGCGGGTAGATGGATAAGGTTCCAGCCCTGTGAGGTCAAGATATTGTCGCGCCGCATCAAAGCGCTGAGGTTTTTCCCGATCTCGTCCTGCTGTGCACCTAGCTTGCTGAACCCTTCAACCTCGATAAGAACCCTTTGCTCAGGGAAACAGAAATCGGCGACATACAGCGCTCCATCGACCGTGATCTCAACCTGCGTCTGCCATGGGCGGGCGTTAAAGGCGTGAAGGAACCAGTTGAAGTAGCTTTCGGCGATGGATTCACAGGAGGGATCACAAAGAGAGAGCAGTTCATGTGCCCGCTGTTTTCCCCACGGTGAGCTAACTTCGTCGATTGCTTCTTCTATGAGGCTCCGAACTGCCGATGCGTGTGTGTCGGATTCTTCCTTCCGCCATCGGTTATAACCGCAGGCGTGGCGCATCAGCATGGACACCTCTGCGACGGCTTCTACCGGAGTGCTGTAGGCAAGAATGTCCCTGGCGGTTTCGCGCAGGCTTGTCACGGGTAGCCCGCCCAGAATCTCCACGTGGTCGCCTAGGAATGATCCTGCATGAATGAGGACGGGAGCGGACGGACAAAGCATCTGCCCATCGAGCTTTACCGGAGGGTAAATGATGGGGTGTCTGCCCCTGGATGCGTGTCTGCGTTCGTGGATTGTCCCCGGTCTGCGCAGGATCGGGAGGCCACGGAGTAGCAGGGCAGACTGGTGAGTGAAGGCGTCAATGTGGCGGTGGGTTGCATAGTGGGCAATATGGCGTGCAATAGCAACCGTCCGCTGATGCTGCCACAGGCTGTGCTCCGCTGGAAGAGAGTTCCGGTTGAGGTAGAAACCTCTCCTGATGGGAAGGTAGTGCCCAGATCTGAGTTCCTTCCGGTGTTTTGTGTGGGCGCCATGTGCGGTTGTCAGCATGTGATGGGCAATGTTGAGGATTGTTTGCTCGGTTTGCGGGGGATTGTTGGCTTGTCTGGTGGTTCCTTTTTGAGGGATGCTGTGTGCCTGTGCCTGTGCCTGTGCCATTGCGCTCCTCTTTTCTGATGCGTTCCTTCCTTGAGGGTGCGCGATATTGACCAAAGGCGCTAATCCGCTCGCAAGCGAGTGTGGATAACCTCTCCGAGGCGTTTCAACTGTGGAAAAGGGAAGATAGTGTGCCGCCTCGATGTGTACGCTCTAGCGCTTTGTGTATATGTTGGCGCCTCATGTACGCGGCACACCACGTACGCAAAACGCTAAGCAGTACATGACGCGCAAAGAGAAGAAGAAAGCGAAAGGGTGGGCCGCATGTTTGCGGCCCACCCTGGGCTGTGGACGGTTGAGGACTGATGGCCGAGCTGCGACGGCACCCACTACTGGCTGGGGTCTGGATGGCAGAGCAGTCGATGTTGAAGACGCTTATAAGGGGCTCAGAGGTCACAGGTGTGAGGACCTCACCTGAGTAGGCGCGGGTAATCAGATAGACGGCTGCACTCCCGCAGGAATCACGACGCCTCACCTGCGTAGGTACGGGTAATCATGCCCGTGCCAGACAAGAACCTGACATCCATTGAGATTTCCTGTGCACACACAGGCAATCGCTGCGATGCGTGAGCACCCTGTCATCCCTGTGGTAGGTGCCCTTTTCCAGTGAGAGTCTTCAGCGGAGCTGGGCTATCCTCTGTCATCACCTCAGCGGTAGTTCACGAACTGCAAAGCAGCGTCAATATTGGCCCCGGCTTCACCTTTCAACAGGGCAATGACGGCCTGGAGATCGTCACGGGATTTCGAGGAGACGCGCACTTCGTCGCCCTGAATCTGAGCCTTCACGCCCTTAGGACCCTCATCACGGATCAGCTTTGTGATCTTCTTCGCAACCTCTTGGCTGAGGCCCTCGCGCAGGGGTGCAACGAGCTTGTAGATCTTGCCGGAGGCCTTTGGCTCGCGCCCCTCAAGATCAAGGGCCTTGAGGGATACGCCACGGCGGATGAGCTTAGTTTCGAGCACATCAAGGATAGCCATGACACGTTCGGGGGAGTTGGCTTCCATCTCAATGGCGTCACCGGATAGGCGGATCGCTGCATCAACATTGCGGAAGTCGTAGCGCTGTGCGACCTCTTTGGCTGCCTGGTTGACGGCGTTGTCGACCTCTTGGCGGTCGAGCTTAGAGACGATATCGAAGGAAGAATCGGCCATTTTTCAGCCCTTTCTCAAGATGTGTTGCAGTGCACGTCCTATCGGATTGGCGTTGGACGTGTCGACCCTGCTATTGTTTCATGTCGTCGCCCAAACGGCGGCATGGCGGGATTCCCGAGTGGCCAAAGGGATCTGACTGTAAATCAGACGCGGAATGCTTCGGGGGTTCGAATCCCTCTCCCGCCACTGATCGGAGATAAAACTTCGATCAAAACGTGAGTTTCTTCTCGCTTAAATGGATTTGCAAAGCAGATCGAAAGTGATGTAAGGTTCTCGACGTTGCCCCGATAGCTCAGTCGGCAGAGCATCTCCATGGTAAGGAGAAGGTCAAGGGTTCGATTCCCTTTCGGGGCTCTGGTCGCGGCAAGAGCCGCGCCGCTGCGGCGGGGTAGCTCAGCTGGTCAGAGCGCACGACTCATAATCGTGAGGTCGCGGGTTCGAGCCCCGCCCCCGCTACCAAGCGTCTCTTAAACAAGGTCGCGCATCGACCAACCAAGCATAAGTGAGGTACCACCGTGGCAAGCAAGTCCCAGGACGTTCGCCCGAAGATCACGCTGGCCTGCTCAGTGTGCAAGGAGCGTAACTACATCACCAAGAAGAACCGTCGTAACACGCCGGATCGTCTTGAACTGCAGAAGTACTGCCCGCGCTGCCGTAAGTCCACGGCACACCGCGAGACTCGCTGATTGCAGTAAAGGAAATACCCCGAGGAGTTCACTCCCCGGGGATTTTTCTTTTCCCTTCCGCTCTCAGCATTGTTCTCCCACCCCGCTTTCCGGGGCCACAGGACAAATACAGGACACAAGGAGATGTTGACTCTTTCCGGGTGATAGGGGTTTTAGGGGTATACGACAGTTGGAGATGCGAACTTTTTCCTGGACTGTTCGGTGTCCGTGCTGCTCGTGCTTGTCACCCTTTAGACCCCTCACCGGGAGGTCTTTCGCAACCTACGCCGAGGTACGCATTCTTCCCCCTGTTTAGTGATACCGTCATAAGGCCTCCTCTACGAGGCTCACGCCACTGTGGTGTGAAGGACAGCATCCACATGGGGCAACCCCCAGCCAGGATCATGTCCCCCAGACTCGACACCCCCCCCTCGGCCCGGACCGCAACCCTCGGGCTGAGAAAACCCGCGAGCAGAAAGAGCGAGAGTAATGACGGTACTTCGGGGCTATACCCTTGCGGACCTGACGACCTTCCGCGTCGGAGGCCCCATTGATCGCTTTGTGCGTGCGGGTTCTGAGGCCGAGCTCATCGCCCAGATTCGCGAGGCTGACGCCGATGGCACGCCTTTGCTGATTATCGGCGGCGGGTCAAATATTCTTGCCTCAGACGACGGCTTTGAAGGCCTTGTTTTGCAGGACGCTCGCAGTGAGATCACGGTCGTTGATGATGGCGCGAACGTCAGCGTGCAGGCCAGTGCGGGCACGAATTGGGACATGTTCGTGGCGTGGACTCTTGAGGAAGGCCTGTCTGGTCTGGAAGCCCTTTCTGGTATTCCGGGTACTGTGGGGGCCTCGCCGGTGCAGAATGTGGGGGCTTACGGTCAAGACGTCAGCGCCACTTTGAAGGAGGTTCGGGCCTGGGATCGTGACGCTCGTAAAATCGTCACTTTGAGCCGTGAGGACCTCCATCTGAGCTACCGCCATTCGGTGTTGAAAGAGTCTCTGTCCACCCCTCAGCCCTCGGGGAGAACCTATGGCCCGACCGGCCGTTGGGTGGTGTTGAGCGTGACCTTCTCGCTGCCGCGTTCGTCGATGTCTGCCCCTGTTCTTTATGGTGAACTTGCCCGCCACCTGGGGGTCGAGGTGGGCCAGTCTGCCCCCTCCACCCGAGTCCGTGAGGCTGTTCTGTCCCTGCGTCGGGGCAAAGGTATGGTTCTTGATCCGGGTGACCACGATACGTGGAGTGCAGGTTCTTTCTTTACGAACCCGATTCTGTCTGACGAGGCCGCCGCCGCTTTGCCGGAGGGCGCGCCGCGTTTCCCTGCAGGACAGGGGCGTGTGAAGACCTCGGCTGCGTGGTTGATTGATCACGCGGGTTTTGCGAAGGGTTTCGCTGTGTCGGAGGGCGCGCCTGCATCTTTGTCGACCCGTCATGTGTTGGCGTTGACGAATCGTGGTGGGGCGAGGGCGAGCGACGTGGTTGCTTTAGCGCGTAGGGTGCGTGATGGGGTGCGTGAGGCTTTCGGTGTGACGTTGGTGCCTGAGCCGGTTGCTGTGGGTATTAGCTGGTAGGCGGAGCGTTACGTCGCCTGATGGGTGGCCGGGTCGCTGGCGAGCCACTGGTCAATGCGCGCGCACCAGCGCGCCTTTGACGCCTCATCAGCAAGGGAAGCCCGAATTGAGGAGCGGGCCAGGTCAGCAAGGGCCGCATCGCTCATGCCGTGGACGTCGCGTGCTGCCGCGTACTGGGCGAGCAAGCGTGAGTGGAAGAGCAGTGGGTCATCGGCACTCAGGGCAATTTCTGCGCCTGCTTCAACCAGGGTGGGTAGTGGCACATGCCCGAGGTCGTGGTAGACGCCGAGCTGCACATTGGAGGTCGGGCAGACCTCGAAGGCGACGCCTTCATCAATGAGGCGTCGCAGTAGGTCGGGGTCTTCGGTGGTGCGCACTCCGTGGCCAAGGCGTTTCGGGGCGAGGGCGGCAACAACCTCGCGAACAGACTGCGGGCCGAGCAGTTCTCCACCGTGTGGGAGGGAGGCCAGCCCGGCTTGGCGCGCGATACGGAAAGCCGCTGAGAATGCGGAGGTTTCCCCCATGCGCTCGTCATTCGATAAGCCGAAGCCGACGACTTTACCGGCGCCGGTTCCGGCGTAGCGGGCAGCCAGGCGGGCGAGGGTGCGGGCGTCAAGGGGGTGTCGGATGCGTGAGGCGGCAACGATGATGGCCACGTCAACGCCGGTATCGCGGGAGGCGGCTGCGGCCTCGTCCAGCACGATTTCCAGGGCGGGGGTGATGCCACCCACCCAGGGGGCGTAGGAGGTGGGGTCAACCTGCATTTCTAGGCGGACGGATCCTTCGAGGGCTTCGTCTTCGGCTGCTTCTCGGACGATGCGGCGCATGGTGGCTTCGGATCGGACGAGGGCGCGTGCTGAGTCGTAGGAGCGTTGGAAGCGGAACCAGCCGCGTGCGTCGGCGGGAACGGCCAGCGGGTCAAGGTCAAGCAGATGTGGGGGCAGGCGCACACCCTGTTCGGTCGCCATCTCAACAAGGGTTTGGGGGCGCATAGCACCAGTGAAATGCAGGTGCAGGTGAGCCTTGGGGAGGGTGCGCAGGTCGCGGCGGCCTTCGGGCGTGGGCGGGGGAGTGGTGAGCAGGGGGACTCGCGGTGTGGGGGCTTCGTGGCGGCGCGCAAAGCGGGCGGAGGCGGGCCAGTGTTCGGGTGCTCGGCGTTGGGGGGATGCGGGTGTGGAGGTCACTGTCAGTGCTCACCTAGCCACAAGATGATGTCACGCATGAGCGAGGGGCCTTCGGGTTCGTTGAGGACCTCGTGGCGGGCGCCGTCGATGACGCGAAGGTGAATATCGAGGCTGGGGTGTGCTTCACGGGCGCGCGTGACAAAGAGTTCGGAGCCTGCAGGGTCGGTGAGTTGGTCGTCGCTGCCGTGCAGGATGAGCATGGGGGTGCGTGCCATGGCCGCATTGTCGAGGGTTTGATAGCCCTGGACGGTCATGGTTGCGCCGGTCAGGAGCGGTACGGAGCCCTTGTAGGTCAGGGGGTCGGCCTGGAAAGCCTCCTCTACAGCGGGGTCGCGGGAGAGAAGTCCTTCGCGTTGCGGTGCGGTTGGGGTGGAGGGGGCGAGGCGGGCAGCGGGGAGCATGGCTTTAGCTGCAGCGAGCGGCATATGAGGCAGAGGGTGGAAGGCCGGGCCGGTCAGGACGACGCCGCGCAGGTGGGTGGGGTCAAGCAGGCTGGAGGCGGCGGTGATGAGGCCGCCCATGGAGTGACCGAAAAGGAAGAGTTCTGGTGTTCGCGCATCGGCGAGGGCGGCGCGGCGGTGCTCGACATGGTCGAGTATCAGCTTGCCGACGTCCACGCAAGCGCGCCTACCGGGGGAGATGCCGTGTCCGGCGTGGTCGTAGAAGCAGGTGTCGTAACCGGCTTCAGTCAGGGCATCTGCCAGGTGCATGAAACGGCCTGAATGTTCGGCGTAGCCGTGGGAAATGAGGACCGTCCCCAGGGGGTTTTCGGTGTCTGCAGGGCGCCAGCGGATCTCCATGAGGTCATTCTACCTATGACAAAACGATGGGTTCTGTGCTTCCCACATCGCGCGTGTGGTGGGCACAGAACCCATCGTCTCAGTGTGTGCTCGCTGGTTTAGCTCAGCAGCTCCTGGATGCGGCCGACGCCTTCGACGAGGTCCTCGTCAGAGAGGGCGTAAGACAGGCGCAGGAAGCCGGAGGGGCCGAATGCTTCACCGGGGACGACAGCGACCTCAACCTCGTCGAGGATGAGGTCGGCAAGCTCAGCGGAGGTCGTGGGGACCTTTCCGCGGATTTCACGGCCGAGGACGGCCTCGACGCTGGGGTAGGCGTAGAACGCGCCCTTGGGGACGGGAACCTCGAAGCCGTCAATGTGGCGCAGCATGTCGATCATGGTGCGGCGGCGGCGGTCGAAGGCTGTACGCATTTCAACGACGGCGTCCATGGGGGACACGAGTGCTTCGAGGGCTGCCTTTTGTGCGACGTTGGAGACGTTGGAGGTCAGGTGGGATTGGAATGAGGTGGCGGCTTTGATGATGTCGCCGGGGCCGATCATCCATCCCACACGCCAGCCGGTCATGGCGTAGGTCTTGGCAACGCCATTGAGGACGATGGTTTGGTTGGCAAGCTCGGGGACGAGGCGCACAATGTGGGCGGGTTGGGCGTCCTCGTACAGCAGGTGCTCGTAGATTTCGTCGGTGATGACCCAGATGCCGTGTTCTAGTGCCCATTTGCCGATAGCGACAACCTCGTCGGGCGTGTAGACGGCGCCGGTGGGGTTGGAGGGCGAGCAGTGCAGGAGGACCTTAGTGCGGTCGGTGCGCGCTTCTTCGAGCTGTTCGACGGTTACTTTGTAGTCGGCGTCGGCACCGGCAAAGACGGGCACGGTGACGCCGCCAGCCAGGGCGATGGCCTCGGGGTAGGTGGTCCAGTAGGGGGTAGGGAGGAGGACTTCGTCGCCTGGGTCAAGCAGTGCTGCGAAGGCTTGGAAGACGGCTTGCTTGCCGCCGTTGGTGACGAGCACCTGGGTGGGGTCAATCTCGTAGCCTGAGTCGCGCAGGGTTTTTGCGGCGATGGCCTCGCGTAGGGAGGGCAGGCCTGAGGCGGGCGTGTAGCGGTGCATGGCCGGGTCTTTGGCGGCGGCCACGGCGGCCTCAACGATGTGATCGGGGGTAGCGAAGTCGGGTTCACCTGCGCCAAAGCCAATGACGGGACGGCCGGCGGCCTTGAGTGCCTTGGCTTTTGCGTCGACGGCCAGGGTAGCGGAAGGGGTGATTGCAGCGAAGCGTGCGGAAACGCGAGAACGTGGTGTAGTGGTCACACTTCTATGGTCGCATGGGCTGGTAGCGGAGGGGAACTATGGCCCGTATTGCGAGAGTTCCTTGCCGAGGTGTTGGGGTGCTACACGCGTGTGTTGGGTTGTGCGCGGTGAGTGATGTAGCTCCCTTCAGCGTTGCCAGTTGGACATTCGGGCGCCGATTCCCCTAGACTCTATCGAGCTGGTTCAAGAATCTTCTTGATCGAGCGTAGGGCAGTGGCGCAATTGGTAGCGCACCGGTCTCCAAAACCGGCGGTTGTGGGTTCGAGTCCCGCCTGCCCTGCTAGTCATATCTAGCGAGTGTTTTAGCAGAGACGCTCATGACGACACTGACACGACGACACGGAGGAATGTCATGACTGAGGCACATGCAGGTGATGCATCCGTGCGCAAGGATCGCACGAAGGCTGCTCCGACCCGCACTCGCGCCGAGGCTGAACATCCCGTTGAGGAAACCCCCAATTTCTTCCGTCGTATCTGGCTTTTCATTACTCAGATCGTCTCTGAGTTGAAGAAGGTCACCTACCCCACAGCGAAGGAAACCTGGACGTATTTCGGGGTTGTCATCGTTTTTGTGGCGGTCATCATGGCCTACACGGGACTTCTTGACTTCGCATTCGGTAAACTGAATGCATTGGTCTTCGGCTAAACGCCAAAAAGACACCGCCTACAGGACACTGTAGGCGGATTTTTTTCCACAATTTTCTGCCCTCTGAAAAGAGGGTGAGGGATGGGGAAGGGCGCTGGCCCACCTCGCCCTTGCTCGCAATCTCACGAGCGAGCCTGAGCAGGAGGATTACTGTGAGCGAAGAGTTCCTGGCTGAAGAAGCCGTTGAAGAGACCGTTGACGTTGTCGAGGCTGACGCTACCGAGGCTGACATCATCGAAGACGCTGCTCCCGAAGCTGCGGCGGATGAAGCGGCTGACGCAGGCGCTGAAGAGACTGTCGTCCTTGAAGAGGCTGTGATGGATCCGGTGGAGAAGCTCCGCATGGACCTCATGCTGCAGCCGGGTGAGTGGTATGTGCTGCACACCTACTCGGGCCACGAGCGTAAGGTGAAGGCCAACCTGGAGCAGCGTATTCAGACCCAGAACATGGAAGAGCAGATCTACCGTGTTGAGGTGCCGGACGAGTACGTGATGGATTTCCGTGGGTCGCAGAAGAAGCGCGTGCGCCGCGTGCGTATTCCAGGCTATGTCATTGTCTGCATGGAGTTCACTGAAGAGGCCTACCGTGTTGTCAAGGACACCCCGGCTGTGACGGGCTTCGTGGGCGATCAGCACAATCCTGTGCCGCTGACCATTGACGAGGTCGTTATGCTGCTGACCCCCAATGTCATGGAGGAAGCTGCGGTTGAGGCGAAGACCGGCCCCGCTCCTGTGCAGGAGATTGAGGTTAACTTCGAGGTGGGCGAGGTCGTCACTGTTATTGATGGCCCCTTCGAGGCAATGTCGGCAGTTATTTCTGAGATCATGCCTGAGACTCAGAAGCTCAAGGTGCTTGTCACCATCTTCGAGCGTGAGACTCCGCTGGAGCTTTCCTTCGATCAGGTGGAGAAGCTGGAGAAGTGAGTCTCTAGTTCGAGGCGCTGCCGGTACTCTGGCCTGCTTGGCTGGGCTGCGAATGTAAGCGTTGCTTGATGCTCTGCCCCCGGATGCGTACGCATCCGGGGGCAGAGCTGTGTTTGGCGGGTTGCGTCAGTGATGGTGGGGTGGTGATGTGCGGCTGTGGTGCATGTGTTGCATTGCGTGACAGGTATAGCCGTCACGCAGAGTCGCAACTGCGTCACCGTGCAACAACTGTCACACAAGTCAGCCGGAGTGGCAGAGGCGAGGAAAGGGAAGAAGCGGAAAATAAGAAGAGATCATAAAGAGCAAAAGAGATCATAGGGGTGCATCGTTGGATGCCTTCCGGGGCTGTTTGTGTGGCTGAGTGTTTAGTTGTCTGTGTGGAACGTGATGTCGCGCACCCGGACTTGGGGAGAGTGCGGGGTGCGCGGTAAGATGACCATTTGTGTATGGCACCAGTGTGCCTTGCGCTCCTTTCGTGTTTGACGAGGGCGGTGCGGGTGGCTGGCTATGCATAGTGTGCTGCGGTATCCGCCGTGGCATGGAAGTAGAAGAAAGACCCGAATCACATGGCACCTAAGAAGAAGGTCACCGGCCTGATTAAGCTGCAGATCCCTGCAGGCGCAGCAACTCCTGCTCCGCCCGTTGGTCCCGCACTTGGTCAGCATGGCGTGAACATTGTTGAGTTCACCAAGGCCTACAACGCTGCGACTGAAGCCCAGCGTGGCTCCATCATCCCCGTTGAGATCACCGTTTACGAAGACCGCTCCTTCACCTTCGTTCTCAAGACGCCTCCGGCTGCTGAGATGATCAAGAAGGCTGCTGGCTTGCAGAAGGCTTCGGCAACCCCCAACACCGTCAAGGTTGGTTCGATCACCCGCGCTCAGGCTCGTGAGATCGCTGAAGCCAAGATGGTTGACCTCAACGCCAACGACCTCGATGCCGCTGAGAAGATCATCGCCGGCACCGCCCGTTCCATGGGCATCACCGTCGAAGACTGATTCTCGACGTCATCAACCCCCAAGTGGTAGGGCATGCGCTGCCCCGATTACCACGACTGCAAGGAGATAAGCAGAATGCCTAAGCGCTCTAAGAGCTACCGCGCCGCCGCGGAGAAGATCCACGCCGGCGAGATTTACGCTCCCCTGGCCGCCATGCGTCTGGCCAAGGAAACCACCGTTACCAAGTTCGACTCGACCGTTGAGGTCACCTTCCGTCTGGGCGTTGACCCTCGTAAGGCTGATCAGATGGTTCGTGGCACCGTTACCCTGCCGCACGGCACCGGCAAGACCGCTCGGGTCTTGGTCTTTGCCGTTGGCGAGCGCGCGCAGGAAGCCCTCGACGCTGGTGCTGACGAGGTCGGCGGCGACGAACTGATCGAGAAGGTGGCCGCTGGCTACACCGACTTCGATGTTGCCGTTGCTACCCCTGACCTGATGGGCAAGGTTGGCCGCCTGGGCCGCGTCCTTGGTCCTCGTGGTCTGATGCCGAACCCCAAGACCGGTACCGTGACCATGGACACCGCTAAGGCTGTTCGTGAGATCAAGGGTGGTCGTATTGAGTTCCGTGTTGACAAGCACGCGAACCTGGCCTTCATCGTTGGTAAGGCTTCCTTCACCGCCGAGCAGCTCACTGAGAACTACGCTGCAGTTCTCGAAGAGGTTCTGCGTCTGAAGCCGACCGCCGCTAAGGGCCGCTACATCATCAAGGGCACCGTGGCTACCACCATGGGCCCTGGCATCCCTGTCGATGTGACGAAGACTCGCAACCTCACCTCTGAGGACGCTGCCTGAGTTTTCTTTTCAGCGATCTAAGTGCCGCCTGCATCTTTGAATGCGGGCGGCACTTGCTATTAGTGGTGAAAGTCCTTATCGAAAAGCGAATAGAGCGCGCTGAAACGTGATATTCCTCCTCTTGTTTCGCTTACTAAACGACACATAGAATGCTTGATATCTGGTCAACATTAGTGAAGTGGTTGCACGAGAGTATGTGCAACAAGAGTTCATCTACGAGGAAACTGTGAATCGGCTCCCTGGACGTCCTCGGACGCTCCTTTTAGCTCTGATGGCAAGTGCGACCCTGTTCGCCTTGCCTGGATTGCACGTCCAGGGTATTTCTGCTCCTGTTATTGTTCGCTCTCCCGATCAAGGGGCTGCCATTGCTGCGGAGAGCAATGGCGAGATTTCCCCCGCTAATGACGTTGATGCGCCAGAGTCAGACTCGCTCCAGAGTGATGCTGAAGATCAGAATGCTTCCACCAATGTAGACAGCACCGAAGCCGCAGGTGAAGAGGAAAATGGGGCGGATAATTCGGCTGCTGGGGCTGATGCTCAGCAGAGTGACTCAGAGAGAGACTCCTCAGACGATGCTGATGAGCTGACTCAATCTGGCGAGCGCGCGGCAGATGCTGCTCAGAGCGCTCCAGCGCCGCAGCGCAGTGGCTTCTCGGGTTTCAGGCGAGCAGCTCGTAGCAGTGCGGCCTTGTCAACGGATATTAATAATCCGAATCTGAGTGCGCCTGTTTTTGCGACTGGTGGTAGCGGACGTTTTAAAGACGTTATCCAGTGGATGCAGTGGTCTGACCCTAACTTTTACGCGAATGCGACATTGAAATCGTCCAGCCATAGCGGAGTTACCCGCCCGGATGTTCCCCGCTCTGATGGTGTCGTATTTGATGTCATGGGAAATGATTCCCGCTATCCTCACTCGGCAGTTCGCTCGTATGTGAGGAATATTGGCACCTCGGCTCGATTGATTACCTCCTGCCAATTAACGAATCTGGATCATCGTTCTTTGCGGCAGGGGCCTAGCTATAAGGCCGGTCCTGTTGCCGCCACCGTGCCGGGTAATTGGCAAGGAGACAGCCTTGACAACATGTACAACATTGGTGGTCAGGGCACTCAAAATCGCATGGTGATTGGTTTGGGCAATGGCCAGCCGGGTATCAACCATGGCAAGCCTGGTTATGGCGCAACCCCTCGTTTTAATGTCGAATGTTCCGCTGCGCTATGGCAGAAGGACAGTGACGGGGAATTCTCCTCACCGCAGCCAGTTCCTATTGATGGTCTGGTTGTCGCTGATGCTGAATCTGCCGGCTATAGTTCAGGTTCGGACGAATGGGTGGAAGCGACCACCCCAAGCTCAACAAAGTGGCACCTGCTGGATCGTTTCGCCGACGAGCAACGATGCCCTCCGACTTACCCCCAACGTCAACCTTCCCGATCGGTTAATGCGACGGCTGACGCGGTTTTTGCCGTCACCCAGGCGGGTGCTCCTGCAGGACAGTCCACAATCAGGATCGTCCCGAATGGCAACGAGTGCGCCAGCGGTTCTGGAACGCCTGGTGCTGTCCTGTTCGCTCAAGGAACCTCAAACGCCACTGTTCGCCTGCAGGGTAACGGCGTTCAAGCCGTTGCATTAGGCCTCATTACTTTGTCAGACCTGTCTGATGCGCCCCTGAGCTACGGTGCTGCTGGCGCTTTCTTCCACCCAAGGTGGACTTCGCCTTTGACGGCATCTACCACGAACCTGACCCGCGGTATTCCATTGACCACAATGGAGCCTCCGGCGACTCGCCTCGGGGCACTCGTCACCCATGAGGTTGTAGATCTTCATACTCCGAACGCTGATCGTGATGACGACGACGGCATCACTAATAACGCAGATCTCACCTTTGACACCGCCGTGGGGGCGATAGTTTCCCGCCAGGTAGCCTGCACCGGACCGGGAACGATTGCCGGCTGGATTGACTGGAACGTGAATGGCACCTTTGACGAGGGGGAAAAAAGTAACGAGGTTGACTGCCAAGGTTCAGCGGCTATGCTGACGTGGACAGTCCCTGCTAACGCCGTGCGCGCTGTGCGGGGCGAGGCTGGCAGCGCTCAACGTTCCTACATGCGTATTCGTATTGCCAACCCTGCTGATACCTCCTTCGGCCCGGTTTCGCCTTTGTCGGCCACGCAGATTACGAGCAGCGGTGAGGTGGAAGATTACGAGGTACAGATCTACGTTCCCACGTTGGAAGTACAGCTTGAGGTTGACAACTCTGAAGGCTGGACCGACACGCCTCTTCCGCCGGAAAACTGGCGAGTGAGTGCCCAGCAAGGTACCTCGACACAGACTGGGTATTTCATGCAGGCACAGGGAAGGATTCCCCGGACGTCGATCGCTTCGGGAAACTTTGCGCTGAAAACGGCTGGTTCTGGCCCAGGTGGTTGGACACGAGGCTATCTCTTCGCCAATCCACCGGGCTGGGTGTGCACGGAGACTCCGGGGACTGTTCGCCCAGGCAATCGTCCCTTCGCGGCAAGGGTTACCGCAGGACCTGGTGCGCTATCTGTTCCGCGCGCAGACCGTATTTCCTGTCGGGTGGCCTTCCGCCCAGTGTATGCCGAGCTTCGCTGGTCGAAGGTCGATTCGCAGGGAAACTTCTTGGGCGGATCGGAGTGGCAGTTGAGCGGCCCCCAGGTGCCTGCTGACACGATTATCCGCGACTGCGACTCCCGAGCCTGTACGCGGGCAAGCGGACCCTATATCGATAAGGATCCGGCAAAGGGGAAGTTCCATATCATTGAACTGCGATGGGGTACGCACAGCATCACAGAGACGCGAGCCCCAGCCGGTTATGCGATCAACGCTAACCCAACAGTTCAGGCAGAGCTTGCCCCGGCAGCAACGATCGCTTCGATCGTTAATTACCCGCGAGAGCCGATTGTGATTCCCCTTACCGGCGGGACGGCGGCCGACATGTACACCTATGTTGGCGCAGCCTCAGTTCTGATCGCCTGCGTCAGTGGGGTAGTGGTGATTCACCGCACCAGAAGGCGAGGCTGATCGGCACGGACAGACAAAACCCGCGCGCCCTGATAAATCACGCGCATACCTGACTTTTGGTGCTCCCTGCACCAAACCCATCTATTCCATCAACACAACGAGAGGGATCTAGCCCTCCCGAACATAAGGAGAACACCATGAGCAAAAGCGGAGGCTTCTCAATGAAGCGCACCGTGAGTGCTGCCGCCGCCGTAGCTTTGGCCGCGTCCGGTCTGATCGCAGGCGCTGCCCATGCCGAAGATTCGCCAATCACCTACGGCAATATCACTGGCACTGAAGGTAAGCTCACCATTCATAAGTTCGAGTCCGGTTCTCTCCAAAATCCCGACTCGGTAACTGCCGCAAAACCAGACGCGCAAGGTCAGGGCGTTAACGGTGTGACATTCAAGGTGCACCCTATTGCTGTGGACCTCAAGACAAACGAGGGCTGGACCGCGATCAATGCATTGACGAATATTCCTGCTACGTCATGTAACGACAATGGTGACGCAGTCTTTGCTCAGCTGGGTAACAATCTCTCTGCCAAGGTCGGCGAGGCTTCCCAGGAGCGCAAGACCGCAGGTGGAGGTGTTGCTACCTTCGAGAACCTTCCCGTCGGCGCCTACCTTGTCTGCGAAAAGAAGCTCGGCGAAGGTGAGACCGCAACCAACGTTGCTGGCAATGCTGTCACGGTTGTGAAGCGTTCCGCACCATTCGTCGTTACCCTCCCCCGCCCGCAGAAGAATGGCGACGGAGAGAACACCGGCTGGATCTACGACGTCCACGCTTACCCCAAGAACACTGTCACCGAAGCTCCTAAGAAGGCTGTGAGCGTCGCCGACGACAAGTGGCTGATCGGTACTTCCGAAGCCGTCACCTACACGATTACCTCGAAGGTGCCCAGCCTGCTCGACGAACACTTCTCCTACTACTCGGTGATTGACCAACACTCAGCAAGCCTGACTGAGGTCACAGTAAAGAGCGTGCAGGTCGGTGGTGAAGCTTTCGGTTTGAATGCCGATTACAAGGTTGACGAAACTCAGAAAAACTTCCGCGCCGTCAACTTCACCAAAGCTGGTCTTCTCAAGCTTGAAGGCAAGAAGAACGAAAACATTGTCGTCACCCTGAGTGCCAAAGTAGCTAATGTGCCTGCCGGCGACAAGGTTCAAAATACCGAAGGTCTGATTTCCAACACCGCTTTTGTGGCTGTTCAGACCTCGCCCACGGAGCCCGGCGATGATCCCGATACCCCGGTCACTCCGAATCCTGGCGGTTCTCCGACCCCCAAGGTTCCAAACGATCCGACTCCGAAGCCCTCCAATGTCGCGAAGACCACCTGGGGTGACGTCAAGATTCGGAAGTACGATGCGGCATCTCAGGCGACTGGCTTGCAGGGTGCGGTATTCGAAGTCCTCAAGCCTGAGAACGATGATGCGTGCAAGGCTGCTGCCGTCGCCCAAGAAAAGAACACCGCCACCACCGGAACCGCGATTACTGAAGTCACGACCGGTCAGAACGGCGAAGTAACTGTTCCGGGTCTGTTTATCGATAAGTCCAACAATGGTGCACCTAAGACGGAGCGCTGCTATGTCCTGCGCGAGAAGACTGCCCCTGTTGGTTTCGTCCTTCCTTCTCTCGAGAAGCGTACCTTTGCAATTATCGTGAAGGCCGGTGTGTCGACCGATTTCGACCTCACCATGGCAAACACCAAGGTTTCCGTTCCTGCCCTGCCGCTGACCGGTGCTTCCGGCCGCGTGCTGCTCATGGTCGGTGGCCTGGCCCTGGTTCTGGGCTCCATGGGTGTTGTCATGGTGATCCGCAAGCGCAACGCTGAAGCCTGAGAATCAGCATTGCTGACTGCATGCTGACTACATCGCAGACTGCGCAGGGTAGCCACACCATGAGCTACTTGTGCAGCGGGCGCTAGCCTTGCCCCGGATTGGTAAATCCCACCAAAGCGCAATTCCCGCCGCGCACAGTCAGCACCGCTTAACCTGAAGGGTGGAGCCGCATACAATGCGGCTCCACCCTTTCAACTCCGCCGTCCGTGGACGGCACTTCACGGAAAGAGGAAGAATGCGCTCACGCCTCGTCCTTCCTGGCCCCCAACATCGCGGCCCCAAGTGGCGTCTTAACCGCCTTTCTCTTATTCCCGCACTCATGGCGATCGTTGGTTCTGCCATGTTCCTATACCCCGATGCTGCAGCCTGGGTCACGCAATACAACCAGTCGCAGATCATCGCCGTCTACGACGAGCAGGTGAACAACGCCGAACCAGAAGCAACCGAGCAAATACGCCAAGCCCGCCTCTATAACGAAGCCCTCAACGCCGGAGCCGTCCTCGACGCAAACGCGAACAAACCACGCGGTACCGGCACATCGGTCAACGACCTACTCGACTACGACCATCAACTCCGCGCCTCAGCAACGGGCCTCATGGCACGTATCCGCATCCCAAAAATCCACCTCGACCTGCCGATCTACCACGGCACCTCAGAACAAACCCTGCTCAACGGCGCCGGCCACCTTAAAGGCACCTCACTGCCCGTCGGGGGCATCGGCACCCGAACCGTCATCACCGCCCACCGCGGCCTGGCAGAAGCCGAAATGTTCACGAACCTGGACAAGGTCGGAGAAGGCGACACCTTCGTCCTTGAAGTGTTCGGCGAAGTCCTCACCTACAAAATCATCTCCACCGAAGTCATCGAGCCGGAGGCCACAGAAGCCATCCGCTTCCAAGAAGGCAAAGACCTCGCCACCCTCATCACCTGTACGCCCCTGGGGATCAACAGCCACCGTATTCTTGTCACCGGCGAACGAGTGCTGCCCACGCCGACAGAAGATATCGAGCAGCAAGGTAGCTCACCAGACGTCCCCTTCTTCCCCTGGTGGGCGGTATTCTTCCTCCTCAGCCTGTGCGTCATTGCGCTGTATGTATGGTGGGCTGGGCGCCCCATCGCGAAAGGCCGCCGTCAGAAGGAGGCGCGTAAAGCCTTGAAAAAGTCGCGATGACGCGGCTTTTCGGCAGGCCGTGCGACGCGCTTTTGCACGAACCACTGCGTAGGAACCATGAGGCGGGAAGCAGCGCGCCAGAACTATTGCAGAGGAACTATTGCCCAGGAACTAACGCACGGGAACCGCGTCAAGCAACTGGATATCACCTGAAGACGCAACGTATTCCTCAACGCGGTCTTGCGACCACGCTTGAGCAAGCCCAGCCAGAGCTTTCGCGTGAGGTAAAAGCACTGGCTCCCCGTGAGGTCCCACAGAAGGGCCGTCGATCGGCGCGGTTAAGAAGGCGATATGCCTGCTGCGCAACTGGTGGGATTCCAAAGCGAGGGCAAGAAGAGAATCGAAAGTAAGTCCCTGATCAAAAGCGGAATGAGCTAAGAAAGCCTCAACGATCTGGCCAAGCTGATGAGGGTCGGCAAGAAGATTCCGCTCCATAATGTTTCCAAGGATGGAGCGTATCCACACCTGTTGACGGCACACGCTTGCAATTTCTGCCTGCGCTGAGTCAGGGTGCTCGCGCACAAATCGCATAGCCTGCGCCCCGTCGAAGTGGCGCTCGCCGGCCGACGTAGAAATATCGACGCCGCCGATCACATCGGTAACCTCTGACAGGCTTTCAAAATCAATCACCGCAAAATGGTGGATAGGAATATTCATCAGATGGCGAACCGTCTGGATCAGAAGGTCGGCACCGCCACGGGGATAGACGGCGTTCAAGGGGCTGTCGCCCTCGCCGGGCACAGAAACTAGCAGGTCGCCGGGGAGGGACAACACCGATGCGCCACTGCGATCACCATTGAGTTGAAGCAGCATGATGACGTCGGAGCGTTGGGCACCCTCATGCCAGTCGCGCGGGTCGCTGCCGTGAAAGTGAGAGTCGGAACCGAGGATAAGGAAGTTGAGGGGGAGGGCGTTGCGCGCCCGCTCAAGCATGCTATTTTGCGGGGCGGGGCTAGCTCGCAGGGGCGGGTCATCAACCTTGACGGACAGGTGGTGGATTCGTGCATCAACCGAGTGGCGCAGGTAGGCGAAGGTGCCGTAGGTGATGAGGACAAGGCCCAGTAGCAGGACACCAACGGCGAGTACAGCATTTCGTGCAGAAGATGTCATGCGTATCAGTATGCCTACACGCTTGGCGAAGGATAGAGTGGGGCGTCCAATTGGGAACATGTCCAGCACAATATGCCTCTGACCTGCACTTATATGCGTTGCGCTGTGCTGTCGTGTGTGCAGTGAAGGTGCGTAGGGTCAGTAATCGTAGGGTCAGTAAATAGGATCGGAACCCAGTGTGCGAACGTCCTTGGAGGAGGCAACGAACTCTTTGACGCGGTCTTGGGCCCACGCTTGGCGCAGTTGGTCCATCGCCTCGCTTTTGAGGGTGAGAATTGATTGCCCGTCTGACGAGGTCGATGGCGGGTTCACGGGCGCGGTGAAAAAGACGATACCTCCGCGCTGGAGGGTGCGAGATTCCAAAGCCAGAGCAGTGAGCGAATCAAATGTCAGTCCTTCATCAACGGCGGAGTGAGAGAGGAGGGTGTGCAGCATGGCGTGGAGCGCTACGGGATCTTGAAGGGTTTTTTGTTCGAAGATGCCGTTCAGGAGGGCTTGAATCCAGGCCTGTTGACGGCGGACTCGATCAAGGTCACCGTTGGGAAGGGAATAGCGTTCGCGGACGAAAGCCAGGGCTTGGGTGCCGTTTAAATGCTGCGGACCAGAGGTGGTGTTAACCGTCACGCCGCCGATTTGATCGGTCATTTGGGCGAAACTCTCAAAGTCCACCACGGCGAAATGATGAATCGGAGAGCCAAGCAGGCCTTCGACGGTGCTGATTGTCAGTTCAGGCCCGCCAAGAGAGTATGCGGAATTGATCTTTCCTTCGCCGTGCCCAGGAATAGGGACCCACAGGTCGCGCGGTAGCGACATTACAGAGAGGCGTGAGCGATTGGCGCTGAGTTGGAGAACCATCATGACGTCGGAGCGTTGGGCGCCTGCATGCCAGTCGCTTGGATTACCGCCAGAAGATCGCGAGTCAGAGCCAAGGATGAGGAAGTTGAGGGTGTCATGGACGGCGGTCGGGGAGTGTGCGAGCGCTGATTGTGGAAGCTGGTCGGGGGTTGTCTCGATAGAAATGTGGCGAATCTGCGAGTCGATTGAATGGCGGAGGTAGGCAAAGGCGCCGCCAACAATCAGCAGGAAGGCAAGCGCAAGAATCAGCAAAGCCAAGACGAGGGAACGAATCCGACTGCTACGTGTTGAGGGGGCTTGTGCGCTCATGCGTTCAGTATGCACCCGGCTTGAGAGGATCCGGGTGCTAAAGCGTGTATGCGTGGTGTGATCCACATGATCCCTGCTTGAGTTGAGTGTCGAATGCCTGTTAGCCTTATCGAGCCAGAGACCGTCGGCATCCACTCGCGTGGATCGAAGAGCGAAAGCAACCGACGCAGGTGAGTGACTATCTGATGGAGAATGATCCGAAGATAGCGGGATTCTTGACGAGCCCAGCACGAGCCTGCGTGCTGGGCTTTTTGTTTACTTTCCGGCGGCACACACATTGGAAGGAGGACCATGGCGAGGTCTGACAAGGTGGCTGCTGTCGCCGAGCTCGTGGAGCGTTTCCGCGCAGCCGACGCAGTGCTGCTCACTGAGTACCGCGGCCTGACTGTTAAGCAGCTTAAGCAGCTGCGTCGCAGCCTGGGCGACAACGCGAACTACGCCGTGGTGAAGAACACGCTTGCTGCACTGGCGGCCAAGGAGGTCGGTCTCGACTTCCTCGCTGAGGACCTCACCGGTCCTACCGCTATTGCTTTCGTCTCCGGCGAGCCCGTTGAGGCTGCCAAGGCGCTGCGTGATTTTGCCAAGGAAAACCCTGCGCTGGTGCTGAAGTCCGGCGCTATGGACGGCGTTCAGCTGTCCGCTGAGGGTGTCAAGAAGCTTGCCGATCTCGAGTCTCGCGAGGTCCTGCTGGCCAAGGCCGCAGGCGCTCTCAAGGCCAAGGTCGCACAGGCGGCGTACGTTTTCAACGCGCTTCCGTCCAAGACGGTGCGCACCATCGATGCTCTGCGCGACAAGCAGGAGCAGGCGGCCTGACGCGACAGGCCCGGTCAGGTTTCGGCCTGACGGAACTCAAACCAATCTGCTCGCGTAGCAGGCCAAATAGGAAAGGATGCCAACCATGGCTAAGCTCTCCGCTGAAGAGCTCATCGAAGCTTTCAAGGAAATGACCCTCATCGAGCTCTCCGAGTTCGTTAAGCAGTTCGAAGAGGTCTTCGACGTGACCGCCGCTGCTCCCGCTGCTGTGGCTGTTGCTGCTGCTCCCGCCGCTGGCGATGCTGCTGCTGAAGAAGAGAAGTCCGAGTTCGAGGTTGTCCTCGAGTCCGCTGGCGACAAGAAGATCGCTGTTGTCAAGGTCGTCAAGAACCTGACCGGCCTGGGCCTGAAGGAAGCTAAGGACCTCGTCGACGGCGCTCCCTCCACCATCTTCGAGAACGCCAAGAAGGAAGACGCCGAGAAGGCTAAGGCTGAGATCGAAGAGGCTGGCGGCTCCGTCACCCTCAAGTGATTTCACCATCACTGAGTCTTTCGTGAGCACTGAGTGCTCTGTGAGGCCCGCGCGTGAAAACGCGCGGGCCTCACGCTTTTATATCGATATCCCAGGGGTGTGGGGCATGGCGTGCGGCCCGAATCCGAGCTAATCCACGCTAATCTTGCGCCGTGTTGTTAATCCTGCGCCGCGTGCGGGGCAGTTTTGACAACAAGACGCATATTTAGCAATGCGTGGGCGCCCATCGCCTTCAGCAAGTGAATCTGCACACACCCGGGGGGTGGGCCTACTTTCCGTGCGCCGGCTTGCCTATGATGAATAGTTGCGCCTCAGTGTGCCCGAGGTGACCTGTACCCATTTTGCCGTAAACAGCGCCGAGCAAATATAGGTACTCGTCAGTTAGGGGCCGTAGGCGTGTCCGCGCTGAAAAGTTTTCGCAGGGAAGGACCCCTTTTGGCTGCCAGTACTACTGCCAACCAGTCCAACACCCGCATTTCTTTCGCTAAGCTCTCCGAGCCATTGCAGGCACCGAACCTGCTGGGCCTGCAGATGGAAAGCTTCGATTGGCTGCTGGGTAACGACGCGTGGAAGGCGCGAGTTGAAGCCGCAAAGGCTGACGGTCGCGTTGACGTGCCCGACACTTCGGGCCTGGAAGAAATCTTTGCTGAGATCTCCCCGATTAAGGACCTCGCAGAGACCATGGAACTGTCGTTCCGTGACTACCGCCTTGAAAAGCCAAAGTACACGGTGGACGAAGCGAAGGTGAAGGACTACACCTATTCGGCCCCGATGTACGTCACCGCCGAGTTCATGAACTACGACACCGGCGAAATTAAGTCGCAGACCGTCTTCATGGGTGACTTCCCCCTGATGACCCCTCGCGGCACCTTCATCATTAACGGCACCGAGCGTGTGGTTGTGTCCCAGCTCGTCCGTTCCCCCGGCGTCTACTTCGAACGCACCTCGGACCGCACCTCGGATAAGGACACCTTCGGTGCCCGTATTATTCCCAGCCGCGGCGCTTGGCTTGAGTTCGAGATTGACAAGCGCGACTCGGTGGGTGTGCGTATTGACCGTAAGCGTAAGCAGTCGGTGACACACTTCCTTAAGGCAATCGGCATGACCGAGGGCGAAATCCGCGCCGAGTTCGCGGACTACCCCGTCCTGCTGGAAACCCTGGAGAAGGACACCGTCGACACCCAGGAAGCTGCTCTGCAGGATGTGTACCGCAAGCTGCGTCCGGGCGAACCCGCCAACGTTGAAGCCGCCCAGGTGCTGCTCAACAACTTCTACTTTGATTCCAAGCGCTACGACCTGGCAAAGGTTGGCCGCTACAAGATCAACAAGAAGCTGGGTATTGAAGCCGACCCCAAGGCCTCGGTCCTGTCCCTGGAAGATATCGTTGCCACCATCAAGTACCTGCTGGCACTGCATAAGGGTGACAAGACCTTCGCTGGCGTCCGCAATGGAGAGCCCGTGCAGGTCCGCGTCGAAACCGACGATATTGACCACTTCGGCAACCGCCGTATCCGCGCTGTTGGTGAACTGATCCAGGCTCAGGTTCGTACCGGTCTGTCGCGTATGGAACGTACCGTCCGTGAGCGTATGACCACTCAGGACGCTGACGCCATCACGCCCCAGTCGCTGATCAACATCCGTCCCGTTGTGGCCGCAATCAAGGAGTTCTTCGGAACTTCGCAGTTGTCGCAGTTCATGGACCAGAACAACCCCCTGGCTGGCCTGACGCATAAGCGTCGTCTCTCGGCTCTGGGCCCCGGTGGTCTGTCTCGTGACCGCGCTGGCATGGAAGTGCGTGACGTTCACCCCTCGCACTACGGCCGTATGTGCCCGATTGAAACCCCTGAAGGCCCCAACATTGGTCTGATTGGTTCGCTCGCAACCTTCGCGCGCATCAACCCCTTCGGTTTCATCGAGACCCCCTACCGTGTGGTGCGCGACGGCAAGGTGACCAACGAGGTTGCTTACCTGACCGCTGACGACGAGTTCACTCACTACATCGCTCAGGCTTCTTCGCCTGTGAACCCTGATGGTTCCTTCGCTGAAGAGTTCGTTCTGTGCCGTGTGGCTGGTGAAGACCCCTCGCTGATTGCGCGCGACCGCGTGGACTACATGGACGTCTCTGCACGTCAGATGGTGTCCGTTGCAACCGCGTTCATCCCCTTCCTTGAGCATGACGACGCTAACCGAGCCCTCATGGGCGCGAACATGCAGCGTCAGGCCGTGCCGCTGCTCACCACCGAGGCCCCCCTCGTTGGTACCGGTATGGAACGCCGCGCCGCTACCGACTCCGGTGAAATGGTTCTCGCTTCGCGTTCCGGTGTGGTCACCGAGGTTTCCGCTGACCTCATTGTTGTTACCACCGACGAGGGCGGGCGCGACTCCTACCGCCTGGAGAAGTTCGAGCGCTCCAACCCCGGTAACTGCACCAACCAGCGTGTCATCGTTGACGAGGGCGACCGCGTGGAAGCAGGCGACGTCCTCGCTGACGGCCCAGCTACCGACAACGGTGAAGTGGCTCTGGGTAAGAACCTCCTCGTGGCCTACATGTCCTGGGAAGGTCTGAACTTCGAGGACGCCATCATCCTGTCTCGCCGCGTTGTGGAAGAGGACATTCTGACCTCCATCCACATCGAGGAATACGAGGTTGACGCCCGCGAAACCAAGCTCGGTGAAGAAGAGATCACCCGCGACATTCCCAATGTCTCGGAAGAATCTCTTGCTGACCTGGACGAGCGCGGCATTATCCGTATTGGCGCTGAGGTCACCGCCGGCGACATCCTCGTCGGTAAGGTCACCCCCAAGGGCGAAACCGAACTCACCTCTGAAGAGCGCCTGCTGCGCGCCATCTTCGGTGAGAAGGCACGCGAGGTGCGTGACACCTCCCTGCGTGTCCCTCACGGTCAAGAGGGCATCGTCATCGGTGTGCGCGAGTTCAACGATGACGAGGACGACCTCACCCCCGGCGTGCGCCAGACCGTGCGCGTGTACGTGGCTCAGCGCCGCAAGATCACCATCGGTGACAAGATGGCTGGTCGCCACGGTAACAAGGGTGTTGTTTCTAAGATCCTGCCCGTGGAAGACATGCCCTTCCTCGCTGATGGCACCCCGGTTGACATTATCCTCAACCCCCTGGGTGTTCCCGGCCGTATGAACGTCGGCCAGGTGCTTGAGTACCACCTGGGCTGGCTGGCCAGCCAGGGTTGGGATGCCACCGCAGCCGTTGAAGCCGGTGAAGAGTGGACTCGCTTCCTGCCTGAAAACGGCGTGAAGGCAGAGCCTCGTTCTCTGGTTGCTACCCCCGTCTTTGACGGTCTTGAGGCTGACGAGCTTGCAGGTCTGCTGCGTTCGGTTAACCCCAGCCGTGACGGTGAGTACCTCACCAATGACGAGGGTAAGGCCATGCTCTTTGATGGCCGCTCCGGTGAGCCTTTCCCGTACCCCATTGCTGTGGGCTACGCCTACATGCTTAAGCTGCACCACCTTGTTGACGACAAGATTCACGCACGCTCCACTGGCCCTTACTCCATGATTACGCAGCAGCCTCTGGGTGGTAAGGCCCAGTTCGGTGGCCAGCGTTTCGGTGAAATGGAAGTGTGGGCCCTGGAGGCTTATGGCGCTGCCTACGCCCTTCAGGAGCTGCTGACCATCAAGTCCGATGACACCACCGGTCGTGTCAAGGTCTACGAGGCCATCGTTAAGGGCGAGGACATTCCCGAGCCCGGTATTCCTGAGTCCTTCCGAGTCCTCATCCAGGAAATGCGTTCGCTGTGCCTGAACGTCGAAGCTCTTGACGCTGCGGGTAACACGATCGACCTCAAGGATGAAGACGACGACTTCAATGCGCGCGAGGATCTGGGCGTCTCTTTGGACGCCCGCCCGAACGCTGCGGCGACCATCGACACGATCTGATAAGGAGCAAAGACTTTGCTGGACGCCAAGACGTTCGACTCCCTCCGGATCACCCTTGCGACCTCTGAGGACATCGCAGGCTGGTCTCATGGTGAAGTCAAGAAGCCTGAAACCATTAACTACCGTACGCTCAAGCCTGAGCGTGACGGCCTTTTCGGCGAGCAGATTTTCGGTCCCACCCGCGACTGGGAGTGTGCTTGCGGTAAGTACAAGCGTGTCCGTTACAAGGGCATCGTCTGTGAAAAGTGTGGCGTGGAGGTGACCCGCTCGAAGGTCCGCCGTGAGCGCATGGGTCACATTGACCTGGCTGCCCCCGTCACCCACATCTGGTACTTCAAGGGCGTGCCCTCCCGTCTGGGCTACGTTCTGAACCTGGCTCCGAAGGACCTGGAAAAGGTCATTTACTTCGCTGCCTACATGATCACTGAGGTGGATGAAAAGGGCCGTGATGAGGACCTTGCCGATCTGCGTGGTGAGCTTGAGGTGGAAAAGGGCCACCTTGAGAACCAGATGAATACTGCTCTGAATGCGCGCGCTGAGCGTGCCGAGGCGACCGTGGCCCAGCTTGAGGCTGAGGGTGCTAAGCCTGCTGAGCGCGAGAAGGAACGTAAGACTGCTGAGCGTGAAATGGCTCAGATTCGTCGCCGTTTCGAAGCTGACATGGAGCATCTGGAGGCTGTGTGGGAGCGTTTCAAGGACCTTAAGGTTGGTGACCTTGAAGGTGATGAGCGCCTCTACCGTTCGATGATGCTGCGCTACGGCACCTACTTCAAGGGTGACATGGGCGCTGCCGCCATTCAGAAGCGCCTGCAGAACTTCGACATTGAAGGCGAGGTGGAAAACCTCCGCCGTGTGATCGCCTCTGAAACGGGCCCGCGTAAGACCCGCGCTATCAAGCGCCTCAAGGTCATTAACGCGTTCGTTGCGACGGGTAACGCCCCTGAGTCGATGGTTCTGACCACCATTCCGGTGATCCCGCCGGATCTGCGCCCCATGGTGCAGCTTGATGGTGGCCGCTTTGCGACCTCCGACCTCAACGACCTGTACCGTCGTGTCATCAACCGCAACACCCGCCTCAAGCGCCTGCTTGAGCTGGGTGCTCCTGAGATCATCGTCAACAACGAAAAGCGTATGCTCCAGGAGTCTGTGGACGCCCTCTTCGATAATGGACGCCGTGGTCGCCCTGTTGCGGGTCCCGGTAACCGTCCCCTGAAGTCCATTTCGGACATGCTCAAGGGTAAGCAGGGTCGTTTCCGTCAGAACCTGCTGGGTAAGCGCGTTGACTACTCGGGCCGTTCGGTTATCGTTGTTGGCCCGCAGCTCAAGCTCCACCAGTGTGGTCTGCCTAAGCAGATGGCTCTGGAGCTCTTCAAGCCTTTCGTGATGAAGCGCCTCGTTGAGAAGAACTTCGCCCAGAACGTCAAGGCTGCTAAGCGTAAGGTTGAGCGCCAGCGTCCTGAGGTGTGGGACGTCCTCGACGATGTCATTCGTGAGCACCCGGTGTTGCTCAACCGCGCACCTACGCTGCACCGTTTGGGCATCCAGGCCTTCGAGCCTCAGCTTATTGAAGGTAAGGCCATCCAGCTTCACCCGCTGGCCTGTGCTGCTTTCAACGCTGACTTCGACGGCGACCAGATGGCAGTTCACCTGCCCCTGGGTGCTGAGGCGCAGGCTGAGGCTCGTATCCTCATGCTTTCGACCAACAACATTCTCAAGCCTTCCGATGGCCGCCCCGTGGCAATGCCCTCGCAGGACATGATCATTGGTCTGTTCCACCTGACCTCTGAGCCTGATCCGATGGTTGAGGTTGAGGTTGACGCTGAGGGCAACGAGGTGATTCCTTCCTTCACCTCCGCTGCTGAGGCTCGCATGGCTTTCGATAATGGTGATCTGCACCTGAATGCGAAGGCTCGCATCCGCTTCACTGACATTGTTGCTCCTGAAGGCTGGGAAGCTCCCGAGGGGTGGACTGAGGGTGATCCGATCACCCTGGTTACCTCGCTGGGCCGCACCATCTTCAACGAGACTCTGCCGATCGACTACCCCTACGTCAATGAGGTTGTCGGCAAGAAGCAGTTGGGGACGATCGTCAATAACCTGACTGAGCGTTACCCGAATGTTTTGGCTGCGGATTGCCTTGATGCTCTGAAGTCTGCCGGTTTCCACTGGTCGACCTGGTCTGGTATCACCATTGCCTTCTCTGACATTCAGGCCTCTCCCCGCAAGGAAGAGATTCTGGCTCGTTACGAGGCTCGCGCTGCCGAGATTCAGGAGCAGTTCGACATGGGTCTGATCGTCGAGCAGTCTCGCTACGACGAGCTCGTTGACCTGTGGCTGAAGTGCACCGAAGAGGTTGCAGCCGATATGAAGGCGAACTTCGATGAGCGCAACACCGTGTTCCGCATGGTGTCCTCCGGTGCTCGTGGTAACTGGTCGCAGGTCCAGCAGCTTGCTGGTATGCGTGGCCTGGTGTCTGACCCGAAGCAGAAGCTCATTGAGCGCCCGATTAAGGCCAACTACCGTGAAGGCCTGACGGTTCTGGAGTACTTCATCGCAACCCACGGCGCCCGTAAGGGTCTGGCTGATACCGCTTTGCGTACGGCAGAGTCGGGTTATCTGACCCGTCGTCTGGTTGACGTGTCGCAGGATGTCATTGTCCGCGAGGCCGACTGTGGTACCCGCGGTGGGCTGAAGATTCAGATTGCTGAAAAGACCGAGGACGGCACCTGGATGGCGTTGGAGACCAACGAAACCACGGCTTACGCTCGTACTCTGTCGCGTGATGCTGTGGCTGAGGATGGCACCGTTGTTGCCACCGCAGGCACTGACCTGGGCGATCAGCTTCTGGCTGAGCTTGTGGCTGCAGGCGTTGCTGAGGTTCACTGCCGTTCGGTCCTGACCTGTGAATCTCAGGTTGGTACCTGTGCCACCTGCTACGGCCGCTCTCTGGCTACCGGTAAGCAGGTTGATATCGGTGAGGCTGTTGGCATTATTGCTGCTCAGTCCATTGGTGAGCCTGGCACGCAGCTGACGATGCGTACCTTCCACACCGGTGGTGCTGCTTCGGCTGCTGACATCACCCAGGGTCTGCCTCGTGTGCAAGAGCTCTTCGAAGCCCGTACACCTAAGGCTGAGGCGAAGATGAACGAGGCCGCCGGCCGCGTCCACATTGACGATGATGATCCTGCAATCCGTCGCGTGGTGATTACCCGTGATGATGCGAAGGAAGATCTGGTCATTGAGGTCTCGCGCCGCCAGAAGCTGCTGGTTTCTGAGGGCGAGCACATTGAGGCTGGCACTCCGCTGACCGAAGGCCAGCTCGATCCCAAGGAAGTTCTGCGCATCATGGGCCGCAATGTGGCTCAGAAGCAGCTTGTGGACGAGGTGCAGAAGGTCTACCGCGATCAGGGCGTGGGTATCCACTCCAAGCACATCGAAGTGATCGTTCGCCAGATGCTGCGCAAGGTCACCATCCTTGAGCCCGGCGACACCAACTTCATGCCTGGTGAGCTGGTTGACCGCATGGCCTACCTGACGCAGAACCGTAAGGTGGCTGCCGAGGGTGGCCAGCCCGCTTCGGCACGTCAGATGCTCATGGGTATCACCAAGGCCTCGCTGGCTACCGACTCGTGGCTGTCTGCCGCATCCTTCCAGGAGACCACGAAGGTCCTCACCGAGGCTGCGATGAACGGCAAGTCAGACTCGCTGCTTGGCCTGAAGGAGAACGTCATCCTCGGTAAGCTCATCCCGGCTGGTACGGGTCTGGCACGCTACAACCGCGTGCTGGTGGAGCCCACCGCCGAGGCGATGGCGAACTCCAACTACTCAGAGATGGACTTCCAGGACGGCGAGGTGTCCGAGGACTTCCTCAATGCCCTGGGCAGCATTGACTTCGGAATGCCTTTCCGTGGCTGAGGCTGATTGATCTGCAGTGGTGGGCGGTGCGCATGGCGCACCGCCCACCACTGTTTTTCGTCGAAACCTTACTTTGTGTACGAAATGGGGGGTCCGGAACCTATAATTTCGTGCACAAAGTAAGGTTTCGACGGGGGGAAGAAGAGTTATCCACAGATCTGTCGCATCGCTTTGATGAAGGCGCTCTGCTCGCTCAAATAGAAAGAGTAGAAAGGCAGGCAATCAAAGAGGACGGCCATGAAACACACCGATCTGATGGAGGTTGTTGTAAGAAATCTCGTGCGCACCGGGCGTCGCCGACGCTCGGCCTTGCAGGCCGAACCCTCGCAAGGCCAGGTGGTGCGCATCATGCGCGGCTACGCGTTGCACACCCGGGCCTTCGCTGCCGCTGAGAACGTCTATCAAGAGCGCCAGATCGTGCAACTTGCCAGAGCAGTGGCTGTTCAAGAGCGGCACGACGGAAGCCTTATCGCGGGGCCGACAGCGCTCCTCACGCATGGCATCGACCACTGGCAGGCAGAGCGGCTGCCGATATACCTGCAGGTCGATCACGCCAATCCCTACAACAAGGACCTCTTTACTCATGTAACGACACCGCGCAGCAACCACATCCCCGCGGTGCCCCTCAAGCTGACGATCCTTGGGCGTGCTCGTCAAACGACGCAGCTGCAAGCAGGTGTCCCGTGTGTCGACCCTCTGACTGCGGGAGTGCAAAGCGTGCGGCTCTTGCCTGACGAGTGCGGATTCGTCGCGTTCATGATGGCTACGCAGGCAGTGGTGAGAACGGACCGTTGGGATCTTGAGGCAACGCGTTCCCGTTTGGCCCAGCTGCAGGAGGTCTGCCTGGAGGAGTGCTGGGAACTGCCCCGCCGTGCGCGGGGTCGCGCCCGTTACTTCACAGCGAGTCGACACATGGCGCATCCAATGGATTCGGTTTTTGAAGCTCGCATGGCATGGCTGCTGTGCACGGCAGGGCTGGACGAGTATGTCACGCAGTATGAGATGCGCGTCGCGGGAGCTCGGTACTTCCTTGACTTCGCCTTCCCGGAGTTCCAGGTTGCCGTCGAGCCTGATGGGCGCGCAAAGTTTGGCGTGACGCTGCAGGAGGTACACGAGGCACGCGAGGCGTTGGAGTATCGCCGTGAGGCGATCGAGCGAGCCGGGTGGATCGTTGTGCGAGTTGCCTGGGGAGAGCTTGCAGTATCTCAGGCGCTGGAAGGTCGTATTCGTTCGGCACTTGCCCGTGCTGGGCGACGCTAGGGGAGGTGCTTTGCGAGGTCGGCGTGCTGTGAGTGCTCGTGCCGCCCACCACCCTCGTCGAAATCTCGTGTTGTGCACGAAACTATAAGTCCCGGACCTCCATTTTCGTGCGCAAAGTAAGGTTTCGACGGGGAAGTGAGGGAATGAGGAAGGAGAGGTGCGGACGGGGGAGCGTCGGACATGAGCAAGTGTGGCGGAGGATACGCCCTGTAAGCAAGCCTTTGCATTGACGAGCCTTCTGCGCTCCACGTAGACTGTTACGCGGTATCTAGGGCTCTGCCCGGATTCCTCTTTAGTCGCACCACTCGCTTTCGTGTGGTGGTGCTGACTGCGGGCTCCCTCCGTTGGAGCTCCGGGCGTCATTCTCTGACCCGCATGGCTCTTTTCCAGTGTGGTTATCATGGCGCGTCGGCCCCTGACGGACACCCGTGCGTCAAAAAAGGGGAAAACGACAGACCCTGGCTGACTGACATCAGGGTCTTTTTTCATGCTCAGGCCGAAGAAGACCACCAACGGAAAAGACTGGAGTACCAGTGCCTACTATTCAGCAGCTCGTTCGCAAGGGACGCAGCTCCAAGCGCAGCAAGGTCAAGACCCCTGCGCTGAAGGGCTCTCCCCAGCGTCGCGGCGTGTGCACCCGCGTGTACACCACCACCCCTAAGAAGCCGAACTCGGCCCTCCGTAAGGTCGCTCGTGTTCGCCTCTCCTCTGGCATCGAAGTCACCGCTTACATCCCCGGTGAAGGCCACAACCTGCAGGAGCACTCGATCGTGCTCGTCCGTGGCGGTCGTGTGAAGGACCTCCCCGGTGTGCGTTACCGCATCATCCGCGGCTCGCTCGACACCCAGGGTGTCCGCGGCCGTCAGCAGGCTCGTTCCCGTTACGGCGCTAAGAAGGAGAAGAAGTAATGCCTCGTAAGGGCCCCGCTCCTAAGCGTCCCCTCGTTGACGATCCCGTATACGGTTCCAAGGTCGTCACCCAGCTCGTGAACCGCGTGCTCCTCGACGGTAAGAAGACTGTTGCTGAACGCATTGTGTACTCGGCTCTGGAATCCGTGCGTGAGCGCACTGACCAGGATCCCGTAACCGTGCTCAAGCGCGCTCTGGACAACATCCGTCCCGCCCTTGAGGTGCGTTCCCGCCGCGTTGGTGGCGCCACCTACCAGGTGCCGGTTGAGGTCCGCGCCTCCCGCGCGACCACCCTCGCCCTGCGTTGGCTCGTTGACTTCTCGCGCCAGCGTCGCGAGAAGACCATGACCGAGCGTCTGGCGAACGAAATCCTCGACGCTTCCAACGGTCTTGGTGCCGCTGTGAAGCGCCGCGAGGACATGCACAAGATGGCCGAGTCGAACCGCGCGTTCGCTCACTACCGCTGGTGATTTCCTTGAACGACGAGGGCCCCCGGGCTCTCGTCGTTCACCCACCAGCCACTCACGAAACTTCGAGCGAAGGACATTTCAGTGGCACTTGACGTGCTGACCGACCTCAATAAGGTCCGCAACATCGGCATCATGGCACACATCGATGCTGGCAAGACCACCGTGACTGAACGCATCCTGTTCTACACGGGCATCAACTACAAGCTGGGCGAAACCCACGACGGCGCTTCGACCACCGACTGGATGGAACAGGAAAAGGAACGTGGTATCACCATCACGTCCGCAGCTGTGACCTCCTTCTGGAATGGCAACCAGATCAACGTTATCGACACCCCCGGCCACGTTGACTTCACCGTTGAGGTTGAGCGCTCCCTGCGCGTCCTCGACGGTGCCGTTGCCGTGTTCGACGGTAAGGAAGGCGTTGAGCCTCAGTCCGAAACCGTGTGGCGTCAGGCCGACAAGTACGAGGTTCCCCGTATCTGCTTCATCAACAAGATGGACAAGATGGGCGCCGACTTCTACTTCTCAGTGCAGACCATCAAGGATCGCCTCCACGCTACCCCCATCGTCATGCACCTGCCTATCGGTGCTGAGAACGAGTACGAGGGCTCCATTGACCTCGTGACCATGGAATCCGTGCGCTACCCCGCTAAGGACGACAAGGGTCAGCCCACCATGGGTTCACTCATTGTTCGCGGCCCCATCCCGGAAGAACTCCAGGAAAAGGCCGAAGAGTACCGCGACATGCTCATGGAAGCCGCCGCTGAGGGCTCCGACGAACTCACCGAGGCATACCTGGAGAACGGTGAACTCACCGTTGAGCAGATCAAGGCTGGCGTGCGCGCTCTGACCATTTCCGGTCGCGCATTCCCCGTATACTGCGGCACCGCTCTGAAGAACATGGGCGTGCAGCCCGTGCTCGACGCCGTCGTTGACTTCCTGCCCTCGCCCCTCGACATCCCTGCCGTTGAAGGATTCAAGCCCGGCAACGAGGAAGAAGGCAACACCGAGGTCCGTAAGGCCTCCGAGGATGAGCCTTTCTCCGCTCTTGCATTCAAGGTTGCAGCGCACCCCTTCTACGGCAAGCTCACCTTCATCCGCGTTTACTCGGGCAAGGTCGAAGCTGGCGCTCAGGTGGCTAACTCCACCAAGGGTAAGAAGGAACGCATCGGCAAGATCTTCCAGATGCACTCCAACAAGGAAAACCCGGTTGACGTCGCACACGCAGGTCACATCTACGCTGTGATCGGCCTGAAGGACACCACCACCGGTGACACCCTGTGCGCCATGGACAAACAGATCGTTCTCGAGTCCATGACCTTCCCCAAGCCCGTTATCCACGTCGCCATCGAGCCCAAGTCGAAGGCCGACCAGGAGAAGCTGGGCACCGCTATTCAGAAGCTTGCTGAAGAAGACCCGACCTTCTCGGTTGAGCTCGACCCCGAGACCGGCCAGACCGTTATCGGTGGTATGGGCGAGCTTCACCTCGACATCCTCGTCGACCGTATGCGTCGTGAGTTCAAGGTTGAGGCAAACGTTGGCAAGCCCCAGGTTGCTTATCGCGAAACCATCCGCAAGGCCGTTGAGAAGCACGAATACACGCACAAGAAGCAGACCGGTGGTTCGGGTCAGTTCGCCCGCGTCATCATTGCTCTTGAGCCGATCGAAGCCGACGCGGAGAAGGATTACGAATTCGAAGATCGCGTGACCGGTGGTCGCGTGCCTCGTGAGTACATTCCTTCGGTTGACCATGGCATCCAGGCCGCAATGGAGACCGGCGTTCTGGCTGGCTACCCGATGGTTGGCGTGAAGGCCATCCTGCTTGACGGTGCCTACCACGACGTTGACTCCTCCGAAATGGCCTTCAAGATCGCCGGCACCATGGCAATGAAGGAAGCCGCTAAGAAGGCTTCTGCTGTGCTGCTTGAGCCGATCATGGACGTCGAGGTTCGTACGCCCGAAGAGTACATGGGCGACGTCATCGGCGACCTCAACTCTCGTCGTGGTGCCATCCAGTCCATGGATGAGCAGCACGGTGTGCGCGTTGTTCGCGCACACGTCCCGCTGTCGGAAATGTTCGGCTACGTGGGCGACCTGCGTTCCAAGACGCAGGGCCGCGCCGTGTACTCGATGCAGTTCGATAGCTACGCCGAGGTCCCCCGGAATGTTGCCGAGGAGATCATCGGAAAGTCTCGGGGCGAGTGAGTCCCACAGGGGAGTGACGTTTTGGCCCGTTCAGCGATCTTTCGAGGTTGTCTCGGGCGGGCCAAAATGTGGCACCCCACACCAACTAAAAATCCCTGTAGGATCTCACGCCCTGTAGGTGTTAAAGTACACCTAGCCATAGGCTTGAAAGATCTACCCGAGTCCAGGAGGACACCAAGTGGCAAAGGCCAAGTTCGAGCGCACCAAGCCGCACGTCAACATCGGTACCATCGGTCACGTTGACCACGGCAAGACCACCCTGACCGCAGCTATCACCAAGGTGCTGCATGACAAGTACCCGGATCTGAACGAGTTCACCCCGTTCGATCAGGTCGACAACGCTCCTGAAGAGCGCGACCGTGGTATCACCATCAACGTTTCCCACGTTGAGTACCAGACTGAAGATCGTCACTACGCTCACGTTGACGCCCCCGGCCACGCCGACTACGTCAAGAACATGATCACCGGTGCTGCCCAGATGGACGGCGCTATCCTCGTGGTTGCCGCCACCGACGGCCCCATGGCCCAGACCCGCGAGCACGTTCTGCTTGCTCGTCAGGTTGGCGTTCCCACCATCCTCGTTGCACTGAACAAGTCCGACGCTGTTGACGATCCCGACATGCTCGAGCTCGTTGAAGAAGAGTGCCGCGACCTGCTCAACTCCCAGGGCTTCGATGGCGACAACGCTCCCATCGTTCAGGTTTCCGCTCTCAAGGCTCTTGAAGGCGATCCCGAGTGGGCAGCCAAGGTTGCTGAGCTCATGGAGGCTGTGGACTCCTACGTCCCCACCCCCGAGCGTGACATGGACAAGCCCTTCCTCATGCCCATTGAGGACGTCTTCACCATCACCGGCCGCGGCACCGTTGTGACCGGTCGTGTTGAGCGTGGCAAGCTGCCGATCAACTCCGAAGTTGAAATCCTCGGCATCCGCGAACCTCAGAAGACCACCGTTACCGGTATCGAGATGTTCCACAAGCAGATGGACGAGGCATGGGCAGGCGAGAACTGTGGTCTGCTCCTGCGCGGCACCAAGCGTGACGAAGTTGAGCGTGGTCAGGTTGTGGCCGTTCCCGGCTCCATCACCCCCCACACCAACTTCACCGGCCAGGTGTACATCCTGAAGAAGGAAGAGGGCGGCCGCCACAACCCCTTCTTCACCAACTACCGTCCTCAGTTCTACTTCCGTACCACTGACGTGACCGGTATCATCACCCTCCCCGAGGGCACCGACATGGTCATGCCCGGTGACACCACCGAGATCTCGGTTGAGCTCATCCAGCCCATCGCTATGGAGCCCGGCCTCGGCTTCGCTATCCGTGAGGGTGGCCGCACCGTTGGTTCCGGCCGCGTCACCGAGATCACCAAGTGATTCTCTCCCTCTGCAGCATAGAGCTGTTGTGAGGGAACAGATCTGAGGGGTTCGCCCCTTGAGGGCCCGCCGTGGATATAACATCCACGGCGGGCCTTTATATATTCTGCTGCCTGCATACTCAAGGTGGCGAAGGAGCCGTGCCAATGGGGGTGATTCCGCGAGATGCTGGCTTGTGTCGCGAAGTAATGGTCGTATCGCGTTATGAGGCCAAGGAGCTGTCTCGTGAGAAGGTAGTGCCTCATTGCGTTTGAAGCGCGTGGGGATGCCTGCGATGTGAATCCTTAGGGGTGTGTACCCTTTGTTGCTGCCGTTGACGTCTCCTGCCGAGGGAGGGGTAAGGGCCAGGTATGTCAATTAGGAAAACATAAAGTTTTCTTATTGTGGGGTGACCTGGGACATAAGATGCCTTGGTGTCTACTTTGCCACAAGCGGTGTAAGTCGTTACTGAAACTGTGAAAATACGGTGACGTACCTGGGAAAATGCTGGGTTAATAAAGGTGTTTAAAGAATAATTTTATGCCTGTGGTATTCATCTACACGATTTAGCTTTATATTGTGCCCAAATTGTGGCTACATAGATGTATCGAGGTTTGCCCAAGTGTGACCCGCATTTGGTGCTGATCCATTAATGGCAGACGCTCCGAACAATGTCATTTGTAGGCTGAATGAGGGATACCAAGATGCGCGAAATGCTCCGCAATGCGGGACATATGAATGCTCGGAATGGGGGGTTGCTGCCCCTCACCGTCGTCCTGTTCAGCGTTCTTGCCTTTGTTGCGAGCATCTTGTTTGTGGTATCTGTCCCGACCTACGCCGATTCGGTCCAGGCGGCGGAATCGGGGCAGAGTGACGTAGATGCGGCGCAGTCGTCAACCTCTAGTGTTTTGGAAGAGGAAAACGACGCATTAACAGCACAGAAAGCCCCCTCGACTCCTGAAGTGACTCTCAAGGAAGAGGCAGCCGTTGGTGATGGCACTCAAGTAGATAATGGGAGCGCTGAGAAATCTGCTCCCGCCGAATCGGTGAACACCCCTCAATCCGAGGCGCCTGCGCCAAAACCCAGAGGGCGATTCCGCCGGGCGGCAGCGCTTACTGCATCGAGTTGTCTTAACGGCTCGGTATTCTCCATCCGTCAGGATGGCGCTCTCGTTGAAATACTTTCCTCAGGCAGAACCCGCGAGTTTGCACAAGTTCCTTCCGAGGATTGGCGCTCAAGAACTGATTACCCGTACCCGCAAGAAGGTGATCTTCGAACTAGTGTGAATGCCCTTGGTATTGGGGCGAACGCTGAAGATATCTACGCAATTCGCCATTACGAATACTTTTATAACCCCTATGCTCAACTTGGCCAGTGGGACTATACCATCTATAAATACGACCGTGGTGCTAACCGTTGGGTCCGGCAAACCTCGCGTACGCAAAGTGGCCTCAATGTTCCCTATATTGCAGGTGCAGTACAGCTCAGCACAGGAATGTTCTACTTCGGTACTTACGATGCGCCGGGGGATGTCAACACTGTTCGACAACTTCGATTCCGTCTCTATCGTTTTGATCCTCGTAGCCGTACTACGCGGGACTTAGGTTCTTTCAATACTGGTAGGCAGCTTGCAGCAGGGGAACCCTATAACAGTGCAGCCAATGGTGATATGGCTTTCGATGAGGAGGGTAACCTCTTCGTTGTGCGTAGTGGTAGTAGCTTCTATGGCTCATCCGACAAAGAAACGAGTATTCACTCAATCACGGCAGACGCACTTGCGGGAGCTAATGGCGGCAATATACCCGCTTCATCAACCGCCCCTATCAGGACGGAGGGCAGCGTCAATGGAATTGCTTTTGACGCATACGGGCGCCTCTACCTCGGAGATACAACAACAGTTAACCGGCATGATCCCATTGACTATGAGAATCTCGGTGTCTTCAAGAGTGGTTTGAGTGAGAGCCGTGACCTTGCCTCTTGTGCTTCCCCGGCAACAATCCGTCTGCGGAAGAATGTCGAGTCTCGGCGAGCACCGAACGATCAATTTGTCTTGAATCTGATGAAGAACGGTGCAGGTGGAACTCAAACGATGATTCCGTCGGTGACGACGAGTGGTAACCGTGACGGGTTGCAGGCAGAAACGATCGGTGTCTTCCCAGTCCGCACCGGTACGCGCTATACCTTTAGCGAGAATATGGCAGGCAATAGCCCCTCCGCCGCCAGCGCATATCGCTCAACGTGGCGATGTGAGGACAAATCCGGCCCAATCGCCGCAGGTGAAGGCCGAAGCGGCAGTGTCACTATCCCGAACACTGCCAGTGCTGAGGTGATCTGTACTTTCACTAATACTCCGGCAAATGGAAGCCTCGTGTGGGAAAAGGGGGACGCCGACGATCGGAACGTGCGCCTGGGGGGCTCAGTCTGGACTCTCGACGGCCCGCTTGCCCCGGGGCGTTCTCAAACCGTGCGAGATTGCGTGGCAGCAAATGCCAGTCAGTGCCGTGCAGGGGATAACGACATTGACCCTCGCGCTGGATACTTCAAGGTCGACGGCCTCTATCTCGGTCAATACACGCTAGGAGAGACTACCCCGCCAACGGGCTACGAGGGGACAACACAAACTTTCACTCAAACACTGACGGCGGATAAGCAACAGCTCTCCTTCGGGAGGATTGACAATAAGAAGCTTGTTGCGCAGATTGAAGTGAAAAAAGAGGTTCGCGATCCTGCTGGTGCGAAGGTGGCCGACGCCTCAGGGTGGACTCTGGCCGTTGACCTGGAGAGCAATCTGCACGGCACCTTATCCCCCTTGAAAGACCGCAACGATCCGTGGTTCGGCAAGCACCAGGTGTCAAACGCGTCCGGTACGGTGCCAGAGCTTTGGACAGTGAGCTTCCCGAATTCGGCCACGCGGCAGGACGTCCGTATTACCGAGGCCGCCAGGCCTGCCAGCTATTCGGCCTCCATTCGATGCACGAGCAACAAGCGTCAACCTGTCACAGGAACAGGTAGCGGTCTGAATGTGCGTGCTCTGCAGCCGGGTGAAAAACTCACATGCGTTGTCACCAATAAGCAATTGCCGGGCTCTGTCGTATGGGAGAAGACCGACGCCTCGGGAACGTATTTGTCTGGCTCTGAATGGTCGGTCACGACAGGCCAGCAGGGTGTCATTGCCGTGCAGGACTGTGTCAAGGCGGGTGCGTGCCAAAACGGTGGCGATCGTGATCCGCAGCCGGGCCGATTCCGCCTGGAAGGATTGAAGTGGCAAAACCTTAGTCTTGAAGAGACTGCCGCCCCACCGGGTTATCGGCGTGACACCGCAGTGCGGACGCAAACAATTGGAGAAAACGCCCTGCAGGCAAACTTTGGTCGAATCACGAATGAGACCGTCACCCTGCCCCTGCTGCCACTCACCGGTGGTATGGGAGCCGACAGTTTCCTCATGGCTGGCGCATGCATTCTGACTCTTGCCTTTGGTGCGGCCGCTATGCGTCGGTTGCATCCCGCAGGAAATAACAGTCTTGCTACACAATCCCTTTATGGGGAAAAGATAGAGAGGGGTTAAAATCGAATGTAATTCCTTTCCCTTCTCATTGAAGGACCGTTCTCGAATGCGTAGCAAGAAGAGGACACCCCTGCAACAACACATTCTTCCCGCTCTGTAGGGGCGGGGCATCATCCCACAACACATGTCTGTCACCCCGAAAACCCGAGGTGACGTTGCGAAAGGAAAATCATGAGTGCACATCCCCAATCACTGGGGCACCGCATCATGGCTACCGGTATTGCTGCAGCGCTGGCACTGACTGGCGTCATTACCGCAGCGGGCGTAGCCAATGCTCAAGAGCACCGTCCCGAGTACGGAAATATCAATAAGGCCCAGACGGGCTCTATCACCCTTCACAAGCGTGAATCCGGCTCGCAAGGCGGCACCGTTGGTTCCGTCTTTGAGAAGACTGAAGCAGGTCGCCCGGTCAAGGATGTTGAGTTTACCTACTACAAGATCAGCGGTCTTGATCTCACCAAGCCTCTCGACTGGGAGAAGTTGAGCAAACTGAAGGTCGCCGCTGATAGCTGCGATACGGCAAAGACCTCAAAGACGATCGGCGGACACGCTCTTGAAGATGGCGTGAAATTCCCTTCGAAAACGGATGCTTCTGGTGATACCAAGGTTGATGGACTCGCCATTGGTGCGTACCTGATCTGTGAAACTGACCGTCCCTCAACGGTGGTGAAGCCTGCTGCTCCCTTCGTTGTCTCGGTTCCGACCTTTGACAACATCAAGGGCTGGGTCTACAACGTTCACGCCTACCCGAAGAACACTGTGCTTCACCCGGCAGTGAAGGATGTCCGTCCTGTTGAAAAGTACGGTATCCAAACCGACGATCAGGTGACCTTCACCATTACTGCCAAGGTTCCCCAGCTTTCTAAGGGAGACAACGGACCCTCGGCTAAGGATGAGTACTTCAAGTACTTCGTCATCGGTGACTCCCTTGGTTCCGGCTACAGCAACGGCAAGATCACGAGTGTGCAGCTCTCCGATGATGCACAGGGTGGAAGCCCCAGCCCTATCGACACGAACAAGTACGACAAGGTTGATTCCACCACGCCTACGAATAATACGAAGCACTGGCTCTCTGTGACCTTCAACAAGGATGGCCTCACATTCCTTCGTGAGAACCCGAACAAGTACGTCATCGTCACCCTGACCGCCAAGGTCGATGGACTTGGGACAGGTGGTGTGCTGCCCAACACCGGTTACGTCATTATGGACACCATCATTACAGGCAAGCCGACCCCTCCCGACAATCCCGACACCCCGCCCTACAACCCTCCTACCGATCCGGGCAACCCTCCCACGAACACTCCCGATCGCGAAATTCCGATCCCCCCGTCCAACAAGGTGGTTACCACCTGGGGTGAGGCAAAGCTGAAGAAGCATTCAACGGATGGTCAGGAAACCGGCCTTGAGGGTGCAATCTTTGAGGTCTACCACGCCCAGACTCAGGACGATACCTGCAGTTCGAACGCGATTTCCACGACGAAGAGCGAGAAGATCACCGTTAACGGCGAGTCTCAGTTCACCTCTGATAATCAGGGCATCGTCACCGTCGCTGGCCTCTACGTTTCATCCGGTAAGGCCACCGGAACGGAGGAGCCCGTTCCCACGGAAGCGTACCGCTGCTACATCCTCAAGGAAATCCAGGCACCCCTCGGTTACATCCTGCCCAAGGACACTGCCGCCCAGGTCGCCGTCAAGGTTGAGCCGGGCCTGATGAAAAAGGTGACCGTGAAGTTCCCCAACACCCCCGTGTCTGTTCCCGAACTGCCCATTACCGGTGCTTCTGGCACCGTGATCGCAACGGTTGTTGGCACCTCGCTGCTGCTCCTGGCTGTGGGTGCAGTGCTCGTACGCCGCCGCCGCGAGGCCATTGAGGCCTGAACGAACACGTCGTGTCATCACACACCTGTGACGACACGCTGAATCGGCAAGGGTGCTCTGGGACTCCACGCGACTCCCAGAGCACCCTGCTCATTCACTCAAGAAACTTTGGAGTGCCCGCAGGCATCCTGCGGTATCTCTCGACTCCGTCATCCTTTCCCCATCACACTAAGCCCGCAGCGCAACACCGTGCCGTTAGCGCCACACTGTGCCCATCGCGTCACACCGTGCCAACAGCGGGCAGCTCAAGAAGGCAAAGTCCATGAATAAGTGGCTGCACATGAGGCAGCGAATGGTTGCACTAGGCGCGGCCATCGTTCTTATTGGTACCTCGGTAGTATCAGGCGTCAGCGCGCACGCCGCCGAAGGCGACCTCGGCAATATCAAAACCGATCGCACCGGTTCTATCACTCTGCACAAACATGAATCCGGCACTCAAAATGCTCCCGGTCAGATCAACGGCGCAAACGCCAACTCAATCGGTGGAGCAGGCGTTGCAAACGTCACCTTCACTGCCTACCCCATCAGCAATGTCAACCTTACAACCAGTGCAGGCTGGCAAAAGCTCCATAACTTCCAGGTGCCAACAAACGCCTGTGACGGCAACAGGCCCTCTATTGCTACTCTGACCTTCGGCACGCCTAAGACCTTCCCCGAAACGGGGCCCAATGGTGCAACCATGCTTACTCGTATGGCTGTTGGCGCCTACCTCATCTGTGAGACCAATGCTCCAGATACCGTGAAAAAGAAGGCTGCCCCCTTCATCGTCACCCTGCCTCAGCCAGGTGCCACCCCAGGATCCTGGGTTTACGACATTCACGCCTTCCCAAAGAACACCGTTATTAACACTCCCGTCAAGTCCGTCAAGGTCACCGGCATGGGCATTGGCGAACACGAGGACCAACGTCAAGTCTCCTTCGACATTCGCGTGAAAATCCCCAACCTGGCAAAGAACACCGGGGCCAACCCCCAAACCGATGAGTTCTTCCGCTACTTCATCATTGGCGACTCCCTCGTTGCCGGCTACACGCGCGGCCAAGTGACGGCCGTCCGCCTCGCAAACTCCGAAACTGACGCAGGCAGCGATATTCCCTCCACCTACTACGAGGCCGACAATAACAGCGCCACCCGCCACTGGCTGAGTGTTTCCTTCCTTGAGGGAACCGCTCGTAATACCAAAGGCCTGAGCTACCTGCGCGACAACGCCGGTAAATACGTTGTCGTCACCATCGCCGCCAACGTCACCACCCTGCCTACCGACGGCAAACTGCCCAACACCGGCTACCTCATCGTGGACACCACCAAGGGTACGCAGCCTCCCTACACGCAGCAGACCGCGCGCCCCTACAACCCGCCCAGACAAGCAGGCCAGGCTCCCACCAAGAAGAGTAACGAGCCCGACATTATTCCCACCAACAAGGTGGTCACCGTCTGGGGTCGAGTGCAATTCACCAAGATCAGCGACGATACGCCAGGCATCCCGCTTCAAGGCGCAGAATTTGAAATCTACTTGTCTGACAGCAACGGCGAATTCTGCCCGCCGAACCCCACAGGCGATCCCATCAAGGTCAATGGCAAGACACGCTTCACTTCCAATGAGCGGGGCATCGTCGAAGTCCCGGGCCTTTGGGTCGCGTCCGCTGTCAGCAGCGAACAAAATGACCCACAGATCGGCGACCCCCACAGGTGCTACGTCCTCAAAGAAGTTGTCGCCCCGTTGGGTTACATCCTTCCCGCAGATGAGGAGGCCTACTTCCCGGTAGGGGTTAAGCCGGGAACTACCGCCACTGGCAATATCGGAGAGATCCAGAACCAGCGCGTCACCGTCCCCGAACTGCCCCTCACGGGTGCCTCGGGTACGCTGATCGCCAGCGTCGTCGGAACTGGACTGATCCTCGCATCCGTGGGCGCGGTTCTGGTACGCCGCCGCCAACAAATGGCCGAGGGCGAAATCTAACGAGCACCCAAAAGGTGTCCGCACGGGGTGGCGGACGCGAGTGACCTATCGCCCGCGTCCGCCACCACCTGATCGTTCAAGGGGTTGAATGTGAATTACACGGTGAAAGGCCACCACATTGCGCGTCATCGACGCCAGCAGGCAGAGCCGGGCGCATGGCGTTTTGACCCCTTCTCGCTTTTTCCAGCCACCTTGGCGTTGGTGGGCCTGCTGGTTGTCTCCTACCCAACGGTTGCAAACTGGCTGTCGCAGTACAACCAATCTCAGATCATCTCCTCCTACGTCACCCAGGTCGAAACGGTGCGCCCAGCCGCACATGAGCAGCTCCTCAAAGCAGCCGAATACAACCGAGCGCTCTCCTCGGGCGCAATCCTGGAAGCCAATACGAATGTGCCAACAGGCGACGGCGAGCTAGAAGACGATTCCCTCGACTATGCGCACATGCTTCGCGCCAATGACAGCGGACTCATGGGGCGCATTCGTATCCCCAAGATCTACGTTGATCTGCCCATCTACCACGGCACCTCGGATGAGACGCTCCTTGCGGGTGCAGGACATTTGCAGGGAACCTCCCTTCCCGTTGGCGGCGAGTCAACGCGCTCCGTCATCACCGCCCACCGCGGCCTCGCAAACGCCAAAATGTTCACCGACCTTGACGAGGTTGACGTCGGGGACACCTTCAGCGTTGAGGTGTTCAACGAGGTCTACACCTATAAGATTTTCGACAAGAAGGTCGTTGAGCCCACGGAAACTGAGGCGTTGCGCGTTGAGGCTGGACGCGACCTTGCGACCCTTGTCACTTGTACGCCCCTGGGCATTAACACCCACCGCATCCTCGTAACTGGTGAACGGGTCCTACCCACGCCAGTTGAGGAGGTTGAGCAGGTGGGTAAGGAGCCTGAACTCCCATTCTTCCCCTGGTGGGCCATCTGGATTCCGGCCGGAATCGGCCTCATCGGCGTGTACATCTGGTGGGCGGGTCTACCCCGTCGTGCAAAGAAACGCGCAGCAAAGAAACGGCCTCGAAGGCACAAGCCTGCACATTAAGAGCAGGCGCGCCGCACTCTACACACTGCACTTTGGGCACTTCACATTCTGCGCGCGGCATCTTGCTTAGGTGGCATTTCACCTAGGCTCCACTTTGAGCGCTCTGAGTGTGCGACGAGCCTCGTTGAGCCCATGACGCAGGTCGCACTCTGCATTCTGCGCTGCGTAACGCGCCTCGGCGATGGGGGAGAGGCACTGTGGCGAAGCTAATGTTGCCGTCGCACGATGCTGGCCGCTACCGTTGACCTGTCCAGTTATCAGGCCTGCATCTTTAATGTCGGTGGACTCACACGATGAAAAGTCAAAGCGACTTGCTTTGGCAAGTGCCTATCTGACAGACTAGGACAGTTGCCCCAGAAGGGGCTTATCCAGAATCTTTCTGGGCCGGGCAAATTTGCCCTGGTTCTTTGGACAAGACAACGGTCCACCTCTCTCAGGATGGGAGGACCGCACAAGAGTGTGATTGCAGAGTGTTGTTAGCGCGTTGCGACACGCCCGAATGCGGGGACCGGTCGAAGCTGTACGAGAAGAGGTATGACGGCATGGCGGGACAGAAGATCCGCATCCGGCTTAAGTCCTATGACCACGAGGTCATCGACAGCTCCGCGCGCAAGATTGTGGACACCGTGCAGCGTGCCGGTGCCACCGTCGTGGGCCCGGTGCCGCTGCCGACCGAAAAGAATGTGTTTGTCGTCATTCGGTCGCCCCACAAGTACAAGGACAGCCGCGAACACTTCGAGATGCGCACACACAAGCGTCTCATCGACATCATCGACCCGACGCCCAAGGCTGTCGATTCGCTCATGCGTCTCGACCTGCCCGCGGACGTCAACATCGAGATCAAGCTCTGAGGACATCTGCAATGACAACTAAGACCAAGCAGCTGGCTGGCACGCCCGTTAAGGCGCTGCTCGGCCGTAAGCTCGGCATGACCCAGGTATGGGATGCCGAAGGGCGCCTCGTGCCCCTGACCGTTGTGCAGGTGGACACCAACGTTGTGACCCAGCTCCGCACCGAAGAGGTTGACGGCTACACCGCCGTTCAGATCGGTTTCGGCGACATCCACGAGCGCAAGGTCACCAAGCCCCTCGCCGCCCACTTTGAAAAGGCAGGCGTCGCCCCCCGCCGTCACCTCACCGAGGTTCGCACCTCCTCCGCCGACTCCTACGAGCTCGGCCAGGAACTCGCAGCCGACCTCTTCGAAGCTGGCGAGCACGTTGACGTCTCCGGCAACACCAAGGGCAAGGGCTTCGCAGGTGTGATGAAGCGCCACGGCTTCGCCGGCGTTTCCGCCTCCCACGGTGCACACCGCAACCACCGCAAGCCCGGCTCCATCGGTGCCTGCGCCACCCCCGGACGCATCTTCAAGGGCCAGCGCATGGCCGGCCGCATGGGCGGCGTGCGTCGTACCGTCCAGAACCTGACCATTCAGGCTGTTGACGTCGAGAAGGGTCTGCTGCTCATCAGCGGCGCCATTCCCGGCCCCAAGAACGGCGTGGTCCTGGTTCGTACCGCTGTGAAGGGTGCGTGATCATGTCTGACGTCCGTACCGTTGACGTCCTTGACCTCAAGGGCAAGAAGGTCGACTCGGTCGAACTTCCCGCCGAGGTTTTCGACGTTCCCACCAACATCCCCCTGATGCACCAGGTCGTCGTGGCTCAGCTGGCCGCTGCCCGTCAGGGCACCCACGCCACCAAGACCCGCGGCATGGTCGCCGGCGGCGGTAAGAAGCCTTACCGCCAGAAGGGCACGGGCAACGCCCGTCAGGGCTCCATCCGCGCACCCCAGTTCACTGGCGGTGGCACGGTGCACGGCCCTCAGCCTCGCGACTACTCGCAGCGCACCCCCAAGAAGATGATTCGTGGCGCACTGCTCTCCGCTCTGTCCGACCGTGCACGCGCTGGCCGCATCCACGTCGTCACCGCCCTCGTTGAAGGCGAAAAGCCCTCCACCAAGGCAGCACTTGCCTCCCTGCGCGCCCTCGTGGCTGACCGCAGCGCCCTCGTGGTCCTGGAGCGCAACGACGACCTGACCGCGCTGAGCCTGCGCAACGCCCCCGAGGCGCATGTCCTCTGGGTCGACCAGCTCAACACCTACGACGTCCTCGACGCCGACGATCTGGTCTTCACTCAGGATGCCCTCGCTACCTTCCTCGGAACCAAGGAGGAGACCAAGTGAGCACGATTGAAGCGGGCAAGAACCCCCGCGACATCATCCTGAAGCCGGTCGTCACCGAAAAGTCCTCCGTCCTCATGGACCAGGGCAAGTTCACCTTCGAGGTCGACCCCCGCGCGAACAAGACCGAAATCAAGATCGCCATCGAGGCCATCTTCGGTGTCAAGGTCGGTTCCATCGCTACCCAGAACCGCAAGGGCAAGACCTACCGCACCCGCACCGGCACCGGTAAGCGTAAGGACGTTAAGCGCGCCATCGTCACCCTGCGTGAAGGCACCATCGACGTCTTCGGCGAGCTGGCCTGAATCGGCGCTGGAGAGTAGAGGAACATTATGGGAATCCGCAAGTACAAGCCGACGACCCCGGGTCGTCGCGGCGCTAGCGTCTCCGACTTCGCCGAGATCACTCGTTCGGAGCCCGAGAAGTCGCTCGTGCGCCCCCTGCACAAGACCGGTGGTCGTAACTCCAACGGTCGCGTCACCAGCCGTCACCGCGGTGGTGGCCACAAGCGCGCCTACCGCCTGGTCGACTTCCGTCGCCACGACAAGGACGGCGTGCCGGCAAAGGTCGCTCACATCGAGTACGACCCCAACCGCACCGCTCGCATCGCCCTCCTGCACTACGCAGATGGCGAAAAGCGCTACATCCTGGCTCCCGCCAAGCTCAACCAGGGCGACATCGTCGAGGCCGGTCCTAACGCCGACATCAAGCCCGGCAACAACCTGCCCCTGCGCAACATCCCCCTCGGTACTGTGATTCACGCCGTTGAACTGCAGCCCGGCGGCGGTGCCAAGATCGCCCGCTCCGCAGGCTCCTCGGTGCAGCTCGTCGCAAAGGAAGGCCGCTTCGCCCAGCTGCGTATGCCCTCCGGCGAAATCCGCAACGTGGAAATCACCTGCCGCGCCACCGTTGGTGAGGTCGGCAACGCCGAGCACTCCAACATCAACTGGGGCAAGGCTGGCCGCTCCCGCTGGAAGGGCAAGCGCCCCCACGTTCGCGGTGTTGTCATGAACCCCGTGGATCACCCCCACGGTGGTGGTGAAGGCCGTACCTCCGGTGGCCGTCACCCCGTCAGCCCCTGGGGCAAGCCCGAGGGTCGTACCCGCCGTCCGAACAAGCCCAGCGATCGCATGATCGTGCGCCGTCGCCGCACCGGCAAGAAGCGCTGATAAGGGAGCTGAAAAATGCCACGTAGTTTGAAGAAGGGTCCCTTCGTCGACGCTCACCTCCTGAAGAAGGTTGACGCCGCGAACGAGACCGGCTCGAAGAGCGTTATTAAGACCTGGTCGCGTCGCTCGGTCATCACCCCGGACTTCCTGGGTCTGACCTTCGCCGTTCACGACGGCCGCAAGCATGTGCCCGTTTTCGTCACCGAGTCGATGGTGGGCCACAAGCTCGGCGAGTTCGCTCCTACGCGTACTTTCCGCAGCCACGACAAGGACGATCGTAAGGGACGTCGGCGCTGAGCCGGCCCTCAGAGAAGTAGAGGCAGGATTTCATGGAAGCCAAGGCGCAGGCGCGTTATGTCCGCGTCACGCCCCAGAAGGCTCGCCGCGTTGTGAACGAGATTCGCAACAAGGCCGCTCTGGAGGCCGCCGACATTCTGCGGTTCGCACCGCAGGCAGTTGCAACCGACGTCCGCAAGGTGCTGCTCAGCGCTGTGGCCAACGCAAAGGTCAAGGCAGAGCTCGCTGGCGAGACCTTCAACGAAGCAGACCTTCTGGTTCTGGAAACCTTCGTTGACGAAGGCCCCACGATGAAGCGTTTCCGCCCGCGTGCCCAGGGCCGCGCAGGACGCATTCTCAAGCGCACCAGCCACATCACCGTTGTGGTCGGCACCAAGGACGATAAGAAGAAGGGAGACCGGTAATGGGTCAGAAGGTAAACCCCACCGGGTTCCGCCTGGGAATCACCACCGATCACCGGTCTCGCTGGTTCTCCGACTCCAGCGCGAAGGGTCAGCGTTACGCTGACTACGTCGCCGAGGACGTCGCCATCCGCAAGACGCTTACCGAAACCCTCGAGCGCGCCGGTATCGCCAAGGTCGATATCGAGCGTACTCGTGACCGTGTGCGCGTTGATCTCCACACCGCTCGCCCCGGCATCGTGATCGGTCGCCGCGGTGCAGAAGCTGACCGCCTTCGCCAGAGCCTCGAAAAGCTCACCGGCAAGCAGGTTCAGCTGAACATCCTCGAGGTCAAGAACCCCGACCTGGAAGCCCAGCTCGTCGCTCAGGGTATTGCCGAGCAGCTCGCTGCACGCGTTTCCTTCCGTCGCGCAATGCGTAAGGGCATTCAGTCCGCGCAGCGCGCAGGCGCTAAGGGTATCCGTGTGCAGGTCTCCGGCCGCCTTGGTGGCGCCGAAATGAGCCGTTCCGAGTTCTACCGCGAAGGCCGCGTGCCCCTGCACACCCTCCGCGCGAACATCGACTACGGCTTCCACGAGGCTCGTACCACCTTTGGTCGCATCGGCGTCAAGGTGTGGATCTACAAGGGTGACATCACCGAACGTGAGTTCGCCCGTCAGCAGGCTGAGCAGAACAACCGCGGCGGTCGCCGTGGTGAGCGTCGCAACCCCCGTCGTGGTGGCGGCCGCCCCTCTCAGCAGGACAACTCCCAGTCGCAGGCCACTCAGGCTCCCGCGGCTGCTGAAACCGGAACGGAGGCCTGAGCCCGATGCTCATTCCTCGTCGTACTAAGTGGCGCCGCCAGCACCGTCCGCACCGTACCGGTGTGGCCTCCGGCGGAACCGAACTGGCATTCGGCCAGTACGGCATCCAGGCTCTCGAGCCCGCTTACATCACCAACCGTCAGATTGAAGCTGCTCGTATCGCCATGACCCGTCACGTCAAGCGTGGCGGTAAGGTGTGGATCAACATCTTCCCTGACCGCCCCCTGACCAAGAAGCCGGCTGAAACCCGTATGGGTTCCGGTAAGGGTGCTGTGGAATGGTGGGTTGCTCCCGTCAAGCCTGGTCGTATCATGTTCGAGCTGGCCGGCGTGCCCGAACCCCTCGCTCGCGAGGCTATGCGCCGTGCTATGCACAAGCTTCCGATGAAGACCCGTTTCGTGGTCCGCGAGGGTGGTGACATCTGATGGCTAAGAAGGGTCTGACCACTGCCGATCTCGATGCTATGGACAACGCTCAGCTGTCCAAGGAGCTCGAGAAGGCTAAGGCTGAGCTGTTCAACCTGCGTTTCTCGCAGGCCGTCGGCTCGCTTGAAGATCACGGCCGCATGAAGACCGTGCGCCGCGATATTGCCCGTATCTACACCGTTGCGCGCGAGAGGGAGCTTGGCTTCCGTACCGCCCCTAGCACCAAGGAGTGAGTCGAGTGTCTGAGACCACCAATGCACGCAACGACCGCAAGGTCCGTCGTGGCTACGTTGTGAGCGACAAGATGGACAAGACCGTTGTCGTCGAGATTGAGGACCGCGTGAAGCACGCCCTCTACGGCAAGGTCATGCGCAAGTCCAAGAAGGTCAAGGTTCACGACGAGGCAAATGAATGCCACGTTGGCGACCTCGTCCTGATCATGGAAACCCGCCCGCTTTCCGCTACCAAGCGTTGGCGCGTGGTGGAGATTATCGAACGCGCTAAGTGATCGAGAGTCTCTGACTTCCAGACTGATAGGTGTGGCCCCTCTCTTGGGAGAGGGGCCACACCTTTTTCCTTGCCTACCTGTCGCCCGCTCATGCAGCTAATTTTGCGTCTCGTTGCTAATACTGCGTCGCGTGCGGGGCTGTTTTGTCAACGCGGGGCATATTTGGCGAGGGCGGGTAGCGGGTGGTGCGGGCGGGGGTGGGCGAAGGCGGGGTACCCTGTCTGGGTTGATGCCCTGCGTGGGACTTTTCCAACGTCACTCATGTGGAATGCGCGTAGTGGATTCAGTGATATCTGGACTTTAGTGATAGCCGGCCAGGAGCCAGCGTCGGGGCGGTGCGGGCGATAGGATCTCGGGAGCTACCTGCCGTATATGAGCGAGAAGGTCAACGGGAGTTGAAAGAACGAGGCTTGCCGGCAAGTGGATAACCTTCCAGCCTTGAGCGGTCAATGCGTTATCGCGAAGAAGAAGAGCATTGAGATTTTGCTTCACCGTTGTCGCGCCATTCCCGAGCTTGGCAACGCCTTCTATTTCCACCAATACTCCGACTGAGGGGAAACAAAAATCGGCAACATACAAACCTGCAGGCGTGGAGAACTCCTCCTGTGTGGTCCACGTTCTCGCTTTGAACGTATGGAGGAACCAGAGGAACTTTGTCTCAGCGATGGATTCACACTTTGCGTCGCATAGTTCCAGTAGTTTCAATGCCCGTTTTTTGCCACGTTCATTTGGTAGGCCCTCTATTGCATCACGCCAGTTTTGTAGAAGCATCTTGAGGCGCTTTTGGCTTTCATGAAGATCACGCCGGTCGTAGTGAACTGCATGGCGAATCAAGATACTCACCTCGCAGATTGCTTCTACAGGAGGGCTAAAGGTCAGAATGTCACGAGCTGTTTCTCGCAGGGTTGCCACGGGCATTCCTGCAATGACTTCAGGGGGATCTCCAAAGATCTGATCCGCATGGATGATCGTGCGTGCAGCGCCTGCAAGGATTCGCCCGGAGGAACGCAATGCAGGATAGGGCCTTCGGAAACTGGGACTGTTGCCAGTTAAGCGCTCATGAATATGAAGAGGCCAGTTCAAAAGCGGCAGTTCCCGAATGAGTAGGGCCGATTGATGGCTAAACATCAGCAGACGTGACATGCGTGCGTTGTGGACATAATGCCGTATCAGCGCGATCCGCCGCCGGAGCTCCCACGGGGGTAGATCCTCTGGCAGGCTGCTTTTCGGAAGATAGAAGCCTTTCGCGATGCGGTGACACTGGTCGGTTTCTAAATCTTTTCTGACGGTGGAGTAGTTCTCACGCTCGGTGATAATCAGCTGCTGAACAAGATCGAGTAACGGCCCATGAAGGGAATCTGAGTCGGCACCTTTTGTTGAGGCGGGTGTCTGTGTGATGGCCTGGGTCATGTCTTCCCCTTCTCTATTTTGTGGATCCTTGTGTGGCATCCACTGTGCAACGTCGAACACTCCTAGAAGGCGGCGTAAGGGTGGAGATGTGGATAAGGGGGATGCTGTCTGGGAGCTGTGGAAAACTTCTTTCTTTAAATCTGTGTCTTGTTGTTAATCCTGCGCCGTGTGCGGGGCTGTTTTGTCAACGCGGGGCATATTTGCGCTCATTGGGGAGTGCCGTCCTTGCCTCTACCTTGCCTGAAGGCTCTGCTTATCTGTACCCCCGCCCAGCTGCCTGCCTGTTCCCCACTTGTCCACTTGTTGCCCAGCTGACTGTTGCCTGCTTGCTTATCTGTACCCCCGCCCAGCTGCCTGCCTGTTCCCGACCTGCCTACCTGTCGCCCGCCTGGGTGTTGCCCGCTTGCTTATCTGTACCCCCGCCCACTTGTCCACTTGTTGCCCAGCTGACTGTTGCCCGCTTGCTTATCTGTACCCCGCCCAGCTGCCTGCCTGTTCCCGACCTGCCTGGCCGCTTGCTTACCTGCTTACCTGCTGACGCACGGTTCTCCCAGCCCGCCCTCGTGCAGCTAATTTTGCGTCTCGTTGCTAATACTGCGCCGTGTGCGGGGCAGTTTTGTCAACGCGGGGCATATTTGGCGAGGGCGGGTAGCGGGTGGTGCGGTAGGGAGGCGGAGAACGGGGTGCGGTGGGCAGGGGAGGCGGAGAACAGGGTGCGGTGGGGAGGCGGAGAACAGGGTGCGGTGGGGAGGCGGAGAACAGGGGGCGGTAGGGAGGCGGAGAACGGGGTGCGGTGGGCAGGGGAGGCGGAGAACAGGGGGCGGGGTGCAGACAGGAGGAACAGGTGGGGGATGGGGGTGAGGCAAGCCGGTGAGCAAGCGCACAGCGCATCCGATTCACGGCTACTTTCGCGAAACTCGGCCAATAGCGTAGGATAAGTAAGTTGCAGTCTCACGCTTACGCTTGGTATTGGAGTAACTCACCAGCCCAAGTGGCGGAGGCTCGGCTTTTGTCATGCAGAGACCTAGCATCCTGATGGTGTGCTTGAGTCTGCTTGATGAGAGAACAAGATGCGCAACAAGCGTTGCGTGTTGTCCGTACATGTTCGGCTAGGCTCGTGGGCGGTATTCCGCCCGCAGAGAACCGGCTCGACGACAGGAGTCACTGAAAAATGATCCAGCAGGAGTCGCGACTGAAGGTCGCCGACAACACCGGTGCCAAGGAGATCTTGACCATCCGTGTTCTCGGCGGCTCGGGTCGGCGCTACGCGGGTATTGGCGACACTATTGTCGCTACCGTGAAGGACGCCATCCCCGGCGGCAACGTCAAGAAGGGAGACGTCGTTAAGGCGGTTGTCGTGCGTACGCGCAAGGAAACCCGCCGTCCCGACGGTTCCTACATCCGTTTCGACGAGAACGCAGCTGTCATCCTCAAGAATGATGGCGAACCTCGAGGCACCCGCATCTTCGGCCCCGTTGGCCGCGAGCTGCGCGATAAGAAGTTCATGCGTATCGTCTCTCTCGCTCCGGAGGTGATCTGATGGCAGCGAAGATCCGTAAGGGTGACCTCGTAGAGGTTGTGCGCGGCCGCACCGCTGACGAGCAGAAGCTCGCCGAGCGTAACGCTCGCCGCGAAGCAGAAGGCCTTGAGCCCCTCAAGCCCGGCGATAAGGGCAAGCAGGGTCGCGTTATCAAGGTTTTCCCCGCAGAGGAAAAGGTCCTCGTTGAGGGCGTAAACCTCAAGACCCGCCACGTCCGTCAGGGCCCCAACAGCGCCGGCGGCATCGAGACTGTGGAAGCCCCCATCTCGCTGTCCAAGGTTGCCCTCGTTGACCCCGACACCAAGCAGCGCGTCCGCGTTGGCTTCCGTGAGGACACCGTTGAGCGTGACGGCCGCACCCGCACCGTCCGCGTTCGCGTGACCCGCGGTGGCGCCAAGCGTGGCATCGAGCAGGGCAAGGAGATCTGAGATGGCCCCGCGTTTGAAGGAAAAGTACAACTCCGAGATCCGCGATGCCCTTCGCAAGGAGTTCGAGCACGCAAACATCATGGAAGTTGGCGGTCTGACCAAGATCGTCGTCAACATGGGTGTCGGCGAGGCCGCTCGCGATTCGAAGGCACTTGAGGGCGCAATCCGCGACCTCACCGCTATCACCGGTCAGAAGCCCTACGTCACCAAGGCTCGCAAGTCCATCGCACAGTTCAAGCTGCGTGAAGGCCAGGCCATTGGCGCGCACGTCACCCTGCGTGGTGACCGCATGTGGGAGTTCCTCGATCGTCTTCTCTCCACCGCACTGCCTCGTATCCGCGACTTCCGTGGCCTCTCGGCCAAGCAGTTCGACGGTCATGGCAACTACACCTTCGGTCTGACGGAACAGTCCATGTTCCACGAGATCGACCAGGACTCGATTGACCGAGTGCGCGGCATGGATATCACGGTCGTCACCTCGGCCTCCACCGACGAAGAGGGCCGCGCCCTTCTGCGTCACCTCGGCTTCCCCTTCAAGGAGGACTGATCCATGGCCAAGACGTCCCTTAAGATCAAGGCTGCCCGCACCCCCAAGTTCGGTGTGCGCGCCTACACTCGATGCAACCGTTGCGGTCGTCCGCGTTCGGTGTACCGTAAGTTCGGACTGTGCCGCGTCTGCCTGCGCGAACTCGCCCTCCGTGGTGAGCTCCCGGGCGTGACCAAGAGCAGCTGGTAAACACTGACGTCGTAGGTCCCGGTACGCCGGAGAAACCGCGACGAGGAAGGGGAAATTTCCCCCATGACTATGACTGATCCCATTGCAGACATGCTGACGCGTCTGCGCAATGCGAACCAGGCGTACCACGAGTCGGTCTCAATGCCCTACTCGAAGCTCAAGGCCGCCATCGCGAACATCCTCGTCGAAGAGGGCTACATCTCCTCCATCGACGTTGAGGACGCCCGTGTGGGCCAGACCCTCACGCTCAACCTCAAGTACGGCTCCCGTCGTGAGCGCGCCATTGAGGGTGTCCAGCGCGTGTCGAAGCCCGGTCTTCGCGTATACGCCAAGTCCACCAACCTGCCCAAGGTCCGCGGCGGCCTCGGCGTGGCTATCCTGTCCACGTCCTCTGGCCTGCTTACCGACCGTCAGGCAGCCGACAAGGGTGTGGGTGGGGAAGTCCTCGCCTACATCTGGTGATAAGGAGGCTGGACAATGTCGCGTATTGGTAAGAACCCCATTGCCATCCCCGGTGGCGTCGATGTCAACATCGACGGCGCAGATGTGACCGTGAAGGGCCCCAAGGGCACCCTCACCCACACTGTCGTTGACCCCATCACCGTGGCAATTGAAGACGGACAGATCGTTGTGGCTCGCCCCGACGATGAGCGCCGTTCCCGTGCAATGCATGGCCTGACCCGCACCCTGATCGCCAACATGGTGATTGGTGTGACCGAAGGCTACAAGAAGCAGCTTGAAATCACCGGTACCGGTTACCGCGTGGTTGCAAAGGGCAAGGACCTTGAGTTCTCCCTCGGCTTCTCGCACACCATTCTCGTCCCCGCTCCCGAGGGCATTGAGTTCACCGTCGAATCCCAGACCAAGTTCACTGTGGCTGGCATCGACAAGCAGCTCGTGGGTGAAACCGCAGCTCGTATCCGTAAGCTCAAGAAGCCCGAACCCTACAAGGGCAAGGGTATCCACTACGTGGGCGAGACCATCCGTCGCAAGGTCGGAAAGGCTGGTAAGTGATGGCTTTCAAGATCACCGGCAAGGGCAAGGTTGTTGCACGCAAGCGTCGTCACCTGCGCCTTCGCAAGAAGATCTCCGGCACCGCCGAGCGTCCGCGCCTGGTCGTTACCCGTTCCAACCGTCACATGGTTGCTCAGGTCATCGACGACACTGTCGGCCACACCCTCGTGTCCGCCTCCACCCTCGAGGCCGATCTGCTTGCAGCAGAAGGCACCAAGGTCGAGAAGGCACACAAGGTTGGCGCCCTCGTTGCAGAGCGCGCTAAGGCTGCCGGCATCACCTCCGTGGTCTTCGACCGCGGTGGCAATAAGTACCACGGCCGCGTGGCGGCTGTCGCAGAGGCCGCCCGTGAGGGCGGACTCGAGCTGTGATGGCGTCTGAGGAAAGAGAGATCAACTGATGGCTGCACAGCAGCGAGGCAGGAACGGTCAGGAAGGCACCGAACGCGCTGACGGCGAACGCCGTGGCCGCCGCGAGGGCCGCCAGGACCGCCGCGACAATCGTCGCGCCGAGGACAAGAACCAGTACATCGAACGCGTTGTCACCATCAACCGCGTCTCCAAGGTTGTGAAGGGTGGACGTCGTTTCTCCTTCACCGCCCTGGTCGTCGTTGGTGACGGTGAAGGCACCGTGGGCGTTGGCTACGGAAAGGCCAAGGAAGTTCCCCAGGCTATTTCCAAGGGTGTTGAGGAAGCGAAGAAGAACTTCTTCCGCGTCCCCATGATCCGCCGCACCATCACCCACTTCGTGCAGGGTCGCGACGCCGCAGGCGAGGTGCTCCTCCGCCCGGCAGCTCCCGGTACCGGCGTTATCGCCGGTGGTCCGGTTCGCGCCGTGCTCGAGGCCGCCGGTGTGCACGACGTGCTCACCAAGTCCATTGGTTCGGACAACGCAATCAACATCGTTCACGCAACCGTGGCTGCTCTCAAGCAGCTCGAACAGCCTGAGGCCGTTGCAGCCCGTCGTGGCCTGCCCCTCGAGCGTGTTGCTCCCGCAGCAATGTTGCGTGCACGCGCCGAAGGTGAGGCCGAGGCTCGCGCCAAGGCTGAAGAAGCCGAGGCTGAGAAGGCCGCTGCAGGGGTGAGCGAGTGATGGCAAATCTGAAGATTACCCAGGTCAAGTCCACCATCGGCACCAAGCAGAACATGAGGGATACCCTGCGTACCCTCGGTCTGCGTAAGATCGGCCAGAGTGTCGTACGCGAAGATACTGACGCTGTTCGCGGCGCAGTTCGCACCGTGCGTCACCTGGTGACCGTTGAGGAGGTCGACTGATTATGGCCAACTCCAAGGCTACTGAGGGTGCAACCGAGCAGGTTCGCATCGTCAAGCTCCACCACCTGCGTCCCGCCCCGGGCGCCAAGACCGCTAAGACTCGCGTCGGCCGCGGTGAAGGCTCCAAGGGTAAGACCGCTGGTCGTGGTACCAAGGGCACGAAGGCTCGCTACCAGGTGAAGGCAGGTTTCGAGGGTGGTCAGATGCCCATCCACATGCGCCTGCCCAAGCTGCGCGGCTTCAAGAACCCCTTCCGCGTTGAATTCCAGGTCGTGAACCTCGACCGCCTGCAGGAACTGTTCCCCGAAGGTGGCAAGGTGACCGTGGAAGATCTCGTGGCACGTCACGCAGTCCGCGATGGACATGCTGTGAAGGTGCTGGGCACCGGCGATGTCACCGCCAAGTTCGACCTCGTTGTCGATGCTTGGTCGGCCTCCGCCGAAGCCAAGATCACCGCGGCTGGCGGTAGCCTCACGGCCCGCTGAAACGTATGAAGAGGGGTGGTCCGGTGGAGAACCGGACCACCCCTTTTCACCTCAATTAGGACTAACGTCCTACTATTCTTCTTGGAGTGACATCAGCGATGTCACTGAAACTCGCATATTTGACCGTCACTCGGGTACGCTTTCCACAGTCCTAATCCCGAGATAACGGGTTTTCCCCACAACACCGGAGGAGGAACGCCTTGCTCAGTGCGTTCGCGCAGGCATTCCGCACACCCGACCTTCGTCGGAAGCTGCTCTTTTCCCTGCTGATCATGGCCTTGTTCCGTCTTGGAACCTTCATCCCTGCACCAGGTGTGGACACCAAGGCCGTCCAGGCATGTTTGGCCCAACAGGAACAAGCATCCCTGCTGGACCTCGTTAACCTCTTCTCCGGTGGTGCACTCCTGCAGCTGTCGATCTTCGCCCTGGGCATCATGCCTTACATCACGGCATCGATCATCATTCAGCTGCTGCGCGTGGTCGTCCCCCGCTTTGATGACCTCCACAAGGAAGGCCAGATCGGCCAAGCCAAGCTGACTCAGTACACGCGCTACCTGACCATCTTCCTTGGCGTGCTGCAGTCCACCACGACTATCACGCTCGCACGCTCAGGCGCGCTCTTCCCCGCATGCCAGCAGAGCATCATTGCTGATGACTCTGTGACCAGCTTCCTCGTCATGGTGATCGTGATGACGGCAGGTACCTCGGTCATCATGTGGCTGGGCGAACTCATCACTGAACGCGGCATCGGCAACGGCATGTCCCTGTTGATCTTCACCTCGATTACCGCCCAGCTTCCCGCACAGCTCCTTTCCATCGGTCAGGGCGGCAACTGGAGCGCCGTGGCCGCCATCATCGCCATGATCCTCGGCGTTACCATCGCCGTTGTCTTCATCGAGCAGGCTCAGCGTCGCATCCCCGTTCAGTACGCAAAGCGTATGGTCGGGCGCCGCACCTACGGTGGCTCCTCCACCTACATTCCCCTGAAGATAAACATGTCGGGCGTTATCCCCGTCATCTTCGCATCCTCCCTTCTGGCTATGCCTTCCTTGGTGGCACAGTTTGGCGCTCAGGATGCTGACTGGGTGCTGTGGATCCGCACGCACTTCTCCTCGACGGCGTGGCTCTACCTCACCATTTACGCCCTGCTGATCCTCTTCTTCGCATTCTTCTACACCTCGATCACCTTCAACCCTGAAGAGGTCGCGGACAATATGAAGCGCTACGGCGGCTTCATCCCGGGCTACCGCGCTGGCCGCCCCACCGCTGAGTACCTGCGCTACGTCGTCAACCGCATTACGAGCGCCGGTGCCATCTACCTCGTGGTTATTGCGCTGCTGCCCTCTCTCTTGATCATCCCGCTGGGCCTCGGGGCTGGACAGATGCCCTTCGGCGGCACGACCCTGCTGATTATTGTCGGCGTCGGCCTGCAGACCGTGAAGGAAATCAACACGCAGCTGCAACAGCACCACTACGAAGGTTTCCTGCGATGACGACCATCATCTTGCTGGGCCCTCCTGGGGCCGGCAAAGGAACTCAGGCCAAGCGGATTGCGGAACGCCTCGGCATTCCGGCGATCTCCACCGGTGCAATCTTTCGGACCAACATGTCCGAAGGGACAGAGCTAGGCAAGCAGGCCGCCCTCTACATTGACCGTGGTGAGTTCGTTCCCGACTCCGTCACCAACCCCATGGTGAAGGCCCGCCTGGCTGCTCCTGATGCCCAAAAGGGCTTCCTACTTGACGGCTACCCCCGTACCCTGGATCAGGCACACGTCCTGCGTGACATGCTCGCCGACCTGGGAATCACGCTGAACCTCGTTCTTGAGATCGAGGTTGACGAGGACGAGGTCGTCACGCGAATGCTCAAGCGCGCCGAAGAGCAGCACCGCACGGATGACACTGAACCGGTGATGCGTCACCGCCTTGAGGTCTACCGCGAACAGACCATGCCGATGGCAACGTACTACGCCGATCAGGACCTCCTTGAAGTCGTTGACGGCTCGGGCACCATCGACGAAGTCTCCGAACGCATCTTCGCAGTGTTGGACGCCTTGCCGACCTGCGAGCGCAAACAGGGCTGACCCATCGTGGGCCGCATTGAACTGAAGACACGAGACCAGATTCGCTACATGCGCGAAGCTGGTCTCGTTGTCGCTCGTATCCATTCCGCATTGCGCGCGGCTGCCGTGCCTGGCGTGCCAACTGGTGAGCTTGACGCCATTTGTCATGAAGTGATTCGTAATGCCGGTGCAAAGTCAAACTTCTACCGCTACTACGGCTACCCGGCTTCGGTATGCATCTCACCTAACGATGTGGTCGTACATGGCATTCCCGGTGACTACGTCCTCCAGGTGGGGGATATCGTCAGCTTTGACTGCGGAGCCTACGTGGAACGCGCCGGTAAACAGTGGCATGGAGATGCCGCCTTCACCATGATTATTGGTGACGATCAGGCCGATGGCCAGGTCGACGCAGCCCTTTTGCAAAGCCGCCGAGAGCTTGAAGCTGTCACGCGCGAAGCCATGTGGGCAGCTTTGGCCAGCCTGGCCAAGGGCAAACGGGTCGGAGCTGTGGGCAATGCCGTTGAAGATGTCGTCGCTTCCCGAGCTGAAGAGCTTGGCTGGGAAGCTGGCATCGTTGAGGAGTTCACCGGCCATGGCATCGGCACGGCCATGCATCAGGCGCCCGACGTGCTCAACTACCGTGTGCGGGGTATTACCGCCAGGCTCAAACCCGGTATGGTCCTGGCCGTTGAGCCGATGCTGACCACCGGTGGTATCGACACGTTCACCGAGGACGACCAGTGGACGGTGCGCACCATGGACGGCTCGGATGCCGCCCAGTGGGAGCACTCGGTGGCAATCCTCGACGATGGTATTTCGATCCTCACTGCACCTGATGGGGGAGTGGCAGGTCTGGCTCCCTACGGAGTGACACCGGTAATTCTTGATTAACGCGGCTTGGCGCATACATGCGAGTGGAACGAGGGAGTAGCGTCACCTGCTCCCTCGTTTTCTAAAAGGTGAGGGAGTGAACAGTGCCGTTGACTACCACAAAACCCCTGTATGGCCTATTGTGGATAGTCGGGCGTGTCCACTCATACCCACTTTCATGCGATTGAGGGGTGGGCCGCGCCTTGCGGTACAACCGCGGTACTACTAGACACACTAAGGACAGACGGAGTTCATGGCGAAGAAGGACGGCGTCATCGAGATTGAAGGCACGGTTGTTGAAGCCCTGCCTAACGCAATGTTCCGCGTAGAGCTGAGCAATGGTCACATTGTCTTGGGCTACATTTCGGGCAAGATGCGTCAGCACTACATTCGTATCCTTCCCGAGGATCGCGTTGTGGTGGAACTGAGCCCCTACGACCTGTCCAAGGGCCGTATCGTTTACCGCTACAAGTAAACCAGCCGACACGACAGCGCCATGCTGACATGGCGTGGAGGTATAACCATGAAGGTCAAGCCGAGTGTCAAGACGATCTGTGACAAGTGCAAGGTGATTCGTCGCCACGCCAAGGTCATGGTCATCTGCGACAACCCCCGACACAAGCAGCGTCAGGGCTGAACCCTGACCCTGTAGCCGGTCATAGGGCCGCAAAGGCCCGTCAGCATCACACCAAACGTTGCCGAGCAACGACCCCCGGTTCGGAGGCCGGGGCCAGACAATTCGTCTGGATGGCGTGGTGACGACCTCCGAAAAACCCACTGGAGAAGCAAAATGGCACGTATTGCCGGCGTCGACCTCCCTCGCGAAAAGCGTATGGAGATCGCGCTTACTTACATCTACGGTGTTGGACGCACCCGCGCCAAGGAAACCCTTGAGGCTACCGGCGTGAGCCCCGACCTGCGTGTGAAGGACGCTACCGAGGACGACCTCGTCAAGCTGCGTACCTACATCGAATCCAACTACAAGGTCGAGGGTGACCTGCGCCGTGAGGTGCAGGCCGATATTCGCCGCAAGATTGAGATCGGTTCCTACCAGGGTCTTCGCCACCGCCGTGGCCTGCCCGTGCACGGCCAGCGCACCAAGACGAACGCTCGTACCCGTAAGGGCCCCAAGCGTACCGTCGCAGGTAAGAAGAAGAAGTAATAGACCCGGCTTGAGCTGCACACACCTGTAGCTCATCGACATCGAAGGAACTTTCAATGGCTACTAAGTCCACCCGCTCCTCCGCGTCGCGCAAGCCGCGTCGCAAGGTGAGCAAGAACGTCACCCACGGCAACGCCTACATTAAGTCGACGTTCAACAACACCATCGTCTCCATTACCGATCCCACTGGCGCCGTTATTGCCTGGGCCTCCTCCGGCCAGGTTGGCTTCAAGGGCTCGCGTAAGTCCACCCCCTTCGCTGCTCAGCTTGCCGCCGAGGCTGCCGCCCGTCGCGCACAAGAGCATGGCATGAAGAAGGTTGACGTCTTCGTGAAGGGTCCCGGCTCCGGCCGTGAGACCGCGATCCGTTCCCTCCAGGCTGCTGGCCTTGAGGTTGGTTCGATCCAGGATGTCACTCCCCAGGCACACAACGGCGCTCGTCCTCCCAAGCGTCGCCGCGTCTGACCCGAGCCTGAGCGGGCTGTCCTTTGACACCTGTGAGAGGACAACCCCACGTCTGAGTGGCGCAAACGCCCTCGGCTAAGTGGCCACTCCACACTCCCTTCCCCGTTCATCGGGACCCGCATCCGGCGTCATATGGCGGTCGCCGGGAAGAAAGGAACAAGACGTGCTCATTGCAGAGCGACCCATCCTGACCGAAGAAAAAGTCAGCGACTTCCGCTCCCGTTTCACCCTCGAACCCCTCGAGCCAGGCTTCGGCTACACGCTGGGTAACTCCCTGCGTCGTACCCTGCTGTCCTCGATCCCCGGCGCAGCCGTGACCTCCATCCGTATTGATGGAGTGCCTCACGAGTTCCGCACCGTTGAGGGCGTGAAGGAAGACGTTGCCGAAATCATCCTCAACATCAAGCAGATCGTTCTCTCCTCTGAGAATGACGAGCCTGTTGTGATGTACCTGCGCAAGGCTGGCCCCGGCACAGTCGTGGCTGGAGATATCACTCCTCCCGCCGGCGTGGAGATTCACAACCCTGAGCTGCATCTTGCCACCCTCAATGAGAAGGGCAAGCTGGAGATTGAACTGACGGTCGAGCGTGGCCGCGGTTATGTCTCTGCCGCTCAGAACAAGGATCCCCAGGCCGAGATCTCTCGTATCCCGATTGACTCGATCTACTCGCCGGTCCTCAAGGTGACCTACAAGGTCGAGGCCACCCGTGTTGAGCAGCGCACCGACTTCGATCGCCTCGTCATTGACGTGGAGACCAAGCCGGCCATTAGCCCCCGCGATGCTCTTGCCTCCGCTGGTAAGACCCTTGTGGAGCTCTTCGGCTTGATGCGTGAACTCAACGAGGAAGCTGAAGGTATTGAGGTTGGCCCCTCCACCACGGATGCCACCCTCGCCGCCGACCTGGCCCTGCCGATCGAGAGCCTCAACCTGCAGTCGCGTTCGTACAACGCCCTGCGCCGTCGTGGCATCCTCAACATCGGCGAGCTCGTTGCTCACTCCGAGGCTGACCTGCTGGATATCCGTAACTTCGGCACCAAGTCCATTGAGGAAATCAAGGAAGCCCTGGGCGCCCTTGGTATGACCCTCAAGGATTCCCTGATGCCGTCCATGCCCGGCGAGGGCGACTCCGGTTCGATCCAGTTCAGCGACGACCAGTCCTTCTGACCCTGGGCGTCGCCAGACGCTCGACTTCATACTTTTGTAGGAGACACCAATGCCCACCCCCAAGAAGGGTGCTCGCCTGGGCGGCAGCCCGGCACACCAGAAGCTGATCCTGGCCAACCTGGCCACGCAGCTCATTGAACACCGCGCCATCACCACGACCGAGGCCAAGGCCAAGGTGCTTCAGCCTTACGTGGAAAAGCTGGTCACCAAGGCCAAGCGCGGCGACCTGCACGCTCGTCGTACCGTTGCTAAGCGCATCACCAACAAGGATGCCGTTTACATGCTCTTCGACGAGATCGTCCCTGCGATGGACGCTGAGCGTAAGGGCGGCTACACCCGCCTGACCCGCGTTGGCTACCGTAAGGGCGACAACGCTCCTCTGATGCGCATTGAGTTCGTCATGGAACGCGTTGCGAAGAAGGCTGTCGTGGCTGAAGCTGAAGCCACCGTTGCTGCAGCAGAAAAGAAGGCTGAAGAAGCCGCAGCCGAAGAGGTCAAGGCCGAGGAACCCGCAGTTGAAGAAGCTGCCGTTGAAGCCGAGGCAACCGAAGAGGCTGCTGAAGAGAAGTGAGTGACCCGGCACTGACGTGCCGCGCATGATCCGATAAAGGGTTGGGGTTCACGATCGTAGGATCGTGAACCCCAACCCTTTCTTTTGTGTGAGCATGCTGGGGGCGGAGTCGTGCCAAACCACCCCCTATGGCTGGACTAGGCAGCGTAAGGACCGATGGCGGCAACCTCGTCCCACCGGGAGCGGGGGATGAACCGTGCGACAATCAGGCCAGCCGCGAGGAAAATGAGGCCATTGATGACCACACTGAGCATCGTATTCGTATCGAGCTGCATCCAGTAGGTGAGCATCATTGTCCCAACGTGCATACCGCCGTGGATTCCTACTGCAGCCCAGGTGGAGCGCAGGAGAATCGCCAGATAACCGGCAAGTACAGCAAAACCGAGAGGCAAAATCAGGTAGAGCACTCGATCAAGAAGGCTTTGCTGTGGACCTTGAGAGAGCAAATGAAGGATCGTAAACGTGCCCACAGAGATCCACAGTGCTCGCTGCGGACGCGCTGACAGGGACTGCATGAGGTATCCGCGGAAAAGCACTTCCTCGCCAAAACCTTGGAGGAAGAATGCCCGTCCAAGAATCAGCGCCAGGACGAGGGCGACGGGCGCGTCACTGGGGGCAGCGCTAGCGTGGGGCATAACAGAGACGAGATCAAAGGCGTACAGGGCGAAGGCTGATCCCCAGATAATTCCGATGGCAAGCGCGGTGCCGAGCAGGAAGGAAAAGAAGGCTCTGAGATTGATCGACAGGCCCAGGGCAGCTACTGGTCGGCGGTCTAGCGTGCGGATCAACACTGTGGCGAGGAGAAGCATCATGAGGCCAACACTGAGCTGGACACACAGATTGGCCACGGTGTTGACCAGGTAATTGCTGGATTTCAACCATTCGCTGAAGGCAGGAATGGACGAGATGAGCATGATCGGTACATACGCGGCCAGCATTGCAAGCATCGTCAGGAGAATCCGCGCCCATTCAGGAAGCCGTGGACATGCGAAGGGTGTTGCTTTGCGGGGCGCGGAGGAGTGCGAAACTGGGGATGAAATGTGAGTATTCATAGCCCCTCACGCTATTGATTGTCTCTGCCGGTGGAGAGTGGCTGGCGTCAGGAGTTTCGGTGAGGAATCATGACTACGGTCATGGGACGGGACTACCGGAGGTCATCTAGGGTGTCAGCTATGGACACCACAATGAGTTGGTCTTTGGGGACACATGCGGATTCTCACTATGCCGGGCGGACCATGCTGGCGGTTTTGCAGGTGCTCGCCTTTCTCAGCTACATCGCATTTGCTGCAACGATTCTGGCGGTGGCTGAACAGCGGGAACTTCCGCTTGCTCTGCTGTTACCCACGGTAGGCGTGCTGGTGGGGGTGCTGTGGGTTGTGCGTCATCGACTCCCAGTTGGTCGAGGGAGAGCCGTGTGCTCAGTTGTGGTGTTGTTCTTGCTTTTGGTGCCCGCTGTTATCGGACAGCTAGGGTTTAATGTTCCCTTCCTCCTTGTCGCGCAGGCTTTGCTGGTGATTGATGTGGGCGTGTGGGCGGGTTTGCTGGGGAATGCGTTGGTGGCCACTACGGGCATGGTTGTCCTTATGAGTCGCGGGCAGGTAGAGGACGGTCTTGTCAACGGGGTACTGGTTTTTATCCTCATGACGGTCGGGACGGCTTTGGGGCTGCTGATGAGACGCTACGAGGCAGTGGTGGCGGATCAACAGGTGATGATTGCCGAACGTGATGCTGCTTTAGCTCAGGTAGAACGACAGGTTGCCTTGGAAAAGGAACTTGTTTTGGCTAAGGAGCGTGCTCGCGCCGCCCATGAGCTTCATGATGGATTGGGGCATCGCCTCACGCAGATTGGTATGAGCCTTGAGTTTGCTTCTCGCGTGAGGGAAACGGACGCGGACGCCGCCTGGGCGGAGATCGTTGTCGCGCAACGGGCTACGCGCGAGGCCGTGGGAGAGATGCGTACCTGGGTGCGCGCACTCAGTCCCGTAACTGGTGGGGCAGAGAGCAGGGGAGTGGCTGCTTTGGAGGCTATCGCGGCCTCTTTCCGCGGTACAGGGGTGCGGGTGGAGGTCGAGAACCTTTTGGGAGGGCCCGCATTGGGGCAGATCGAAGAGGTTGTTCTCCACCGTGCGGTTCAGGAGGGGCTAACAAATGCCCTACGCCATTCGCATGCGCGTGATGTCACGATCACTCTGGCAATGGTTGAGGGTGGGGTGAATCTTCTTGTGGTGAATCGAATTTCTCCTGAATGTCGGGAGGAGGTTCCCCATGCTCCTGTGGGGGAGTCTGGCGGGCCCACGGTGGGATTTGGAATTGGAGGCTTGAGGGAACGGGTGGAGGAATTAGGCGGTTTGCTTCGAGCAGGTCGTGAAGGGGATGATTTCGCGCTGAGCGTTGTGCTTCCGAATCATGTGGCCATGGAACAGTGCGTCGACGCTCGCAGCGGGGGTGAAACTGGTGTCTGAGTCGATATCTGAGGCGGAGCCGATCCGTGTTTTACTCGTTGACGATCATCAGCTACTGCGCCGTGGTCTTTTGATGCTTTTTGGAACAGTTCCTGGCATTGAGGTTGTCGCCCAGGCTGCGCATGGCGCCGAGGCATTGGCGGTGCTGAGGTCAACTCCTGTCGATGTGATTGTGTCGGACGCAAAGATGCCGGTGATGGACGGGATTGAACTGGTGCGCTGCTGCGCTCAGGAGTTTCCCCATATTCCGGTTTTGGTTCTGACGACTTTTGATGAGCCGCATCTTATTCGTGGTGCTCTTGAACAGGGGGCGGCGGGTTTTTTGCTCAAGGACGCCTCGATTGACACGCTTTCTCAGGCGGTTCGAGCGGTTGCTCAAGGCGGACTCGTTATTGATCCGCAGGTTGCTCGCCTTGCGTTGAGGGGAGATGACGAGGCAGAGAAGGGTGATTCGTCTGTTTTGTCTCGTCTTACTCCGACGGAGCGTGAGGTGGCTTTTCTTGTTTCTGAGGGCCTGTCTAATCAGGCGATTGCGCAGCGGATGGTGTTGGCGGAGGGGACGGTGAAGAATCATGTCTCTTCGTTGCTGCGTAAATGTGATGCCTCTGATCGGACTGCTTTGGCCCTTGGCCTCTATAAGGCTTTCCATGAGGTTGAGGAGCGATGAGTTGTGTGTTGCGCGGCTGAGTCCTTTTGCGCTCAGGAACATTAGTGCACGAGGCTGATGAAGTTACTCACGGATGCTCCGTGCGCTAATACACAACAGGGTGGAGAAAGCGCGTTATTGTGCGCATTGTGGGAGGGGGAGCTGTTGGAGGCCGTGAAAAAGAGTGACGTTTCTTAATTGAAACTGAATGAGTGGGGGGATAACGTAAAAGGGAACACAAGTGTTTTCAAGATCCCCAACACTGAGTGAGGAAGAGATGACTCGACGCCCTTCACAGGCTGTTCCTGCTGTTATCGTCAGTGCATTCGTGGCAGCCAGCCTTGTTGCCTCCCCACAGGCATACGCCGCAGATAATCATGCCGTGAACTCGCCGCAGTCCCTCGTGTGCCTCAGTGCCGACATTGAGCAGCGTTTGACCCGCGCTCTTGACGAGGCAAAAGCGGGTTCTTTGCTTGCCGAACAGAAACTTGCCGAGGCCGATCAGAAGCTTGCTCGTCAAGAAAAGACCGTCGATACGCTGGAAGCGGCCCGTCAGGAGACCATCGGTCGTATTCGTCGAGCAGTTGAGGATGCACGAAAGGGTGCAGTAGCCGAGCAGAAGGCCGCTGAACAGAAGGTCGAGGCTGCGCGCGCTGCATTGAAGGCAGCTCAGAACGGCCTTGCCGCGCATGAGAAGACCCTGCAGGGTATTCATGCTGAGATTACGGCGTTGCAGGCCAAAGAGGCAGCTAATGCCGCTGGCACCGACGAACTCTCGCAGAAAGTGAAGAAGCTGAGTGCTGACTCCGCTCAGGCTCGGGCGACTCTTGAGGAAAAGAAGCAGTCCACTCGCAGCGCTCAAGAGAATGTCGAGCGGTCCGCAGCGGCTCAGAAAGCAGCAGAAGACAGCCTTGCTCAGGCAAAGACTGCCCGTGACGAGGCTGACGCGCACGTTCGTCATGCGCAGCAAGAACTGCGCGAGGCAGAGGCCGCACTGACGGACGCACGGGAAAAGAACGAGCGTTTGAAGCAAGCGGGTGGTAAAGCAGCGATTGAGCGTGGGCTCGCGGACGCGCAGAGTGCTTTTGACCGTGCGCGTCAGGAAAGCGAGCAGCGGGCGACAGAACTTGCGGATGTGACTCGCCAGGTTGAGGCGGCCACTGCAGAAAAAGATGCTGCTAAGCGTGCCCTTGATCCGGTGAAGGCTGCTGCTACCGCACGCCTTGCCACCATTGCAGACCTTGAGAAGCAGAGGGAGACGGCTGCCGCAGAATTGCGTTCTGTTCAGGAAGCAACAGCAGAAAAGACGCAGGAGCTAGTGACGCTTCGAGGCAAGATCGCCGGAGGGGAGCAAAGGCACGAAGAACTGTCTCGTTTTGAGCAAGTGTATGCGGAGGCTCTGCTGCGGTTGGATGCCGAGATTGCACAGCTCAAGCGAGAGATTCAGGATCTCATGCAGGATGCTGAGGCGAACGCCGCAGAGATTGAGAGAAAGAAGAACTCTTTAGCAGGGAAGCAACTGAGCTGGGAGTCAAATGACGTTGATCTGCGTGAGACTCGGGAATCTCTTGACTCCTTGACGAACGAGCTCATCGCGTTCCGTCGGCAGGAGCAGACGCTTGTTGCGGAGGAAAAGGCTGGCACTCAGCAAGCTGAAGCAATTTCGCAGCGACTGGACGGTCTGACTCAATCCCTGACGAATGAGCAGCAGGCGCTTGCTCAAGAACAGCCCACTCTTGCGCCGCTGCAAGAAGCTTTCGACCAAAAGAGCAGCGTGCTCGCTCAGCTTGAGGCGAAGAAAACACAACATAGTGAAGCTGCGCGCGCAGCGCAGGAGGCGGCAGCGCTGAAGCAGCGTGAGCTTGACGCGGCTAAAGCCCTGAAAGAGAGCTTTGGTGCTGACTTCGCCGGTGATCTGGACACTCAGCTTGGGGCTGCAGAAAATCAGGCAAGCCAGCGTCTGGAGACCGCGAAGACAAGCCTGACTGCTGCTCAGGAAGACCAAGTACGCAAGGCCGCTCAGGTTGATACCGCCCAGGCTGCTGCAACGCAGGCGGCGCAAAGCGCAGCTACCGATGCTGAGGCTCTTGCAGGAGCGCGCCGCGACGAGCAGGAAGCTCAAAGCGTAGCCAATCGACTGAGCGCTGAAGAAGTGGCAGCCCGAAAGGCTCGTGATGACGCTCATGCGACGGTGACTGCCGATCGTCAGAAAGCGCAGGCACGTTTGCTTGAGGCACAACGTGTTCTTGCTGGAAGTAAGCAAGCGGCAGAAGCAGCGTCGCGTGCTCTGAGCACTGGAATTAGGGAACTCACTGAAGCTGAGGCTACCGCTGCTGCTTTCATGACGCTTGGGAAGGACGCAGGTATCGCCGCGCCTTTGCAGGGGAAGGTTTTTGCCGAGCTAGAGGCGAAAATTGCTCGACTCCGCATGCAGATTCCCTCTGTTGATCGCGCTCGGGCTGATGTTGCTGCACAGAAGGCGCTGCGCACTACCTTGCGTGAGGACTTCGAGGTAGCCCGTCGGAAGGTGGATGTGGCCTCGAATGATCTCAGTAGTGCCCGCAAACTGCCTGCGTGCCCAACTCCGCCGGCAAAGGAACAGGTGCCGCCAGCGAAGGGGCAGTCTGGGCAGGTAGAGGCTCAGGTCGCCCCGCAAGCGAAGGCGTCATCGTCTCAGGGGCTTGCCTCAACAGGTGCTGAGGATCTTTCAGGGGTTGCTGCTCTGATGGCTATCATCGGTGCCGGCGCCGTGGTGACTCACCGAGGTTTGCGTCGGCGCTGAGGCGTCTGGTTTGTCTGCCTGTGATGAATTGTCTGAAAGGCTGAAGTTCTGAGTTTTCTGAAAGCTCTTAAGTTTCGGGTATTGCGAAAAACTCATTTCAACCAGGATGTATTTGCCCATGTCAGATGCAGTCTGAAATCCTTGTGAGCTTCTTTGCACTCCTTTCCTCAACCCCACAATATGCTTTAAGCTGATGGCAATGCCCTTGAGGTACTGCATCAATCGACCAAAAAGAAAGATGGCAATGACTTCTACATTCAATGCGCCTCGCGCCCTCAAGAGTGGCGTGGCAATCGCAGCTCTTGCGGCTCTTCCTCTTACTTCTCTCGTTGCCCTGCCCTTGCAAGCGCAGGCGTCTGATGGTTCCTCGTTGACTACAAGTGTCGCCGATGGGGGAAATGTTGTCTCCCGCCAAGATATCCCTAGTCGTCCTAACTTCAAGGGACTCGTGTGTGTACCGGGCCGTGATTCGCAGGCATTGTCCTTCGCGCTTGACATGAATCTTGCGAGTTTCTGGGAGAAGTGGACGCAGGTTTACGAGGCTAACAAGCAAAAGCCGGGAGTTGACGACCAGTCACTGCTCGCTCAGTTTTCATTCGACACCGTCATCCCTGCAGGAGTGACCATCCACCGCGGAGAACTGTCTCAGGAGAGGTTGCAACTTGCCTTTGCTGCGGCCTCTCCCGAAGCAGCGAAGCTTTTTGCGGTTGACGGCAATGCAGTGGTAACGAATGACAACAAGGTTGTGATTCAGTTGGGCCTTAAGGACAAGGACCTCAAGGCTCCGGCATTTAGTGCTTTCAAAGACAAAGCTCGTTCAGTAAAGGTTGTCTTCCCTGAGGGCTCTCTGACCGTTCCTGCTGCTGGCACCCGTTCAGATGAGCCCCTGCCACTTGGAGCCACAAGCGCCTACGCTCAGATTGCAGTTAACCCGAATCACCACCAAAACGGTGGACCGCACTTTGGCGTTTTTGAATCTCTCGTCGCACCCGCTGGAACAGCAGTTGAACGTTACTCTGATGCCACGCTGTCGCCCTCCTTTGCGTCGGTAACTCCAGGCAAGGATCTTCCTAAAGAAGTTGCTGCGAAGACGCCCGACAAGGTGAAGTTCGCCAATGAAGCTGCCATTACTCTCCCTGCCGATCCAGCCGAAAAGACTGTGAAGGTTGCCGATGGCGAATGGATCTTCCAAGGCTGGGACGCCAAGAAGGACACTGGCGACGGCTGCGCACACTTCAGCACTGTAGGTAAGTGGGCCTTCACCGCCGCTCCCAAGCAGGATGGCGACCAGGGCAAGGATAAGGATCAGGGCCAGGGCCAGGATCAGGGCAAGGATAAGGATCAGGGCCAGGGCGGCGACCAGGGTAAGGATAAGGACCAGGGTAATGACAAGGGGCAGGGAAAGCCCAAGCCTCAGCCTCAACCCCAGCCTCAGGACAAGGACAAGGGTCAGTCTTCTGCCAAGCCTCAGGCAAAGGATGCTAACAAGTCCGCTCAGAAGGAACCCTCGACCAAGGGTGGCCTGGCAAAGACCGGCTTTGAGAGTGGCCTTCTCGCCGCAGCAGGTCTTATCCTCGCAGCCGGTGCTTCGCTGACGATTGTTCGTCGTCGCAATTCCTAAGGCCTCAACACGCAGTCTTGACGATTGTGTTGTGAGCACCTTCATGGACGAGTAGTGATGGGCGGTGGATCAGGAATGATCCGCCGCCCATCACTATGTCTGCGTTCTTACGCCTCCGTTGGCTCTGCCAGAACATCGCAGAGCTGATAGCGTTCAGTACACGTCAGTAGCCACACGACAAGGTCATTACATGATTGAGTTCAAGTCCGTCTCCAAAACCTTTCCCGGTGGGACAGTCGCGGTGAGTGACTTCTCCTTCACTATCGGCAGTGGTCGCTCAGTTGCCTTTCTGGGTTCATCAGGATCAGGGAAAACAACACTTCTTCGCATGGTGAACCGCATGGTTGACCCCACCTCGGGCACAGTGCTCATTGACGGGGAAGATATCCTGACACGCGATCCTGTTCAGCTCCGCCGTTCCATCGGATATGTGCTCCAAGCCGGTGGACTCATGCCGCACCGCACTGTCGCTGACAATATCGCCACTGTGCCGATACTGAATGGAGTACCGAAAAAACAGGCGCGCGCTCAAGCGTGCGAGCTCCTGGAGCGCGTCGGCCTCGACCCACAATTAGCCAAACGTTATCCGGCAGAGCTTTCAGGCGGCCAGCAGCAGCGTGTGGGAGTTGCTCGCGCACTTGCCACGAACCCCAACATCCTTTTGATGGATGAACCTTTTGGAGCCGTCGATCCGATTGTCCGGCGCGAACTTCAAGACGAGCTCATTCGTTTACAAAGCGAGATCGGGAAAACCCTGATCTTCGTAACGCATGACGTGGATGAGGCATTCCGAATTGGAGATGAGGTAGTGGTTTTGCAAGAAGGCGGCCATATTGCCCAAGCTGGAACCCCTGCTGAAATCCTCTCAGCACCAGCCAATGACTTTGTCGCGCGCTTCATCGGCGCATGCCAAGGCGGACGCCAGCTCAGTGTTGAGCACATGCAAGGCAAAGACATTGTGCTTGACCCCAATGGCACTCCCCTTGGCGTGATTACAGCAGGACAGCACACATCGTGAACTGGCTTCAGCACAATTGGATGATGGTGGTTGACTATCTCATCGACCACCTGTGGTTGAGTGTGCCGCCAATCATTGCCGCCACGATTCTTGCGGTGCCCTTGGGGCGACTGGCCTATAAGTACCCCAAAATTGGTGGGATGCTTCTGAGTGGAGCAACCTTGCTCTATGCGATTCCCGCGCTGCCGTTACTTATTGTCATCCCTGCCATCTTCGGGGTGCCGCTGCGCTCTCCGCTGACAATGATGATTGCTCTGACCCTCTACGGCGTGGCGTTGATGGTACGCAGTGCTGTTGACGCCTTCCACTCCGTTGACCCTCGTATTCGCGAAGCTGCCATTGCGATTGGCAACTCGCCGCGCTCGATTTTTTGGCGGGTCGATCTCCCTCTGGCGAGCCCCGTGCTTTTCGCCGGGGTACGAGTAGTCGCGGTGTCGACGATTGGCCTGGTACCGATCGGCGCTCTGATTGGCATTCCCACTTTGGGAACTCTTCTGACTGACGGTTTTCAACGCGGGATCAGTGTTGAGATCTGGACCGGCGTTATCGTCACCATGCTTCTTGCCCTCATAATCGACACCGCGCTTCGAGGGTGCGCATGGTTGGCACTCCCGTGGGCGAGGCAGGTAAGGAGACGAGGATGAGACTCCTGTACGAGGCTATTGCCTGGCTTTTCACTCCCGGACACTGGGTGGGTTCCAGCGGAATTGGCATGCGGATTTGGGAGCATCTCGGGATCTATCTTCTGGCGCTGGTGCTCGCTGCAATGCTGGCGATCCCTCTTGGCCTTATTATCGGGCACGCCCGACGAGGATCAGGCATTATGGGCGCGCTGACAGGTGCTGCCCGGTCAATTCCCACCCTCGGGTTGCTTACGCTCTTTGGCTTGTGGTTCGGCATCGGTATGCAAGCACCCCTCTATGCTCTGGTTATTCTTGCCCTGCCGTCACTCCTTGCGGCCACCTACTCTGGTGTGCACGCGATAGACCCCTCTATTCCACTGGCGGCACGCGCTATCGGCATGAGTCCTCTACAGGTTCTCCGCTCGGTCGAAATCCCTCTTGCTCTGCCCACTATTGTTGGCGGCATACGAGCAGCCTCTATACAGATTGTTGCCACTGCCACGCTTGCGGCTTACACCGCAGACCTTGGCCTTGGGCGTTTCCTTTTCATCGGTCTGAAAACCCGCGACTACGCGCAGATGCTTGGAGCTGCCCTTCTTGTCACCCTCATTGCCCTCCTCATTGAGGTGCTACTTGGGGCCGCACAACGCTACGCCACCAGGAAAGCCCGGCCACATTCATCCACAGGGAAGGCCACACCATGAGCTCACGCCGAATCACTGCCTGGCAGGGCCGACGACTTCTTCCGGCTCTCCTTGCGCTCACCTGTCTGGCCGCTGGCTGCGCAGCATCCGATCCTTTTGGTGACTCGCCAGAGCAGGGCAACACTGATGCGGCAATCGTTGTTGGATCGCAGGACTATTACTCCAACGAGATCATTGCTGAGATATACGCGCAAACACTTGAAGCCGAAGGCTACACGGTTGATCGTCACATGCGTATCGGCCCGCGTGACGTCTACCTTCCTGAGATTGAAGCAGGGGCTATTGACGTATTCCCGGAATACTCGGGAAACCTCTTGCAATATTGGCGTCCCGACACTCCCGCTCGCCAAGCAGACCAAGTGCAGGTGGAATTGCAGGCGGCAGCTCCCGGCGGTCTGCGGGTCCTCCACGCCGCGCCAGCTAGCGATCAAGACTCCTACACTGTGACCCGCGAGTTCGCCGAACGCTGGAACCTGCGCACCATTGACGACCTTTCCTCGGTGACTGAGCCGATGATCTTAGGTGCGAACTCAGAGGCTGAACAAAGACCTTACGGCCCGGCAGGTCTCAAAGCCCTCTACGGCGTCACCATTGGATTCACTCCCATTGAAGATAGTGGCGGGGCATTAACCGTCAAAGCCTTGCGCGACGGTGACATCCAATTGGCGAATATCTACACGGCTGATCCTGCTATCGCCACGCACGACCTCGTCACCTTGGAAGACCCTCGCGGTCTTTTCCTGGCGTCCAATGTTGTCCCCCTTGTCTCTGAAAGACTGAGCGACGACGCCGTGCAAGCACTTAATGCCATCAGTGCAAAGCTCACAAGCGAGGACCTTATTGCCCTCAATGCCCGCAGCGTCAACGAAGGTCTGCCCGCTCATGTCCTTGCCGCACAATGGTTGGAGGAGCGCCGCTAAAATCGTGCCTGTCCCACTCTCAGCAGACGGAAGATGAACCCATGGCACTGTCACACCCCCCCGAACTGTCACAGGGAGCTTCTCATCGTCTGCGCCTGGACCTGGCTTATGACGGGACCCTTTTTCACGGATGGGCCACCCAGCCTGGCTTACGCACCGTGGAAGGGGAAATCAGCGAAGTTCTGAGCATGATCGCTCGCGGGCCCGTCACCCTCACCGTCGCTGGCCGCACCGACGCTGGGGTGCACGCCAGCGCACAAACTGCCCACGCTGATCTGCCGCAGAACCTCTGGGAGAGCGCGCTTCGGGCTCGCTCGAGTACGTCAGCTCAAGAGCGCAGTGCCGAGTCACTCGCCGCGCGGGAGCTTCCAACACAGGCCCAGACAATTCACGCCCTCACAATCCAAGCAGGGGAGAGGCTGAGCCACAGGATCAATAGCATCCTTGCCCGCCGCTACGCGCAGTACTGCGAAGAGCGAGGCCAGCGGGTCCCCCGCGGAACAAGCGATGTTCTCATCCACGCAGTTCAGCCCGTTTCCTCTGATTTTGATGCGCGATTCAGCGCCATCGGCCGAGCCTATGTGTACCGAATGAGCGATGGGCAAGCGGCCCGCAGCCCACTGCGTCGGCATGATGTCGTGTGGTTGGGTGGAGGCGCATTAGACGTTGACGCCATGAACGAGGCTGCCGTCGCGCTCCTTGGCGAGCATGACTTCCTTGCCTACTGCCGTCCTCGGCAGGGCGCTACCACCATACGTACTCTGCGTACCTTGCGTTTTTCGCGAGCCGATGGGGGAGTGATCGAAGCCGAGGTGGAGGCAGATGCGTTCTGTCATTCCATGGTGCGTTCCCTCGTTGGGGCGGCCATTGAGGTAGGCAGTGGCCGACGCGCAGTGGGGTGGATGGCAGAGCTGCTTGCGGCGCGCTCGCGGGAGCAGGCCGCGCCGATTGCCCCCGCTCATGGTTTGACCTTGCAGCGTGTGGACTATCCACCCGCCGGGGAGTGGGCGACGAGGGCGGCAGCGGCACGTCGGCGTCGTGACGAGGTTCCTGCCGCTGGCAAGCAGGGTGACTGCTGCGACGGGTAGAGGCCTTATGAGCAGGGTAGGAAGAAAAGCGGGTAGTTGGGTGGAGTCTGCCACAGTCCCGGTAGGGCTTTGACCGGAGAGATGCCGCACAGCTAGAATTGTCAACGCTGTGCGTCAGCCGCATTATCGGTGCCTTCCCACTCGCCGAATGCATGAACGCTGACGCTTCGCGCTAACCGATCTCATCGTGAGCGTGCCCGGCCCCGTATTGCAGTGGCTCCGGCTCGTTCCATGACAGAAAGAATTGAAGGTTACGCCCGTGCGCACCTATTCACCCAAGCCTGGGGACGCTAACAAGCAGTGGTACGTCATCGACGCCACTGACGTTGTCCTGGGTCGTCTGGCGTCTCATGTCGCCACCCTCCTTCGTGGGAAGCACAAGCCGACGTTCGCCCCTCACATGGATATGGGCGACTACGTCATCGTCATCAACGCTGACAAGATTGCTCTGTCGGGCAAGAAGGCCGAACAGAAGATGGCCTACCGCCACTCCGGCCGCCCCGGCGGTCTGCGCGCCGTCAGCTACCGCGACCTCCTCGCAGAGCGCCCTGAGCGCGCAATCGAGAAGGCCGTTCGCGGCATGCTTCCCCACAACAGCCTTGGCCGTAAGCAGCTCAAGAAGCTGCACGTCTACGCAGGTGCTGAGCACCCGCACGCAGCCCAGGCTCCCGTCCCCTTCGAAATCACCCAGGTCGCCCAGTGAGCGCGTCGCGCTTCTGAGCACTACGAACTGCACTGAGGAGAACTGTGGCTGACACCACCGAGCTCGTCGAGCTGGATGAGGAAACCACCCCTAGCTCGTACACCACTGAAACCGAGTCAGCTCCCGCTGGCGCCGGTCAGTCCATCACCGCCCCCGGCGCCGGCCTCGGCCGCCGCAAGGAGGCTGTTGCCCGCGTCCGTCTGGTTCCCGGCTCCGGCCAGTGGACCATCAACGGCCGCCCCCTGGAGGACTACTTCCCCAACAAGCTGCACCAGCAGCTGGTGAAGTCCCCCTTCGTTCTGCTTGATCTCGACGGTCGTTTCGATGTCATCGCTCGTATCAACGGCGGCGGCATCTCCGGCCAGGCTGGCGCCCTCCGCCTGGGCATCGCCCGCGCTCTCAACGAGATCGACCGTGAGGCAAACCGTCCCGCTCTGAAGAAGGCTGGCTTCCTTACCCGCGACGCCCGCGCCATTGAGCGTAAGAAGGCAGGCCTCAAGAAGGCACGCAAGGCGCCTCAATACTCCAAGCGCTGATCTGTCATCCGCCTTGTGGCGGAACACAGAAACAACACCCCGCTGGGTTCAACCCAGCGGGGTGTTGTGCTTTGATGCGCCCGTTGAATGCGCGCCACCACCTTCACGCCGTAAAATCACTGTGGACATACTGCTGTGTGCAGGAACATTCACCAGCGCCATCACCTTGTGGCGCGCAGAAAGGGGAACTACCCATGTCACGCATCTTCGGCACCGACGGCGTGCGCGGTCTGGCAAATAAGGACATTACCGCTACCCTCGCCCTTCAGCTCGGTGAAGCCGCAGCCCGCCTGATCGGTGGTGGCCCCGGCCCAGACGGTCAAAAGCCAAAGGCCGTGATTGGACGTGACACGCGTATCTCTGGCGAGTTCCTTGACCATGCTCTTGCCGCGGGCTTGGCCTCCGCCGGAATGGATGTCGTCCGCATTGGCGTAGTATCCACGCCAACGGTCGCCCACATTACCGCCACCGCCGACGATATTGACCTTGGCGTCATGATCTCCGCCTCCCATAACCCCATGCCCGATAACGGCATCAAGTTCTTCGCCCACGGCGGCTACAAGCTGGCAGACTCGGTTGAAGATAAGATCCAGGCCCTCATTGGAACCGAGTGGGATCGCCCGATCGGCGCCAACGTTGGTGAAGTCGGCTACGACGACGATTGGGCAGAAAAGTCCTACATTGATCACCTGGTGAAAGCCACGAATTGTGATCTGCGTGGTCTGCGCATCGCCGTGGATTGCGCTAATGGTGGGGCGTCTATGCTTGGTCCCGAAGCTCTGCGTGAAGCCGGTGCAGACGTGGTTGTCATCAATGCCTCCCCTGATGGTCGCAATATCAATGCGAAGGCGGGCTCCACCCATCCTGAACAACTCCAGGCTGTCACTGCGGCTTCTGAGGCTGATTTCGGTGTTGCCTACGACGGTGATGCTGACCGTTGTTTGGCTGTCGATCGTAATGGCAACCTTATTGACGGTGACAAGATTATGGGCGCATTGGCTGTTCATATGCGTGATGCTGGCACCCTTGCCGACAACACCCTGGTTGTCACCGTCATGTCGAACCTGGGTTTGCTCCTTGCGATGCAAGAGGCCGGAATTAACACCATCCAGACGGGCGTGGGGGACCGCTACGTTCTTGAGGCGATGCTTTCTGGCGGCTACAACCTGGGTGGTGAACAGTCCGGGCACATTATCGCCTCCGATCATGCGACAACCGGTGATGGCGTGCTGACCTCGCTCATGCTTGCCCGCATGGTCAAGCAAAGTGGTCGTGACCTGGCTGATCTGACCTCCTTCGTGAAGCGTCTGCCGCAGACCTTGGTGAATGTCTCGGGTGTGGATCGCGCGCGCTGTGCAACGGATGAAGGCTTGGCCGAGGCCGTGCGCGCCGCCGAAGCGCGCCTTGGAGAGTCAGGCCGTGTGCTCCTACGTCCCTCCGGCACTGAACCCCTGGTTCGCGTCATGGTTGAGGCCGCCACCCAGGAAACGGCTGATGAGGTTGCTGCTCACCTGTCCTACGTTGTACGCGACCGGCTGGCCCTGTGAGAGAACGCCGTGATAGAGCCCTGTGATTAGAGCACTGTGAGAGTGCACCCTGACTGGGCGGTGTGAATGTCCTGACGTGGTGTAGCGCTGTGCCTGACAAAGGGTAATAGGGCTTCTAACCTGCCGATATAGCGTTTTCTTAAGCATGTTTGTGGGCCCTTAACCCAGGCGGTTAAGGGCCCATGAGCATACGCTCGGGTTGCGACTGAGTGATATGCCGATAGGGTGGAGGTAAAGAAATGTCAATGAAAGGCAGTCGTGACTTTACCCCGCGAGCACCGCAATACACCCCATGACCCCAACGATCCGACGAACTCAACCGCAGGATCCGACGTCACCCCCGACCTCGCCTCGGACGCCGCCACCTTTCCAACACGCATCGAAGTTGTCTCCGCCGACACCGTCCCCACCCGCGAAGAAATCGAAGCCGAACACCGCGGCACAGACGGCTCACAGGCCCACATGGATGCCACATCCGCTAGCGAGGCATCAAAGGCGCGCACTCTCGATGCGGCCCTCAGTGAAGACAGCACCCGAGAAAGCGGCCTTCATATTGGCCCCGAACTGACCCTGCCAGAGGACCCCGCAAACGTTGCCCGCGTGGTGGCAGAACTCGAAGCCGCACACTCCGACGCCGCCCTCGTTGCCGAACATGAGGCCGCAATGGCGACCATTGCCCAAAACGACGACGAGGTCGGCACCGTCTCCTGGCGCGTTATGCTGCCAGCTCTTCTTATCGCGATGACGCTCATTGCACCCGCAATCCTCGTCCCGGATGCGATGAAAGACGTTGTCAACGCCATTAGTTTGGGCCTCATTCACTCTCTGGGCTGGTACTACTCCCTCATTGTCGTTGGCTTCGTCATCTACGTCATTGTCATTGCTGCCTCCCGCTACGGCGATATCACCCTGGGGGCGGACGATGACGAACCCGCTTACTCGCGTGCCTCATGGTTTGCCATGCTCTTCGCAGCAGGCATGGGTATTGGCCTGGTCTTCTTTGGCGTATCCGAGCCACTGAGCCACTTCGTCTCTCCTCCGCCTGGCACCAGCGCCGACTCTCCAGCTCAGCTTGCACAGGCCGCCATGGACACAACCTTCCTGCACTGGGGGCTGTCGGCCTGGGCAATCTACACTGTCGTTGGCCTTTCCGTGGCCTACATGTCCCACCGCAAGGGCCGTTCCGTCTCGATACGCTGGGTGCTTGAACCCCTCTTAGGTGATCGCGTGCGCGGCTGGGTGGGCGACCTCATTGACATTGCCGCCGTGCTGGGCACCCTCTTTGGTGTGGCCGCATCCCTGGGCTTTGGTGCCGTCCAATTCACCGCAGGCATGGAATACCTTGGCCTGCTCACCTCAACGCCGATGATCCTGCTCCTTGTTGTCATCGGCGTGACCTCCCTGGCCGCGCTCTCTGTCGCATCGGGACTGGATAAGGGCATCAAGATCCTGTCGAACTCGAACCTGATTCTCGGCATTATCCTGCTCCTGGCCGTCCTTTTCCTGGGGCAGCCGCTTTTCGTTCTCCGAGAGTTCGTTCAATCCCTCGGTCAGTACATTCAGCAGTTCATCCCCCTGTCCTTCCGTACCATGCCTTTCCTGGGTGAAGAAGGCCAAAGCTGGCTGAGTTCATGGACCGTGTACTACTGGGGGTGGTGGATGAGCTGGTCACCTTTCGTTGGCATCTTCATCGCCCGCATTTCCCGAGGCCGCACTATCCGCGAGTTCATTGTTGGCGTCCTTGCCGTTCCCACCCTCGTCACATTCTTGTGGTTCTCTGTCATGGGCGGCACCGCCCTGTGGTATCAGATGAACGGCGTTGATCTGACGGCCAATGAAGGATGGAGCACCACCGCTTTGTTCAGCATGCTGGAGCACCTGCCTGGCGGTCCGGTCTTATCTGGTTTGTTCATTCTGCTCCTCGTGGTTTTCTTTGTCACCAGCGCAGACTCTGCTTCCTTTGTTCTGGGCATGCTCTCATCGGGTGGATCATCTCAGCCTCCCCTGTCGGTGCGCCTCATCTGGGCGGGAATGGAAGGAGCGATTGCTGCGACGTTGCTGTGGGTGGGGGCCTCGACAGGTCACGCCACCGATGGCCTCACCGCTCTTCAGGTCCTGGCCGTCATGACGGCACTGCCGTTCTCGGTGGTCATGGTCCTCTCGTGTGCGTCAATGTTCAAAGCCTTCCACGAGGAACAACGCCTGCGTGATGCGGCTGAACGCCAACTTGTCCGCGAGCGCGTTAATGCCATGATCGACCACGCGGTCTCCACTCCGCGCAGACAACGCGAATGGATGCCAACAATGCCTCTGTACACGGCGCCGCGTCGACGCAAGTAGGCCAGAGGTGTGAAGCACGGTGGTGGCCTCGTCCCTGGCACGCGGGTGACGAGGCCACCGCTTATGTCGGGGCGCGCTGCGAGAATCCCTTGAGGAGGTGCGGAGGCCCGTTGTCGCGGAGGCGCGCTGGCGTCAGTTTTTTCGCAGGAGGAGCGATTCGACTCGGTGCTCGGCGCCCTTGGTGAAGATCATGGAAGCGCGCGGCCTGGTCGGCAAGATATTCTCGTGCAGGTTCGGCAGGTTAATGGCGTGCCAGATCATTCGGGCGGTTGCCTCGGCTTCCTCGTCACTGAGGGAGGCGTAGGTACGGAAGAAGGATCCTTCACGGCTGAAGGCGGTATCGCGGAGGGCAAGGAAACGGTTGACATACCACTGTTCAATGTGGGTCTCATCAGCATCAACGTAGATGGAAAAATCGAAGAAATCCGACACTGACACGCCCGGAGCCCCAGGGTGAACGCGCGGAGGCTGCAAGACATTGAGCCCCTCAACGATGAGGATGTCAGGACGAGACACCCGAATGGACTCCCCCGGAACAATGTCATAGAACAGGTGGGAGTAGACGGGGGCTTCCACGCATTCCTGCCCGCCTTTAACCGCCGCAAGGAAATCAATGAGTGCTTGGCGGTCGTAGGACTCAGGGAAACCCTTGCGGGCCATAATGCCGCGCTCTTCCAAGACCGCATTGGGAAGGAGGAACCCGTCGGTGGTCACCAGATCCACTCGCGGAGTTGTTTCCCATCGTGACAGGAGAAGCTGCAGGAGACGGGCGACCGTTGACTTTCCCACTGCAACCGACCCGGCAACACCAATAATGAAAGGCGTGTCAGGTTCTGCCGGCGCGCCAGGGATGGAAAGGAAGGCCCGACGTTCGCGGGTGGTGCGTCGCCTGCCGTCCACATAAAGCTGTAAAAGAGCCGACAGCGGGCGGTAGATGGCCTCTACCTCACGCATGTCGATGGGGTCACCGAAAGCGGCAATCCGATCGACATCATCCTGGGTGAGAGGAAGCGGTGTTCTCTCAACGAGGCGAGCCCATTGCTCGCGTTCAAAACGCATGTAGGGGCTCAACGGGCCTTCAAGGATGTTTGTTGCGCTATCCACCCGATCATTTTGTCCTATTTTGAGGACGACTGTGTGCAAATAGCCTCAGTGTGGAGCACAAAAAGCGAGCAGGTGGACAGGCCCAGAGGCCAAAGCGGTAATGTGGGGCCGTGCTTGATCTGCTTATTGCGTGCATCCCATCCCTCCTGTTTGGCGTTATCTCGCCTTTAGTGATGAAGATTGGTGGCGACAACCGCCAACAAACCACCGGCCAGCTCACGGGCGGTTTTCTTTTTGCCAGTGCCGCCACTCCTTTCCTGGGGGTGACGTGGACGCCTGAGGTTTTTCTCATCTCCCTCTTCTCGGGACTCCTGCTGGGCGCAGGGATCCAATGGCAGCTCAAGAGCCTGCGTAGCGTGGGGGTGTCTCGCGCGATGCCGATTTCCACTGGCGCTCAGTTGCTGGGTGTTGCTCTTGGCGGCGTCGTGCTCATGGGGGAGTGGCGAGGCCCGGGTGCTCTGCCGGTTGGCACACTGGCTTTGGGCCTGATCGTGGGAGGAATCTACCTGTGCTCGCGCACGGAAAGTACAGGGAGGGCCGAGGTCGACTGGGGTGTGGGGGTGCCTCAGTTGATTGTTTCCAGCATCGGCTTGGTTACGTACGTCCTGCTTTTGCGGTGGTTCTCCATTGATGGTGTGACGGCGTTATTCCCCCAAGCCTTGGGGTATTTCCTGACCACTCTTGTGCTGACATCACCACGTTTTGATCCCCAGGGTGGGCCAGTTGATACGCGGTGGAGCATCATTACTGTCCGTCAGTTCCTTCCCGGCTTCATTTTTGGTGCGGCGCTGCTCATTATGCTCACCTCAAGTGCCAAGGTAGGGGTGGCCACAGGCTTCACCCTGTCACAGATGGGTGTTGTTCTCACCACTTTTTTGGGCATTGTCTGGCTGGGGGAGAGCCGCACGCGCAAAGAAATGCTGTGGACAGTTTTTGGCGTCGTAGGAGTCGTTGGGGGTGCCATTTTGATTGGCGTGGCAAAAACCCTTGACACTGTTGTCTGACAAATTGGCGCTATTTCGCGCTTTTCGTCGGGTGGAAGGGCTCGCCTAGCTGTGCTGAGATAGTCCGCATGTGTGGAATTGCCGGTCATATTGGACACGAAAACTCCGGGCGCCCTCAAGAGGTCGTCCTCAATGGGCTCTCACGCCTTGAATATCGCGGCTACGACTCAGCGGGTATTGCCCTGGCCTGCCCTGACAGTGTTGACGTTATCCGCGAGGTCGGAAAACTCGCCAACCTCCGCGACGCCATCAACGAACACAACCCAGGCCCCGCCCTCGCCGCTATCGGTCACACCCGCTGGGCCACCCATGGCCGCCCCTCCGTCGCCAACGCCCACCCTCACAGCACCCAGGATGGGCGCCTCGCCCTCGTCCACAATGGCATTATCGAAAACGCGGACTCCCTGCGTGCCCGGCTGCGCCACGAGGGCCACACTTTCGCGTCGGACACCGACACCGAAGTTGTTGTCCACCTTCTTGGCGCAGCCGTGAAGGACGAGGCCATCGCCCCCTGGGACGGGCCGATTGGCTCCCTCTCTGGCGCGTCTCTTGAGCACGCCCAAAAGCTCTTCGCGGCTATGCGTCACATTGCCCGTTCCCTGCGCGGCACCTTTACTCTTTTGGCTGTCAGCGCTGACGCCCCTGGCGTCATCATTGCCGCACGCCGCTCCTCGCCCCTGGTGATTGGCCTGGGGGAGGGCGAAAACTTCCTCGGCTCGGATGCCCTCGCTTTCGTTGAACACACCAGCGAGGCCCTGGAGATCGGCCAGGACCAATTCGTTGCCGTCACCGCTGACTCCGTAACTGTCGTTGACGAGGACGGCCACGTGGTCACTCCCACTCGGTTCACCGTTGAATACTCCTCGGAGCGGGCCACCAAGGACGGGTGGGCGACCTTCATGGAGAAAGAAATCCACGAACAACCCCAAGGGGTAGCCGACACTATCGCTCAGCGTCTTGACGCTCACGGCATGCTGAGCCTTGATGAGGTGCGTATTCCCGAACACGTCCTACGGAGCATTGACAAGGTCATCATGATTGGCTGTGGCACCGCCTCCTACGCGGGCCAAGTGGCCCGCTACGCCATTGAGCACTGGTGCCGTATCCCCGTTGAGGTTGAGCTCGCCCACGAGTTCCGCTACCGCGACCCCGTCGTCACCGAAAAAACCCTGGTCGTTGCCATCTCCCAGTCGGGAGAAACAATGGACACCATCATGGCTATTCGTCACGCTCGCGAACAGGGCGCGAAGGTCGTTGCCATCGTTAACACCCCAGGTTCAACCATTTCCCGCGAGTCTGACGCCGTACTGCTCACCCACGCAGGCCCTGAAATTGCCGTGGCCTCCACCAAAGCTTTCACATCCCAGGTGGCCGCCACCTTCATTTTGGGCCTGTACCTGGCGCAGGTGCGCGGCAATAAATACGCGGACGAGATCGCCGACTATCTCGATAAGCTCAGTGAAATCCCCGGCAAGATTGCCCAGGTGCTTGAGCGGGCAGAGTCTATTCGCCAGGTAGCGCACGCTATGGCTGACACCACCTCTGTGATCTACCTTGGCCGCCACGTCGGCTACCCCGTTGCAATGGAAGGCGCCCTGAAGCTCAAAGAAATCTGCTATATCCACGCTGAAGGATTCGCAGCCGGTGAACTTAAACACGGCCCCATCGCCCTCGTTGATGAAGGCCAGCCTGTCATTATTGTCGTTCCTACCCCGCGCCGACCAGAGCTTCACGCCAAGGTCATCTCGAATATTCAAGAGGTTCGTGCTCGTGGTGCTCACACCATTGTTGTGGCAGAGGATGGCGATACAGCCGTCGACCAGTACGCCGACATCGTTTTCAGGGTCCCTGCAGCACCCACGCTTTATGCGCCGCTGCTGACCGTCGTCCCCCTGCAGCTTTTTGCTTGCGAACTGGCTTCCGCTAAGGGGCTGGACGTTGACCAGCCACGAAACCTCGCCAAGTCAGTCACTGTTGAGTAATACTCGTACATGAATCTTCCTTAAGGTGGGATACTGGAGACCGTGACTGGAGAGACCACGCTGACAACGCAGACGACGACACCCCCCTCCCCAGCCCAAACCTATCCGGGGCGGGCAGTCATCAACCACGCCGCAATCACCCAAAACCTGCGCGCACTGCGTCGGCTTGCCCCCACCTGCCTGCAAATGGCCATCGTGAAAGGCGACGCCTACGGTCACGGTCTGCTCCCCGTCTCCCTCACCGCCCTTGACGCGGGTGCCGACTACCTGGGTGTCGCCCAAGTACAGGAAGCAATCGCCCTCCGTGAAGGTCTAGACTCAGCGGGCATAGCGCGTGACAACGCCAAGATCTTCACATGGATTAACCACCCAGAAGACGACTGGCGCCAGGCTATCGAGGCCGACCTCGAACTGTCCGTGTCCTCAACAGCAACTCTTGCGCAAATCTGCGCAACTATCCGCGCAATCCGAGAAGAAGCCGAAGAAGAATGCGAACGCTGGGAGGCCGCCCAAAACCAGGCATCCTCCAGCGCGGACGGAACAGAAACCGACACTCCCGAAGACGCCGACGATCACCTCGACACCTACCCAGGTGAAGAAACTATCGCCGTCCCCCCACGCCACCCCAACGCGCAGCACAGCCCCGAGGTTATTCCCTCCGACCTCCTGAGCAAACGTGAGATCAGCGCACGCATCCACATCAAGATCGACACGGGTATGTCGCGCGCGGGTGCCACCCTTGACGACCTGCCTGCGCTTGCATCAGCGGCGCGTATGGCCGTTGACGCCGGACTCATTACGGTCGTGGGAGCCTGGAGTCATCTCTCCCGCGCGGACGACCTCAGCCCTGAAGGGCGCGAATCCACCGCATCACACCTGCGCTACTTTGAAGCAGGTTTGACCGTCCTGACAGCGGTAGGAATCACCCCGCAGATTCGCCATATCGCCGCTACCTCCGGTCTGCTCTGGCACCCCGACACCCACTACGACATGGTGCGCCCCGGCATCGGCATCTATGGGCTGAGCCCCAATCCCGAGGAAGCCACCAGCGCTGACCTTGGGCTCCAGCCTGCGATGACGCTCATGGCGCCACTGACATCCGTCAAAATCATCGACGCCGAGGCCCCCGTCTCCTACGGCGGGACGTGGCGCGCCCCCTCGCGCCGTTGGATCGGTATTGTTCCCCTGGGATACGCCGATGGTGTCCTTCGCGCCGTCTCCAACCGTGCCCCCGTCTGCGTGAACGCCTCAAGACCCATTCGCACCACTATTGTGGGACGGGTATGTATGGACCAGTTCATGATTGATCTGGGCCAGGCCCCTGACTCTTCGGTGAGTAGCGCCCAAGCTGCCAAGCAGTCGCCAGCCGTCGTCGGAGATATGGTTGTTCTTTTCGGAAAGCCCGATGAGAATATCCCCTCCGCAGATGAGTGGGCGCTCGCGGCTGACACTATTAACTACGAGATTGTGAGCCGTGTGGGTGAGCGCGTGCCGCGCAGCCACATTGTGCCCTCGATGAGCTGGAATAACGTTCCTGCCCTCTAGCTGCTGAAAGAGGCTTTCATGTTTGTGCAGATCACCTCTGTTGATCAGACCCAAGCCCTGGGCGAAGCCCTGGGGCGCCTGCTTGAAGCCGGCGACTTGCTGATGCTCCGCGGGGAGCTTGGCGCAGGAAAAACGACCTTCGCGCAGGGGATTGGCCGAGGCATGCAAGTCCGTGGCCAGGTGTCCTCACCAACATTTATTGTTGCCCGCGTTCACCCCTCCCTGGTGGGTGGCCCTGATTTGATCCACGCTGATGCTTACCGCATCACCGACTTGGAAGATCTTGAGACTCTTGATCTTGACTCGACGATCGACGAATGCGTGACCATCGTCGAGTGGGGTGAAGGCAAGACGGAGGCAATGTCGGAGGCGCGCCTGGAGGTGGATGTCACCCGGGCAACCGGTGGCGCTGTCAAAACTGATGGTGACGTCATTGACCTTGAGCATATGGATGATGGTCGTCGCGTTATTACCTTCCACCCGCACGGGCAACGCTGGGAGGGCGTGATCGAAGCTGCGGTGGCTGAGGCTGGACTCAGACTGGAGTAACACTGGGGCTCAGAACCCCAGTCTTGTTGGGATAACAGCGCCCGTGGCGGGGATAGGAGCTATGCGCCGTCGACGTGAGGGCATCTGCCCGCCCTAGGCGCAGCGCGTGTTTCACAGGCAATCCTTCGTGAAACAGCACCGTGGCTGACCTGACAGAGCACCCTCCTTCTTCCAGGAAGTAAAATCCTTCTGTGACCATACTGTGCATCGACACCTCGCAGGCAACTGCTATCGCCCTCGTACGCGACGGAAAAGTGCTGGCACGCACCCGTAACGAATCGGGCCGCCACCACGCTGAATCCATCACCCCCCTCGTACGTGAAGCGTTAGCTGACGCCGGTCTGCCCACCACACTCACCGAAGCGGGGCTGACAGCTATCGCCGTGGGGACCGGCCCCGCCCCCTTCACCGGCCTGCGCGCCGGACTGGTGTCAGCGCGAGTTTTCGCCGCAGCGGCGAGTATCCCCGTCTATGGCGTATCAAGTCTTGACGTCATCGCTCGCCAGGCCCTCGACCTTCTCTCTCAAGAAACCGAGGTCATCGCACTCAGCGACGCGCGACGCAAAGAACTCTACTGGGCGCGCTACCGCACAGAAGGGCCCGACGACGTCACCCGTCTTGAAGGACCCGAGGTTGAATCTGCCGCCGACCTCGCACGCTCCGTCAAGAGCAACGCCGTGCGTCTCGTGTCCTGCGCTCCGCTACCGCCTCACGCGGAAGCCGACCTCGCCGGACTTGAGCAAGGCCCCATCGCTCCTCTTGATGCCGCCGTCCTTGCACGCATCGTCACCGCTCGTCTTTCTCGCGGCTTAGAGGACTCACTCGATACCGAGCCCCTCTACCTGCGTCGCCCTGACATTCACGGACAACCCGCCGCACGCCTGTGAGCACTGTGCCAAACGCTAATGGTGGCCTAGTCGTCGAGCTTCGCCCCATGACCGCTGCCGACGTGCCGACTGTGTGTGCTCTGGAGCAGGCTATCTTCCCTGAGGATCCCTGGACGCCCGGCATGGTTGACGAAGAACTCCGTGCTGCCGGCCGACACTATGTTGCTGCCTATGCCAACACAGATGGTGCCTCTGGTGAGATCGTCGGCTATGCCGGGATCACCCTTGGCCCTGACGCCGACGTGATGACCATTGGTGTCCTTCCCCAGTGGCGAGGCAAAGGCGTGGGAGCCCGACTGCTCGCAGACCTCCTCTCAGCCGCAGAGGCTGCAGGAAGCGAACGCATCTTCCTTGAGGTGCGAGCCTCTAACGAGGCGGCACAAGGGCTCTACAGGCGGTACGGTTTTGAGATCATCGGGCGGATTCGCAACTACTTCCGCCACCCCCTTGAAGACGCTGTCACAATGCTTCGAGAGCGTGCCGACAACACAAGTGTTCACTAAGAAAAGACAGTGCTGAGTAATTTGAGAAAGCCCTGTTGTTTAAATACGCCCCCGGTGGTAGCTACGCAGGTATTTTTCTGACACTCAAGAGCCTGCTGTGTGCTGGCAGTCGGAGGGAGAAAAGCCGCGAGATTCCGCCAAAAAAGAAGGTAGCGGCACAAAGGTCCTAGGTGGGCAGGTCGCCGGTCCCACATCCACGGTGATATTGCCGGTTACTGTTCCATCATGGCCACTACAAATGTCGCAACGAAGAAGCGTCGCGCGTGGACTACCAGTGTGTTCGTCAAGCAACTCATGGCAGTCTCCGGCATCGTCTTCGTCCTCTTCCTCCTGTTCCATTCCTACGGAAACCTCAAGATGTTCCTCGGTCAGGAAGCGTACGACAGCTACGCTCACTGGCTGCATCACGAGGCGCTGTACCCCATCTTCCCCCACGGCGCATTCATCTGGGTCTTCCGCGCAGCAATGCTGCTGATGCTCGTGATCCACGTAGCCGCCGCCGCCATCACCTGGCATCGTTCGGCTCGCGCCCGTCGCTCCCGCTACGTGGTGAAGAAGAACGCCGCTGACGCCTACGCAGCGCGCACCATGCGCGTCACCGCAGTCGTCCTGCTCGGCCTCATCCTCTTCCACATCCTCCACTTCACCACCGGCACCGTTCAGACCGGCTTCGTTCACGACAACACCCCCTACGAGCGCATGGTTCTGTCCTTCCAGAACCCCATCTGGGTCCTCGTCTACCTGGTGTTCGTCGCCGCAGCCTGCCTGCACGTCGCTCACGGCTTCTGGTCCGCCTTCCAATCTCTGGGCTGGGTCCGTGCTGGCACCCGCAAGCCGCTCGAGATTCTTTCGGGCCTCATCGGCGGCATCATCTTCCTGATGTTCATGCTCCCGCCGGTTGCCATCGTGCTCGGATTCATCACCATCTGAGGAAGGCACTGAATAATGACTGACCTGATTAAAGGCTTCTACCGCGAAGGTGAAGCCATTGCCGACACCAAGGCTGACCTGAGCCAGCCGATCTCCCAGATGTGGGAGCAGCGCAAGTTCACCGCAGCCCTCGTCAACCCCGCCAACCGTCGTAAGCTGCGCGTCATCATCGTTGGCTCCGGCCTCGCCGGTGGCGCAGCCGCAGCGTCGCTGGGCGAAATGGGCTACAACGTTGACGTGTTCTTCTACCAGGACTCCGCCCGCCGCGCGCACTCCATTGCCGCGCAGGGTGGTATCAACGCCGCGAAGAACTACCGCAACGACAACGACTCCGTGCACCGCCTCTTCTACGACACCGTCAAGGGCGGCGACTACCGTGCGCGTGAAACCAACGTCTACCGCCTCGCCGAGGTCTCTGCAGCGATCATCGACCAGTGCGTCGCCCAGGGTGTTCCCTTCGCCCGCGAATACGGCGGCCTGCTCGACAACCGCTCCTTCGGCGGCGTGCAGGTGTCCCGTACCTTCTACGCACGCGGCCAGACAGGCCAGCAGCTCCTCATCGGCGCCTACCAGGCCATGGAACGCCAGGTTGCCGCAGGCACCGTCAAGGAATACCCCCGTCACGAAATGGTCGAATTGATCGTTTCTGATGGCCGCGCCCGCGGCATCGTCGCCCGCGACATGTCCACCGGCAAGCTGGAAACCTTCGTCGCTGACGCCGTCGTCCTCGCATCGGGCGGCTACGGCAACGTCTTCTTCTTGTCCACCAACGCTATGGGCTGTAACGCCACCGCCGTGTGGCGTGCACACCGCAAGGGTGCTTACTTCGGCAACCCCTGCTTCACCCAGATTCACCCCACCTGCATCCCGCAGCACGGTGACCAGCAGTCTAAGCTCACCCTCATGTCCGAGTCGCTCCGTAACGACGGCCGCATCTGGGTACCCAAGAAGGCAGAAGACTGCGAAAAGGATCCCCGAGACATTCCCGAAGAAGATCGCGACTACTACCTGGAGCGCATCTACCCTGCCTTCGGTAACCTCGTCCCCCGTGACATTGCCTCCCGCCAGGCAAAGAACATGTGCGACGAAGGCCGAGGCGTTGGACCCAAGATTGACGGCGTCGCACGCGGTGTCTACCTCGACTTCTCCGATGCCATCAACCGCATGGGTATGGCTGCCGTTTCCGCAAAGTACGGCAACCTCTTCGACATGTACGAGCGCATCACGGGCGACAACCCCTACGAGACTCCGATGCGTATCTACCCCGCCGTCCACTACACGATGGGTGGCCTGTGGGTTGACTACGACCTTGAGTCCAACCTGCCCGGCCTCTACGTCACCGGCGAAGCCAACTTCTCCGACCACGGTGCAAACCGCCTGGGCGCCTCCGCACTCATGCAGGGCCTGTCGGATGGCTACTTCGTTCTGCCCAACACCATCAACGACTACCTGGCACACGCCTTCAACCTGCCCAAGCTGGATGAAAGCTCCCCTGACGTCGTTGCAGCGCTGGAAGAAGCACAGGCACGTATCGACCGCTTGATGGCCGTCAACGGCACCCGTTCCGTGGACTCCTTCCACAAGGAACTGGGCAACATCATGTGGGAATACTGCGGCATGGAACGTACCGAGGAAGGCCTGACAAAGGCCATCGGCATGATCCGCAAGCTCCGCGAGGAGTTCTGGCAGAACGTCCGTGTTCCCGGCAAGTCCATTGGCGAGCTCAACCAGTCCCTCGAGAAGGCCGGCCGCGTTGCCGACTTCATGGAACTGGGCGAACTCATGTGCATTGACGCCCTCCACCGCGAGGAATCCTGCGGCGGCCACTTCCGCGCCGAATCGCAGACCCCCGAAGGTGAAGCACTGCGTCATGATGACAAGTTCCTCTACGTCGCAGCATGGGAGTGGACCGGCGAAGGCCAGCCCCCCGTCCTGCATAAGGAAGATCTCGTCTACAACAACATCGAGCTGAAGCAGCGGAGCTACAAGTGAACCTGACACTGAAGATCTGGCGTCAGTCCGGCCCTGAGGCCGAAGGCGCCATGCACGAATACCAGATCCGCGGCATTTCCGAGGAATCTTCCTTCCTTGAGATGCTCGACGTCTTGAACGAAGAGCTGTTTGCTCGCGGTGAAGAACCCATCGCATTCGACTCAGACTGCCGTGAAGGTATCTGCGGTCAATGTGGCATCGTCATTGACGGTATCGCCCACGGCCCGGAGGTCACTACGACCTGCCAGCTCCACATGCGTACCTTCAACGATGGCGACACCATCACCATCGAGCCCTGGCGAGCAACCGCCTTCCCGGTCATCAAGGACCTGGTTGTCAACCGCTCCGCCTTAGACCGCATCATCCAGGCAGGCGGCTACATCTCGGTCAACACCGGCGCAGCCCCCGACGCTCACGCAACCCCCATCCCCAAGCAGGACGCGGATCGTGCTTTCGAAGCCGCCGCCTGCATCGGCTGTGGTGCCTGCGTGGCAGCCTGCCCGAATGCTTCGGCCATGCTCTTCACCTCCGCGAAGGTTACCCACCTCCAGCTTCTGCCCCAGGGCAAGCCGGAAAACTACCGTCGCGTGGTGAACATGCTCAACCAGCATGACGAAGAAGGCTTCGGTACCTGCACCAACATCGGTGAATGTGCAGCCGTGTGCCCCAAGGAAATCCCGCTTGATGTGATCTCCACCCTCAACCGCCAGCTTGGTATGGCAGCCCTTAAGGGCGTCTGAGTCGGTTGATTGCCTGAAGCATCGGCCCCGAGGAACCAGTTCTCCACTCAGGTTCCTCGGGGCCTTTGTCTGTACAGGTTTAAGCAGGAGAGGTGGGTTTAGTTGCGTGGGGGAGCATTGTGACCTTTCGGAGCACCTGTAGCTGTCACATTGCGCAACAAGTGTCACGTCACTAATGAGGTGGGGCTATAGCCAGACTGGCGGCATGCTCCTGCCCGGCACCGCTGGATAGGACTGTCTACACTGATTGATGTCCTGCGACAGAGGAGAAAACATGCGCGAGGAACACGGCCAAACCTCATCCCCTTACGAGGCAAATGCCCCCAAACAATACGATGTACAGCCCTGGCGTAAGGTCGTGTACTACCTCGGCGGCGCTATGGTTATTCTCGGTGTCGTTCTCTTTGCTTCGGTGTTCTTCACTTTCAGCACAGTCTTTTTCCGGGGCCCGAACCTCGGTGCCGCAAATGACCTGCTGGGCGGCATAGGCTTTGGCAGTTTTCCCCTGTCCTTTGCGGGTATCTTCCTCGTCGGACTCGGCAGGATTCTTCAGTCAGTAGGTCGCCAGGGACTAGCAGGATCAGGCATTATCCTCTCGCCTCAACAAGAAGTTGATGACGCAGAGCCGTGGAATCGCGCGGAGGGCGCTCAAAAGCAGGATCAGCTTGAAGAGACACCGCTCATGCGTGATGCCCTCACTCGAATGGGCACCAGCCAGGAAATCATCAAGGTCCGCTGCCGTAACTGCGGGGAACTTGACTCTGAGGATGCGCGCTACTGTTCAACCTGCGGTCAGCCCATGGCTTAACCTCGCCTGTCGCTTCACTCACCTCGCCTGCGGCTCCCCTGACAGAGAGTGCGGAAGAGTGAGCGATCCTACCACTGGCTCCTCGCTACAGGAAGGCTAGAATAACCTGGTGAGTGAGTCGACAACACGCCAAGAACCCCTGATCCTCGGTATTGAATCCACCTGCGACGAAACGGGCGTCGCCCTCGTACGCGGGTGCGAACTCCTAGCGGACCGAACTGCCACCTCGATGGATGAATACGCCCGCTACGGCGGCATCATCCCCGAAATTGCCTCCCGCGCTCACCTCGAATCCTTCCTCCCCACACTGCAGGCTGCCCTTGATGAAGCGGGCGTCACCTTTGACGAGGTCGATGCCGTCGCTGTCGCAGCAGGGCCGGGCCTGGTCGGGTCTCTCACCGTTGGCATTTGCGCAGCTAAAGCTCTGGCTACCGCCATCGGAAAGCCCCTCTACGGCGTGAATCACGTTATTGGCCACCTCGCTGTCGATAAGCTGGCCGATGGTCCCCTACCAGAACGCTTCATTGGCCTCGTTGTTTCTGGCGGACACTCCAATCTGCTGCTGGTCAATGACATTGCTACCGACGTGCGCGAACTGGGCGGCACCCTTGACGATGCTGCCGGTGAAGCCTTTGATAAGGTTGGACGCCTCCTTGACTTGCCCTACCCGGGTGGCCCGCATGTTGACCGCCTCTCCCAGCAGGGGGACCGTGAAGCAATCCGTTTCCCCCGAGGCTTGGCCGCTGGTAAGGACAAAGAACGTCACAAGTACGATTTCTCGTTCTCCGGCTTGAAAACCGCAGTGGCCCGCTACATTGAAGGCACTCGTGAACGTGGGGAAGACATTCACCCAGAGAATATCTGCGCAGGTTTTTCTGAGGCAATCAACGACTCTTTGACTGCCAAGGCTGTGCGCGCAGCCCTTGACCATGGGTGTGACACTATTGTTGTTGGTGGCGGATTCTCGGCAAATTCTCGCCTGCGTGCCTTACTGGCGCAGCGGGCTGAAGCTGCGGGTCTGGCTGTGCGTATGCCTCCGCTGCGTTTTTGCACCGATAATGGCGCTCAGATTGCTGCTATGGGTACCGAGCTTGTGCGTGCCGGCGTGAAACCTTCGGAATGGGATTTCTCACCTGATTCGGGAATGCCGTTGACGCAGACATCAATGCTTCCCGACGCGGACTGAATCGGCTCCGCTATGCCGGGATGTGCGACAAGCTATCGAGGGATGGCTGCGGCACTTCTACCGTCTAGTCGCGCACGCGCCGAGCAATAATCGCCCGGTGTCGCCCCGCGATACGCGTGGCAATGACGGTGGCCTCCTGAGAGCCAGAAAGTTTCAGTGCCGAGCGTAAAGTGGCAGGATCGAGGTCTGCGCCGCGCTTCTTGACCTCCACGCGTCCCACATCCATCGCCCGCAGGGCTGCCGTGATCGCCTTGGGGCGTAAGGCGACGACATCACAGACTTCAAAACGCGCTGCAAAGGGTGTTGCAGGCAGGTCATTGCCACTGAGGTAGGCAATCTTGTCTGAAATCAAGTGCGCGCCGAGTTCTTCAGCAAGGACTCGTACGGTGCCTGAACGGATGACTGCCGGGTCGGGCTCAGCGATCATTTCCCCCAGGTCACCGATGGGCGCTTGGGGGACGGGGGCGTTGGCCTCGTCAATCAGCGGGTCGGAGAGGACGTGACTCTCATCTGCGCGCATGACGAGGGCGGATCGGCCACTTCCTTCGGGCGCGAGGGCGGGCGTCCAGAGGGCGGCTTCGACAAGATCACCATCAACGCTGGTCCACTGTGCGTGGCAGTCGGCGGGAAGGGCTGCGTGATCGATTCCGGGGGCAAGTTTGACGCCGATTCTTGCGTAGGAGTCCCGCCAGGACATCACGGTGGGGAGCGAGGGGGACCAGAGTTCAGGGGAGAGGATGCGGGCGGAGCCTTTCGCGGCACCGGTGCGTCGAGCGGGGTCAGCAAAGATGGCATTCACGCCGCGCGCAGCCAGGCCAGGTACGTCGAGAGCGGTGACGTCGGCCGTGAGGACTTCGGCGCGGGGAGAAAGGGGGAGGGATGCGGCGGTCGCTTGTAGGTTCCAGCGGGCTGCGCTGGATGCGTCCGCGTCAATGTCGACGGCCACAACATTCATTCCTGCGAGGAGGAAGGCCAGGGAGTCGCCGCCATTGCCGCAGCCGAGATCGGCAATACAGCGTGCCCCCGATGCGGCGTAGCGTTGGGCGTGTGTGATGGCAACGCTTAGGCGGGTGGCTTGTTCAATGCCGTCACGTGTGAAGATGAGGCGGCGCGCGATAGGGCCGAGTTTGGCGTGAGCGCGGTCGCGGAGTTCGCACTGAGTCATGACGGCAGCGGCGACCTCTGCGGAGGCTCCTTGGGCGCGTAGTGCGGCGTTGAAGTCAAAGGCGCTCATTGAGTGGCGTTCGGGGTGGGAGTCCCATTCGGCAAGGAGCTGCGCGCCTGGATTATCGAGGACGAGGGCAATGGGGGAGAGCACGCTCCCATGGTAGTTGCTGGGGGTGCGGTCTGAGATGTCTGAGGGAGGTCAAGCTTTTGGCACTCAGGTTGTCAGAGTGCCAATAGGGTTCTAAGCTGGATGTGATCGGCTGAGCCTGCGGGCCAGCCTTCCCCTGAAGAACTGACCCCCGCGACGGCAGCACTACAGGGACCGACGACTTTTGTGTGAATAAAGAAAGGTAGCGGCGAAGTGTCCATCACTATTAAGCCTCTCGAAGACCGTATTGTCATCAAGCAGGTGGAAGCTGAGCGCACCACAGCATCTGGCCTGGTGATCCCCGATACCGCCAAGGAAAAGCCTCAGGAAGGTGAAGTTCTGGCGGTGGGCCCCGGCCGCATTGATGACAATGGTCAGCGCGTGCCTATGGACGTCAAGGTTGGTGACGTTGTCATCTACAGCCGCTACGGTGGCACCGAGGTCAAGTACGCGGGCGAGGAATACCAGATCCTTTCCGCTCGTGACGTTCTGGCCATCGTTGAGCGCTGATCGGAAAAGATCAAAAGCTGACAGACGCTGAACAAGGCCGCCCCCGCATACGGGGGCGGCCTTGTTGGTATTCCGGCGGGGGATACGTCAAGCCGTTCAGTGATGGGGCACCTGAATGGGCTCTCGGGCTGGGCGGAGAGTGAGGCGGAGGCAGAATATTGACGGGGTCCGTGTCTAGCTATCACAAGAGTCTCGACCTATGCGTCGGCTTTTAGGGCAAATGAGTTGAGAAGTAGGTAGGAGGCAAGAAGTAGACGTAGGAGGGTGTGATGATTCCTCAACCGCTCAGTAGAGCGCGGTGCGTAAAGCAGGGTCAACGCTGAGGCGTCACCATGCTGGGGAATCGACCGAGGAAGAGGCGTTCGAAGCCCGCCGAATATTGCGAGAGTATCGGCATCAGTTTCAGATACCAATGGAAGCAGTCGGTGCGGCACTGGACAGAGCAGTTACTGTTCATTCCATTGACGCCGAAGTGACACAGCGCCTCAAACGAGAAAACACCATCTATGAAAAGATCACTCAATGGGGGAGCGGACTTGATCTGTCGCGAATGTGTGACATTGGTGGATGTCGCGTTGTTCTTGCTCATGATGATCTTGAAGATCTCTATGTTTTGGTCGACTGGGCTAGGAAAGAGTGGAGCGAATATAAGGTTATTACTATATTCAGGAGCCGCGCGCATCTGGGTACAGAGCTATTCATCTCATCGTCAAACAGGATGGTTTCTTAATCGAGGTTCAACTCAGAACTCAGACCACGCATCAATGGGCATCCGATGCGGAAGCCTTTAGTGCTCTCTTTGGAGAGAACTACAAGCAAGATGGGGATAGCGTCATTCAAGAATTCCTGCGCCTGCGTGCACTCTTGGAAAATACGCCAGACGACGCACACAAGGCCGCAGATGTGAGCACCTTTACTGCCCTCGCTCAGAAAGTTCGTTCTATGCTGAAAGGGCTGCCGAATGAATCAGAGGAGGTCAATGATGAGTGAACTCAAGCCAGTTCAGCATTACTTGTTCATCTATGACCGGAAAGCAGACAAACTGCTGGGTCTGCGAGAGTTTGGTACCGATGCTGATGCAGCGCTAAAGGCCTATGCAGAGGCAGAGATTGAATACTCGGGTATGCAGTGGATGGATATCGTCTTACTTGCCTCTCAGTCTCTTGAGTCGGTGCGACGCACCCACGGTAACTACTTCGATGGCGAAGCTCGCAGGAGCGTTGAGCGTGCCTTGGCAATGAGCTTCTAGAAGCGATCCCCTACATCTGGTGCCGCCCTCGTTTCAACGAGGGCGGCACTGCTTGATGTCTGGGGGTGTAAGTGCTGAGGTGTGGTGCTGTGGGGTTGAGTGCGCGAGGACAGATGAGGCGAGGTCGGGTGAGGGTGGCTAAGAGGCGTGTAGTTGTTTATTCCAGTGGCGTGCGTTGTGGCTGTGTCGATAAGGTGGTAGTTGGGGCTTCTATGATGCGCGGAGAATAAAACGGGCGTAGAGGAGTGGTTGGAGCATAGTCCTTTAATGAAAAGTAGAAGGCACTGTGCGTTACCTGTCTGGTTGATATTCCAAGGTGGCTCGCAGGAGGGAAGAGCTGTCGGGCAGGTTTTGATAGCGGGCGATATCCAGCGGGGGCTTTCTCTATGATGGAGCCAATGTTGATAGGTGACTTTTTGCAGATCCGTTAATTCTTTCGGGAGGAAAAACGCCTCTGACGTCAGGCGCAGCATCAGAATTGTTTGTCAACATGAGGTAATTATCGAGTGCGAATTGGCATGACAAGCCCCGACATGATCTGATTTTATGGAAGAAAAGAGAGAAAATGACGCAGGTAGATGTTCTTGTGGTGGGCGGTGTGGGAGTCGACCAGATCGTCCGAGTGAAGTCCCTACCCCTCCCTGTTGTGGATTCCATGATGGTTCCACCCATCGCGACCGTCGTGGGGCATACGGGTAACGGTGTCGCCCTTGGTGTCCACGCACTTAGCCGTTCGTCTGCCATGGTGGACGTCATCGGAGATGATGATGAAGGTCGGTTTATCCGGGATGTTTACTTAGCCACTGGAATCTCGACGAACTTCGTCACGCACATCAGCGGAACGCGACGTTCGGTGATTTTGGTGACCGAGGAAGGACAGCGCATGTCTTTGTACGATCCGCGACATCCCTTTGAGTTCACTCCCGACCCGTCGTTGTGGCGCGAGGGCATCAAAAGATCTCGGCACGTGCATGTCTCTATCATGAACTGGGCAAGGTACGCGTTGCAGGATGCTATTGCCGCAGGTCGATCAACGTCAACCGACCTGCATGATTGGGATGGTGTTGCCGACTACCACAGAGACTTTGCCTATGGTGCCGACTACGTTTTCGTGTCCGCCGCGGCGCTGACGGACGAGTCCGCAGTGGTCGCAGACATCTTTGTCCGAGGTCGTGCCCAGTTCGTGGTGGTGATGGCGGGGAGTGAGGGAGCCCGTGTGTGGCAGCGCTCGGATGAACAGCCATTGCGAATCAGTCCGATCTCCATTCCTGATCGTCCGGTCGTGGATAGTAACGGAGCCGGCGATAGTTTTGTGGCGGCCTTTCTGTGCCATTACCTAGATCACGGTGATATCGCCGGGGCTGCCCGTGCAGGCGCGGTGGGTGGTGCCTGGGCATGTGGAAGCCTCGGGACGCACACGAGCTTTGTTGACACCGAAACATTGGAGCGGCTTCTAGCTCGGTAACAGTAAGGCGGTCCCGACCGAGTACAGAGAGTATTTCCGCGCGCTGGCAGACATGGCAGGACTCCAAGAGAGTAAAGGGATGCCCCCGATAGCTGTGGAAGCTATCGGGGGCATCGAGAAGCGCGCTGCTTGAGGTGAGAGGAGGTTGCGCGCTCAGGCCTGTCGACGCAGGACTGTGAGAAGGGCGCCGCCAGCGATCAAGGCAAGTGACACGAAGGTAGCGATTTCAAGCGAATCAGCGCCGGTCTTTGCCAGCTTGCTTCCAGCCTTCTGGGCGGGTGCCTTAGAGGTAGAGTCCTGGGGAGCCTGCTTATGTGCATCCTTAGATGGAGGCGTGTTCGGCGCAGGTTGAGGCTTTGCCTTCGGCGGAGTCTGCGGTTTCACGGAAGAATCCGGCGTGCTAGAACCGTCAGGTGCCCCATTCTTCGGGGGCGTTACCTGCGGGGCCTTGCTCTTCTTAACAAAGCCAAAGTCCAGGGTGTTGTCTGCGTTGTTGACCAGTGTGCCTGAGTCAACGGAGTCTGTCGAGGAATCCTTGGACCGGTCACCACCCTGGTTGGCCTTCGTTGCTTCGAAGCCTGCAGGAGCAATGACACTCACAGTGTACTTTTCCGTGCCGCTCAAAACAGGGAGGTCGCTGAAGGAGTAGGAACCGTCAGCCTTCGTCTGAGTGATCGCAAGAGGCCCCTTCGGGCCGCTCAGAGAGAGAATGACACCTCCAATACCGTAGTCTGAACCGTCATCTTGAAGGCCGTTGCCATTCTTATCCCACCAGACGAAGTCGCCCACAGAGACGGTCGTGGAGTAGTCGATGGCTTCATTGCGGAGCTCAGCGAGGGTCTCATCTTTGGTGATGACGAAAGAAACTTCGTCGAGACGTTCGACCTTGCCAACCATCCAGGTGGAGGCGCCCCAACGGACGTTTTCAATCGTGGGATCCTTGATGTTGGATGAGAGGTTTGTCAAAGTGATCGTGGTGCCCACGGGGAAAGCATTGGGGCCGCCAACAGGGAAGGGCGTCTTCACATCGACCGGAACTGTCAGGTACCTGGCGTCGGTAGGAGACTTCCAGCCAGGATAGTCAGCTTCAGTCTTTCCTTCGGGGAGCTTCCACTCTGCCGCAATGCGGAAGGTCTTATCGGCGGGAATCTTCTTAGCAGCAGTGCCAAAAACCTTCGCTGTAATGCTGAAGGTGCCGAAAGTCGGCTTCGTGCCTGCGGATCCATTGTCGTCGCCGGGGCCGGGAGCAGGGGGAGTAACTGCCTTGGGAGAGACAGTGTTGTGGAGTTCAATGACTTGGTTCTCGGGCCCGACGAAGGTTTCGTACTTGCGAGAGTGGGTAGTGCGCTTACCTTCGACCCAGCTCGTCTGTCCGAACTCAAGGCCGCTTGGCAGTGCTGGGGTGGTGGCATCAAGCTGTTCTTCGAGCATGATCGTTGTGCCATCGGGGAATGCTGCTGCACCACCTGTTGGGAAGGGGGTGGGAGTATTAACTGCCAGGTCCATGAAGGTGGGGTTGGCCGGTGGGGTCCAGTTGGGGTAATCGGCAATGGTCATGCGATCAGGAAGGACCCAACGCACGGCAACACGGAACTTGGTGTCAGGGGATACCTTGTCAGTGGCTCCGTGGAGGCGCTTGACAATAGTGAAGGTAGTGAAGCCGGGTTTGGCGCCCTGCTGATTGTTGTCCGCGGCGTGGGCGACGTTACCGGTAAACAACGGTGATAGGCCAGTGATGATCAAAGCGAAGACTGCCACTAATGCCAGCAGTACTCGCGGGAGATTCTTCCCGTGTGTCAGCATCTTTACTCCAGGGGTAGATAAGCGGTTAGGTACTCAGAGAAACCTCAGAAATGACCGCGACTGTTTATTGATCTATCTCGACCATATTCCACAGTGAAAGTGCATTTCTGAGGTTTGAATTGCGAATGAATACACACTTCATTTACCCACGGAAAGGGGAGGGGAGGAGTAGGATTTCCGCTCGTGTCCCCGGAAATCCAAGTGTTGAATAATGAAAATTATGGATCGGAATGGCGGCCTCTCCTTGTTGTGGACATCAAGATCGCCGGAGTGTCTGAGCCTTCCGTTGTTTCCTGGGTGGGGCAGTTATTCAAGACGCGGATTTTGCAAATGTGTGAACGATTTTCGATGATAAGTGCCGCTATTGTCTAAGAATCTGCGACATTATTTAGAACATCCAAAGAGTGCTCAGTTGTTCGATCTCGTCTGAATTAATGAAGGATTGAGACCCTTAAAGGCGCGAGGTTTTATGGCCTCGGTGCGCGTTGCCTTCCAGGCGGGGTGTCTGTGGTGGAGGGAAGAAGAAAGAGCCTCTCCAAGGGAGAGGCTCTTTTGGTCGCTGCATAAGGATGAGTGTCAATCCCCAGCGCTGCAGCTTTGCGGTGGAAAGTTCAGTGTGTCAGGCGCTGCGCTTCATTCGGCGCGCCTGGATGTATTCGCGACGTTCCTCTTCGGTCATGCCGCCCCAGATTCCGTAAGGCTCCTGGGTGGAGAGGGCATGCTGGCGGCACTGCTCAAGAACAGGGCAGGTCGCGCAGATGGCCTTGGCGGCAGCGGCGCGGCGGCGGCGCGTGGAGCCTCGCTCACCTTCGGGGTGGAAGAACTGCTCGGTATCGACCTCGCGGCATGCCCCCTGATACTGCCATTCCCAAGCGTCAATCATTGGGCCGGGCAGGCGTGAAACATCAGTCATGGGGTCCCTTCCTTTCGCGGTCGGGGTAGGGGAGGGGTCCTCCCGTTTTGAACACCTGCAACATTACAGAGTTGTGCATGCGTTGTTCAAGTAGCAGAGAAAAACTTATGGGAATTTCCCAGGAGTATCGCCAATCCTGAAAGAATGCTGGGAGCTGAAGTTGCTTCCTGGGTGTTCGCTGATGAACAATGTGTGCGCAAGTTTCGGATTTCTTCTTCATTCCGGTGGCACAGAGACTTCAAAAGCGTCACAATCGAAGAGGAAAGAAAAATCACCTGCTGGATTGCCTGCGCCCCAAGCGCCAGAACAAGCAAAACACCGAAGGGAGGACTCGACATGCCTCGTGCAACGCTCACAAGACTGACGAGCGCCGACTCTGTCGAAGCCCCCCTCAGTGTCGCAGCAGTCGCCATTAAACTTGGCGTATCGGCTTCAACGCTTCGCACATGGGAACGACGCTACGGAATGGGGCCGACAAGCCGCCGCTCGGGCACACATCGCCGTTACAGTCCTGAGGACGTTGCCCTCCTCAAACGCATGGTCGAAATGATCCGCTCTGGCGTAGCAGCCTCTGAAGCCGCAAAGCGCCTCCTCAATGCGCCACAGGGAATGGCGCCACTCGACAACGCTGCGCCCCCAACCGTCGACGACATCCTGCGGGGAGCCTCGGCTGCTGAACTGAATGTTCTTGAAAACCTTCTAGGTATTGCCATTGCCACCAATGGCCTAGTGCACACATGGTCAGACCTGCTCGAACCTGCCCTCGACCGGATTTACTCCTGTGAACAGGGGCAAAAACCCGGCTACGCTCCCTCGGCAACACTGACTGTCGCCGTTATGCGGGTCCTTGCTCAACTGTCGCACCAATGCGATTCCAACGTGAAGACCTACCAGCCAGCCGTGATCGTTGCAGATCAGGACCTCATGCTTGCCGCCCATGTCACAGGCGTTGCCCTAGAATGGAACGGGATTCCCACCTCCATCCTCGACACAGGCCAACACGCTGGGCAAGACGTGCACAAACGCCTCAACGCCCACATTGCTTCAAAGAAGCCCCACAGCGTCATCGTGATGGGACGGGGAACGCACTGCGAATCCCTCATTGAAACCAGCCTGGACCGACCCGAACTCAACATCATTCTTGTGGGAACCGACTCACCGCGCATCCTCGATCCACGCGTCCAGCGAGTCCGATCCCTGGCCGCCTGCGTTGAAGAAATGCTCGCATTCTCGCGCGAAGAAGGTCCCTGTCCAGACCTGGTCCACTAAGACGCTCCGCGGGGAATACTTCCATCCTCGGCAACGAGGAAACCCACCAACAAACCTCTCACGAGAGAGATCCCCATGCCAGCAAAGGAGCTGAACATGCAGACGCCGTGGTCACACCAGGTCGTGCGCGAGGAATTCGACGAAGAAATCCGCCTGCTTATCGCCTCTCTGAACGACAAGCTCATCGCGGACACCGCATCCGCTCCTCTGGACGACACGCCTGCCCCACAGCTTCTTGTTGACCACGCCCATCGCACAACACTTTGGAGCCTTGCAGCACTCTACCTCTCACACGCGGATGCGCAGGCAGCTTCAACCAAAGCCCGCCCAAGTGCCGCCCAGCACTACACTGCGCTGCACGACCTCTACTATTCAGGTGCAACCGAAGGAGAGCCCAATGACGCAACTCGCTCTGGGAGCACTCCCTCGCCCACCGCCCAGCCCACCGAGCACAGCCGACCCCACAACAACGAGCAGACCCTCATCATCGCCGAGGCCCTCGCCCACGCCGCAGTAGCAGGAATCGACGGAGCTCTCGACGACCTGCGCCACCTCCTGCGCGACAAAGAAAAACACTGGTGGGACCCGCGACACGGACTGATAAGGACCGCAGGAGGTGCACACCACAGCGCCCCCTTCGACCTCGGAAGTAATGTCTATGCCATCGGAGTGTTCCTTCTGGCCTCCGACGTCACCGGCGAACGTATCTGGGCTGATCGTGCTCGATTCATCGCCCACGCCCTCCATCAAAACCTGCCCCCAACCTCCCTCATCTGGGCCACAGTGCTACACCCAGACGATGCGCATGGCGAACAGCGGCACGCAGCAACGCACGCACACCCGAGGGCAACACGCGCAGTGCTGGACGCTGAGCAGCGCACGCGCATCTACTTCCTGTGGGTACGAAACCTCCTCCACCTGCGCGCACGCATCATCGAAGACGGTGATGAAGCGCCCGAATGGATGCTTCACGACGCATGGCAAATCTACCGATGGATCATGGCCACATCCTGGCCAGCGCGCGCAGACGGTTTCACCCCTCTCATCCAACAGGTCGTGCAGCCTTCGGCAGCTCAGCTTTCGCCACTGGTTGAGGCTGTCAGCGCCACCGAAGCTCTGGGAAAGACCATTGAATATGACGAGGGCCGGGACGAGTGGCTCGCCCAACTCAGCGCCGACTTTGCCCTGGCAATGACCTGGGCTGACACCCATCTTCGGCAATCCCCCGGCCAATGGCGCAACACCACTGCTCGTGGGCATAGCGAAGTCAGCGAAGAGGCAGACAGTCACGAGGGTGCGCTCGCGGCGCTCTTAAGCGCTCTCATGCTGGCGCGTCTTCCCTTGACCCCCTCCCTGCCCGTTTCCCTCGAAGAGGGCTATCTCGCGCCCCTGCGCGCTGCCCAAGAAACAGGGTGAAACTCGCCACCCTTACGCTCAGATTCTGGTTCTGAGGTCTTTGGGAGTCAATCCAGCCCCTAACATTGGCTCATGGGACACTTTGACGACACAGACCCCTTCGCCCTTACCGGCCTCACCTACGACGATGTCCTGCTTCTTCCTGAATTAACGGATGTGGTGCCCTCTGAAGTGGACACCAGCTCCCGCCTGACGAAGAACATCACCCTAAGGATCCCGCTCATCTCAGCGGCAATGGACACTGTCACTGAAGCACGCATGGCGATCGCTATGGCCCGACAGGGCGGCATCGGCATCCTGCACCGCAATCTCTCCATTGACGAGCAAGCACACCAGGTCCGCCAGGTTAAGCGCTCCGAATCAGGCATGGTTGACGATCCTGTCACTGTCAACCCTGATGCAACCATTGAAGAGCTTGACGCCCTCTGTGGCCAGTACCGTGTTTCTGGTCTACCGGTCGTCGATAAGGATGGCTCCCTGCTGGGCATCATCACCAACCGAGACCTGCGTTTCGTCCCCCCCCAGGACTGGGCGCGCCTGACTGTCTCAGAGTGCATGACCCCGCGCGAACGCCTCGTCACAGGACATGTGGGCATTTCCCGAGAGAACGCCAAAGCCCTGCTGGCCGAGCACCGCGTAGAAAAGCTTCCCATCGTTGATGAGGATAATCATCTCAAGGGCCTTATCACCGTCAAAGATTTCGTCAAGACCGAGCAGTACCCCAACGCCACCAAGGATTCCCGCGGGCGTCTGATTGTTGGCGCGGCCATTGGCTTCTACGGTGATTCCTGGGAGCGTGCCGTCGCATTGGCCGAGGCCGGTGTGGACGTCCTCGTTGTTGATACCGCCAACGGCGGGGCTCGCCTCGAAATTGAAATGGTCAAGCGCATTAAGTCTGACCCACGCTTTGACGGTATTGACGTCATCGGCGGTAACGTCGCCACCACCGAGGGCGCTCAGGCGCTCATCGACGCCGGCGTTGACGCAGTCAAGGTTGGCGTTGGCCCAGGCTCGATTTGCACCACCCGCGTGGTTGCAGGTGTGGGTGTGCCTCAGGTGACCGCTATTCACCTCGCAGCGAAGGCATGCAAACCTGCGGGCGTCCCACTGATCGCTGACGGCGGCCTGCAATACTCGGGCGATATTGGCAAGGCCCTGGTTGCGGGCGCCGACACCGTCATGCTGGGTTCCCTGCTGGCCGGTTGCGAGGAATCCCCCGGCGAATTGGTGTTCACCAACGGTAAGCAGTACAAGCGTTACCGTGGCATGGGCTCTCTGGGCGCAATGAGCTCGCGTGGGCGCAAGTCCTACTCTAAGGACCGCTACTTCCAGGCTGATGTGTCCTCTGATGACAAGATCGTCCCTGAAGGTATCGAAGGTCAGGTGCCGTTCACGGGTGCGCTCGCCTCGGTGGTTTACCAGCTTGTGGGAGGCCTGCACCAGACCATGTTCTACCTTGGCTCGCCCACGATTGCGCAGCTTAAAGCCAACGGGCGTTTCGTCCGTATTACCTCGGCAGGGTTGCGTGAATCGCATCCTCACGACGTTCAGATGACGACTGAGGCACCCAACTACCACGGGCAGGGCTCGAAGTAGTTCGCGGCTGACATACTTGGCTGACGAGGGCGGGGTCGCGTATGCGGCTCCGCCCTCCCGCGTGCTCGGGCTGTAGGACCGAGGAAGAGCCAGAGTAAGTCTTACGCGGGGCGCTCAATGAGGGGCGTGAGATTTTCTGTCGACGAAGAGGCCTTCTGGCCCCTGATGGGTGCGAAAACCTAGGGTATCTTGAGAGATAAATAATGCCTGACTCTTCTTAAGGCATTCTTACAGATGCCCTCGTGGCATATCCCCAGAGACTGAACAGAGGAAAATCAATGCTGATCCTCATTGACGACGCAGATGTTGCCGCCATTGCAGATGTGCTGTCCTACCTTCCCGCAGACGGCGTTACCACCAATCCGACAATCCTTTCCCGCGTCGGAAAGAATCCTGTCGATGTGCTGTGTGAGATCCGTGAGCTCCTGCCCGCACGCGCTCAGCTCCACGTCCAGCTTGTCTCGACCACCACCGATGACATGATCGCTGAAGCGAAGGCACTGTGCGCTGAGCTTGGCAATGACCTCTACGTCAAGATCCCCGTGACGCGTGAAGGTTACGCTGCCATCCCTCGTGTCACGGATCTTGGATTCCGTGTGACTGCCACGGGTATTCACTCGTCCATGCAGGGCTTCATGGCGGCCAAAGCGGGTGCTAAATATATTGCTCCCTACGTCAATCGCATGGACAACTACGGTATTGACGGTGTCCGTGTGGCTGCTGATATTCACAAGATGTTGCGCACTCATGAGCTCGATTCTGACGTGCTGGCTGCATCCTTTAAGAACTCCGAACAGGTTTTGGAACTGGTCCGTGCGGGGATTGGCGCTATCACCGCCCATCCTGACGTGCTTGCCCACCTTGTTGGCAACCCTGCGACCGATGCAGCCATTGCCGATCAAAATGATGACTTTGCTGCCCTGGTGGGCGGACGCTACACCTGGACAGATCTTCTGACGCGCGAGTAGATACTTTCTGATGAGAGACTTGTGGCCTCCCCAAATGGGGAGGCCACAAGTTTCACTAGATCATGACAGTGGCGCTAGGCGCTACGGCGCTACAGGGCTGCTAGCTGCACACCGCAAGCGGTAGGCGGTCATGCGCGCAATGTCAGTAACGCGGCCAGGCGCGGGAGATGTGCGCATCGCGTCCTTGACGTCGCAGATACCCTTCAAAGTCTTCCGCCCAATCAGCATGGGCGCTCACTTGAAGTTCATGGATTTCCAGGGGAGTCAGTCCCGCAAGTGCCTCGATCTTGGCTGCCATAGCCGCTAAGACATCCAAGGTCATCGCCACATCCACTTCAGCGGTGTGGGCATCCTCGTCCGCCTCAATCCCATAGGCGGGAGCCATCGTGGTGAGGGTCTTCTTACCCTTACGGAAACGATCAAAGTGCCGGTCAAGGACAAGAGGATCCACCACAAGCATAGGTGCGCCCGAGAGACGTTCATCCAAGGTTGGCACACCGTGGCGGGCCAGTTCAGCATCAAGGATTGTCACATCGTAGGGCGCGTTAAAGGCCACCACAGGAAAACCGCGCTGCCAGTGGGCAACAAGAGTGGCGGCAACCTCGTCAATCACGTCTTTAATGGGGCGGCCATGTTCGCGCGCGTACTCGGTACTAATGCCGTGCACGGCACTTGCAGCCTCGGGGATGGGGACGCCAGGATCGGCCAGCCATGTGTGGGTCTTATCCTCACTGGCGGCAGTGGCGCCCCCCAAACGCAAGACAAGCGCAGCTGTCACAATCCGGTCAGAACTGGGGTTGATGCCAGTTGTTTCCGTATCGAACCCCAACCAGGGCACATCGGTCCAAGGCGCTGTCATGACAGATTCTCCTTCGTGAGCCGGCGGTTTCGAGTGCTGTTCCCAGTGTGCGCTATCGGCCCCGACTTTAGCGTATTTATGTGCGGAATGAAGAAGACAGGGGCGCGCATCGCGCATGCCTGCGGATAACATTGGACATGTGAGCACTGAAGTAGAAATTGGCCGCGGCAAACGCGGACGGCGCGCCTACACCCTCGATGACATTGCCCTTGTTCCTTCGCGTCGTACGCGTGATCCTAAGGATGTCAATGTCGGCTGGCAAATTGATGCCTACCACGTCGATATCCCGATTATGGCCGCCCCTATGGATTCGGTGATGAGTCCACAGACGGTCATTCAATTCGGTCGCCTTGGCGGTATTGGGGTGCTTGATCTTGAGGGCCTGTGGACCCGCTATGAGAACCCTGAGGCGATCTTGGAAGAAATTGCGGCACTTCCGGTGGATCGTTCGATTGCGCGACTCCAACAGATCTACTCTGAGCCCATTAAAAATGAGCTGATTACCGAGCGTCTGCGTGAGATCCGCGAGGCCGGAGTTGTGGTGGCGGGGAAGTTGTCACCGCAGAGCACGCAGCAGCATTGGCGGGCTGTGGTGGAGGCCGGTGTTGATCTCTTTGTGATTCGCGGAACGACCGTGTCTGCTGAGCATGTGTCCTCACGCCACGAGCCTTTGAACCTGAAACGCTTCATCTATGAGCTTGATGTTCCTGTCATTGTTGGTGGCGTCTCTACCGATACCGCTGCACTGCATCTGATGCGAACGGGTGCGGCGGGCGTGCTGGTCGGCTTTGGTGGTGGTGCTGCACACTCGACTCGCCAGTCTCTGGGTGTTCATGCTCCTATGGCGACGGCCCTGGCCGATGTTGCTGCGGCTCGGCGGGACTATATGGATGAGTCTGGCGGACGTTATGTGCATGTCATTGCTGATGGGGGAATTGGGCGTTCGGGTGACCTGTCGCGTGCGATTGCCTGCGGCGCCGATGCTGTCATGTTGGGTGCTGCTTTGGCTCGGGCTGAGGAAGCGCCGGGGCGCGGTTGGCACTGGGGGTCGGAGGCTACCCATCCTGATATGCCGCGCGGTCAGAGGGCGTATGTGGGGACTTCGGGGACGATGGAGGAGATCTTGTATGGCCCGTCCCATCGCGCGGATGGCTCGTTGAACTTTGTAGGGGCGCTGCGTCGGACGATGGCGTCGACGGGGTATTCCGAGGTGAAGGATTTGCAGCGAGTGAATGTGGTGGTAAGTCCGTATCGGCCGTCGGATTACTGACCTGTCGGGCAAAGTTAATATGGGTTGAGATCTAAATAAAATGGCTTTGCCAAATGTGCAGGCCGTAGCTATTTTTGTGAGCTTTGAAAAAGTTCTTCTGTGTAGTTTTCCATGAAACTGGCCTTCGAATAGGGAGAAATAGTAGGATTTAAGCCAATAGGGAAGGCGATGAAAATCTGCAGTCCGCGGTTTTTCTTCATGCCGGACCCCTCATCCCCTACACCGTTTATCCCATACGGTTTAATCCCGCACAGTGTCACACGGCGCGCATCCCATCATGTGTGAGCCGTTGAGTAAAGGAATGCCTCGTGAAGCACGGAAAGCGAGACAGTAGGCTCGCTCTTTCATTGCGTGCGCGCGCTCATCAGCCGCGCCGCAGCATCCTTCGGTCCTCCTTTGCGGCTTTTCTCACCCTCAGCATGCTGGCGGCACTCAATAGCTCCTTCGCTATTGATATTGCCCTTGAGAGGGACTCAGATCAGGCTCAGTCGGCTCAAAGTGACATCTATCGTGCCGCGGTTGAGGGGGACGATGCCCGCGAACCAGGTATTCATGGTCATGACCTCCGCGACCAGGAACCTGGAGGGACCTCGGACGATCATCAAGTCCCGTCACAGCACGACGAGGTCAGCACCGGGAGTAAAGATGGTGAGAATGAGGGAGCGAGCAGTCCCGACGTTTCTGGCGCCCCAGTTGGCGACGCAAACGAAGCCACCGAGGAAGGCTCTGCTGCTGAAACAGTCGAGCCTCAAAAGGATGAAGGCTCAGAGGTAGCAGGCGAGAAAAAGCCTGAAGAATCGCCTGCAGGGTACTCCGGCTTCTTCCGTGCTCGCCAGCCAAGTGGGACATCCGCAGTGCCTCGTGACCCCAGTATTCTGCCCGCAGTGTTTGCAAAGGGAGGTAGTGGCAGGTACAAGGAATGGATCCAGTGGCTCCAATGGGGAAATTACAACGACGATTTCGCGGGGACCTCTCGCCCTGATGTGCCTGTTCTTAACTACGGTAGACCGCGAACGATTAGGAACTACCGGGATTTTGGTACATCAGGCTACTTGCTGACACAATGCACTCTTTCGAACCTGACGTACCACAGTGCGCGATCGGGAGTGCCGGACGTTCAAGCGAGAGGACCGCTTGTCGCAACAGTTCCAGGAGCATGGGCTGGAGACGTCCTCGATAATCTCTATAACAGTGGCAAGGGCGGTCAATGGAGTAGTGGGGGTGAAGTGCGGGCTTCTTGGGAGACGTACCCCGAGCACTACACCAACTTGAATGAAATGGTTATTGGCCTGGCAAATGGTTATGCCTATAACGGTAATGGGTCGATCGCGGGACAGAAATACACAGCTTCTGGATTTAGTTCGGAAGTGAGCTTCAATATTCAGTGTTCGGCAGAGCTTGTTGAGCCTTCCGGACAAAAAAGAAACATCCCCCTAAACGGGCTTGTTTTTGCAGATGCTGAGGCCTCAAGTGCATACGACGGTGGGGACAGGGACGAGTGGATTCAAGCGTACGCCTGGAACCCAGGCACGAAATGGCGCGTCCTGGACACCCTCCGATCCGATGGCTGTCCGACCTTCGCCCGTGGTAGTTACCTAGATGCTGACATCAACAGCACGCAGCTTCTGCGCTTGATTCCGAGTGGGAAAGAGTGCGTCTACCAAAACCAAGGCCGCTACCGCACACCAAGTGGTGTTGGCGGTCCTGGTGCTGTGATGTTTATGGAAGGCGCTAATGGTGCAACCATTCGCATGCAGGGTAGTGGATATTCTGCTGTTGCCCTTGGCATGGTGATCGCTTCTGATTTTGGTGATGCGCCATCAAGCTACGGCATTGCAGGTTCCCTTTTCCAACCCAAATGGTCAGCGGGACAACCAGCCAATAACTCAACCCATGAAGCGCATGTGGGTGCCAATCTTATGGAGACAAGGCCAGCAACGGTTATACCTGGCCCCACTCGGCTTGGCCAACTAATTGATGCTGATTCTCGTTACTCTGCCAGTGCCGGGGCTGACCAGGATGATCAATCCGGGCAACAGCCCAGCGATGAGGATGCGCTCAATGCCGGGGAACTGCGGACAGAGGGAATCCTCGTTGGCCCTGGGGGAACCCTGACAAAGGATGTGCCCTGTCAAGGGCCAGGGAAGGTTGCTGGCTGGATTGACTGGAACCGCGATGGCCACTTCAACAACCCCAATGAGCGGAGCAATGTCGTGACGTGCTCTGGATCGAAGGCTACGCTCGTCTGGACAGTCCCAAGCGACGTGAAGCGATCTGTCGCCGGTGAGCCAGGCTCAGCAAATACCTACATGCGGCTACGCATTGCTGATGTGGCTGACGATAACCAAATGCTTCCCACTGGAGTCACCACAGCAGGTGAAGTTGAAGACTATGAGCTGCGGGTCTACGTTCCCACGGTGACCCTCGAAAAGACTGTCAGTGCCCCATGGGCCTCGAACCCGCTTCCGGCATCCAGCTGGACGCTTCAGCTCAGGCACAGGAAGTTCACTGGTGCGGGATATTTCGTCACCGGCAACGGTCGAACGGCAGAGACCCCCGTCTCCGCATCGCTTTACACACTGACAGAGAACAGCAATGCCCCAGAAGCCGTCGCTTATGAAGCCGGTCAATGGGTCTGCTCCGAGGCTCCCGGAAGCGTCAAGCCTCCAAGTCAGCGTTTCCAAAGCGTGTTGGTTGCTGCGGACCGTCTACGTGTTGCAGGCGCTGACCGCGTCCTGTGTCGCGTTATGAACACCACCAAACCCGCCAGCCTTGCGTGGCAAAAAACGAACAAAGCGACCGGGGCTCACCTGGGTGGAAGCTCATGGACGCTCAGAGGCCCCTCGCACCCTTCGGGCGTAACTGTTGAAGACTGTATCAGCGGCGCCTGCGGCGGCCTCGATAAAGATAACCGACCGGGATTCTTCAAAGTCACCCAGCTGAAATGGGGAGACTACACAGTGCAGGAACTCGCGGCCCCTGCCGGATTCCGTAAGGATGGGCGCACGCACCACTTCCCCCACATGGTGGACGGCATCATCGATGTGGCTCTTCCCGCGCCTATCCCTAACGCGCCTAATGACACGCCTATTATTTGGCGCAAGGTAGATGCCTCCCCTCAAGCCTCCCCACTGTCGGGTTCCGAATGGACTCTGCAGCGAGGCAATGCCGCCGCGCTGACCGTTGCGGACTGTGTCGCCGATGCGCCAAGTCAGTGCGCTGGGCCTGACAAAGACCATCGTGGCGGTTACTTCCGGGTACTCGTTCGAGATGAAGGAGCTTACACGCTGACGGAAACCGCAGCCCCCATCGGCTATCGCCGGTCACGTGAACCTATCAGACGAAATATCTCCGCTCAGGAGCTGGGAACCCAGATTGATCTCGGGGCAATCCAAAACTTTGCGATCACCCCGCCTGCTCTCCCGTTCACGGGGGGAACCAGTGCGGATACCTTCTTCATTGCGGGTGGAGGCATCTTGGCTGCAGCCATGCTTGCAGCAGCCTATCGACGCCGTCAGACAGATGCGTAAATTCAGGTCTTGACAGATGTAGCCCACGGCAATATGAGCTGCTGATATTCCGGGGGAGATACAGTGTGAGGGGATGGCCCATACGGGCCATCCCCTCACACTGTTATGAGCGCCGCTGCGCGGGCACTCAACAGCCTATGCTCACAGGCCGGGACGCTTGCCGATCGTCAGGGTGACTTCCTGAGTGCCAGCAAAGAAGTCATTGCCCTTGTCGTCAACAACGATGAACGCTGGGAAGTCCTCGACCTCGATCTTCCAAATGGCTTCCATGCCCAGCTCGGGGTATTCCACCAGCTCGACCTTCTTAATGCAGTCCTGAGCCAGGCGAGCAGCAGGCCCACCAATTGACCCGAGGTAGAAGCCACCGTGCTTCTCGCAGGCGTCGGTGACGGCCTTGGAGCGATTGCCCTTGGCGAGCATAATCATCGAGCCGCCTGCGGCCTGGAACTGGTCAACATAGGAATCCATGCGGCCCGCAGTGGTGGGGCCGAAGGAACCTGAGGGCATGCCCTCGGGGGTCTTGGCCGGGCCAGCGTAATACACGGGGTGATCCTTGAGATACTGAGGCATCTCCTCGCCAGCGTCCAGGCGTTCCTTGATCTTGGCGTGGGCAATGTCGCGAGCCACAATGATGGTGCCATTGAGGGAGACGCGAGTCTTAATCGGGTGCTTGCTCAGTTCAGCGAGGATCTCCGGCATCGGACGATTAAGGTCGATCGTGACCGCAGCACCCTTACCCGTTGAGGAGGCGCCGGTAGCCTCGGCATCCAGGTCAGCGTCGGTAATGTCAGGCAGGAAACGACCCGGATCAGTGTCCAACGCTTCCAAGAACACGCCCTCGGAGGTGATCTTCGCCTTGCACTGGCGGTCAGCCGAGCAAGAAACAGCCAGCGCAACAGGCAGGGAGGCCCCGTGGCGGGGCAGACGGATAACACGCACATCGTGGCAGAAGTACTTGCCACCGAACTGGGCGCCAATACCAATCTGGCGCGTGAGCTCCAAGACCTTTTCTTCCAGCTCAATGTCGCGGAAGCCGTGGCCGGTGATGTCTCCGTGCGTGGGGAGGGCATCAAGGTACTTCGCGGAGGCGTACTTCGCAGTCTTGAGGCAATATTCCGCCGAAGTACCACCGATCACCAGAGCCAGGTGGTAGGGCGGGCATGCTGCGGTGCCCAGGGAGCGAATCTTCTCCTCAATGAACTGCATCATGCGTTCGGGATTCAGCAGAGCCTTGGTTTCCTGGTACAGGTAGGACTTGTTGGCGCTGCCGCCGCCCTTGGCCATAAAGAGGAAAGAGTATTCAGCCTCGTGGCCTGGCTTAGTGTCGGCGGCAATCTCGATCTGAGCAGGCAGATTATTGCCGGTGTTCTTCTCGTCCCACATGGTCAGGGGAGCGTTTTGGGAGTAGCGCAGGTTGAGGTTGACGTAGGCGTCGTAGATGCCGCGTGACAGGGCCTTTTCGTCGGGGCCTTCGGTGAGGACATGCTGGCCGCGCTTGGCGGAGACAATAGCTGTGCCGGTGTCCTGGCACATGGGGAGTACACCACCTGCAGCGATGACGGCGTTTTTCAGCAGATCCAGGGCCACGAACTTGTCGTTGGCCGAGGCTTCCTCGTCGTCAAGAATATTGCGCAACTGCTGAAGGTGAGCAGTACGCAGGTAGTGGGAGATGTCGTGCAGCGCAGCCTCGGCTAAAAGGGAGAGCGTTTCGGGAGCAACGCTGAGGAATGTGCGCCCGTCGGGGCCTTCGACTGTTTCGACACCTTCGGTGGTGAGTAGACGGTATTGGGTGGTGTCTTCACCGAGGGGAAGCATGTCCTCGTAGAAGAACTCAGTCATGAGTGGCTCCTTTGCGCCGGTAGTTTTCGCAACAATGTGTTGGCAACTCTCTAAAGGTAGGGGGCGCAATGAGAGGGATAGGGGACAGGGGTCCCCCGGAGCTTTTCGAAGGATTGCCGAGGCCAGCGCGTGGTCCTCTTTTTGTTGGAATATCAGGCTTAGGTGGTGGAGGAGAGCGGGGGAGGATGCCACGGATTCCCGAGCCGGAAACGTGATGCGGATGGTGATAGAAAGGGGAATTTCGTCCTACTTCTTTGCTAAAAATAGGGGACAATAGATAACGCACTCATTGTGAAAATTACTAAGGAGAGGCTATGTCCCAGCAGGGTAATGGCGAGTACCGTATTGAGCACGACACTATGGGCGAGGTTCGTGTTCCGATTGACGCGCTCTACCGAGCGCAAACCCAACGCGCTGTCGAAAACTTCCCCATCTCAGGAGAACGACTCAACAGTCACCACATCGCCGCCCTTGGCCACATCAAGCGCGCAGCAGCCCTGACCAACCAGGAGCTCGGAGTTATCACAGAACAGCAAGCGAAGGCTATCGTCGCCGCCGCTGACCGCGTCATCGCAGGCGAATGCGACGAACACTTCCCCATCGACGTCTTCCAGACCGGCTCGGGTACCTCTTCCAATATGAACACCAACGAGGTCATCGCCACCCTGGCCTCCACCGAGGACCTCCCTATTCACCCCAACGATCACGTCAACGCTTCCCAGTCCTCCAATGACGTGTTCCCCTCATCTATCCACATCGCCGCATACGGAGCTGTTGTTAACGTTCTCCTGCCCGGCCTGCACACCCTGCACGATTCCCTCGCCGCGAAGGCCGTTGAATTTAAAGACGTCGTCAAGTCTGGACGCACCCACCTGATGGATGCCACGCCGATCACCCTCGGGCAAGAATTCTCCGGCTACGCCACCCAGATCTCTAAGGGCATTGAGCGCGTGGAAGCAGCACTGCCTCGCCTGGCTGAGCTGCCCTTGGGAGGCACCGCTGTTGGCACCGGTATTAACACCCCCGCAGGCTTCTCCGCCCGCGTCATTGAACATATTGCGCAGCACACGGGACTGCCCCTGCGTGAAGCCGACAATCACTTCGAAGCCCAGGCCGCACAAGACTCCCTCGTGGAAATGTCCGCTGCCCTGCGCACCGTTGCTGTTTCCCTTGTGAAGATCGCAAACGACCTGCGCTGGATGGGGTCAGGCCCGCGCACGGGCCTGGGAGAAATCAATCTGCCTGACCTGCAGCCGGGCTCGTCCATCATGCCCGGCAAGGTCAACCCCGTTCTGCCTGAAGCAACCGTTCAGGTTGCCGCGCAGGTTATCGGTAATGACGCCGCCATTGCCTTCGCTGGCGCACAGGGCAACTTCGACCTGCTGGTCATGCTGCCCGTCATGGCCTCCAACCTGCTCCAATCCATCACCATCGTCGGTAATGTCTCGCGCGTTCTTGCTGAGCGCTGCGTGGATGGCATCACTGTGAACGAGGAACGCTGCCTGCGCCTGGCAGAATCCTCACCCTCCATCGTCACCCCGCTTAACCGACTCATTGGCTACGAGGCCGCTGCTGCCATTGCCAAGCACTCCGTCAAGCATGACCTCACCGTCCGCGAGGCCGTCATTGACCTGGGCTACGTGGAGCGCGGCGAACTCACTGAAGCTGACCTGGATGCCGCACTTGACGTGCGCTCCATGACCGGCGACTTCTAAACGTCGCGGCCTGAACATATAAGTGGGCGGCTGGGGTATCCCAGCCGCCCACTTATTGTGAGTCAGCGACGCCGACGTAGGAACATGAGTGTTCCACCGACGATAGCCAAAAGCGCAAACGCTCCTATCGTGTAGGACGCAGTAGCACCCGTGCGAGCAATCTTTCCGCTCTTTCCGGGAGCCTCAGTGGAAGGCTTCTTAGCGGGTGGCGTTGTTGACGGTGGTTTTGTTGCCGGTGGCGTCGTCGCCGGCGGGGTGGTTGGCGGGGGAGGTGTCACTGATGGTGGCGTTACAGACGGCGGATCAGCAGGAGCACGAACCTCGAAAGTGCGGCGTGCGAGTTCCTCGCCAGCAGCATTGCGCAACACTGCGGCAAGCGCATAGCAGCGAGCGGCAGGATCCTTGAGACACACCTGCGAGGCTGCACTGCGCGGCACGTCAATACTGAATGATGCCGTCCCCGTTTCCGGGCGCAAGGCCACCGGAGTCGTATCAATCGCTGCTGATGCGACCTTCTTGCCGTGGAGTTCCACATCAACGGTGGTTGCTCCCAGAGCCTTTTCTGCATCATTGCTATAAACTGCACCGTAGACGGAAGCAGTCAGCTTATCGAGGGCGCTATTAACGCGGGTTGCCTCACCCTCAACTGCGATCTGGCGTTTCTTCGTGGTCGCCACCAAAGGCTCAGCAGCAAACTTATTCAGATACAGTGCAGTGACATCACGATCAAGGGAGCCCGTATTCACAAAAGGAACACCCTTGAAGACCAGGTAGCCGTCGCCGCCTTCCAGGACAAAACTATTGCTTGCCACAAGAAGAGGCGCGTCATCGCTCAGGGGCTGCCCATCAATCATGACCGAATCTACAACTGCGGCACGCAAAGCTGGAATCTGAGGATCATCAGATTCTTTAATGGCTGCCAGCGCGCGCACCGCCGCTTGATTGAGCGTCACCTCAACATTTTGTGACAGCCCCAGCATAAGAACCGGACGATCCTTACCGGGCTGGAACTGCTGCCCCAAAAGCTCACGGAACTGAGCGCCCGTCAGCTGGGCATAGCCCATCTCATTACCGAAAGGCTGAACAGTGTAGGCCTCGCCGACGGTGACAATACCGTCGCTCGCTTCGTCATCAGACTTGGCGTAGAGAAGGTCGGCGCGCACCCCACCGGGGTTCATGACACCCACGCGCGTCTTCACGGAGTGGGCAACCTCGTCGGTCAGCCATGATGCGAAAGAATCAGCCAGCATATTTGACGCGGTCGACTCAGTGCCACGGTTTGAACCGGGGTCAGTGCCCTTATTTGTCCCACGCAAGAAGTTCGAGCCGATTCGAGCCAGAGGTTTTCCACCTTCGATTTTCGCCTGAGCAACAGCCTTGTCGACAATGGCCTGCACGCCGTAGGTGTCATCCACACAATCGGACTTTTGCAGGTCAATAGATTCAGCAACTACCGCGGTAATTGTCTTTGACACTGGATCAATACTGATCGAGGCCTTGCCAAGATTCCAGCCGTAGTGGTCGGCCTGAATGACGGCAATCTTGTTGCCGTCTTTACCGGTGACAACTTCAAGGAAATCAACGTGGGTGTGCCCGGCAAAGACAGCGTCAACGGACTTGTTGAACAAAGTGGCTTGGTCGGCGGCGTCCTCGTGAGTGAGGACTACGACGATGTCGGCCTCGCCATTAGCGGCGTCGCCGTCCTTTAATGCGCTGGCTTTTTCGTTGGCGGCGGCCAGGGCGGGGCTGATTGTCAGCCCCGCAAGTGCGCTGGGGGAGACAAGGGAGGGAAGTTCGTCAGTGAGAGCACCAACGAAAGCGACTGTAATGCCCTGAACGTCCTTGATGAACACTCCACCACCATTGCCTTGGGTATCAAGCGCGGCAGAGCCGGAGAGGTTTGCGGCCAGGTGAGGGAAGGTCACGAGTGGGAATACACGGTCGGTGAGATCCTTAATGCCGAGGTCAAGCTCGTGGTTGCCCACGGCGCTGACGTCCAACTTAAGGGCGTTGAGGACCTCAAGGGTTGGCACATCTTTCAAGATGGAAGAGGTGTAGGCTGAGCCGCCGATATTGTCACCAGCGGAAGCGAAAAGGAGATGGGGGTTTGCGTCGCGAGCTTTCTTTAGCTCGCAGGCCATGGTGACAGCGCCAGGGTCAACCACCGTATCGGGCTGGCCAGGCTCTTTCGCTTTCTGGACCACTCTTTCGAGGTGCCCGTGAAAGTCAGTAATGCCGTAGATGTCAACGGTGACGGTGGCCGGATCATCGGCTAACGCAGGTGTCAGGGGTGTTAAAGCCAGAGCTGAGGCAAGCAGCGCCGACCATACTAAACGAGTCTTCATGCTGGTCCTTCGTCGTTGAAGTAGGAAGAGCGGGCGTCCCCACATTATTCCGCATTAGCGGTCAGGATTCAGGAGGAAGATCCTCAGAAGGTAGGAAAGGGTGCTTCACTCTAGGATGGTAGGGACTTCTATCCCTCCCACCATGGAGTGTCCCGCAGTGAGCGTCTCTTTCCTCATCCTCTTCCTCAGCGGCCTGCTAATTCTGGCAGGTATTGTTGGCGCTATTGTCCAGATCTGGCCCTCGGGTCCTTTCATCGCAGGGGGTATCTTCCTGTGGGCGTTCAATGTCAACACCCCGCTGGCGTGGAGTGTCTTCGTGATCGCGCTTGTCGTCCTGGCTGTTGCTTTTGTCGCGAAATTCGTGATTCCCGGACGCAAACTTGCCCAGTCGGGCATTCCTAACTCGACGTTGATTGCCGGCCTTGTGGGCGCGGTTGTTGGCTACTTCATCATCCCGGTAGTGGGCTTCATTGTGGGCCTGATTGCCGTCATCTACGCGATGGAATACCTGCGCCTTCAATCCCCGCAAGACGCATGGAAGGCAACCCTTGAAGCCCTGAAAATTGTTGGACTATCCATCGTTATTGAGCTTCTTGCCGCATTGGTTGCCACCACGGCCTGGATTGGGGGCCTGATCTTCACCGCGCTGGGCTACTAAAGTGCAGGCGACGGGAACACCTCATGACCTCCGCAGCCCCCACTCAAACTCCGAACACGCCCGGCAGCCTCACCCTACGCCGCGCCCGCGCGGCCGTCTTTGCTCTCTTCCTTACCAATGGTGCGCTTTTCGCTGCGGTAGTACCACGTTTCCCTGAGATCAAAGACATTTTCGGCCTCTCCGAACCGGTATATGGCCTAACGGTTGCCCTATTCCCCTTGGGGGCCATCACCGCAGGGCCGATTGCCGGGCGGATTATCCGACGCTTCTCATCAGCCCGCACTGCAGCAATGGGGACGGTCGGCGTGGGCATCATGATGAGCATGGTCGGCATCTTCGCCACCCTCAACACTGACGCCGCTAGCAGCGCACTGAAGTGGGTCCTCTACATGCTTTTCGCCGTGAGCTTCTTCATGGCAGGTGCCTGTGACGCCATCACCGACGTCGGCCAAAATGCGCATGGCCTGCGCGTCCAAAAACACTACGGGCGCCCTATTATCAACTCCTTTCATGCAGGCTGGTCTATTGGCGCCATGTGCGGGGCGCTGCTTGGATCAATCGCCGTTGGAATTTCTCTTCCCCTGCCACTGCACCTCATTGGTTCGTCTCTGTGTTTTGTCGCGCTTGGTGTTGCTGTGCAACCCTTCCTTTTGCGAGGGCGTGACAGTGCGAAGCCCGGGCTGGACGCCGCGCAGATGCCAGAGGGAACGCAGGCGTTGGACGCAGCCAATCCTGCGTCTTCTCATGCGGCCACCATTGCCCTCCCCGTCGGCATCCTCCTAGCTAGCCTGACCCTCATGTCCATCGCGGGCATGCTCATTGAGGACGCCTCCTCCACCTGGTCCGCCCTCTACCTGCGCGACCAGCTTGGCGTCACAGGCAGCGCAGTCGGCGCCGCTTTCGTGACCATGCTCGCCACCCAGGCTCTTGGGCGTTTTGCTGCCGACCGTGTCATCGCCCGCATCGGCGCTCGCGCCACGTTGCAGGCAGGAGGCCTTCTGATCGTTGCCGGCATGGGCATCGCCCTACTGTGGCCCTCCCTTCCCACCACACTCATTGGCATGGCTGCCGCAGGCATTGGATGCGCTGCCAGTGTTCCTCTTGCTATGAACGCCGCCGATGACCTGCCTGGCCTTCCCGTGGGCACTGGGCTGACAATCGTCACATGGTTGGGCCGCCTGGCCTTCCTCTGCGCACCGCCTATTGTCGGCCTGATCGTTGCGGCAACCTCACTGACTTCAGCAATGATTGTCCTGCCCCTCGGCGGTTTGATGATCGCCCTGACCGCCCTCGTTCTACGGCCGAACAATACGGCGAAATGACGATGCAACCAGGGAGCGCACCCCTTTAGCGAATGGTGGACACCCCGGCCTTCTCCGACAGAATCGTCAGTGCTACCAGCACCACGACACCAGCGCCCACAATGACGGCCAAAAAACCGCCCACACTAATGCCAGAAGCCCACGGCGCCAACGCGCAGGCGACGCCGTGGCCAGCAGATACCCCTGCCCCCGCCGCATACAGGGGCCATGCCGCCCGGTGAGCCTTATTCCACGTCTCGACGTCGGCGCGAACCTCGCGGGCGCGAATCCCCATCGAGGATTCAAAGGGCAAACTGTCCGTGCGAGCAAAATGGGCGAGCAAGCCAAAACGCACCGCTGCAAACATGAACAGAACAGCACAGACAATGGCAATAATTGTCATTTTCTCTCCTTCAACGAGGGGGATCAAGATGCGCAGCCACCAGCGGCAGGCTACTTAACCTCCAACTCCAGTCCCGCGACGGCCTCGTCCAATTCGGCCAGCCAAGCCGCGCCCGACACATCCGAGGGCATCCGCCAATCCCCGCGCGGCGACAAGGAGCCGCCACCAAGAACCTTGGGGCCATTGGGCATTGCTGAACGCTTGAACTGGTTGGCGAAGAAACGACGCAGGAACACGCGCTCCCATTTCACGATCTCACCCAGAGAGTAGGCCACCCGAGCATCCTCCGGGAAGCCTTCAGGCCAGCGGCCAGCCGCCGCGTCCCCCCAAGCGTGCATTGCCATAAAAGCAATTTTCGAGGGGCGAGCACCGTGACGCAGGAAGTGGAAGAGGGTGAAGTCTTGCAGGTTGTAGGGGCCAATGCTGGCTTGAGTGGACTGCGGGGCCTTTCCCGCGGTGGTGGGGATGAGCTCGGGGCTGATCTCCGTATTGAGGATCGAGTCAAGCACCGCCGAGGCATCCTCGCCAAAGAGATCGGAGGCAATGACCCAACGGATGAGGTGCTGGATCATAGTCTTGGGAATACCGGCGTTAATACCGTAGTGACTCATCTGGTCGCCCACACCATAGGTGCACCAGCCAAGAGCCAGCTCCGATAGATCACCCGTGCCCAAGACGATGCCACCGTGATGGTTGGCAAGGCGGAAGAGGTAGTCCGTGCGCAAGCCTGCCTGGACGTTCTCAAAAGTAATGTCGTAGAGGTCGGCACCATCGGAGAAGGGGTGCTTCATATCGGCAAGCATCTGGCGAGCAGCCGGGGTAATGTCGATCTCCTCAAAAGAGGTCCCCAGGTGCTCGCAGAGCTTGTAGGCATTGGACTTCGTGTGATCGGTGGTGGCAAAGCCTGGCATTGTGTAGGCCAAAATGTCCGTGCGCGGGCGGCCCAGACGATCCATGGCCTGCGCCGCCACCAGCAGCGCGTGGGTGGAATCAAGACCGCCGGAGACACCAATAACAATCTTGGGATTGCCAATTGCCTTCAGACGTTGCGCCAAGGCCGACACCTGAATGTTGTAGGCCTCCCAACATTCCTGCTCCAGCAGGTCCGGGTCAGAGGGGACGAAGGGGAAGCGCTCAATCTCGCGGATCAGGCCAAGGTCATCGCGCGGCGGGTTAAGGCGGAAAGGAATCGGCGGAATCGTTGCCATTCCCATGGTCAGCCCCATCACGCCGGAGGCATTATCGTCAAAGGAGTTGTAGCGGGCGCGGGAATTCGCGAGCGCATCAAGGTCAACATCGGCAAAGGCGAAGGTTGCGCCATTGTGTGAGAAGCGTTCGCCCTCCGCAAGTGCGACGCCAGCCTCGTACACCATGGTGTGACCGTCCCAGGCCAGGTCCGTGGTGGACTCTCCCTCGGCGGCTGCGGCGTAGACGTAGGCGGTCTTCAGGCGTGACGAGGTTGCCGCCACCAGCTTGGAGCGCTCAGCAGCGCGGCCCACCGTCGCTGGGGAGGCAGACAGGTTCACCAGGATGTGCGCGCCTTGCAGTGCTGCGATAGTCGAGGGCGGGGTAGGTACCCACAGGTCCTCGCAGATCTCAGCAGAAACGGTCAGGCCTGGGACATCCTCGGCCGACACGACCACCGTGCCAAAAGGAACAGCGAGGGTTTCTTCCCCTTCGGGGGTTAGGAAGGGCAGGTCGATGGTCTTGGGGAAGGGATCGGTGGGAGCAGCGAAATGGCGCTTCTCGTAGAACTCGTTGTAGTTCGTGATGTGGCGCTTCGGGGTGACTGCCAGGACTGTGCCGCGGTGGATGGCAAGGGCGCAATTGTAAAGGCGGTTGCCGTGGCGCAGGGGCGCTCCCACCCACAGCAGGGGCAGGAGGTCGCGGGAAGCCTCAACAATGCGGACAATGGCGGCCTCAACCGCATCTAAAAGAGTGGACTGGAGGAAGAGGTCATCCAGCGAGTAGCCCGACAGGCAGAGCTCGGGGAAAGTGACAACCGCAGTACCCGCATTCGAACACACCGTCGCAGCGGCGATGACCTCGTCAGCGTTGAGCTCCGGGCGCGCCGGATGCACGGGGATCGATACGGCGGCGACGCGGGCAAAACCATGATCGTAGAGGGAATGGAAATTCACGAGGTCTCCTGGAATATCGGCTGCTGGTGGCGCCGTCTGTACGTTCTGGACGGTCTCTTATCGGGACTGTTTCTTGTTGGGGCTGTCTGTTGTATAGACACTGCACTCTATTGTGCCTGCTTTTGAGAGGGCATGGGGAGCCAGGGGAGTGAGGCGCCCGCGGGGGAGAATGTATGCCTCTTTATATCGCCGTATATGACTGTATATTTTTTTCTATATACAGCTTTATAATCGTATATAGAAGGATAGGGTGACCGTCCACAAACGCGATGAAGGAGAGTGTTTGGCATAGATCCAGCGCTGAATCCGTACAATCCAGGTTCAGGCCTGATGCCGCCACTCCTAGCAGGGCGCTCTCTTGAACGTGAGCGCTTCGACACGTTGATAGCCCGTGTGGGCATGGGAAATCTTGCCAATCGAGGTTTGATCTTTTCAGGTCTGCGTGGAGTTGGAAAAACCGTGCTGTTGAATCAACTTAGGAAACAGGCTGAGCAGCATAGTTGGCTCACAGTCCAATTCGAAGGACGCCGTGAAGAGAAGGGCGATGCCGGAAACCAAGTGAGACTGGCCGACGAGTTTGAGAGAGCTCTTCTGAGGAGTAAGAATCAACGCATCAAGAAAGCCTCGCGTCGCCTTCTCCTGGGCGTGGAATCCTTCAAAGTTCAGGTTCTTGGATCTGGTATTGAAGTTAGTTTTTCTTCGCCCGATCAGTCACCTGTGAGATTAGAGATCAGCCTCATGAATCTCGTTGAGATGCTGATTGAGCCTCTAAAAGGTTCTGGGAAAGGATGCGCTCTCTTCATTGACGAGATGCAAGAACTAGAGCCGCAACTGCTGAGCTCCCTACTTGCTCTACAACATGCCGCGCATCAGGAGGGGTGGCCATTTTTCATCATCGGAGCTGGCTTGCCTACGCTCCCCGCCACACTGAGCGCTGCGCGTTCCTACGCGGAACGTCTTTTCGATTACCGTGTTGTGGGACCGCTAGGCGCAGAAGCGGCCGAACAAGCTCTCGCAGAGCCAGCAGAAAAATGCGGTGCACGCTACAGCGGCGATGCCATGACATATCTCGTTACAGAAGCAGAAGGGTACCCTTTCTTCCTCCAAGTGTTTGGGCAGCAGATCTGGGATATTGCCCAAGAAAAAGAGTTCTCTCTTCGTGATGCTGAAGAAGCAGTGTATCGAGGATTTGAACACCTCGATCAAGGTTTTTTCCCTTCTCGCTGGGATCGCGCCACCGAAAAGGAACGCCGATATATGCGAGCCATGGTCAATGCCGGGCAGGAAGTCATGGATGCCTCCGACGTGATTTCTACCCTTGGAGGCACCTACTCTGACTGGAGTGTCGCCAGAGCAAGTCTCATCAAAAAAGGTGCTATCTATGCTCCTGAGCGAGGGAAACTGGCTTTCACCGTCCCAGGAATGGCCCGCTTCATCGAAAGGCATGAAGCGGAAGAACTGTAAAGAGAAAACAGAAGTCAGACTTACTTCGCTGCACTCCCGGGGTCTTGTGAGGGGCCCACACCACGCAGGATTATAGGTTGCCAGAAGTCAGCCTGTAATGCTCGCCTCGGAAGGCATAGTGCGCGCCTAGCGCTGCGGCCCTAGTACTGTGAATCTAACACTGTGGCCCTGGACCGGTTGGTCCAGGGCCACAGCCTCACCCAGCCTTGAGCTGGGGAAATATGCTCATCACATGAAGGTGAAGTCGGAAAAGTCCCACTTCATCCCTTCACCGCCGCGCTCAGATCAGAGTCATTGCCTGACGGGCGATCGCCAGTTCCTCGTTGGTGGGAACCACCATGATGCGCACCGAAGAGTTGCGAGAGGAAATGGTGGTTGGCTCAGAAATGCGCTCGCGGTTGGCATCCTCATCGAGTTCAACTCCGAAGGGGGCTAGGCGCTTGCAGACCTCAGCGCGCAGGGCGGCATCGTTTTCACCGATACCAGCGGTGAAGGAGATAACGTCAACGCCGCCCATCTCTGCAGCGTAGGAGCCGATGTACTTGATAATGCGAGTGACGTAGATGTCCAGAGCCAGGCGGGCATCCTTGTTGCCCTCGGTGGCCATCTGACGCACAGCACGCATGTCGTTTTCGCCGGTCAGACCCTTCAGGCCGGACTTCTTATTGAAGAGGGTGTCAACTTCATCAGCGCTCATGCCGGACTGACGTTGGATGTGGAAGACAACGGCGGGGTCAATGTCGCCGGTGCGGGTGCCCATGACCAGGCCTTCCAGCGGGGTCAGACCCATCGAAGTGTCAACGGCGTGACCGGAGTCAATAGCTGACACGGATGCGCCGTTACCCAGGTGCAGAACGATCTGCTTGAGGGTGCTTTGGCCCAGCATCTTGGATACGAGGGAGGACACGTACTGGTGGGAGGTGCCGTGAGCGCCGTAGCGGCGGATCGCGTACTTCTCTGCGGTTGCGCGGTCGAGGGCGTAGGTCGCGGTGTCGGCCGGCAGGGACTGGAAGAAGGCGGTGTCAAAGACGGCGACGTGGGGGATGTCGGGCAGGAGCTCGCGTGCCACGTCAATGCCCTTGAGGTGGGCGGGGTTGTGGAGGGGTGCCAGTGCGCACAGGTCGTCGATGAGGCGGCGAACCTCGTCGGTGATGAGCGCCGGGCCAGAGAAGTACTTGCCGCCCTGCACGACGCGGTGGCCAACAGCAACGATGTGGGCATCGTTAAGGTTGGGGCCCACGGCGTTGAAGAGGCGAAGGACCTCACGCAGGCCAACCTCGTGGTCGGGCACTGCCTCGTTGACGTCAACGGTGGTCACGCCGTAGTGGTGGCGGATGTGGCCGTCTTCTTCACCGATGCGCTCAACCAAGCCCTTGGCGATGGATGCGCCGGTGGCGGGGTCAATGAGCTGGTACTTCAGCGAGGAAGAGCCGGAGTTAATGACAAGAACAGACTGAGTCACGGAACGTGCCTTTCAGGGGTTACGAGCTGAAAAGAGGTGAGGCGTTTAGGATACTCAGCCCTGCGCCTGAACGGCAGTGAGGGCGACGGTATTCACAATGTCTTCGACGAGGGCGCCGCGGGACAGGTCGTTGACCGGCTTGTTGAGGCCCTGCAGGACGGGGCCAACGGCAACGGCGCCGGAGGAGCGCTGCACAGCCTTGTAGCCGATGTTGCCCGAGTTGAGATCTGGGAAAACAAAGACGGTGGCTTGGCCTGCGACGGGGGAGTCAGGCAGCTTGGTGGCGGCCACATCGGCATCCACAGCAGCGTCGAACTGGATGGGCCCTTCAATGGCGAGTTCGGGAGCTTTTTCGCGGGCCAGGCGGGTGGCCTCAATAACGGCTTCAACATCTTCACCAGATCCGGAGGATCCGGTGGAGTAGGACAGCATTGCGACGCGAGGTTCAACGCCAAACTGAGCGGCGGTGCGTGCGGAGGTGACGGCGATGTCTGCGAGCTGTTCAGGGGTGGGGTTGGGGTTAACGGCGCAGTCACCGAAGGCCCACACGCGATCCTTCATCAACATCAGGAAGATGGAGGAGACGATCGAGACGCCGGGGGCGGTCTTAATGATCTGGAAGGAGGGGACGATGGTGTGCGCGGTGGTGTGGGCAGCGCCTGAGACCATACCGTCGGCGTCACCCATATGCACCATCATCGTGCCAAAGTAGGACACGTCCTTGACGGTTTCGCGTGCTTGCTCAACGGTGACGCCCTTCTTTTCACGCAGGCGAGCGAACTCAACGGCGTACTTTTCGTTGTAGGCGGGGTCCTCAACGGAGACGATGGAGGCGGCGTCGATATTGAGGCCAAGTTCAGCGGCACGGGCGCGGACGGTGGCCTCGTCACCAACGAGGATGACCTCAGCGATCTGGCGCTCAAGGACTTCGGCCGCGGCTTTGAGCACGCGGTCGTCCTCGGGTTCGGGCAGGACAATGCGCTTGCGGTTAGCGCGGGCACGCTCAATGAGGTCAGCTTGGAAGGCCAGGGGGGTGACCACGTTGGGAAGCTCGACTGCGTCGAGGGCGGCCAGGGATGCCTCGGTCAGTGGCAGAGGCAGGACGGCGAGGCCGTCAACGGACACCTGAGCGGCGACAGTGGCAGGCAGGGCGACGGCTGCGATGGTTACCTGGTGGCGGCGTGCGCGTGCGCGTGCGCCATGAATTTCAGCGGCAATGAGTGATTCGGAGGCGCCTTCAGTGTCAAGAGCAAGAATCACGCGGGCGTTGGCGGATGCGGCAAGGTTGAGGTTCCAGCCGAAGGCGTCCATGGAGGTGACGGCAAACTCGCCAGCGTCAATGAGGACGGAGTCGGTTTCGATGTCGCGCACGGTCTGCACGGCGGTGGGCATGTTGGCGATGGGGCAGGAGCCCTTGATGGCATCGAGGGGGTTGACGCGGGTGAATCCGCCGCGCGCCTCCAGCAGGGTGGCGAGCTGGTCGCTCACCTGGGTTGCGAGATCGTTCATGCCGGGCTGGATGACGATGTAGCGGGAAGTCACGGGGGCTCCTTTGCGTAGGGTGTGATGCGTAGGACGTGAGTCCTCGGCGTGCCAATGTGTGGGCGTCGAGGTGCGGCCGGTGTGGTCACAACGCCTCCATAATATCGCCCCTGAGCGTCGTTTAGTTTGCGGTTCTGGTCATATCGAAAGTGAAAACGCTCAAAGTTGTGGGGTTTTTCAGCGATTGTCAGAAGCAAGGGAACTAGGGCCTATCGAGGTCCTGCGCGAAGGGCCCTTTTGGGAGCGGTGATAGACTCAATTCCGATGGAAAAACGGTCATTTCTCCCGCCTGCGCCCCCTCATCAACGTGTCGCACGTTTGGTGACGATTGCTGTGGTCGCTGTGGGGGTGGCGTGTGTTGTGCTTTTCGCTCTGCTGTCCTGGGTGCGCGCCGCTGTTCTTATGGTTGCTGCACTATTGGCCCTTGTTGCTCTTCTGCGTGCTTTTATTCCAGGGCGGCCGTGGTTTTCCTCGCGTAATCGCGTTGCTGATGTGACGGTTCTTTTGCTTCTCGCGGCGACTATTGTCTACTTTTCGCCCTACGTCAATGTGGCGGCTCCCTGACAGATATCTCGATATCGAGTAATCTAGGGGGCGTGTGGGGGCTCATGCCCCGCGTCCTATCTCAACCGAGGAGCATCAATGGCGAAGATCAAGGTTGTCGGCCCTGTTGTCGAACTCGACGGCGACGAAATGACCCGTATTATCTGGCAGTTCATCAAAGACCGCCTCATCCACCCCTACCTGGATGTTGACCTGCGCTACTACGATCTGTCCATCCAAAACCGTGACGCTACCGACGACCAGGTCACCATTGATGCAGCCAATGCCATCAAAGAGCACGGCGTGGGTGTCAAATGTGCCACCATTACGCCAGACGAGGCCCGCGTCGAAGAATTTGGCCTCAAGAAGATGTGGCGCTCACCCAATGGCACCATCCGCAATATCCTCGGCGGTGTCATCTTCCGCGAACCGATCATTATTGACAACATCCCCCGCCTCGTACCCGGCTGGACCCAACCGATCGTTGTCGGTCGACATGCCTTCGGCGACCAGTACCGCGCCACCGACCTTAAACTCCCTGGTGCTGGCACCATTACCCTGACCTACACCCCTGAAGACGGCTCCGAGCCCATCGTTCACGAGGTGGTGCGCATCCCCGAAGAAGGCGGCGTCGCCATGGGCATGTATAACTTCAATGAATCCATCACTGAGTTTGCCCGAGCCTCCTTTGCCTACGGCCTCAAGCGCGGCTACCCGGTTTATCTCTCCACCAAGAACACCATCCTTAAGGCCTACGACGGCCAGTTCAAGGACATCTTCCAAGAGGTCTACGAGCGCGAATACAAGGAACAATTTGAAGCCGCAGGCCTGCACTACGAGCACCGCCTTATTGATGACATGGTGGCCTCTGCCCTCAAGTGGGAAGGTGGCTACGTCTGGGCCTGCAAGAACTATGACGGTGACGTTCAATCCGACATTGTTGCCCAAGGATTCGGCTCACTCGGCCTGATGACCTCTGTCCTCATGACCCCAGATGGCCGCACCCTTGAGGCCGAGGCAGCCCACGGCACCGTGACCCGACACTACCGCCAGCATCAGCAGGGCAAGCCCACCTCCACCAACCCCATCGCCTCAATTTTTGCCTGGACCCGAGGCCTGGCCCACCGCGGTATGCTCGACAACACCCCTGAGGTGACTGAGTTTGCTCATACCCTGGAAGACGTCGTCATTAAAACGGTCGAAGCCGGTCAGATGACCAAGGATCTGGCGCTGCTCGTGGGTAAGGATCAGCCGTGGCTGACCACTGAAGAGTTCCTTGCAGCTCTGGATGAGAATCTGCAAAAGCGCCTGAGCTGATCTTTTCGGCGCTGAAAGGCGAACAAACTTGGGGCGGCGGCGCTTGAGGAAAGCGGCGCCGCCCCGAGTGTAAAAGGCATAGTGCGTGAAGATGCCGTGCAAATCGGGCAGTACCGTGTCGATTGAAAGTGCTGGCGAGCACTAGCAGTGGCACCTTTCGCGCGGAGGGTATTGCGCGGGCTATTTTTATCCCATATTCTGACAAATAACGAAGCAATGACGCGTCGTTCACCCGGAGAGGAGCCCGCCATGCTCAACGCGTTCCACTACCGTAAGCTCGCCACCATCCTCCTATGGATTGGCCTCGCTATCGTCCTGTGCCACTTTGCCTTGGCGACAATCCTGACCTACATCGGTGCAGCCGCACATGCCCTGCCCTACCCGCCCGATGTTCCGCAAGGGCCTCTGGTGACGCTCTCCTTCTATCTGCCCGGGCTCTTCTCGCTTAACCTCGCTGGAGGTTGCCTGATCAGTGCGTTTATCCTATGGAAGGTGTCGCGTTTCAAAGCCGACATGGAGATCTGATAGCAAAGGAGCTGCACCTTGACCTCCACCACCGTCTTTACAGATGCTCTGTCAGGTTGCGGCCTCGTTCCCCTTCCAGCCTCCATTACAGGCCTATCTGACAGCGCACCCACGAGCCACCAGAGGATATGGGCGCTGCAGGAGAGGCCAGCTCTCGAAACAGGCGCTAAGAGTGAAACGCATATCAAGGCGCCAACAGACGCCCAGGGCGGGCGCGAAATAATCGCAGCACTACGCCTGCGTGGATGGAATGACGAGGGAACCCAACTCGTATCGCCCACATCCAGCGGCGGCAAAGGGGTGCGCACTCCACTAAAGGTTGCCGCCCTCACCGACCCGACATGCTGCGCTGAGGCCTACCGCATCACATGCCTACCGGCCGACAAAGTGCCTCCTGCTAACGGCTGGGACGACGGACTCTACGTGCAGATTGAAGCGGCAACACCCACGGGATTCTTCTACGGTGGGCTGACCCTCGCAGCGCTTGCAGGCGCGGGGCTGCTCTGTGAAGGCTGCGTCGTTGAGGACTCTCCACGATTCCCCCACCGGGGCCTCATGATTGACGTGGCCCGCTCATTCCTTCCACTTGAGGCGCTGCGCGATCTTATTCGCGCGACTGCCATACTCAAACTCAATGTCCTTCACCTTCACCTTGTTGACGACCAAGGGTGGCGCATCGAAATCACCAACGACGGGCGTGAACCTGCGGACTCTACGGACTACACCGCTCTGCATCGGATTGGTGGTTTAAGCGCGTGCAATCCCGGCACCGATCCTGGTTTTGACCTACCGGGTGCAGCCATGAGCGAAGTGCTTGCCATGAATGCCGGATTTGAGAGCATCACGGCAGGGATCCCCGGCTACTACACGCAAGAGGAGCTGCGCGACCTCGTCACCTACGCCGCTCACTTGCACGTTCGTCTTGTGCCTGAGCTGGAGTTTCCGGGTCACAACCACGTCGTCTTACACGCTCTACCGCACCTGGCCACTGCGGGCGCCTCGACCCACGATCAGGGGCAGGGGGTGCCCCCATGGACGCGCTGGCAGGTGGGTCATTCCTACCTTGATTTCAACAACGACGATACCTGGCGTTTTACCCGCCATGTGATGAGGCAGGTGCGCGAGATCTTCGGGGGCGAGCACCTGCATGTCGGTGGCGATGAAGCCTTGAAAATGCTTCGAACCCTTGGTCAAGATGCCTACGACGAGGTCGTTGCCCGCGTGGTTGCCCAAGCGAAAGCCTGCGGTTTCGAGCGCGTTACCGTGTGGCAAGAAGGCGCGATGTCTTTGGAAGCGCCCACGGACAGTGTCCAACTATGGAATTACGGTGCGGCAGGGGAGGTTAGCCGCCTTATGGAAGCTGCAGGCGAGCGTAAGCTGCGTATCATCAACTCTGACGCTCGCCATGTGTATCTTGACCAAAAGGTACAAGTTGACGATGTCCTTGGCTTGACCTGGGCGTGCGCGGAAGGTTTGCCGACCCGACAGGCCTATGAGTGGGATCCATATGAGGTGTTCCCACTACCACTCCAGGAGCACATTACGGGTATCGAGGCATGTTTGTGGAGTGAAACTGTGCGTGGTCCTCAGGATGCTGCTTTTCTGATCTTTCCTCGTTTGATGGCGATTGCGGAGGTCGCGTGGACTCCCCAAGGCTTGCGCCAGTGGGAGGATTTTTGCAAGCGAGCATCTGTGACGAAGTGAGGGGTAAATGTTCTCCCAAAAGGGGTGTGCGCCCTTGTCGGAACTGGTAGTGTCGGAGAGGAGATTCCCCTAACAAGTGCGTCTATTGCGCAGGATTGTGAGCAATGAAGAGACTTCTCATTGGGGCCTCGGCCTTCGCCGTGGCCTTCAGCGCTGCCCTTCTTACCCCTCTGTCCGCTTACGCGCATGAGGGACCTGATGCGAGCGCTACTCACCCTCGCCTTATTGCCAATCGTGATGCGCTGCACTTCCTCCGTGAACTTCCGCCCGCTGGAATCAGCGATTCCAGCCCGCTGCTGGGAAACTACTCTGCTGAGGACCGCGCAGCACTCAAAGAGATGGTGCACACTCAGATCATCGCAGGAATTGGCGAGCCGAACGCGCAGGCGCAGAAAATCCACGCGTGGATTGTGGCTAATGTACGTCCAGCCCGCGATGGGGAAGTAGCTGCATTCACCCCTGCCGAGGTGCTCGCCAAGCGCGTCGCCAGTGCTCGGGGGTACTCCAATCTCTACAAAGCGATGCTGGACGTCGCTGGAATCCCTAACGCACTAGTGACCGGCACAGTGCAGCAGACTCCACATCAGTGGAACATCCTCTTTATCGGTGGTGAATACTTCCATTCCGATGCTGCCCTTGGAACAGGCTATTTCCGCAAAAGCCTGGAAGACTTCTCTGCCGATCATGCGACTGACACAATCCATGACGTGACAGTGGCGGATGGACCGTACCACTATGGTTATGCGCAAGGCGTCGCACTCAAGGGCGTGAGTGACGTAGAGCGTGCGAAAACGCTCGAAGTGCCCAGCCTTCTCAAAGACATGCCCGTCGTAGCCCTGTCACACGAGCTGTTCTCAAGCCAGGGACTTGAATCCATCACCCTGCCTGCTTCGATTACGCGCGTCGACACACATGCTGGCACAGGCACACTTACCTGTTTCCACGTTGCTGAGGGAAACACGCACTTGAGTGATCACGAGTGCGCGCTATTTTCTGCCGATCGCACACGATTGATCGCCTACCCTATTGCCGCACCCGCGACATCGTTTACCCTGCCCCAGGCGACAACTTCTTTCGATGAAAAGATCGCCTTTGCCGCTCCTGCACTCAAGACCCTCAAGGTACACGCTGACAATCCCACCTACGCCTCTTACGAGGGTGCCCTCTACACCAAGGATTTCTCCTCTCTTCGGGCAATCCCCGGCGGCATGACGCGCCTCGTCGTCAACGGAAAAGCCGTTCTGGCGCAGGATTCCATCGCTCAAAGGCTTGCGCTGACGACGGTTGTCCTTGAAGAAGGAATTACAGCGGTTCCGGCACAATCCTTCAATATCCTTCCCTCTCTTCGTCAGGTCATTTTCCCTGAGACAGTCTCGGCTGTAGCTCCCGATGCTTTTGCCTACGTCGATGTCCCGAAGGTGACCCTTGTCGGCAAGAAAGGGTCGCTGATCGAAACCTACGCCAACGAGCGGGGCTTTCGCTTCAGTGAATCTGCTGCCGACATCTCTGATCCTTCGACAGGGACCGGCACGGATGCCCCCTCAACACCACCATCAGGCCAGTCTCCAGATACGCCCGAACAACCCAAGGCGCCGGGCGCTGACGGGTCGGCTGGTTCTGCCGGAACAACACCGGGCCCTGCTGCTCCTTCTGAGCCACCAGCAACGCCTGACACCCCCTCAACACCCGAGAAGCCCTCAACACCGGAAAAGCCGTCAACACCTGAGAATCCCCCGGCTCCTGAACCTCCTGCCAGGGCAGACACGACATTGCCTGCACCGCAAGCACCCTCAACCCCGGAGCCGTCCACTCCCGGCCCGAATGCTGGAACAGGCAATGCCCAGGACAGGATCAACGAGGCCCTCAGTAACGCTGGCAGCTCGAATCTTCAAAGTGCTATTAACGCCTGGGAAAACGGCCTTGAAACTCTCACGGTGCCACCTGCGCAGCTTCCCCCGGCCGAGAACTCTCCGCTGAAGAAGCCCGAAACTCCAAATGCGCCCAGCACTCTTGAAAGTACCGTTGTCGAGGGGAAGATCAACCCGGCCGAACTCGGTGCGGGAATTGAAAAGATCGGTTTGACCACCGACCTGACCTTGTCTCCAGGGGCGACGATGACAGTAGTTGCCTCGGGCTATGCCTCCAACGAGGTTGTCACCTTCGTCATGAATGCCGGCAGCAAGACAATGGGCTTAGTACGCGCCGATTCCATGGGTATCGCTAAGGTCACCTGGACCATCCCCAATGACTTCACACCTGGCGAGCACACGGTTTTGGCTATCGGCACCACAGGAAAAACATTGAAGATGCCGGTGAAGGTAGCCGCCTACCCGGATCTGAAGAAGAGCCCAGTAAGCGCTGTAAAGCCCAGCTCCACCCAGCCACCTAGCGTCGATCTTCTTGCTGAAACCGGAGCCCATGTAGCGAAGGCGGTTGCCATTTTCGCCCTGTGCGTGGGTGCAGGTGTGACAGTCCTTATCCTCCGCCGCCCGTCCGATACATCATCCTCGTAGGACCCTGTTGAGCTGCGTCTAGGACGCTTCGTGGCACCTGCTGACCGCAGAGGCAACAAGCTCGGGGTTGTCGCGCATCAGCAAATGTGAAGCAGAAAGAACCTCAAAGGAATTCTGTATCTGCCTGCTGCTAGAGTGCTGATGCCGCGCGATCTCGGCATTGCGAGCCTCAAAGCGCGCACGCTGTTGTCGAACCCACGGGTCCTGGAACACCCGATGTCGGGTTGCCACAAGCACCCGCAGCTCTGATCGCAGAGGAAAAGCACGCGCAAGGGTCACCACTTCATCGGCCCACAGGCGATAGATGCTCATTTCGCGCACTGTCGCACGAATGAAACGCTCATCAGTGAAAAGTTCAAGAGCGAGGGCGCGCTCCGTCCCGGGAGGAAGCGTTGCCAGACCTCGACGGCGCGGCCACCACAGTAAACGGGCGACACAGGAACGCGCCCACGCGTACCTCGTCCAATACGCAGTGAAGCGTTCAAGGACTCCTGCCCGAGGACACTCAACAACAGGCGAGGGAGAGGCTTGCGCGGGGAGGTCAGACTCGTTCACACAGGAGCCATCCGCGAAAACCAGAAGCTCGCAGCGATCGGGAAAGAGACGGGCAAAAGCCTCGCCAATGAAGGCCCCCATTGAATGAGCAAGTATGCGCACCCGCCTAATCTGGTAGGCATCAAGGAGTCCGACAAGGGCGGTGGCCTCGTCAAACAGAGACGGCAGCCCCGAAGGGGAGAGACCTTCGGGGGTGGCGATGCCTTCGGAGGTGGAGGGGCGCTCGGACATGGCAGGGTCGTCGGACGCGGCGGTGCCTTCGGACGAGGAAGGCAAGGAGACAACCGGGCCCTCACCGATTGGTCCCGCTCCCTCCAGTCCCTCCCGCTCGACGAGGATCACGCGCTGGGTAGGACTCAGGAGGGACAAGACGTCCACCCAATCCAGCCAGGGGACGGCAACACCCGAGAGGATAAGAACCGCGTCCCGCTCACAGGACCTTAAGGGCGGGGCCGGTACTCCAGTATCGAGCACTGTCAGCGTACGTGGGCCGATCTTTACACGCTGACGAGCGCGCGCCCAGTGGTGAAGACGGGACACGGAATCCATGTCAGTCTCCCGTAACAGGGGCGCTAAAACTGGTCATGGGTCTACTTCTAGGTGCGTGCGGGTTCAGGAGAGGGAGCAGTCTGGCCAGTCGCGCGGATAAGAACATGAGAGAGCGACTGGGAAGCAACCCGATGGCGGCCCTCCAACAGAGCACGCCCGGTTGGAGTGAGCACCATAAGGATTGCCCACAACGATAGAGCAGCGATTGACAGACGCTGGACATATCCCAGGAAAGGCAGGCCTGGCATCAGGGCAGCAACGAAGGTGTAGGACGCACTCACTACGTGGCAGAGGGCAAGAAGAATAAACGCCCACATCATAGGCGCACGATGCCAGGACTTGCCGTAGTAGCGGCCAAGAAGCAGTGTCGTTGCGACAAGGGCGATGATCGCACCCGCGCCAGCTAAGGTCGAGGTGATGTCATGGGCTGAAGCCAAAGGGCCCACGCAGGGAGGGGCTGCAGCTTCTGCGGGGGAGAGCGTGGAGAGCGTGCAGGTCATGGGGAAGATCGCATCAGCAAGAGTAGCGATCCCGAAAAGGAGAGCGCCCAACCACGCGAGAATACTCCACCCCTCGGGAGGCGCCATATAGCGCGTCACGCGTCCTGAGACGCGCAGGAGATGCCGGTGCGCACCGACCATCAACGTTGCGATCGCCACGAGTACGCCCGAAGCTGCGTCCATCCCTCTAAAGATCGCAGAGTGCGGCTCGGAGGGGACAGAGTACTCTGACACGAAGGCCGAGGCAGCCGGCAACTCAGGATTGTAGGTCGGGCTGAGGGCCCAGTTGTTGTAGGCCAGGGCACCGAAAAAGAGAAGCAGTGACGCGAAAACAATCGTGCGGCGGCACGAAGCAGGAACAGTCTTAGTTGTCATTGAGGGGCCTCACAAATGGGAAGGCAATAACGTCTCGAATATCAGTGCCGCATAGGAGCATGGCCATACGATCCACACCCATTCCCATACCTCCTGTTGGAGCCATTCCCAGCTCCAAACTATCGAGGAACTCGCCGTCGACACTCATGGCTTCAGGATCCCCCGCAGCGGCAGCAAGGGATTGGGCGAGGAAACGCTCACGCTGGTCGCGCGGGTCAGTAAGTTCGGTGTAGGCGGTTCCGATTTCCATGCCGAAAGCCACTAAATCCCAGCGTTCCGCCAGGCGCGGGTCCTCACGGTGGATCCGAGTCAGGGGGCACACCTCGGCGGGGAAATCCGTGTAGAAGGTGGGATAACCGGTGCGAGGCTCAACGAGCTCTTCATAGAGTTCATTGATCATGGACGCCACAGTCGCATCAGCGGGGACGTCAACTCCCTGATCACGGCAGAGGGCGTGGAGGGCTTCGGCTGAAGAATCCATACTGACGAAGCGGCCAGTCGCACGCGAGATTCCCTCACAGACGCTCATCACGGGCCACGGCGCAGAAAGGTCGACCTCGACCAGGTGAGCGGCCTCGGTAAAAACTTCACGGTGGGTTGCCCACTGCGCGGCGGACATCATCGCCTGCTTGCCATCATGAGGGGCATCGTGGGGGAGGGTATCGGTGGTGTGCAGGGCGGGTGAGTCAGGCAGGGGGTTGGCAATGAAACGCTCCACCACTTCCCGAGGTTGCCACACGACCTCACGTCCGTGAATTGTGCGTGCAGCCGCTCGGATGAGGGACTCGGTGAGTTCACGCATGACGGTGTAGTCGGCGCCAGCCTCGTAAGCCTCAAGGGAGGTGAACTCGGGATTATGCGTGCGGTCCACGCCTTCATTGCGGAAGGAGCGACCTATTTCGTAGACCGCTGTCATTCCGGCGACCATCAGGCGCTTGAGGTAGAGTTCGGGCGCGATACGCAGAGTCACCTGAGAGTTATAGGCGTTGAGATGGGTGACGAAGGGCCGAGCATTCGCACCCCCCTTGACCGCGTGGAGGATCGGGGTTTCCACTTCGAGATAGCCGCGTTCGTTGAGGAACTCACGAATCGCAGAGGTCGCCCGCGAGCGCATTCGCAAAAGCTCAAGAGAGCGTGGCTGGTTGATGAGTTCCGCGCTCCGATGGCGTGCCAGCGTCGTACGATCAACGTATTGCTGCGGCGGGTTCACTGGGCGTAGCGTCTTGGCAAGCATCCGCCATGACGTGACAAAAAGGGTGAGTTCACCGGTGTTGGAGTGGCCCAAGTTCCCCACGACCTCAATGAGGTCACCGACGTCTACCAGATTTAGGAGCTCGTAGCGTTGGGTTGTATCAGCAGCGAAGTGAGCTTGAAGAGTGGCTTTTCCGTCGAAAAGATCCATGAAACGTAGTCCACCGTGATGCCTGCGAGCGCCAACGCGAGCGTGGCATGTTGTGGGTTCTTTCAGATGAGACTCCGGGGTGGCAATAATCGAGGCCAAAGCTGTGGGGGCCATGCCTGGAACGCCCGGCGGATAGGGATCCATTCCTGCTTCCATGAGGCGTTGAGCTTTAGCGTGGCGCGTGTGCTGCTGATCGTTCAAACGTTGCGGAGGAAGCGCTACCTGTGCCGCATCAGCATAGAAGGTCGAAATGGTTGCCGCGTGCTCACGATTCCCCAACCAGGTTGGCAGTTCGGGGGTGGGTTCACCCCACGCGGGCAGGAAGCCTTCCAGGCGGGCAGCGGCGATGAGGGTCGCCGTCAGGTGAGCGGGAGAGAGGAATCCCAGGTAGCGAGTTGTCCACGTCGGGTTGTAACGCGCGTTGGCCTCGTAAAGGGATTCAAGTTGCCATACCCGTGAGGCAAGCATCATGACACGGCGTAGGAGGCGCTGCCCCCAAGTGGCGTCAACAGCGTTGCCTTCAATGAAAGCATTGCGGAACATGGCGAAGTTTAAGGAGATGCGGTCGATATTCGAATCGCGGCACAGATCAATGAGGGCAAGCACCATTGCTTCAATGACACCATTGGTGCTGTCAGGATTACGGCGCATGAGATTCAAGGACAAGCCCTTACGACCCCAGGGAACGAAGGTGAGCATGCCTTCCAACTCCCCATTAGGCGCGTGAGCTGTCACAATCATCTGACTGGCATCCAAGCGATTCATCATGCGATCAAGAGCCATCGAGAAACCGCGTTCATCCCCCTCCCGGAAGAGGGCAGCTTGAGAACTCAAGGTCGCGAGTTCCTCGTCGCTGATGGAGGAAAGAGGGCGGCAGGCGATCTTCACCCCAGCGCGTGCCACGCGTCGTTTAGCGGCGGCAAGTGGACGCATACTTGCCTCATTCAGGGTGAATAGAGGTACCTCGATAACAGCTTCGTCGCCCATTGCCCGCAGTGTAAAACCAGCGTTCTTGTAGGCACGCGCGCCTCGCTCGGAGGTAGACATGACCCCCGGAGTGAGGCCCTGGGCGTACATGGCTTTCATCCACGTGCTGATGGCAGCATCCCAACTGGCTGGGTCGCCAATGGGATCGCCACCGGCCATGGCAACACCAGAGGACACCGCGTAGGAAACGGCCGCCTGAGAATCGGGACTGAAAATGACAGCGCGACGGTTGCCGGTGGCGAAATAGTCCAAGGAGTCTGCCGGGAAATGGGCAAGCAGGTAGTGCAGGCGCTGGTCTTCAGCGTCGTTTCGGGGCGGAACGCCCTGAGCGCGTAGGAATCCGTGAAGGGAGACAACAAGGACGATTAACGAGGCGAGGGAAAGGAGGGACGCGAGAAGGAGATTTCCCCCTGCGGGAAGCTCTGCACTGCTGATAAGCGAGGAGTAACCGGTGGCTGACTGAATGGCCCACAGAGCTTTCGCGCCAGCGCTCTTGAGGTTGCCGGGGAAAAGCCAGGTGGTGATGAAAGCCGTGACTAAGACGATGCCTGATCCAACAAGCAGGCGGATGAAGGCGGTTCGAGCTGAACGTGCATGGACGGGAGCTGGGAAGGACGAGCGTGCCCAGATAATCAATGCAACGAGGCCAATGCTGATCGCACTATTCGCCCACACCTGGATGATGAAACTTGTGGGTACGTCCTCAATGGCGTCGATACCAACAAAAGCAAGGAAGAGAGCGTTAGTAACAAGAACGATAGCTTGGATAACGGTCAGGAGGAGGACGATGAAGCGCTTGCGGCGAAAAGCTGCGGTTCCGATGATGAACATGAGCCCTGCAAGGAAGAGCGACGGGCCGTGAATGACATTGAAAAGGTCGAAAACAGTACCAACGGTGTCAACCAGAGTGTTAGGAAATGCGGCGAGGGCGAGTTCAATAACGCTCCAACCTGCTGCAATGAAGCACATCCATCCGATCCAATCGGGAAGTGCGTTCTTAATGGAGGTTTTGAGGGAGTGAAGCGTGAGGGCCTTATCCATGCGTGATCTTCCGGTGCTCATCAGTCTTTCAGTCTCACCATATTGCATTGACTCCCGTGGTGAAGGGTGAATAGGAGTGTGAATGTGGGCAGATCGGATGTCTCACCATGTGGCGGTCGTCGACAAAGTGAAAGAAGCCGTGAAGGCTGAAGGTACTCATTCATTACATCTGGAAATCTCAAGGAATCCTGATATGCGCGCTGTCCTCGCAAAAGGTGGCATCCTCGTATGGGTGCTTCTGGCGATTGTTCTGGCACTCGTCCTCGGATCAGTTACCGTCGGAGGCAATCCCCTTGTCCCCGAAGCGGTCGGACGAATCTTCGCCACCTTCTCGGCTGTTTTCGGACAATTCCTTTCCTTCTCGATTCCCCTGATCATCATTGGTCTGGTCACCCCAGCCATCGCTGACCTGGGACGAGGCGCTGGAAAATGGCTGGGCATCACCGCAGCGATCGCTTACGGTTCCACCCTCTTTGCCGGTTTCATCACCTACCTTGCCTGCGCAACGCTCTTCCCTGTGCTTCTTGACCCCTCAAGCTTGAGTGAAGTTGCCGAACCAGGCTCCGCCCTCTCGCCTTTCTTCGTTATTGAAATGCAGGCTCCCGTTGGCGTGATGACGGCGCTGCTACTTTCCTTCGTCATTGGCATCGGCCTGTCTATGGTGCCTCGTGGCGTTCTACGCAAGGGCTTTATCGAGTTCCGCGCAATCATCAAGGCACTCATTGAGCGCGTCATTATCCCCCTGCTGCCGATCCACATCTTTGGTATCTTCCTCAACCTCACCTACACCGGCGAGGCATGGGCGATCATGCAGACTCTTGTCACGGTGGTGCTTGTTGTTCTCGCACTTGAGGTTGTTATCCTCCTGACCCAGTACCTCCTTGCTGGAGCCTACGCTCGTACCAACCCCATCAAGGCCCTGGTGACGATGCTCCCCGCTTACCTGACGGCGCTGGGCACTTCCTCGTCCGCTGCAACGATCCCTGTTACTTTGCGTCAGGTGCGTAAGAACGGTGTTTCCGAGGCCGTTGCCTCCTTCACCGTGCCGCTGTGCGCCACCATCCACCTGGCTGGCTCAACCTCGAAGATCTTTGCCTTCGCATTCGCTATCGTTTACACCCAAGGCATTGAAGTGACCGCTACGCAGTGGGTGGGCTTCATCTTCATGCTGGGCATTACGATGGTTGCAGCCCCCGGCGTTCCTGGTGGCGCTATCGTTGCCGCCACCGGCCTTCTGGCCTCCATGCTTGGCTTCAACGAGGCGAATGTGGCCCTCATGATCGCCACCTACATTGCCCTTGATTCCTTTGGCACAGCCACCAACGTCACCGGTGACGGTGCTATCGCCCTGGTCGTTGACAAGATGGCTGATGGGCGTCTGGGCGTAGAAGCCCACCCTGAGAATGCTCGCGAGCTTTCTTTTGACGGCATGGCCTACCTTGATCAGGTTTCCGTCGAAGGCGTTGTGACGGCTGAGGAACTTGAAGCCTCCGCTAAGGTGAACGGCACCTCTGCCTGACACCATCTTCGTCTCCAACATTAGTGTGGGCGCGCCGACAACGGCGCGCCCGCACTTTTTCAAGAGACTTCGAAGCCGCGTAAAGAGAAACGCGCGGTCATGCCGCGCTGTCTCTTCACCGGCGGTGCAGATCCCTCAGTCGTGCCTCCGATGAACCACAAGAGGCAAGATCAGCGGGAAAACGCGCGCCGCTAAAGAGGAATGACCATCAGCAATGGCTGAAACGTGATTACTGTCAGTGGTGCCAATCAGATCATTGCGGATCGAACGCAAACCAAGAGACACTACGAGATCGACGACGTCACTAGCGCTGACAACACACTCAAGGTCAAGGCGCTCCAAGGTTGATTCAACGAAGAGATCAATACCCTGGCGGAAATTGCGGAAGGCAACAATGGTTGAGTGGGAGGGGTCTGCGCAGCGCACCAGGTAGTTGCTGATGCTTGTCCACAGCAACAGGGTTTCCCGGTCCTGAGGGAGGGCACCCAGAATACGGGTTGCCAGTTCAGTGAAGCGTTCCTTCCCGTCAACGTGTGCGCAAGCCTCGCTCTCACGAAAGAAACTTTCGGTCGCGGCATGAAGCCCGGCAATGACCTTATCGCTGTCGACCTGATCAGGAATGTGCTGAGCAGTCTCAAGTGAGGGATCCTCATCGAAGCCAAGCCCTTGAACAGTGGTGTCACTGCCTCGCAAAGCGGTGTAAGCCCGTGAGAGGGTACGTTTCCACTCATTGCGGATGACCATCCGCACGAAGTGGTCCATATCGGTGAAGTTGGAGTAGAAAGCTCCACGGGTGAAGCCAGCCCTGGAGGTGATGAGATTGACTGAAGTTCCCCCCACTCCGTGTTCGGCGATAATCTGGCGGCCTGCTTCAATGAGGCGTCGTTGAGTGTCCGCGCGGCGCTCTGACGCTTCTTGCTCTTGAAGTTTTCGGACCTTGTGAAGGCGCTGGGAAATCTGCGGAGCGGGGATATTGGGGTCGGTGGTCATGACAGTGCGGCTCTCTTGTTCACCGTGAATCCGGCGAGGCCGCCGGCGGCTCGTACACTCGATGCAACCCTGTATTTTACCAGAGTGTTAAAGAGTGGAAGACGACGCCCGGATGTGACAAAGGACGAGACCGAATAACGCGGAGTCGCCTCCACTCCCCATCGTGGCTTGAGCGCACTAAACTGGAGGACTGTAGTGCGGTGAGGCGCTCCGCCTCGCCCATTTTTGGAAGGAAACACTTCTGTGGCGGGTTCCCAATACGCGGATATTAAAATCGGCATCCTCACCTCTGGAGGCGACGCGCAAGGCATGAACGCTGCCGTGCGAGCCGTCGTACGCTCAGCCCTTGCCCACGGCGCACACCCCTTTGCCATCCTTGAAGGATGGGCCGGAGCCGTCGCAGGAGGAGACTCCATCCGTGAAATGGCATGGTCTGACGTGTCCAATATCCTCCCTGCTGGCGGGACCGTCATCGGCACCGCCCGATGCCCTGAGTTCCGCGACTACGAAGGGCGACACCGCGCAGCCAAACACCTCCTTGAACGAGGTATCGACCGACTCGTCGTTATCGGCGGTGACGGCTCCCTGACCGGCACAGACGAGTTCCGCAGCGAATGGTCCCAACACGTTGCAGAACTGCGCGACGAAGGCGTCATCGACGCTGAAACCGCAGAAAAACACTCGACGCTTTCCGTCGTTGCCCTCGTAGGCTCCATCGACAACGACATGGTCGGAACCGACATGACCATCGGCGCAGACACCGCCCTGCACCGCATCGTCGACGCAATGGACCAAATTACCTCCACCGCAGCCTCCCACCAACGCACCTTCATCGTTGAAGTCATGGGGCGTTTCTGCGGATACCTGCCCCTCATGGCAGCCGTAGCAGGAGGCGCCGACTACGTCTTCACCCCAGAGGCCCCCGCAGGCCCGGGCTGGGAAGACGACATGTGCGACAAGCTCGCCCGAGGGCGAGAAGCAGGCCGCCGCGAATCCATCATCCTCGTTGCTGAAGGAGCGGCCGACCAGGCTGGCGAGGCCATGAGCGCAACCCGCATTGCGGCAGCGCTCAAAGACCGCACCGGCCAAGATGCCCGTATCACGATCCTTGGCCACGTCCAACGAGGTGGCTCTCCCTCAGCCTACGACCGTTGGATGTCCACCCTCCTTGGCTACGCTGCCGTTCAAGAAATCCTCACCGGCAGCCTCGACAACAACCCCTGCATCCTGGGCGTGCGACACAACCGCATTACGCGCATCCCCCTCATGGAAGCCGTCCTCGCCACCCGCGCAGTGAAGGGCTACATCGCAGACGGAAACTACACTGCCGCTCAAGAGGCGCGCGGATCGTCCTTCACGACGATGTACGCCATCAACCAGATTCTCTCCGAACCCCCTGCTCCCACCAATGAGCAGACGCGTACCGATGGCCTCCCTGAGCAGCTCACCGACCTGCACGGCGGCCCCCTCCAACGAGGCGCCCGCGTTGCAATCCTCCACGCAGGAGGCCTCGCCCCCGGTATGAACACTGCGGCGCGCGCCGCTGTGCGCCTTGGAATCGCACGCGGATGGACGATGCTCGGCATTGACGGTTCCTGGGCTGGCCTTGCTGACAACCGCGTCCGTGAACTTGAATGGCGCGACGTTGAAGGCTGGGCTTTCCAAGGCGGCGCCGAACTTGGCACCCGCAGGCCGGTGCCCACCATTGAAGAGTTCTACTCGCTGGGTCGGGCCATCGAACGCAATGACATTGATGCCCTGCTCGTCATCGGCGGCCTCAACGCCTACCTATCCGTCCGCGAACTCACCGCCGAACGCGACCGCTACCCGGCATTCCGCATCCCCATGGTTCTTGTTCCGGCTTCCATCGACAACAACCTTCCCGGTTCTGAACTGTCCATTGGCGCCGACACCGCGCTCAACAACGCCGTGTGGGCCTTGGACCGCATCAAGGAATCGGCTGCCGCCTCACGGCGCTGCTTCGTTGCAGAAATGATGGGACGTCGCTGCGGCTACCTGACCCTTATGTCTGGCCTGGCCAGCGGCGCAGAATACGCTTACCTCAACGAGGAACCCGCATCTCTATCCAAGATTGACGACGATGCCCGCACTCTGCGTGCGGCCTTTGAAGCTGGACGTCGCCTCTTCCTGGTGCTGGTCAACGAAGGGGTTTCCCCCCACTATGATCGAGATTTCCTTGCCACTGCCTTCGGAGCCGTTGGTGAAGGCCTCTTCGACGTTCGCCACCAAGCCCTTGGCCACCTCCAGCAAGGTGGGGCGCCTTCACCGTATGACCGTCTGCTTGCAACCCGACTGGTCTATAAGGCGCTGGGCTACCTTGAAGATCAATTCGAGCAAGGCAAAGCCGCGGCCGTCTACATCGGCATGGTGGGCAATCATATTGAAGCTCGACCAGTTGAACGCATGGATGAGGACCTTGACCTGGTCAACCGCCGCCCCTACAACCAGTGGTGGATGGATCTTCGCCCGGTGCTTGAGGCAGTGTCACTGCAAAACAGCCAAGCTGAGTTGATGCCGGTGCATATTGCCGACGCGGAGAGCATCAAGCACTGAGCGCTTATATTGTGCCGATGTGTACGTCTGAGCGTTTTATGTACGTGGTGTGCCGTGTACATAAAACGCTCAGACGTACATGAGGTTTTACGAGGTGCGTCAACGGCTGAGCGGCGCTTGGGTCCAGATCTTTGGTGCCTGCCACAGCCACGGAAGGTAGCGCCTGGTCAGCCCCCACAGCGCCAGGGGCACAACCACACCTGCAATAGTTCCCAGCAGAAGATGAAGTATGGGGTCTGTCAGGCCGATCTTCGACAAGGCAATGCGTACCCCGGCCGTGGCCAGGGTGTGAGCAAGGAAAATCTCCAAAGAATGTACGCCAACATAGGCCAAGGTCTCAGAGACTACTGCCACGCGCGAAAGCAGAGCAGAGGCAGCAACAACAGCCCCGACACCCAGGCAGGTTGCGAGCACACTCACCGCAATATTGGGAACCGTCCGCTCTAACTTCGAATAGGTGGGACCTGCAGCAGGAGTCATCACCATGAGAAGCAGCCAGGCCACCGTGGCGGCAAGAAACACAGGCAGCTCATGCCACACGCCGAGCCTTCCGCGCAGCCGCTGGAAAGCAGAAAGGCCCACGCAGGCAGCGATGACAAAGAACGCTGTTAAACCGTGCCCCTGTAAGAAAATGACGGGCCCAAACCAGCCCCAGGCCGCTAGGCTCAGCGCCATAGAAACGAGGACCGCACACGCCGCCCTCGCCCTCGTCAACCATGGACGCCACAGGGCAACAACCAGACTGCACACAGCAATCCACGGAAAAAACCACATGTGATTCTGAGGTTGAGATAGGTTCAGGACTGTCGCCCAATCTTTCCCGTGGTTGACACTGCCAGAAAACACCACCTGCAACGCGCCTAGAGGCAGGCTCCACAGGACGTACAGCCAGGTGAAGGTCACCAGACGATGCCGCAGGTAGGGGCCAACGCCTCGTCGATCAACAGCGCCCGCTACCAGCAGGCCAGCCGCAACAGCGAATACCGCCAAGTGGAAGGAATAGATCGCCCGATCCGCGAGCAGATACCCACCCCCGTCTTTGACGACAATGCCAGCATTACCAAGGCCACGCAGGACATGGCCAACAACAATGGCAATAATCGCTAAGCCTTTAGCAATGTCAAGGGTTGCGTCACGGGTACTCACAGGTGCAGTGTAACGGTCCTAAGGCGACAGGCGCGGCTATTCAACGAAAAATACCTCCGAGGGAGCACAGACGCCCGATACGAAGCGCCAATATCGTCCTTTTGCGAACAAAACCCGCACAGGCCAATCGCGGTCGGGCGCGCTGAGCGCTACCCTTGAACAGTATGCGTGCCTTGGAGAAACGATAGGCGCACCGGACAGTAGGAGAAGACTCAGCATGAGTGACCTCACCCCCATTGACCCAACCATGACCCCCGCGTGGGAGGCCCTCGACCTGCGTGCCGACACCTTCGACCCTGACCTGCGCGAATGGTTTGCCGCCGACCCTCAGCGCACCCAGAAGTGGACGCTCAGCGCCGCCGACCTCTACGTTGACCTCTCCAAGAACCTCATTGACGAGGACGTCCTCGACGACCTTCTTGCTCTAGCCGAACAGACCAATGTTGCCCAGCTGCGTGACGCCATGTACGCCGGCGAACACATTAACGTCACCGAAGACCGCGCCGTCCTCCACACCGCGCTGCGTCGTCCCGCCACCGACACGCTCATGGTTGACGGTCAGGATGCCATCGCAGACGTTCACGCTGAGCTGGCCAAGATGTATGCCTTCGCTGAGCGCGTCCGCAGCGGCGAATGGGTGGGCATCACCGGCAAGCCCGTGGAAACCGTTGTCAACGTTGGTATCGGCGGCTCCGACCTGGGTCCCGTCATGGCCTACGAGGCTCTTGCCCCCTACGTTCAAGAGGGCCTGAAGTGCCGCTTCATCTCCAACATCGACCCCACCGACGCTGGCGAAACCACCAAGGACCTTGACCCGGAAACCACGCTGGTTATCGTCGCCTCCAAGACCTTCACCACCCTGGAGACCATCACCAACGCCAAGGTCGTGCGCGAATGGTTCCTCAACGCGCTGCGTGAGCGCGGCCTGGCCACCGACGAGGCTTCCACCGCTGAAGCGATCTCAAAGCACTTCGTGGCCGTGTCCACCGCCCTCGATAAGGTCGCTGAGTTCGGTATTGATCCCGCCAACGCTTTTGGCTTCTGGAACTGGGTGGGCGGCCGCTACTCGGTGGACTCCGCCGTCGGCACCGCCCTCGCCATTGCGATTGGCCCCGAAGGTTTCGCTGACTTCCTGGCTGGCTTCCACGCAATGGACCGCCACTTTGCCGAGGCTCCCGCCCGTGAGAACGTTCCGCTTATTATGGGCCTGCTCAACGTCTGGTACGGCAACTTCCTGGGCGCTGACACCCACGCCGTCCTGCCCTACTCCCAGTACCTGCACCGCTTCCCGGCCTACCTGCAGCAGCTCACCATGGAGTCCAACGGCAAGTCCGTGCGCCGCGACGGCACCCCCGTCACCTACGACACCGGCGAAGTCTTCTGGGGTGAGCCTGGCACGAACGGCCAGCACGCTTTCTACCAGCTTATCCACCAGGGCACCCGCATGGTTCCCGCCGACTTCATTGCTTTTGCTAACCCGGCATGGCCGCTGGCTGACGGCGACGCTGACATGCACGAGTTGTTCCTGTCGAACTTCCTGGCCCAAACGAAGGCTCTGGCTTTCGGCAAGACCTCAGAGGAGGTGCGCGCGGAAGGCACCGCTGAAGAGATCGTCTCTGCCCGCGTGTTCACCGGCAACCGCCCCACCACCTCGATTATGGCTCCCTCACTGACCCCCTCAGTGCTGGGCCAGCTCATTGCCCTGTACGAGCACATCACCTTCGTTCAGGGTGCAGTGTGGGGCATTGATTCCTTCGACCAGTGGGGCGTGGAGTTGGGCAAGGTCCTGGCAAAGCAGATTATGCCCGCTATTGAGGGCGACGCCGCTGCTCTGGCAGCGCAGGATCAGTCGACCCGCGCCCTCATTGAGTACTACCGCAAGCATCGAGGCTGACAGCATTGAGCGAGGCACTGTAGCTGAGCGAATGTCATAACGAAGCGGCCGCTTCCCCGGAGAGTGACAGGAGGGGAGGCGGCCGCTTCGTAACATGAACACCTAACGCGCCGTTGAGTCAGGTGTTCACGGTGTGACCGGCCAGAAGGAGAAGCGGAAAATCAGTTCCTCTCCCGCTGGCAGGCAGTATTCGGGATGGGTGCGGGCTCCCCAGGAGTTGTCACCGCCCACCCCTCGACGCATCAGGGCCGGGCGCACCCAGGTGGAGTGGGCGGGTGGCAGCTCAGTGGGATGGGTGGCGTTCTCGACCTCGAAGGGGCTCCACGGCAGGGCAGAAAACTCCATCCCGAACACGGGCGTGTCAAGCTCGCTGCGCCCCCGAACCGGCCAACCCTCGCAGGAAAAGCCGATGCCAACACCGTCCGCGTCACTCAGGGTTGCCCAACGGACCTGCGTGTGAGAGCCACATTCTTGCGGGCGAATGTATCGGGCGAATTGTTCGCTCACGGTCGATTCCCACACATCCAGCAGAGCCCCCTGCTGGCGGTCAACATAGGATTCAGCGGGGCCGTGCCCATACCAGCGTAGGCGGGAGTAGTCGGCTGGAATCTGGAAGAGCATGCCGAACTCTGGTGGGGTGCCCATGTCTGTGCTCGGCGTCAGACGCTGGGTGACCTCTACCCGGCCGTCGGCCCAGACCTCGTAGTCGATACTGCAGGACGAGGTCGGCCGCGTGGCCAGGTCGAAGGTGGCGCGCACCGTCACGCTGTGCTCGCCGTGCTCCACGTTCAAGCCGTCAATACCGCCGCGTAGAGTGGCGTAGCGGCTGGCAAGCAGCCACTGGCCGTCCTCTGCGGGGGCGCCCCAGCCTCGTTCATTGGAAGTGGGCGCATGCCAGAAGTTGGCGTGGGGTGGGCGGGTGAGCAGCTCACGAGGGGAGTGAGGGCCTGCCTGCGAATCCTCCACACGGAAGGAGACAAGCTGGCCGCTGACCCGAGAAAAGAGCAGGGCAAATCCTTCACCTTGAACACCAATGTTGTGAATACCCTCAATGACGCGCAGCGGGTGAGAGGCGGTGGTGCTCTGGGGGAATGAGGAGGCTGTGGTGGAGGCTTCTTCGCCAGAGGCCGCCTGCGTGAGCGTAAAGACCTGCTGATCCCACGCCACAGCGTGACCAGCCTCAGCCCAGGGCGAGGTTGTGCGGGTACGCCAAGTGACAGTCACCGTGTACTCGCTGCCAATGCTGCCGCGACCATCGCCAACACCGCTGCCGCCAGTGTGTGGTACGTCGCTAGCGTCGGCCATTTTCTCCACCAGCGACCAGGGCAGGGGATAGGTGCGCGTACTTTCAGGGGCAACATCTGTGGCAACCGTTGTCTGAGCAATGACCTGGCCTTCGCGAGCGAGCCTCAGCTCACAGTCAAAAGCAGCCGAGGAAGTGAAAAGGTACTCGTTCGTGACCGTGAAGGCATTCTCATCAATGCGCGTACGCAGACGCTGATACACATGCTGAACAGCCTGCATGAACGGCTTGGGCGTGTGATCAGCGTAAAAGATGCCATTTCCACTGAAGTCGCCATCGTGGGGGCGATCCCCAAAATCGCCACCGTAAGCGTCATAGGCCCGCCCAAAACGATCACGAGCAGGTAGAGCCTGGTCAGCGAAATCCCAGATGAACGCACCGTGGAACAAAGGCTCAGTGCGGGCAAGATCCATGTACTTATCCACCGCGCCAAAAGAGTTCCCCATCGTGTGGGCGAACTCGCAGAGGATAAACGGCTTCTCACGATGAGTGCGGAGGTGCTCTTCAATGTCAGCCGCACTGGTGTACATCTGCGAGGTAACATCCGTTGTGTCAGGCAGACGCGGGTCATAGTGCACGCCCTCGTAATGAACCAGGCGCCCATCAACGCTGCGGAAGTAGTCGGCAACGGCCAGCAGGTTCCCACCACCCAAGGACTCATTTCCACATGACCACATGAGGATGCTCGGATGGTTGCGATCACGCATGAGCATGGAACGCGCCCGCGACAGCAGGGTGTGAGTCCATTGCGGGCGATCCCCTGGGGTGGCCTGTGAAAGAGGCAGGTCATGGAAACGGATCTCATCCCACAACCCGTGGGATTCAAGGTTCATTTCATCAATGACATACAGGCCCAGCTCATCACACAGACGGTAGAAGCTACTGCTATTGGGGTAGTGGCTTGTGCGCACCGCGTTCAGCCCGTAAGCCTTGATCGCCAGCAGGTCAGCACGGATGGCAGCCTCGTCCATGACGCGACCCTGCGGACCAAACTCGTGCCGGTTCACCCCGCGGAACACCAGTCGTTTGCCATTAAGCAGCAGCAGGCCGTCAGCGCTCTCAAAGCGGCGCACGCCCACGGGTTGGCGCACATACTCGCAGACCTGTCCGTCAGAGGCGGCCACGGTAATGTGCAGCGCGTAGAGGTGCGGGTCCTCCTCGCTCCACAGGTGCGGGGTGTCGAGGTCAAGCGCGTAGAAGAGCGTGCGGGTGGGCACTGGCGCGCTGGGGATCGCTTCCGGCAAGGCCGACGCAGCCGCCACCTGCGACAGCAGTCCAGCAGCGTGAGCCTCCTCAGCCGAAATCAACGCGGCCTCACCCACCCCCTCACAATGGACGCGCGCCTCGCCCTCGCCCTGCACTGTCAGAGCCAGGAGAATACGGGCGCGCACGGCATCATCCTCGCCCCACTCCACGGGGGTGAGAACCTGTAGATCCTCTACATGCGCTCGCGGGCGTAGGCGCAGCTCCACATCGCGGAAGATCCCGCTGAATCGGAAGAAATCCTGGTCCTCAATCCAGGATTGAGCCGACCACTTGAACACCTTGACGACTAACGTATTGGTGCCCGGCACCAGCAGATCAGTCAGATCGAACTCTGAAGGCGTGAAACCATCGGTTGCCCAGCCCACGAAGCGGCCATTCAGCCACAGTGAGAAGGCACTTTCCACGCCGTGGAACACAATGCTCACGCGATCTGTGCCGTTGAGGCCGCCCTCGAAAGTCGTGGCGTAACACCCCACAGGATTGAAATCGACGGGTGCGTGATCGCGGGGCACATCCTCGTTGCCATCCCAGGGGTACTGGGTATTGACGTACTGGGGGCGGTCGTAGCCGTGCAGTTGAATGTGGGCAGGAACGGGCAGGTCATCCCAGGAACTGTGGTCGAACTCAGGGGACTCACACCCTGTGGGAATAAGCGTGGGGGAGGGGGCGTAGTGGAACTTCCATGTGCCGTTCAGGGAGCGGATGAACGACGAGGCGCCTGCGTCGGCCTCGTCGCGGGAGGCGTAATACAGGTGGTCCGAGTGGGGAAGGAGGGTGCCCTCAGCGTAGTAGCTGGGGTCTGTCAGGCCACGTTGCTCTGACGGGTGGAGAAGGGCGAGAGGGGAGGAGGGATCGCGGTGAGAGGTCATTTGATTGCTCCTGTAATGCCCTCGGTGAAGGCGCGCTGCAGGATAAGGAAGACGACCATGGCGGGCAGTGACGCGATAAGGACCGCGAGCATGAGCACGCCGTAGTTCGTGGTGTAACCAGCGGACAGGTTGGAGATCAGCATGGGCATGGTTTGGTAGGCGTTGTCGACCAAGATGACACGCGGCCACAGGAAGTTATTCCACGCTGCCATGAAGGTGATGACCGCTGCCGCAGCGTAGGTCGAGCGCATGGTGGGGATGTAGATGCGTGCAAAGATTGCGATCTCGCTGAGCCCGTCAAGACGCGCAGCTTCAAGAACTTCATGAGGGAAGGAACGCGAGGCTTGGCGGAAAAGGAGGATAAGGAACGGGGTGGCGATGGTGGGAAGGATGACCGCCCAGATGGAGTTCACCAGACCGTTCTTGGCGAAGAGCTGGAACAGGGGGATCATTGTGGCCGCGAAGGGGATCATCATGGCCAGCAGCAGGATCGACATGAGCAGGTCTTTGCCGCGCGAGTGGTAGATTTCGAAGCCGTAGCCAGCGATGGAACATACGGCGAGGGAAAAGACGGTGGCGAGGATAGCGTTGACCGCTGAGTACCACATGGCGGAGGCGACATCTTGCTGGGCAAGCAGGTCTGAGAAGTTTGCCAGGAGGTTACTACCCGGGAGCATATGAGAGGCCAGCACGTCTTGGCTGGTGTGGGTAGCGCTGACAGCCATGTAGTACAGGGGGAATACCGAGAAGATTGAGAAGATCGTCAGGGTCAGGTATCCGGGGATTTGGCGCAGGTACTTAGTCACGCTTGTCACCGACCTTCATTTGGATGAATGCCAAGATGGCTACCAGAATCAAAATCACATAGGAGATGGCGGCCGCATAGCCGAAATTGGGGTTCTTCAGGAAGGAGAGCTCGTAGAGGTAGTGGGACATGGTCATCGACGTGTAGGCGGGGCCGCCCTTGGTCAGGTTCCAGGACTCGTCGAAGAGCTGCAAGGTGCCATTGGTGGACATGATCGCGGTCAGAAGGATCATTGGCTTAAGCTGCGGAACAGTCACATACCAGAAGGTTTTGAAGGGGCCGGCGCCGTCAATGCGGGCGGCTTCAAGGGTGGAGCGGTCAATGGTTTGCAGGCCGGCTAGGAAGAACACCATGTTGTAGCCGGTCCAGCGCCACAGCAGACCCAGGATGATGACGAATCGTGCGGTGTCGGGTTGGCCCAGCCAGTTAACGGGGGAGTCAATGAATCCAATGCTCATGAGGACGTCGTTGACGAAACCGTCGGTGGCGAACATGGTGCGAAACACCAGGGAGTAGGAGACGAGGGAAACCGCGCAGGGCAGGAAGATGGCGGTTCTCCACATGCTTTTCCACTTGAGGGTGGGATTGTTGAGCAGCACCGCCAGGATCAGGGCCAGGACCAGCATGATGGGCACCTGGATGATGAGGTAGATGAAGGTGTTTTTCAAGGTCATGAGGAAGATTTCGTCCCCCATGAGCCTTTCGTAGTTGAACCACAGTGGGTCAGCAAAGCTGAGTCGGGAGCCTCGGCCTGTCTTCATTGACAGGAGGAAGGCCTGCACCATGGGGTAGAAACTCATCACGGTGATGAGGATGGTGGCGGGCATGAGGAAGGCCCAGCCCACGAGGTTTCGCTTGCGGTTGAGAGAGGCGCGGGAAGGCAGTAGTGACCTGGAGGCGCCTGGGGTCGCTGTGCTCATATGAGGTCTCCGATGGAGGTGAGAAGGAAACTAAGCCAGATGTCCTGAGAGCAGGGGCTCCTGAGAAGCGGGTGCCCTGAAAAGAGGGGCTCGCCCTGCGCGGGGAGGCAGGGCGAGCCCGGGGGTTTACTTCATCGCGAACTCGACGGTTGCCTGAGCTTCAGCGAAGGCAGCCTTGGGGTCTTGACCGTTGATGATCTTGGTCAGTGCGGCTGAGACGGCGTCGCGCCCTTCGTAGTAGTACACGCCGGTATTGTTGGACGGCACCTTCTCACCGAAGCCAACGACATCAGCGTAGATGGCCTGGCCTCCGAAGAAGTCGTGGGGTGCTGCGTAGGCATCAGACTTGCCTGCGGGAATCCAGTTGGCGATAGCTCCTGAGGACGACAGGATCGTGTCGTAGAAATCAGTGGAACCTGCGAAGGTGGAGTTAAGGAAGTCAACGGCAAGATCGCGGTTGGCGTTCGAGCTGACTGCCCAGGATGAGCCGCCATTTGCGGTGTAGTTGGTTGCGCCGTCAATGCCAACGAGGGAGGGAACGTTGGTGACAGCCCACTTTCCGGCCTGATCCTTGGCAGTTTGGATCGAGGCAGAGATCCACACGCCGTTGAGGGTTCCGGCTGCGCCCCCGTTGACGAAGGCAGAGATGGACTCGTCCCAGGAGTTCACTTCGATGACGACACCTGAATCAATGAGCTTCTTGTAGGTTTCCGCAGCTTTGAGCAGGACGTTGTTGTCTGCGATAACGGGGTTTCCGTCCTTATCGAAGAGGGAAGCACCCGCGCTTTGCATCATCATCATGATCAGGTCTGAGCTGCCTGCGGTTGTAGCAAACATGGGCTTGCCGGTCTTTTCTTTGACGATGGTGCCCTTTTCGATGAACTGATCCCAGGTGATGTCAGTGAAGTCTTGGACGCTCAGGCCAGCCTCAGCAAGGATGTCGGTGCGTAGGGCAGTAATTGCGGTGCCGGAGTCGAAGGGGATGCCGTAGTTGATGCCATCAATGACGGAGTAGTCCACTACGGATGTGGGGAATTGGCTGAAATCAACGGGGGTGTCTTTAAAGTCCGAGAAAAGCTCGGGGTAGTTAATGACGTTCTTTTGGAAGGCGTTGTTCTGCATGAGGAAGATGTCAGGCAGATCGCTGAGCTGCTGGGACTGGGCGAGGGTGGTGATTTTTGCCTGGAGGTCGTCCCAGGGGACTTCCACAACGTTGAGTTGGAAGTCGGGATGATCTTTTTGGTAGACCTTGGCGGCTTCTTCCATGGCGTAGATGTTGAAGGCTGGATCCCAAGCCCAGACAGTCAAAGTGTTGCCGGAGTCGCCCCCGGCGCTGCCGGATGCGCCTGAGTCGGCGCCGCCTGAGCATGCTGCGAGGGTCAGTGAGAGGGAGAGGGTGGTGCCGAGGGCAAGGAGTTTACGAAGGGTGCTCATCGTCGAGCCCTTTCTTTGTCGTGCGCGGGGTGCGCGGTGTGGGGTGGTGCGTATTCTCATGCGCAATCTGTTGGGCTCCGTCGGGGAGGAGTCCGAATGTTTACGTAAACATAGGCTAGCTTCTCGATCTGCGTGGCGCACTACTCTGGTGTAACGATTGGGTAACAGACTTACGTTATCGCACCAAAAGCGGGGGGTTATCTGATGTGGAGTTCGCGGTCTCCTTGGGATGTTGTGTTCTTGGTCGAATGGTGACGTAAACATTTGGGCGCTTTGATAGGATGCTGCCATGCCCTCCCCTCAGCTCTCGACTTCCCAAATGCCTGGCCGACTCCCCGGCCCTCGCAGTGTCCAGAGCGCCTCGATCGCCGACGTTGCCCGACTGGCAGGGGTGTCGGCACAAACCGTTTCGAGGGTGTCAACGGGCGCGCAGAACGTTCGACCAGAAACCAAAGAGCGTGTCCTTAAAGCAATGGCTCAACTTGGCTATACGCCAAACCAGGCAGCTCGTGCCCTACGTGATGGCCGATTCAAAACCATTGGGGTGATTACGCAACAAGTCTCACGGACCGGCGAAGCCCTGATCGCTGCCTCGATTGTTGAAGCAGCAGCAGAAAAAGGCTACTCCATTAACCTTTTCCAGGTCGCACACCCCGAAACAGAAGAGCTCACCCAAGCGGGTCGGCGTCTTTCTCAGCAAAGCGTTGATGGTCTTATCATCATCCAGGCGGGGCAAGCCCAACCCGCAGCCCTGAATCTTCCCGCGAATATGCCTGTCGTCGCCTCAGACTCAGCATTTATTGATATCTACCCCTCCGTCGTCCATAACCAAGAACATGGTGTGAACGAGGCAATGCGCCACCTTCTTGACCTCGGCCATCAACGCATCGCCCACATCACCGGCCCTAGCGACTCGCGCTCAGCACTCCTGCGACGGGCCGTATGGCGGCGTAGCCTTGAAGAAGCAGGCTACCCCGCGCCAGATCCCTACCTGGGGGATTGGAGCGCCGAAAGCGGCTACCATGCGGGAAAATCAATAGCCGAGGACCCTGCAGTGACGGCAGTATTTTGCGCCAATGACGAGATTGCCTTCGGCCTCATGCGAGCCCTTCATGATGCAGGTCGGCGCGTGCCTGATGACGTATCCGTCGTCGGATTTGATGGTATTGAACTCTCCGAGTTCTCCGCACCTGCTCTCACGACGGTTCGGCAAGATTTCCACTCTGTCGGACGTGAGCTTGTCGACCTCCTTCTTGAACAGATGCACCACCCCTCCCGCTCACATGCGCATCAGATAGCGCAGCGGGTGGTTCCCTCTGAACTTGTCATACGTGACAGCACGGCACAGCCTCGCGCGCTCTGACACCTGTCTGCCGCGCGAGAGTGCGTCGCCCTCGTCAATCGGCAGCGACCAGCGAACAATTATGCCGCAGGTCACGTCTGGGTGGGGAGGGGAGTAGGACCGCGTACCCTCCCAAAAGAGGCTTTGACAACGTACCCTTGAAGGGTCGTGTCCGGCGAGGGGCCATCCTCGTCGGCAGGAAATGCTCAGCGGCACTAAAACGGTGCCGCAGGAACTATCGAGGAGTTCATCACCATGGCAGAACCCCGCATTGTCACCGTCACCGGCGCTGCTGGCAATATCGGCTACGCACTGCTCTTCCGCATTGCCTCCGGCCAGGTTTTCGGCCCTGACGTCCCCGTCAAGCTCAACCTGCTGGAGATCACCCCCGCTCTCAAGGCTGCTGAAGGCACCGCCATGGAGCTTGACGACTGCGCATTCCCCCTGCTCAAGGGCATTGACATCTACGACGATGCCAACGCCGCATTCTCCGGCACCAACGCCGCATTCCTCGTCGGTGCACGCCCCCGCACCGCAGGCATGGAACGCGCCGACCTGCTCTCCGCTAACGGCGGTATCTTCGGCCCTCAGGGCAAGGCCATTAACGACAACGCCGCTGACGACATTCGCGTCCTCGTCGTTGGTAACCCTGCCAACACCAACGCCCTGATTGCCGCAGCCGCCGCCCCCGACGTACCGGCTTCCCGCTTCACCGCCATGATGCGCCTGGACCACAACCGCGCTATCTCCCAGCTCGCCCACAAGGTTGAGGCCGATGCTGCCGACATTAAGAACATCGTCGTGTGGGGTAACCACTCCGCCGACCAGTACCCCGATGTCTCCTACGCCACCGTCGCAGGCCGCCCCGCCTCTGAGCTGGTTGAAGAGCAGTGGCTCTCCGAGTACTTCGTGCCCACCGTAGCCAAGCGTGGCGCAGCTATTATCGAAGCCCGCGGCGCATCCTCGGCAGCTTCGGCAGCCGGTGCAGCCATTGACCACATGCGTGACTGGGTCCAGGGCACCCCTGCAGGTGAATGGGTGACCGCTGGTGTTGCCTCCGATGGCTCCTACGGTGTGCCCGAGGGCCTGATCTACGGTTTCCCCTGCACCTCCAACGGTGGCGAGTGGGAGATCGTCAAGGATCTGGAGATCTCTGCAGCTACCCGCGCAGGCATCGACCACAACATCGCAGCCCTCGAAGAAGAACGCGCCGCTGTGCGCGAACTCGGCTTCGTTAAGTGAGTGATGCCCTCCTGGATGACAGGCACAGCCCCATAGTAGGGTGCTGGCATCTTGCGGCTGGTCGTTGAAAAACCGATCCCGCACAGTCTCATCCAGGACTGCCTGATGCTCGAAGGCTGGTGGGGAGAACCAAAAGGTTCTCCCCACCAGCCTTTTTCTGTGGCTGTGGAGTGGGGGAGTGGGTGCGAGGAGGCTTCTGACGGTCTATCCTCCTAGCGCGCCGGGGGCAAAGTTCTTCGTCTCAATGCACCTTATGGCGCTGGGAGCCTTCTGACTGGGGGATGAAATCTACTCAACGGACTATCCCGAAAAGTCTCAATGTACCTTATGGCGCTAGGAGCCTTCTGATGGCAATGTTGGCGTTCTCTGCGTATCAGGAGTATTTGTCTCAATGCGCCTTATGGCGCTGGGAGCCTTCTGACCACTGCTCATGGCCGCTGGCGTGGACGTGAAAGTCATCGTCTCAATGCGCCTTATGGCGCTGGGAGCCTTCTGACCGGGTATTAACCTGAGTGGCAACGCGGTGATTCTGTCGAGTCTCAATGCACCTTATGGCGCTAGGAGCCTTCTGACGTCCGGCAAAGATGACATCGTCATCGAGAACCCGAAGTCTCAATGCACCTTATGGCGCTAGGAGCCTTCTGACCAAAGAAACTCACCCCACACGAAGGCACCACAACACGTCTCAATGCACCTTATGGCGCTAGGAGCCTTCTGACAATGAGAATGGACTGCTCACTACTAGGTTCTATTTTGGGTCTCAATGCACCTTATGGCGCTAGGAGCCTTCTGACCATCGGAGACGGGGACACACAGCTTCTTGCTTTACTGGTCTCAATGCACCTTATGGCGCTAGGAGCCTTCTGACAGGGAGATCGGTGTTGTTTGCATGGTGACAAACCGTAACGTCTCAATGCACCTTATGGCGCTAGGAGCCTTCTGACCCCCTCCCGAAAAACACCCCTTCTGACCTGCGGCTTTACTCACGTTTCCGCCACCGACCATAAACAGTGCTTTTCAACAGGCTCTGATAGGCCCTATTTAACCATAAAACCCCAGGTCAGAGCCACCCCGCCACCGACGGTGGTTTTCGCTTGTTCTCCGCCGACTTTGAACGAGGTTATGCGGAAAAGTCGCCCTTGCCTCGCCTTCGCCGTACTGAAAATTACAGAAAAATGGTCTGATGATTGGAGGGGATGAGGGTCGGGAAATCCCTAAAGGTGTCAGATGCAAGCCTAGAAGGTGTTGCTGGCGGCTTCGGGTTGCACCGCATGCGCCTGGTTGCACTAAAACACCCGGGCCTGGCGTAACACAAGCGACCAGGGAACACAGGTGCAACCAAGAGAGATAGGCGCGCCTAGAAGAAAAGGACGACAAACGACGTGAGGCACACGAGCATGCACAAGCGGGGAAAACCGCTCGCACACCCGCCATAGTGTGCCCAGGTCAGCTATGCAGGAGGCTCAATGCCCCTGACTGCTAGTATCACGCAACCAGGGGCGCGATGTAACCAAGTGGCATCACGCAACCAGGGGCGCGATGCAGCCAAGTAGCATCATGCAGCCAGTGCTCCCCTGGCCACTGCAAGCAGCAGGTGCATCACCAACCAAGAGGCGCGACGCACTCAGCCTTGCGCGACAGCCTCGCCCTTTGAGCGCGACATGAAGCGCACCCGATCCAGCAGGCCTTCGCGGGCCGCGACTACTGTGGGCACCAATGCCTGACCGGCAACGTTCACAGCCGTACGACCCATATCCAGGATCGGATCAACAGCCAGCAGCAGGCCAACGCCTTCCAGGGGCAGGCCCAGGGTGGACAGGGTCAGGGTCAGCATGACGGTCGCACCTGTCAGGCCGGCGGTTGCAGCCGAGCCGACCACGGCAACGAAGGCGATAATCAGGTAGTCGGTGATAGCCAGCTCAATGCCGAAGAACTGAGCCACGAAGATCGAGGCCACTGCCGGGTAGATGGCGGCGCAACCATCCATCTTGGTGGTCGCACCCAAAGACACGGCAAAGGAGCCGTAAGCCGGGTTCACACCGAGGTTATCCGAGGTGACCTGCTGCGTGACGGGCATGGTCCCCAGGGACGAACGCGACACGAACCCGAGCTGAATAGCCGGCCAGGCACCGCGATAGAAAGCCAGGGGAGAAAGGCCGTTTAGGCGCAAAACCACCGGGTAAATGACGCCGACAACGATCAGCAAACCAATGTAAACCGTCAGCACGAACCAGCCCAAGGACGCGACCTTATCCCAGCCGTAGGTGGCCACCGCATGCCCAATCAGACCGGCGGTGCCAATGGGGGCCAAGCGAATAACTCCCCACAGGACCTTCTGAAGCACCTTTAACAGGGATTCGACGATACCAATGAAAGGCTGGGCTGCCTCGCCAACCTTGAGTGCAGCAATACCAACGGCAATACCAATGACCAGAATCTGCAGGGCATTAAAGGACGGCGAGGCGGTGACAACGTCTTCCACCACGCGGGTTCGGACTTCCAAGCCCAGGAAGTTGCCCGGCACAAGTCCCTGCAGGAAGTCCGACCAGTGGCCCACGCGCGAGGGCATGTTGGCCGCGTCCTTCGTGATGGAGGTGTGCAGACCCGGATTAATCACAAGGCCCAAGATAATGCCGGTAATAACCGAGGCCAGGGCCGTGATAGCAAACCAGATGAGGGTCTTAACCGCCAGGCTCGCAGCGTTGGCCACACCCTTGAGGTTATTGATAGAGACCACCATTGCGGCAAAGATCAGCGGCGGCACAAGAGTTTTCAGAAGCGTAACGAAGCTGGAGCCAATCCAGTTCATGGTGGCAATCAGCCACGCGCCGCCGCCCTCGTTGGACTGAAGGTAAGAGGCAAGCAAGCCGAGTGCAATGCCGATACCCAGGCCCAGGAAGATCTGGACGGTGAAGGAGGGAAGGGGCAGTCTCTTGCGAGGACGAGATGAGGTTTCAGGGGCCGCTGGGGCGGTAGAGGTTGCAGACATGAGTGTTTCTCTCGTTTAAGGGTGATGACAGTAATCTTCCGGGAAAGTCAGGCTTTTCGCAGAGGATAAGTGCCCGTGGGGAGCAGAGGGGGAGGGGTGTGTTCCACGTCCGATTCCGCTGGGCAGTCATCGTGAATTGATGGACGAGGCCAGTGCCGCGTCCGGGAAAGCCGGTAAAAATGCGTTGGCATGTCCGGCCGGAAGTTCACCGCATAGTCGGCATGACGGGTGCCGGGCGGTGAGTGAGATGCTCAGGGTGAGCGTGAAGATCAGAAGCCGCTTTGACAGGAACACAGGCAGCAGCACATGTGGCGCAGTGAGTGCGTCCAGGAGTGCATGCGGGTCTGCATGAGAGTGTTCCCTTCAGGAGTGGTCAAAGTCGGTGTGTGAGGTGGGCGTTAATAGTGGTCAACGGCCCTACCTATCACAACAGTTCATAAAGGTAACAGTTCAATGCCCATGATGCCAACGGGTAAAGGTATGCGAGTGGTCAGTCGGATGTGACCACTCGTGGAAAACAGTGAGCGGGGCGGGCTACCCTAGGGCCATGACACATTCTTCAACCCTCGCGGCTGCGACGTCGGAAAAGCTTGTTCTCACCCTCTCATGCCCGGACCAGCCCGGTATCGTGCACGCGGTGACTGGCGTCATTACGCGTATTGGCGGGAACATCATTCAGTCGCAGCAATTCGGAGACCCCGACTCGGGGCTGTTCTTCATGCGCGTTGAGGTTGATTCGCCGGTGGGCCGTGAGCCGGTTGAAGAAGGAATGCGTGAAATTGAGCAGCGCTTTAGCGCCACATGGAATGTCGACCAATTGGGCCGCCCGCTGCGCACGGTGATTATGGTCTCACGCGAGGGGCATTGCCTGTCTGATCTGCTGTATCGTCAACGCTCCCAGGGGCTTCCTATCGAGGTTGTTGCCGTTGTAGGCAACCATCCTGATCTGGCCCCTGTCGCCCAGTTCTACGGGATTCCTTTCCTTCTGGTTCCTGTGACGAAGGAATCGAAACAGCGTGCGGAAGAAGAGCTGTTGACCCTCGTGCGTGCAGAAAATGTTGAACTATTGATTCTGGCTCGCTATATGCAGATTCTTTCAGAGAATGTGTGCGCAGAAATGGCGGGACGAATCATTAATATTCACCACTCATTCCTTCCGTCTTTTAAGGGAGCTCGCCCATATGCGCAGGCTCACGAAAGAGGCGTGAAACTTATTGGCGCAACTGCGCATTATGTCACTCCTGACCTTGACGAAGGCCCCATTATCGAACAGGACGTCACCCGCGTTACCCACGCCGACTCAACCGCCGACATGGTCGCATTGGGCCAGGACGTGGAAAGACGCGTCCTTGCTCAGGCCGTCCGCTGGCACTCTGAGCACCGCGTTCTAATGGACGGATCGCGAACAGTTGTGTTTTCTCGCTAGCCCAAAGTGATGGTGAGAGGCGCGGAAGTGTTTTACGCTGGAATTACTATGTCAGGCTACTTCCGCCCTCGACACTCACGAAAAAGGGGGAAGTAGCAGTCTAAGCAAAGGAAACGGCGTGATAATCGGCTATGTCCCCGGTGGATTCGACATGCTTCATGTTGGGCATCTCAATATTTTGCGTGCTGCACGGGAACGCTGCGATCGGCTCGTTGTTGGGGTCGCCACCGATGAATCCCTCGAACGCATGAAGGGACGACCACCCGTTATTCCCCTGCGCGAACGCTGTGAACTCATTGCTTCCCTCCGCTTCGTTGACGCTGTCGTTGTTGACCTTGACCAGGACAAGCGCCTGGCATGGAACCTCCAACCTTTCGATGTCCTCTTCAAGGGTGATGACTGGGAAGGCACTGAAAAAGGCGCTCGCCTCGAAGCTGAACTAGCTGAGGTTGGAGCGACGGTCGTCTACCTGCCGTACACCCCGTCAACCTCGTCAACGATGCTGCGTCGATTCCTCTCCGCCGCCGAAGTGGAAGAGGAAATGCAATCGGCACCCCCTGCCCACGAAGCCACTGAAGCAGCACAAGCCGGTGCAACCGTTGCTGCCACTGGAGTGGCACAATGAGCGCCCCCCTTCAACTTCCCGAGGGTGCCTCGTGGTTCGAGCATTTCCAGCAGGCCCGCGCCACCCTTGACGCCGCACAAAAACCAGGCAATGGTGTGCCCGCCTACACCCGCTGGGTGAACCGTCGCGCTGCGCGACTGATTGCATCCTTTGGTGCGGCCAGCCATATGACGCCCAATATGGTGACGACTATTTCTTTCCTCCTCTCTATAGGAGGGATGGTCCTCATGCTCAGTCAACCCCCTCACCCTCTTCAAGGCGTGGGCGTGGCAGTCCTATTGGCCCTGGGCTACATCTTTGATTCCGCCGACGGGCAGCTTGCTCGCCTCACCGGCCGATCCTCAAAGGCGGGGGAGTGGCTTGACCACGTCGTCGATGCCGTCCGCTCACCCGCTATCCATCTCAGCGTTGCGGTTGCGCTTACTCTTTACCAGCCGCACATGTGGTGGCTGGCCCTCGTTGCTCTTGTGTACGCGTTGATCACCTCTGCCCAGTTCCTGAGTCAGATCCTGGCCGAGGCTTTCGTGCGCGCGGCGGGACGGCCTCAAACACGCGGAGGCAACCTCCGCTCCTGGATTCTCCTGCCCACCGATCCTGGGACGTTGTGCTGGTCCTTCCTGCTGTGGGGCCTCGCATCAGAAGGGGCGGCTCACACGGTGACGCCTTTTGCGGTTCTCTATACGGCATTGGCAGTAATTGCTGTGGCTCATGCGTTGATGTCCATGCGTCGTCGCTATCGTGACCTGACCGCCCTTGATCGCAATGCCTGAACTCAGCATTCTTCTTCCCGCCCGCAATGCGGCTAGCACAATCGCTCAGGCCGTAGCTAGTACCCTACGCGCGATGCCCCGTGACGCTGAGCTCGTCATTGTGGATGACGGCTCGCAGGACGCTACCGCTCACGAGGCCACCGCTGCGGCTGAGCGCGCTGGTCAAGCAGGGAAGATGCGGATTATCCGCCACGAGGGAAGCGGGGGCGTCGCCCAGGCGCTTAATCTCCTTCTTGATGCCACGGATTCAGCGCTTGTGGCACGCATGGACGCCGATGATCAATGCCTGCCCTGGCGTTTCACGCGATCCTTAGCAGCCCTTCACGCTGGTGACGACATGGTTTTTACCCAGATCATCGAGACACGAGGCCGCCGCCTGTCACCCCAACCTCCGTTTGGCATTGCCCCGGAGGTCTTTGGTTTGCACCTGCTACTCACCAACCCTGTCTCTCACCCGACCATGCTTGCCAAGAGGGAGCTTTTGAACGCCCTGGGGGGCTATCGGCATGTGCCCGCTGAAGATTACGACCTATGGATGCGTGCCGCCCTCGCAGGGGCGAAAATACGCCGCCTGCCAGTGTGGGGGCTTCTCTACCGCATGCATGACACGCAGATCACGGCCTCATCGCAGTGGCGACGCGACTCCTGGGAGAGCCCGGAGCAGGCGGCCGTATTTGCTCAGCTGAGTGAGGGCCTCGTCGGGCGTCCCCTTGAACGCCTCGTGAGAATTGCCTCCATGCCGCCCGTGCAAAAAGCCACGGCTCTGGCTGAGTTTCACCGCGCACTTGTGCCCGCTATTGACCGCCACGATGGGGTAGCCGCGTGGCTTCTTCGCCGTAAGTTGAATGAGCGTCTGGCCTGGGCGCGATCCTACGTTCCAGCGGAGGACCGCGGACAGACACCACAGGGCGCGGCCAGGAATGAAGGGAGCGTTCCACCTGCTCCCCCTCGACCTCACATTGGCGCCTCCCCTGAAGGGGACGCCGAAAGTAGTGTTAACAGTGACGCCCGCGCCACACAGGAAGGTAGTGCGCAATGACCCTTTTGACCTTGCCACCCTCTGCCGGACCACGGGTTGTCAATAGAGTGCTGCACACCCGTTGGCGGGCCTTCACCATCACCTTCTTCGTGGTGCTTTTGCTCAGCGCCGCAGCGGTTACGGTGATCCCCCGGCAATACACGGCGTCAAACACCGTGCAGATCACGCCTTTGGGAGTGGAAACGCCTGTTCCTTCCCGCTCAGGTTCAGTGGATATGACCACCGAGGTTGAGCTTGTGCGCTCAGCTAAGACAGCCTCAAGTGCCCTGGAGCACCTCGGCTCGGGTTGGTATTTGGAAGACCTCATGGAAAATGTCAGTGTCTCCGCTGATCCGCTTGGCGCGGTGCTGACGATTTCGTGGACCGATCCCAATCCTGATCGTGCGCGTGCAGCCTCCGCCGCGCTGGCAAAGGCTTATCTGCAGGTGCGCGCTGAGTTGGCTCGCCTGCGCGCTCAGGCACTGCGTGAATCCCTTGATGCGCAGATCGACAGTCATCAGAACGAACTTAAAAACATTACGGAAAGCTCGCCAAGCGCCCAGGGGCAGCGTGATGCGATCTTTAGTGCGATTACAACGCTGGTGTCCCGCCGGGCAACCTTAGAAAACTACAATGCTCCGGCCGGTCAGATCATCACCCCGGATACAGCAGTTCCGCTTGTCATTGGCCCGTCCCGCGTCAAAATCATTGCCGCGTCCCTGCTCAGTGGTATTTTCTTAGGCCTTTTAGTGGTTCTTTTGCGAGAGAAAACCGACCCGCGTATCCGTGACGCGGCTCAGCTTGCCGAGATTGTGGCCGCCCCCGTTTGGGGCCCTGACCTGACAGGCGAGGGTGCTGTCCGCTGGTATGGTGCTGCCCGCATGGCCGTCCTAGCGGGTAAAGATCGCGGACGAGCCGCGCTTATTATTGATTCCACCGAGGCCGAAGCTGAACTGCTGATTAGCGCTGTCGCTGACGCAAACGCCGACCAGGGCAACGGGGAGGACCTTCTGGTGATTGATCTTCACGCGCCTCGCGAGAAGGTTTTGCGTTCCTTGGCGTATGCCGGACATGTCTCGATCGCCCCAGGTATTCAAATGCCGAGGGCTGAGGTGCGCCAGTTGGTTGACCAGATTGATGCCAGCGGCTGCCAGCTTATTGGCGCTTTCATCTTGCCACCCAAGTATTACGCCGACGGTAAAGACATGGTGGGTGTTGCCTCAACCGCTGATGAGCAGGGGGCCACGTCAGGCGGTGGCTCTCACGCTGCAGGCGAAGGCACCTACACCTTGGTTGTCCCCACAGACAGCTCCGCTCCTCGTCTGACCCCAGAAGAGTATGCGCAACTGCCTGACCCGCAGTTGGTTTTTGAACGGGCCGACAGCGGGGGAGAAGACGGCGTTGAAGAGGACATGTCGGATGCGTTGCCGTCCCATGAAGCAGAAGCAGTTGAGAATCCGGTGGAGGCACCTGTGAAAAGGCGCCCTTCCCCAACCGATCTGATTATCGGTGAAGATCGCGCTCCGACGGTGGCGATCATTCCCGGTCCTCACTCAAGCACGAACACTCCTGATTCGGGGGCACCACGTTCACAGGGGCCTGCCCACTAGGACACACGACACTGACGAGAACTCACGATCCCCCGTGGCAGGGCACCCCTTGCTACCGTCGATGGTTCGCCGTTCTTGGTGGCACCACTCTTTCCCAAGGAGGCATCGCGCAATGATCTTTCCTCGCAGGAATACGTCGCGTTCACTTCCCAGCACCAGTGAGCTTTTCCGCGCCTACGGGTCTGCCCGCGGCCGTCAAAAGCAGGTAGAGGAAGAAGAAGGTGCCATTGCAGAAGGCGCTCTCATTGCCCACTACGAGGACGAGCGCGATCTCCACGTCCTTGTCGGCAGCGAGGCCGACCCGCGCGCCCTCGTCCTCGTGCGTAGTGAGGGCCGCAGCGCCCGCATTATTGACTGCGCCCCAGCGGCATCTTTGTCAAGGATCTTGCGAGAGCTTCCGCCGGTGATGGTCAAACCTCGGGCCTGGAGGGAAGGCGCTGGCGCCACGCTGAGCGCAACAGTGGTCATGTGTACCATGGGCACATCCCCCTATCTGCGTCGAGCCGTCACAGCCGTCCTCGCCCAAGAACACAATGACTTCGACGTCTGCGTGGTCGATAACGACCCAGCGTCAGGGGCAACGCACGCTGCCCTAGCAGACATTACCGACCCCCGCCTGAGCATCATTTCCGCACCGCGCCCCGGCCTATCACGAGCACGCAATCGGGGGGTGCTCGCTGCACGCGGTGAGATTATCGCCTTCACCGACGATGATGCTTTCGTTGACCCCCAGTGGTTACGCGCCCTGTGCGATCCCTTCGCCTCCGACCCGAATCGGCGCATCGGTGCCACCACAGGCATTGTGCTCCCGGCCGAGCTCACCCACCGCACACAACGCTGGTTTGAAGCCCGCGGTGGTTTTCCTAAGGATCTGACGCCACGGGTGTGGTCTTTACGCGAAGAACCGACCCTCGCCACTTTTGGAGAGGCTGGTGAGGGTGGCCCGCTCTACCCGGTAACCACCGCCCGCGTGGGGGCTGGCGTCTGTATGGCTTTCCGCGCTGATGTCCTGCGCGAGGTCGGACCTTTTGATCCCTCACTGGGGGCAGGAACCCTCACCCGCGGCGGGGAAGACCTCGACATGTTTGCCCGCGTCTTGCGCGCGAACTACGCAATCATCCACACCCCTGATGCAGTCGTCCACCACGTCCACCGCACAGATTTTGAAGGGCTTGAACGCCAAATCCGAGGGAACGGTTCGGGCATGGCAGCGCTTCTGACAAAGTCCGTGTGGGAACGTCCCTCATCCCTGGTATTGCTCGCCTCGCGTGCCTTGAAGGTTGCCCGACGCGTCGCCCCCGGCTCCGAACGTGTGACAGGCACCGATCCTGATGTGCCCGCTTCGCTCACGCATGAAGAAATCCGCGGGTTCCTTGAAGGCCCCCTGCTGTACGCGCGTTCTCGTACACGAGCATCTCGGATGGAACGCCAGCAGCGTCGACGCTATCAGGCGGCATCATCACGTCAGGAGCGAGCATGACGCAGCAGGCGGGGGGAGTTCTACGTGCCCGTGAGGAGCGCCTGAGCGCTTTACAAGAAGGCCGCGACCATGGCGGTCCCTATGACAACGGACGCGGACATCGCGCGACGTTGATGGCCGCATGGCCTTTCCATGTTGCTTTTGCCGGATACTTCATGTGGTGGCTGCTGGGGCCAGGGGACATGGTGTGGCTTGTTGCAGCCCTCATTATGGCAATGTACTGGGTGGGCGCTCGCGGTTTTACTTTCCCCCAGGGTGCTTTACTGTGGGCGCTGTTTCTTGTGTGGGTCGTTGTCTCATTGAGCATGATTGACTCCACCGGACGTATGGTGGGTGCCCTTTATCGACTGTTACTTCTGATAGCCGCCACTGTCATTGGACTTCACGTCTACAACGCGCGCCGCTCACTGTCATTACGGGCAATCAGCGCAGCAATGACGCTATTCCTTCTGGCGGTCACTGCAGGGGGTTTCCTGGCGATGGCCCAACCGGATCTGGTGATCCACACGCCTATGGCCTACATTGTCCCCTCCTCACTGCTGAACAATGAACTTGTTCGTGACATGGCAATTCGCCACACAACACAGTGGGACCCGACGCTGCTGGTGCAAGGTGAGCCTCGCCCGTCAGCACCTTTTCTTTATGCCAACACCTGGGGAAATATTTTTTCCCTCCTGCTGCCTATGTCTCTTCTGCATGCGCGGATGGAATGGGATCGGCGCTCAATGTGGCGGTGGCCGGTCACGCTTTTGTGTGTCCTCTCGACCATCCCTGCTGTATACACCCTGAACCGAGGCATGTTTGTGGGACTGGGGGTGGTTGCGCTGTGGGTTGCTTTCCAGTCCCTGCGTGAAGGTCGATGGAAAGGTGTTGTCATTGGTGCTGGACTTATCGTGGTTGCCAGCGCAATGTGGGTGGTTTCTCCGGCAGGAACAGCTTTCTTTGAGCGTCTTGAGACGACAAAATCAACGGTTGACCGTTTTTCCCTGTACTACATGACGCTCGCTGAGCTGACAGAGTCGCCCTTACTTGGTTTTGGTGCCCCCCGCCCTTCACCCTTCCCGTGGTTACCGTCTTTGGGCACTCAGGGACAGTTCTGGACCGTCCTGTTCTCTCATGGCTACGTCGGAGCAGTCCTGTTTATGGGCTTCTTGGTTGTTAGTTTTGTTATTGCTCTCAATCGGACCGATCTAGCAGGCTCGGTGTATGCCGGAGTCGTTTTGGCAACGATTGTTGAGACCATGTACTACGGCATGACAACCGGCTTGATTGTCACAATGGTCGCAATTGCGGTTCTTACTCGCGGTGATGCTTTACCTGATCCTGTGGTCAGCATTCGGGGTTCTCGGGGAAGGACTGGTGTGTGACCTTCCACTTTCCGTCAATGAACTCCAAATCAAAGAGGAAACGTGAACGAGTCGGGGCCTGCTCATCAGAGACCTCACTCCCGTTCTCGTCAAGAACGCGGACATTACTGGAGTCAACACATGCGAGGACCTGCATAGTGGTTCCGGTGTCTCCCACCTTAAGAACTTGCACGTCAGAGACCTCGGGCTTGCCCTCCTGGGTGTATCCCAAGAGATTCCATTCCTCCGCTGTTGCTTGCAGATCCTCAAGGGCTGTATTAGCCAGGGAATCACCTGGATCAAAGGTGTCGGCGGGCGCAGCAAGGACCTCTGCAGTGCGAGAGAACGCATGGTCAATGGCATCCGTTGGAATAGTGACATCAATGGAAGCGGTGTTCTTTTGTGCATGTGCCAAGGGAGCCCCATCCGCCGATTGTGCCGACTGGGCAGAATCGGCAGATTCTGGGCGATCAGCACCCGAGGGAGCGGATTCAGCCTGGGTGCTTTCGCCTGAACGGAAGAGGACCATGCCAGCGGCCAGAAGGAAAGCCAGAGTTGCGCACAGAGCAATGAAGATTACAGCTTTACTCAGTGATGTCAGGGTCTTCTTCATTGCGGGCCTCTCTTCTACCTTTGGGATCGCCTGTTCTCTACTGTCGAGCATATCTTGCTCACCCTCCGCTCCACAGCAAAACATCAACAAAGAACAACACGGTACGCGTCACATTGCCGACGCATCGCAGGTTGAGGGACATATTGCAGGAGTAACCCTCCCGCACAGAGCAGGGGAGGGAATAGTACGGTAATGCAACAACCTGATTCACCACACGTCAATACGACTCCCGCGACGGGAAGAGTTCGAGAAAACGGGCGGCCCTCCGCTCCGACACAGGCGAGGCGAGGCCTTGCCCGAGGAGGTGCGCTTGGCTTTATAGGTGCCGCCCTCAGCGCGATCTTAGGTTTTGTCCTCACCATCGTGCTGACGCGCATGCTGGGCCGTGAAGGCGCTGGCGTCGTCATGCAGGCAACAGGCGTCTTTGGGATCGTCCTGGCACTGGCCAAATTTGGCCTCGACTCAACGGCGCTGTATCTCTTACCACGAATAAAGTCAGATGATCCTTTGCGCATCCGTCCGATGCTGCATTTCATGGGAGCACTGGTCGTCACGATCGGCTGCGTGGCAGCCGCACTGTTATATTTCCTTGTGCCGCTTATCTGGCAGGGGAGCGATCTGGAATTGCAGCGCAGCATTCAAGCCGTCGCAGCTTTCATCCCGCTCGGATCGGGTGCACTTGTTGCAGCGGCAATGATGCGCGCCCTGGGGGGGATGAAAGCCTACGTCCTCATCCACAACATCACTTTGCCGGCTTTGCGCCCTCCGGCTGTTGCTCTGGCAGCACTAGCGGGAGCCTCGTGGGCGGTGGTCACAGCTGCTTGGGCGCTGCCTCTGATAGTGACGGTGGCGCTCTCGCTCTTTGTTCTCCACACAGTACTTCGACGTATTGAAGGCCAAAGCCAGCCCTTACCAGGTGAGGATTACGGCTTCTTCCCTGTAGGCGAACAGCGCCGTTTTCTTGTGGGCTTCGCTGTCCCGCGCACACTGTCTGCAGCTTTGGAACAGACCTTGGTATCGGTAGATATCGTCATTATTGGTGCGCTTGTAGGGTCGGGAGCGGCCGGCGTCTACGGTGGAGCGAGCCGCTTCATCCAAGCCGGCATGATTGTGGACTCGGCATTGCGGCTTGTTGTGGCACCGCGTTTTTCTGCCCTCCTTCATACGGGTAAGCGGGAGGAGCTCATTGACACCTATACGACGGCAACGATGTGGTTGGTCCTCTTCGCAACACCGATATACCTGCTCATGGCACTTTTTGCGCCCGTTTTTATGGGGGTTTTAGGGCCTGATTTTGTTGACGGCTCGATTGTGCTTGTTCTTTTGAGTGTTGGAGCCATTACGGCTTTTCTCGCGGGGAACATTCACTCGCTCCTCATCATGAGTGGGCGCAGCGGGTGGGCTGCAGCGAATAAAGCCGTCGTCGTTTTTGTTAATATCCTGGGAAATATCTTATTGGTTCCTGTGTATGGGATTGTGGCTGCTGCCTGCATATGGGCGGCATGCATGGTCCTTGATGCTCTGATGGCAGCTATTGAAGTCTCCCTCTTTCTGGGTGTTCCAGTTCCCTTGACCGCAGCCCTGGGGCCTCTCCTTCTTAATCTCTGCGTCGTCGGTCTTCCCTCGGCCCTTATTGCAAGCATCAATGGGCCCACGGTGGGGGCGTTTTTCGTTGCGATATGCGTCTCAATAATCGGCTTTTTCGTTGCCTGCGTCATGTTCAGAGAACGTTTACGTCTATCAGGTCTCATTCTGTTGAAGAATCCTCCGAACTGAAGAATATTCATGACGAAAGTGCGACAATAAAAAACAGAGTCGTCCACTGAGAGATACATTGAACAAGGGGGGATCGTCGGTGAAACTCCGATCATTTGCAGGGGTTGCAGCGGTAGTGACGCTTGCCTTTTCAGGGCTGGTAGCGTTGAGCCCTGCTGGCACAGCTATTGGCACCCGCGACGGAAAAACTGCTGATACCGCAGCTGCCTCTTGTTGGGAGATTAAGCAACAGAACCCGGCCGCCGACAGTGGTACCTACTGGATCGTGACCCCCTCAATGCCTGAACCCATGCAGGTCTTTTGTGACCAACAAATGGACGGCGGCGGTTGGGCCCTCGTTGGGCGCGGTCGTGAAGGATGGGATCTGTATCCTCAGGGCAAGGGCGACCAATCGGCACTCACCAACCGTGATCGCAGCCCCAGAGCTTTCGACACGGTCCAGATGCCAGGCGAGAAGATCGACGGTTTGCTTAACCGGGCGCCGGTGAACTCCCTGAACGAAGGTTTCCGCGTTCTACGCGCCTCGGACCCGTCTGGCCGCGGTTTCCGCTCAGTCGATATTCGCCCCGGTCACATGCTTGGTTGGCGTTGGGCATTCGGTTCAGCGGATAATCTCTCCTATCGTTTCGACGGTGGACAGTGGTATTTCGGGGGTACCTTCGTCCAGCGCTTCGGTATGGATTCGGCCTACCGAAGCCTCGATATGAGCCAGGGATCAAATAGCTCATACCTGGTCGGCTACGCCTACGGCCCTCATGTGCGCGGTGGATCAACATCACCGTCGAACTACTGGTGGGCCAATAACTCTCGCGTTCTGCCTTACTCTGAGGTTTATATTCGTCCTCGTATTATCTCCACTGACTCAGGATTCACTCGTATTCCTGACGAGGGCACCCCTGCTGTAGTCCGTCCCTTCGTTGCCTCTGACATGGCAACCCCCACTCGCTGGGGCGTGGTCGGCAACCTCAATGGAAAAACCCGCGAAGGAAACTCCCCCGTTCAGGCCTTCGTGAAAATCGGCAATACCATGTACGTGGGTGGTAACTTCACTGGCGTTCAGGCCGGCCGTAACGGCGCATTCCAGTCGCGTACCGCACTCGCTGCCTTTAACGCCACCACAGGGGAGTGGATCTCTGATTTCGGTGCCACCTTCAATGATCAGGTGAAGGCCCTTGTGGCCATGCCTGACGGCAATCTCCTTGTTGGTGGAGATTTCACCACCGTTAATGGACAACGCCACTCTGGCACTGTTCTTCTTGACAGCCGCACCGGTAACCCGATCTCCACCTGGGACCTGCAGATTGATAACCGACTGCGTCGAGGTGTCGTGAGCGTTCGCTCCATCGTTCGTTCAGGAGACCACATTTACTTCGGCGGTACCTTCACCCACCTCAATGGCAGGGGAGTGAAGAACGTGTACGCGCGAGCAGCCGGTCGAGCAGACCTTACCGGCCGTCCTGACCGCTCGTGGAACCCCGAGTTCAACGGCGGCGTCATGGATCTTGACGCTTCCAGCAGCGAAGGCCGAGTTTACGCAGCGGGCTTCTTCTCCCGCTCCGCAAACCGATACGATGTCAACAAAGCCGCTGTAATCTCAGATAAAGCAGGGGCAGAGATCATCCCCTTCGCTTTCCGAGGAAGCTACGGGCGTAACGACTTCCAGCAAGCGGTCGCTCATACAGGCACACTGGTCTTCTTCGGAGGTTCCCAGCACAGCATCTACGGCTACGTACCCGAGACAATGCAGCGTGTCTCTTCCTCGATTACCCACCACTCTGGCGGTGACTTCCAGGCCTTCGCCACGGACGGACAGGTGATCTACGGCGGATGCCACTGCTTTGGTTGGTCCTACGAGGACGCCATCGAATGGCCGGGCTTGGGCCCCTCGTGGACGCAGGCCCACAAGGTTCAGGGTGTCGGCGCATGGAGTGCAACGGATGGCTCCCAGATTCCATGGGTTCCCTTCCGCCTGTCTAGCAAGAATGCTGGCGCGTGGAGCCTCTACGTGGCTGATGACGGTGCACTGTGGGTTGGCGGCGACTTCACCGGTTCCCATACCTCCATGGATCGTCACCAATGGAACGGTGGTTTCGTGCGTTACCCAGCAGGAGACACCACTCCTCCGAGCACTCCGCAATCGTTGCGGGCAAGCAGCTACGACAAGGACACTGTCACTCTTCAATGGGGACGCTCGCAAGGCGCAGCGCGCTATCAGATCCTGCGTGATGACCGTCCGATTGCGTCCACCACAGACACCACCGTGGTCGTGCCACGTGCCGGAGATGACCGCTACTTCGTTCGCGCCATTGACGAGGTCGGTAATATCAGTGCCTCCAGCGCGGTCTATGCCGCACCTCAGGTGAATGAAGAATCACCAGAGTTGCCCAAGCCGGAAGTCCTCATCGAAGAAGCGGCAGAGTGGAAGTACTACAACCTTCCCCAGGCTCCCGATGCGAAGTGGCGTGACACCGACTTCGATGACTCCACCTGGGTTCAAGGCAAAGCTCCTCTGGGTTACGGCTCACCTGGCCTGGGAACCACCCTCAACTCCGGTCAGGGCGCGCAACGCCCCATCACAACCTACTTCCGCCGTGAGTTCACAGTGGAAGACCCCACGACCATTGCAGCACTGGTTTTGACCTACGTTGCAGATGACGGTGCAGTGGTCTACCTCAACGGTCAAGAAGTTTCGCGTGAGCGGCTTTCTGAGGGGCGTGTTGACCACAACACCCGCGCAAATCGATCCATTGGAGCAACCGCAGCGCTCAATGATCCTAAGGAAGTTCGACTGACACCTGAACTTCTCCAGGAAGGAAAGAATGTTGTTTCGGTTGAAACTCACCTGAACTACCGCTCAAGCCGCACTCTTACCTTCCAAGCGCGCCTCATGAGTGAACCTCTGGCAGCGCGCCCCGCTATCTTGGAGCCTGCCGGTGATGAGGAGGCTCTTGATGCGGAACAGGATCAAGAGGCCGCAGTAGATCACGAGGCATCACCCGTTAAGCTGATTGAACCCGGCTCAACCTGGCGCTACCTTTTCTCTCCTGCCGCTCCTGTCGACAACTGGGAGACTGATGCAGACCTGTCGCAATGGCAGACTGCTAAGACGCCAATTGGTTGGGGATCACAGGCAATCGCTACGCAGCTTAATCCAGCCGCTCATGCTGTGCCTGTGCACCTCCTTGCCGCTCGGGATATTACCCTGGGTGAATTGACTGAGAACACTCGCCTGGTCATGAATATTCAGGCTGACGATGCGGTTGTTGTCCGTGTCAATGGTATTGAGGTAGCACGCCACGGTCTGCCTGAGGGTGACATTACCGTGATGACCCCGGCCATCACAGGTAAATCCTCAGCCGACGCTCAAGGGAAGCCCCTCGTCGTGGAAGTTCCTGTCTACCTTCCAGGTGAGGAAAACCCTGTGCTTCGGCAGGGAATGAACCGTGTAACGCTTGAGATTCACCGCGCAATCCCCGATGATGGAGACATGTTATTTGAAACTGTCGTCGAGGTTCGCCAATGACCTCTCTTCCTCCGAACGGGGGAGTAGATCCGGAGCGCCTAGCTGAAGATGAGCAAATGCATCGGCATTTCGCTCAGGAAATCGTCAACGCAGGTGGCGGGATCACAACGTGGCTGAATCATTGGTCTCTCATGCATGCCAACTGGCCAGCGCTACGCGCAATGGATCGGATAGGTTTTGACGGGACCTTCCTTCAGCTTGCGTTGTACCGCGCGGGCCATCATGTGCATCGCACCTCCGCTGACCTTGTACTTCCGCACGTTCTGCATCACCTTTTGCCTGAAGGTTCTCGAATCGTTGCTATAGGTGCAGCTCCGGGAGTTGCTCAGCAGGCCAGTCTGCGCATGGGGCCTCACGATATTCGCTCCTTTGACGGCTACAAAGAGCTACGTCAGGTTCGCAATAACCCCAGCGTTGTCGTTGACTTCCAACCGCACCTCATCCTCGTTGGATTAGGGGCAGGGCTACAGGAAGAGGTTGCCGTAGAGCTTCACGCAGCATGTCCTGATGCCATTGTCTGCACCACGGGCGGGTGGCTCGACCAGCTTGCGCGCTCTGAGCATTATTTCCCGCGCTGGGTGCATAAACTCCGCCTTGGCTGGGCTTGGAGAATACTTCACGAACCACGACGCGTTCTACGCCGTTACACCTTTGACGCACTCACATTCACGCGTAAGTCGCGCTCTCTCATTGCCAAGGTTGAGTCTCTAGGCGTGTGGGATGACTACGCTATCCGCCCTGACAAGCCTGCGAGGGAGAGTTTCTAGTAAGCGCCGTCTCTGCCGAGCACAACCTTCACAGTTCGCATGAGGATCCATAGATCCATGCGGAGTGAGCGATGCTCAATGTAGTGCAGGTCCAGTCGCACTGATTCTCTCCACGATAGATCCGAGCGTCCTGAAACCTGCCAAAGGCCCGTTATGCCAGGGCGCACAGTAAACTTACGCATCACCCTGGGAGAGTAGCGTTCGACTTCGCTGTAGAGCGGAGGGCGAGGGCCGACCAGGCTCATGTGTCCGAGCCAGACGTTGAAGAGCTGCGGTAACTCGTCCATGCTGGTACGGCGTAGGAAACGACCAATGCGGGTGATGCGTGGATCCTCTTCGAGCTTGAAAAGGACGCCGGTGTCGGGATCGTCGCTGTCTGCGCCAGTTACGGCTCCCTCAGGGATTGAGACCTGTTTTTGTAGCTGTGGGAGGAGGGCTTCAGCGTTTGTTACCATCGTGCGGAATTTGATCATCTTAAAGGGGCGCCCATACTTCCCGACGCGGGTCTGCAAGAAGAACGCAGGGCCACGGTCAGAGACGCGAATCCAGATAATCAGGACGATCCATAGAGGTAGCAGCAGCGCAATCAGCAATGAAGAAGCGAGGATGTCGAAGCTGCGACGTAAAACCGACTCTAGGGGTGAGTCAGTATTGGCATTGGTTTCTAGAAGCACAAGGCCGGGCGCAGAGCGTGTGATCATCGTCTGGGCTGACAGTGAGGACGGCTCGGCGAGGAAATTGAGATGGCGGCCGGTTTGTTCAAGGAGCCAGCGCAGATTCTGAAGGTCCGTGAGATTAGTCAAAGAGGTTGATGAGACTGTCAGCGAATCAGCCGCGCAGTCATCCATAGCCTGAGTGATCTCATCAAAGCTTGCGGTGAGATTAGTGAGGGGGCGCGGAAGCCAGTCATCCCACGACATCGTGCCGACGATGTCAAGTCCAAGGTGATGAGAATAGCGTGCAATGTGCTGGCGTAGTGGAGCGGATTCTGACTTAGGAGCAAGGAGCATGGTCCGCTCGAAGTAACGCTGAGAATACTGGAAGGTTCCTGCCCAGAGCTCACGTTCAATGAGCAATGCCGGGATGATCAGACTCGCTCCCAAGGGGGGAAAGACGGGAATGAAATCAGGAAGGAGCCAATGTGCAAGGCAGAAGAGGCCGACTGCAGTGATGCCGGTGGTGATGACCTTCGCAGGTGAGGTTGACAGCGCTACGGGATGCGGGCGAGCGTACATTCCCCCAAGGCTCAAGGCCGTTAGCCATAGCGCAGTGCCAAGAAGAACGGTAAGGAAGGCATTGGAGCTGAGGGCTTGGGCGAGGAGTTCGAAGGGGTAGGAGAAGGCGTTGCCGTTCTCAACCGGTGTGAACGAGGGTTCTGTAGGAAGCGTGGCGTAGACCAGGCAAACGGCAATGGTGATTGTATCGAGGACGACAATCAGAGTACGACGAAGTCGCGGGCGCTTCAGCAGGCGCGCAATGCGTAAAGCCTGTGGAGAACGCTCAACGGGGGCGTCACTCAATGCCACGGATCTCCTTAAAGAACTGATTAATGCGATTTTATTGGATGATTATCTCGTCAGTGTTCAGTTTAGTCATCCGATTTCAAATTCGGGGCCGCTTCGAAAATCAACCAGGGGGTAGAAAATCCGTGTCGCCTGCGTATATATAAAAAACACATCATCTCACAAGTGAATACTTTCATGCTGAAGGACTTGAGATTGCGCTACCCTAAGAAGGTCGTGACTGGCGATTTAGGTGGGGGACCACCGGGGAGCGAAGGAATGGGTTTGTGGCCGCCCGCCTGGGCCATGAACTCGACCGGGAAACCGGTAGACAATGACATCAGGAGCCACACATGAGCGATGCCCTTAACGACATGACCCTCGCGGAACTCGATCCAGAAATTCAAGCCGTACTCGACGCTGAGCTTGGTCGCCAGCGCGATACCCTCGAGATGATTGCCTCGGAGAACTTCGTTCCGCGCGCTGTCCTTGAAGCACAAGGTTCGGTGCTGACCAACAAGTACGCCGAAGGTTACCCTGGCCGCCGCTACTACGGTGGCTGTGAGCATGTCGATGTAGCAGAAAACCTCGCCATTGAGCGCGCGAAGCAGGTTTTTGGTGGCGACTATGTGAACGTCCAACCCCATGCTGGAGCCCAAGCTAATGCCGCTGCCCTGATGGCAATGGCCAATATTGGTGACACCATCTTGGGCCTCTCTCTTGCCCACGGCGGCCACCTCACCCACGGTATGCGCATCAACTTCTCCGGCAAAAACTACAACGCCGTGGCCTATGAAGTTGACCGCGAGACCATGCGTATCGAACCCGAGGCAGTACGCGAAGCGGCCCTGCGCGAACGCCCCAAGGTCATCATTGCCGGCTGGTCTGCCTACCCCCGACACCTTGATTTCGCTGCCTTCCGAGAAATTGCCGACGAAGTAGGCGCAGCCCTTTGGGTAGACATGGCACACTTTGCTGGCCTGGTAGCTGCCGGTCTTCACCCCAACCCTCTGCCTCACGCAGACGTTGTCACCACCACCGTCCATAAGACTTTAGGTGGGCCGCGCTCGGGCATGATTCTGTCAGCGCGCGGTGAGCAATGGGGGAAGAAACTGAACTCGGCCGTTTTCCCCGGCCAGCAAGGTGGCCCTCTCATGCACGCCATTGCGGCGAAGGCTATTGCAATGAAGGTCGCCCAAACCGACGACTTCAAGGACCGTCAGCGTCGTACCCTTGAGGGCGCACAACTCCTCGCTGAACGTCTCGGAGCGGACGATGCGAAGAAGGCCGGGATCACTCTGGTCACCGGAGGGACCGACGTTCACCTTGTCCTTGTTGATCTGGTGAACTCTGAACTCAACGGTCAACAGGCCGAGGACCTCCTCCATGAAGTGGGGATCACCGTTAACCGCAACGCTGTCCCCTTCGATCCGCGTCCGCCGGCAGTGACTTCCGGCCTGCGTATTGGAACGCCCGCGCTCGCCTCGCGAGGCTTTGACGCTGCTGATTTCGCGGAGGTCGCTGACATTATCGGCACCGCACTCGTCCAGGGAGCATCAGGTAATAACGTCGACATTGATGGCCTGCGCGCGCGCGTGAAGGCGCTCACGGACGCACACCCCCTCTACGCGGGGCTCCAGTGAAAGCCCCCTGGCAAGGACCGGCCCGCGTTCTTGACGGCGCAGCGACGGCTGCCACCATTAAGAACGAGCTGCGGGAGCGCACTGCTGCTCTGCGGGCTCAAGGCGTGATTCCTGGCCTGGGCACAGTGCTTGTTGGTGAAGATCCCGGCTCGATTGCTTACGTCGCCGGTAAACACCGGGACTGCGCCGAGGTTGGAATTGAATCGATCCGCGTCGACCTACCAGCCGACGCAACCCAAGCCGACATTGAAGCAGCCATCGATCGACTTAACGCCGACCCTGCCTGCACCGGATACATTGTCCAGCTTCCCCTGCCTCAAGGTATCGACACCAATGCTGTCCTTGAACGCATCGATCCGGCGAAGGACGCTGATGGCCTCCATCCCATGAATCTGGGACGCCTTGTACTGCGTGGGTCGGGACCGATTGACACTCCGCTGCCGTGCACACCCCGCGCAGTCATTGAGCTCATGGAACGCCACGGTATTGATCTCAACGGTAAGGAAGTGTGTGTGGTTGGTCGAGGGGTCACCGTGGGGCGCTCGATTGGTCTATTGCTGACTCGTCGTGGCGTCAATGCGACTGTCACCCTATGCCATACAGGTACGCGCGATCTGGCAGCAAAGGTTCGACAAGCCGATGTTGTCGTTGCTGCCGCTGGTAGCGCCGGCCTCATTACCCCGCAGATGTGTGCCCCAGGTGCCATTGTTTGTGATGTGGGTGTTAGCCGAGTCCTTGGAGAGGATGGCAAAGCGCGCCTGCAGGGTGATGTCGCTGATGGAGTTGACGAGGTTGCCTCGTGGCTGTCGCCAAATCCTGGTGGCGTCGGGCCGATGACGCGAGCGCTGCTCGTGACAAACGTCGTTGAGGCCGCTGAAAGGAGCCTCGAAAAGTAGCGAAGGCTGAATGAACGGCAGCTGGGGGTGGAGGGCTCCCGGCTGCCGTTCGCTGTTGTGAAGTCGGCAACCATTCAGACAAATTAAAATACTTAGTAATCGCTTGTAGGACTCTGTCTCAACTCTCTCGAGGCTCTTCTCGAACCCGCCATCATCGGCACATTCTCGCCATTTTGATCGCTGCCCCCACCAAAGGAGCAATGCATTACTTTCCAAGAGGGTATATAAATAGCTGAGAAATTGCTGAGCCATTTGTCTTTCATGGCCTGCTAAAACCGCCTAGGCTAGTTCCTGGGTATGCATATATTAAAAGTGCTTGGAGATAGTGAGTTGATTGTCAAAGTGCGAGGAAGGAGGCGGGTGGTATGAGGAAAAATCGCCTCATCCAGAAAATGACGAGCTTGACGACCGTGATCGGTGTCACCAGTGTCGTCTTTGCTGCCCTCCTTAACCCCGGACAGTACACAGCCGAAGTGAACCTCCACGATGGCGGCGTGTGGGTGACCAACAGCAGTCTCAACCTCGTCGGGCACCTGAACTACCGCGCCCGCACTCTTGACTCCGCTATGCGCACCAGCAGCAGCGAGTTCGACGTCGTCCAAAATGGCGAGAGCGTTCACCTTGTCGATGCCGAAAACGACACCTTCGCACCCATTGACGTTGCCACCTCTTCCATTGTTCACCCGGTGTCCTTCCCTGACCTCAATGTCAATGCTGGAGGCCGTACCGTCGCTCTCAGTGATAGAGGCACTGGACGGGTGTGGACCCAATCGCTCACTTCCGCTACCGAGTTTTCACCCGATGACGTCACTCCCGTTATCGATAACGTTCCCAACGCCGTTACCCTCGTTGGCGCTGACGGTGCTGTCCACGCAGTCTCTCCCCAGACCAAGAAGCTCGTCTCCGTACCAGCAGGGCGTGACTCAAGCAGCGCCATCGTGCGAGAACTTCCTCAGCTTGGAGAGAAAGCCAACCTTGCGCTCACCGCAGTCGGTTCCACGCCGGTTGTTTTCGATCACGCGCGTTCGACCCTTTACCTCCCCAACGGCGAGCAGCGCGTTTTGGAGCCATCCACCTATGCGCTGCAAGAACCCGGCCCTGAATCTGACAGCGTGATCCTCGCTGACACGACTCGTCTCCTGAGCGTCCCTCTTGCAGGCGGAGAGATCACCTTCTCACACAAACACGAATCTCCCGGCAACCCCGTAAGGCCCGTTGTGCACCAAGGTTGCGCCTACGGTGCATGGACAGGAGCTGGAAGCTTCAGCCGCGACTGTCTTAAAGACGAAGCCGACTCACACAGTCTCGTCGATTCCCTTAGTGGCGTCCAAGAAGCGCGCTTCCGCACGAACCGCGATGTCATTGTCCTCAATGACATCAAGTCCGGTTCACTGTGGCTTCCTGACCACAACATGATCCTCATTCAAGATTGGGACCAGGTGCACTCCCAGGTCGAGAACGAAGAAGAGTCCGAGGAAGACTCTGTTGATACCACGAAGGAGACTATCCTTCCCGAACGTGCCGAGGAAAACACTGTTCCCATCGCTGAGAATGATGAGTTCGGTGTTCGTCCGGGTCGCACCAACATCTTGCCGGTGATTCTTAACGACTCGGATCCGGATGGAGATTTCCTCACCGCATCACCGGTCACCCAGCCTGAAGGGGCAGAAGTCTCTATCGCCCGATACGGTGCAGCGCTTCAAGTCAAACTTAACGACGGAGTCACCGGAACCCTCAGCTTCGACTACGAAGTTAATGATGGACGTGGTGGAGTTGCCCGCGCGACCGTCAAACTCATCGTTCGTGAGAATAGTGAGAACCACGCACCAGTCCAGATGGTCGTTCCCTCCGTTGACCTCGGCACTGCGAGTACGGCTACCTTCAACGCGCTGGCGAATTGGTACGACCCTGACGGAGACCCTTTCTACCTTGAGTCTGCGGTAGCCCCTCAAGGAATTAGCGTTCGACAGCGCGAAACCGGGACTATCGATATGACCGAAGCAGGTCATGGTCCCGGTAAAGCCGTCGTCGAGCTTTCCGTCTCTGACGGACGCGACGTTGGTAAGGGTGAAATTACCCTGAATGTCAGCGGCGAAAACAACGTTCCCCCTGTCGCAAACGTGGACCATCTGGTCGTTCGCCAGGGAGAGACGGCAATCGCCCGAGTGCTCGACAATGACACGGACGCCAATGGTGACCCCCTACGTATTGTTCAAGTTTCGTCACCTCCCTTCGGCATTAGCCTCGACTGGGATGGCAACGAAGGTACTCTCACCATCGGAGGAGAGCGCCTCGGTACGTACTACCTCACCTATATCGTGAGTGATGGGCCTTCAACCGCAACAGGAATCGTACGTGTTGATGTTATTGACGGCTCATCTGATCTGCGTATCTCCGCTGAGGATGATTTCGGTGTCTTACCCACCGGCGGCTATGTACTCGTTGATCTTCTTGCGAATGACTCAGATCCTGCGGGCGGTATCCTCGCAGTCCAAAAAATCGATCTTCCAGCAACATCGCCGCTGTCAGTTGCACTACTCAATCATCACGTTGTGCGCATCTCAGCCCCGCACAGTCTTGACGGCCCCCAGACCTTTGACTATACGGTATCCAATGGCACTTCCTTTGCAGTTGCAACGGTCACTGTCATCCCCCGCCCGGCAGACGAAGCTCCCGAAGGACCTCAGGCCGCACCCGACCACCTCGTCGTCCGCGTTGGTGACGTTGGAAGCGTTGCCGTTCTGGATAATGATCGATCGCCTGCGGGACTCAAACTGAGCGTTGTGCCCGTCCTCGACCACAATGTGCCGCCCGAGATGGCCACCGTTTTCCTTTCTGACAATGTCGTGCGAGTGCGTGGTGGCAACACCCCTGGTGCAGCAGATATCCACTACACCGTGGTCGATAGTTTCGGTCAGTTCCACACCTCGGTTGTTCACCTTATCGTCCGAGACACTGACGAGGGCGACAACACCGCACCCAAGCCTCGGGACATCATCGTGCGTGCGCTTGCCGGATCAACGACAAGCATCAAGATTCCTCTTGATGGTATCGACCCCGAAGGCGATTCCGTTACCATCGAAGGCCTCGCAAGTTCACCACGCTTAGGGACAGCACGCCTTGAAGGTACGACCATTCACTACGAGGCCAGCCCCGATGCTATTGGAACCGACACCTTCAGTTACAGCGTGCGTGACCGACTTGGTTTAGCGGCAGTTGGGCGCATCCGCGTGGGTATCGTCCAGCGCTCCCCCCTGAACCAGAACCCTGTTGCTCTGCCAGATCTTGTACGAGTCCGGCCGGGAGCGAAGGTCGCGGTCGATGTTTTAGGAAATGACACAGATCCTGACGGAGACACCGTCCGTCTCGTTGATGGTTCGGTGAGTAGTCCAACAGCAGACCTCATCAACCCGAAGATCCATTCGGGCAGGATTGTCCTTAAAGCCCCGCAGCAAGAATCCCGACATACCGTGCTCTATGGCATCGCTGATGGAGTGGGGGGCAAGGCAGAGGGAGTACTGACTCTCCTAGTCACGCCCGACGCGCCTCTACTCGTGCCCATCGCGCGAGACGATACTGTCACCATTGAGCAGGTGCAGGCAGCCGAAGGTAGCACCGTCACCATTCCAGTCCTCTTGAACGATGAGGATCCCGATGGGCTCATTGACGACGTTGAACTGGCCAGCAATGACAGGAATCTCAGAGTCAACTCTGACCGGACTGTGACTGTGACGGTGACCGATAAGGAACAGCTCCTCATCTACAGCATCACCGACGCTGACAAGCTGACTGCCTCTGCCGTAGTCCGTGTACCTGGACTCACCTATGAACGTCCTACCCTTGACACTCGCCCCCGAACCCTGGAAGTCAAGGCTGGAGAGACTATTGACATCTCCATCAATGACTACGTGGTGACCCGAGAAGGGCGAAGTGTACGTCTGACCTCTGAAGACAAGGTTCGTGCAGGTATCGGTGCCAATGGTGAGCGCCTCGTGAAGTCGCCCACTACGCTGACATTCACCTCTCTACCTGACTTCGCTGGAATGACCTCCATCTCGTTTGAAGTCACTGATGGCATTGATATCAATGACTCCGAGGGTGCAACAGCATTCATCACCCTGCCAATCCGCGTCATTGGAAAACAGAACCGTCCACCGACAATTCGCCCTGTGCCCCTGCGTGTTGGCGCAGGTGAAGACCCCATAACAGTTGATCTCGCGCCAACGGTTTCTGACCCCGATGGCGAGAGCCCCACTACCTTCACCTACAACCTGGCAGACATTCCGACCGGAATCAATGCTCAGCTTTCAGGTAGTACCCTGACCCTGAGCACCGGTATCGAACAGCGAAAAGGTCCTATCGGAACCCTTACCGTCACTGTCACCGACGGACAAGGAGCATCGGCAAGTGGCCAGTTCCCCATTACGGTTCTGGCAACAAGCTTGCCCCCGATTCAAATCTCACCTGCACAGATTGTCCTTGAAGGCGATGCAAGCGAGCAGATCGACATTGCCGAATATGCCGTTAATCCAATGCCAGAAAAGGGCCCCCTTAGCCTCATCGGACAGCCGCAGGCAAGCGAAGGTGGCGTAGCCACGGCGAGCGGGACGCGCATTACTGTTAAAGCTGCTCCCAATTACTTTGGAAAGTTTGTTGTCACCTACCGCGTTGGAGACGCCACCAAGGATCCCTCTCGCGAGGCTACGGGCACGATCTCTGTTTCAGTTCAAAGCGTTCCTGAAGCACCAAGGAACCTGCGTGCCGAAGCAGCCGCATCAAATGCCGTGCGTCTCACCTGGGAGACAGGAGACACACGAGGCTTGCCGATCACTCACTTCGTCGTCACCGACCACACCCAGGGTGACACCATCGACTGTGGAGTCGTCACTACCTGCGTCCTTCAGAATCGACGCCCAGGTCAAGAACACGTTTTCTCGGTCGTTGCACACAATAAGGTCGGTCCTTCCGATCCGTCTGCGCAGGTCAGCATCAAACTTGATGTCGTGCCAGAAGCTCCCGCTCAGCCGTCTGTGAAAGCAGGAGATCGCGAAGTAACGGTGACGTGGTCGCCGCCACGCAACGAAGGATCTGCCATCCAGTCCTACGAGGTGACGCTTTCGCCGCACGGTAGCCAGACTATTCAAGTTAGCCCCGGACACGGCCCTCAAACAGCGGTGTTCAGCGGATTGACGAATGGCATTGAGTACGTTGCCACAGTCACAGCCACCAACGCGCAGGGCACATCCGTTGCTTCGCCTGCCAGCGTGAAGGCAACTCCCTACGGGCGTCCGAGTCCGGTTGAGGGATTGGAAGCGACCTATGCCAATCTTGGCGCAGCGGCGCCAAGTGATAAGCCGGTAATCTCTGTGAGCTGGCGTCCCTCGTCTAACAACGGTCGCGCCGTTGAGTACTACACTGTCCGTTCTGGCGATATCGTCAAGACCGTCGACGCCCCGGCAGTGTCGACCACAATCGAATTGCCGGGCTTCCCAACACAGCAAGTCTCCTTCACAGTCACGGCGACGAATAACCGATCAAAACCCGACGAATCGACGTCAACAGCCGCATCGGTATCGATCTGGGTGTACGGTCGCCCTGCTCCGCCCAAGATTTTGTCCCTTGCTCCAACGGGAAGAGACAATGAGCTACGACTGAGCTGGGAGAGAAGCCCCGGCGGTGCCGGCTGGAAACCGGATGAGTTGAACTATGAATGGAATAACGGGCAAAACTGGCTCCCCTACACGGAGGATGTTCTTAAAAGCCATTCGTGGACAAACGGAACAGCTCAGACGGTCTCCCTGCGAGCTGTCGGCACGAGAAATGGGCAAGCGGTAGCTTCGGAAACCGTAACGTCCAATTCAGCGACACCCTACGGCCCTCCTCAAGCTCCTAACATCAGCTGTAGGGGTGGCGACAAGCATGTCTACTGTAAGTGGCAGGGCGGAAACGAGAACGGACGCTCAGGAACCTACCGTTTGCTCGGTCATGCCACGCGAGAAGTAGCCGCACAAGGCGAGCAGAACTTCCCAGTTGAACCCTCAACTCCTGTGCGCCTGTGCATTGAGTTCACGCAGAGAGACTCGGTGAACCAAGCTGTACACAACTGTGCATCGGCAACCTCGGATGCTCCGCCACCGCCTCCGCCGCCAGAACCAGAGCCTGAGCCTGAACCGCCTGGTCCGACACCGGATCCCCCGGGTGGTGGCAATCCTCCCGGCGGTGAAAATCCCCCGGGTGGGGCTAATCCGCCTGGTGACGGGAATTTGGCCTTCAACCTCAGCGTGCGCTGGCCCTACGCAAGGCTTACCTACAGCGGAGATAACCTTCCGTCAGGTCAGTACAAGATTTACTGCTGGAATGCCGCATCCGAGGACCAGGCCAACTGGGGTGAATCGTTCCACAATCCTGGTAACTTCCTTGGGATGGCTCCCCATCCGCGATTCCCCAGCCATCCGCTACTGGTTCAATTTTCCGGATTAGGAGGCTTCAACTTCTACTGCCCAGGTAACCCGTATCAATACCAGGCGCCCAACGAGAATTTCTCCGTCCAGCTCTACTCCATCGACGGCCAACCGCATATCTGGGTCCACTAACGTGCAGTGGTCTTCCCAGATAGAGAGAAAGTAAGGTCCATGACAACAACAGTGGAAAAAGCACAGTGGTTTGCTGACTCCTTCACCCGTATCACCAAGAACGTCTCCCAGGCGGTTCTGGGTAAGGAAGAAGTTATTCGGCTGGCCTTGACCTGTATGTTCGCAGAGGGGCACCTGCTGCTTGAAGATGCCCCTGGCACGGGTAAGACTGCTCTTGCGCGGGCCATTGCTGCCACCGTTCAAGGCACGCATGCTCGTATCCAGTTCACCCCTGACCTGTTGCCCTCAGACATTACGGGCGTGACCATCTACGACCAAAGAAGCGGGGCTTGGAATTTCCATAAGGGCCCGATCTTTGCGTCGATCGTGCTGGCCGATGAGATTAACCGTGCCTCGCCGAAGACCCAGTCGGCTTTGCTGGAGGTGATGGAAGAGTCCCGGGTGACTGTTGATGGTGTGCGTCATGAGACGGGTCGGCCCTTCATGGTGATCGCTACCCAGAACCCGGTGGAGCAGGCGGGTACCTATAAGTTGCCTGAAGCTCAGCTTGACCGTTTCCTCATGAAAACCGAACTGGGATACCCCGATCACGATGCAGGCGTATCCATCATTCTCGGCTCTGCTGCACCCGATCGATCTACCCGCTTGAAGCCAGTCGTCTCAACGCAAGCCGTTTCAGAAATGGCTGATTTGGCCGCCGGAAACCATGTCGACCCCGCTATTGCCAGCTATGTGCAAAGCCTGTGCGAAGTAACCCGCATGGATCCCACAGTCCGTATTGGTGTGTCCACTCGTGGTGCGATTGGCATGATGCGTGCGGCTCGCGTGTGGGCAATGGCCCAGGGGCGCAACTACGTTACTCCCGACGATGTTCAAAGCCTCGCCCAACGAGTATGGGCACACCGTCTGGTCCTTGATCCCGACGCCGAATTTGGCGGTGCCACTCGTGAAGCTGTGATTGCGGCGGCCTTGAAGGCCGTCGACGCACCCACTGCAAGGGGCTAATAGTGACGCGTTCGAGTCTTGCTCGCCATCGTCGTGATGATCTCTCCTTCCGTGCTCGCATGCGCCTGAAGGCGCAGGCACAGAAGGATAGACTGGCGCGCGCATGGTCTGCCGCAGGGCAGTCTTTCGAACGCATCCCTGTCGTTGGCCGACTGCGACCCATTGGTGTGGCGATTACACGTCTGGGATGGGCAGTCTGGTGGTCCGCGCTTTTGAGCCTCAGTATCGGACTGTACCTGTCGTGGACCGAGGCCATCGCCACGGGTGTCCTCTCCCTCATGATCTTCCTCTTGGGCGTCCTTTCTTCCGTTGGTCGCGGAGGTCAACAAGTCGAGGTCTCCCTGGAACGGCAACGCGTCGTTGCAGGAGAACACGCCCTTGGAGAGGTCACCGTCATTAACCCCACTAATCGTGCGTTTGGTACGACCCGCATTGACCTGAGAGTCGGAGAGGCGATCGCCTCCTTCACTGCCCCCCGCCTTGCTGCAGGTGAAGAGCATCGTGAAGCTTTCGCTATCTCCACCTATCGTCGCGGTGTCGTCACTGTCGGACCCGCTCGCTGTGTACGAGGTGACGCCCTCGGCTTGCTTCTACACGCCAAGGCCTCATCAGAAGTGCTTGACCTTTTTGTCCACCCACGAACTGTGCGCATATCCTCGTCCGCTGTTGGTTTCATCCGAGACGTCGAAGGAGCAACCACTCAGGATCTGTCCTCAACGGATGTCTCCTTCCACGCCTTGCGTGACTACGCGCCCGGCGATGACCGGCGCAACATTCACTGGAAGACAACGGCGCGTACCAACACACTGATGGTCCGTCAGTTCGAAGAAACCCGCCGTGCGCACCTACTTATTGTCTTTGACCTTGATGAGGAAGCCTGGGAAGACGACTACGAATTTGAATTAGGAGTCTCCGCAGTGGCCTCCCTCGTGCGTGTCACCATGGGAGACTCGAAAGAAACCTCCATCGTCACCCAAGGCGGCCGCCTCAAAACACCGACCGCCGTCCACGCCCTAGACGCGCTTGCCGGTATTGAACGGCTCAGTGTGGCTGAACGCCTTGTGAGTTTCACCCACCGTGCGCTTACTGAAGTTCCGCAAGCCTCAGTCGTCATTATTGTGACAGGATCGCGCACATCGATCTCCGACTTGCATTCGGCCCTGGTGAAGCTCCCCGTATCCCTCTTGATAGCAGCGTTGCGGATCACCCCCAACACTGAGCTGGAATCTCGAACGATCGCGGGTGTCCCCGTTTTAGGACTACCCGATCTTGATGCGCTCGAAACCGCAATGAGGAAGGTAGCAGGATGAACACAGTCCCAACCTTCTACCTGACAACATCGGGAACTGACAAGAAACAACATCGTCGATACCTTGTCATAGACCTGGCGTTAGTCCTTGTCCTTCTTCTCATTGCCGGAGTAACGCACGGGGATGTATTCGGGGACAGCTCCGGGTATATTGCGGCATCAGGCGGTGTCGGAGTTGGCTTCCTATGCGCCCTGATCGCTGCCCGCGCTCAATTCGGTCCCGCCATGAGCACCCTGGTTCTCATCGCTGGATACCTTGCTGCGGGGCCATATATCGCTCTACCTGACACTCTTACGCGAGGCGTTTTCCCCACACTCGCTTCCATCCGCGCGCTGGTCACTGGTTCGGTCACAGCCTGGAAAGACCTCCTGACCATCCAGCCACCGGCTGAAGCATTCTCCGGCATGACGGTCGTCCCTTACCTGTCGGGACTCGTAGCTGCCTTTGTTAGCGTCACGATCGTGGTGCGCACCCAGAAACGTTCATGGGCGATACTGCCCATCGTTGTTTTTGCCACCATTGGGATTCTGTGGGGCTCACAGCGCGCGAGTTACGCCCTCGCTATAGGTATTGTGGGCAGCATTATTGCCTGGGTGTGGACGGTTGAAATCAGCAACCGTCGCCGTCACGCGGACGATCACAGTTCCGTCACCTTCGTGAACAACGCCAACCAGTCCGCCCACTTGCAGCGCACCCGCGGCGCGGTGGTCGTGATCCTCGCTGCCGTGACGGCCGCCCTAGTCGTTCCACTACTGCCTACGGACCACAGGCTGGTGCTTCGAGACTACGTTGATCCGCCGCTGGACCTGCACGAATACCATTCTCCTTTGGCGTTCTTCCGGGCGTGGAATACCCAGGAGGCCGATACCGCGCTTTTCACCGTTGAAGGCCTCGGGAAGGATGAGCGCATTCGCATAGCCACCCTCGACTTCTACGATGGCACGATCTTTAAAACGAGCGGTGAGGAAGGTGCAAAGAGTTTCCGTCATGTGGGCCGCGACTTCACTGATGTTGCACTGCCAGAGGGAAGCGAAACGCGAACCCTGACCTTCGCCCTTGCCAACTACGAGGGAAATTGGCTGCCCACCGGAGGCCAGGTGCGCTCGCTTGAGTACACGGCCGGAGACATTGACTCGCTCGCGTCAGCACTGTTCTACTCTGAAGAACTGGCCACGGCCTTGAGCGTCCGCCCTCTTGGTGATGGTGTCGCCTACCGTTCAGTAAGCGTTCTACCCAAGCCATGGGCCGATGCCAAACTGCAAGACAAGCCCTTTGAGAAGGTTCCTCTTCCTGACGACCTCTATGTCCCCGAAAGCGTTCATGACACAGCGCAACTACTGACTGAAGGAAAGAACGCCGGAATTGAGCAGGTACGCGCTCTGCAACAGCGCCTGCATGACGATGGCTTCTATTCCGATGGACTGTCAGGAAACTCACTCCCAGGACATCGTTCTGATCGGCTTGCAGCCTTCCTCGAAGCACCGCAGATGGTGGGTGACGACGACCAATACGCGCCAGCTATGGCGTTAATGTTGCGCTCCTTGGGTATTCCTTCTCGAGTGGTGATGGGTTTTTATCCTGAGACCTACACCGACGGCCCCATCCCTATAACGGGTAAAGACACCCACGTGTGGGTTGAGGTTCCTTTCCGCGGCGCTGGATGGGTGCCTTTCGATCCGACCCCTCCCAAGGATCAAGTGCCGCAAACAGAAGTGCCCAAGCCCAAGCCAAATCCCCGTCCCCTGGTCATTCAGCCTCCAGAGCCGCCTGAGGAACCTGCTGAGGTTCCCCCGGAGTCCGTCGAAGATCCGGAGGATGACGACGAACCCGAAGACAACGGATGGGGAGAACTTCTGCTTCTCATCGTCAAGATTGGTGCGGGCATCTCGATAGTGCTGCTACCCTTCATCGTCATTGTGCTTATCAAGAGCGTTATGAGGCTTGTGCGTCGCCGTCGCAAGAGGGAAGACCTACGTGCCGCTGCCGCTTGGGATGAAGTGGTGGACCGAGTCACCGACCTTGGTATCGAAGTCTCAATGGGGGTTTCCCGCCCTCGTCAGGCTCAGTGGATTGAGCGTCAGCTTACTGCTGAAGCTCACGATGAGACGACGAAGGATCCTGAGCTGACTTTCGTTGCCTATGACGCGCAGCGCTCTGAGTTGGAAACACTCGCAGACGAACTTGATCGCGCTGTATTCAGTGCGCCCCGAGTGAGTAGCAACCAGTGTGATGACATGTGGGCACGCAGCATCGAAGTTATTAAATCTTTGCGTAAGCGCGCATCCTGGCGTCAACGCCTCGGAGGAACCTTCTCAACAAAAGCCTTGCGTATGCGTGCAGGACGTCGGCGCAACCGCAGACGGCGAGAGAAAAAATTGATTGCTCAACTCAAAGCCGCACACAAACGCGGCGGGAATGGTAGTGTCTCTGCCGTCACCACATCCCGCAGGAGGAACCACAATGGCTGAAATGAAGGTCCAAGGCCGCATTCCCGTCGTGGTCCCCGAGCACCTGGATGGAGCAGTCGCAGCAGGCAACAGCCCCCGAGTGAAAGCAAAGCTCGTTGACATCCTTGTGTACGTTGTCGGCTTCGTCATCATCTTCGGTATTCCGAGAATCCTGCTGACTGTTCACCCGGGCATTGCCTCGATGCCCGACCAGGGATGGAACGCGGTACTTGTCGTCTTTTGGCCGATCTTCGGTATCATCCTCGTTGGCGCATACGCCTTCACGAGCCTGTACTGGGTGAGCCGTGAGGGACAAACACCCGGAATGAAGATTGCTTCGATCCGTTGGATCCGTCTTGATGATGGTACTCGCGGTGGAAGTAGCTCCATCCGAAAGTTCGCCTTTGAACTCGTCAGTGGTCTTCTCAGCGCAGGTCTTTTCCCCCTCGTCGTGTGGCTGACCTCTCAGGGGGAGGTCAATCGGACATGGTTTGACCGCGTCTGCGGAACCCTCACCATCCATCTTGGAGAGGGGACTGACCCGTCAGCGACCTTGGGACGCAATGCGGCGCACAGGCGTCGCCGCTACGATCGCTCTCAAGGAAGCCCGACAGATCAAAGCAACGATCGCCGCTACGCCCTGAGTGCCCGCCCTCATGAGGTCGTCGCCCAGGACGTCAGCGTCATTGGTGACGTGCCGGCAATTGGCGCACCCGCTGAAGAGATGGGGACAGATCCAGCGCCGGTGACATCCATCCCCATTGAAATGTCCCGAGACTATGACGACATTCGTCATTCTCTCGAGCAGGCTCAAAAGATCGTTGAGGATCGGGATGTGTCCTCCCTGCTCAGTAGCGCAATGCCTTCGGAGGTAGACGCGCCCGCACAGGTAAATAACGATTCGTCCTCGTTTGAGCCTGTTGTTCCCACCTTCGCCCCCTCTGCTCCTGAGGAGGAGAAGAGCACGCCAGCCTCCTTCGAGGTTGAACTTGAACCTGATATTGACCTGACGACGGTACGCGGCGTGCCTTTGATGGCCGCAGTTGCCGCACAAGAGGGCGATGAAGGGTTTGGAGTTCTCGAAAGGACTCTTGGTTTCCGTCCGGTAGGTTCGATCCGTCTTGTTTTTGACGATGGAACCAGTATTGATCTCGTGGGTGAAGCCATCATCGGCCGTGACCCCGTACTTCCAGAAGAGGAAACGCATGTGCGTCGCCTCTCTGTTATGGATCCCAGTCGCTCAGTGTCAAAGACTCATTTGAAGGTCGCCGTTCAAGGCGATGCTGTGATGGTGGAAGACCTCCACTCAACCAACGGCACACGCATTGCGCCTCCAACAGGAGAATCGCGTGCGCTCACACCGGGAACACCTGAACTAGCTGAAGCAGGATCCTCTGTCATATTCGGCCGCCGCACCTTTGTGATTGGCGGGTAGAACTCATCCGCGAAGCTGCGGACAATACAGACCACTATCGGGCTCACACGCCCACCAACCCTAGGAAGGTAGACATGAAGAACTGGAAATGGACCATCGGCTCGGCGCCGGCGGCAATTGCGCCCGGTGGCGTTGTTGTCCTCGAAAATGGCTACGAACAGCTCGCCCACCGTTTGTGGGAGATGCTGAACTCCGATGCTGGACTGGGCCGCATCCTGCAAGAGATCACCGCAGCCTCTAACGCAGACCTTGAGTCGCTGCCCAGCTTCGTCGTGATGATTCACAATGGGGATTCGGAACACATTGCTGTCCGCGGTAGCTTCGACATTGACCTGCACATGGGAGGACACTCGCAGACGATCTCGGGCGCCTCGCTGATTACCTGGTCCGAACAGCGCGACATTCGTGCTGAAGGCTGGCGCATTCGTTCCACCCTTGCTGCCATTGACCCGGTAGCAACCGAGTGGGCAGCAAGCAGCGGCGTGCTTCCTGTGCACACGCTGAGCTTCGGCACCGAGAGCTCCGGCTCTTCAGATAAGGAGGGAGACACAGCGGAGTTATCCGCTGATATTCTCCCTGATATTTCCAACAACGCCGCCGATGCGCCGCACATCGTTTCGGAAGAACACGATGCAGAGCCTGTTGATCTCATCGGTGACACCGACCCGATCACTCCCGTTGACGGACTCCCGTCAGGTGAACTGCTTGACGTGACGCCAACGGAAGACCGTAGGGAGGAAGCTGCTCTCCCAGAGCCTGAAGCCCTGGAGACACCACCAGAGCCTGAGCCTCTTCCTGCCGTCGAAACGCCTGTTGAGGAAGCCGCCCCTACGGAGGACGCCTCTGTCGGGGAAGAGGTCGTACCCTCGCTTGAGGTTGACGCCACTAATGAAGAGCAGTCTCATGCGCCGCCTCCCGTTGCCGAGGTGATCGACCACGTCGCTATTTTTGACGAGGAACCCGCCGTCGTTGAGTCCGCTGAAGCCGTTGAGATCGTTGACGCGACAGGCGACCACGCCGACGAAGCACGCGTTGAGGGTGAAGAAGTCCCCGAAATGATCACGGGAGCCGACGTTTCAGCCACGACAGAAGACGCTGTTCATGAGGAGTCTGCCTTCGGCGCGACACCGACGAATATTTCAGAGGAGTACCCAGCAGAGTTCACCTCCGGGAAGTTCTTCATCGATTCGGTTCCGCAGGAGTTCATTCCTGCTGATACCCAGTCCTCGCCCGAGGACAATGGTGATTTCGGGGATCATGCAGGTGACACCGTCATGGTTACGGGAGCAACCGTGAGCGATCCTCACAGCACTGACGAGGTTCCTCAGATCCTCGCCATCCTCTGTGAAGACGGGCATCCGAACCCCACCCACGTCAAACAATGTCGCGTCTGCGAAAAGCCGATGAGCCGCAATCTGGTGCGCGTACCGCGCCCCCCGCTTGGCTCGTTGATCTTCTCGACAGGTGAAGTGGTTTCACTGGATCGTGATGTGGTGGTCGGACGCCGCCCCTCAGCCAAACACCAAGAGGGACGTCTTGAACCACGTCTGGTGACCCTGCCAAGCCCCAACCGCGAAATCTCACGCAACCACTGTGAGATCCGCGTTGATGGGTGGGACATCCGCATCCGTGACCTGGGATCCAACAACGGCACCTTCCTCACCCGCGAGGGCCAAGAACCTCTGCGTGTGGGCGAGGCATTCCCAGTGATCCTCCGTAATGGTGACACTATTGACTTAGGAGAATCCATCACCATTCGATTGGAGTACTGATGGCTCGACGCCGTCTGGACCCGCCGCCACTACCCAATGCTGCCTACATGAGCCACTTGGGTAGTGGCGGCTTCGCTGACGTATTCCTTTACAAACAGGACATTCCTCAGCGCAACATCGCTGTCAAGGTTCTTCGACACGAGGCAACGTCGGAACAAAATGTTGCCTTTGAAGCCGAAGCGAACCTTATGGCAAGCATGTCCGCGCACCCATCGATCCTGTCTGTCTATGGAGCAGGAGTCAGCTCAGACGGTCGCCCCTACCTCATGATGGAGTACTGCCCGCCACCCAACCTCGGGCAGCGTGCCAGGAAACGTCCTCTGCCCGTTCCACGAGTGCTGGACATGGGCATCAGAATTGCCGGCGCAGTGGAAACCCTCCACCGGGCAAATATCCTCCACCGAGACATCAAACCCTCCAATATCCTCATCACTCAATTCGGGCACCCCGTCCTCACCGACTTTGGTGTTGCCGTGGCAACGGATCAAACGAAACGCCTCGGCGGGGGAGGGTTCTCCATTCCTTGGGCATCGCCCGAACAACAAAACGGCGTTGGTCCTTTCAGCCCCGCTATGGACGTGTACTCGCTGTCAGCGACGATCTACACGATGCTCACGGGACGCTCTCCCTTTGAAATTCCCGGCGGAGACAACAGCGAGGTTGCACTGCTTTCACGAGTGCTCCGCTCGCCGGTTCCCAGCATTGGCCGACAGGACGTTCCCGAGGAACTTGAACGCGTCCTCTCTATTGGGATGTCTAAGGATCCTAGCCATCGCTACCCTTCAGCGATGGATCTGGCGATCGCCCTCCAGCATGTCCAAGCGGATATGCACCAACGTCCCACACATTTCGACGTCCTTGAAACTGAATCGGTCCTGTCGGTCACTATCGACGACGAGGACCGTACTCGGGCACGCCCTCTGCTCGCTATTGACCTGCGCCAAAAGGCAGCCGAACGTCACGACCCGACCCCAACACCCGAGGCGGCAACCTCGCCAGCAACGCCACCTGCAGCGCCTCCACCGCTGGCGGAACCGCACGAGGAGAAACCTCAAGCGGGTGTTTACGACGTCCCACAGGCCCCGCCGGCTAGCACGCAGAAGCCGACCAGTGGGACCTCTCCCGCACCTGTCGAGACGACAAGCGATAGACGACACTACGCCTCCCCGCCCGCCATCCCTCACCTTGGCGCACAGGTCGAGGAAGTCACCAGTGCCTCACGGTCAGGTGAGGACACGAGCCAGATCTGGAGCACCCAAACGGGCACCCTGCCCGACGAAAGCCTCGTCTTCAGCACGCGCGGGAACGTGGAACCCCGCAAACTCTCCTATCTTTCACGAGGCCTCGTCGGTGCCTTGCTTATTGCTTTGAGCGCACTTGCTGGCTGGGGTATCTGGGCGACGATCCAAGGAACTCTCACGCCCTCGGGCCCTACCGACCAAGAGCCCTCCTTTGAACTGCCTGTGGAAGAAACGGCGACGCCTGTGACGGGGCTTCGCGGTGAAGTCACTGACACAGGCGTGCGCTTTACGTGGGACCGTCAAGATGGTGAAGTGATCTATCTCTTCCGCGTGAGTGACCCCCTTGAAGAGCATCAGGTGCGGCGCACACGAAGCCCTGAAGCGACCGTGGATCCGGTAAAGGGACGAACCTGTCTGGAAGTTGTCGTGGTGCCTGCAAAGGGTGCTGGAAAGAACTCCGCTCCCGTTGTTGGATGTGTTGAGACGCCCTAGATTGGCTCGACGCGGAGTGCCACATCAGAAGCGCGGCTACACCTGTGCCGCAACATCGTTGTACGGTTGAGCAAGGCGTTTGCTTGCGAACGCCCACGCGACTCCGGAAAGGACCTTGCCCATGATCGTCTCTGATCTTGCACCCCTCACCCAAGTTATTGTGCACCGCCCCGGCAAGGAAATGCTTCGACTGACACCGTCAAATAAGGACGAATTACTCTTTGATGACCTCCTGTGGCTTGAGCGCGCCCAAGAAGAACACGACGCCTTTGCAAAGGCCCTCGGTAGCCGCGGCGCTGAGGTTCTCTACTTCGAGGAGCTGCTCGCCCAAGCGCTCCACTCGCCCCAGGCGCGCGAACAAGCCCTGACAGAAGTTGTCACAAGCGAGGCTTTTGGGTGCGCCGCCCTTGACGCGATCCGCTCCTATGCCGAAAGCCTCAGCCCTGAAGACCTTGCTGAACTCCTCATCGCAGGCATCACGAAGCGTGAATTGCTTGACCGCGTGTCGGTACCGGCCTCGACAGTCATTGGCGCCATGAACGCTGACGACTTCATCCTCACCCCCTTACCTAACCACCTGTTCACCCGTGATACTTCCGCGTGGATTCACGATGGGGTATTCATTGGCTCAATGTGCAAGCGCGCCCGCCTGCGTGAATCAGTGAATGCGCGCATCATCTACTCTCACCACCCGCGTTTTTCCGACACCCTGCAGTGGGATGACGGCAGGGCAGGCACCGCCACCGTCGAAGGCGGCGACATTATGGTTCTTGGTAACGACACCGTGATCGTCGGCATGGGGGAACGCACCAACGCACAGGGCGTTGAACGCCTCGCGCTTAAGCTTTTCGAGGGCGGCACCATCGCCCAAGTAATCGCCATGGAAATGCCCAAGGCACGCGCCCTCATGCACTTTGACACCGCCATGACCATGGCTGATGAAGGAACCTTCGTCAAGTACGCGGGCCTGGGCATGCTCCGCTCGCACACAATTCGCCCCGGCATGACGCCAGGAACAGTGTCTGTCACCGACAACCCTGGGGAGGACATGCATCAGGTCATCGCCGGCGCACTGGGCATTGATTCCATCCGTGTTCTTCACCCTCCGATGGATACTCTTGCAGCAGAACGAGAGCAGTGGAACGACGGCTCGAACCTGCTTGCTATTGCCCCCGGCGTGGTAATCGCCTACGAACGCAATACTGTCACCAATGACTACCTGGAAAGTCAGGGGCTGACCGTTGTTCCCGTACCCGGCAATGAGCTTGGTCGAGGCAGAGGCGGCCCGCGCTGCATGAGTTGTCCGATCGCTCGGGCCTCGGACAACAACTAACTTCCGGCTGCCTGCCGCTCAAGACCGCCACGCTGGGAAGGCGGCCTCGCCCTCGACACTATGGGAACGCGATACGATACCAGCGAAATGCCTCGCTGGCACCCCAGCATCCCCTCGACTTCTGGGAAAGGACACTCCATGCCCCACGCACTTCACGGCCGCCACTTCCTGCGCGAACTCGACTTCACCCCCGCAGAATGGCGCTCCCTCATCGACTTGGCTGCTGAGCTGAAAGCCGCGAAGAAAGCGGGCCGCGAAGAGCAGACGATGAAGGGCATGAATATCGCCCTCATCTTTGAAAAGACCTCCACCCGCACGCGCTGTTCTTTCGAGGTCGCCGCCTACGATCAGGGGGCGAACGTCACCTACCTTGACCCGTCTGCCTCGCAGATCGGCCATAAGGAATCCGTTGCTGATACCGCCCGCGTCCTGGGCCGCATGTTTGACGGCATTGAATACCGTGGGGACCTGCAGTCCAATGTCGATATCCTCGCTGAATTGTCGGGCGTGCCCGTGTGGAATGGGCTGACCGACGACTGGCACCCCACGCAGATGCTGTGCGACTCGCTGACCATGCTTGAGCATGCGGGTGGACGCGACCTTTCTGAGATCTCCTACGCGTACGTTGGTGATGCTCGCTTTAACATGGGCCGCTCGCTGCTGATTAACGGCGCGTTGATTGGTGCTGATGTGCGTATCGTTGCCCCGAAGGCGCTGTGGCCCGATGAGGAATGTATCGCCCAAGCTCACCGTGTCGCTGAGGAAACTGGTGCACGGGTGACGTTGACGGAGTCGGTTGACGAGGGCGTCGCGGGGGTGGACTTTGTCCACACCGACATTTGGGTGTCCATGGGTGAGCCCAAGGAAGTGTGGGATGAACGTATTGCCATGCTGCGTGACTATCAAGTGAACGCTGCGCTGATGGCGAAGGCTGGTCCGCAGGCGAAGTTCATGCACTGTCTGCCGGCCTACCACGATCGCAATACCGTCATTGGTGAGCAGCTTTACCAGGCTACGGGCATGGATGGGGTTGAGGTCACTAATGAGGTCTTCGAATCGGAGGCGTCGATCGTGTTTGACCAGGCGGAGAACCGTATGCACACCATCAAGGCTGTGATGGTGGCTACCCTGGGTCGCTGATCCCCGATATTTCAGGGATCGTGCCCTATGCAGGGTGCTGGGTGAGGCCGGCACCCTGCATTCACTTTTCTCTCGTTACTACTGACCGTCGATGCCAGCCTGCTGGGTTGGTCAACAAGTGAAGGACACAGGACATGCGTATCGTGGCAGCTTTGGGAGGCAACGCCCTGCTTCAACGAGGCCAGTCATCCGATCATGCGCCCCAGGTAGAGAACGCCCGCATTGCTGCCGAACAGCTTGCCCAGATTGCCCGCCAGCACGACCTGGTGGTGACCCACGGTAACGGCCCGCAGGTGGGGGTTTTGGCGGCTGAGTCATCGGCTGACCCGCGTTTGAGTGAACCCTATCCTTTTGACACTCTTGTGGCGCAGACCCAAGGCATGATCGGCCACTGGTTGGTGCAGGGCCTGCAGGAGGCCTTGCCGCATCGCAATGTTGTTGCCCTGGCTGGACGCACGGAAGTACGCGCCGATGATCCAGCTTTTAGCGCGCCAACGAAGTTTATTGGCGAAGTCCTGAGCGCCGATGAGGCTCAGGCGCTTGCGCAGGAGAAAGGCTGGGTGTTCGCTGCCGACGGCCAGTACATGCGTCGCGTGGTGCCCTCTCCGACTCCTCACGCTATTGTCGAGGCCCCCGCGATCCGTATGCTTGTCAACGGCGGTTTCGTGGTGGTGTGCTCAGGTGGGGGAGGGATTCCCGTCGTCCGTGACGAGCGCGGCCTCATGATGGGGGTTGAGGCTGTTGTCGACAAGGATCTCAGTGCAGCCTTGCTTGCCCGCGAACTTGAGGCCGATATGCTCATTATTGTCACTGACGTTGATGGCGTGTACCTGGACTATGGCACGGATGCGGCTACTCGCGTTCAACAAGCAACACCACGGCAGTTACGTGCCCTTCAGTTGCCTGCTGGGTCAATGGGCCCCAAGGTCGAGGCCGCCTGTGCCTTCGTGGAGGCTACCGGTAAGCGTGCGGTTATTGGTTCCCTCCATGAGGTGACGGCGCTGGTAGAAGGGCGGGGCGGAACTCTTGTGGTGCCCTCAACGGACAACGACAGGTAACCTCGTTCTTTCTGAATATTCCCCCAACGCGCCCTGCATATTTTCGCGAGTGGTCAGTTCTATGCGACCTCTCGCGAGCAGTGGGAGCCGAAAAGGGGACGCTGCCGTTAGGATGAGGAAATGACTTCAACCGCATCTATCGCCACTGTCAACCTCAACGGCATCCGAGCCGCCGCAAAAAAGGGCCTCCACGAATGGCTCGAACGCGAGGCACCCGCTGTTGTTCTCATGCAGGAAGTGCGCGCCCCCGAAGATATCGCTGCCGAACTGATGGGCGAAGAATGGGACACAATCACCGTTCCCTGCCGTATTAAAGGCCGCGCCGGCGTTGCTATCGCCGCGCACAAGGAACGCGCAAGCATCGACCACGACTCCCTTCGAACGATCCTGGACGAGGACGAAACCGATGCCGACTCAGGACGCTGGGTTGAAGCAACTGTTCACTTCGCTGGTGGAGGCACGGTTCGCGTCATCTCCGCTTACTTCCACTCCGGCGAAAAAGACACCCCCAAGCAGGAAGCCAAAATGGCCCACCTGCCCCGCATCGGTGCCCGTCTGGCGCAACTGCACGCCGAAGCAGCCAATGGCGGACCCGAGGTTGTTGTGGGTGGCGACTACAATGTCGTGCGCTCCGAGAAAGACATTAAAAACTGGAAGCCCAACCACAATAAGCGTTCAGGCGTGCTTGATGAGGAAATCACCTTCCTTGACCAGTGGGTTGACGAAGGCTGGCATGACGTCACGCGTGACCTTGCCGGTGACATCCAAGGTCCCTACACCTGGTGGTCCTGGCGCGGCCAAGCCTTCGACAACAATGCTGGCTGGCGCATCGACTACCACTACGCCACCCCAGCCCTGGCCGCCCGTGCCCAAGCATTCCGCATTGACCGTCCTGACAGCTACGATCTGCGTTTCTCCGATCATGCGCCCCTGACCATCGATTACGCGCTTGACTGACAGACAAAACAAACGCCCTCGCAAGATAATGCTTGCGAGGGCGTTTCATTGTTGAGAGGGCTACGCAGATGGAGCCTGCCCCTCAAAGTTTGCGTCCTGCTCTTTGACGCCTGCGCGCTCTCGAAGCTCAGCCTCACTGAGTTCCTCATCGGCAGGGGAGGGCGCCGCATCGGCCTCGCGCTCCTCATCAGTGGGCTCGGTGCCGCCGCTTTGCTCTCCCGCAGTATGGGAATCCTCGCCGGTGGTAGGCGTAGCAGCGTCCTCGCGGTGTGGCGCTTGCTCAGGAATGTCGTGTTCTGCGGGCAGGCCGGGCAGGGTCGAAACGACAGAATGATCGGCAGTGGTCGCATCATCGGCGGTGAGGTTATCTGCCGCTTTGGTCTGCTGCCGGGCACGAGCCTCGTTACGCTGGGCGATCTCTGAAGGGCCAAAGAGCCACGAACGTAGCGTGCGCTTCGGCGGGATGTCAAAGAAAGGCAGGGGAGAAGCAGGCAGGGAAGGCGGGATCGGTGCCGGTGCTAGGGCGCCAGTAATCATGTGGCGAGGCCACTCCAGAGTGGTCGGCACCGACATGGTCACGTAATTGGGGCGCTCCTCAAAACGCATATGCTCCGGATCGCTAATCGGCAAAGCGCGCGGAGGGTTGGCAATCCACGCCGCAACCATGAGCGTCACTCGCATTTGAAGGTTGATCCACAAGACCAGCGTGATCAGTGTTGTGGCAGTAGTCAGCAGAGGTCCCGACACCGACGAGACGACGCTCGTACCCGCCACACGCAGAAGTGTCGAGGCCGTTGCCATGAGCACCAGGCCCCACACAAGATCCTTCTTGGGTGGGCGAATCCCAGCGACCACCTGCAGCAGGATAAAACCCACTCCCATGTACACAAGGAAAGGCACCAGCAACGACAGCAACCACACCACCGCGCTACTAACAGGGGTGGGGTCAATGGAGAACACGCTAAAAAGCCAGTCGCGCGCAACATCAACGATCAGGCCCACGCCCACACCCAGGAGGAGAGACAGGGCAAGGCCCAGCGCGCCCACAAGGTTACGCAGGTAGAACTTCACAATGCTTTCAGGGAGTACTACCAGGCCAAAGATCGTGCGCAGCGAACGTCCCAGGCGTCCAACAAGACCCATGCCAGTCCATGCCATAACAAGGAAAGCAACGATCGAGGTTGGTGTCCACGCGGTTGAGGTCACCAGGTCATCAGGGTTAACGAGGCCGGGCGAAGAGGGGGTGTCAATGAGGCCGGGGAAGTTGGACGCAATCGCTTCCAGGGTTCCTGTGCGGATCTCATCGTAGGTGCCCAAGACGGCCATAAAAATCGTCCACGCAACGGTTAAGGCTGCCGTCAGGGAGATCAAGATCGTCAGGGCAAGGCCAGAAGCAATGAGATCTCCGTCAACACCGAAATAGCGCTCAAGTGTGCGCGCCAGGCGGGTTGTTGGCCACCATTGGAGGAGCTTTTGAAGCTTCTCACCCAAGGTGGGCGCGCTCAGAGCTTCACGCAAGGAGGGGGCAACCAGATGGGAAGCGGTGGCCGGAGGGGTACGAACAATGGGGGTGGCGGGAGTGTCCAAAGGGCGCTCCTTCACAGTAGGGGAGGTCAGTTGACCTCGAAATCAAAGAGGGCCATTGATGAGTAATGGCCGGAGGCATCAACGCGATCAAGTCGAAAACCGGGTACCTTCCAGGATGCTTCAAAATCCGTGGTGGCGTCTAGTGCAGCATCGAGAGATGCGTCATCAAGACCGTGAGCCAAGGTCACATGAGGGTGGTACGGGAAACGCAGATCAATGTCGAGGATGCCACTGCGAATATCCTCAGCAAGCTCGGTACATTCCTGTGCGCCACCGTCAACCTTGACGAAGGCAACGGGTGAGACTGGCCGGAAGGAATCAGAACCGCGCAAAGTCACCGTGAAAGCTTGATGGCGTTGGGCGATGGTGGACAGGTGGTGGATGAGGGCCTCGCGGTCACGTGTATTCACCGCTGTTGGCGGTAGGAGCGTGATATGTGCGGGCACCCGATTTGCCTGCTCATCCCCTAAAGAACGGCGCAACTCTGTCAAGTGTGTCACCCAGGGTTCAGGGATCGCGATGATAATGCCGATCCACTCCTGCCCGTCGGCAAGGGGAGGAAGATACATAGCGACCTTTTCTGATCGGGTTTCCACATAGAGGCTCTCAGTGAACATCAAGGCGGAGACGATGAATCGTTAACTTTATGAGTGTACAAAGCGCAGCCGCCTGTCGGGGCCGATTTGGAGAGTTTAACAGCAAGCCAAGCCGCGCAGATGGCTGAAGAGCAGCAATAAATGCCCTAAACTTGATCTAAAGTGAGCGAATTCGCAGATTAGAGGCATTTTGTTATTACATGACCTTGTGGAGATACTCTCATTACAGGCTGTGCATGTGACAAACGCTGATCCTGTAGATCGCCCCCTTTGCGACAATAAAAGCTCAAGAACACTCGAAGCAGAGCGACATCAAAAGAAGTGTGGTGACCATGACGAACACCCCCGACATCATCTGGACCCCCGCAGCCTCCACCGAAGAAGGCGCACGCAACGCCCGCGAACTCTTCACCCGCATCTTCGGCGGCGAGGCCGAGGGCGTATGGCGCGCCCCCGGACGCGTCAACATCATCGGTGAACACGTCGACTACAACGGCGGCCCCTGCCTTCCCATCGCCCTGCCCCACGCCGCCTACGTCGCCGTCCGCCCCCGACCAGACCGACGCGTACGCCTCGTCTCCCCACAAACCGTTGACGCCGTCGACGAACTCAACCTCGACACCATCGGCCCCGCGGGCAGCGAAGGTGAAGTCAAAGGCTGGGCCGCCTACCTCGTTGGCGTCGCATGGGCCCTCGAACAAGCAGGCTACGGGCCGCTCACTGGCTTCGACATCGCCCTGTGGTCCTGCGTGCCACTGGGAGCAGGCCTCTCCTCCTCAGCAGCACTGGAATGCGCCACCGCCGTCGCCCTCGACGACCTAGCCGGACTCGGCCTGGCAGGCACCGTTGAGGCCCCCAATAAGGAAGGCCGCGGAATCCTCGTCACCGCATCCCGCCGCGCAGAAAACGACATCGCCGGAGCCAACACCGGCGGCCTCGACCAGAGCGCATCCATGCACTGCACCCACGGACACGCCCTCGTCCTGGATTCGCGCGACATGAGCGTGCGCCAAACCCCCTTCGACATCGCCGCCAGCGGCTGCGAACTGCTGGTCATCGACACCCGAGCCCCCCACCAGCTAGTCGACGGCCAATACGGACAGCGCCGCGCAGACTGCGAAGCCGCCGCCGCTATCCTCGGCGTTAACCTGCTGGTTGACGTCGAGGACTACGAGGCCGCCATGACGGCACTGGCCGACAACGCCCCAGAAGAAGACCGTGAACGTTTGCAAGCCCGCACCCGCCACGTCCTATCTGAGATTGCCCGCACCAAAGCATTCATCGACATCCTTGAATCCGAACCGCTGCTCAGCGAAGAGAAACTGCAGGTCCTGGGTGGTCTGATGAATGATTCGCACGACTCCCTACGCGACGATTACGAGGTCACCGTCCCCGAACTGGATGTAGCCGTTGACGTCGCACGCGCTCGCGGCGCCTACGGAGCGCGCATGACAGGCGGCGGCTTTGGCGGTAGCGTGATCGCCCTGGTGAAGACGGAACAGGCTGAAGAGATTGCTCGCGCTGTGACCGAGGCTTTCGCGGAGCGTGGGTTTGCTCAGCCGCATGTGTTCGTGGCAACCCCGGCTGACGGGGCTGGCCGCGTCGAATAAGGCTGACTTTTCTTCGTCGCAAGATGGGGGTGAGGCTTCCCGGTTGGGGCCTCACCCCTTTCTTGTGTCCTTTGTTTCCGCCTCGCCTGTTCCCGGTTAGTTACTGGACTGTTCCTGTAAATTTCCCGCGAGTGGTCGCATGGAGATGACCACTCGCGGTGAACTCTCAGGTACAGGTGACCACTCGCGGGAAAAGTTCAGGTTTGATGAGGAGTCTGAGGCTCAGCCGACGAGACACGAGATACGAGGCGCGAGATAAGTCAGACAGAGAGGAGAATAGGGAGGCGCGAAAGGAAGAGGGGGCCAAGATCACAAGCTGGGCAATTGTGCCCACCCCCGCGGGCAATGGCAGAATCGAGCATATGACTTCGCAGCCGTGGCTCATCGTTGGACTGGGCAATCCCGGAGAGCAATACGCACAAACCCGCCACAATGTCGGACACCAGGTCATTGATGTGCTGGCCCGCCGCGCCGGGACCTCCCTGGTACGCCACCGTAGCCGCACCCACATGGCTGACATCCGCCTGGGCGTGCTCCCCGGAGGCAACCCCGGACCGCGCGTTATCATCGCCAAATCCGACAGCTACATGAACACCTCGGGCGGCCCCATTTCCGCCCTGGCAAAATTCCTGGGCGTGGGCCCTGACCAGCTCCTAGTCATCCACGACGAGCTTGACCTGCCTCCACACCAGATGCGCCTCAAGCTCGGTGGGGGCGAGGGCGGACATAACGGCCTCAAGTCCCTCTCCCAACACTTCGGCACGAAGGACTACCACCGTCTGCGTATGGGCATCGGGCGACCGCCAGGGCGTCAGGATGCCGCTGACTTCGTCCTCGCGCCCCTTCCCGTGAGAGAACGCCCCGACTGGGAGGTGTTCTACGAGGAAGCCGCCGACGTCGTAGAAGAAGTAGTGACTGTGGGCTTTAGTGAAGCCCAGCAGCGCCTCCACTCCCGCACTTAAGCCCTCATTTCGCGAGTGGTCGCTTCGAAGCGACCACTCGCGTTATCAGCATACATTCAGGTTTTGCGCCCCGGTGTGGGGCACAGATCGTCAGCAGATTCAGTCAGCACTGAGGCCAACTGCCCGCCAGCGGCCAGCAGCGAAAGGACCCCCGCATGAAGATCACAGGCCTGGCCCCCATCCTCGCCAGTGACCCCGCCTTCAGCGAAGCCCTGTCCTCCATGCGGGCCCGCCACGACGGCACCCTCGTCGCCCCCAGCGGCATCCGCCCCGCCCTCGCCGGAGCAGTCGCCAACCAAGGCACCTTCATCGTCTACCTCACCGCCACCGGACGCGACGCCCACATCGCCGCCGAAGCCCTACGCGCATGGACCGACAACGTCGCCATCTTCCCCGCCTGGGAAACCCTGCCCCACGAGCGCCTCTCACCCCAAGTGGACACCATGGCCACACGCATCGCCGTGCTCCGCCGCCTTGCCCACCCCACCCCAGGCGACCCCCATGCGGGCCCCATCAACGTCCTCGTCGTCCCCGTGCGCGCCCTCCTTCAACCCATCATCACCGGACTAGGCGACCTCGAACCCGTGCGCGTCCGCCCCCGCGACATCGTCGACCTGCCGGGCCTCGTTGCGCGCCTGACCGCCCTGGGCTACCAGCGCGTCGACATGGTTGAATCCCGCGGCCAGATCTCCCACAGGGGCGGCATCCTCGACGTCTTCCCCCCACAAGAAGCCCACCCCCTACGCATCGAACTCTGGGGCGACGAAGTCGACGAAATCCGCGCCTTCTCCGTCCAAGACCAACGCACCCTCGGCACCGCCCCCGACGGACTGTGGGCTCCGGCCTGCCGTGAGCTCCTCCTCACTCGCGAGGTCCGCACCCGCGCCGCCCAAGCCGCCAGCCAACTGCCCGGTGCCGCCGAAATCCTCGCCCTCGCCTCCGAAGGCATTGCAGCACCCGGCCTCGAATCCCTCGCCCCCATCCTCGTGGGCGGCATGGACTCCCTCGCAGATCTTCTACCGGCCGACGCTGTCTTCCTCATGTCTGACCCGGAGCGTGTGCGAGCCCGCGCCGCAGACCTGGTGGCCACCACCGACGAATTCCTCGCCGCAGCATGGTCTGTGGCGGCTGGCGGGGGAGACGTCCCCCTCGAGGCCGGTAGCGCCTCCTTCCTCGAACTCGACGACATTTGGGGCGGGGGAGCGGCCCCCACCGCCGAGCGCGCATGGTGGGAACTCACCGATCTCCCGCCCGCCGCCCTCGCTGACGCAATCGGTGGTACTGACACTTATGGTGACAGCGCTTTTGACGCCTCCGCTTTTACCGCCAGCGCCGCAGACAGTGCGAGCGTCGAGGACGACGTCCTTGCCTCCTCCGGCGCCCTCCTTACCCGCGAGACCCACGCTGCCATCGCCTCACCCACCCTCATGGCCATTGGCGCCCGCGACGTGCGCCCCTACCGTGGTGACTTCGCCAAAGCCTCCGCCGACCTTGCCGACCTGGCCAGAGCCCGCTGGCGCATCCTCGTCACCTCCGAAGGCCCTGGCCCCGCCCGCCGTATCGCCAGCATCCTTGGCGAGGCAGGAGTGGGTGCACGCCTCGTTGATGACCTGACTCACACCCCTGACGAAGGCCTCGTCTACGTCACGTCGGCAGGCGCAGGGAAGGGCTTCGTCGCTGCAGACCTCAAACTCGCGGTCCTCACCGAATCTGACCTCAGTGGTCGCGTCGGGGCGACCACCCGCGACATGCGCCGTATGCCCTCACGCCGACGCAAAGGCGTTGACCCCCTTACCCTGCAGCCCGGCGACTACATCGTCCACGAGCAGCACGGCATCGGACGCTTCATTGAGATGGTGTCACGCACGGTGGGCCGTGGCGACGGAGCAGTCACTCGCGACTACCTCGTCATCGAGTACGCGCCCTCTAAACGAGGCCAGCCCGGCGACCGCCTGTTCGTCCCTACCGACTCCCTCGATCAGATCTCGAAGTACACCGGTTCAGATCAGCCAGCCCTGACGAAGATGGGGGGCGCCGAATGGGCTAAAGCCAAAGCGAAGGCGAAAAAAGCGGTCAACGAGGTCGCCAAGGAACTCATCCGCCTCTACGCCGCACGCCAATCGACACGCGGACACGCCTTCGCCCCAGACACCCCCTGGCAGCGAGAACTCGAAGACGCCTTCCCCTACGTCGAAACGCCCGACCAGCTCGTCACCATCGACGAGGTCAAGGCCGACATGGAAAAGTCCGTGCCGATGGATCGCCTCCTCACCGGCGACGTGGGTTACGGCAAGACGGAGATCGCTGTGCGTGCCGCCTTCAAAGCCATCCAGGATGGCAAGCAGGTGGCCGTCCTCGTGCCCACCACGCTACTCGTCCAACAACACGTCGAGACCTTCACTGAACGCTACGCGGGTTTCCCGGTCACGATCGGCTCCCTCTCACGCTTCACCACCGCCAAGGAGGCCGAAGACATCAAAGAGGGCCTGACCTCGGGGCGGGTTGACCTGGTCATTGGCACGCACTCCCTGCTGACGGGCACCGTACGTTTCAAGGACCTGGGGCTGGTCATTATTGACGAGGAACAGCGCTTTGGCGTTGAGCACAAGGAAACACTCAAGGCCCTGCGCACGGACGTTGATGTGCTCTCCATGTCGGCCACACCCATCCCACGCACCCTGGAAATGGCGGTGTCGGGGATTCGCGAAATGTCGATCCTGCAGACCCCACCCGAAGAGCGTCAGCCTGTGCTGACCTTCGTTGGCAGCTACACGGATGCACAGGTCAGTGCGGCAATCCGCCGTGAGCTCTTGCGTGACGGGCAGGTGTTCTTCGTCCACAATCGTGTCGAGAGCATTAATAAGGTGGCCGCACATATTCAAGAGCTGGTGCCAGAGGCGCGTGTGCGCGTGGCTCACGGGAAGCTCTCTGAGCAACAGCTTGAACGGGTCATTGTGGACTTCTGGAACCACGACTTCGACGTGCTCGTGTGTACAACCATTGTTGAAACCGGCCTGGATATCTCCAATGCGAATACGCTCATTGTCGACCGTGCTGATGCTTTTGGGTTGTCCCAGCTCCACCAGTTGCGCGGCCGCGTGGGACGAGGCCGCGAACGCGCCTACGCCTACTTCTTCTACCCCGGCGATAAGACACTGACCGAGACAGCGCATGAGCGTCTCAAGACTATTGCCATCCACTCAGACCTGGGCTCGGGTTTGGCTGTGGCCCAAAAGGACCTGGAGATTCGCGGTGCCGGAAACCTGCTGGGTGGCGCGCAGTCAGGGCACATCGAGGGCGTGGGCTTTGATATGTATGTGCGTATGGTTGCTGACGCCGTGGCTGCCTTCAAGGGGGAAAAGCCCGCTGAGAAGGCTGAGGTCAAGATGGATCTGGCGGTGGATGCCCACATTCCGGTGGATTATGTGGATTCTGAGCGCCTTCGCTTGGAGGTGTACGCCAAGATCGCTGCCTGCTCGACGCTCGAACACGAGGCCGACGTGCGCGAGGAGTTGGCCGACCGCTATGGGCCGCTGCCTCGCGAGGTGGAGCTGCTTTTTGCTGTTGCGCGCATGCGCGAGATGCTGCGAGGGGCGGGGATTGCCGAGGTCGCCACACAGGGCAAGTACCTACGAGTGGCCCCCGTTGAGTTGGCCGATTCGCAGGTCATGCGTTTGAAGCGTCTGCACCCTGGGGCTGTCATTAAGGCGGCGGTGCGCCAGGTGCTGGTGCCCTTGCCGCTGACCGCTCGTATTGGTGGGGAGCCTGTTACTGACGAGGCACTGCTGGAGTGGGTGGAGAACCTCGTCATGAAAATCCTGGTTCCGTTTAGCCAATAGTTGACGGCTGAAGGATCGCAGCCAGTAGTGCGCTGATCAGGTGTTTTGTTGCCGCTGACTTATGGGATGACGTGCAGGTGTCCTTTGAATGTCTTGTCTATTTTTCGCGAGTGGTCGCATTGAAGCGACCACTCGCGGAAAAAGGCGAAGATACCGGTCAACACCTGAGTGGGCCCGTGTGCCAAAAGTCGCGCGAGACCGCTAAAATAGGTAAAGGCCCACCGAGGGCCGCAAGGAGAGGACAACAGTGAATCTCAACCGCAAGGCACGTTTCGCCACCTTGGCCGCAGGGCTGGCCGCAGTCTTCACCCTGAGCGCTTGCGCAGGAAATCCTGGCACCGCAATGAGCGTCGGCGACACCACCTACAGCAACACGGACATTTCCACAGGCGTTGCCCAAATCAGTGAAATAGCTGGCCGCCCCGTTGACACCCCCGTCCTCGTGAACGCCATATCACGAGCCTCACTTATCACCGAGTTTGCGAAGCAAAACAACATCACCGTTGCTGACTCGGAAATTGAGGACTTCGCCAAGGCACAGGTCGCAGCGGGGGCTTTTGCAGCCTTCCCCGAAGGGGAATTGTCCGCCGTGACCCGTGATTTCCTGCGACTGCAGATGCTCACTGACAAGTTGAGCGCAGTGATCACGGACCCTGCTCAGATTGAGGCAGCAAACGCTCAATACGCTGAGCTTGTCCAAAACACTGACATTGAGGTGAACCCTCGATACGGCACCTTCGACGAGGAAACTGACCTCCTGGCCCCCTCCACCTTTGGTGATGTCGTGAGTTCCCATACTCACGGCGCCCGCTAGTTTTCTGAAGGCACCTCGACGCCTTCAGAGGCGAGTGTGACGCACCCCTCCTACGTGAACGCTCCTTCCGTTCACAAGGATGGGACCATTGTCGCCCTCGCCCCACAAAAAGGCCCCTTCAAGGGCCAAACAGACTTCGTACTCCCACCCAGGGGGTACTGAAACCCCACCACCGGGGCTACGGTGGAACCTGACTGCCCACGCAGACGATCGATTGGAGAATGACGTGGCAAGGATTGAGGCTATCGGAGCACGCGAGATCCTGGACTCCCGCGGTAACCCCACCGTTGAGGTTGAGGTTCTGCTTGAGGACGGCACTGTTTCGCGCGCTGCTGTTCCCTCCGGCGCATCCACCGGCGCTTTCGAAGCTGTAGAGCGCCGCGACGGTGACAAGGATCGCTACCTCGGCAAGGGCGTTCAGGACGCCGTTGACGCCGTGATCGAAGTCATCGCCCCCGAACTCATCGACGAGGACGCCGCCGACCAGCGTCAGATCGACGAGGCAATGATTGCCCTCGACGGCACCGACAACAAGGGCAAGCTCGGCGCCAACGCCATCCTCGGCGTCTCCCTCGCCGTTGCCAAGGCCGCTGCTGAATCCGCAGGCCTGCCCCTCTACCGCTACATCGGCGGCCCGAACGCTCACGTTCTGCCCGTCCCGATGATGAACATCCTCAACGGTGGCTCCCACGCCGACACCAACGTGGACATCCAGGAATTCATGATCGCCCCCATCGGCGCTCCCACCTTCCGCGATGCCCTCCGCTGGGGCGCAGAGGTCTACCACACCCTCAAGTCCGTCATCAAGGAACGTGGCCTGTCCACCGGCCTGGGTGACGAGGGCGGCTTCGCCCCCAACCTCGACTCCAACGCCGCTGCTCTCGACCTCATCATCGAGGCCATCGAGCGCGCAGGCTACAAGCCCGGCGCCGACGTGGCCCTGGCTCTGGACGTCGCCTCCACCGAGTTCTTCAAGGACGGCCTCTACCAGTTCGAAGGCGAAGGCCGTCCCACCGACTACATGGTCTCCTACTATGAGAAGCTCATCTCGGACTACCCCCTCGTCTCCATCGAAGATCCGCTCTCCGAGGACGAATGGGATGCCTGGAAGGCCCTCACCGCTCAGATCGGTGGCCGCTGCCAGCTCGTCGGCGACGACCTCTTCGTCACCAACCCCGAGCGTCTGCGCAAGGGCATCGACATGGCTGCCGCTAACGCTCTGCTCGTGAAGGTGAACCAGATTGGCTCCCTGACCGAGACCCTCGACGCCATTGAGCTCGCACACCGCAGCGGATACCGCTCCATGACCTCGCACCGCTCCGGTGAAACCGAGGACACCACCATCGCTGATCTCGCCGTTGCTACCAACTCCGGCCAGATCAAGACCGGTGCCCCCGCCCGCTCCGAGCGCGTTGCCAAGTACAACCAGCTTCTGCGCATTGAAGAAGAACTCGGCGATGCAGCTGTCTACGCTGGCCGCGACGCCTTCCCCCGCTTCTCCGCCTGAGCCTCGTCTCGGCTGCTAAGCGCACGGAAAACCGCTTCGCTCCTCTCCTGATTTAACGGAGGGCAGCAGGTGGGGGGCGCGTATCTCTTAAGAGGTACGCGCCCCCACCTTTTCCCGCCCTGAACTTTTAGCCGCGAGTGGTCGCATCAAAGCGACCACTCGCGGAAATTTTCAGGAAGCGGGCGATAGGGGAGAGGCAGGAGAGAGCTGAGGGAGAGGCAGGGGTGCTGTGTCGGGCTGTGGTGAAAACGGCAGAGTCGTCGTTCCCCGCGCGCCGCAAGTGCACCTTTCCACACGGCAGGGCACCATAAGAATATGGAACAGACTCCCCGCCCCAAGAGGCCTCACAGCCCCCGCCGGCGAGGCGTACCCGCTTCCCCCCACGCGACCTCCGCGCGTCGCAGCCGCAGAGGATCCACCCAGGCTCGTCCCTCGGGCACTCCTGAGAATCCCTCTGAAGCGCTCGCTCGCGAGCAAGCGCCAGAAGCATCGGCCGTCACCTCGTCAAGCGAACGACGATCGACCTCTAAGACTTCCCGAGCAGCGGCATCATCACTGACCCACCCAAGCCCCACGCGGAACACGCGCTCTAAGGAACGCAGGCGTCACAGGAATACTTCCCGGACTGCGGCTGTCACACAACCAGCTCACAGCTTCAACATTGGCGGAGTTGAAATCTCCCTGAAGTTCATGTTCGTTGTGATCATTGGTGCGCTACTGGCCGTGATGCTGATGCCTTCCCTGTACCAATGGTGGCGACAAGAACAGGACTACCGCGATATTCAAGCCCGCGTTGAAGCGGCGCGGGAACGCAATGCGGAGCTTGAACGAGAGCTAGAACTGTGGAATACCCCCGAGTTCATTGCCTCCCAAGCGCGCGAGCGTCTAGGGTATGTCATGCCCGGAGAAACACAGTACTCTGTCGTTGACCCGGGCCCTGGATACCAAGACCAAGCCGCTGTAGCAGCAGCGGCTCCGCGTGGCCCCGCACGCCCCTGGGTCCACATGTTCGCCTTGCTCACCAGCGAGGCTGATGCTCCTGCTGAAAACGAGCCCACAACCCCCTGAAGCTATTTAGCGCCCGCAATCACCACCTACCGCTGGTGAGCGGCGTAGTGCCAGCTATCTCACCGAGAGGAACCGCCATGTGCGCACACTTTGATGCCGCCACTGACACAGACCTAGAGGTTCTACGCGAACAACTTGATCGAGTCCCTCGTGGCGTCGTTGGTATTGGCGCACGCTGCGTCTGCGGTCGCCCCACGGTCGTTGTCACTGCCCCTCGTTTGGAGAACGGTGAGCCCTTCCCCACGACCTTCTACCTGACCAGCCCTCCCATTGTCCACGGCTGCTCAGTGCTTGAGGCCGAAAAAGTCATGGAAGAACTCAACGCTTGGTTGGCGGAGGATGAAGATGCCGCCGCCGCCCACGCCCGAGCTCACGAAGCCTACATTGCCATGCGTGACGAACTTGGCGAGGTGCCTGAGATCGCTGGCATTTCGGCAGGCGGTATGCCTACCCGCGTTAAGTGCCTGCACGCCCTTGTCGGTCATGCCCTTGTGGCGGGTAGGGGAGTGAATGTTGTGGGTGATCGGGCGCTGGACATGATGGCCGAACGTGGCCTGTGGAACGCGGAACGCTGCTCCTGCTGATTCCTCGCGTCGACGTCCTCTAGTCTCCTTTTGAATCCGCGAGTGGTCGCTTAGATCCGACCACTCGCGGATTCTTTCAGCCGCTCTGCCCTATGGGCCTTTATACGCACTGAAAAAAGGCAGATGGGAAGATGACAGGGGGAAGGTCACAGTGACGCCTGCGTGAGACGGGCCATCAGGTATGGAAGGATTGGCGGGTGACTCGAGTAGCAGCAATCGATTGTGGGACAAACTCCATTCGCCTTCTTGTGGCTGAAACTGACCCCGAGACTGGACATTTGAATGACCTGACTCGCCAGATGCGCATCGTGCGCCTAGGCCAAGGCGTCGACAAGACCGGCCTTTTAGACCCTGAGGCCATTGAACGCACTCTTGAAGCTACCCGCGAATACCGAGAAATGATTGGGCGTCTAGGGGCTGATCACCTGCGTTTTGTTGCGACCTCGGCCAGCCGTGATGCTGCCAATCGGCAGATTTTCGTTGACGGCGTGCGTGACCTGCTAGGCATTGAACCTGAGGTGATCCCGGGCAGTGAAGAAGCCGCTCTTTCTTTTGCCGGTGCTGGCCGCTCTGTACCTGTGGAGGCTGCCCGCCCGATGCTGGTGGTGGACATTGGTGGAGGCTCTTCAGAGCTGGTACTTGGGGATTCCAGAGTTGAACAGTCGATTTCTATCAATATGGGGTCGGTGCGCGTGACAGAAAAGTTCCTTGCGCATTGTGATCCCGCGAGGGGAATTGACGCCGCCTCGCGTGAGGCAGCCTGCGCGTGGATCGACGCTCAGCTTGACGAGGCCGAAGCCTCTATTAACCTGCGCCGCGTGGGCACCCTCGTGGGGGTCGCGGGGACGGTGACAACCGTGACCGCTCAGGCGCTGGGACTGGAGATGTACCAGCCCGAACGGATAGACGGGGCTGCACTGAGCGTCGAAGAACATCAAACGGCAATCGACTTTATGGTTGAGCAACCTGTCGCCGTGAAGGCTGCGCTTGGTTTCATGCCGGCAGGCCGTGAGGATGTTATTGCCGCTGGCGCGCTGATATGGGAGCGGATTATCCGCCGTGTTGCCACCCGAGTAGCTGAGGACGGGCGGGAGCTTGGAATGATCGTGACTTCCGAGCACGACATCCTTGACGGGATTGCACTTTCCCAGCTGTGAGGTGTTGGTGATCTGATCACCCAATCCTGAGTGTTTACCGCGAGTGGTCGCTTCTCACCGACCACTCGCGGTGTTTTTTCAGGAAAGTCAGGTGGACATGCAGGGAACACTCAGTACGAGGTGACCACTCGTGGCATGCTTTCAGACAGAGCGAAGATGCTGAAGCAGCGCTACAACGTCGAATCCCGCCAACGGGCAGCAGCATACAACCTCGCCCAACGGGAGCCTCGTCAGACAAAAAGGGCGGCCCACCACAGGTGAGCCGCCCCGGAAGAAACGACGCCGTTACTTCGCAGATGACGCGCCACGGGCACGTACTCGCGTGCGACGGTGAAGGGCAACGGCACCCAACAAAGCTGACGAGAAAGTCCCTAGAATCACGCCAAAAGAAGCGTGGAAGGTCTCAACCTCATCCCCCTTGAACGCCAAGCCAGCGATCAACATTGCCACAGTGAAACCAATACCGGCCAACAAAGCAATAGCAGCAACATCAGGCAGATCAACACCGTTGCCAAGACGCAACTTCGTGAATCGCACCAGGACAGCGACCGACCCCCAGATACCCAGGAGCTTACCCAAAGGCAAAGCCAGGGCAATAGAGAAGGTCACAGGATCGGCCAAGGCACCCGCCAGACCACCCTCAGCACCCAGAACAGGGACGCCAGCAGCGAAGAAAGCGAAGATCGGCAGAGCCAAACCAGCCGACCACGGACCAACCTTCTCAACGAAAGCATGGGTCATCTGATGTCCGTGCGCATCACGGCGAGCGGGCACAACAAGGCCAAGAGCCACACCAGCAATCGTTGCATGCACACCAGAATTGAACATGAGTCCCCACGCAACCACCCCCAGAGGAATAAGCAACCACGGGGACGTAACATTGCGGTTAACAAGCACAGCAAAGACCGCCACAGTCACAAGAGAAGCAGCCAGAGCCAAGAAATTCAGCGTGCCCGAGTAAAACACCGCAATGACAATAATGGCCAGCAGATCATCCACCACGGCCAGAGTCAGCAAGAAAGTGCGGGCTGCCGGGGGAAGGCCTCGGCCGAAAATACCCAGCAGAGCAACCGCAAAAGCGATATCCGTTGCCGTAGGAACCGCCCAACCGTGGTAGGCATGAGTGGATGTCACGCTCTGAATGACGACATACACGATAGCCGGGCCAAGCATGCCGAAAGCGGCAGCGATCATCGGGAGCGCCGCCTCACGCATGTCACGCAGCGCGCCGGTGACGAACTCCGTCTTCAACTCAAGACCGACCACGAAGAAGAACACGGTCAAAATACCGTCAGCAGCCCACGCATGAACCGACAGATTCAAACCCAAAACCTCAGGGCCAAAGTGCAGGTGCGCGAGGTCCTGGTAGGCCTCATTGAGGGGCGTATTAGCAATAACGAGGGCGGCAACCGCCACCGCAATCAGGAGCAAGCCTGCCTTCGTTTCATTGGCAAGGAAACGCGTGATAGAACGGCGCAGATGCAGGACCGGGTGGGCCTGAGCCCCAGCACCCAATGCTGAAGCTCGGCGCGTAGGCGTTGCGGAGGAAAGCGCGATGGGACGTTGAAGGCCCCGCTGGCCGGGCAGATTGTGAACTGACCGGCGAATAACGCCCTGGCCGCGGTGCGCGATACGGCTCTTCGCGGGTGAGCGGGGGGTACGCTCTGCAGTAGTCATGGGAAGCAGAATCCTTCGCCTCGTGTCGATGCCGTGAGTGGTCGGATTAAAGTGACCACTCGTGAAAATGGAGTAAACCAGGGTCCATTTTAGGCGAAATATCGGGCGAGGAAGGGGACGAGTAGCCTTTCAGGGAAGAGTCACAGTCTGGGTGAGATATCTGCGGAGCTGAATGAATCGGGTAGTATGGCAGGCGGGCACGCCGCGCAGTGTCCAGGCCCCCATGGCCCAATTGGCAGAGGCAACCGACTTAAAATCGGTGTGTTGTCGGTTCGAGTCCGACTGGGGGTACCACGGTGCTCTTACACGAAACATCGTCAGACCCACAAAACTAGCGGCGGCTTTGGCCTCGTCAAATGGAAATAGTGCCCCCGGAAACGTCGTTGCGCGCTCGTGGAGGAAGCACACTCGGCTAGAACACCACTGTGTCCCGTGGAAAGTGGCGTGCACCGCAATCCCCTGATTTGTCCCCGAATACGTGCGAAAAAGGTGGAATCAGGTGGCGGCCAGTGAGTAAACATGGGACATTTACTGTAGAGCTTGACGCAATTTCGCGTCGGCTGCCCGAATAATCTGGCCCAACGAAGCTGGAGGGACAATGTCCAACCCCGTTCTTAACCGCATGCAGGATCAGTGGAACGCCACCACCCCTGCCGGCTACCCGACCATGCCCGGCTACGAGGTCGGTCGCGGTTCCCAGCCCCTGCCTCCGCCCTCGCAGGTTCCCTCTTTTGAACAGCGCGGCTACACCGCCTCAGATATGGAGGGGATGGAACGCGCGTACGCAGGCGCTTCAGCAGACGCCGTAGATCGCGGGCAGATGACCTACGACGATGTCATCGTAAAGACTGCGCTCTCGCTGGGCGTCGTGATTCTTGGCGCGGCACTGGGCTGGTTCCTTTTCGCTCTGAATCCCGTTTTCGGCCTGGGCGCGATGGCAATTGGTTTCCTAGGCGGTTTCGTCCTAGCGATGGTCAACATCTTCTCCCGGACCATCCGACCTGCTCTGGTGCTTGCCTACGCCCTTGTTGAAGGCCTGGCACTTGGTGCCCTGTCGGCGTTCATGGAGCTGTCCTACCCCGGCGTGGTCATCCAGGCACTTCTGGCGACCGCTGCGGTCTTCACCGTCACCCTGGTGCTCTTCACCTCGGGGAAGGTGCGCAACTCACCCAAGCTCATGCGTTTCATGCTCATTGGTCTGATTGGCCTGATCGTGTACCGTTTGCTGAACATGGTGCTTGTGTGGACGGGCGTGCTGTCGACCAGCATCGATAACATGCGAATCATGGGTATTCCTCTTGGCCTGGCCGTGGGCGTTTTCGCCGTCATCCTGGGGGCTATCTCGCTGATTGGCGACTTTGACCAGATTCAGCAGGGCGTTCGCGCTGGCGCCCCCGCAAAGTTCGCGTGGGCGTGTGCGTTTGGCCTGATGGTGACCATCATCTGGATGTACACCGAGATGCTGCGCCTGCTGGCAATCTTGCGTGACTGATTTTTTGCGGATACGCGAGTGGTCGCTTCGAGCTGACCACTCGCGTATTTGTATGCCCGCGATGGGCAGGGGACAGGACGCGCTTCCTGCTGGGCGCATGCCTGTCTGTCGGTGGCAAGACTGTCGATTGGCGAGGGCCGCGCCTCGCGCTACAGCATGTGGGATCGCAAGCGTCAGACCTTGGCGTGCACTGTAGGCTTTAAAAGGTAATGGGTGTTCCACGAAGGGATGACCCACTCGACGCTGATAGAAGAAGGAGTGACGATGGAGAACATCACTGTCACTGGCGATTTTGGCCGTAAGCCCTCCCTGGAGTTCACCGGCGCTGAACCAAGCCCCGAACTGCTTGTTGAGGTCTTGCGTGAAGGAGACGGCCCCGAGGTCGAGCCCGGCGACCAGATCCAATGCCACTACTTGGGCCAGGTGTGGAATGGCAATGTCTTCGATAACTCCTACGACCGCGGCCAGGCCCTTGCCTTCCAGATTGGTGTTGGCATGGTCATCCGTGGTTGGGATGACGGCTTGGTCGGGCAAAAGGTTGGCTCGCGCGTGCTGCTGTCTATCCCTTCAGAGTACGGCTACGGTGACTTTGGCGTGCCGCAGGCCGGTATCGGCGGCGGTGACACCCTCGTCTTCGTGACAGATATTCTTGGTGTCCGCTGAAAACTGTTGACGCATCTGAAGGTGTAATCAACGTGACTGTAGGGGTGGGGTGCTCGCCGAAACGGCGAGCACCCCACCCCTATGACTATGCAATATGTATGGATCGCGAGTGGTCGCATCTAAGCGACCACTCGCGAAAAACGACTCAGGCCCCCTTCACAACAGGGCAGGCAACACCCGTGCGTGAATGGCATTGATAGCCGTCAGGGTTCTTAAAGAGATAGCCCTGGTGGTAGTCCTCAGCCTCCCAGAAGGTCACGCCCTCGGCGTCAGCGAGGCCCGTTGTAATCGGTGGGAACCCCTCCTGAGCGAGACGCTCTTGATAGGCGGTCAGGGTCGCAGCGGCAACCTCGTACTGCTCGGGCGTGGTGGTCCAGATAGCGCTACGGTACTGAGGACCAATGTCATTACCCTGACGATCGCCCTGGGTGGGGTCGTGGATCTCAAAGAAAAGAGCGATGAGTTCGGCGGCGCTGGTGCGGGAGGTGTCGAAAACAACACGGACGGTTTCAGCGTGACCAGTGGTTTTGGTACAGACCTCACGGTAGGACGGCGTTGGCGTGTGGCCACCCATGTAGCCGGTCGCCGTGGTAACAACGCCAGGAGTGCTCCAGAAGATCTTTTCAACCCCCCAGAAGCAGCCGGCAGCAAAGAAGATGACCTCCTCGCCTTCCTGTGGTTCGGCGTCAATAGGGGCGCCGAGGACGACGTGTAGACGAGGGTCGCCAGAGCGCGGCTGAAGAACATTGTGAAGATTAAACACTGGCTGTTCCTTTACGTCGAGTCACTCATGGGTGCATGAGCGTGTTGCAGACACTGGGAAATAGTTTCCTACTTCCCGAGAGTTTTCGCGAGTGGACGCTTAGATGCGACCACTCGCGAAAAACAGTGGTGGATGACAAAGCAAACACGAGGTGCAAGCGGTACCCTTCAAAGCAGAACTTTTCATGGAGGTGACATGGAGAAGAAAAACTCCCGCCGGTCATTCAACCCTGTTGCTGCTCTACGAGCGTTGAAAAAGCTCGCTCCCACGCAGCTGGCAATGCCCGTTGAGACCCCCGACATGGGCGTCGTTCACTTCCGTGAAGGAGAAGGCCTGCGCCCCAAAGCACACGCCGAGGCCGCTGTCCCGTGGGCACTGCGAGTCTCAGCCGCAATTTCCTGGCGCATGATCGTCGTTGCCGCAGCCGCCGCAGGCCTGACATGGATTGCCATGCAGCTATCCATGATTATCATGCCCGTCGCCGTCGCTCTCCTCATCGCTGTCCTCCTTGATCCGCTCGTCGGGTGGTTCCACCGGCGGCTCCACATCGGTCGGACGATGTCGGCAGCTCTTGGCTTAATCCTGTCGCTTCTCTTTGTTGTGCTCGTTCTTTCCCAGGCGCTTAGCGGGATCATCAAACAGGTTCCCACGCTGCTATCGGAAGCCAATGATGGTCTCCAACGCTTCACGCAGTGGCTGACCACCAACCCCTTCGGCATCGACATGTCAGGAGCCGAGCAGACAATCCAAATGCTTCAGACCGAGGTCACATCCTGGCTGCAACGTAATTCGACCACGCTTGCCTCTGGCGCGCTATCGGTCACGACCTCCGTACTGTCGGTTGCAGCATCGACCTTGATTATGCTCTTCTGTCTGTTCTTCTTCCTCAAAGATGGTCGCACGATCTGGCTGTGGGTCGTTCGCCTTCTCCCAGCACCTGCCCGCGAACCTCTCCACGAGTCAGCGATCCGAGGATGGGTGACTCTGGGGGGTTATGTGCGCACGCAGATTAAAGTGGCTGCCATTGACGCTGTCGGTATTGGCGTCGGCGCCTTCCTACTCGGCGTCCCTATGGCCCTGCCGATTACGGTGGTTGTCTTCTTCGGCTCCTTCATCCCCATCGTTGGTGCCATGACTTCAGGTGCGATCGCCGTATTCGTTGCCATCGTTGACCAGGGCCCCACCGCCGGCCTCATTATGATGGCCATCATTTTGGGCGTCCAACAGTTTGAAGGTAACGTGCTCCAACCTTGGCTGATGTCCTCAGCTGTCTCCCTTCATCCCCTGGCGGTGCTGCTAGTGGTCGCGGGGGCGGGTTCTGTCGCAGGTATTCCTGGCGCACTCTTCGGCGTGCCGATTGCTGCATTCTTGAACTCCACCTTCCTCTACCTCCACGGATATGACCCCATTCCGGCATTGCGTACAGATAAAGATCGGCCAGGAGGCCCCCCTGGCATGCTCAACGAAATGATCGTTGCAACATACTCCGATAAGGGATCGGCCTTCGTGGAAGAAGACATGGACTGTGACCTGGCAGCCGCTCAGGAGACTTCTACGAACAGTAACGGAGCCCCTGCTGGTGCCGCACAGCCTCCCACACCAGTCGTGAAGTCGCCATCCTCAAGCGAGGCAGGAGCCACGCAGAGGAACGCTGACCAGGGGAGCAAACCCGCCCCCTACGACGAACACACAAAAGCTGAAGGCAACGAAGAGCACTCCTCGCACGACACTCAAACGCAACCTCAGCCTCCCACGCACCCTGGGGCGACGGACGCCTCTTAACCAGACGGCAAAGCCAGCATGTAAAAGCGTGATGCCCGTGGGCGGATCCCGAAAAGGATCCACCCACGGGCATCACCATGAGCGTCACAACCTAGCGGCGCGGAAACCTCGTAAACGAGGACGGCCGCAGGACAGGCTCAGCCAGCGAAGGGCGTGGCCTCAAGGATCTTGACTTCAATCTCACGACCGTTAGGAGCCTCGTAAGAAAGGACATCGCCAGGGCGATGGCCAATCACTGCCGCGCCAAGAGGAGCGTCAGCGGAAAAGACCTGAATACCCAGGTCGCCGCCGGCCTCACGCGAGCCAAGAAGGAACTTTTGTTCGCGGCCAGCAACCAGGGCGGTGACAACCATGCCAGGCTCGACAATGCCATCATCAGCGGGGGTGGCGCCAACCTCAGCGTTGGCGAGCATCTCTTGAAGAGCTTTAATACGCGTCTCGTTCATGGACTGCTCGTTACGGGCAGCGTGGTAGCCGCCGTTTTCTTTGAGGTCGCCTTCTTGACGGGCGGCGTCGATGAGTTTAGCGATATGAGGGCGCTTAACATCGATACGTTCCTCAAGCTCTGCCTTAAGAGCATCGTATTGGGCTTGGGTGAGCCACTGAGTGTCAGACATTGGTGTCCTCCAAAAAGATTTGAGCCGGCCCATCGAAGGACCGGCGGCGTTTCCTCAAATAGCATAGCAACCCAATTGTTTTTCGCGAGTGGTCAGTTCCAAGCGACCACTCGCGAAAAGCCGGCAGGGCAGCACAACTGGCGGTGTCAGATTACGGAAAATAACGGGAATGCGGGTCAGGAAGCGTTAAGAACCGCCAGGTAGACCGCCACGCACTGGCAAGCCCAGGCGAAAACAGTGAAAAGGTGGAAAAGCTCGTGGAAACCAAACCACTTGGGCGAGGGATTAGGCCGCTTCAACGCATAAAACACGGCGCCAATCGTGTACAGGACGCCACCGGCAATCACCAGTATCACGATCGCAGGACCGCCTGCTGCCCAAAGTTGAGGAAGATAGGCGACCGCCACCCAGCCCAAAGTGATGTAAATGATGGTAATGAGCCACCGGGGAGCGTTTGGCCAAAAAAGGCTAAGAATGACACCTGCCGCAGCGCCAATCCACACAATCAACAAAATGACCTTCTGATCCCAGGGCGACAGTAGCGCTACACACAACGGGGTATAGGTCCCGGCAATGAGAAGAAAAATATTGGAGTGGTCGAGGCGACGCCAGAAAGTTTCCCACTTGGGAGCCCAATAAAAGCGGTGATAGAGGGCGGAAATCCCAAAGAGGACAAGCGAGGCCGCCAAGTAAACGGCCGATGCCCACTTCGTCGCCGTCGTGGGCGCCAGAACGAGAAGCACAATGGCGGCCGCAAGAGAGAGCGGGGCAGCAATCAGGTGAAGCCAACCACGCAGGTGAGGTTTGATAGCGACAAGCTGATCAGGAACCCACTGGGTGGGGCGTATCGAAGCAATCTTCACCAAGGTCTCCTCATGTGGGGGAAGGTGGAACACTCGTTGTCGAGTGCGGCACTGTCTACAGACTAAGGCACGTCAGGACCTCAGTCCTGTCAGGATCTTGTCCTGATCGGTCACATTGCGCGTGACAGAAAGGATGATCGCACCTGGAGGGCACGATCGTCCGCCTCAACATGTTCTGCCCATCCACAATTGCCCTCCTCAAGCCAAGGAATAGCAATACATGCCGCGAGTGGTCGCATACAGGTGGCCACTCGCGATATAAACGGACACAAACGGGACTGAGAAAGCGACAAGTGGGCCCAAGAAACAGACAACACACCCCCTCTCCAAGTAGCCTTATCTTCTGAGGCTGGCAAGCCGCGCCGACCTCGTCCACCGCAATCCACCAACACAGCCCGCCCCCCTTACCGAAGAACTCTGGAGGAAACGATATGGGACAGTGGAACCTCCTATACGACCTCTATGAGCGTCGAATCCGAGCAGACCTTGACGCTGCCGCTATCCCCCGACACGTCGGGGTCATCCTCGACGGAAACCGGCGCTGGGCAAAATCTATTGGCACCACCGCCTCCCACGGGCATCGCGCGGGCGCTGGCAAGATTTCAGAATTCCTCCAATGGGCAGACGAAGTCGGCGTCGAGATCGTCACCCTCTGGATGCTTTCCACCGACAACCTTGGCCGCGACGAGGGAGAACTCACCGAACTTCTCCGCATTATTTCTGACGCGGTGGCCTCCCTTGCAGCAACCAAGCGCTGGCGGTTAAGCATCGTCGGTGACCTGGGACTCCTGCCCGCTGAGATCGCCGAGGAGATCCAACGACACGTTGAGTCAACCGCAACGGTGTCGGGAATGACAGTCAATATCGCAGTGTCATACGGTGGCCGCCACGAGATTGCCGCCGCGGTTCGCTCCCTCATGGAGGAGGCCGCAGCGCAAGGACGCACACTTGAAGAACTGGCGAAGACCCTGACAGATGAGGACATTACCGACCACCTCTACACGAAGGGCCAGCCTGACCCTGACCTGGTGATTCGCACCTCCGGGGAACAGCGACTATCGGGCTTTATGCTCTGGCAGTCGGTACATTCCGAATTCTACTTCTGTGAAGCCTACTGGCCAGACTTCCGACGCGTGGACTTCCTGCGCGCGCTGCGCTCCTACGCCCAGCGGGAACGCCGCCTCGGTAAGTAAGCCGTGAATCTGCAGGGCGCATGCTCTTCATGCCCCCTATGTTCTGTATGTTTCCTGTGAACGCGAGTGGTCGCCTCTATGCGACCACTCGCGAAGTGCATACACAGACGAAGGCTCCCACCTGCAAAAATACGCGAGTGGTCAGTTCTAACCGACCACTCGCGTATTCAGAAAATGCTCAGGATATCTTCAAGATGAAGCTACCGTCTCAGAGCTCGTGCGCCCACGGCGGGTTCGCACCCGCGCGCGAAATCGTCACCTCCGACACCTCAGTCGCCCTCGCCAAAATCGCGCGCACCTGCTCCTCACTCAGAGAACGCAGAGCATGACGAGCCTCGGCGCCGTGGAAGCCGAGCGCCCACATCGCATCCAGGATCGCGCCCATAAAAGAATCACCCGCGCCCACCGTGTCAACGACCTTCACATCATTAGGGGAAGATTCGCACACCACACCCGAGGAGGTACGTGCAATCGCGCCCTTACCTCCCCGAGTAACAATCACAAGCTGCGGCCCCATATTCAGCCACTCGGTGACGACCTCGTCAAGCGGGCGATTATTCGTCAGCCAGGCAATATCCTCATCCGACACCTTCACCACATCCGAAACAGCAACGAAACGGCTGACAATACGCCACGCCTCCTCCGGCGTACCCATGATGGAAGGGCGAGCGTTGGGATCGTAGGTGATGAGCGCATGCTGGCGCGCAGAAACGAGCGCATCGAGGACGGCGTGAGCGCCAGGCTCGACAACCGCAGAAATAGAACCGGCTTCCACGATGCGTGCCTGCGGGCTGACAGTAATAGGACTGGTGGGCGCCCACTCCATGTCGAAGGTGTAGGTGGCAGCACCCCTCTCATCCAAGAGGGCGTTGGCCGTGGTCGTGCGGGTGGCACCACGCGATTCGGGGGTGATGTAGACATTGGAGGCTGCAAAGTGCTCAGCAATCATATCCCCGTAAGGGTCATTGCCGATCCACGTTTGCAGGGCCACAGCGCGGCCCAGGCGCCCCAGGGTCATGGCAACATTCGCTGGAGAACCTCCGGGGATTTCCTTGCGGTTGCTGGGGTCGTTGGCTGGCGTGACGACGTCAATCAGAGCTTCGCCGATGGCGAGGATATGGGGAGTGGTGGTCAGGTCCATGTGGCGCTCCAAATCCGATGGGGGCGATGGCGGGTGGCGCGGCGACGTGCCACGATCGCTCGCGGGAAGTGCCCGGCAGGGCACAGTCTCAATGGTACGTTGCCTTCTTTCACGAGTGGTCGGTTCGAAGCGACCACTCGCGTGTCAGACAAATGTTTGACGAGGCTCTCGCCCGCTTCCGCTGCGACAGAAGGGGCTTCAGTCCTTTACTTGGATTATTTGAACGACTTAACCCGCGTCATTGGCAGGTGCGGCAGCCTTCTCAAGGCGAGACTGGGCATCGTTAAGGATGGTGCGGCACCGAGCAGCAAGGGCCTCGCCGCGTTCCCACAGGGCGATAGTGTCCTCGAGGGGGGCTTGGCCACTTTCGAGCTGGCGCACGATGCTGACAAGCTCATCGCGGGCAGCCTCGTAGCCCATGGTCTGGGGGTCGGTAGTGGGGATGTCAGTCATGATCTTCCTTTAACTGGTCGTGAATGGAGCGAGAGACGGGCGGGGAAGGAGAGACAGGGCCTCAGAAAAACTCAAAGCAGTCTGGCAATCCCCTTGAGGTTTGCGCGAGTGGTCAGCTCGAAGCGACCACTCGCGGAAAAAGAGGCTAAGAAGCGGGAGGCTGTTTGGGGGTGGCAGGCGTGGAACCCACAACCTGGGCAACCATCCGACCCTGCGCAAGAATGCCCTCAATGAGCACCCCCTTGCTCAGCTGCTCCGAACTGCGAATGACCTCCCCAGAAGGCAGACGCAGAAGTGAATAGCCCCGGTCCAGCGTCGCCTGAGGGGACAGTGCCGTTAGCGTCGCCTGGGCGGTGGCAAGTTCACGCGAATGGCGACTCACAACAGCAGAAACACCCTGACGCAGTTGCATCTCCAAAGTGGTCAGCAGATTGCGATGTCCCTCCACCACCGCATCCGGGTGGGTGAGCACTGGTCGAGATGCCAGGAGAGTCAAGGCCTCAGCTTCGCGCCCCAAGCGACGTCCAAGCGCGGCCCTCGCCTGCGACATCGCATGATCGAGCCCCTGCAATTCTTGTGCGCGATCCGGCACGATCCGCCGCGCCGCGTCTGTCGGCGTGGACGCCCGGTAGTCAGCGACCAAATCCAGCAGGGGCGCGTCGCCCTCGTGACCAATCGCCGACACCAGGGGCGTGCGCACCGCAGCCGCCGCACGGACCAGAACCTCCTCAGAAAAGGGCAGCAGGTCTTCAACTGAGCCGCCTCCGCGAGCCACCACGATAACGTCAACCTCGTCGATCGCATCTAGCTCCGCCATCGCAGCACTGACCTCGCGTACCGCATGCTCACCCTGGACGGCGACCTCGCGGATCTCGAAACGAACAGCGGGCCAACGGGCAGAAGCGTTGACGATCACGTCATCCTTGGCTTTAGCGTTGCGTCCACAGACCAAGCCGACCACTCGCGGCAGGAAGGGGAGCGGAACCTTGCGCTCATCGGCAAAAAGTCCCTCAGCGGCGAGGCGTCGGCGTAGCTGCTCAATGTGGGCCAGCAGGTCACCAATGCCTTGCAGGTGCACTTCATCGGCGCGCAGATTGAGGGTGCCCCGCCGCTCCCAAAAGACGGGTTTGACGCGAGTGACCACTCGCGCGCCCTCTTCAAAAGCGGGACCGGCCGCATCCAGCACCCCAGGGTAGGTGGAGACAGTCATCGACATGTCGGTCTCAATGTCGCGCAAAACAAAGAAGGCCATGCGTGTGCCGGGGCGCGGCTTGTACTCGACGACCTGCCCCTCAACCCACAGGGTGGACATCTTATCGACGTAGATCTTGATGTTTTCGCTCAGGCGGCGCAGTGGCCAGGGGTTTTCGCGGGTGGTGTCGGCGGCGCGTGCTGCGGGAGCGGGGGCGCCCTGTGGAGGCATGGTTTGGTGCGGTGGCTGGATCGATTGTGGGGGCTGTCCGCCGCGGATGTTTGGCGAGGTCGGAGCCGTGGCCGGGCCGGGCGGATAGGGCGCGCTGGTGGGTGGTTCGTAGCCGGGGGCGTGTGAGGTGGGGTAGTCAGGCACCCTGCCAGCATTCCACCTCAAGGAGCCTGGTGCAGGGAGGCAGGTCCGTGGTGAGACAAAGTCGTGGCACAAAGGGCAACGGTGGGGGATTGAAGGGGGAGAGAAACGAGGGTACAGGCGCGGAGGGGAGTGCGAGCGGGCCGAGACATCGCGAAATATGACCAGGGCGCAACCTGGGGTGTATTTTTCGCGAGTGGTCGCATCGAACTGACCACTCGCGAAAAAGGACACAGCGGGTGGGGCGCGGAATGTGATGTTTGCGGTGTGGTGCGGGCAGAAGCGGCATCCCAGGAGTCAGAACGATAGAGTTTTGTCCATGACTGAAACTTCCGCCGCGACTGACGGCACGATCCTTCTTGCTGCCCCTCGCGGCTACTGCGCGGGCGTTGACCGCGCTGTTGACGTGGTTGAAAAAGCCCTCGACCTGTACGGGCCGCCCGTGTACGTGCGCAAGGAGATCGTCCACAACAAATACGTGGTGGAATCCCTCAGCCGCCGTGGCGCCATTTTCGTCAACGAAACGGACGAGGTGCCCGAAGGAGCGCGCGTGGTCTTTTCCGCGCACGGCGTCTCCCCGCAGGTTCGCGAGGCCGCAGACGCGCGCAACCTTTTGTCCATTGACGCCACCTGCCCGCTGGTGACCAAGGTTCACCGCGAGGCCGTGCGTTTCGCCAAAGAGGACTACGACATTATCCTCGTCGGCCATGAAGGCCACGAGGAAGTGGAGGGCACCTACGGTGAGGCGCCCTCGCATATTCAAGTGGTGGGCTCGCCTGACGAGGTCGATAACGTCGTGGTACGTGACCCGGAGCGTGTCGTGTGGATTTCGCAGACCACCCTGTCGGTGGACGAGACGAAGATGACGGTGGATCGTTTGCGTGAGCGTTTCCCCGCGCTCATTGACCCGCCCTCGGATGATATTTGTTACGCGACGCAAAACCGCCAGGTTGCGGTGAAGCACATTGCGCCGCAGGTGGATGTGATGGTGGTGGTCGGTTCGGCAAACTCGTCGAACTCGGTGCGCCTGGTGGAGGTGGCGCTGGAAGCTGGTACGCCGTCTGCGTATCGGGTGGATATGGCCTCTGAGTTGGATCCGGCCTGGTTTGAGGGCGCACGAACCGTTGGCCTGACCTCGGGCGCGTCGGTGCCTGAGATCCTGGTCAAGGACGTGATTGAGTGGTTGGGTGAGCGTGGTTTCCCCACGGTTGAAGAGGTCCGCACAGAGACTGAGACCATTACTTTCGCCCTGCCGAGGAATCTACGTTCTGAGCTGTCGGCGCAGGGCATGGAGGATGCGCGTCCGCACGCCAGGCGCAAGTCCGGGCCGAATCACACGAGCTGAAGTTCCTAGGGGCGAATCCCCCTTGTGAGTCTCCTGATTGTTGGCTGATACCGCGAGTGGTCGCTTTGATGCGACCACTCGCGGTGTTCTTTCAGGAACAGGCCGCTTGTGTGGAGGCGAACCGAGCGAGGGCTGAGTGCCACCTGAGCGCCGAAGGCCACACTGCGGGTGCCTCGTCAAACAAAGCAGAGCGCCTACAATGGAGGGCGTGTCTCTTACTATCGGAATCGTGGGACTGCCCAACGTCGGCAAGTCGACCCTGTTCAATGCCCTGACCCGCGCCACCGTTCTGGCCGCGAACTACCCCTTCGCCACCATCGAACCCAACGTCGGCGTGGTACCCCTGCCCGACCCGCGCCTACAGGGCCTGGCCGACATTTTCGGCTCCGAACGCATCCTGCCCGCCACCGTGTCCTTCGTTGACATTGCCGGTATCGTCCGCGGTGCCTCCGAAGGCGAAGGCCTGGGCAACCAGTTCCTCGCGAACATTCGCGAGGCCGACGCTATCTGCCAAGTTACGCGCGCATTCACCGACCCCGACGTCATCCACGTTGATGGCAAGGTCGAGCCCGCCAACGATATTGAGACTATCGCCACCGAGCTGATCCTGGCCGACATGCAGACCCTGGAGAAGGCCATCCCGCGTCTGGAAAAGGAAGTGCGCGGCAAGAAGACCGACCCGATCGTCCTCGACACCGCCCGCGCCGCCCTGGAAATCCTTGAAAAGGGTCACGTCCTCTCCGGCCCCGAGGGTGCGCCCCTGGACCAGGACGCCCTCAAGTCCTTCCAGCTCATGACCACCAAGCCCTTCATCTACGTGTTCAACATGGATGCTGACGGCATGGCTGACCAGGCCAAGCAGGATGAACTGCGCGCACTGGTGGCCCCCGCAGACGCGATCTTCCTGGACGCCCAGTTCGAGGCAGAGCTTGTCGAACTGGACGAGGACGACGCCCGCGAGATGCTCGAAGAATCCGGCCAGTCCGAGTCAGGCCTGGATAAGCTGGCTCGCGTCGGCTTTGACACCCTTGGCCTGCAGACCTACCTGACCGCCGGCCCCAAGGAGGCGCGCGCCTGGACCATCCACAAAGGCGATACCGCTCCTGTGGCCGCCGGCGTCATCCACACGGACTTCCAGAAGGGCTTCATTAAGGCCGAAATCGTGTCCTACGAGGACCTGGTGACCTACGGTTCTGTTGCCGAGGCTCGCGCGGCTGGCCGCGTGCGCATGGAAGGCAAGGACTACGTCATGGCCGACGGGGACGTGGTCGAGTTCCGTAGCGGGCTTACGTCTGGGGGTAAGAAGTGAGCACTGTCGATCGGGATGATCTTTATGTCCGGACGCTTCTAAGCCCCTTGGAGAAGTCTGCCGACTACTTGCCGAAGATGGGCAAGTCCGGCGAAGTCGACTTGGAAGGTTTTACTGAGCTATACGGCGCAGACCCTCTTTACCACTGGATGGGATTGGACTCACCCCTCATGTTTGCGGCGCACAAGGCTGCTGGGGGGATGACTTCCATCTACCGCCAGTTGGGGATTGGAGCTGAGCGACTGTTCCGTCAGATTCTGCGCGATGAACTTGAGTTAGCGGCTGAACAGGTCGTTTGGTCATATGAAGTTCTTCCAGATGTTGACATGGCGTCGAAGCGCGATGCTGTCAAACCTCGCATCCTCTCTCTAGACGGAAGAGTTGAGTTTGAGGATGTAGATGACCCGACAGCTCGAAACCGACTTGAGGAGTGGGTCGACGAGCAACGTGGACGTCTCAATATCAGTGTGCCCTTGAAAGGGGCAGTCTTCGAGGTTCGTCAGGGTTACAAATCGGCTGACAGTAAGCGGCAAAATGCAGACCTAGCAAATGCTGCACAAGCCCTCGGCCATGGTTACTTGCCGGTGCTAACTATCATGTCAACTCAGATTAACGAGATTGTCCGCGCACGTTACACCACAGGTAATTGGTGCGTACTAATGGGTGAAGTTGGGAGCGAAGACGCTTCGCATAGCACCTTCGATTTTCTGCGCGAGGTGGTTGGGTATGACCTTGTGCAGTTTTTTGAGCGCAATACAGCGCGTCTGCGCTCTGGAACAGAAGAGATTTTGAAGGCTCTTCTGGAGGCGAAGTAGTGGCGCTTGAGAGGGCCCATGCGCGCATGGGGCGAAACGAACACCTGACTTTTCGAGCCAATATGGGTGTCGGTAGGCATGGTTGGTTGCGTCTTACGCCTGCTTACGGGGTAAAACTTGTTCGCACGAAGATTGAGGAACTTGCTCCCGGCTCTGTTGTCATCGACCCCTTTTCGGGTACCGGCACGACCCCACTTGCAGCGGCAGAGTTGGGACACTTCGGTCAAAGCATCGATGTGAATCCGTTCCTAGTTTGGCTTGGAAATGTAAAAACGGACGCCTATTCGAGCGATGTGCTGTGCGAGTTAGAGGACGCCGTACAGCAGGCGCTAGCTGCATCCAAGAATGTCTCTGATGCAAGCGACCTATGGCAACCAAGCCTTTTCAAGATTGAAAAATGGTGGTCGCAGGGTTCACTTCATGCCCTGAAGGCGCTGAGATTCAACATTGACAACTATGGCGGGCGGGTGCGGAATCTGCTAGATATCGCATTTTGTCGTACACTTATCGGTTGTTCGAACGCCGCATTCAACCATCAAAGCATGTCGTTCAAAGAGGTCGACCCCTCAGCGGGACGTTTTGAGATAGATGATGCAATACGGGCATACGACCTTTTCCGTTCTGAGACAGCAAGCCTGATAGATTCGGCTCGCTTTGATCTGCTTGGTAAAGCGCGTGTATTTGAAGGTGATTCTCGGGAGGGAGTGAAGGATCTTCAATTGGCAGATCTCGTGCTTACATCCCCACCGTATGTTAACCGGATGTCGTATATCCGCGAGCTCCGCCCGTATATGTACTGGTTGCGCTATCTCGATCAGGCGAGTGATGCTGGGGACCTTGATTGGCGAGCGATTGGTGGTACATGGGGGACTGCCACTAGCAAGCTCAAGTCGTGGGAGCCGTCAGTGGAAACGCCGGTGGATGCTGAAGTATCGGCAGTGGCAGAACTAATTTCCCGCGATGGTGGAAAGAACGGCCCATTGCTGGCAACTTATGTTAGAAAGTATCACCATGACATGTGGCAGCATTTCGAGTCCATAACCCCGCAAGTGAAGCCAGGAGGTGAGGTTTCTTATATCATCGGGAACTCAACTTTCTACAACCATGAAGTCCCTGCTCATGAGTGGTATGCGGACATGCTTCGAGCCCTCGGCTATCAATCAGTAACAGTGGATGTGATCAGGAAGCGTAATAGCAACAAGGCTTTATTTGAATACGATGTTTCTGGCGTAAAGTCTTCCTAGGCCGTAAAACTAGATTGGGGCTGGAGTGGAGTTCAGGTTTAATGTCTGACTGTGCCCTGTGAAGGTTGGAGGCGTGTCGGTAGACGCGCCTTCAACCTTTTGTCCTGTAACTCCCCTTTTTCTGGGGCGTGCGAAACGGGTGGGCACACCTCAAGCGAGTGTTAAAACTACGGGTTAAGTAGCTGTGAACCTAGCTCTTGGGCAGCCCCTCCTTTCCCCCTTGACCCTCCTCTTACAGGAGGCCCCAGAATGGTTGGACACACGTCACCGTCAACGTGAGAAAGGGCTCTGACTATGTTCACCATCGGGATTTTTTCTCAGCTCACCGGGCTGAGCGTGAAGGCGCTGCACCACTATGACTCGATCGGGCTTCTCGCGCCGCAAACGACAGATCCCGTCACTGGCTACCGCTATTATGCAGCGGAACAAGCACGCGATGCCGCTACTATTAGCGCTTTACGAGCGCTGGGCATGGGCCTTCCAACAATTCAGGCGGCCCTCAATGATGGAGCAACTCAGGCAGTAGAAGCCTTCCTCGATGAGAGCGCGAAGCAACGTGACGCTGAGGACGCTATTGCGCGCACCGTTCAGGATCTCTTACGTGGTTACGCAGAACTCCCGTCTACCGCAGTCCGGACAGTGCCAGAACAAAAGATCGTCTCGCTCCGCTGCACACTGTCCCTGACGGACGACGTGGAAGATTCGATGAACGAGGCCTTCGCCGGACTTCTTCAGGCCGTCCACGACGCCGGGTGTGAGCCCCTCGATTATTGGTGGCTGAGTTTCATGCAGGCTGACGCTGGGGCGGTAGCAATGACGTGGGCGATTCCAGTGCAGAGTCTGCCCCACGCAGACCTGCCCGTTGATTCTGGCGCAGGGTTTTCGCTGACCGTGGGCGTCGATCCAGAACATGAAGAAACATTTGTGAGAGCCGCAGAGGCTCCTTCTCAACACGGAGACTTCGTTCCAGCCTCGCCAGAACTCATTGCCCTTCTCGCTGCTGGGATTGACCCTCAGGGTGAGGTTCGACAGATCTATCGCCACCAGGATGGACAGATCCTCCTCGAACTGGCCGTTGTCAACCAAGTCTAGATGAAGCGATTTGGGTCAACATCTCGACTGTTCATGCAGTCTTCTCGCTCAGAGGTATGTCTATCAGCATTGACCTCATTATCTGTAAATCGACCACTAATGCATCAGAAAATAGACTAGTATTTGTTCTGTAAATGGGCTAGTAGTGCTACTGTAGAGGTATGGCCTACTTGGAACGTACGGTTGACCGTGAGCTTGACGAATTGCTGCCTCATGTCCCCGCAATCGCTCTTGATGGGCCCAAAGGCGTTGGAAAGACAGGCACTGCATCCCGTCGAGCAGACTTCACCTGGAAACTTGATGATCCTGCTCAAAGAGATGTCGTCAAAGCTGACTTTGCGCTATCAACGGCGCCAGAAGGTCTTTTGCTCATTGATGAATGGCAGCATGTGCCGCAGGTGTGGGACGCAGTCCGTCGGAAAGTTGACGAGGGCGCGCCATCTGGACGTTTCCTCCTGACAGGATCGGCTACCCCGCATCATGCAGCGGGCACCCATACGGGTGCCGGTCGAATTCTCTCCCTCCGTATGCGTCCAATGGCGCTATATGAGCGCGGCGTAGCGGCGCCATCGGTTTCCTTGGCCGCGTTATTAGAGGGGGAGTCGGCAGTGTCAGGTGCGACTGATTGTGTGCTGGAGAACTATGTTGAATCCATAGTTTCAAGCGGTTTTCCAGGGATTATGTCTGCCTCTCCTCGCATCCGTCGTATGATGCTCGACTCTTATCTGCAACGCGTCATTGATCGAGAACTCCCTGATCATGGCTTTGAAGTTCGGCGCCCAGAGACACTGCGTCGTTGGTTAGCTGCTTATGCTGCAGCGTCGTCCACAACAACGTCGTACTCAAAGATTCTTGATTCCACCACCGGTGGTGATGGGGGACAGCCCGCTAAAGCGACAACCGTTACCTATCGAGAGCATCTCACACGTTTGTGGCTTCTTGATCCTGTGCCGGGCTGGCTACCAGCTAACAATTCTCTCAAGAGGCTCCAGCAGGCACCGAAACATCAGCTTGCTGATCCGGCACTGGCAGCGCGTTTGCTGGGGCTCACAGAAAGAAGTCTCATCGGAGAGGCTGGCGCGCATATGCTCGGACCACTATTTGAATCTCTTGTCGTCCTAAGTGTTCGTGTCGCTGCACAGGCTGCAGAAGCTCGAGTAAGTCATCTGCGTATGAATGGTGGAGAGCGAGAGGTGGATCTGATCGTCGAAGGACCAGAGGGGCAGGTGCTTGCTATTGAAGTCAAACTGTCTGCGGAAGTCACTGATTATGATGTGCGTCATTTGCTATGGCTTCGCGAGCAAATCCCAAATCGAGTGGTCAACCTCGTGGTCGTTAATACCGGTCAGGTGGCCTATCGTCGAGCTGACGGCGTTGCCGTTGTTCCTCTGGCTCTGCTTGGCGCCTAAAACAGCGTGCAGCACAGTGTGATAATGAGGATGATGCGACGTGAGCATCAGGCCACGTGATAAGGAGGGCAGACACCATGAGCGCGCTGCGCGACACCCTCGCCGCGTTCTTTGAAGCTGAGAACCAGCGGGATTGGGAGCGTTACATGGAGTTCCTTCACCCGGAGGTCGAATGGGAACTTCACGGCAACACCATTTACGGCCGCGAGGCCTACATGCAGCTCATCACCCAGGCCTATGGCAACTCCTCCATCACCTTCCGCACGCATCAAGTGCTTGAGTCCGCCAGTGCAAACATTGTCGCCACCCTGTTGATTGACGAGGACGGTAACCGCTCCCTTGATATTTTCGAGTTCGAGGACGGGCTGATCCGTAGGGAGTGGGAGTTCCTTATGGGGCCGGGCGACGGATGGGCTCTCGAGAAGTAACCCATCTTTTCGCAGGTCAAGATCGGTTTTATGTAGCTCAAAGATTCAGACAGGTCGTCAGAATCTTAAGATGAATCACAGGCTTTCAACGGGAGAGCTGAAGTCGCCCAACTTAGACTTGGAGCACTTTGTCAGTTGTTCCCTGACCTGAAGGAAACCGAGATGATCATGGGATTGCCGCTCCACCCGCTGGTGGTTCATTTCGCCGTTGTGCTTGTGCCATTGGCGTTTGTTGCGCTACTCGCAGTGGCCGCCGTCAAGCGCTGGCGTGAGCGTTACGCACACCTTGCCCTTGTCCTTACTGTCGCTGCGGCTCTGTTTGCAGTGATTGCACGATTCTCCGGCGGCCAGCTTGCTTCCATGGCAGGCGGAGTTCCTTCCGGACACGCTTTCTGGGGAAATCTCCTCATGTACGCGGCGTTGGCGACCGCAGCCCTCGCTCTCTTGTGGTTCTTCATGATCCGTAAAGAGAAGGATGCCCCCGCCAACACTGTTCTTGGCTGGCTGAGCGTTGCCGCGGCAGGTGTTGCAATGGTGATGACCATGCTTGCTGGTCACACCGGAGCTGAGTCCGTGTGGGGCACCCTAAACACCGCAGCCAACAACGGCGAGGCTACCGCCACAGAAGCCCCGGCCGCCACGGCAGATGCCCCCGCTTCCTCCGCAGACGCCCCTTCCGCCGCCGCAGGCGCAGCGGTTTCCCTCACCATGGATGAAGTCGCCTCCCACAACACCGCCGAAAGCTGCTACGCAGTCGTTGAGGGCACTGTCTATGATCTGACGGACTGGATCGCGAAGCACCCCGGCGGTGCTGGCGCAATTGAGAAACTCTGCGGCACTGATGCAACCGAAGCATTTGGTGGCGTCCATGGCGGCAACGAGAAGGCTGAGCACGCACTCGAACAATTCGCAGTCGGGACCCTCGCGAAGTAAGCCCGATCAGCCTATTCCCTGCCGGAGTAAAACCTGATGCAGAGGATGGATGACACTCGGTAGTGAGCCCCTCCACGGGAATATTCCCGTGGAGGGGCTCATACGCTGGATTGTGACCCCTTGCCTGAGCCAGTGCGTTGAAGGGGGCCTCCAGCGCTGCTATTTCACCAATGTCTTAACGCCGCGCAGCGGAATCTCCAGCCAATCAGGCCGGTTGCGTGCCTCGTACACAGCCTCATAGAGTGCTTTGTCCAGTTCCAAGGCGGTCAAAAGCGCACGGCGGCGTTCAGCTGGCGTCAATGCGTCGTTACCGTGGATACGGGAAGCCGATGCTCCCTCAAGGTCGGCATTCAATTCTGCCTCGTAGCCTTCAAGGAAGGCAGCGCGAACAGCTGCGAGCCAATCGGAAGCCGTGTGGCTTCCTGCAATGCTGTCTGCAGAAGCCCCAACTGCCGCAGCATAATCAAAGGAGCGCAGCATCCCGGCGACATCACGTAGAGGCTGATCAGGCAACAAACGCTGCGCGAGTGGTCGCAATGGTTCACCCTCGAAATCCAGGACGAACCAGCGGCCAGAATCCGAGTCAGACCCGGCATCCTCACCGGCAATCTTTTCTCGCAGGACCTGGCCCAGATGGTAGTCGCCATGGATCCGTGTTGCGGGCTCAAGCACATCACAAGCATCAATGCGGGCGTAGACATGGGCGATTTTGCCTGCCAGTCCAGGAATCTGCTCATGTAACGCGGGAACCTCTTCCAACGCCCAGGCTGCCCGTTGCCGCAGAGTATCGACAAAGCGAGCGGGTGAGTCAGGCTGGTGCTCACCGCAGGCGAGGGCAAGAATCTTGTGCATCTGCGCGGTCGTTGCACCCAAGTCGCGGGCAAGAGTAGTCGCGCGGTGGCGAGCCGAGCCGACTTCTTCTCCACTGGGCGTGTCAGATCCAGTACCTGAACGCCCAGTACCTGAACGCCCAGTACCTGAACGCCCAGTACCCGAGGCTGCAGCGCTACTGGCCTTTTCCGCGATCGTTTTCTCCGCCGCATCTTCGGCTGCCAGAGCACAGAAGAGCTCGAATCCATCATGCGCTTCAGGAATGAAGGTGGTTGCTACCGCCGAATGGGTGTGTACTTCCTCGCCGGTGCTGGGATCCACCCACGACAGCGTTGACCACGCCACCGGCCTACGCACCCGATCCCACCCGTGGGCTGCGAGGGCTCGTGAGACCTCCACGTCGGGATTAGGGCCGGGGGAGAGCACACGGAAGAGCTTGGCCACCAGGTCAGGCGTCTCAGACTCGGCAGGGGCTCGCATAACGACGTTCGTATTCGACTGCTCGCCGGTCATCACCCGCGCCGCGCCGCTGCGCTCAAGGATCGCACGCGCGTCGGCCTCGTTTAGCGCGTTTCCGGAACGGAGCGCGCCCTCAGCCCAGGCCGCCCAGAATGCGGGGTGGCGGGCGCCATCGACGAGGGCGACCCCGCGGCCTGCCTCAGCGGGAGTGATGACGCCTGCAGGTGGGGGAGAGGGGAGGATGAACCCGGCCGCTGCGGCAGCCTCGCCGGGCAGAGCAAAGCTGGCTAGCGCGTCGGCGTTTTCGAGAACAAGGGGGACATGGACGAGGACGGGGGCCGACGCGGCTGCGCTATCTTCCCTCCCGTCTACCGCAGGCGAGGGCAGGCGCGTGACAGCAATGAGCAGATCACGCACGTGAGGAGCGAGTTCGACATCGGCAATGACCGTCATCGACTCTGGCGTGGGAGCACCGCCATCCTTGAGCGGATACCAGCGGCGCTCATACATCCACGGCCCCAAAGCCGTGAGAATCTCAGCGTCGCTCGGCCATGAGGCGGCGCGTGTGGGAAGGCGCGTGGCAACAGTGTCGTGTCCTGTCTCCATACGCTCAGAGTAGCGTGCTCTCTGTTTCCTGATCGAGGCTGGCGTACAGCCATCACCGTGTTTTCCGCGAGTGGTCGCTTCTAACTGACCACTCGCGGGGAACTCTCAGAAAGGAAAGGGAAGCTGGGAGGAACGTGGGGATATGAGGGGAAAGCCGATAGCATGGCGATGTGCTGAATCATGCTGCGCTCAAAGAACACCACACCCCGAAGTACTTCCTTCTCATGGAGTGGATTCTCACTCTTGCTGCCCTGGCCTACCTTGTCATCTACTCCTGGCAAATCATTAGCCAACCCACAGGGCGTGCACTCCAGATCAGTGAGGTCATCCTCATGGCCATCTGGGTGTTCTTTCTCGTGGAGTATCTTGTGCGCCTTTACCTCGCCCACGACCGTCGCACTTGGTTTACACGGCATCTATTCGACTTCGTCGTTGTTATCCTTCCTATTCTTCGTCCCCTGAGAGTTTTGCGCGTCCTCATGATCCTCGGCGTGATTCAACGCAGTGCGAACCTCCACTTGCATGGGAGGATCGCGGCCTACACGACAGTTGGATCGGCCCTCCTCGTCTGGCTGTCAGCGCTGACTGTCCTCGATCTTGAGCGGGGTGTGGAGGGCTCGTCCCTGACGACTATGAGTGAGGCTCTGTGGTGGGCATTCGTTACCGTCACAACTGTTGGCTACGGCGATATCGCCCCGGTTACTGATGAGGGGCGCATGGTTGCTGTCATCTTGATGCTTGCCGGGATCTCGCTCATCGGCATTGTGACGGCAACGTTGGCCTCGTGGGTGGTGGCACAGGCAAGCGACGAGGAATCTGCTCTTGAGGGAGCTGACGGAGGAATGATGGACGAGGCGCCCGCCGCCGATCCTCAGGGGGAGGGCGAGCGTGGGCGACAAGCTGCGGGTTGCACCGGAGAATGCGCGGCGACCAAGGCTGATGTTGAAGCCTTGCGGAGGGACATCGAGCGGCTCCGAGATGAGATCCTGCGTCTAAAGGATTTGGACTGATCCCCGCCCTATTTTCGCGAGTGGTCACTTAGAACTGACCACTCGCGAAAATGAGGAGGTCACAGACTCGCCGATGATGACAGCCCCCTCTTTTATCCCGCTGCCGAACCTCGCAGGTAGACTCGACCCCTGGACGTGCGCCAGAACTTGATCCAGAGTCTGGCACCAATCCCAAATCTGGCCACGGAACTGGCCATTGCTCGAAGCGCTGGAAACAAAGAAGGAGCGCCACACCATGACCGAAACCCTGTACCCATCGGCGCGACCCGTGAACGAGGAAGAAAAAGCCCTTATCGAAAGCGCACGACAGACGATTGACGCCGCCACCGACACCGCACACCTCAACGAGGATGGCATTCACACCATGGGTGCCGCTGTTCGCAGTGCTGACGGACGAATCTTCACCGGCGTGAACCTCTACCACTTCACCGGCGGCCCCTGTGCCGAGCTGGTTGCACTCGGATCTGCGCGCGCGGCCTGCGCCTTCGAGATCACGCACATTGTGGCCGTCGGTAACCACGGACGAGGAGTATGCGCACCGTGCGGGGGGGGGACCGACAAGTTTTCATTGACTACTATCCCCACCTGCGTGTCATCCTGCCCGGTTCGGATGGGGAGGTGAGTGTCCTCGCCACCGACCTCATCCCGGGGGCATACCGCGTGAATACTGCGGTCACTACTGAGAACTGACCTCCTATTCCGCGAGTGGTCGCTTCTAACCGACCACTCGCGGAAAACCCTTAGCGAAAATCCTCAGGAGAAAGACCGGGATATGTAGGAAGGGAAGCCCCACCTTCCCAACTCTAGCGCTGGCTCCCTCCCCGATTTACCTGTGACTACGGAAACGCCCACGCTCGTTCCCCGCCAGACACACCAACGCAGACAAAAGGTGGTGGGGCCGGATTGTCCAGCCCCACCACCCTTGACAGGCTTCATACGTCAAACGTTCTCTCCCCGCCACACTAAGCGGCGGCTCCAGCCTCGTCAGACGTAAAATGTCACCTACTGGCCGCGTCGCTTCAGAAACACCAGCAACGCGCCCACAATCACCAGCGCGCCACCTCCCACAAGCACCCAGGTCAGGCCAGACGCGCCCGTCGCTGCCAACTTCTCAGAGGTCTTCTTGGAAGGGGCTTGCTTAGCGGTGCCCTTCGGTGTGGAAGGAGTCTTCGAGGACGCAGGACCATCTGCCTTTGGCGGCACAACCGTGGTCGGCGGGGTCGGCTGAGCGGGAGGCGTCGGCTGCTTTGGGGGAGTAACAGGCGGCACAGGCTGGGTCGGAGGTGCCGTCTGGTCGGCGCTCGCGGGGAAGGTCATCCGCACCCACACCGCGCGGTGGTCCGAGGTTGGGAAGGGCTGACGCTCACCCGTCTGAGGATTCTTATCCAGGCCGGTCAGGCGGAAAAGCTCATCCTCACGAGTTGGCCAGAACACGCGCGCTTCCTCGACCACAGCCCCACGGTTGGGCAGCACGTAATCAACCCGCAGGTTACCTGTGCGACCGTCACTGAAATCAGCAGTGTCGTACTTTGGGTCACCCGCATGGGTGGTATTCGCTTCACCCTGCAAAGCGTGCTCTTGAGGGCCACCCTCAGAAGTGGGCAGAGTATCGAGGACGCGGTCGTTCCCGAGTAGCTGCATAATGGCGTTCTGGTAGGAGCTACCGTCGGCCGGGTCAGCGTTGTAGTCGCCCAGAATGACAAAATTCGCATCTGGCGCCAGCGTGCCTGTTCCTCCCTTATCGTCGTACAAGTAGGTGCCTGCGCCCGAAATGTAGTCCGCCCACATGCGGATCTCATCATGATTGCGCTTCTGATTACGCATCTCAGGCCCGTCAAAAGCCGGAGGAGTGGGGTGGGCAGCCAGCACGTGCACGATCGTGCCGTTGACATCAACAGGAATATCAGCGTGCGTCTTAGATGAGAGCGGGAAGCTCGCCAACTCCTCTGGCGAATACCAGGGGGTGCCGTCGGCGTTCACTGGCAGCACCGCGCCGGGCATGTCCTTCCACAAGAAATTCTGGAAGGTGCGCACCTGCTCGGCCTTGATGGGGAACTTCGAGTACACCACCATGCCGTACTGCCCGGGGAACAGGCCAAAGCCCCACGCATCATTGCCGGGCTTAATCTGTCCGTCGTTATCAAGATCGAAACCCGACGGGACGCCCGTGTTGACCGGCCCGGTCCACATGTAGGGGTAGGTGACAGGCGCAGCACCGTTGTGCCCCACCTCAAGGTAGTTTTTGCGGAAGAGGTCGGCTGCTTTGTGCTCAGCGTCGTAATCAAACTCATTGATGAGGATGATGTCAGGGTTAATACGCTGGATGGTTTCCGCGGCGTTTTGCGCCTGCACATTGTCGCCAGTGGCGAGGTGTTCAAGGAGCTCGCCCTCGCGGGATCGGTTAAGGCTGGCATTAAAAGTAGCGACGGTAATCGCGTCGGTGTGGGGACCCGCTGAGGGGTCGGCAGCGAGGGCGGCGCCGGCGGGTAGCAGGCTCAGGCAAAGCGCTGCGCTGCCTGCGCCCGCTACGAGAGAGCGAAATGTCATGCGTGTGTCCTTTCCTGGATCCGGGTACAGGGTGTTAGCAAGGGGCGATCGAGGCAGGGATGCGCTGTGTGAAGATGGTGGCCGGCATTTCTCCTAAGAGAGGCCTGCGTGATGTGATGGGGTGCGAGAGGTGATGTTCATGCTGGTCATGCATCACTTCACGGGAAAGTCTAACGCTGTCTCCTGGTTTTTGCTGCGCTGCTGATAAAGAAAGTGCCGCCGTCGCCTTCTCTTCCCTCCCCTCTTAATTGGGGGACGGTAACTGTTAGGGTGAAGCCCATGAACGCTGTTTTTCGTCCACTTGTCGATGGTGACAAGGATCTTCTTGCTGAAGCGGTTCTTGGAAATATCAACTGGTGTGGTCCGCGCTTTACTGCTGCCGACGTGAATGAAATGCCCGAGTTTGCCCGCTATGCCTCTCTTGTCAGCTCGCGTGGCGATTTCGGTTTTGCCGCACACGTCGATGATTCAGCATGGGAGGGAGAAGCCGTTGGCGCGGTTTGGGTTCAGTATTTCAGCGTCGCTCAGGCGGGGTATGGGTTTATTGACGAGGCGACGCCGGAGTTAGGGCTGTGGGTTCGTGAGGGCTACCGTGGGCGAGGATTAGGGCGGGCTCTTTTGCGCGCTGTGAAAGACGAGGCACTCGCGCGGGGTGTGTTGCGCGTGAGCTTATCGGTGGAGGAAGGCAATTTCGCTCGCACGCTTTACGAGAGTGAGGGGTTTGTGGCGGTTGTGGGGCGTGAGAAAGACGGCGTGATGCTGTGGGAAGCCGCTGGCGACGACGAAGCGTGAGGGTTCCTGTCTGGTCGGTCTTTTCCGTTCTATTCCGCGAGTGGTCGCTTCGAAGCGACCACTCGCGGAATCTCTGTGGGTGATGAAGACCCAACGGGAGTGAAGAGGCGGCTATGCTACAAGGAAGTCGCTTCAGTCCACCGGAGGAAAAATGGGCATCCCGCAAAGCCACCTGGGTACAGGCGAATACGTCGTCCTCCATTTACGCACCCATATGAAAGCAGTATTCGGTCAGATCCTGCTTGGAGTTGTTCTGACGGCAGCATTGGGGGGCGCATACTACGTCGAACCTGAAAGCTGGCATCCTTACGGACTTATCGCCGCCGCTATTATTTGGGCGCTTTTGATGCTCCTGTGGGTGGTGTGGCCGATCATTACATGGCGTATGCAGACCTACACCATTACAAACCGTCGCATCATCACTCGGGCTGGAGTTATCAACCGCAAGGGACACGATCTTCCCCTTCGTCGAGTAAATAACGTCCAATATGAGCGCGATCTTCTTGACCGGCTTCTTGGTTGCGGCACCCTCGTCCTCGAAACGGCTGCCGAAGAACCTCTTGTCCTCCACGACGTTCCACACGTCGAAAGAGTCCACGTTCAGATTACAGAGATTCTCTTCACCGACGCTGACACAGACGGGGAGCCAGAGCTTCTTCGCGAAGAGTAGTGTTCCCGTCTGCATGACATGCTTGCTGATTTTTAATAATTCGCGAGTGGTCGCTTCGAAGCGACCACTCGCGAATTATTAACTCTGGGGTGGGAATGAGGTCAGGTCAGAGACGCTTACTCGCATAGTCATCTCGAGTGTTTCGCCAGGGTAAATCTGCTGTGCGTCTCCCAAAACGTTGCCAGCTTCAAGGCATAAAAAGTCGGCCCAAGCCTCGTCGGGGATATCTTCGATGCTGAGAGCCCCTTCGCTCCACGGCGTCCACACGATCCAACTCCCAAAACCCTCGGTCGCGATATGAATCTCTCGAGACAAGCCAGGGTCAGAAATTGTCACCGGAGACTTGCTTGTGTACACGCGGTCAACTGCCTCGCTGAAAGTGTCAAGGGAATCGCCTACCCCCGCAGTGAAGCCGTTCAAAGCATCGATATAGCAGGCTCCTTCAAGACCTTTCAAGTTGATATTTCGTATATCTGAGACGCGAAAGTACGTGTGGAATGCAGCTTCAAAGACGTATGAATGATTGTCGGTGTTCGTGACTGTCAGAGTGATCTCAAGCGTCTCACGAGTCCGGACGGAGAGGTCAGCGTCGAAAGAATGCGGGTAGAGGTCCCAATATTCTGCCTCCGCTAGTTCGCGAGTGGTCGCTTCTAGCTGACCACTCGCGAAGGGAGCGTGGGTGAGACTGAAACAGAGCGAGTCGCCTTCTGTGCTCTTCTTGCGTTCCCACAGGGTATTTCGCGCAAATCCATGTGTGGGGGCCTGTGTCGCCTCGACTGCAGAAGAGCGAGAGGCATTGTCAAACCACGGAAAGCACACAGGAATGCCGCCCCGAAGAGGAGAAGCCCTAGTGATTGTCGCAAGTGGAGATACCCACAGGACTTCTTCTGACGCGCGTGGCCGCCAGGAAAGAACTTGTGCGCCGAAATCGCGGACAACAAGGGTGGAGTCTGGTGTTTGAACACTCTGGATGGATGAGTGGGACATAAGGTGAGGATAATGCCTCCACAGACAAAGACATACAACTTAAGGTGAGTTTTAAGGGACTGTGCCTGTTCCTTTTCGCGAGTGGTCGCATAGAACTGACCACTCGCGAAAAAGCGCAAGTACTGCCAAGACCTTGGCGAGGAACGAACTTATCCACAGGCTTTCATGACAAAAGGGTCTATCCACAACGCCCCAGCTTTCCTTTTTCTCTGGCTCGACAGGTGGCGAAACTGAGACTATGAACTCTCCACTTAACATCACGCTCTCAGCATTCAAAAGCCAACGTGCAAGCGCTCCGTCAAGCCCCGTGCTGACACTACACTCGCGTAGCCTCGAAGAATTCCTCTCTCATCCCCACAGAACCGAAACCGCAGCGCCCTCCGTGTCAGCGGCGTCGGCCTCGTCAAACGAACAGCACGCAGAGAACGGCACCAATATTCAAGCAGAGCCAGTAATAGCAAACGAAACCCTCCAGGGTAGGCGGATTTTCTACCGCGCCGATCTCATCGCCCAAGGCGAAACCTCCGCGAGCATTCGACGCAAAGTTCGTTCAGGAAAACTCATCCAGATTGCGCGAGGCTGGTATGCAACAGAACCTCTCTCAGGCATCGAGTTTTTGTGGGAACTCCAAAAGGTCCTCCCCAAAGACGTCATTTTCGCTGGAGAGACAGCGGCCCTCTTCTACGGCATTGATACGCGAAGCCACAAACGCCCTGATGACTCCTTTCGTCTGTGTATGTTGCGCCCGCGTGGGCAGCGTGCTCTTCGGCGGCCCGGCGAACGGTGCCGTTCGATGATGCTTGAGGATGAGGAAGTAGTCGAGGCTGGCCCGGGGATCCGTATCACCTCACCGCTTCGTACGTTGTGTGACATTGTGATGTCGGAACGAATTGATCGTGCGACGGCGGTGGTCGAAGACTTTTTGCGCAAGCATCTGGTGACGGTCCAGGAGCTGTGGTCGGCGATCCGGGAGCGACGAGGTCGACGCGGGGTGAAGATTCTGCGTCGAGCAGTTCAAGAGGCTGACCCGTCCTCGGAGTCTGCTCAGGAAACTGCTGTTCGTCTTCGTCTGAAGGAAGCGGGCCTTCCTGAACCGAAGACGCAGATCGAGGTGAAGCGTGGGTGTGGTCGTAAATTTCGGATGGATCTGGGGTGGGTGTGTGGTGATGGTGGAGTAGCTGTGGAGTATTACGGCCAGGCCTATCATCCTGCGAGCGGAGTGAAAGCCGAGTCGGATGAGCAGCGTTTAGTGGAGCTTGCCGAGGTTGGGTGGCAGGCGATTGTGGTGCGGGCTGACGACATGGCGGGAATCGAGCCTGTTTTTGAGCGTGCTGTGGCTGATGCGTTACGGGTGCGAACAGGCCGTCGTTTTCGCGTGGGTTTGAGGGAGAAATGGCGTTTGACGAGGACGAACCGTGTGCGGAATGCGTGGAGTCGCGCAGACGAAGTGGGGTGGATTCTCTGGCGAGGCAGAAGAAGGGAGGGGGCTTCCCATTCGAAGGCGTAAAAGAATGAGGTCGTTGATGTGGGGTGATAGGCGAATACGAATACGGGGGAGGCCTGTGGGAGGGAGGAAGCTTGCTGAACCGGGAGAAGGATGTTGCGTCGGGGTAGCTTCAGTGTGTGTTGACGTGTTGCATGTCGCAACAACCTCGGATGTCAACAAAGGGTAAAAACCGATACTCTGGATTGCGCAGAAAAACTGGCAGTATCTGCCAGCACCCTGCGCTTTTTCTTTCCTTTTCTCCGCGAGTGGTCACATAGAACTGACCACTCGCGGAAAAAGAGAAACCCGAGGAGGAACAATGTCGCTGCGCCACAACCTGCGTAACGTCGCAATCGTCGCCCACGTTGACCACGGCAAAACCACGCTTGTTGACGCAATGCTCTGGCAATCCGGCGCATTCTCCGAACGCGACACCGTCGAAAAAACCGGCGAACGCGTCATGGACTCAGGCGACCTTGAACGCGAAAAAGGCATCACCATCCTCGCCAAAAACACCGCCGTCCACTACCGCGGCCCCTCCGCCACCGCCCTCGGCCTCGAAGATGGGGTGATCATCAACGTTATCGACACCCCCGGCCACGCCGACTTTGGCGGCGAGGTCGAACGCGGCCTGTCCATGGTTGACGGCGTCGTCCTCCTCGTGGACGCCTCCGAAGGTCCCCTGCCTCAAACCCGCTTTGTCCTGCGCAAAGCCCTCCAGTCTCACCTGCCCGTCGTGGTCGTCGTCAACAAGGTTGACCGTCCCGACTCCCGCATCGAAGAGGTCGTCTCCGAAACCACCGACCTTCTGCTCTCCCTGGCTGAAGACCTGATGAACGAGGGCGTCGACGCCGACGTGGACGCCATCCTTGACGTCCCCGTCATCTACGCCTCAGCTAAGGCCGGCGTGTCCTCCCTGACGAACCCCGGTGACGGACAGCTCCCCACCGAGAACCTCGAACCCCTTTTCGAAACGATCCTCAAGCGCATCCCCGGCCCCACCTACGACGAAACTGCCCCCCTTCAGGCGCACGTCACCAACCTGGACGCCTCGCCCTTCCTCGGCCGCCTGGCGCTCCTACGCATTCACAACGGTGTCCTACGCAAGGGCCAAAGCGTGGGCCTCGCCCGCCACGACGGCACCACCAAATCCGTGCGCATCACCGAGCTACTGCGCACTGAAGGCCTTGAGCGTGTGCCCGCCGAAGAGGCCCATCCCGGCGACATCGTGGCCGTGGCTGGTATCGAGGACATCACCATCGGCGAATCCCTCGTTGACCTCGACGATCCCCGCCCCCTTCCCCTCATTAAGGTGGATGATCCGGCGATCTCCATGACCATCGGCATTAACACCTCCCCAATGGCAGGCCGAGTTAAGGGCGCCAAGGTGACGGCCCGTCAGGTCAAGGATCGTCTTGATAAGGAGCTCGTGGGTAATGTTTCTTTGCGCGTCCTGCCCACCGAACGCCCCGACGCTTGGGAGGTTCAAGGACGAGGCGAACTCGCCTTGGCCATCCTCGTTGAGCAAATGCGCCGCGAAGGTTTCGAGCTCACCGTCGGCAAACCTCAGGTTGTCACCAAGGACATCGACGGTAAGACCTGCGAGCCGATGGAGCGCATGACCATCGACATCCCTGAAGAATATTTGGGTGCCGTCACCCAGCTCATGGCTCAACGCAAGGGCCGTATGGAAACCATGGCCAACCATGGCAGTGGCTGGATCCGTCTGGAGTTCGTGGTGCCCGCACGCGGTCTCATTGGATTCCGCACGCGTTTCCTCACCGAGACGCGTGGCACTGGTATTGCTTCGTCGATTTCTGACGGATACGCGCCGTGGATGGGTGCTATTGAGCAGCGACTGACCGGTTCGCTGGTGGCCGACCGTGCAGGACAGGCCACCCCCTACGCCATGATTAACCTGCAAGAACGCGGCTCGTTCATTGTTGAGGCCGGTTCGGAGGTGTACGAAGGGCAGGTTGTGGGGGAGAATTCGCGCGGTGAGGATATGGATGTCAATATCACCCGTGAGAAGAAGCAGACCAATACGCGTTCGGCCACCGCTGACGTGTACGAGTCACTGACCCCCTCACGTCGCTTGACCTTGGAAGAATCCCTGGAGTTTGCCTCGAATGACGAGTGTGTTGAGGTGACCCCCGAGGCCGTGCGCGTGCGCAAGGTTGTGCTTGACTCCCAAGAGCGCTTCAAGATTGCTGCCCGCGAGCGTCGCGCTAACCGTTGAAGTTAGGGGGAAAGAGAGAGCCTGCCGTCTCGCGTTGTCTTTTTCCGCGAGTGGCCAGTTAGAACTGACCACTCGCGGAAATAGGAAACATGGGAGGCGCGCAAAAGCCTGGTGTAGGCACGAAAAACTCTCCACCCCGAATCTTCGATTGCTCGCGAAACGTGCCTGCGATGGTGGCCTCGCCAATTAGGGGAAACGCTGCCCCAAGGCGCGCCCCTTTTTCTCTCACCGGGGGCTTACTTTACTGGGAACGCAGGTGGGGGAGGGACTTTCTTGCCGGTGACCATTGTTGGAGCCTCGACTCGGACTGGGCCACGCCGCGTATTGATCGTGACATGGTCCACTGTGGATTCGATGACGTCCCCGAGGGCGTCGTGCAAACCATCCTCAAGCCGGTAACGTAATACCACGCGATCACCAGGTTTCCACTCCAACCAGGGAAGGCGAGGAGGGGGTGGGGACGCTGGGGGAGTGTTCAGTTGAGGTTCGCCTACACCTACTTTTTCGCTCATCTGAGTGATAATAGAGTGCCTCGAAGAAAAGCTGTAGCGTCTGCTACGGCAGTTCAAGTGAAGGAGAAGAAATGACGTACGTGATCGCGCAGCCTTGCGTTGATGTCAAGGACCGCGCGTGCGTTGACGAATGCCCGGTGGACTGCATCTACGAGGGCGCCCGCTCCCTCTACATTCACCCCGAAGAATGCGTGGACTGTGGAGCGTGCGAACCCGTCTGCCCCACGGAGGCAATCTTCTACGAGGACGACCTGCCGGAAGAATGGTCCGACTACTACCAAGCGAATGTCGACTTCTTCAACGATCTGGGCTCTCCTGGTGGTGCTCAGCGCGCGGGCGTCCAGGATTTTGACCCGCCGATGATTGCTGCATTGCCTCCCCAAAATCAAGACTGATTGATGTGCGAGCTAACCCGGGCGCCGGAAGGTGGCCCGGGTTTTTCGCGCTTATCGCCCGCCCGCGTGGCTCTTTTTATCGTGTGTTATCGCGAGTGGTCGCATAGAAGCGACCACTCGATGAAATCGGGGAGTGAAACGCCTTCCTTCCCGCTAGAGTCGAGTTCTAATCCATGACCGCCCGCCCACTTCGCTTCAGCGACTGCTGCCCGTTTTCAACCAAACGCAGCTGCGGCGATGAAGCGCCCGACAGGAAGCGACACAAGCGATGCTCCCCACCACTCTTGGCCTGCCTGACTTTCCCTGGGATAAACTCGCGCCCGCTAAAGCTCAGGCGAGCGCGCATCCAGATGGTATCTGCGACCTTTCGGTTGGCACCCCCGTTGACCCAACGCCTGCGCTCATTCAAGAAGCCCTCAAAGATGCCTCCGACGCTCCCGGCTACCCAACAGTCGTTGGAACGCAGGAAGTGCGCGACGCTATCCGTGCGTGGGGTGCCCGCCGCAACATGGTTGACGTTGGCGACAAAGGTGTGATCCCCACAATCGGCTCTAAAGAAGCCGTCGCATGGCTGCCGCTTCTCCTGGGAGTCCAACCCGGCCAGAGCGTCCTCGTCCCCCACGTCGCCTACCCAACCTACGATGTGGGGGCGCGCTTGGCTGGTGCCACCCCCATCCCGGTTGACCCCACACGTCCCGGCACGTGGCCCGACGCAAGCCTCGTGTACTTGAACTCGCCGGGTAACCCTGACGGGCATGTGCTCACCATTGACGAACTCGTAGCCGCTGTGGAGTGGGCGCGCGCTCATAAGGCGGTTATTGTCTCGGATGAGTGCTACGCGGCTTTACCTTGGGAGGAGCCGTATGTGACCGGGGGCGTGCCGTCCGTGCTGGATCGGCGCGTGTGCGGCGAGGACCCAAGCGGCATCATCGTTTTGTATTCCTTGTCGAAGCAGTCCAATCTGGCGGGCTACCGCGCGGCGTTGATGTATGGAGATCCGGCTTTGATTAGCGCGGTTGTTGAGGTCCGCAAGCATGCGGGAATGATGGTGCCCGCGCCCGTGCAGCACGCGATGGCAGTGGCATTGCGGGACGAGGCCCAAGTGGCCGAGCAGTACCGTTTGTACGCGCGCCGCCGTGAGGTTTTGAAAGAGGCTGTACTGTCGGCGGGCTTGCTGATTGACGAGGTGTCCGCGGCGGGCTTGTACCTGTGGGTGAGGCGTCCTAGCGTCGATGGTGCAGTTTTTTCCGCGAGTGGTCGCTTCGAACCGACCACTCGCGAAAATGAGGAAGAAGTTGAAGGGGATTCGTGGGCTCTTGTGGACCTGTTTGCGAAGGCTGGAATCCTTGTCGCCCCGGGTGCCTTCTACGGTGATGCGGCCCGCGATCATGTGCGTATCGCCCTGACTGCCACGGATGAGCGTATTGATGCGGCTTCTGCCCGAATCATGGAACTAGGTGCGGACTATTTTCGCGCCTGAGTGTGCGACGTACTACAGTTAGGACGAGAGTCCTATTTCATTGTCGAGAAGACCCTACATGCCCAAGGAGCACGAATGACCCCCAAGGCGTCCCCAGCAGCCAGCAAAGAAGCTGACGCAACGCCCACAGTCGACCCAACCCCCACGACTGACAATGCCACCACCCCCGAGGACGCAGTAACGCCCGAACAGGTGCCCGCCTCAGCAACCCTCACCGTCGGGGAGACCGTCGTCGACCTCCCACGCGTCCCCGCAACCATCGGCTGCGACGGCGTACGCATCGGCACACTCATGAGCGCAGCCGACATCGTCACCCTCGACACGGGTTTCACCAACACCGCATCCTGCGAATCCTCCATCACCTACATTGACGGTGACGCAGGCATCCTCCGCTACCGCGGCTACCCCATTGAGCAGCTCGCCAAAAACTCCACCTTCCTTGAGGTCGCCTACCTCCTCATCTACGGCGAACTCCCTGACGCCGCTACCCTGGAGGCTTTCAATCGCCGCGTCCAGAAACATCGTCTCCTCCACGAGGATTTCAAAGCCTTCTTCACTGCTTTCCCCCACAAGGGCCACCCCATGTCGATCCTCCAAGCAGGTATCGCAGGCCTCGCCACCTACTACGAGCACACCCTTGACCCTCGCGATCCCCAACAGCTTAACGACGCCCTTGTCCTGCTGATCGCCAAGGTCCCCACCATGATCAGCTACATCGCTAAGCGCGCAGCCGGTCTGCCCCTGCTTTACCCAGACGCTCAACGCGGCTATACCGAAGATTTCATTCGCCTGACCTTCGGCATGCCCTACCAGGAGTACGACATCGACCCCGCACTCGTGCGCGCACTCGACATGCTCCTGATCCTCCACGCCGACCATGAACAAAACTGCTCAACCTCCACCGTGCGCCTCGTCGGCTCCTCTCAGGCGAACCTCTACGCCTCGGTAGCAGCAGGCGTGGGCGCCCTCGCAGGGCCACTGCATGGCGGCGCAAACGAAGCAGTGCTGCGCATGCTCCACCAGATTCGTGACGAGGGTATGAGCGTTCAGACCTTCGTTGACAAGGTCAAGAACAAGGAAGACGGCGTGCGCCTGATGGGCTTTGGCCACCGCGTCTACAAGAACTACGACCCGCGCGCCGCCATCGTCAAGGACACCGCCCACGACGTCCTCTCCCGCCTGGGCCGTCGCGACGAACTACTTGACATCGCTATGGAGCTCGAAGAAATCGCCCTCTCGGATGATTACTTCAAGGCACGCAAGCTCTACCCGAACGTCGACTTCTACACGGGTCTGATCTACTCAGCCATGGGTTTCCCCACCAAGATGTTCACCCCGCTGTTTGCGCTGGGCCGTCTGCCCGGCTGGATCGCCCAGTACAAGGAAATGACAGAAGACCCCGCCACCAAGATCGGCCGCCCGCGCCAGGTGTACGTCGGCGAGGTCGAACGCGACTATGTGCCGCTGCGTCAACGCGGCCCGCGCCTCATGGAGAAGTGAGTCTTCACTTTCGCATCATCGTTTGACGAGGGAACCCGCCTCGGTGCCACAGTGCATCGGGGCGGGTTTTCGTTTGCGCGGGGCGTCAAGAGAATTGCATGAAGTGCCGCGGGCGTGTGGCGGCAGGCCCGTGATTAAGGAGAATCTTGAGGTGGCGAGAAGCGCGCGATCCCGCGCAGAAGGATGAGGGCCCCTGGGCCTCACCTGGATATTTCCGCGAGTGGTCGCTTCGAAGCGACCACTCGCGGACATAGGGGAGTGGAGAAGACAGGAAAAGCTCGCACATGCTGCCCCAATGCGAGCGAAACACAAGCGGCCACCGGGAAGAACACCTGGTGGCCGCCCTCGTGTTTTAGCGCCTAGTTCGTGGCGTGGAGCGCATCGTTGAGTTCGATGCCGACGCCACCCCGAGCAAGAGCCTCGACCCGACCCGACAGGGAGTTACGGCGGAACAGAACGTTCGATGCCCCAGCGAGCTCATGCGCCGCAACCGTACGAGGCTCAGCGAACAAGCCGTGGCGTCCTGGAATAACGCCTCCGGAGGGCATGATCGTCACCTTTGTGCCGGCAGTGAGGTACAAACCGGCCTCGACAACACAATCATCACCAAGGGGAATTCCCAGACCCGAGTTGGCGCCCAAGAGGCAGCGCTTCCCCAGGCGTACGCGCTCGCGACCGCCACCAGAAAGCGTGCCCATTGTGGAAGCTCCGCCGCCGACATCGGAGCCATCGTCAATGACAACCCCTTGAGAAATACGGCCTTCAACCATCGAACGGCCAAGGGTTCCGGCGTTGAAGTTCACGAATGCCGCATGCATGACAGTTGTGCCCTCGGCCAGGTGGGCGCCCAGGCGCACTTTCGCGCCGTCAGCGATACGCACGCCTGAGGGGACAACGTAGTTGACCATCGGCGGGAACTTGTCGACTCCGATGACCGTCACCCCAAAACCGTACTTCGCGCGCAGCCGCATGCGTGTGGTTTCGAAATCCTCAACGGCGCAGGGGCCAACAGTGGTCCACACGACATTTGGTAGTCGCGAGAATATCCCGTCAAGGTTAATGGAATTGGGGGTGACCAGGCGGTGGGAGAGCAGATGGAGGCGCAGGTAAGCGTCTGCGGTGGACTGCGGCTGGTCATCAAGGTCGCAGCTGCAGGTGACAACGGTTGTGCGGACCCCGCGGGCTTCGTCGCTGGTTTGCAGGGTGGTGAGAGTGTCAAGCAGTTCGTTTCCGTCGCCTTCGGCGCGCTCGCCGAGGTGAGGCTCGGGGTACCACACGTCAAGGGTTTGGCCGCTGGTGGTCACAGTGGCGAGGCCGATGCCCCATGCTTTCCTATTTTCCATGTTCTTTACTTTATGGTGGCGGGCGAAAGGATGCGCGCTCAGTCCACCTAGTGAAGATGCCACCGGGTGAAGATTCTCAGAGTAGATGAGGGGAAGGATAGGAGGCGAGGGAGGTCAGGGTGTGCAGTTCGTGCACCCCTGTGACTGCGAGTGGTCGCATAGAAGCGACCACTCGCCTAAGGAGAAGTGGGGTAGCAGCGTGGCTGGGTTAGCGCCTGTGGTCCCACAGGTCGGGCCAAAATACTCCCAGGGTGGTGAAGAGTGAGCGCGTCAGAGGCAGGGAGATACCAACCACGGAGTGGTGGTCTCCTGTGACACCAGTAATGAATGGCCCACCCAGTGAGTCAATCGTGAAGGAACCGGCGACTTTGAGGGGTTCTCCTGAGGCAACGTAGGCCTCGATTTCTTCATCAGTCATCGCTCCAAAATGGACGGTTGTGGACGCAGAAGCGCCTGCTTCTGCCTGGACACTTCGGAGGGAGTCGTTCTCTGTTTGGGTGGGGGTGAGGCGCATGGCGTAGTGTCCGGTCCACAAGATGGCGTCGCGTTCGCGCATTTCTTTGATGCGTTCGACGGCGACTTCGGGTGAGTGCGGCTTGCCGAGCATGCGCCCATCGAGTTCGAGCATTGAATCGCAGCCGATGATGATGAGATTTTCGTTGGAGGGGAGTGGCTGTCCAGTGAGCTGGTCGGTGCCGGTGGTGGTCAGCAGGCCTGTGGCAACTGCCTGGCATTTTGCTGTTGCTAGCGCGAGAACTTCATCGGCTGGGGTTGTGGTGCCGCCTGAGAAGGCGCGTCCGCCTGGAAGGGTGGTGAGGACGGCGTCCTCGTTGACTTCGGAGACGACGACGAGGGGCGTAATTCCGGCGTTAATGAGGGTTTGGCGGCGAGCGGGGGACTTGGAGGCAAGAAGGAGACGCATGGTCTTATTGTCGCTGATTTGAGATGCAGAGTTCGCGAGTGGTCAGTTTGATGCGACCACTCGCGAGTGTGAAGTGGCTTGGGGCGGGGTTGGGATCGCATTTTGGCGCCCGCGTGACTACACTCTAATGGTGATGACGGACACACATCTGACTCTGGTTTCCTCGAATGAGCATCCCCAGATGCCCAGCACGATCAGCGACTACGAGGATTGTTTGCTTGGGGGCCCTGTGAACTTAAGTGCACAGGACCTGGCTGCGCGCACCTCCACCACTGTCCAGATGGTCAATGATTTTTGGTCCGCCATGGGTTTTCGTACCGTCGCACCTGACGAAAAGGCTTTCACCGTCCGTGATTTAGATGCCTACCAGCGCTGGAGCGCTCTGGTGGAATCGGGTGATATTGACGAGGCCACCTCGCGCTCCCTTTTGCGCGCGCACTCGCACCTTGCTGACCGGCTGGGATTGTGGCAGGTGGAGGCTCTGGTGGAGGATGCAATGCGCCGCCATGGTTTGGATGATACGACCGCGCGCATCTATGTCCTTGACCATATGCGTGAACGCGTGGAAATCCTGCAAGAGGCTTTCACACATGCCTGGCAGCGTCAGCTTGAGGCTCTGCTTACTCGCACATTTAATGAGGTTTCCCGGCGTGGTCATGTGGATGCGAAGAAGCGTTTTCCCCTCACGCGCTCGCTGGGGTTTGTTGACATGGTTTCCTACACGTCCACGTCGACGATCCTGGGTGGGCGACTGCCTGATCTGATTGGACGGTTCGAAGATGCGTGCCGTTTCGCTGTGACAGAAGCGGGCGGGCGCGTGGTGAAGATGATTGGCGATGCGGTCTTGTTTATTGCTGATGATCTGGAGACTGGGCTGGAAGTGGTGACTTCGCTGATTGACCGCTTGCAGGCTGATGATGAAATCTTGCCCGTGCGCGCCTCTTTCGTGCGGGGCGATGTGTTTTCTCGTTCGGGCGATGTGTTTGGTCCGACGGTGAACCTTGCAGCTCGTTTGGTGGGGATTGCGCCGGAGGGGAAGATTTTGACGGATGCGTCTACCGCTGCCGCTATTGGGGCAGGTAAAGGGGGAGCGGGGTACATGGTTGATGAGTTCCCACCCGCTGAGTTGCGTGGGGTTGGTACGGTGTTGCCGTATTTGGTGTCGCGTCGTTTTGATTGACGAGGTTGCCGCCCGGTCTTCCTCTTGTGGAAGGGGGACGTTAAGGGTGGCGTGAGTGTTGTGGAGGCTCGCCGATTGTGGCGAGCCTTCTTGGCGTGTGTGCTCATGGGTTTTCCTGTGCGTTCGCTGCTTCATGCCTGAGTGTTCTCCGCGAGTGGTCGCTTCGAAGCGACCACTCGCGGAGAAATGATGCAGGGGCGCTGCCACAGGAAAAGTAATGCGAGAGTTGAAATAGTCTTTACTTGGTCAACAACTGTGCAAGAAAATATCTCATTAGGGTATGATCGTGGCGTGACTACAGTTCTCCTCGTCGAAGATGACCCCGCAATCTCTGAACCCCTTGCTCGCGCCCTCGGCCGAGAAGGCTACGAAGTGCGCGCCCACGGAACCGGGCGCGGCGCCCTCGCTGAAGTCGACGGCTGCGACCTCGTCGTTCTCGATCTTGGCCTTCCAGACATCGACGGCCTCGACGTTGCCAGGGAAATCAGATCCTCCGGACGAAGCGTTCCAATCCTCATCCTCACCGCGCGAACCGACGAGGTCGACATGGTCGTTGGCCTCGACGCAGGCGCCGACGACTACGTCACCAAGCCTTTCCGCCTGGCCGAACTCCTCGCCCGCGTTCGCGCCCTCCTTCGTCGCACCGGATCCGACCACTCCGACGGTGACCTCATCGCTCAGGACGTGCGCGTCGAGGTCGCAGCCCACCGCGCCTTCGTCAAGGAACGCGAACTTCAACTGACAGCAAAGGAATTCGACCTCCTGCGCGTCCTCGTCCGTGAAGCAGGCTCCGTCGTCGAACGTGATGCCCTCATGCGTGAAGTATGGGGATCCGACCCAACCGGATCCACCAAAACCCTCGACATGCATGTGTCCTGGCTACGCAGAAAGCTTGGCGACGACGCCGCTGACCCTCGCTACATCACCACCGTGCGAGGCATGGGCTTCCGTTTCGAGAACACCAGCAACTAACGGATACCAGCAACGACAACCACTCCACGCGATGTATCCGCACCTGAGACATCCCCCGGCAGAGGCACTGCGCCTCCAACCGGGGGATTCTCGTCAGCAACGATGCCCGCCACACGTTGGGAATCACCCCCACCTTCCCAGAGCGTCGCGCGCACCACTGGTGGCAAGCATGCAGAGAAACCATCCCTCGCTCTTGCGCTCTTTGCTGACTGCTAATCTTGGCCGGCAATGGCCTCGCCCCACTATCGGAGGTGACCAACGTGCGTAAACGCGCCGTCCACATGATCCTCACGACCGTCACAGTCGTTGCGCTCCTTCTGGGTGTGCCCGGCGCAATCGCTGCCTCGATCGTCGTATGGCACAACGATCAAGCCGCACTCGAAGCACGCGCAGAATCCCTCCTACGCGCCGTTGATCGCCGCCTCCAAAACTCCACTGACGTACCCATCAGCCTGATTGACGCATGGGCAACGCCGTTTTCTAAAAACCAAGCCGAGGCACACGCCCGCGTTTCTATCCCCGGCGGGCGGGTCTACGCCGTGGGAAGTGAAGTAACTGGCCGAAAACTCATTGCATTTACCTCCTCGGCAAGTGGGACCGCCGTTCATATGGAGGTTTCGGCGCAAAAGTCCATCAGTAAGGTACTGATGGTCTTTGGAATGTTCCTTGGCGGTATGGCGACTTCTCTTGGCGTGGGATGGCTGATGGCTTCACGCTTGGCGCGACGCCTGTCCGCCCCACTCATCTACCTGGCCGCTCAGGCCGAGCAGATCGGCTCAGGGCAGGTACGCGCGCGCGTCAAACCCTGCGGCATTGAAGAGATTGACCTTGTTCAAGAAGAGCTCGCTCGAACAGCTGAACGTATGGCTGGCAGGCTTGCTGCCGAACGCCAATTTGCTGCCGACGCCTCCCATCAATTGCGCACGCCGTTGACGGCACTGTCGATGCGGCTTGAAGAGATCGAAATGATCAGCTCAGAAGAGGAAGTGCGCACCGAAGCAGCTAGTTGTCTTGAACAGGTTGAGCGTCTCACTACCGTTGTTACTGAGCTTTTGGATGCGTCAGCGCGCACGGGCGGTAACACCGAAGCCATCCACATTATTGAGATTCTGAACGCTCAACGTGAAGAATGGGAGGAGGCTTTCGAACGCGCTGGACGCGAATTAATCTTCACCGACGAGGCCGATCTTCCCGTCCTCGCTGACGCTCCCAAGCTGGGGCAGGTCCTGGCAACCCTTATAGAAAACTCCCTGCGATACGGCGCCGGTACAACCCGTGTGGTGGCGCGCCGAAGTGCCAACAAGCGGGGCGTGATGATCGACGTCTCTGACGAGGGTGAAGGCGTTGCTGAAAATCTGGTGGCTGAACTATTTGAGTATGGGGTATCGGGGCACGGCTCCAGCGGTATTGGCTTAGCCCTTGCGCGCGACCTCACCTCTGGAATGGGTGGGCGCCTGGAGCTCGCGCAGAACTCACCGCCGATCTTTACGATCTCCCTTGCGGCGATTCCAGCATCGTTGCGTCCCGATCGAGTGATGCCTGAGGGCCCACTCGTTTCCACGGGGCGGCGCAGTCGCCGTTTCTAAACAGAGCGTAGGGGCAACTCTCCTGCGCAGCAGAGGTGGATTCTGACACCAGCTTGCCCTTCGATGATTGGGACTTCATCTCATAGTTCTGAGAGGCCATTTCTTCACCGTCAGCTGTACGTTCCCTGAGTATTTTTCGCGAGTGGTCAGTTTGAACTGACCACTCGCGTGTCAGACAAATTTTGTGGGCTTGGGTTTGGGCGCGGCCGCAGGGGAGACGGAAGGAAGCAGCAGCGTAGGCATGCTGGCGCCTCAAAGTGCGTTTCGCCCTTCCGCCCGGTTTCCACTCGGTGAACATGCGTGCGTGAGCATGCGCGCTGCAGCTAGGTTTAAAGGGTGGATGCCGCAAAACCCAGCCCCCGCCCTGTTGTCGCCGTCATCGGAGGCGGCCAACTTGCCCGCATGATGCAAGAAAGCGCGATCGCCCTCGGCATTGAATTGCGCGCACTCGTTGAAGCAACGAATGGATCAGCTGGACAAGTCATCGTCAATGCCCCCGCAGGCGCCCCCACCGACATCAACACACTCGCCCAGATCATCGCAGAAGCCGACGTCCTCACCTTCGAACACGAACACATCCCAGGCGAAACTTTTGACGCCTGCGCCGAACAACTCCCCATCCATCCCCATCGGGACGCCCTCCTTTACGCTCAAGACAAACTCGCTATGCGCGCCCGACTGACCGAGCTCGACATCCCATGCCCCGCATGGGCCCGCATCGACACCCCCGAAGATCTCCACGCCTTCGGTGAGACTCACGGCTGGCCCATCATCGTGAAAACCCCGCGCGGCGGCTACGACGGGCGCGGCGTGCGCCTCGTCAATGACGCCACCGGCGCCAATGACTGGCTTGCCGTTGGCGGCCCGCTTCTTGCGGAAGCCCGCGTCCCCTTCACCGGCGAGGTCGCAGCACTCCTTGCCCGACGCCCCTCCGGTGAGGTTCGCTCATGGCCCGTCGCACAAACCGAACAGAAAGACGGCGTCTGTGCCGTCGTGACAGCCCCAGCTCCTAACCTCACCGAAGAACTGGCTCAGCAGGCTCAAGACATCGCCGCCACTATCGCTCGCAAGCTTGACGTTACCGGCGTTCTCGCCGTTGAAATGTTCGTCGCTCCCGGCGAGGATGGGCAACCACGCCTGCTCGTCAATGAGCTCGCTATGCGCCCCCACAACTCCGGACACTGGACCATTGACGGAGCTGTCACCAGCCAATTCGAGCAGCACCTGCGAGCCGTCCTCGACCTGCCACTAGGGGACACCGCCATGCGAACTCCCGTGGCCGTCATGGTCAACCTCTTAGGCAGCGCCCACGAAGACCCCTCCTGTGGCCTTGCCGCAGCCATGCAAGCCGCTCCCGCAGCGAAGATCCACCTGTACGGCAAGGAAGTGCGCCCCGGCCGCAAGCTCGGCCACGTCACCGTCTGCTCTGATTCCCTCGAGTGGTCGCGTACAACCGCCCACTCGGCGCTTGACGCCCTCGCAGGGGTACAGGAAAGGCCCTAACCGCCCCTGGACCATGCGCGCTTCATCCAGCAGCGCATTCCACCAAGCATCACACTGGATATGACCTCTTCTAAACCCGCCAACCCCCCCTTTGGCCGTCCCAATAGGAGAAACGATGACCACCAGCCCCAGCTTTGTTGAACCTGAACTCACAGCGACTGGCTCACAGCCACTGGTCGGCATCGTCATGGGGTCAGATTCTGACTGGCCCACCATGAAAGCTGCCGCCGAAGCCCTCGCCGAATTCGGCATTGACGCAGAGATTGGCGTCATTTCCGCCCACCGGATGCCTGAAGACATGGTCGCCTACGGCCGCGAGGCCGCAGCCCGCGGGCTACGCGTCATCATCGCCGGCGCTGGCGGCGCCGCCCACCTGCCCGGCATGCTCGCTTCGCTCACCGAACTGCCGGTGATTGGTGTGCCTGTCCCGCTGAAATACCTCGACGGCATGGATTCGCTGCTTTCCATTGTGCAGATGCCCGCCGGAGTGCCCGTAGCGACGGTATCGGTCGGGGGCGCGCGCAATGCGGGTCTGCTGGCCGCGCGTATCCTCGCAGCCGGCGAGGGCGAGGCCGCCGAGAAGCTACGCGAAAAGATGCGCGCCTTCCAAAGCGAGCTGCGCCAGGCGGCGATGGACAAGAGAGCAGCGCTCGCGGCACAGCTTTCCTCCTGAGAGACGCCTTTGTGTCGCGCCTTGCGTGTTCTTTTTCTGAGGGAGAGGGCGGGCCTGCGGGGCCCTCTTAGCTGAATGTTTCCTTGCCGTCCCCTGAGTATTTATCGCGAGTGGTCAGTTCGAAGCGACCACTCGCGAAAAATAGGACGGAGAGGGCGGAACGCGGGATGACCACGCCCATCAAAAGAGCGTAAAGTTGTGACCATGAGCATTCTTGTCACAGGCGGCGCCGGCTACATCGGCGCACACGTAGTCCGACTCCTCCAACAGCGCGGCGACAAGGTCATCGTCGCCGACAACCTCTCCACTGGACGCGCCGACCGCATCGGAGACGCTATCCTCGTCAACGTTGACGTTGCCGCCGACGAAGCCCGCACCCTCCTGGCAAACGCTATGGTCGACGAGGACGTCGAAGCCGTCATCCACTTCGCCGCACGCAAACAGGTAGGCGAATCCGTCGAACGCCCCGCCTGGTACTACCAGCAAAACGTCGGCGGCCTCGCCAACGTTCTTATGGCCATGGGAGAAACCGGCGTTGACAAGATGATCTTCTCATCCTCCGCCGCCGTCTACGGCATGCCTCCTGTCGAAGTCGTCTCTGAAGACATCGAAAAACACCCCATCAACCCCTACGGCGAAACCAAACTCATCGGAGAGTGGATGATGGCCGACTGCGAGCGCGCCTGGGGACTGAACTGGATCGGCCTACGCTACTTCAACGTCGCCGGTGCCGGTTGGCCTGACCTCGCCGACCCCGCCACCTTGAACCTCGTGCCCATGGTGCTCGATCGCCTGGCGCGCGGCGAATCCCCCAAGATCTTCGGCACCGACTACGACACCCCCGACGGCACCTGCATCCGCGACTACATCCACGTCATGGACCTCGCAGAAGCCCACATCTTCGCCATGGACGCCCTCGACAAGGGAAAGCCCGAGCATCGCTCCTTCAACGTCGGCACCGGCATTGGCACCTCAGTCCGTGAAATCATCGACGGCCTACGCCGCGTCTCCGGATGGGACTTCCCCGCAGAAGAACTCGAACGCCGCGCCGGCGACCCGCCCCAACTCATCGGCGACCCCATGAGCATTGCCGTTGACCTCGGATGGAAGGCAAACTTCGGCGTTGATGAAATCCTCGAATCAGCATGGGACGCCTGGCAGAAAGGCCCACGCGCAATTGACGTGCCTTAAAAACACGAGTCTAACGATCTGGTCGGTAGAACGTGCCGTCAGACATGAGGATCGCTAAGACAATAAGTGCGGCGGTAGCCCTGGTATTCCCCGGAGACTACCGCCACACCTGTTGATAACAGGGGACTACAAGAACTCCTGCTTGAAATCCGCAGGAGTGAGTGTTCCATTTCTCAGGGATTCAAAGAAGCTGGGCGCCGTATCATCCACGAGAAGAACCGCAACCCCAGCCTCTGTCTCATAGGCGAGGGAGGCAATAGGCGGTGTTCCTGTGCGATCTTCAGTATTTGCTTGGCGGAAGGCCGAGGCAAGGCGAGCAATATCCACTGACGAGGTATCTGGATCGACAGTGAGAGCACTAGCCCCTGCTCGCTCGAGCCTAAAGGCAGAAAGAGGGTTAATGAGTGTTGCCGGAGACAGTGCACTTTTGACCGTCTTGGACACAACCTGCCGTTGACGCTCGGCTCGCCCAATGTCACCAAGGGGATCAGAGTAACGCATACGGGCAAAAGCTAAGGCGGTGGGGCCATCCGATACATGGCACCCGGATGTCCACACGAGGCCGGAGTAGTCGTCATGGACGTCCATATCCAAACAGAGCTCGACACCTCCGAGGGCGTCAACGATGTTGCCAACCCCGCCCATGCCGATCTCGAGATAGTGGTCAATGGTCAGCCCGGCGAGCTGCTCAACGGTTGCCACAAGCAGTGAAGGACCTTCGAACGAGTAGGCAGCGTTGATCTTATTGCTGCCGTATCCGGGAATTTCCACCCAGGTATCGCGAGGAATCGACACCATGCTGGCCTGCCCATTCTCGGCGACGTGCACGAGCATGATGGAGTCAGATCGCTTGCCTTCAGCACCGTCTAGTACAGCGCCGTCTTCACGTGAGTCGGAGCCAGCAAGCAGATAGGTCGTGCCGGGAGTATCAGCGTTTCCGCTCAGAGCATCAATGCGTCGGAGGTTATTGTTCGCGTCGATGATGAGGAACAGCGGCCAGGCAATGAGGGCTGCGAGGAGGAGAAGGATAGGGAAGGAAAAGCGGAAGCGTCGGCGGCGAGGCCGTGGTTCACGCGCGGTAGCACCGAAGCCGCGACGAGGAGGTTGGAAACCCTCGCTGCTCGGTGCAACTGGCCGAAAATGAGCAGTTTCCGATGAACGTGCTATCCGGTGTGCATCAGCCCCCGAGGAAGCAGGCGACGAAGGCCTTCCACGCGGCCGGGCGTTCAACTCTTCGAGACGGCCCTGAGGAAGGAAACTGGGGGGTTGTTGGGGCCGTGGCTGCTGCGGGTGCTCCGTCAACCTTCCTGCACCTTGAGGTTCTGGCCCGCGTAGTAGAGATCGGCGCTCAGGGGTGTGAGGAGAGTCAGCAAGGTTGGCATTGCGTGTATGGGAGGGAGAGACACTCGCAGAAGGGCCTTGGGGGCGCTGTTGACGTGGGGGATAAATGGGAAGAAAAACCGCGTAATCGGAATGTTCCGAAAGGTCGCGCTCCTCCTGTTGAAGGTCCGGTGCGAAGCCTCGTTGGGACAAACGACGAGCGCCTGATTCTCTTGGAGGGTAACTTCGGGAAGATGAGGCCGAACGTGACACCGATGAGGAGTCAGATAATCCTGGTGAGCCCTCCGATTCAGCAGAAGGACGCGCAGTCGCTCGTTTTCCGCCCGGCGGCGGGAAAGAAGGGGGATCAAAATGCGTCATTCTGCATTCCAGTCAGGACTTTGGGGGGCACTCGGGAATTGGAACAGAAGGTTCAGTTTCAGTTGTTAGAGACTCCTCAACCGGATTCTCGAGGGGAGCTTCTGGCGTTTCTTCGGCGGAAGATGTTGTCCCCTCTGCAGAAGCGGAGGATTGAGAAGGCAAAGTCTCTGGGACCGTGACCTCTTGACCATTCCCATCAGTATAGGTTGCCCCTGCAGGGAATGGCTCATCGTTACGTAGAGCGCGCCAAATGTTTTCAGCCTCATATTCAGAGGCGAGGACACGGTTGAGATCGTCGGGATGCTGCATGATCGGCATGGTCATGAGCTGGATATTGGCGCGTTCGAGCTTCGACAGTGATAACAACAAACCCATGTCTGTGTTGAGATCTGAGAGGTTAGGTGAGGTTTTCACGGCCTCAAGCGAGGATTTGACGAAACTAAGAACGGAGGGAAACTCGGTGACGAAATTCTTCGAGAAGAGCTCTCGAAGCATTGCAGCCACCAGCTTTTGTTGGCGTCCAATACGGCTAAGGTCGGAACCGTCCCCCACTCCGTAACGCGCACGAGAGAAGGCCAATGCCGTGGGGCCGTTAAGTTTCATGCAGCCCTCAGGGATGTACAGTTCAAGAGCATCGTCATTGACGGGCTCGTCGAAGTAGTACCAGATTCCACCAAGAGCATTAACCATGCCGGTAAAGCCACGGAAGTCTGTCAAAACAAATGCATCGATGCTCAGACCTGTCAGGTATTCAGTTGCCCGTTGGGTGCAGGCGATACCCGCGGCCGTATTATCGGTGACCGCGCCCGTGGTGAAGGATGAGTTGAACATACCTGTGTAGGGAGAGGTCTCGATATTATTGGCATTAATGCACGAAGGGATGTCAGTGACGAGATCGCGTGGAATTGAGACAAATTGGATACGCGTGCGGTCTGCCGAGATGTGGGCGACCATTGTGGCATCGCTGTGGATTGTATCGATTTCGTCAACGTCCCCGTACTCATCTGTTCCTTGGTCGTAGCGGGAATCAATATTGGCAATCAAAATGTTGATTGCGCGTCCTTCAAAGGCGTCGGAAGGAAGTTCTGGAGCAGTGGAGCTGTCAGGAGAATCCTTCAGGAAGGCTGAAGCGTCGATCGAGTTGCCCGCAATCTGCATCGAAATGTCGCGGTAGATGAAACCCGCAGTCGACGAAACGAATAGTCCGACAGACATGAAAAAAGCGGTGACAGAATGCAGCGCACCAAAACGGCCATAAGGGGTGGCCGCATGGGTGACAGGAAGGTGACGGGATACCTCGTGAGTGCTCATCGCTGGAAGTGTAACAAATCGGTGACGTTTAGTGCAGAGACATTGCCCTCAGTACGCAGTCGATTGGCCATATTCTGAGCGTGGAAGCTCTTTTCGTCGCCGTGTGATGATCGTGACGAAAGAGGACAGAAGAAGAACGTTATGTCGAGGAGTTACTCTGCTCATTTTCCAGGTGTGGCCGATCCGCGCTCTGCGATGTGCAATGGCTATCAGTTGACGGGAAACGGGGGGTGTGTAATGCGAAGGCTCGTGCAAGATCTTCTATACGGCGTTGCTGGGCGGCTTCTCTGCGATAGGACGAAGCAATGAGGGCGAAGAATCCAACGACGAGAGCATAGACCAGCAGGTTGATTCCTTTCTCGACTCCAAGGAGATGCGCGAGCTTAGTCAGTGTGCTCGGAACCATCACCACATACACCGATGCCAGCAGCATGATGAGAACCCCAAGGCGCCTCAGGGCAAGACCACGTGAGGATTGAATAGGGCGCATCAGCATAATGGTCACGAAAATAAAACTTCCAATCAGCAAAAGCTTGATGAGCCAGTAGGGGGTCATGACTTCACCTCATTGCCAAGTCAACGAGAATGTTTACGGAGTTGAGAAGCGGCTGACCCTTTGACCGAGAATAGTCGGTGTAGTGGATAGTGACCGAGAGTTCTTCCCAGGGCAGGCCTGTCGCCGCCAATTGAGCCACTATTTGTGATGCGTGTGCCATCCGTGCCTGGCTGAGTCGGACTGATTCGAGAGCATCACGGCGAATGAGGCGCAGTCCGTTGTGGGCATCTGTCACATCCAGTCCAGTCCGCCATCGAGTAAATGTTGCTGCAGTCTTGAGCACCCATTGTTTGAGCAGCCCAGTATCTGCGGTGTGGTCAAGGAAACGAGAGCCAAAAACAAAAGCAAGGTCGCATGCCTCGGCTCGTTCACGCATCGCAAGGGCGTCTGAGAGGCAGTGCTGCCCATCTGCATCGAAGGTAATGACATAACGGCACTGCGGATGCATGAGGGCCCAGTCAAAGCCTGTTTGTAAGGCCGCGCCCTGCCCGAGATTGACCGGGTGGGAGAGAACGAGCGCTCCGGCACTGAGGGCTTCACGCACTGAGTTGTCCTCAGATGCGTCATCGACACATACGACATGTGGGAAGATTGTGCGCAGCTCAGCCACCACTTCACCCACGACACAAGCCTCGTTGTACATGGGGACAACGAGCCAGGTGTCATCAAAAGTGCTCATAGCCTAAGTATCGCATTACTTCCTGAACAGGAGGATAAAGAAAGCGAGATTGCGGACTTCAGCAGCCTTAACCTGCCTGTGGGGACATAAAGTGGTCAATAATGGAGCCTTGACAGAATCCTGCAATGTGATGAGGGAGATCCCCTTTATCGAGGAGAGTTTTATGCCGCGAATCGTCCCATCGGCTGATGTGGCCGAATCGGCTGATATTGCCCCGAGCGCTACCATCTGGCACTTGGCTCAAGTCAGAGAAGATGCCACGATCGGAGAAGACTGCGTTGTGGGCCGAGGTGCCTACATTGGCGTCGGAGTCCATCTAGGAAAGAACTGTAAAATCCAAAATCATGCCCTGGTGTACGAACCCGCCTACTTGGCTGATGGGGTTTTTATCGGTCCCGGCGTCGTGTTGACCAACGACCATAATCCTCGCGCCATTACCCCTGATGGGGAACTCAAGAGCCCCTCCGATTGGCTCCCCGTCGGCGTTCAGATTGACGAGGGCGCCGCCATTGGTGCCCGTGCAGTCTGTGTGGCCCCTGTGCGCATCGGAGCGTGGGCTTTGGTGGCGGCGGGTGCAGTGGTGACTTCTGACGTGCCCGCCTTCGCCCTCGTAGCGGGTATGCCTGCCCGTCGTATCGGGTGGGTTGGAAAAGCCGGAGTACGCCTTAAAGAAGAGCCTGATACTCCAGGCCTGTACCGTTGCCCGCAGACGCAAGCGCTCTACTACCTGCGTGAGCCAGAGAGCCTTGAAGAATGCGTCAATGAGCATTGCGACACCTCTGCGTCGAAGGACACCGCAGAGTACATGCATCACACAGTGAGTGACACGGCAAACGCAGAGGAGAATCAATGAACGGGCGTCACTTTATCCCAGCAGCGAAGCCCCTCATTGGAGAGGATGAAATCGCCGCTGTTACTGAGGTCATGCGCTCGGGCGGGGTCGTTCAAGGGCCGCAGGTTCAAGCCTTCGAAGATGAGTTCAGCGTGGCAATGGCACCGGGCACACATGCAATTGCTGTGAACTCAGGCACTTCCGCCCAGCACATCGCTACCCTCGCTGCTGCCCTTCTCGAACGCGGAGAGCCCAGCATAGAAACGCAGGTCGGCCGTCGGAGCCCTGTCCCGCACATGCTCAGAACTGATGTCTCTGCTTACTCAGATAGGGAGGTTATCGTTCCCTCCTTCACCTTTGCTGCCACAGCAAACTCCGTTGCTCTCAGCGGTGCACGACCCGTTTTTGCCGACATTGATCCACGTACCTTTACTCTTGACCCAGCGAGTCTTGAGGCATCAATCACCGAGCGGACGGTCGCCATCGAGGTCGTCCACCTCTATGGACTTCCCGCCGCTATGGACAAGATCATGGCGATCGCTCGCGAGCACAATCTTGATGTCTACGAGGATTGCGCTCAAGCTCACGGCGCAACTATGAACGGCCAACATGTGGGGACCTTCGGCCGGTGGGGATCCTTCTCCTTTTACCCCACCAAGAATATGACCAGCCTCGAAGGAGGCATGATTACTACTACGGATCCCGACCTCGCTCACGTTTGCCGCTTGCTGCGCAATCAGGGGATGGAACGTCAATACGCCAACGAGGTCGTTGGCCTGAATAACCGCATGACGGATGTGGCTGCGGCCGTGGGGCGAGTGCAGCTTAGGAAAGTGGCGGCCTGGACTGAGAGGCGCCAGCACAATGCTGATGTGCTCACCGCAGGCCTGTCCGCCCTGCCCGGCGTGCGCACGCCACACGTACCTGAAGGGGCTCGCCACGTCTACCACCAGTACACCATCTGTTTTGATGGGGTGACAGGCGAGGAACGGGACCGCATCGCCCACACCATGAGGGAAGAATGGCAGGTTGGTACAGGCGTGTACTACCCGATTCCGAACCACCGGCTGACTTCCTTGGCCTCCTTTGCACCAGAGTGCGAATTGCCCGCCACCGAAAAGGTCGCAAGGGAATGTCTCTCTCTTCCTGTCCACCCTTCATTAAGCGAAGCCGACCTTGAGCGCATCATCGAGGCTGTATCGGCCTGCGCTACAGCAGGAGCATGACATGAACTCTCCCATTCGTCTGGGCGTTATTGGCTTGGGAGCCATGGGCAGACATCACGTCCGAAACGCGCGAGCTACCGAGGGCGTAAGCCTCGTTGCTTTGGCTGACCCCGCTGGTGATCCACACAATGTTGCCGGAGATCTGCCCGTCGTGCAGGATGTCGATGCCCTCATTGAGGTAGGGATTGATGCCGCGATCCTAGCCACCCCCACTCTCTACCATGAACAGATTGCTCTGAGCTTGGCTCAGGCAGGGGTGCACACCCTTGTCGAAAAGCCTCTCGCCACTGATTACGCTTCTGGCGAGCGCGTGACCCGTGCCTTCGCTGAACGAGGACTCGTCGGTGCCGTGGGTTACGTTGAGCGCTGCAACCCCGCATTGCTGGAAATGCGTCGCCGGATTGCCGACGGACAGTTGGGCCAGATCTATCAGGTCTCGACAAGGCGCCAGTCACCCTTCCCCGCGCGCATCTGCGACGTGGGCGTGGTTAAAGACCTCGCCACCCACGACGTTGACCTTGTCTCCTGGGTGGTGGGTGCTCCTTATGAGTCCGTCTACGCCCAGACCACGACTCGCTCGGGACGGGAGTATGAAGACATGGTGACAGTGGCGGGACGCCTCAGTAACGGCGTTCTCGTCAATCACTTGGTTAACTGGCTGAGCCCCTACAAAGACCGGACAACTATCGTCATTGGTGAAAACGGCGCCCTGGTCGCCGATACCATATTGGGCGACCTAACCTTCTACGAGAACGGCACCCACCCTCTGCAATGGGATCAGGTGGCCGCATTCCGCGGCGTTTCCGAGGGCGCCGCCACTCGCTATGCCCTCGCCAAGCGAGAGCCTCTGGCTGTTGAACACGAGCAGTTTCGTGACGCAATCTGGGGTGTGAGTAGCGAACACGTCACTATGGAGGAGGGGCAGCGAGCACTTGCCGTCGTTGACGCTATTCTCAGCTCTGCCCGCACCGGTCAATCCGTTGAATTGAGCAGCATTACGCGAACAGGCTCGCCTACCTCCCACCCGAACGCGGCAGGCGCGAGACCGACACGGGGATAACACCATGCCTCGTATGCTCTACCATGCTCCTTTCCCCCTCAACCCCCAGGCCACTTCGGCCTCGGGGATCAGGCCAGTGCGTATGCGGCAAGCATTCGAGGAAAGCGGCTATGAGGTCATTGAGATTACCGGTAATGCTCGCCAGCGACGTAAAGCCATTGCAGATGTGCGCGCCTTGTGTGTCTCAACCCCGGATCACGGCATTGAGTTTGTGTACTCGGAATCAGCGACCATCCCGACCATGCTCACCGAGCCCCACCACCTGCCACCCCACCCCTTGCTTGACCCCAGCCTTTTTGCACTCGCGCGCACTTACGGTATCCCTACGGGCCTGTTCTACCGCGATATTTACTGGGCTTTTGATACCTATACGCAGCAGGTCAGGCAGCCTCTGGCGACGCTCATGCGCCTTCTGTACCGCTACGATTTGGCGTGGTATCGCCGATACGTGGATCGCCTCTACTTGCCCTCACTCGCAATGGGAGAGCATATTCCAGGCATTGATCCTACCCGGATGGGATCTTTACCTCCTGGTGCCATGACCTTCCCTCTCAGCTCAGAGGAGCAAGTCCCCGAGCGACCGCATGCAACAGCCAGGCACAATGTCCCTGGTACGCCGTCGCTCCGATTGCTCTACGTTGGGGGAATCGGAGATGCCTACGACCTGGCTGAATGCGTCAGAGCCGTCGCAGGAGTTCCGTACGCACATCTGACGATCTGTGTGCGAGCGGGTGAATGGAAAGCGCAATACTCTCGCTATGAGCCCCTCCTTGCCGACAATATCGACATTGTCCATGCTGGAGGGGAGGAGCTCGCCGTGCTCTATGCCCAGGCTGACTGTGCCGTTCTTTTCCTTAAACCTGATGAATATCGCCGCTTCGCTTCACCCGTCAAACTCTATGAATACCTCGGGTACGCTAAACCGGTGATTGTCACCTCAGGGACCCACGCGGCCACCCTCGTTGGCAATGCCGAATGCGGGTGGGTGCTGCCCTACGAGGTTAGTGCCCTGCGTGCCCTTCTCTTGCGCTTGTCCTGCACGGAGGGGGGCGCTCAAGAGCTTGCTGCCGCGACGGCGCGCTCCCGGGAGGAGGGACAGCGTCACACGTGGACAGCGCGCGCACAGCAGGTCGCCAAAGAACTGAGGGCACTTAAACGTGAGGGCTCTTCCTCCTCTGCTCTGGATGCGAGCGCATTATGACCCACCGCTGGAAGCACTGGCGTAATGCTCACCCCACCGCTTCTCATATTCTCACCCTTGCCTCTGGTACGGCCGCAGCGCAGGTAGTGGTTGTGCTTATCCACATCCTCCTAGCCCGCATCTATACACCAGAGGATTTTGGAGTTTTTGCACTCTATACCTCCGCCACCGGCGTCATTATTGTGCTTGCTGGCGCTCGCTACGAGATGGCGACCATGCTGCCCGCTCATGATGTCGATGCGCGCGTCATCCAGACTCTTGCCCTTCGGATCATTCTTTTTTCCGCGGCTTTGACCTTTCTCCTTGCCCTTGCCTGCTACCCATGGCTCGCCGCCCTACCCTCCATCGGTCCCCGGCAGGCAACAGTATTCCTCGGGGCGGGCGTGACGGTGGCCTTAAGCGCCACCCTCGCTGCACGTACCTTTTGGCTGACCCGCACAGAACGATACGGTGTGTTGGCGGGGAATCGGGTTCTCCAATCGGCTTCTTCTGCCATCGGTCAACTTCTATGCGGCCTCGTCGGCCTGGGCAGCGCCCTGGGACTCATGATTGGACAGGCCACCGGGCAGCTTTTAGCGCTGCTTCGTTTGCGTGCACACACTCCAGAACTTCGCCAAGACCTCTCTGACATTGCCGATGGACGACCTGTCCCCACTGTGCGTGAGATGGCTATCCGCTATCGGCGTATGCCCCTACTGAATGGCCCTAATGCGGTGGTTGATGCTCTGCGTGTCAACGGTATTAATATCCTGATCGCCCAGGTCGCGGTGAGCCAGCTCGGCCAATTTGACCAGGCATGGCGTCTTCTCCAAGTCCCCGTTGCACTCGTCACCGGAGCCGTCGCCCAGGTCTTTTTCCGGAGGTTGACGACCGTTGAACCTGGACAGATGCGTCCCCTGGTTATGCGGCTCGTCCGTAGGGCAGCCCTGGCCGCTATTATCCCCTTCACATTCATCTTCTTGCTCTCTCCCACTCTCTTCCCCCTTATCCTTGGATCCCAGTGGGATCAGGCAGGCTACTTTGCCCGAGCACTCACGCCGTGGCTTGCCATGACGGTGATGACCTCTCCTATTTCCCAAGTCTTTATCGTCACTGAACGCCAGCAATGGCTCTTGGGATTCGCCATCGTCTACTGCATAGTTCCTCTGACAATCCTCTACTTCTCACCAGCAGACCTCATGACGACCATCAGTGTGATGAGTGCGGCGATGGCCCTCCTCCTGGGGGGCATGATTCTCCTCGCCCGTCACGTCTCGACCCTCTATGACCGTCAGGGGAGGGCAACTTCGTGATCGCTGAAGGCGCGCTGCAAACACGACATGATCAAGGGCGTCGGCCTCGTGTCCTCTATGTGACGGCATGGCTGCCTACACCGGCCTCGTTAACGACGGGGATCTTTGTTGAGCGCGACATTCGAGCCTTGACGCGCATAGCTGACATTCACGTCATCCACCTCCTTGCCCCCCACCTGGCTGCCAAGGCCCACCTCCACGAAACCTGGCAGGAAGCAGGCCAGACAATCACCGTTGAGCGCGTCCTGACGACCCCCTCGCACCCGCTTTCGCTCCTTTCTGCAGGCAGACGAATACGCCGTAGGTTCGCTCAGGTCGACCTCCTCCACACCGCCACGCCGCCTGCCCTACTGGCTCTGGGAGCGACGCATGTGCCCATTCCCTGGGTACATACGGATCATTGGTCAGGATATGCCGATGTGCCCCTCCCTGTACGACTGGGCGAGAACTTACCCGCTGAGTTTTCCCCTGCCCAGGAGGCCTCCTCACCCAGTGTGGGTAAACGCCTGACTCTTCGAATGCTGGGGAGCATGATGCGCAGGGTTGATGTCCTCGTAGGGGTGTCAGCCACGTTGAGCGCTCAGATGGCGCATCTGTCGGCACGTGAGGTGACCACGGTTCCCAATATCGTGGATATGGCCCTGTGTGAGCCACGTCCTCATACCGATCCCTGGGCACACACCCGCCCCTTGCGCATTATTAGCGTGGCTAATGCCGTCGAAGGAAAACGTCCCCTCCTGGCTGTCGCTGCCTGCGCTGAACTTATTGCACGAGGCAGGCCCGTTGAGCTCACGTGGGTGGGGGAGGGGCCATTGCTTCCCTCGATGCGCGCATCTGCTGAGCGTGCTGGCGTTCCCATCTACACGCCGGGGGCGTGTCCTCCCACTCAGGTGCGCGAATTACTAGCTGACAGCGATCTATTCCTCCTCCCCACAGCATGGGAGACTTTCTGCCTGGCCGCCGCCGAGGCATTGAGTGCTGGCCGCCCCGTTGTCATGGGGGATCAAGGCGGGCAGCGTGCCTTCGTCCACCCGCCCTCGGGGGTGCTCGTTTCCGGCGAGGATCCGGCTTCCTACGCCGACGCCGTTGAAGCCGTCTTACGGGCCACGGCAGGGTTGTCAGCCGCTGAGATTGGCCAGGATATTCGTCAGCGCTACAGTCCAGAAGCATTCACTGAATGCTATAACCAGATTTATTCCCCCCTGCTCTCGCGTTAGACAGACCTGCTCTCGCGTCCCGGGAGATCGGGACGCTGGTGCGTTATTCCTCGTGAGCGTCTACAAGGGCCTGTACAACGGCAGCGGCTGCATGCCCATCCCCGTAGGGAGTGGCATCCGTTGGTGCAGGCTGCGGGCGATGAATAGCGTCAAGTAACTCAGGGCCAGGCTCAGCGAGGACATTCCAACCCAGCTCCACTGTTTCTATCCACTCAGTTTCTGGACGCACTGTCGTCGCTGGAACGCGCAATAAAAACGCTTCCTTTTGCAGGCCGCCCGAATCAGTAATGATCGAACGCGCGTGGCAGGCGGCAGCAACGAGATCGGGGTAGGACAGTGGAGCGTGAGAGAAGAGGTTGCCTCGGTCGATGCTGATACCATGCTCAGCGCACTTAGCGATGAGGCGAGGGTGAGCGAGCAGGATGACCGGAGCATCACAGCGTGCCAGAGAATCGAAGATTTCTTCGAGGCGATCTTTGGTGTCAGTGTTATCCGGGCGATGAATGGTGGCCAGGTGGTACTGATCCCCAGGAACAGGGTTGGCAATGGGGGAGGGGCGTTGGGCGACTTCGTCACGAATCGCCAGAAGAATATCGGTCATGACATCGCCCACGCACACGCTTCGCGCTTGGAGACCCTCGTTGTGTAGATGAGCCATTGCCGTAGGAGTGGGGGCAAGAAGGAGGTCGGCGGCATGGTCAGTGAGGACGCGGTTATGTTCTTCGGGCATACGACGGTTGAAGGAGCGTAACCCCGCCTCCAGGTGAGCAACGCGGATGTGCATCTTAACGGCGGCGAGGGCGGCCGCGACGGTCGAATTTGTGTCTCCGTAAACGAGAACCCAGTCAGGGCGGTCGGCCTCAAGAACTGCGTCAAGGGCAGCGAGCATCGCGCCCGTTTGTCGGCCATGTGAGCCGGAGCCAATGCCGAGGTGTACATCGGGGGGAGAGATTCCAAGATCGGTGAAAAAGACATCGGAGAGCATCGGGTCGTAGTGCTGACCGGTGTGAACAATGATGTGCTCAATGCCTGCGTTATGAAAAGCTCGGTCGATAGGGGCGAGCTTGACGAATTGTGGGCGTGCACCCACCACAGACATGACTCGCATGAGGTCTCTCCTTTAAGTGAATGCCATTCGGCAGACGTCACTGGTAATAACTTGGGAGTAGCAGGCCCCACAACGAAGCACGCAGAATACAAATAGCACAACGTAAATGCAGTGCGGTGAACAGGCGCAGTGAACTCGTGCGGTGCAGGGAACAGGTACTCACCAACCTTCCTCTCCTAGCACCATACACGCGAGTGGTCGCTTCTAAGCGACCACTCGCGACACGCTAGGCTGAAGGGAGTAGTCACGCGCCTGAAAACATCAAGGAAGGATTTGTTGTGGGGATGCGCCAAGATGCAGTAGATGTGATGATTGCCACGCGCATCCATGCTCCTGAAGCCGCCGCCGCTGCCTTTCGCCTCAGCGCCGTTGAAAACGCCGCCATCGTCGCCGGGTACCGCACGCATGTTCTCACCACCTGTGATGCTCGTGAGCAAACACCTGCTGATGACCGCCGCTCCCCACTCCTTCGTATTTCTCGCTGGCCAGTCCTGCGCGATGCCTCGGGGTATGTCCGGGGATACCTGCCCTATATGAGCTTTGATCTTCCTCTCTTTGCTCGCCTTCTCTTCGCACCTCGTGCGCGTGTCCTCCTCGTCGAACCACCTCCCACCACCGGTCTCATCGCTCGCGCTGCCACCGTCCTGCGCTCCCTCGGTGGCAAACGCTTCCCCTATGTGTGGTATGCCGCGGATATCTGGTCGGATGCCGCGGCTATCGCTGGAGCACATCCCCTTGTGACCACCCTCGTGCGCCGGATGGAGCGCTGTACGATCACAGGTGCAGCAGCGACGATTGCCGTCTCCGAGGGCGTCGCCCGACGTGTCCGTGAGCTTGCGCCCGACGCCCGCGTTCACGTTATTCCCAACGGTATCGACACCAACATCTTCACCCCAGATGCACCCCCACTGACCGCTGTCGAACGTGAAGAGCTTGGCATTACCGGCCCCTTCTTCCTCTACGCAGGTACCGCCTCAGAATGGCAGGGGGCTGAGATCTTCGCCCACGCCATCGCACGCGTGCGCGAACGTTATCCCCACGCCCAACTCGTTTTCCTTGGACAGGGCAGCTCCTGGGAGACAATCGCGCAGATCAAAAAGCAGATCATGACCTTTGAAGCCCAGCAGGGGCGGGCCTCCACCAACGCGCCTGTCATTCAACTACCCCTGGTCCCTCCGGAGCGCGCAACACGTTTCCACGTCAGCGCACTGGCTGCCCTCGTATCCATCATTCCCGGACGAGGCTACGATTTCGCTTATCCTACAAAGATTCTCTCCGCGCTCGCCTCAGGCATTCCGGCCCTTTACGCTGGCGTTGGGCCAGCAGTCGAAGACATTCGCACCCACCGCCTCGGCTGGGCTGTCGACTACGAGGTCAGTGCTATTGCTGCTGCAATGTGTGAGGTTCTTGAGATCAGCGAAGATGCGGCTTTGGCCGACAGTCGGCGTGCTCACCTGCGCCAATGGGTGTGTGCGCACCGCTCAATGGAAGCGACAGGTCGCCAGGTTGTTGACCTTCTCGACAGTGTGATGGTGCTACCGTCTGCCTCCTAAGATAGACACCACGCTGTTGAACACCGGGAATCACAGTTTATTGAAGGCATACGAAAGAAGAAGCGTCATGCGAATTGCCCTTGTCGCGTGTGGGAAGATCGGTCTCCCCCTCGCCGTCCAATACGCTACGAAAGGCCATGAGGTCATTGGCGTGGATATCTCTGAGCGCACTGTCGCTCTCATTAACAAAGGGAAAGAACCCTTCCCCGGGGAGGCCCACCTCGCCTCCTCACTTGCAGAGGTGGTAGCTGCGGGCCGCCTGCGTGCCACCACCAGCTATGCCGAAGCGATCCCCACGGCAGACGCGGTTGTCATCGTCGTTCCGCTTTTCGTTGACGAGTCCGGCGCCCCCGACTTCTCGTGGATGGATGCTGCCACTGTCGCTCTGGCTGAGCACCTCACCCCGGGCACCCTCGTGTCCTATGAGACCACCCTGCCTGTGGGGACAACGCGTACCCGTTGGGCTCCCATGATCGAATCGATCTCAGGCTTACAAGAAGGTGTGGATTTCCACCTAGTGTTTTCTCCTGAACGAGTGCTTACAGGTCGTATCTTTGCTGACCTGCGCCGCTACCCTAAACTTATCGGCGCTCTCAGCGCTGAAGGTGCTGCTGCTGGACTTGCCTTCTACGAGCAAGTGCTTGACTTTGACGAACGCCCCGACCTTCCTCGCCCCAATGGCGTATGGGATATGGGTAGTGCCGAGGCAGCAGAGATGGCAAAGCTCGCCGAAACTACCTATCGTGACGTTAATATCGGACTAGCCAATCAATTCGCTGTCTACGCTGATGAAGCAGGTATTGATATTCAACGCGTCATTGAGGCATGCAATTCTCAGCCTTTCAGTCATATTCATCAACCGGGTATAGCTGTGGGCGGGCACTGCATCCCTGTCTACCCGCGTCTATATCTTTCGACTGATCCTGACGCGAGCATTGTTCGTACAGCGCGGGGATTCAACGCTCAGATGCCCGAGTATGCGGTGGAGCGCGTTGAACAAACACTAGGATCTTTGGCTGGACTGACAGTTGCTGTATTGGGAAGTGCTTATCGCGGTGGGGTGAAGGAAACGGCTTTTTCGGGCGTATTCGCTACCGTTGATGCTCTGCGCGCTCGCGGGGCGAGGGTCGTAGTACATGACCCTTTGTACAGTGACGAAGAACTGGCCGCCTATGGTTGGGAGGTCTACCACATGGGCGAGGAGGTTGATGCTGTGATTATTCAGGCTGACCACGCCCAGTATCGAGAACTCTGTCCCGCTGATCTGCCAGGAGTACGCCTTCTTTTCGATGGGCGTCGTGTGACGGATCCGGCACGCTGGCGGGGGCATGTCAGGATGGTCATTGGTGCGCCAATCCCCACTTCTATCGAGGAATGAGGAGTAAAGAGGGCATAATAGAGCTGGGTAGATAATCGCTTACTCACGAATGGAAGGCTGAAACTAAATGAAGGGTATTATCCTCGCAGGAGGTTCTGGTACTCGCCTGAACCCCATCACTTTGGGAACCTCAAAGCAGCTCGTCCCTGTGTATGACAAGCCGATGATCTACTATCCCCTGAGCACCCTGATGCTGGCCGGCATTCAGGATGTTTTGGTGATTACCACTCCGCATGATGCGCCTGCGTTCGAGCGCCTTTTAGGCGATGGTAATCAGCTCGGTGTCAATATTTCCTACGCTGTCCAAGAGCAGCCAAACGGTCTTGCCCAGGCATTCGTCCTCGGCGCTGAACATGTCGGCAATGACTCGGCAGCTCTGGTACTTGGAGACAATATCTTCTACGGCCCGGGCATGGGTACTCGTTTGCGCCGTCACGTCGACCCAGATGGCGGCGCCGTCTTCGCCTACCACGTCTCCAATCCATCAGAGTATGGGGTGGTTGAGTTCGATGAGGACTTTAAGGCAATCTCCATTGAAGAAAAGCCTGTGAAACCGAAATCTCATTATGCTGTTCCCGGCTTGTATTTCTACGATAACGATGTAGTGAGTATTGCCCGTGATCTCAAACCTTCTGCCCGAGGTGAGTATGAAATCACGGATGTCAACCGTGTGTATCTTGAAGCCGGAAAGCTTGCTGTCGAGGTACTTCCCCGAGGCACCGCATGGTTGGATACCGGGACTTTTGATTCCCTTGCGGATGCGACAAACTTCGTTCGAACGATCGAATCGCGTCAGGGGATGAAGATCGGCGCGCCTGAAGAGGTGGCGTGGCGCATGGGCTTCATTGATGATGAAGGTCTGCGTGAGCGCGCCGAACCGCTTGTAAAGTCAGGCTACGGGCAGTATCTGCTGGATCTTCTGGCCGAGTAGTTCGTGTTACCTATGCAGGATACGTCGAAGCTTCTCATTATTATTCCCGCTTGGAACGAAGAGGCTGTCCTCGGAGACGTTCTTGATGAGCTCCGTCCTTTATCTCAAGGGGCGGATATCCTTGTCGTTTCTGATGGATCTGTCGACGACACGGTTAAAGTCGCCCGCGAACGCGGCGTTTCCTGTCTTGATCTACCCCTTAATCTCGGGGTTGGCGGTGCAATGCGTGCGGGGTTTCTCCATGCGTATCGCCACGGGTACGACTGGGCACTCCAACTTGATGCCGACGGGCAGCACGACCCACGAGAAATCGCGACACTCATTGAACACGCGAGGAACAGCGGTGCAGACGTTGTGATTGGAGCTCGCTTTGCAGGGAAAGGCACTTACAGTGTCAGTGGGCCGCGTTGGTGGGCCATGAGAGTACTCTCAGCGGTGTTGTCGGCAGTCTGTAGCACGACGTTGACAGACACGACTTCAGGTTTCAAGCTCATGTCTCGACGAGCAATCGAGATTTTTGCTCGGGAATATCCCGCTGAGTATCTCGGTGACACCATTGAGGCCTTGGTCATCGCGAAGCGTTCAGGACTGCGCATATCTCAAGTGCCTGTTGCTATGCGGCCTCGTGCGGGCGGGGAACCCTCACAAAGCCCGATTAAAGCTGCTGGTTTCCTGATCCGTGCGTGGTTTGCATTGCTCATTTCGCTCACCCGCCGTTCCTTAACCGGAGGAAGGAAGGCATGACGAGTTATTTTCTGGGGATACTCTTCTCCATTCTCGTTTTCGTGGTCATCTTCATGAGCTTACGGAACGCGAGGATGAAACAGCGCTATGCCACATGGTGGGTTGCTATTGCCTTTGCTGTCCTCACCGTCAGTATTTTCCCTGATGCAATGGCCAATGCCGCACGCTCCATTGGCATCATTATTCCTCTCAACCTTGCCTTCTTCCTGGCCGGATTGACGCTGCTGTTTATCACGCTTCAATACTCGGTGGACCTGTCTCGTCTCCTAGACGACAAACGTCGGCTGGTTGAAGAGATCGCTGAACTTGACCACCGCGTACACGAACTTGAGGAAAAACTCTCCTCACGCTGACGCCTCTTACGTACCTCATGAGGAAAGAAAAATGATTGTTTTTGTCGCAGGCACCACAGCCGAATTCATCAAGATTGCTCCGGTCATCGTTGAGCTGGATAAGCGCGGCATTGACTATCGAATCTGGAGCACCGCACAGCACGTTCAGGGCGTTGAGGAAACATTGGCAGATCTGGGAGTGCGCCAGCCGGACCGCTACCTGGTGCGTAAGCACCGGGTAAAAGGAGTTGCCACGGTGTCTCAGGTTCCCAGTTGGCTGGCAGATCTGACTGTGACCACCCTGCGCTCCTTGTCTACTTTGCGTAAGGAAGCTGACAAGGGGATTGTTGTTGTTCATGGCGACACTTTCACTACGGTTATCGGGGCTATTCTTGGCCGAACTATTGGTGCAAGGGTTGCTCACATTGAGGCTGGATTGCGTTCCGGCTCGTGGCGGAGTCCTTTCCCGGAAGAACTCAATCGTCGGATTGTTGGACGCCTGGCGCATATTCACTTCGCCCCAACTAGCCGTGAGGCTCAGAACTTGCGCTACCGCATCGGGCGTCGCGGGGTGAGGGTTGTCGTTACCGAGGCTAATACCGTCGTTGATGCTCTACGCTCAGCCAGAGAAAACATCGCCCCTGCACCTGAACTTCCTGACGAGTTCGGCCTCGTGACACTCCATCGTTTTGAGCTTGTTCACGATCGCGATGCCTATAGGGCAGTAATCGCTCGCGTACAGGAACTCTCAACAAAGATTCCGCTTGTGATGATTATTGGACATTCGGAACGGGTGCTTCTTGAAGAGAACGGATTTGGGGACATCTTCAACGATCATTTGATCCCCATCGACAAGCTTGCCTATTCGGCATTCCAGTCGATTCTCTTACGGGCCAAACTGGTTATTACCGACTCAGGTGGCCTTCAGGAAGAGTGCGCCGCACTGGGTATTCCTTGCGCGGTCCATCGGGCCTACACGGAACGTCATCAGGGGCTTGGGGAGAATATTGTCCTCACCAAGATGGATGTCGATGTGCTTGATGAGTTCATCGCCAATTGGGAAAGCTACAGGCGTCCCTCCAGTCTCGATAAATTCCATCCCTCTGAGATGATCGTTGATGTTCTTGAAGAAGGACCCCACGGTGAATAGGAAGCAGATCCTTCGAAGGCGACTCCGTCAGCTTCTTACTTCTATACGTGTTCTGTTTGCGCGTTCCCTTCCCCTGATCACTGTCTTTTTCATGACGATTTCCCTGGTGGGCTGGGCTTTCGCCTCACCGGTGGGTGGCTCGCCTGACGATGACTATCATCTGCCGTCCATTTGGTGCCCCTCAGGAGGAGCTAGCGGTGAGTGTCTGACACGAATGGTGAACGATAAAGTTGAGGTTGCTGTACCCGAGCCGATTGCGCGAGCATCTTTGTGCTATGCCATGCAGGCGAAGAAGTCAGCGGAATGCACCCTCTCTTTCGCTGATGACGTGACTGCGTACACTGCCCGCGTCGATCACGGCGACTATCCGCCTGGCTTCTACGATATCCACCACCTCTTTGCTGTCGATTCGGCGATCAATGCCTCAGTGTTATGGATGCGTGTGTTCAATGTGCTGGTGGCAGTCCTTGGAGTGACAGCCGTAATAGCGTTGAGCTCACGGGCTCAACGCTCGGAGATACTGATGGCATTGATGCTGGCGTGGATGCCGATGGGCGTATATTTCCTTGCCTCGAATAACCCGACTTCTTGGTCGCTGTCGGGGATCGCGATCTTTGCCAGTGCACTGTTCTCTGCCGCCCAAGCGAATGGCAAAAAGCAGTGGCTATTAAGTGCCCTCGCTGCTTTTGGAGCCTTGGTGGCCTGCTCCAGTCGCGCCGATGCCGCGTTTTATTGTTTTGTTGTGGCGGTCGCGTTCTACGCGCGCGTTCCCCTGTCAAAAAAGAGGATTACTCCATTTGTCGTGTCATCCGTGGCTGGCATTATTGGTGTCATCATCATGCGCAGCTCGGGTCAGTCCGGGACTATTGGTGTCAGTCAAGTTGATTACGGTGTACCTTTCCGGCGCTTGGTGATGAGCAACATTATCAGTCTGCCCGAGTATTTCGCCGGTTTTTATGGGCGAGAATGGGGGCCGGGATGGTTTGACGTACCCTTGCAAGCAACAGCAACGATTGGCTCGCTACTCGTGGTCGGCGCAGGCTTGTTTATTGGCGCACGGAGTCTGGATCTACGTAAAACTCTCTCGGCCGTGGTGCTTGTCGGCGCATTGGCGGGCATCCCTGTGGTGATGATGGTTAGCCAAGGATATCTCAAGGCCTACGTCTACCAGCCACGGTACTTGTTACCGCTATTGGCGGTTTTCTTCATGGTATGGGTGTCCTCAACAGATCGTCAGGCACTGCATCTCACTTCAGGGCAAAAGGTCTTTTTTGCAGGGCTACTCTCTGCAGTGAATGCGGTGGCTCTACATTCACTGATGCGTCGCTATGTGACAGGCATTGATATCCCCTCCTATGATCTCAATTTCCAAAAAGAATGGTGGTGGTCATTGCCGATCACACCTATGGCGTGGTGGATGTTTTCCTCTGTCGCATTCTTTGTCGCGATCACCTGCGCCCTGCATCTGATCTTCACGTCGCAAGAAAAGGAAAAATCTCATGCCAGATTTGACGAGTCTTGACATCGTTATGCCAGTGTGGAATGAAAAGGACAACGTTCATGCCGCTCTGGAAAGCATTGAAGAATCAGCAGCCCACGCGGGAGTGAGCACCCGCCTGATCGTTATAGATGACGGTTCCACCTTTGAACATGCCGTGTTCCTTGACGAACTTGCCAGTGAAGGCAGAATTCACTTGCTTCGCCAGGAAAATATGGGACGTTTCCTGGCACGTCAACGCGGAATGGAAGAAGTAGTTTCCGATTATGTTCTTTTAATGGACGCTCGCGTTCGTCTCTACCCTGATACCCTCACCACTTTGCGGGCGATGGTCCAAGAAGGCAGCCACCCTGTATGGAGTGCTCATGTGGATCTCTTGAACGCTGAATCCCCGTGGACATCTTTCTGGTTTGGGATTACCTGCGTCTGGTGGCGAGAATACTTTAAGAACCCACGTCGAAGTGTACTTACGGAGGATAATTTTGATCAGTACCCTAAGGGGACGGGGGCATTCTTTGCGCGCTCAGACCTCATGCGTGCAGCGATGGAGGCCTTCACTACGCGTTTTGAGGGACACTCTTTCAGCTCTGATGACACGGGACTTTTACGATATTTTGCGCGCAACGGCGGTATCAACCTCACCCCACAAATTCGATGCGGTTACTATGGGAAGGACTCTTTAAAAGGTTGGGTGCGCCAATCTTTCTACAGGGGGACGACCTTTGTTGATGGATACCTTCCTCAAGATGCCAATCCTGCCTACTATCTTTCGGCCGCATGTGGAGCCGTCGCTGTGGGCGCTGTCGGAGCATTTGTCGCACCGCGTGCCATGGCTGCGGGCGCTGCAGGTGTCGCTATCAGCGCTGGCATGGGAGCGCGTTGGTGTGGTGCCACACTGCATCAATCGGCATCGGTGACGGCGCTGTGCCTACCTTTTGGCATTGTTTTTGGAGCGGGTCTGATGCGTGGTCTGGCAATGGCAACTAAGCAATTCACTCGATAAGCGCCGATGTTTAAACGTATCGGCACGATCGGCGTCGCACTCATTATTGCGAGCATCTTGGGCGTACTCTTCTTGAGTGTTACCGCACGTTGGCTCACCCCAGATGACAATGCACGATTTATTGCCCTGTGGGGACTTCTTTTTGGCGGAGGGTCTATCCTGTCGCTGCTTGAACAGGAAGTATCCCGTTTGACAAGCCATGCGGCAACGCAGGGGCGAGGAGCTCCGCCTGCCGCTCTTCAGTATCTTGCGGTAGGCGTTATCGCCTCGGTAGTAGCCATTCCTTTTATCGCCTTCACCCGCTTGGGAACGACGGTGCTTGATGGCGACGTTGTGAGCACCCTGGCTATGGGGGCCGCATACGTAGGATTTTCTTTCCAGTTTTTTGTTCGAGGAACGCTGCTGGGAAGTGGACGAGAGAAGGCCTACGCAGGGGTCATTATTGGAGAGGCTGTCTCCCGTTTCCTCGTTCTCTTTGCTTTGATTGCTGTGAGTGTTGTGCCCCTACCTCGCTGGGCGTTAGTGGCCACGGCAGCAGGCTCCTTTGCATGGCTTGCCTTTATTCGACCCACTCGTGAACTCTTGGAGGGGGAGGGGCAGCGCTTTGGTATCACCACTATCATCACCCGGATGTCTTTACTTGCTCTCGCGAACGCTTTTCTTGCCGGTATTTTGACAGGCTATCCCACCATCGTCACAGTCATTGTGGGATCCTCGGAGGGATTGGCGGTTTTCTTCGCTGTCGTCGTGATTTCGAGGGTGCCTCTGGTACTTCTATCGCCGGTGCAAGCTGTCATTATTCCCATGACCACGAGGGCGCTGGCGCGTGGGGAGTGGCGCCGTTTACTTCAGCTTCAGGGTCGCTTGCTCGTCGGGATTGTGATCACATCTGTGCTAGTTGCTGGCGGAGCATGGCTTGCCGGCCCATGGCTTATCCGTCTGATCTATGGCCCCTCCTACGAGGCATCTGCCTTGTTGGTGGTTGTCTTATCGGTTGCTACTGTTTTCCTGGGTGGCGCACTGCTTCAAGCGGCTGTTTTCGTCTCTTTGGAGCGGTATGGAACTCTGGCTCTCACATGGGGGCTTTCACTCGGGGCTTCTGCCGCTGTCATTGCTATCACCCCAGGAAGCGGTGTTGTTGCCGGGACAGCAGGATTTGTTGCTGCCTCCATTGTGGCCTTATGCGTGTCTGGTGGGGCGCTGTACTACGCTCTGGGGCGTTCGTCGAGGTCAGTGCAGGGTGATCCTCGTCCTGAAGTGGCGGGGGAAACCCAATGACGGGTGATACAGTCGAACGAGGATCCCAGGAGAGGACCGTGGAAGCCAAAGTCGCAGAAGCGTCAGTGTATGCAGTGGTGGTGACCTACCACCCTGAAGAGAGCATATTGTCTCTATTGGACGCTCTGTCAACGCAATGTGCAGGTGTCATCGTGGTGGATAACGCCTCAGCTGCGAGCACGGTGGAGGCATTGGAACGATGGGCCGATGCAGAAAACAACAGGGAGTGTGTCGCTTTAGCAGCGAATGAGGGTATCGCGTGTGCTCAAAATATTGGTATTGATCGTGCGTTGGCACGCGGAGCTACCCATATTCTTCTCTCTGATGACGACTCTGAGCCGACAGAGTCAATGGTGGATGACTTGCTGACGGCGATGGTGAGTATTTCTCCACCCCCTGGTGCTGTGGGGCCGCTGGTAGGCGAAATGAAGGAAGGTGGGGATCAACTCGTCTATGTCTCTCGACGTTGGGGGCCCAGACGGGCTCGTCCTGATGAACTCGCAACGCAGGCCCTGCGTGTCCCTTTTTTGATCGCCTCTGGCTGCTTGATTGACGTGCGTTGCCTGAGGATTGTTGGGCTCATGAACGAGTCATTGTTCATCGATCACGTGGATTTGGAGTGGGGGCTGCGCGCGGGTGCCCACGGTTTTGCTCTGTACGCCATCCCGGGTGTAGTGATGGAGCATAGCCTGGGTGATATGACGACAAAACTATGGTGGCGAGCTCAACCGATTCATATTCATGCGCCGGTGCGCACATACTATCTTGTGCGAAATACGGTAGCGCTGATTCGACAGGGAACTTTTACGTTTCCTTGGGCACTGGGATATGTGCTGTGGTTGTGCAAGTACATGGCGTTTAACGCGCTTTTAGCCGATCGTCGGGGTGAACGCCTCAGGCAGATGATACGCGGGGTGGCAGACGGATTACGAGGGCGCTCAGGCCCGCGCTGAGAAGAGAAGCCTTGGGAGGGCGTAGAAGGCTGGAGCTGTGACACCTATTTTCGTGCACCACCATTTGCATGCGCCAGGCTATTGGAAGACACTCCCCGGCTAGGTTGTAAAACCCAGGCCGAGGAGTGTCGTCTATAAGGAGGGTTAGCCTCGAATTGCATCACGTAGGGCAAGCAAGTAGGTCATGCCAAAACGCGTGGTCGGCTCAAGTACGGCACTTTCTGCCCACTCATTCCAGGCATTGACAAACATGATTCGTGATTCGGGGGGACGCGTCATCAGGGCGTCCAGATGCGAGGCTACCCAGCGCCTGAAGGTGTAGGGATTTGAACCGTACCAAATGTCGGGTTTCCACTGGCGTCGTGCTGTGTTATCGAAGGTCACCATCACACCAGGGAACTCGTCATCGTCCATTACGCGTGCATTCTGCATTGAGGCGTCGGCACTGGCTTGGTAGCTCATGAAATTACCAGCGTAACGTGCATCAAGGCGGGCTTCTTTGGCAGGACCGGCGACCCACGGAAGCCCGTGAGGGGGGAACTCGAGAGTGCCATCAACCTCGGAACGTGAATCAGCATCAATAGCACCAAAATCTCGTGCCACTGCCACCGAGAGAATCATGAGCTCACCGGCGCCTGCCTCGCGGGCTCTGCGGCGCCATTCTCGGGCGACCTGACCAAAATGAGGCATCTGACCGGGCCGGTAGACGGCAATCATGGCCTTACCGTCAACACGGATGTATCGAGGATCCAGAAGGAACTCCATAATGTCGTCAATGAAGTCCTCTGCGGGTACCTGATCGTAGTCTTGGCCAATCAGGATGTCTTGGGAGCGTCCATCCCAGCGGCGCGTCCAATTCTCATTGGCCCACATAATGCAGTAGGGGAAGTCGACAGAGGACTCTTTTAGGCGTTCAATGGGAAGGTTGAGCACTCGCTCGCCCGAAAACCAGTAGTAGTAGTACATGAAGCCAGCAAGACCGTGGGCCTTGGCCATATCCGCCTGTTCTTGACGAACCTCGTCCAAACGCAGATCGTAAAAACCTAGATCAGTGGGTTGCTTAGGCTGGTAGTGGCCCTCATAGGCGGGAATTGCGCCAACAACATTGTGCCATTCGGTAAAACCGGTTCCCCACCAGCGGTCGTTATGCGGGGAGGGGTGGAACTGTGGCAGATAGAAAGGTAGGACTGTCGCGCGGGCTGTCGGCTCACTATCGGGAGAGTAGGCACGAAGGAGCGGGAGGAGGGCCTCGCGGTCTTCGACAGCCTCAATGGCATCGGAGGTAACCATCGTAAGCCCGGCTTCCTCAGTGGTAATACCAATAATCCGCTCGATTGCGTGCGCGGTCGTTCCATCCACCTGCCCAGCTTCGGGATCAAAGTCATCGGCAATGAGGTTGAAAGCGCGTAGCCCCTGCAGAACGAAACCGCGGCACCAGTACATGGAACCTGCGGGGAAATGCAGGGAATCAGGATCGATTGTCAATTCAATGCGACGCAGAAGCTGTTCAACAATACGTTGATCGCCACCCCAGAACTCTTTACCGACGATGTTGCCTGGTGCGGTAATGACACCAAGACGGGGATTCTCACGGAAGGCTGCCATGAGTTCTTCGACACGTTCAGTGGAAGGCAATAGAGCATCGAGGAATTCATCGCGCCATTGAGTACCTGAACCAGCCAGCTCATTATGCGCGGCTCGCCAGGGGCTCTTCTTCGTATGAATCTTGAGGATCAGATCGTAGGGGTCAAGCAGACGAGCGTTAACGAGCTGAACCATGGGGAATATGTCTCGACCGTGGTTGTCACAGTCAATGACGACACTATGATGAGCGTTTCCGAGAGTCTGAGGCAACGTGACCTTCTGGCCTGAGACATTGGTGACGAAAAGGTCGAAGGGGATGGGAATGTATTCAAGCCGCTGAAGTAACTCGGGCAGAAGATCGGTGTAGTAACAGTTAAGCACGACGGCAATGCGCGCAGGCTCGTCGATGACTAAACGATCGTCCACTCTCCAGGCGGCAGGGAAACCTTCATCCTGGCGGCCCCCCTGACGGCGCAAATAGGACACGAAGTCGGCAGGATGTTCGGAAGTATCCCCCTTAATGTTGCCTGTTTCAAGCAAGTTTATCGCTGCATGGCGGGCCTTATTGGAGTAGTGGTTCAGTCGACGGGCAACTCCTTGCCGTGTAATACGACGCATGGGCACTCCTACCAAAGATCGATATTGGTCAGATAACGGGCGGCAACCTCGGCACGAACTTCACGAACTTGTGTGTCAAGGTCGGGATGGGTGAGCATAGTGCGTTTAACGAAAGGGATCCCCTCGTCAAGTATGGCCTTCCATCCCTCGATAGTGGGGTTGTCATCGGGGCAGCCAAGCTCGGGCGCCGAGACGTAAGATTCGACTGAGTAACCTTCAGAGAAGGCCGCCCGGGAAAGCTCAATCTCGTAACGCAGGACAATTCGTTCCTTGTCAGGTTCAACGCGGATTCTGGCAAAAAACTCTTCCCATGCTGGATCCGCCAGGATTCCCCCACGAAAAGCAAGGAAGTAGCTTTGGTGATGGAGAACGTATTGGTGTGACGATGTGAGGGAGCGAATATCCGGTCCGGGCTCACACGCCCACTCAAGGATCTGTTGGATATCACTAAAGGGGCCGAGGAGTGAGTCGTTGGTAAGTAGCACCGTATTGGCAGTCTTTACCTGGGGGAGAAAAGCCAGGGCGGAGGCCCAGGATCCAAAGTCATAGCCGATATTGGGGCGGCGCAGAACCACAGTTGATGGGTGTAGCCCGTGGGGGAACTCAAGAGGATCTTCCGATGGGCAGGTCGAGATGATGATGGGCGTAAATCCTGCGCGCGCGAGGGCTGCCACGTATTCGGATAGAGAACGCGGCTGATCGGGGGCAGCGGAGTACTGCGCGATGAGTGCTATCCGTTCCGTGCTAATTGCGCTCAGATCCCCCTGCTCCACTTGGATGGTTGAAGGGGGTGCCAAATATGAAACTAATGGTCGGCGCTGTCGTGTCTTGATCAACGGTGTGTCACCCTCCGCAAAGGGGCAGTGCTCTTCCAAGAGAGAGAACTACGTAGGAGCCGGAGTTGATCCCACGCTTCCTGGGCTCGCCGCCTTTGGCGGGAAAGTTCTTTACGAGCAGCTTCGAGTTCTTTTTCAAGGCTGTTGCGTTCAGATTGTGCGTGTCGCAGTGCGGCACGCAGAAGGCGGATTTCTTCTTCGTGACTGTTTGACATGGTTATCTCACGTTGTGGGTGTCAGGGACGGTGGTGGCGCTCCATCGTCCTGGTGGGAGGGCAACGATCCCAGGTTCTTGAACCACCGAGTTGGCGCGCACGAGCATTTCTGTTCGACGGTCGGAGTAGTCGTAGATAGTTCCTTCGCTGACAATTCCAACGGAAAGAAGGTAGTGTCCGGGAAGAAAGAGAAGCGGGTCCATGGTGTAGTCGACGTAACTTGAGCCCGCATTAATGGTGTATGTGATGCCGGAGGCGCGCGAGTTCGGCCCGGCGATGCTCATCGTTCCACTGGTCACGAAAGCAAGGCCCACCTCAACATCATTAAGTGTTTCTTTGGCGTGAAGGTGGATACGGATGGTGGCTGCTTCCCCCGTGGTGAAGAAGGGAACGGGGTGGCCGGTGTGATCAAGGAATTCGACGCTAGTCATTCGACACTGACCGGTTCCTTGGTTATCGGCGCCTTCTGCGGTGGGATCAAAGTCGCCGTCTCCCTCCTCAGCTGCACGTTGAGCATTCTCGCGGAGGTTCACGTCAGCGAGGTAGGCCGAAATAACAGAGCCTGCGTCACCGATTTCACGAACCCGTCCGTGGTCAAGCCACACCGCTTCGTCACACATTTCTTGGGCGAGGCCCAGAGAGTGCGTGACGAGGGCGATGGTGGTGCCTTGAGCGCGGAGCTGACGCATAAGGTCAAAACATTTGCGTTGGAACTCTTCGTCACCAACGGCAATAATCTCGTCAACGATAAGGATCTCCGGGCGCACCGCCACTGCGACGGCGAATCCGAGTCTCACGGTCATACCTGAGGAATACACCTTGACAGGTTCGTCAATGAAGTCGCCGATATCGGCGTAGTCAATGATCCAATCGAGGGTATCGTCAATCTCTTTACGGGATCGACCGAGGATGGCACCGTTGAGGTAGATGTTTTCGCGTCCGCTGAGTTCGCCATGGAAGCCAGCGCCAAGTTCGAGGAGGGCATCGACTTTTGCGGAGACTTCCACCGAACCACTGGAGGGCTGGTAGACACCTGCCAGGATTTTGAGCATGGTGGATTTACCCGAGCCATTGTGTCCGATGAGACCGAAGGTGGAGCCTTTTTTAATGACAAAAGACACGTCATCAAGGGCGTGGAAAACGGAGCGTTGACGGGCCGCTCCGCGCATGACGCGTTCTTTTAAAGTGCTACGACGATCAGCATGTACTTCAAAGACTTTCGACACATTGCGAACAATGATCGAGTAGTCACTATCGGTTGAGGTAAGTCCATCAGACATGACTATTAGATCCTCTCGCCCAAGTCTGCCCCGAAGCGACGATGCACCCAAAAGGCCAGTAATGCAGAGACAAATGCCCAGAAGAAGCATGCGAGCCATTGGATGGCTGTGCCGGGGGAAAGATCATAGACAAGTGTCCTGAACAGAGTAATGAACTCTGCCATGGGAAGGACTCCCATGATCTGGCGCAGGGGGATGCCGTGGAAATGCTCGGGAACAAGAGAGAGCTGGTAGATGATGGGGGTGGCGTAGAAAAGGAGTTGGAGGAATACTCCCACGAGGTGTGCGAGGTCTCGTACGTGGATGTTCCACACGGCTAGGGCTGTAGCCAGTGAAGCAACGAAGAGGAGCAACAGGATAAAGAAGGGGATGAGGAGGAGCCATGTCCACGAAATATTCATGAGGAGGGCAAGGACAGCCAGAAGGATTCCCACTTCGATGAAGGACTGGATTGCTACTGCGTAACCAGCGCCAAGAATCGGCGCATAGGCAGGGAAGTAAACTTTTTGAAGGAGTCCGCCTGAACTGACAAGCCCATTGATTCCGGCGTTAATGGAGTTCTGGAAGAAGCCCCATATGGTGAGTCCAGCAAATAGCCAGATGGCAAAAATCGCGATGCCTTCGTGGCGTGAGGCAAGTTGAGGGGCTTGCATCTGGAATAGTCCACCGAAGACGAGCGTGTAGATCCCCAAGGTTGTCAGAGGAACCACTAACGACCACAGCCACCCCAGGGCGGTGGCGTTGAACTTTGATTTTAGGTCGCGCTGTGCGAAGGCATGGATAAGGTTCCACTGCTGCCAAAAGGTTCGCTTGGTGCGCGTACCCTTGGTCATCTGAGTACCCATTGAAGCATTCACCTAGCCATCGGTTGTGTGAAAACGGGAGGGTATCCCGCTATTGTCATCTGATCCATCATATTGGTGTGTCTTCCATTGCGTGTAGTCGGCACCTGCGTGAAATCACACTCTTTGTTCCTTCGTGTCAGGAAGAGAACGACGCCGACGGTCATAAATCATGGGTACGAACGTTGTCAGCAGGAGCAGCATCGTACTCAGGGTGGAGATGAGAAAGGCCTCGTGGAGGTAGCGCGGTTGGTATTCAAGCGTGACGCTATGTTCCCCAGCGCTGACGGCTATGCCGACGGTGCCGTCGCCTCGATTAATGATGTCGACAGGTTGAGAATCTACTGTAGCAATGAAGTTTCGGGCAGCGGCTTGGGCGATAACAACATGTCCTGGTGAGGCAGTCTGGACATTAAGGTCGATAATATCGCCGGTGTCACTCTTTATTGTGAGCGCAGGATCAATGCTGGCAGGCTGAGCTGGCTTTCCAGTCGCCTCAAAGCGAATACGAGGCAAAGCTGTGGTGCGTTCCCAAATCAGAGTATTCTCTCCGGCGTATACCAAGGGGAATCGCTCATCGCCGTGATTGAGGAAAAATGCCTGTCCATCTGGGGCAGTTTGGATTTGAGGAGCATGCGCAGCAGACGATGGCTGGGCGTTGATGTGTACCTTGATGTTCGCATTCTCGGTAGCAAAATCGTTAAGAGCGATGCCTACAGGAATGTGAATCCTCTCGCCATGAGGGAAGGCTTGCAGATGGTTTTCTCTGCGCTGGCCGGAATCGTTGCTTACCTCAACGGTAATATTTACCTCGGTGGAATTGTTAATAATAGTGACAATGCCGTTAACCTTTTCAAGATTCTCGGTGAGGGCTAGGTTCAGACCTGAGGGGGGAATGGTAGCCCAGTGGTCGCCCTCGGGGACATCGTAGCTTCCTGGGAGAGGAACGACAGAGGAAGGAACTCCTGGAATAGGTTCCGTTGCGGCGGCAGCGACATAGCGCACGCCGAGCTTGTCAAGAGCGGGATTATCAAAGGCCGTATCGCGAGTCGCATTGAGGTAACTGTAGGTGCCACCCTTGACAAAGACTGTGGGGTCAGCCTTCTGCAGGGCGGCCTTCCATTCTGGGGTGACGAAAGCGTGACCATTCACCATGCGGATATTGTAGATATTCGGCACATTCGGGCGCAGGGCCAGGCCTACTGTTGCCAGTTGGTTATGTCCCACCCTACTCGCAAGGTAATCAAGAGCTTCCGAATGGGGGTATACCTCGTTAGCGTCGGCTACGGGCCAGAAGTAGTTCAATGCAGGTAGAGGTTGCAATGCGATCGTGGCGAGCAAGGCTGACAAAGTAAGTGAACGCAAGAATTCAAGACGGATGGCGATCCACATGAGCGCTGAGATTAGAGCGAGGGGAATCAAGGCAATGGCGGCGTCCTGCTCATAGAAGTCAGGGTGAGGGATATCAGCACTCTGTGAGGCGTGCCTGATGGCATAGGCGAGGAAGAGCGTCGTCATGGTGGCGGTTGCGGCGGATGTCACCGAAAAACCGGGTTGGAGGAGCCTCCAACCTCTCCACTGACCTGTTGGAGACTTGCCCTCGAGCCACATGATCCCAAGGCCTGAGAAAACAGCAAGGGGGAGGCCAAGCTGTGCTCGAAGACGACCGGGGGGATTATTAGCCAGTAAAGGCAGATCGCGAACGAAGCTTCCCCAGTCCAATACGCTCTGGTAGGAAACAAAAGCGACAACGAATAGGCAAGTGCCGATGAATACCGAGGCGACGGACAGGGGAAGGCCCCCACGTAAAAAAGCTAGGCAACCAAGAACTGCGCTGACAAGGACGGCAGCACCAATGAATGCCGCTGCATCTTGGGGTGCAAAGGGAATATTAAGGCCACGAGGGAGAACCGTCGTCAACCAGTACACGGGCAAATCCTGTATGCTCGCCCAACTAGAGCGATAGTTGAGATCGGCATCGGAAACAATTGTTGTCGCAAAGGGGATGAGTTGGAATGCAGAAAGTCCAAATCCCGTGATAACGGACAGAAGAAGCCCGCCCAGAAGTGTGCCACATGAGGCGAGGCTCCTCCATGAGAAGGTCGGAATAACAGTGAGAGCAAGACTCCTCGCTAAAGCGTAGAGTCCGGCAACGATGAGTGAATGCCCCGCAACAATGGGGAAGCCCCCCAGGATGAGAAAAGTAACGGCCAACGCCACCGGAACAAGATCGCGGACGCGTCGTTGTTGGATAAAACGCTCAATCGACCATAACAGCATGGGGATGAAGGCCACGACGGTGCTTTGAGGCCAACCGTTCCACGCGATTGAGAAACCTGAAAACGCAGTGGCAAAGCCTGTTACTAGGGAAGCAAGGGGACTAAAACGAAGGCGGCGGGCAAATAGGTAAGCGAAACCAGCGGAGAAAGCTACTTCTACCAGTGTGACCCATGCCGGCGCGACAGAAATCGGGAGCACAAGCCAGAGGAAACGAGTGGGGGTGAGGAAAGCCAGGGAGGGGACTGCGAGGAGGGGGGCGCCGCCCTGGACAAGATTGGAGTGTAGGGGCCAGTCGCCTTCGGATATGCGATGAGTAATCTCAGAGAGGGAAGGTAACTGTGAATCTAACTGGTCAGTGATATATGGATTTCCATAGTGTTCGTCTTGAGCGGTAGGAAGCGCAGACCACGGGCTGAAGCGGTCAAGCATGTCATAGCCAGTGAGAACTTGATAACCGAGTAGGGGCTTAGCAAGTTGGATGCCAAGCATGCTCGCAATTGCCACCCAAAAAACGACTATGGGTAGCAGAGGTTTCAAACGTTGGCAATCAAACATTGCGGTGACCTTTGTCAGCCTGTCAGCGAGGTTAGTGGTGGGCAGCACGTCAAAAGATGCAGAAAATTCAGTCTACTAGAAGCTTGTATCTAGAACCATGCCTTCATGAGCCTCCACAGGTTTCGGTTGCCGTAGGAGGAGCAGGAGTCACCCACGCCGTTCATATTGTCTAACGCAGCAGTATTGGGTTGATAGGGGGTGTAGTTGTAGAGCGCCGCGGTCGCACTATTTTGTGGGGTGATTGAAGAGGCGCCGCAGGATGCGGAGGGGTGGAACTGGATGCGAGACGTTCTGCCTACCGCAAAATTATATCGGTGAGGTTCTTTCGTATATTTGACTAAGCGGGCGGCTGCTCCATAAACCTGCTTGGCAAATCCCGCTTTTGAAGGGTCGCAGGTACCGCTATCTGGGCAGGAGAGCCCCATCGCGCGCTCGTAGCGACTTTGGGTGAGAGTACTGCCCGAAGCGGTCACGAGTCCCTGTTCTTTTTGCAGCATAACAAGAAGTACTTGCGGATTAATGCCACAGGCTTTAGATGCTTTGTCAATGATTTGGGCGGCGGAATCTGAGTTCCCGGCCCTAAAAGCTGCGCAGTAGGGCAGAGTCATGGGTAGCGTCCGTTCGGTGTAGTGCTTAAGGCAGGGAACACCGTTGGATCTGGCCCGGCAAGAGCGCCCCTTGTCGTTAAGGAAGCTTTGAATGCTGGCAGCGTTCATCGTGTTGGGGGAAAAAAGTTGCTCGTCACTAATGATGGAAGCTGGGTTAAAACCCGACCGGTGTCCACCCCCCAGGGTGGTGGTGCGGCATCCGAGTGGGGTGTTGTGGCCTGCGCCTTGGTTGAGGGCGGTGACGCAGATGGTGTGTGTGCCGGGTTGGGC
>NZ_RQZF01000020.1 GCF_003858455.1 Schaalia canis | reverse complement strand
GTGTGTGGGTGTTGTTTGTGAACTCGATAGTGTGTCTTGACATTTTTTGTTGTTTTTATGCCTGTTTTTTGTTTTTGAGTTTGTTGTTTGGTTGGGATTGCCATGGCTGTTTTGTGTGGTTGTGGTTTTCTGGGCTTTAACAGTTTTTTGTTTTTGTTCGGAGAGTTTGATCCTGGCTCAGGACGAACGCTGGCGGCGTGCTTAACACATGCAAGTCGAACGGACCGCTTGGGCGCTTTGCGTTTGGGTTGGTTAGTGGCGAACGGGTGAGTAACACGTGAGTAACCTGCCCCCTTCTTCGGGATAACGTTCGGAAACGGATGCTAATACCGGGTATTTACCTCATGTCGCATGGTGTGGGGTGGAAAGGTTTTTTCTGGTGGGGGATGGGCTCGCGGCCTATCAGCTTGTTGGTGGGGTGATGGCCTACCAAGGCTTTGACGGGTAACCGGCCTGAGAGGGTGACCGGTCACATTGGGACTGAGATACGGCCCAGACTCCTACGGGAGGCAGCAGTGGGGAATTTTGCACAATGGGCGAAAGCCTGATGCAGCGACGCCGCGTGAGGGATGACGGCCTTCGGGTTGTAAACCTCTTTCGCTCATGGTCAAGGCTAGTTTTTGTTCTAGTTGAGGGTAGTGGGTAAAGAAGCGCCGGCTAACTACGTGCCAGCAGCCGCGGTAATACGTAGGGCGCGAGCGTTGTCCGGAATTATTGGGCGTAAAGGGCTTGTAGGCGGCTTGTCGCGTCTGCCGTGAAAACCCACAGCTTAACTGTGGGCTTGCGGTGGGTACGGGCTGGCTTGAGTGCGGTAGGGGAGACTGGAATTCCTGGTGTAGCGGTGGAATGCGCAGATATCAGGAGGAACACCGGTGGCGAAGGCGGGTCTCTGGGCCGTTACTGACGCTGAGGAGCGAAAGCGTGGGGAGCGAACAGGATTAGATACCCTGGTAGTCCACGCTGTAAACGTTGGGCACTAGGTGTGGGGGCCGCCCTTGGTTTCTGCGCCGTAGCTAACGCTTTAAGTGCCCCGCCTGGGGAGTACGGCCGCAAGGCTAAAACTCAAAGGAATTGACGGGGGCCCGCACAAGCGGCGGAGCATGCGGATTAATTCGATGCAACGCGAAGAACCTTACCAAGGCTTGACATGCACCGCGACACTGCAGAGATGTGGTGGCCTTCGGGGTGGTGTGCAGGTGGTGCATGGTTGTCGTCAGCTCGTGTCGTGAGATGTTGGGTTAAGTCCCGCAACGAGCGCAACCCTTGCCCTATGTTGCCAGCACGTTATGGTGGGGACTCGTGGGGGACTGCCGGGGTTAACTCGGAGGAAGGTGGGGATGACGTCAAATCATCATGCCCCTTATGTCTTGGGCTTCACGCATGCTACAATGGCTGGTACAGAGGGTTGCGATGCTGTGAGGCGGAGCGAATCCCTTAAAGCCGGTCTCAGTTCGGATTGGGGTCTGCAACTCGACCCCATGAAGGTGGAGTCGCTAGTAATCGCAGATCAGCAACGCTGCGGTGAATACGTTCTCGGGCCTTGTACACACCGCCCGTCACGTCACGAAAGTTGGTAACACCCGAAGCCCATGGCCTAACCGTTTGGGGGGAGTGGTCGAAGGTGGGATTGGCGATTGGGACGAAGTCGTAACAAGGTAGCCGTACCGGAAGGTGCGGCTGGATCACCTCCTTTCTAGGGAGTCCCGTTCTTTTTGCTCGTGTCATTAACGCGCGCCTGTTTTTGGGTGGGTGTTGGTGGTGTGGGTGTTGTGGGTGCTTTGAACCGCTGATGTTTGGTGTTGGTGGGGGTGCCTGCGTGTTTTTGGGGCTGGGCATAAAAACGGTTTTGAAATTGTTGGGGCATGCTGTCGGGTTCACGTTCAACACCTTTTGTGGTGGTGGGCGTTGTGCCTCCATGTGGCTGCTTATTCTGCGTGTGTGGGGTGGGTGGTTGTGTGGTGGGTGGGTTGTTTGTGAACTGTATAGTGGTTGTGAGCATCTTTAGTGTTTTCTTGTTCTGTGTGATTTTGTTGTTTAGTTTTTGTGGGCATTCGGTGGATGCCTTGGCACCAAGAGCTGATGAAGGACGTTGTGGCCTGCGATATGCCTCGGGGAGTTGGCGAACGAGCGTTTGATCCGAGGATTTCCGAATGGGGGAACCTAGCTGCAGTTGTGTGTAGTTACCATCATCTGAAGTTCATAGGGTGGTGGGGGGAACGCGGGGAAGTGAAACATCTCAGTACCCGTAGGAGAAGATATTCCGTGAGTAGTGGCGAGCGAAAGCGGAGGAGGCTAAACCTTGTGTGTGTGAGAGCCGGCAGGCGTTGCGCATGGGGTGTTGTGGGGCATGATCGTTTCTCCTCTGCCGGGGAGTGGCATGTTTGCAGGTGTGAGGTGAACAGTATGGGATGGCTGACCGTAGTGCGTGAGAGTCGTGTAGCCGTTTGCGCCTGTTGAGTGTGTGGGTTGTGTGCCCGAGTAGCGCCGGACTCGTGAAATCTGGTGTGAATCTGCCAGGACCACCTGGTAAGCCTAAATACTACTTGGTGACCGATAGTGCATAGTACCGTGAGGGAATGGTGAAAAGTACCCCGGGAGGGGAGTGAAATAGTACCTGAAACCGTGTGCCTTTAAGCCGTCAGAGCCTTGTGGGGTGATGGCGTGCCTTTTGAAGAATGAGCCTGCGAGTCAGTGGCACGTGGCGTGCTTAACCCGTGTGGGGTATGCGTAGCGAAAGCGAGTCTGAAATAGGGCGTTTGTCGCGTGTTCTGGACCCGAAGCGGGGTGATCTACCCATGGCCAGGTTGAAGCAAGGGTAAGACTTTGTGGAGGACCGAACCCACCAGGGTTGAAAACCTGGGGGATGAGCTGTGGGTAGGGGTGAAAGGCCAATCAAACTCCGTGATAGCTGGTTCTCCCCGAAATGCATTTAGGTGCAGCGTTATGTGCTTCCTGCTGGAGGTAGAGCTACTGGATGGTCGATGGGCCCTGTGGGTTACTGACGTCAGCCAAACTCCGAATGCCAGTAGGTGTGAGCATGGCAGTGAGACAGCGGGGGATAAGCTTCGTTGTCGAGAGGGAAACAGCCCAGATCATCAGCTAAGGCCCCTAAGCGTACGCTAAGTGGGAAAGGATGTGGAATCGCGTTGACAACCAGGAGGTTGGCTTAGAAGCAGCCATCCTTGAAAGAGTGCGTAATAGCTCACTGGTCAAGTGGTTTTGCGCCGACAATGTAGCGGGGCTCAAGCGTACCGCCGAAGCTGTGGCACTTACACATGTAACCGTCAGGAGCGTGATCTTCTGGGGGTGTGTGGGTGGGTAGGGGAGCGTCCTGCGTGCGGTGAAGCCTGGGGGTGACCTCTGGTGGAGCGTGTGGGAGTGAGAATGCAGGCATGAGTAGCGAATCTAGGGTGAGAATCCCTAGCGCCGATTGACTAAGGGTTCCAGGGCTAGGTTTATCCGCCCTGGGTTAGTCGGGTCCTAAGGCGAGGCCGACAGGCGTAGTCGATGGATAACCAGTTGATATTCTGGTACCGCCTTTCAACCGCCAAGACTGAATCTCTTGTACTAACCACTTTGCCTCAATACCGTCTTCACTTTCGGGTGTTGGTGGTGGAGGGGCCGTGGGACCTTGAGGGTAGTAGGTGAGCGTGTTAACAGGGGTGACGCAGAGAGGTAGCTGTCGCACACTGGTGGATATGTGTGTCTAAGGTCGTGGCCCGTTTCCTAGGCAAATCCGGGAGACATGTGGGTGAGAACTGATGGGGCTGCCCTTATGGGTGGCTGATGGTGATCCTGTACTGCCAAGAAAAGCCTCGACGTGAGGGTGGAAGGCGCCCGTACCCTAAACCGACTCAGGTGGTCAGGTAGAGTATACCGAGGCGTTCGAGTGAATCATGGTCAAGGAACTCGGCAAAATTCCCCCGTAACTTAGGGAGAAGGGGGACCCCCGACGGTTCCACCACTACGCGTGGTGGTTGCGGTTGGGGGTCGCAGAGAAGAGGGAGAAGCGACTGTTTACTAAAAACACAGGTGCGTGCGAAGTCGCAAGACGATGTATACGCACTGACGCCTGCCCGGTGCTGGAAGGTTAAGAGGAAGACTCAACCGCACGTTGTGTGGTGAAGGTTTGAATTTAAGCCCCAGTAAACGGCGGTGGTAACTATAACCATCCTAAGGTAGCGAAATTCCTTGTCGGGTAAGTTCCGACCTGCACGAATGGCGTAACGACTTCTCCGCTGTCTCGACCGTGAACTCGGCGAAATTGCACTACGAGTAAAGATGCTCGTTTCGCGCAGAAGGACGGAAAGACCCCGGGACCTTTACTATAGCTTGGTATTGGTGTTCGCTTGTGCTTGTGTAGGATAGGTGGGAGACTGTGAAGCCTGGGCGCCAGCTTGGGTGGAGTCGTCGTTGAAATACCATTCTGGTGCAAGTGTGCATCTAACCTCGGCCCGTAATCCGGGTTGGGGACAGTGCCTGGTGGGTAGTTTAACTGGGGCGGTTGCCTCCTAAAAAGTAACGGAGGCGCTCAAAGGTTCCCTCAGCCTGGTTGGTAATCAGGTGGCGAGTGCAAGTGCACAAGGGAGCTTGACTGTGAGACCGACGGGTCGAGCAGGTGCGAAAGCAGGAACTAGTGATCCGGCCATGGCACGTGGGTGCGTGGTCGCTCAACGGATAAAAGGTACCCCGGGGATAACAGGCTGATCTTGCCCAAGAGTCCATATCGACGGCATGGTTTGGCACCTCGATGTCGGCTCGTCGCATCCTGGGGCTGGAGTTGGTCCCAAGGGTTGGGCTGTTCGCCCATTAAAGCGGTACGCGAGCTGGGTTTAGAACGTCGTGAGACAGTTCGGTCCCTATCCTCTGTGCGCGCAGGAAACTTGAGAAGGGCCGTCCCTAGTACGAGAGGACCGGGATGGACGAACCTCTGGTGTGCCAGTTGTACCGCCAGGTGCATGGCTGGTTGGCTACGTTCGGAAAAGATAACCGCTGAAAGCATCTAAGCGGGAAACTTGCTTCAAGATGAGGTTTCCAACACCCCCCGCGGGTGTGAAGGCCCCCGGCAGACTACCGGGTTGATAGGCCAGAAGTGGAAGCACCGCGAGGTGCTCTTGAGCTGACTGGTACTAATTGGCCAACACTAAACACACACACCAAAAAGTGTGAAAACACAAACGAAAGCACGACACTGCTCACAACCACCATACAGGTTCACGACCAACCCACACCCCCC
>NZ_RQZF01000019.1 GCF_003858455.1 Schaalia canis | reverse complement strand
GCCCAAACCAATGAAAACCGCTCACTCAGCGACCCACACCGTCCGGCGCAACGAGTAAATAATCTACACACCCCCACACCAACACGTCAAATCCATTGAGGGTGAACAGGGCCACAAAGCTACTTTTCAGCGTAATTCCGGGGATTTATCAGACAAAACACCCCCGCCACAGCTCATGTGGCGGGGGTGTTTTGGCGACTTTTCGCAGCTACGGTGCCATATTTGTGGGCAGGACCACCAAAAGCGGCCAGATGCTTGCATCAATCAGCTCAGCACAGCACCAAGATGCTCCTGCACGGGGATGTCAATCGTCGGCAGATCACGCACAGCGCGCCGGACTGCCTTTGACACAGCCAAGGGGACCCGCTCGTCAAAGACACCCGGGATGATGTAGTTCGGGCCAAGCTCATCTTCATCAATGACCGATGCGATGGCGATAGCGGCAACGCGTAAAACCTCGGTGGTAATCTCCTTGACCTTCGCGTCAAGCAGACCGCGGAAGAGGCCGGGGAAGGCCAGGACATTATTGATCTGGTTGGCATAGTCTGAACGCCCTGTTGCCACAATCGCTGCATGCTGCGCTGCAGCCAATGGATCTACCTCAGGAGTCGGGTTCGCCAGTGCAAAGACAATCGCATCATCAGCCATCGTTGCAACGTCCTCGCCGCTGAGAATATTGCCCTGCGACACACCAATGAAAACATCTGCGTCACGCAGGCCGTCCTTCAAACTGCCCTTCACACGACGCGGGTTGGTATTCTCCGCAAGCCAACGACGGGACGCATGCATCCCCTCCACCTCGTCAGCGTTCAAGGCGCCACTACGCCCGTAACCGACAATGTCACGCGCCCCCTGGGCCATCAAAAGACGAATAATCGCAGAGCCTGCAGCGCCCACACCAGAAACAACGATGCGAACATCCTCAATTCGCTTGTTCACCAGCTTCAGGGCGTTCAGCAAAGCGGCGAGAACGACGATAGCGGTACCGTGCTGGTCATCATGAAAGACTGGAATATCAAGCTCAGCACGCAGGCGCTCTTCGATTTCAAAGCAGCGCGGCGCTGAAATATCCTCAAGGTTGATGCCACCGTATGCCGGAGCAATAGCTTTCACGATCGAAATGATCTCTTCGGTGTCGGTCGTATCCAGCACAACCGGCCAGGCGTCAACGCCAGCGAACTCCTTGAAAAGAACAGCCTTGCCCTCCATCACCGGCAAAGCAGCTTCAGGGCCAATGTCCCCCAAGCCCAACACGGCCGTTCCATCAGAAACGACAGCCACCGTATTGGCCTTCATCGTCAGCAAATGAGCTTTCTGGGGCATGTCATGGATGGCGGTGCACACACGAGCAACGCCGGGGGTGTAGGCACGGGAGAGATCGTCACGGTTACGCAGGGGAACCTTAGAAGAGACCTCAATCTTTCCGCCAATGTGGGACAGGAAGGTTTGGTCGGCAACAGACGAAACCGTGATGCCTTCAATGGACGACAGCGTGGCCTCAACCTCGCGCCGATGCGCCGAGTCGCGCATATCGCAGGTCAAGTCCACAACAATCAAACCACGATCAGAGTCGGCCACATCCAGGCCCTTCACCTCTGCGCCAGTTTTCCCGACCGCACCCACCAGGTCCGCTAGTGAGGCGAGTGCTTCATCAATCTGTAGACGATAGGACGCGGTATAGGACGGTGAGGTACGCATGCTGTTCCTCCAGCAGTATGACGAGAAATGCGGCCTTTTCAGCCACTAAATACTCTACTCCTCCCGCGCTCAAGGGAACACCTGTACGCGGAGCAATTCTGGACCTTCAACGCGGGGCCAAAATGACCTGGAGGAAATCCCGACCGCTTATCGCTCATACGATATCCGCATTCGTCCCCTAAGTAGACAGTGAATACATACCTTGATGTCTACGACCGGCACTGTCTCGTGCTAGCGGCGCGCCAGCGGGGACACTCTCAAAAAGAACTGGACAGCGGGCGCGTGCGTTTTTGCTATCCAGAAACGCCCCTGACATTTACAGCTATCTTTGGCACCACAGCCTCTAGGGTGTCTACGGATCGAAACCGCAACGCAGCGAGGAAGTCTTAGGCAGACGCGACGTCAAGCATTCCGCCAATGTCGTCACCGTGTCCGCCCACGCACCGATTGGGGGCACCTACCCCAAGCAGAAGCAGACGAGAATCGTCAGGCAATCGTCAGTAAATGATTGCGTTTGCCTGTATCCTGCGCTAGGTTTGTCGCAACACCGACGAAGGGAGACACGATGAACGTCACGCCAGCACCCACCCCTACTGTCAAGCTGTTTCTTTCTTGGTACTCCGGTGACAGGGAGTTGAAGGAGGACCTCGTCGATCGCCTTCGGGTTCGCCTCAAGATCGAGAAGGGAATCAACTTCGAGTGGTGGGATGACTCGGAGTTGAGCCTTGGGGAGAACTGGAGGGCACAGCTTCGCGCCCACATTGCAGAGGCCGACTACGTGCTTCAGCTCCTCTCCCCCGGTTTCCTCGCCAGCGAGATCATCGACGAAATCGAACTCCAGAAAGAGGACGGTCCAGAGCTAAAGTTCCTGCCGGTTCAGCTGGTTTACGTCGACCCGCAGGACAAGAACATCGACTGGAAGGGCCTCAACGAGTTGCAGCAGTTCTTCTCCCTCGGCCGCAGCTACGAGCAGACTCCCACCCACGAGCGCAACGCCTTTGTAGACGCGCTCGTCCGCAAGATTCGCGCCCGCGTCCTCACCACCGACGGCACCACCAACTGGAACAAGGCATGAGCACCCAACTAACTCCCGCCGGGGTCAAACGAGCCCTCCCCAAGCTGCGCGACTACCTCAGCCCGATTCTCTACCGCCGCGTGGAGGCCATCGCCGCCCAGTTGCAGGACGACGGCCTGATTCGCATCGACGATGCGATCGCCGCCACCGCCACCACCGACAGCCCCCGGTTGAAGGGATCAGCATTCCGGGAGTTCCGGTCCACCGTCGCAAAGGCAGCAGCCGAGGCCGGCATTCGGTTCTCTCTGGAGGCCGACAAGCGCAAGAGCGAGTGGGCCTACTTTGAGGGCGACGACCCTCTGACGGCCGAGCTCGCAGCACGCTCGGATAAGGAGGCCCGCGCGGGCCTGCCCAGGGAGGTAGTCGAAGCGGATGCCCAAGTGCCCGGGCCGATTCGCGTCTACTTCAGCGCAGCACTCCAGGAGCTTTCCCAGCCGCACTCACCGGCAGCTGACTTGACTAAGCGGGTAAAGACTGAGTTGCGCCTCACCGAGGACACTCCGGGCTTTGAGTTCGCCTCATCCGCTGACGCTCTGCTGGGCGCAAACCGCAACGACCATCTCGAGAGCGCATGCAGCCGCGCGGACGTGATCATCGTTCTGCTTTCGCCGGAGTACCTGGAGCAGGAAAACCCGGAACCGGAGATCGTCCACCAGTCGGGCAAACCAGTCGTAATCGTCAGTCTCCGATCCGTCTCAGCGGACGCAAAAACGCGAGGACTCAAGCGCCCGCATGTCCTGTGGGACAGGGAACCCTGGGAGGAGAAGGACAACACGCAACGAAGCCATTCGATTGGCGACCTGCTGGCCGCTGTGAAGAGGGCGCTGTCCCGGGAGAAGCCCCCGGCTCCATATCTCTCATGCACCGACTTGCTCGGAGAGCATGCGCGCAGAACTGCTAAGGGTCTTGGCGCGCAGGAATCGCAGGTCCCGTTGCACGCCTCCAGGGGACGGTTCAGCACCACGGACCCTGAAGCGAGTTACGACGCCGAGCACCGACTCGCCAAGGATTCGGCAGAGGGCACCAGCGAGGGCTACACACCTCGCCACGTCCAGGCGGTACCAACCCTGCTGGAATGGTCAAAGAACCGCGCTGAGAGCTCGCCACGCTTCGCCGCGCTGCTCGGCAACGTGGGCATGGGCAAGTCCACCGCGCTTAAGCAGCTAACCCTGCAGCTCCTGGACGCGCGCGAGCAGGACGCCTCGCTCCCCCTCCCCGTCCTCTTCGACCTGCGGGAGCTGAACGGCCGGAGCGTCGACGACATAGGCCCGAGCGAGCTGCTTGACGCGCTCATGAAGCGAACCCATGTCAGGGGTGGAACTGCGTCTGGCGATGAGGTCTTGGAGGTGGCGGCCCAGGGGAACTGCGTCCTGCTTTTCGACGGTCTAGACGAGGCGCTGGTGCACCTGACCGAGCAGCAGGGGCAGCGGCTGATCCAGCGCCTGTGGCAGATCGCGGGCGACAACCCGACCACCAGGCTGGCGATCTCCTGCCGTACCCACTACTTCCGTACCCTCCGCGACGAGGTCTCCACGTTCCTCAGACAGGGACGCGAGAGCGTGAACGAAAGCGACTACCTGGTTCTCCACATGTTGCCGTTCACCCAGGAGCAGGTGAGGGAGTACATCGCGAGCAACGTCGGTGCAGACCGGGTTGACTCGATCATGGCCATGATTGGATCGGTCTACAACCTCACTGAGCTCTCTACCCAGCCGATGCTGCTGCGGATGATCACGACGGCACTCGAGCCGCTGCAGCGGCGCGCCCTGCGGGGAGAAACAATGCGCTCCGTCGACCTGTACGAGTCGTTCGTGTCGCAGTGGCTTGCCAGGGACGACGGCAAGCACGAACTGCTGCCCGACCACAAGTTGTTGCTGATGGAGGATCTCGCGGCACAGCTCTGGCGCGGCGGGCGCCGCACCTGGAAGGTGCAGGACCTGGAAAACTGGATGCTCCGCTTCATGCGAAACCACCCGGACATGGAACTCCACTACGAGAGGCGCCTCCCCGGTCTCTGGAAGGACGACCTACGAACGGCTACCTTTGTCACGCGCAGCGGCGACGACTACGGCTTTGCACACACGTCCCTGCTCGAGTATTTCCTGGCCAGGCACCTCCTGCGTCTGCTCGAAGCGGGGGCCGACATCGCCCAGGCGGACTGGGCCAAACTCGCCCCTAGCCCCGAGGCGGAACGCTTCCTCATCGAGGCCCTGCTCGGTCTACGGATGGACGAGCTTTCCGTTTGCCTGGACACGCTTGCAGAATTGGGACGCAGGCAAGAAACCGGCATCCGCGTCCTCACCTTTGCCGCAGCAGCCCTCAAGCTCGGTCTGCAGATTTCCGACTTGCGCGGTCTCGACGCGCGAGGCGCGAAGCTAGACGGCTTCCGCCTGGAGTCATCAAGCCAACTGGACCTGTCTGGCGCTCGCTTCGACGGTGCCTCGTTCCGCCACGCTCGCTTTCAGGGGCTACTCCTCGACAACGCGAGCTTCGCGGCCTGCGACATGACCTCCGCCTCCTTCGTCGGCTGCCAAATGACGGGCACCTCGTTCGATAGTGCGACGCTTGCGGGCGCGACATTCAGAAACTCGGCACTTCTAGCGTGCTCCACAGACACGGCCGACTGCTACCAAACCTCCCTGATCGATTGTAAGGCCGTACCGGGGCTTCCCTCTGGGGCGCGAAGCGCTCCTTCCCCCCAGGTCGGCTTTCCCATCCCCTCCACTCTCACCGGCCACACCAACGAGGTGACCAGTGGCGCCTACAGCCCAGACGGCACCACCATCCTCACCACCAGCAGAGATAACACCGCCCGCATCTGGGATGCCACAACCGGC
>NZ_RQZF01000018.1 GCF_003858455.1 Schaalia canis | reverse complement strand
CGATGAGTAATGCCTCCACGCAGGCTATTTCTACAGGGGTGGGGGTGTTTTTGGGGAGGTTGGAAGGGGCGTGTGTGTGATCCATGGCGTGTCCCCTTCATTATTGTTCTGTGTAGTGGATTTCATGGGTGTGAACAGGGCGGCTGGGGTTGCGTTGCCATTCGAAGGTCATGGTGTGGTTATGGGGATTAGCGTCAGTGGTGACTGAACGAGTTTGACCACCTGCTCGTGTGTCATCTCCCCATCCGAAGATGTGGTCTGGGGTGTTGCCTCCAGTGTTGGGGTTGCGTCCGTACTGTTCCTTGCCGAGGAAGGAGTCTATTGAGGTGTCGATGTCAGCGTAGGGCAAGGTGTCGGGCATACGGCGTAAGGGGTTGTCCTTCCAATCAAGAAAAGGCTCCTTGATATGGGCCTTGAAGGGTGCTTGGAGTTGTTTACCCCCAAACTCTAGGCTCTTGCTCGCGCCGAGCTGAAGGAGGTTCTTGGGGGTCGGCAAAGCGTTGTCAGCAAAGACAGAGCTGAGTGGTTGGTGGGGATTATTCGAGATGCCAAAGAGTCGTCGCCCCGCCTCGACGGTGGTTGCTGCAGCGCCACCGGACACAAGGTCACCGGCACCCACTGCAGTGTGTTTCATCGCAGGGACTGCATACTTCGCCACCTGATCAGGAATCTTGCTCAACAGCGCGCCCCCCCGCTTCACTATTTCCTTACCAAGTGTTGTGCGCATGAGTCCTTTGACTCCTAGGCCCAAGCCTTTCCCGACGAGACCTCCGACGATAGAGGTTGCCCCGACACCGAGCCAGTCAACTTGGCCGGTGTCGAGTTGTTGGATCATGCCGTCAACACCAGCCCCGATCAGGATAAGGCCTGCTGGGCCACCAAAACCGGTCGCTATACAAGCAACACCCGCGACTATCAGCGCCGCAGAGGCAAGGGTGTTCCAGGAGAGCCAATTCTCCTGGGCCCTTCCGAAGAAGCTTCGGGTATCGACGGTGTTGGCGTAGGCGTTGAGCTGGACGTCGGTAACAGGGTTGAGACCAGTGGGGTCAAGGGCGTTAAGAGGGTTATTGGCTGCGTAGTTATAGGGGCTCGTTTCCCAGATTGCGCCGGGGGCTGCTGAAAGCGGATCGTGGGAAAGGAAGGAATGAGTGGCGGGGTCGTAGAGGCGTTTGCCCATCCATTCCAGGCCGGCGATGACAGGAGTGCCGGTGGGGGTGAGGTGGATTCCTGCCGGAGTGAAAGAATCGGGCAGGAGAGGCGTTTGATAAGGGCTTTGAGGAGTGGTGGTGCGGGCAGGGCGCCAACTCGCATGCGACCATTCTGCGCCGGGCATATGAGTGCCTGCGGGAGTAATGGTGATGGGGGTGGCGCCGATATGAGTCAGCGTGGGAGTGGAGGAGGCGATATCCCACGAGAGAGAGGTGGAGTTCACGCGAGAGAGCTCACCGAGGGCGTTGACCCAGGTGGTGGTGTGGGCCGCATCGGTGGCGGTAGCACACAGCCAACCGCGTTCGTCCCAGGCGTAGGAGATCGTGTGAGACTCTTGAACACCGCCACTATTCGTTGTAGTGGTGAGGGAAGCGCGCTGACCGGAAGGAGTGTACGTGAAACGTGAAGTGCGTTCAGCTTGCCCCTCTCCTGAAGAGGTCGTGCGAGTGGTGAGCTGGCTGCCCGCGTTATAGGAGAACACACTACGCTCCACTGGCGAGGTCTCCTCTACTAGTCGGCCAGCAATGTCATAGGTCCATGACCTCGAACCATCAGGGCCATCCACACCAAGCAGCTGATTTGCTTCATCGTAGGTGTATCGGTAGGTGCCATCTGCCGCGTGAATGGCCGTCACACGGCCCCAGGTGTCACGCTCGACACTGGTGCACAAGTCCTGCTCGGATACGTCGCCATTCACATGGCGTCGACCATAAAAAGACGGCCAGCCATCTGAATACGCCCACTCCTGGACACAATCCCCCTGCGTCGCAGACAAGAGACGCCCAGCGTCGTCGTAGGCATACGACACAGTGCCGGCAACAGGATGAGTGAAAGTGCGAAGCCTTCCCAAAGAATCCCGGTCATAAACGCTGGTGTGTCCGTCAGGGGACGTATAAGTCAAACGATTACCGTCAGCGTCATACGACCACGACCATTCCTGGCCATCAGACACACGCGCAGTCATACGTCCCAAGCGGTCAAAACGCAGCTCATGCTCATGACACTCACCCGTCGGGTCAGTGTGATCCATGATCGTGACACGACGCCCAGACAGATCGCGCTCAATGCTGGTCAACCGATAGCCATTAGCGAAGGACGCAACAGGCTGACCGGCCTCGTCATAGGTGAAGGACAACTTCATCCCATCAGGCCCAACCTGAGACAGCAACCGTCCCGCAGCATCGAAAGAATACAGGGTCTCATGACCCAAAGGATCAACAACACTGGTGATCTGATCAAGCGAATTGTAGGTGTAACGCGTGACTCCCCCCAACGGGTCAGTCACCGACACTAAACGGCCCCGCGAATCGTAGGCATAACGAGTCACGCCCCCAACACCATTCGTCGCAGTCACCAGCTGCCCAGCAGCGTCATAAGAGAAACGACGAATCCCCATCAACGGATCACGCTGATAGGTCAAACGGCCACACTTATCGTAGGTGAACACACTCCGCCCACGACCCGGAACATCCGCCTGCACCAGACGTGAACACGCGTCATAAGAATAACGAGCCTCCTCGCCAGTGGAGAGCCTACGCCCAACAACACGAGAATCAGCGTCATAGGCGAAAGTTGTCGTGCCACCGCCCTCGGTAGACAAGCTCAACAAACGACCACACAGATCATACTCATAACGAGTGGTCACCCCGTTAGGGGTGATATGGGTTCTCACGCGACCCGCGATATCCCGCTCCAGACGAGTCAGGCCGCCCTCACCATCGAGAATCTCCACAACATTTCCGGCCGCATCCCACGTCAATATGGCACTCGTACCTGCGCCAGTCTGCTCACGAACCGGACGACCAAAAGCATCAAAGTCAACAGTCCCGCTGTCGCCACCACCCTGGTAGGTCAGCGTTCCATTCACAGGATCAACGCTTTGGGAATACTCAACCCCCGTAGGATCCTGCACCGAAGTCATCACGCCGCGCTGATCGTAGGTCCAATGCCACCACGCGGCATCAGGGGCGCGCATTCCCGTTAAACGCGACAAGGAATCATACTCGTACAGGAACTGCGCCCCATCAGGCAGATTCAAGGCAGCAATATTCCCAAGATCATCAAACTCGTGCTCGGTAATACGCCCCAACGGATCCGTCACACGAGCGAGGGAACCATGCTCGCCATACTCAAACGTCGTCCGCGCACCATAAGGATCAATCATGGCCGTCATGCGTCCAGCATCATCATGCTCGAAACGCCACACTGCCCCCTCAGGATCACGCGCGCGACACACATGACCCTCATGGTCATACTCCAAAGCCGTCACCGCACCCATAGGAGTCGTCGAAGAAATCACACGACCAGCCCAGTCACGCTCAAAGACAACCGTCGCACCATCAGCGTTAGTGGCACCAATCATGTCGCCAAAAGCATCGTAGGTAAAAGAAACCTCCACCCCCACAGGATCAACCACCCGCATCAGCAGGCCGCCCTCCCACGTCAAACGGGTCACTCCGCCTAAAGGATCATGAATCTCATGCGGGTTACGATCCTCATCAGAGGCGTACACGTAAGAAACAACGCCGCCACTTTGCGCAACAACCGTTGAAATACGATCAAGCTCATCCCAGCTATAGGACAGCTCACCACCCGTCGGCAACACGGTACGCGTCCGATGCCCACGACTGTCATAGACGTGCACAGTCGTCGCACCAGCCCGGTCCGTCACCTGTACCAGATTCCCATGCGAGTCATACGACATTGACTGGCGCTGCCCATGAGAGTCAATCACACCAATCAAACGACCATTCGAGTCAGCAATCCACGTGTCATTGCGCGTTCCGTCCTCGTCAGAGACAGCCGTGACCCTGCCGGGAAGGTAAGCAAAACGGACGCGACGCCCATGCGGAGTTGCCTGATGGATAACGCGTCGATCCGCGTCGTAGGTATTCTCCACCTCAGCAAGCCCGGCGGCATCAACCACGCGAACGATCAGATCCTTATCATTCCACTCATAACGGCGCCGTCCTGCAGGGCCGAGCACCTCAACAAGGCGCCTACGATCGTCATAGACGTACTCAACGCTGTGACCGTTACTGGTTCGAATCCGACCAACCACACCGCCCACATAGTCCACGTCAACGCGTCGTCCTCGCTCATGAACGAGGGCAACCACGCGGTCAGCCTCGTAGACCGCGTGCACACCCGTGCCTTGTCCCGTATGCGAAGACAACCAACGACCACGGGCGCTAAAAATCCAGACACCCCCCTCGTTATCCTGCGCCCGCAGCACGCGTTGCCCCTGCTCTTCAGAAGCGACCAGCCAAAAGTTTGCGCCTACCGCCCGACCGAACTGGGAACCCACTCGAGGGAAGACAATTTGTCGCCCGTCCTCTTGAATCCAGATGGCATCATCAGCGGAAAGAACAATCCGTTGGTCCAAGAGAGACATCCAGCCGGTGCCAAACACGCCCCCATCAGTAGAGACAGAGTTATACATGCGGCTTATTCGCAAGGATGATGAAGCCCCGCCAAAGGAATAATCGACTTCGGACTCAACGAAGTTGCCAGTTGCGGTATTGACTGGGTCGAGAGCATAGCCCGTATTGGGGTCAAAGCCAGACAGTGCGATAGGAGTGAAAGAAAGTCCTTCGCGTGTGGTCGCAATGTTGGCATTTCGGAACGCCTCATGCAACGCAGCATCGTGCACCGACGAGATTTCCTCCTCTCCGCCGGCAGCAGCAAAAGCGTCAGCAATGACGCGTAGCCAACGACCGTCTTCAGAGTTGAGCTGAGCCCAACGGGTCAGGTTAGCCATAAGGTCGCCAACTTCAAGATTCCCATACTGGCAGACAGCGGAAAAACCGTTGACTTTCGAGTGCAGAGCCGCCCGCTTGTTGACCTCTTCAAAAGGCTCAATAAGAAGAGACGCTGCTGAACGAAGATTGGCAGGACGGGCAGAGGAGGTAGTGCCGGGCCCCGCCTGCGTCTTGGGAAGAGGCGTAGAGCGTTCACCGGGCACAGCAGAAGGAACGTGGCGTGAAGGCAGGTGGTTTGGAGCGAAGCGAGGTGGATCCTCCTGCCCGAAAAGCCAATCCCACCCCTGTTCCCACCAGTTGTCATGGCGGGCCAGATACTCACGAACTAAACGCCGCCGCTGGTTCTCTTTGCGGGCTTCAGCAATGAGGAACTCCACCGCATCAGCTCCCTGACGCAACGCTGATGCAAGACGTGTCGAATCGTTTGCTGCCACCTGCATATTGCAGCGGAAGAGCTCTGAAAAATGGCCGTTGAAGTCTGCCTCAGCTGTGGTTTGAGCTGAGGCGCGCGACGAGTTATAGCGTTCAACGCTACTAGCACAGTCTTGGAACTGGCGAACTAGATCATCCGCATAGGAGAAATCGAAAACAACATCGGAGTGGTAGTCGCCAAAGACTGACACGTTGACCGCCTCATGAAGGAAATGACATCCCCCATCAATCGGAGGGGAGGGAACGGGCTAGGTGGAGATGACGTGGGCGCGGAACGTCAATATATAAGAGAAAACAAGAGAGAGGGAACGGCTCGTATCCCCACGTAACCGTTCCCCCGTCTCCTGTCATGCAGCTGTGTTTACTGACCGCCGCCTGCTTGGAAGATGTTGGTCGAGATCTGCTGGAGCTGGCCACGTAGTTCTTCCAGTTCAGTCTTGGCCTTCTCAAGGGCAGCGC
>NZ_RQZF01000017.1 GCF_003858455.1 Schaalia canis | reverse complement strand
AGCATCAGCAAACAGTAACGCGTAGGCCCCATGAAAATCCTCTAAAGCAACTTCAACACTATTCCTACGCCCCCACCCTTGAGCACGCAAAGCATCAGAAGCAACAGTGCATTGATACGCCAGAGCATGCGCCGCAGACACATCAAACTCAACCCACCGCATACACGCACTCCTTTAGGCTCTTCCAATGAAACAAGAAAGGCGTTCTCATCATAGAAGACCCTGTGCATAAATAAGGTGAAATAGAAGAAAAGGTGCGTACCGACTTCTAGGCGCATCTTCTGGAAGGACTCAATCAGAAATCTGAGAGTCCAAATAGACTAGGATTTAAATCTATTGATGATTTAAGTAGCTTGTGTGCGGTGCGCCACTAAAGGATGGGTTGTCCCCAAGTGCTTTAGGACTCAAGTCCCTGCTTTATGCCTGTGGGGGGCGTGGCGCGCGCGCCACGCCTCCCACAGTGCGTGTCGGGTATTTCTTCTCCACATGACCCTATATATAGTGGTTCAACAGTTCGCCACTCACTACATATAGTGTTTTGAACCTTGAGGAAATGACTGAAGGGCATGAAGAAGCTGATAGCAGCTTCAAGAAAACGGCGACAACACGAGGAACAACGGCGACCACAACGGGACCGACACAACGGAGCTGCTCCCCACGCGTCGCCCTCGCCGCACAGGACGCGACCACAGGAAAGAGTGCCACCATGACTGCGAACCCCCAGCTCGCACCCACACACAACACCGCGCACCGCTACGACGTTGATGCCATCGCCACTATCGACGAATACCTCAGCCGCTCCGACTGGCGCGTTAATGCCAACGCCAACCAGGGCTACTCCCTGGGCGGACTCATCCTCAACACCAGCGGCAAAATGATCGCCAACTACTGGCTTGAGCGCGTCTACACCCCCGAAGCAGGCGGCGCACACCGCGAAGGCGCCATCCACATCCACGACCTCGACATGTTCGCCGGCTACTGCGCCGGATGGTCGCTCAAACGCCTCATCCAAGAAGGCTTTAACGGCGTGCCCGGCGCCATTGCCTCCGCACCCCCCAAGCACTTCTCCTCCGCCTGCGGCCAAATCGTCAACTTCCTGGGCACCCTCCAAAACGAATGGGCGGGCGCACAAGCCTTCTCCTCCTTCGACACCTACATGGCGCCCTTCGTCCGCCTCGACAACCTCAGTTACGAGGACGTGCGCCAAAACATGCAAGAACTCATCTACAACCTCAATGTGCCCAGCCGCTGGGGCTCCCAATGCCCCTTCACCAACCTCACCTTCGACTGGACCTGCCCCGACGACCTCGTCGACGAACACCCCCTTATCGGTGATGAAATCGTTGACTTCACCTACGGGGACCTCGCCGAAGAAATGGAGATGATCAACCGCGCCTTCATCGACGTCATGAGCGAGGGCGATGCAGACGGGCGCGTCTTTACCTTCCCCATCCCCACCTACAACATCACCCCCGACTTCAACTGGGACACCCCCAACGCTGATCGTCTCTTCGAGATGACCGCCAAATACGGCCTGCCCTACTTCCAAAACTTCATCAACTCCGACCTTGACCCGCACATGATCCGCTCCATGTGCTGCCGCCTCCAACTGGACCTGCGTGAACTCCTCAAGCGCGGTAACGGCCTGTTCGGGTCGGCAGAACTCACCGGCTCCGTCGGCGTCGTCACCCTCAATATGGCGCGCCTAGGCTACCTGCACGCCGGCGACGAGGGCGCTCTCATCGCCGAGGTTGACCACCTCATCAACCTCGCTTCCGACACCCTGGAAAAGAAGCGTGCGACCATCCAACACCACATGGACGGCGGACTCTTCCCCTACTCGCGCCGCTACCTGGGCCACCTCGACAACCACTTCTCGACCATCGGCGTTAACGGCATGAACGAAATGGTGCGCAACTACTCTCGGGATGAATATGACATCACCGACCCGCGCGGCTTCGACATGTGCGTGCGCGTCCTCGACCACATCCGCGAACGCATGGTCCACCTCCAAGAAGCCACCGGCCACATGTACAACCTGGAGGCCACCCCCGCTGAAGGCACCACCTACCGCTTCGCTAAGGAAGATGCGCGCCGCTACCCCGACATTATCCAGGCGGGCACACCCGAGCAGCCCTACTACACCAACTCCTCGCAGTTGCCCGTGGGTTACACGGATGACCCCTTCGCTGCCCTGGAAGCCCAGGAGGTCCTGCAGGGCAAATACACGGGCGGCACCGTACTGCACCTGTACATGGGGGAGCGGATGAGCTCGGGTGCGGCCTGTAAGGAAATGGTGCGCCGCTCATTGACCGCGTTCAAGGTGCCCTACATTACGATCACTCCAACCTTCTCCATCTGCCCCGTGCACGGCTACCTGGCCGGTGAACACCACACCTGCCCGCGCTGCGCCGAGCGCGCCGCCGCTATGGGGATTGAAGCTGAGCCGCAACAGTGCGAGGTGTGGACGCGCGTCATGGGCTACTTCCGCCCCGTCCACTCCTTCAATATCGGCAAGAAGGGCGAGTACGCCGAGCGCCTCATGTTCAACGAGGACGCCGCCGCCTCCCACGGTCAACTCGTGTCCGCATTCCCGCCGGTGGGGGCCACCTCAACTGTTGGCGAAGAAAGGGCCGTTGGCGAAGGCAGCGCCGTTGGGGCTGGTACGGGTGCCTGACGAGGCCGGTGCCTGCGCCGCCCACTCGGTTCGCGTTCCTGTCCACCTGGGGAGGAACGCGGACCCGGCCTCGTCCTTCACGGCCGAGGACCTGCAGATCGCGGGAATCTCCGCCATGTCCAGCGTGGACTGGCCGGGCAAACTTGTCGCCACTGTCTTTTGCCAAGGCTGCCCGTGGGCCTGCCCCTACTGTCATAATCACGCCATCATTGACCCGCGTATTCCCGGCGTTGTGGCATGGTCAAGCGTGACAGCTTTGATGGAACGTCGCCACGGCCTGCTTGACGGCGTGGTGTTTTCTGGCGGTGAGGCAACCCGCCAGTGGGCACTCATCCCCGCTATGCGACAGATACGGCAGATGGGTTTCGACGTGGGCCTGCACACCGCCGGCCCCTACCCCGCGCGCCTTGCTCGACTGCTGGATGAAGGTCTGGTGGATTGGGTGGGCCTGGACATTAAGGCCCTGCCCGGCGCTTCTTACGAGGCCGTTGCCGGACGGCAGGGTGCCGGAGAAAAAGCCTGGGAGTCCCTGGATGTGCTCATGTCACACCCCGAGGTCGCCCACGAGGTACGCCTGACGCTTGACCCCTCAGTGCTGGGCGAGGCCCTAGAGATAGCGAGGCGCTGCAAAGCAGCGGGCGTGCGCTCTTTCGCTGTGCAAGAGGTGCGCCTCCAAGGCGTGCGAGACTCCTACGCCCAGGCTTATGCGGATGCTGCGGATGTGGTGCACCTGGCCTGGGAGGATCAACTTGCTGCCCTTACACGCGACATCGACGCCCTCGCTTTTGAGGCGTATGAGCTGCGGCGCGCGTGAAAACGCTGTATTTTCTGATGAAGTAGTCGTGCTTGCCTGCACGAATGGCCCGAAGTCGAGTAGGTTTAACCTGTGAGCCAACAACCGACGCCAATCAGCACGCGGCAACGTTTCTTTGAAAACCGCCAGCGTCGCCAGAACAAGATCTTCACCATCATTGCCACGACCATGGCGGCACTGCTCGTTCTTGCAACACTGGTGGCATCGGGCTTGGTGAGTTTGCCCTTCGAAGAGAAGTTCTCGGAAGCCGTTCATTTTGCTGAAGTGGGAACCAGCCCCTGTCCCTCTGACGAGGCGCTCCCTTCTGTCCCAGAAAACGTCCAAGTGAAGGTATTGAACGGTACCTCTCGTCAAGGGATTGCTGGCGAGGCAACCAACATGCTCGCAACCGCTGGCTTCCACATGCAAGAGGCCGGTAACGCTGACGAATACCCCGGCGCCGTTCTGATTCGCGCAACCGCCTTATCTGTGGATCACGCCTGGACAGTTGCCCGCTACTTCCAGGGCTCCCGCGTAGTCCTTGCCGATGGGTCCGATCCTGTTGTGACAGTCATCCTTGGTGCTTTCTACGACAAGTCGCTCAGCCCCGAGGATGCGGCTCGAATCACGGCCAATCGTGAAGTATTGCGGGGCACTGATAAGTGCAACCCCCTTGACCCTGAAACTGTCGAAAAGCTCAAAGAAATTCGCGAAGCTCAATCGGGTCAGCTCCCTCAATCTGCTGAAGGAGCTGGCGAAGCCCCTGCCGATACTCCGGCCGAAGCGCCCGCTGAAACGCCTGCCGAACAGACAATGACTGAAGCTCCTACTGAGAGTGAATAAGAAGCAACCTAAAAGATTCTCCTCGTTGCAATAAATATTTCATATCTATATAGAAGGAATCGTATCCTCTACTGACTGGCTTGTATTGCTTACTTCGCGGCAATATACGAATAGATTCCCGCATGCCGATCGACCTCGTTAAACTAAGGGGCGTAGGTGTTGTCAGGTTGTTCAGCTTAAGTCTGTTCAGGAATTATTTGTGGCCGCATCGGTCGATATGAGAGGTGATTTTCATGTCGGATTATAGTTTGGATGATCTGAACGCTTCTGCTGATGTTGTGTGGGATTATGGGGTCAGTGGGGATTTGGCTCGGAGTCTTGATTCTGCTGCGACAACCGTGGAGGATCAGATTGGGCCCCGCAATGCGCGTAAGACCACGTCGGGTACTCATTTTGTTGGGTATTACGCGGATTTGTGGGTTTTTAATGTGGGGACTGCGAATCAGGATGCGCGCTTGTTGGCTGAGCGTTTGCGTAGTGTCGCTCAGGGGGTGCGTGATTTAGAGGCGGATGCGCGTGCGGAGCAGGATCGTATTAATGCTGCGCGGGAGTGGAAGCGTCAGAGGGATAGTCGCTCTGGTTTTGATGAGTTCTTAGAGGATATTGATTTTTTGCATTTGTTCCATGGGGAGGCTGCTCCTCCGCGGATGGAGCCAATTCCTCAGATGAACAAGACCTACGACGCTCCGCCGAAGGGACTACGGCGAGAGTTCGCGGGGTCAAGGGCTTCTGAAGTATCGTCGGCGTTGCCTGATGATTTGAGGAGTTTTACTTCTGGGGAGCGTGGTGCTACGGATCTTATTCGTCATCTTCCTGCGCAGCTGCAGGGGTTGGTGGCTGATTTCCGTGCGAAATGCCAGTGGGGACGGTTGGACTGTGATGCTGTTCTGACTGGTTTTAGTGCCTATATTGCCTCTAATGACTTGGATTGTCAGCGTTTGGATGTTGTAGCGTCAAATTTTGAGGCTGCTGGTGGTTCGGGTGTTGTGTCAACGGTTCCGAACTCGGCGATTGGGGCTTCTTTGGCGGCGAATGGGATCTCGGAACAACGTGTTGAGCTGGAGATTCCTGCTGTGCAGGCGATTGGTAATCCGCCGACCTCGGGATATTCGAACGACCCGGTCAACACAGCGACGGGTAATTTTGTTGAGAATGAGGAGGACTTGCGTTTTGGTGGGGCCTCTGCACTGCTGGGGTGGGCTCGTTCGTATTCGTCGTTGAGTGCGAGGAGGGGTGCTCACGGTGTGGGGTGGGCATCTTTTGCCGAGGCTGGGTTGCGTTTCGACTCTACGGGTGCGACGTGGAGGATGGTTGATGGCCGAGAAGTCTTTTTCCCAAGGAGCACCGATGGGTTTGAGCGTGCGCAGCGTGCCAACTACTGGTTGACCGTCAAGGACGACGGCACTGGTTTTGTTATTACGAATAACACAGGAGCGCGCTGGGTTTTTGACGCGGCGGGTGTGCCTGTTTCCTTGAGTACGACAGAGGGTGCGACGCTCTATTTCACATACGAGGATGCTTGTCTGGTGCGCGTGCACAACGTGTGGGGGCGTTGGATCGATGTGGAATGGGATGATGACCTGATTGTTGCTGTTGTTGGCAGTGATGGCCGCCGCGTTGACTACGTGTATGAGGGTGAGCGTTTGGTGGAGGCCAGGACTCCTGGTGGAGTGCGCCGCTATGAGTGGAACGATGAGGGGTTGATTAGTGCTGTCATTGATGGTGATGGCGTGGTTGAGGCGCGCAATACATACGATGAGATGGGCCGAGTGGTCACTCAGGTTTCCCAGTATGGGCGTTTAACGCGTTTTTCTTACTTGTCGGGCCGGGTGACTGCGGTGTCGGATGCTGACGGTGGGCGAGGTAACACGTGGGTGGCTGATAAGTGGGGCCGCTTGGTTGCGGTAACGGACTGTGACGGCAATACGCAGCGGATGTCGTGGGATCCGTGGGGTAACCAGGTGTTGGCTGTGGCAGGTGATGGGTCCCAAACTGTGCGGGTTTTTGATGACCGTGGTCGTCTTGTTACTGAGGTTGATGCCGATGGCACAACAATGCGCATGTCGTATGATGAGCGCGATCGCCTGACCTCGCGCAGTGTGAGTGATGCTGGTGGGGAAGAAATTACCTCAACCACTTTGGAGTATGTGGGGGAGCAGTCTCAGCCGAGCGTCGTTATTGACGGCGAGGGCGGTCGCACGCAGTTGACCTGGCAGAGGGATCTGCTGCACCGCGTTGTGGACCCGATGGGCGTGGTCGTGGAGTTCACATACGACGAGCACGGTGACATGGTTGCTCATCGGGATGGTGCGGGCAATGAGACTCGTATGGTGCGTGACCAGTCGGGTCATGTTATTGAAACCATGAGGCCTTCGGGTGCGTTGACGCGTTACGAGTACACGGATGCGGGCCTGCTTGCGGCTAGGATTGACCCTGACGGGGCCCGGTGGGTGTTTGAATACACCGCTGGGGGGCGTCTGAGCACGGTGATCAATCCTCTGGGAGCTCGTAGCGTTGTGGAAGCGGGCGAGCATGGTGAGGTCAGTGCAGTCATTGATGCTCTGGGCCGCCGGGTGAGTCAGGAGTTCGACGATCTGGGCAATGTGTCCAAGGTAGTGATGCCTGATGGGGCGGCGTGGGAGTTCACCCATGATGCGATGAGCCGCGTTACTCAGATGCTGGATCCCTCGGGCGGGCTGTGGAGCCAGTCGTATGCGGCTGCGGGGCAGCGGGTGGAAAGTGTCGACCCCACTGGGGTGGTGACTGCCTTCACCACGGATCGGGCAAAGCGTCAGCAGAGTGCGGGTGGAGTGGGCCGCGAGCAGACGCTGAGCTTGAACGCGTGGGGATTACCTGAAGGCATCACTGGCGCGGGCGGGGCGCACACTCGTGTGCGTTATGATCGCGCGGGCAGGCCTGTTGAGTTCGTTGATGCTGCTGGCGGCCTGACGCGGGTTGACCGTGACGCAGCGGGTCGTCCCACCCGTGTGCGCACCCCGGGCGGTGCGACGACGCGCTATGAGTATGACGAGTGTGGCCGCATCTGCCGGGTAGTGAACGCTTTAGGGTTTGCCACTACTGTGGTCTATGACGTTGACTCGCAGGTTGTTGAAGAACACGGCCCGGCGGGGGAGCGCGCGTGGCGTCGTTATGACGTGTGCGGTCGCCTGAGCGCTCAGCATGTGCCGGGGGCGGGGACCTGGCGATGGGTCTATGACGCGGCAGGCCGCGTCGTTGAAACGAAAGACCCGCAGTGGGGGCTGCGTCGTTTCCGCTATGACGAGGCTGACCAACTGGTGGCTGTCACGGGCGGTACTGGCGGGGTGACCAGCTATGAGTATGACGCGAATGGCCGTGCTATCCGAGTGATTGATCCCCTGGGTGGGGTGAGCACACGTACCTTCGATGCGATGAACCGCTGCACGAGTCAGACCACGCCACTGGGGGATACGAGTTATGCCTCCTATGATGAGGCTGGCCGGTTTGTGCGTAACGTTGATGCTGATGGGCGCACGATTGACATCGCGTACGAGGATGATGGTTTAACCAAGACGCTCAGTGTTGATGGGCGCCTCTTCTCGCGCACAAGTATTGACCCTGCGGCGCGCACGCGCACGGTTGAGGATTACTCTGATCCGACGGCCCCAATCACGCACGTGTTCTCCTATGACCTTCGGGGCTTGTGTGAGCGTTACGAGCGTGGCGGGCAGGTAACCTCGTGGGCGTATGACGCTGACGGTCACGTCAGTGCGGTGACCACACCCAACGGGCAGACCACCATCTTTGAACGTGGTGCTTTTGGTGTGGTGAGTCGGGTGAGCCACCCGGGTCTGCCAGATGCCGTGTTCGAGTATGACCAGGCCGGCCGGCCCCTGCAGGTCAGTGCGGGAGATGAGAGCGCCCGGTGGGAGTACAAGGACGGCTTCCCCGTCTCTCACACGCTGACCACTGGTGGCGGCCAGGTGGCCTCCACAATGGCCTACACCGAGGATGGCCTCCTGGCCCAGGTCACCACCAGTGGGCAGACAACCCGCTACTTCTACGATGAAGCCGCTCAGATGAGGGGCGCTCAAGGGCCAGATGGGGCGAACTCGTGGACCTACGATCAGGGCGGGCGCCTCACACACGCCACACTAAGTGGGATCACGTGGGAGGGGGAGTACAACGCTGCTGGGCAGCTGATCAGCGCCGCCTCGAAGAACGCGCGGATGACCTACAGTTACGACCGTTCAGGTAGGCGCATCAGCCAAACGCATATGATGGGCAGCAAAGAAACCACTACCGTGTTCGAGTGGTCAACGCTTGGACGCCTCACGAGTATCCGCAAGGATGCCAGCGGGCATCACCAGCACCTCAATGTGGACGCGTTGGGGCATGTGCGCAGCGTTGATGGTCTACCGGTCATCTGCGATGAGCATGGTGGCGTGCGCCAGCTCGGTGAGGACACCCTCATCCAGGCAGGCCCATTGTGCGCGACCAGCAGCGGCGGGTGGATGATGCCCTCGTGGCGGCCTGGCCGCGACACTCAAGCCCACAATCCCTACCAAGCCCCCGCAGTCCGAGTGAGTGTGAATACTGGTGGTGCTGGCAGAGTCGGGGTTGGCTCCCACGGCGAACTACGCCTACAAGGAGGGTATGAATGGATGGGCGCACGCGTCTACGACCCTGCCTCAGCCCTCTTCCTCTCACCTGACCCCCTCGAGCCTGTCACGGGTGCGGGCTGGGTGGCTCACCCGTATGCGTACGCGGGCAATAATCCTGTCAACCTGTTTGACCCTGCGGGGTTGCGCCCTATCACCACAGAAGAACTTGACGCCTACCGTAAAGCTAACGCCCCTAAATGGGGTACTGCGCTGGC
>NZ_RQZF01000016.1 GCF_003858455.1 Schaalia canis | reverse complement strand
GGGAGATCTGGTCAGTCAAGCCACCGTTAATGATGGACTGAATCTGCTGGATAGCGGCCTTGGCCTGCTCGGTAGAAAGAACGCGAGACATAACAATGATCCTTCCGGTTGAAAAGTGGATGCCTCATTCCATGAGGACCGGTTGAGGCCCCTTAAAAGCGAGTCTAACGGCTTAAACACCAATCCACATAGGAAATCGCAATAGGTAATCTCTTGTGCCTGGCAAGAACGTCCACGCGGGCCTAGGAGTGACCCTTTTGACAAGATGGTGCAATGTGAAAATGAGATGCCGTTTAGGTGGCCAGATATAGGATGTAGGGGTGGAGGGTTCCTTCGACCTCCGATTCGGGTCTCTCAAGGAGAACAGAAACCAATGACACGCTTCGCGCCTATCTGGGGAAAAACTGGGACCAGTCACTGGGGGACAAGACGTCATGCCGCAGCCAGGATCTTGGCTGTTGCTCTCCCCGCAGCGGTCATCATTCCTCTTACGGGAGTACTCGCCGCGAGTGGGGCGGCTCCGCTTGAGAGAGGCCTCGAATCGGTTGAAATCATGCTTGGACCTGACGGAGCTGTCCGAAGTATTTCAGCTTCCCACACTCAGGTGAGTGTCACCGAGGAGGGTATAAACGCTAATACCACCGGCCAGTCTTACGCTCCCCTTGAGTATTCGCAGAATCTACCGGTTCGCGTTGCCACCTCCTATTCGACAGCAGAGAAATCTGGCACCAACCTCGCTGAGGCCAATGGTGCCAAGGGGCGGGTGCGGATTGACCTCGACGTTCAAAACTTGACTGTCACCGCCCAAGAAGTCACATTCGATGCCAATGGGCGTTCCCTCACCCGGCAGGAGCTCGTCGGAGTGCCGTTGACCGTCGTTGCCTCCACCCATCTGAAGGGAAGCCCATCCCAGGTTATTACCACCCCTTTGCCCAATGGAGGCACTACCACTAACGGTGTCGTCTCTCGGGATGCATCGGGCGACACCATCGTTCAGTGGGCGGCAGTGCTAGCTCCGCCAGTGCTGGACGCTGCTACACAGTTCTCCCTGGTAGTAGAGACAGATGAATTCGATCTTTCCTCCTTCGATATTTCCATCCAGCCAGGTATCGTCACCGATGCCTCGGCGGAAGGACTCATGAACACAGCCTTCCGCCCTGCCGAAACCAGCGAGGGACGTCTTACTACCCGCACAATCGAGGTTCTCACCCATGCGCAGGAGGTATTCTCTGAATCAGGTAAGTCCCTTGCCGAGGTCCGCCAGCGGCTGCAAGATTCTGCAGACCGTATCGGAGCCCGCACCATCGCCGATCTGAAAGCTTCCAACGAAAGGATCCGAGGATCAGCACAAGGACTCTCCACTACACTCAACTCTCTTAACGGTGCACTTGCTGGCGAACTGAAGGCAACAGACTCTGCGGTCTCCAACGGCCTCGCACAAACGACACGCCAAGTAGCTGAACTCCTTGGCGACACGCGTCAGCAAGCTCCAAAGCTTGAGGTCGAAGGCTCTGCGTGTGAAGTAAAGATCGTTAGAACCGATGATCGCGCTCCGCAGGGCGTATTCGGCATGCTTCTATCGATGAATGCTGCTCTTGACGCCTACGCCCAAGCGGGTGACCAATGCCGTGAAGAGATCTACAAGAAGACACTTCAAGAACTAGGTCCTGAAGTGCCTACGGACGCCGCTTGCCAAAGCGCATCAGACTCGGTTACCTGCCAGTTGTTCGCCACGCAGACCAAGATCGATAGCTCCATCAAAAAGCTTCAGACCGAGACGAATAGCGCAGTTGAGCAGATGAAGGAACTGCCGACGGCAGACGCAGCATCTCAAATGAATAAACTGTCGGCTGACATCGACAAGCTAAGTCTGGTAGCCACTCAGATGGAAGGCTTCACAGTTAACGCCTCCCTTGGAGAAAAGCTGGACGCCGTTAAGGGAGCAAACTCCAAGATCCGTGACAGTGTCAAGAAACTCCAAGGTGCTTTGACTCCTATCTTCGAGCAAGCCCAGGCAGGTGTTACTTCGAGTAACCAGATCGAAGAACGACTCACGCGAGCCAAAACACGGCTTTGTGAGGCATCGTCAGTATCCGAAACTCCCGGACAGCCCGCACCCACCCCGGGGGCACCAACTCCAGACCCCGGTAATGGAAATCCTGGCACCCCTCCAGCGACTCCGACTCCCGCCCAGCCAGAGGTATCTCAAGAAGTAGCAGCAGATCTCCTGGAACTCCTCATGAAGACCAGTTGCCCCTCGGCTCCAGGAGCCAACGATGAACGGCCTCTCGCTAGCGCCGAGCACTCAGTGCAGTCCCTGAATGAAGAGAATCGTACTCGCTACACAGAAATTGTGAAGGCCAGTGCGCTTGCCGATGATGCTGAGACCACTCAAATCGAAGAAGCCATCGCAACGTGGAATGAGGCAAGCGCTGCCATTGACGAAGCGATTGCAAAGATCCGGACAGATTCATCATCAGATGAATCAACGCTTACGACCAACCTCCAAGGGCTCAAGGCCGCTGTAGCCACCATCGAAGAGCAACGGGATCGCTCTAAGCCGCTGGTAGATCAGCTTCACACCGATCTGAACCACATCCAAGAAAGGGTGCGAGATCTACTCAACAACACGTCACTTGAAGCCAGCGTCGAGACTCGACGTGTCCTGGAAGAGACCTCGAAGACTACGTGGAGAACTACCACTGCCCTGGGCCTTTCAAACTCTGCACTCGTCGCTACGATCATCGAGAACCTGGGTAAGGCCTCAAGTGAAATCGTTAGTGAAGGCCGTACTTCCCTTGATGAAGCCAAGAAGGTCACCGAAGAGCGCAACCTCGCTCTGAGCCAAGAGGCTTCAAGCAAGCTCAATGCAAGCGTCGACGCCGTCTCGCGTTCTGTGAACGCTGCGGTGAAGGACTCCGACGGAGCTGCTGCTCTCCTGTCTCAGGACATTGGCCGAGTCCTTGCTGACATCGGTGAAAACAAAGACAAGGGAACAGGGCTGCTTGGTACCATGGCGACTTCTAATGCCCAGCTCGGCGTGGCCGATCTGCAGATGGCCGCATCTGCAAGTGATACGGCTGATTTCAATACCGTTCAGCGGGGCAATCTTGAAGGACAATTGCTTCGCTCAGCACAACTGCGATCTTCCTTCGCGCGGCTTGAGACCATGCCGTCCTTCGCTGATTTGTCTTCAACTGGTGCGGAACTTGTAAGCGTTTACAACTTCCGTATTGCTGGAAAGTAGAAGTATGTCTTCCTCAATCCCCTCAACCCATCATGGAGCGCGACCAAAAGGTAAGGGCCGCCTCATCGCCATCATCCTCGCTGTTGTCGTGGCCCTGTGCGCAGTCGGAGCAGGAGTTTATTACTTCATCCCCGAAGACAATCCAGAGCCCTACGCTTCCTCCCCCTTAGGCATCACGATTCCTAATATGACTGAAGCGGTAGATGTAGGCGTCATAGTCTCCTACACAGAGGACAACGCTCAGGGAAGTGGCTGGGATCGTAGCGCAGAGGGTGCAAACGTCGCGGCCTGGAGGATTGCCCAGAGCGGAGGACAAGTCCGTTTACACTTAGTCTCCGATAAGGGAACCGCACAAGGTGCGAAGGATGCGATTCGTGAACTGACCTCCAAAGGTGTCGTTGCAGCAATCGCGGCAACTGAGGGGACTCATATCAAAGCGCTCACCGCTGAGGCTGCTAGCGTGGATCTTCCCCTGGTCTTCCCCTATGCATCGCCCGATGAACTATCCGGTGAACTTTGGTCAATGGCTCCCGACAACGTTCAGATGAAGAAGGTGCTCGAGACTACCTTGACGCGCAGGGGACTGAAGAAGCCCTTCTTGATTCAGCCAGCTGGCCATCAACTACAACTCGGAGGCGACAGTTTAGTTTTCGGGCCCGGTACTGCAAAAGCAACTGCTGAAGGGGCAGTAGCAAAGATTGAGGAAGCTCAGGCGGATGTCATCATCCTGGCAGGTAACGCAAAGGATCTTGCCACGCTTTTCATCACTCTCCGGGAAAGGAATATTCAACTTCCCATCGTGACGACTACTGCTGGGCAGAACCCTATTTTTATGGATGAGCTTGTGAAGTCAGGTGTCAGTGTGGGAGATCTGAGCACAATTGGAACTCCCACCCCTGATATCATCGCTTTCCAGGCGAGCCGACAGGGAGCAGGAGCAAGCAGTTTCGTACAAGCCGCGGGCATCATGGCTCGCGAGTCCGACCAGAAGTCTCTTGATGCGTCACAGGAATTTCATCTTGTTGCCCCCTACGCCGATGCCCGCAGTCACGACGCGCTCATCTCCATCGTGCGTGCCGCCGTACAGGCTACTCAGAAATCGATACCGATGAAGGATGCTCTTGCGAGCACTTCGATGACCGTTGAAGATGGATTGGTTGGAGCGGAGCTCGATTTCTCCACGCAGAGTGCGAATACCTGGGAAGGACGTGTTGCAGTCCAGGCGACCGCGACTCCTACGCGTGTTCCGCTGGCCTGGTTTGATCCCCTGACATCCCAAGAGTAGAGCCCCCAAACAAGGGAGTTACCTGGTGAGAATTACTATTGCCGAGGGGCAAAGTAGCCGTCTTTTCGTTGTCCGCAACTACACACCTCAAACCTCATTGGAAGAGATTCTGCAGGAAGCTCACTGCGATCTGCGAACCTGGGATCAGGTATGGGTTGATGATCACCAGGTTGACATTCACGATTCCATTGAAGATGTAGTCCTCCTTGAGGGGAGCCGAATTAGCCCTCAATCGCCCGAAAGTCTGCCTGACTCTGAATGGGTAGTTCTTATTGCCGGAGGCATGGCTGCTGGTAAGGTGCTTCCGCTCCACAATAAGGCTGCCCTAAGAATTGGACGTAGCCCAGAAGCCACCATCTGTCTTGATTCTCCCTCCGTCTCGTGGTCCCACTGTGTTCTCAACATTGAGGGAAATAAGGTCCGGGTCCGCGACGCGCAATCATCAAACGGCACCTTTATTAACGGCGAGAAAATCGTTGATGAGGACGGAGTGCTTGTTGACGAATTCGCCACTTTGAGTGTCGGTGGAGCAACGCTTCTTCTCCAAAGAGGGTACGGAGAGTCAGCAGCTCCGCGTCCGGGTGTGGATACCAAAGCGACTCCTGCAAGGACGGTTCCTTTCAACCGCCCACCCCGTCTTGCTGGCCCACCTCAACCAGAGTCTCTTGAAATCCCGGTAAAGAAGGAAGCTCCAAAGGCCGCGAAATTCTCGTGGATTGCGGTTCTGGCCCCTCTAGTCATGGCAGTGATGATGGTCATGGTAATGGGATCGCTTCGCTTCGCTATGATCGCCCTCCTCTCTCCGGTGATGGCGATTGGCTCTTGGTGGGAACAAAAGCGACGTGCAGCCAAGAGCGAGAAAGAAGAAGAAGAAAAGTTCGCAAAGGCAATTGAAGACTTTTCGCTAGAAATTGCACAAGCTGCTCAGGTGGAGCGGGCGGTTCTACGTTCCCGTGTGCCTGACACAGTGACAAGCTACGTGCGAGCCGAGCTGCCATCCACGCGTCTGTGGCAACGGCGAGCCGACGCAGCAGATTATCTTTCGCTTTATGTCGGCGACGGTAATGCCCCATTCACGGTACCCCTCGAAGGTAGCGCAACACAGGGAAGAAAGAGAAAAGAGGTCCAAGAACTTCTTGATGGCGCTGTCATTCCCGCAGCCCCCATCGAGGTAAGCCTCGCTTCTGGCCCCATCGGTATTTGGGGCCAACGCGAAGACTGCCTCGCCTTGACCCGATCACTTTTATGTCAACTCGCCACCCACGTCGGACCCGCAGACCTGAATATCGGCATCTTTACCGACCACGCACGAAGCTTCGACTGGCTCTGGACCGCGTGGCTACCTCACCTGCGTCAGCCTGGTGCCAACCCTGATCACATCTGGCTGGGAACAAGCTCCGAATCCAGCCAGACCCTACTGCGATCACTGCGCGATAATGTCGACGGCCTGCCGGTAGGCACCTTCGTCATGCTTGTGGACGGACACACCCTGCTTGAAGGACGTGACTGCCCTGCTCGCGATCTGTTGAGCAGGAAGATTGAGGAGAAGAGCTCGCCCGAAAGACAGCGAGCTACACAGGTTTCAGGTTTTGTCATCGCCGCTAGCCCAGATCAACTTCCGTCAGCGTGTAAAACGGTGATTCACGTACAGCATGACGCGAGTCTTTCCGTGTCATACCCTGCTACCGGTGAAACAATCGCGCATGTTACAGCGAGCGGTATTTCCATGGACTACGCCAAGGACTGGGCCCGAAAACTTGCTCGTTTTGATGACCCGGAAACGAAGAATCTGGGCGCGACGCTCCCCTCGCTTACTCACCTGCTTCCCCTGCTCGGATTATCCGAACTTGACTCCGACAAGATCCTTGAATCGTGGTCGACACATAACGACTTCACGACTCCAATTGGCGTCTCAGAAGATGGGGTCTACAGCCTTGATCTTGTCCGGGATGGACCCCATGGACTCGTCGGTGGTACGACTGGTTCAGGAAAGAGCGAATTTCTACGCTCTCTCGTGGCCGGTCTTGCCGCACGAGTTGATCCTGAGCACCTCACTTTCATTCTCATTGATTTCAAGGGTGGTGCCGCGTTTGCCTCATGTGATCAGCTTCCCCACACGATCGGCACTGTCTCCAACCTTGATGCCCAGCTCGCAGATCGGGCCTTGCGTGCCCTCGAAGCGGAGATGATCTACCGCCAAGAGAAGTTCGCTCAAGCGGGGGATGGCATCGACAATCTTGACGCATACCTCGCGACTAACCCGGCTGAACCGATGCCGCGGCTGCTCCTCGTCGTTGATGAATTCAAGCAACTTGCCAAGGAATACCCCGAAGTCTTGTCGTCACTGGTGTCGGTAGCAGCAGTTGGCCGTACACTCGGTGTCCACATGATTCTGGCAACCCAGCGCCCTGCTGGTGTCGTCAACGACGACATTCTGGCCAACACAAATATGCGCGTGGCTTTGCGTGTCCAAAGCCGCGAGGACTCAGCAAATGTTATTGATGTTCCTCATGCGGCAGCAATTGGGCGAGACCAACGAGGTCGAGCGTACGTCAAACTCGGTGCTGACGATATCTCGCCGATTCAGACCGCCCTTGTGACAGGACGTAGTGACGATTCTTCTGCTTCCTCACTGAACGTCATTGAGGTGGAACTCGGGCGTCCAATCCCTGAAGCAACATTCAAGGCCGCTAAAAAGGGTGAAGATAACGACCTCGATAGGCTCATCAGTGCTATTTGTGAGGCCAATGAACGAGCAGGCTACGCTCCCCCACGCCCGGTATGGCCCGAGCCTCTTGGTGAGCGGGTCGACCTCGAATTCGGCACCGACCTTCCCGTAAGATCGCAGCAAAAGGTTGCCCCTCAAAACCCCACCATGCTGCAGATTGCTCTCAGTGATGATCCTGACGGCCAACGTCAGTATCCAGCAGGCTGGGATTGGAAGGAAGGTAACCTCCTTCTCTTTGGTATTCCAGGATCGGGTACGACAACGACGCTGATGTCCATCGCTTTCGCTGCTGCTGCGAACTACACGCCGGATGATTGTGACGTTCTAATTCTTGATCTTGGATCACGCGGTTTGGAAGCACTGAAGGATCTTCCTCACACGAGGGCGTACGTTTCAGGCGGCACTGCCTCCCGGGAACTACAAGAACGTCTTCTGCGATTCCTGCATGCTGAGCTTGGCAAGCGTATGTCCTCCCCAGGAGAGTACAAGCCAATGCTTGTCCTCCTAGATGGTTTGGCCACTTTACGCGATGAATTCAAAGACTATGAAGCTCTCAACCTCCTTGAGACCTTTTACCAGGTGTGGGAGAAAGGTCCCGATGTGGGTATCCACTGCGTTGCGACCTCAACCCGATTGAAGTCAATTCCCTCTCAAATTGATGAGGTGACCACACAAAAGTGGTTGTTCCGACTGGCAGAAACCTACGACTATTCTCTTGCGGGTGTGGATCGTGCTGAGATTCCACCGCCGGTTCCTGGACGCTGCGTCATCGCAGAAAGCCACCATCAGACGCATGTGGCTATTTCTCCGCTGAGTATTGAGGAAACTGTTCGCCATTTTCGACACCGTTACGGTGAGGCACACGCAAAGACTGCTGCAATTGCTTCTTTGCCGACCAAGCTTGATCCGCTTGAGATTCCGATGCAATCTCAACTCTGTGGTGAACCGTGGCGTATCCCTGTGGGACTGAAAGACGCCGATCTCGCTCCTGCCTACCTTGAAGTCTACGAAGGTGAGCACATCCTCATCGCCGGGCCACCTAGGAGTGGGAAGTCCTCCACGCTCCTTGCCATCGCCCAGAGACTCCGCCATGACGCGACTCAACAGGGTCTGTCTATCAACCTCTGGGGGATTGGAGGCCGTAGATCACCGCTCCATGATGCCGGACTCGACCAAGTTGCTCTGTACACCGAGGCCGCAGGCATCCTTGCTCAAGCGCGAGTAAGTGCAGAGCCAACCGTTCTTTTCATTGATGACGCCGAACAGATTGATGACGCTGATCAAGCAATCTCTAACTTGCTGGCGATTCCCCAATCTCAGCTTCTTATTATCGCGGCCGGACGAAGCGACGACTTGCGTTCAATGTACAATCACTGGACCAAAAAGGTAGGCAAAGGACGAGCTGGATTACTGTTAGTCCCTAACGTTGACTATGATGGTGAGCTTCTGGGCGTCACCTTGCCTCGTCGGGGTAGTGTAAAGATGTCCATAGCGCGCGGATATTTGTGTACCGCAGGAAAGCCTGAGTTAATTCAAGCAGCAACGCTTGAAAAATCTGAAGAGGCACAATAATGGATTTGAGCGGTGAGGACCAAGGGTTTTACTTCGGCGCCAACTATCGCCTTGAAACACCTATTGGAGAAGGCGCCTCTGGCGTCGTATGGCGTGGTATACGCAAAACTGACGGAAGTCTCATCGCAGCAAAACTTCTGCGCGAAGAGTTTGCTTCAGACCCTGATATCATCACACGTTTCATTCACGAACGCACTATTCTCACCGCTCTTCGCGCCCCGGAGATTGTTTCCGTTCTTGACTTGGTTGCCGAGGGCAACAAGCTCGGCATCGTCATGGAATACATACCGGGCAGTTCGCTTCGCGACATTTTGCTGTCGCAAAAGACCCTGCCGGAGATCCTTGCCGCTGAAATCACTTTGAGAGTACTGCGGGCGTTGGCCGTAGCGCACGCCCAAAAAGTGGTTCACCAAGATATCAAACCAGACAACATCCTTGCGGTAGCAGGCAACGGCAATAATACGCCTCTGCAAATTAAACTAACAGACTTTGGTATTTCCAAGATCCTGGGAAAAGCTCCCGAACGCGCTCAACTTATTGGCACGCCGGAGTACATGAGCCCTGAACTCATTGCGTCAGGTCAAGCCGATGCTGCGGCAGATATTTACGCCGTGGGCATCATGTTGTACGAGATGCTTTCTGGTCACACTCCTTTCGCTGGAGGAGAGGATCAGGCTGCGATACTACAACGCCATCTGACCTACCATGTGCCCGGATTACCCCATGTGAGTGAAGGCCTCGCAGCATTGATGAACTCAATGCTTGTGAAGGATCCCGCAAAGCGTCCTGACGCTGAAACGCTCATTGCCGCCTTCGAGTCGCTGGATCGTCATACTTTCCAACGGCAGGCATTTGCTCCAACCCAAGATGCATCGCAATTCATCCCGGCGACCATCATCAAGCCCCTCCCGCTGGAAAAAACAGCCGCATCTTCTGAAGAAGTTGATAGTGCCGCCGCTAATGAACCGGCTGGGCCTGTTGCGCTTGATTTGCCTGACTTCACTCCCGGTGTTACGCATACGATTTTGCGTCCGCTGCCTGACGCCCTCAAAAGCTCTGAGACAGAACCAGAGCCGCTTGGGCCCCTGTCCCGAAAAGATAAAACAACGGCCTTCCTGAGGCGTTTGAGATACAGCAAGGCTATGCCGATTGTCGGTGGTCTACTGCTGATCCCAGCACTAGTTGCGGCAGGGTGGTTTTTCACACGAGACATGACCTGGACCGTCGAGGAAGAAAAGCCAGTTGCCACCGCCCGTTCCGAAGACAACCAACTTCCATCAGGACTGACTATCACCAGGGAAGCAGAATACAACCCCAACACCAAGGTGCTGACCTACAAGCTGCACTACCGTACAGCAAAGAATCCCCTCAGCGGCCCCTTCTTTGAACTGCTGACTTTACCTGATGGAGCCTGCGCTGAAGTTGACTGGACGAGTCCAGGCATTACGAAGAATGTGGGTGCCACAACCTCGATTATGGCCCGCTGCGGATGGACGGTCGACCCAGGCGTTGTGCCTCAGGGCAAGGTCGTGACTGTCGAAGGACAGATGAGTCTTGACTTTGGCGAGCAGAGCGAGGGGACTCAACGGGCTCTTAACGATTGGCTGTCAACAACATCGGAGGCCACAATATCGGCCTTGATGGATGAAAGTGTCGTTGCCACCTCTTACGCGGCGCAAAGACTCCAAGGAATGCGGATTAGCGGCCCAGGTCATGTGACCTCGGGGCAGACGATTCCATTGACTATCACCGGTCTGTGGCCACACGGTGAAGATACGCTATCCCCACTGCTGGTCTCACCAGGGGAAGGGGAGCTCACATCACCATTGAAAGCTGTTACGGCGAACCACCCCGATCTTGTGAGGTTTTCAGAACGTTGCCAAGGCGCAGCGTCCGTCTCTGCGGATGGGCGAACCGTCACAGCATTATTCCCCACGAATAGTTGCGAGATTACCGCAACCATCGGCAACTACGACGTTCAACCCACCCGCATATCAATCACCGGCCACGGATCATAGGCAGCGATCCTTTTAACCGGGGTGGTTGTACTTTTCAACGGCGAGGGCGCAGTGGTTGGCGAGGTTACCCCGCGTGAGGTAGTAGGGCAAGGCCTGGTGTGGGGTGGGAGGGTTTGGCGTGGTGCGCTCACTTGCTTGTTTGTCCGCTTTGAGGGGTCAGGACTTCTTCACTGCACTCGATAGCTTTAAAGTAGCGGACTTTAGCGACCTGGGCATCCCACAAGGCGCGCAGTTCTTCCTCGGTTGGCGGCTCAACACTAGAGTTTTCCAGGTCGATACGCACCATAATGTAGGTGTCGTCAACAATCCCATACGCTCGCGCCGTAGTACGAATAAACCTGCCTTCTTCTACGACCGGTTCAGGCGGAGGAGGCGTAAGTCCTTTCCCCTCCCAGTACACGGCCTGGAAAGCAGCGATACCCTCACCGAAATCAAGGGGCGTCACCCGCCAGTCAGTTGAATGAGTGGCAGCATTCTCACCCCAATACGCCTTGCCCATCTGGCAGTAGTCACTGTGAGCAAGTTGATTAATTTCTTGAGGGCCACGCGCAAAGATACTCTGCGGATTATCTAAAAGCCCAAGAATGATCCTGCGACCACCATCAAGGTATTGCACACCATGAC